>CAVTUP010000028.1:0-642091 GCA_963737915.1 uncultured Acidobacteriaceae bacterium | reverse complement strand
GCCTCGACTCCATCGCGCCCGCCAAGCCTGCAGTTCAGGAAGCACGCGAGCCCGTAGCTGGAGATTGAGGAACGTCTAGACCTTGGTTCTCAAACATCGAAGGCCGTCCGCATTAGCGGGCGGCCTTCCTGCTTTTATTGATTAACTTCGCTGCCATTTCTGAGTGAGCGCGAACACATCGCATCCTGCCAATTCGCTCCTATAATCCCCAACATGAAATTCGCCATACTTTTCTTCGCGCTCGTTCTTTCCTCTCACGCCCAATCACCTGATACAACTGCAAACCAGACAAGCACTCCCGTAGCGGACTCTAATCAGCCCGACGCTGCGAAGGCCGCGGCCAGGCTTCATGCAGATGTACTGCAACTCGCGGAACTTAGCGGAGTTCGTCAACAGGTGCCAGCTCTGTGGAAGTCCATGGTTGACGAGGGACGCAAGCAGATGAAGGACGTATGTGAGTTATGTTCCCGGAAGTTCATGGATGCGTGGGCGAAGCAGATGATGGACGGGATGAAGACGGATGAAATGATTCAAATCTGGGTCTCAGCCTACGAGAAGCACTTTACCCCCGATGAGATTACAAGTCTGATAGATCTCCAGAAAAAGACCAACGCTCACGAACAAATCGAAATGAGCCCGGCACTTGCGGCAAAACTTCAGGTTGAATTGCCTGCAGTACAAAACGAATTCAATGAAGGTTGCGCAAAACTGGCCGGCGACCTTGGCAGTGCGGTAACCAGCAAAATTGAGAAAGACCATCCCGAGTACCTGAACCTGTCAGACAAAGAGTCACAGGGAAACTAGAAAAGACTTTCTGAGGCTAAACACCCACGCGGCGCGAACGAGCCGCTGAAACCCTCGCTACGATTTATCGGGATGCAACCGCCTTGATGCGAATGCCCCTTCTTTTCAGGCTCTGTACCCCTTCCATCTTCTTCAACGCTGTCCGGACTCTCACTTTGTCTCGAACGTAGTATGCTGAGGCATTCCCGAGACATAGTGAAAAGGAGTGCCCAATGGACTTCGCACGTTCCAAACGTTGGTTACCTCTCATCGCGATCGCATTCATAGCCATCGGAATTGTCGGATGCCATTCGTACGCACCCAATGCCGGACACGAGATCGTGCTGATTAAGAAGCCCATCTTCTTTGGGCATGGCGGCGTTGACTCGGACCCGGTAAGGACCGGTCGCACCTACGCGGCGATCAGCACCGATGGCGTCGATGTCAACATGCAGCCCCAGAAGTACGAAACTGAACTACCCGACACCATGACCAAAGACGGCGTTCCCATCACCTTTCACGCGATCATGGTGCTCAAGGTGACCGACTCCGTCACCCTGATCAAGACTTTTGGCCCCGAGTGGTACGCCAACAATCTCGAAGAGCCTTTCAAGACGATGGTGCGTCAGGCAGTGCGGAAACGCGGCATGAACGAGACCGCGATCAGTACCACGGCGCTGGACGATATCGACAATGAGATTCACGATCAGCTTTCAATCTTCATGAAGCAAAAGAGTCTTCCGATAGAGCTCGTGACAATGACCGTAGGCAAGGCCAACCCTCCAGACTCCGTCAAGACGCAGAGAATCGCGACTGCCACCCAGGAGCAGCGCATCCAGACCGAACAGCAGATGAAGCTTGCCGAAGATCAACGTGCACTCGCAGAAACCAGCCGCGCCAAGGCCGACAATGCCTACCGTGAAGCGATGGGACTCTCTCCCCAACAGTTCATCCAACTCGAAACGGTCAAGATGCAACGCGAAGTCTGTGGCGAACAGGGCAAATCGACGTGCACGTTCATTCAAAACGGAGCCCAGCCCGTCTATGATCTAGGCAGGAAATAGTTCTTCCGCCACCGCCGAGTGGCTGGGTCTGCCAATCAGAGAGTGATCGAGGGGGATTTGCGATGTATATTCCTTCCATGCAAGTCCCCTGCATCGTCTCCCCTGTCGTTCTGTCTGGTCATCGGCGAAAGAAGCGAATCGCGCTGTATCTGTTCGCGATCCTTCTAGGCTGGTCCACATTTTCGCGCGCGCAGCAATCCATGGGCAGCGGGCACGATATGGCCGATATGCAGGCCCTCGTGCCGCCTGAGCAGCTTCCCACTCCGATCCACATGACAGGAATCGGTAACGCGCACATCACGATCGCGGCAACTCCTGAAGCGCAGGTCTGGTTTGATCAGGGACTCAATCTACTGCACGATTTTTGGGATTACGAGGCCATGAAGGCCTTCGAGCAAAGCATCCGCGTCGATCCCAACTGCGCGATGTGCTGGTGGGGACTGGCACAGGCAGCAGGTATGGGCCATAGTGAAAGTGCCGTCTATGGGAAACGGGCGATCGCACAGGCCGTGAAGCTCGAAGACCACGCCAGCGAAACGGACAAGCTCTACATTGAAGCCGCTCAGGTCGACGCATCGAGTAAGGAACATTCGAAGCGTAGCGCCAATAAGAAAGAGATCGCGATACTCCAGGAGCTTGTCCGCAAATCACCAGCCGATCAGCAGGCGCATCTTTACCTCGCACTCGCACTGATGGACGGCTACAACGACAATGGCGAGCCAAAGCGCGGCCAGCAGGAAGGCATGGCAGTGCTCGAAGGGATCCTGCGCGGCACGCCCAACGACTCCGCCGCGAATCACTACTGGATTCATTCCGTTGAACCTGGCAATCATCCCGAGCAGGCCATCGCGAGCGCCGCGCTGCTGGCAAGTCTTGCGCCCAATTCCGGGCACATGGTCCACATGCCTGGACACATCTATTACCGCGTCGGCAACTACCTCGTGGCAGAACATTGGTTTGCCGCGTCGATGGCCACCGACGAGCGCTATATGCATGAACAACATGTTGGCGCCGGATGATGACTGGAACTACGCACACAACATGATGTACGCCATCGCGAACATGATGGAGCAAGGCCGGCTCAGCGACGCGAACACCCTTTCAGATCATCTGGCCGCCGCGCGCGGACACCTCTCCGCCTCGCTCTACATCTGGTCCGCACGCGATCAGGTGTCGCGCATTAGCCACAGGCTTCCAGTCGCGCTTCGCGTCGGCGACTGGGATGCCGTGCTCACGATGTTGAATCAGGCAAAAATCTCAGATACCAAAAAGACGGCAAATCTCCGCTTCCTTGCAACTGGGCTCACGGAATACGCAACCGGCATGAAAGCTCTCGAATCTCGCAACATCGCAGTTGCACAGAGTACATCGGCACAACTCGATGCTGATCTCGCACGAGTCAAGCTGGAGCAAGCGGCCAAACACAAGGATGATGCCAAATCAGAAAAGGCCAAGGACGGCAAGGAAAACAAGAAAGAGCCTCCGATGGTTCCGATTTCGCCCGATGCTCTTTCAGGTCCCCTCGTGAAATGCATGGCGATCCAATCCCTGGAGCTACGTGCGGGAATCCTGCTCGCGCAAGGTAAGACTCGAGAGGCAAAGAAGCTTTACTCGCAAGCGATAAAGGACGAAAAAAAACTCG
This sequence comes from uncultured Acidobacteriaceae bacterium, assembly GCA_963737915.1. Taxonomy (GTDB): domain Bacteria; phylum Acidobacteriota; class Terriglobia; order Terriglobales; family Acidobacteriaceae; genus Telmatobacter. Next base: position 638,602 of record CAVTUP010000028.1, on the reverse strand, counting down.
GATACCACGAGCCTCCGTTTTACATTCGGCCCGTTGCAGAAACGGAGGCTGCAGCCTTTCTCCAGGCAAAGGACTTCAAAGCCGCACAGGCCGCCTATGAAGCAGCTCTGGTCGAACGTCCCAACTCTGGATTTGGACTCTATGGTCTCGCTCTCTCGAAAGAGCTTTCAGGAGATGCAACGGGAGCGCGCAACACCTATCAGATTTTTCTCAAGGCGTGGTCAAACGCTGATCCTGGACTGCCTGAAGTCGCGCGCGCCCGCAAGGTACTCTCTACTGACACACAAGCCGCCCGCTAGCAATATTCAAAGTGCTTGCGGGCGGCCAGGTAAGACTCCGCTTAGTTGCGGCTTCGCAGCTTCGAGAGCAGGCGCAGTATCTCCAGGTAAAGCCAGACAAGCGTAACCATGATGCCGAAGGCGCCGTACCACTCCATGTACTTCGGCGCGCCGTAGTTGACTCCCCGCTCGATGAAGTCGAAGTCGAGCACCAGGTTCATGGCGGCAATGGCACAGACAAACAAGCTGAAGCCGATTCCGATGGGACCCGATCCGTTGATCGCGATCAGATGAATGCCGAAGAAGCCCATCACCATCTGCGCCAGGTAGAAGATCGCAATGCCACCTGTCGCTGCGACGATACCGAGGCGCATCTTGTCGTTCACCTTGATCAGTCCCGAGGAATACGCCATCAAGAGAACGAGCAGGGTGCCAAAGGTGAGGCCTATTGCCTGAACGGCGATGCCAGGGTAGCGCAGGTCTAGCATCGCCGACACGCCTCCCAGGAAAAGGCCTTCGAGCAACGCATAGAGAGGCGCTGTCACCGGTGACCATTCCTTCTTGAAGATGGTCACCATGGCGACGATGAAGCCGCCGATAACTCCCGTCAGCAACAACGGCGCAACATCCGCCATGTCCCGCGATTGCGTGAAGAGATGCCAGGTCCATGCAGCGGTCGCAAAAGCACAGACCGTCAAAATTCCCGTCTTGTGGACGGTGCCGTTCAGCGTCATTCGATTCGCCGCGTCAATCGCGCCACCGTACTGGCTACCGGCCAAATCCTGAAAGGTCTTGTCACTCAAGGCAGGATTCGAGGTCTTCATCGACGTTTTCATCAAAGGCATGGGATCTCCGTTTTCCAAAGCAGGGCTGGAATCGCCCCATAATTGGGGAAAAACCGCGGCTGCTGCCTATATCTTAAATCCGGCCGGAGGGGTGGTACATTCGGCCCTTCCGCCCACAGTATTTGACGGTGGAAAGCGCCTGTTCCAGATCCTCTATTTCCACACCCGAAAATAATCCATGGATTCGGTCTGTTCTGTCGTCATATCTATGGTCTATAGTGACCGTCTATCGGCTACCGAGGCCGAGGAGGTCCCTATGAAGATCGCTGATACGATTGGTGTCTTGCTCGGATGCAAACCCAACGCTAACATCCTCTCCATCACACCCGAGCAGTCGGTCTATGAAGCTCTGGAGATGCTGGCGAAGTACAATGTTGGCGTCCTGCTGGTCTGCTCTAGCGGTCGTCTCGTCGGCATTTTCTCGGAACGAGACTACGCACGAAAAGGCATCCTCGTCGGCCTCCTTTCGAAGGAAACCCAGGTCGCGCAGCTCATGACCACCCCCGTCATCTCGGTCAGCCCCAAGCACACCGTAGACGAGTGCATGGCTCTCATGACCAAGCACGATTTCCGCCATCTGCCTGTCGTTCATAATGATGCGGTCGTTGGCGTGGTCTCTATCGGAGACCTGGTGAAATGGGTGATCTCCGGTCAACAACAGACGATTCAGGCACTTGAGGGCTACATCGCGGGAGCGTATCCATCCTGACGACCGGCCTCGACTGAACGGCCCACACTTCTTATCTGCGCGCCACTCCCTACAGGGGATACTTCCCCGCCTGAATGCATTCTCGCGCTACAGCGCGGCTCAAACCCACCGAGTCGGCAGGCGTGAATCGCGCAAGCCGGCGCAGAATCGCCAATTGCGTCCGCAGCATGTCGCCCTCTCCGCAGGCCGCGAGTACGCGCTTCGCCGCCTGCTCTGCCATGGCAACGCTCTCATCGGCGAGCAGCCCAGTCATGTCCGCGGCCACTTTCGCCGAGTGCTTGCCCGACTTGCCAAGCTTCCGCGCTCTCAGCAACGACGACTCCAGCGCGAATACCTGGGTGATGATATCCGCAAGATCTGCCATCACTTCCTGCTGTTCCTGCAGTGCAGCCATAAAGCGTTGACTGGCCACTCCTGCCGCGAAGAGAGCGATCTTCTTCAAGGCCGCAAGCATCTCTGACTCGCGTGCAAGAGGCTCACCGGTATCAACAGACCCGTCGAGCGAAGGCGGTTGCATGACCTCGTCCATCAACGTCTTGATCGCGGCGAGCAGCGGGAGATCCCCACTCAACGCCCGCTTCATCAACCAGCCCGTAATGATCAGGCGATTGATCTCGTTGGTGCCTTCGAAGATGCGGTTAATGCGCGCATCCCGATAGAAGCGCTCTGCTGGATACTCCTCTACATAGCCGTACCCGCCCATCGTTGCTATCAACTCGTCGGACACCAGCGTAAGCATCTCCGACCCGTAGACCTTCAGAATCGAGCACTCAACCGCGTACTCTTCGATGCGCTTCTGGATCTCTCTCGATGACCGTGACGCGTGATCGCCCAGTTGCTCCAGGCTGGCATCAATCATTCCCACCGTTCGATAGGCCATGCTCTCGGCGGCATAGAGTTGCGTGGCGCTTTGGGCGATCTTCCGCTGAATGAGACCAAACTCAGCGATGGGCTTACCGAAGGCTTTCCGCTGCTTCGCATATTCGATAGTATGTGCGAGCGCATGCCGCGCGCCGCCGACGCAAGCCACACCCAGCTTGAACCTGCCGACATTGAGCACGTTGAATGCGATGTGGTGGCCCTTGCCAGGTTCGCCGAGCAGGTTGGCAGCGGGAACTTTGCAATCCTGCAGAACGAGCGGACAAGTAGATGAGCCCCGGATTCCCAGCTTGTGCTCCTCGGCACCGACGGTCAGGCCCGGCGTATCGCGCTCGATCAAAAAGGCGGAAAACTTCTCACCATCGATCTTTGCGAAAACTGTGAAGAGGCCCGCGATCCCGCAGTTGGTAATCCACATCTTCTCGCCGTTGAGCGTGTACGTCGTGCCGTCCGGGGAAAGCGTCGCACGCGTGCGAATGTTCATGGCGTCCGATCCGGAACTGGCCTCGGAAAGGCCATAAGCACCGAGCCACTCGCCGCTGGCCAGCTTAGGCAGGTAGCGCTGTTTCTGCTCCTCGCTGCCGTACCAGACAAGTGGAAGCGTGGCGATGCCGATGTGCGCGCCAAACGCCGTCGAGAAGCTGGCAAGCACAGACAAATGATCGGTGATCAGGGTGGACGTAGTCTTATCCATCCCCAACCCGCCGTACTCTTCGGGAATGTCCACGGAGGCGAACCCCAGTTCGGCAGCTTTCCGCATCAATGCCGCCAGTACGCCCGGCTTCTTTTCCTCAATATCCTCGGCGGCTGGCAAGATTTCATCTCGCGCAAACTGGGCGACGGTGGCCGCCATCTGTCGCTGCTCCTCCGACAAGTCTTCAGGGGTGAAAACCTCGGCAGGGGTGCGGTTCTCTACCAGAAAACTGCCGCCTTTAGCGGCAACGAAGGGAGATGCGGCGGTCGACGGCATGGGATCTCTCCAACTGTCAGAAAACATTACGACAACGGCCTTGGACCCGGCAAACCAGCCGCGAAGAAAGTCAGTTGCGATTTCTACTTCGATTGCGCCTCAAACCGGCATCTGGGTTGCTCGGGGGCCTTCGGAGCCCAGTAAACCTCACAAGTCTTCGGCATATCTGCGAGTCTCGCTTCCAATGCAGGACGTGTCGAGTGCTCCGACGCGGGCACCCAGCGATCCTCAGCCTTTCCCCTGTACTCGAAACGCACATGCGCTTCAATCTGGTACTCACCGGGCTCGCCAATCACGCGGTCTCGAGGGCCGACAACACCAATCCTCGTCTCAACCACTTCTCCCTTTGTGGTGCCTCGCGGATACCGGATCACAGGTATCCCAACAAATAGAAAGAACGCAATAACACCAAGCGTGACCTCGAGCCAGACTCTGCGTTCCGGCTGTGGCTTGGGCAAATCCTCGTTCAATTCGCTCATGCTGCTAAATTTCCTCTGCAAACAATTCTAGGCTGACCCGCATCCGAACAACCTGTCGTTTCGAAGATCCGCCTTTTGATCAGCGCCGTTCGAATACAATGAACCTAGTCCCGTCTTGGAGGCACCACCCTGTCCGCCGCGCTTGCAGCCAGCCTTAAAGTCTCCTCCAGCCTGCTCAGCGGGCTGCCTTTAAGTGCCCCCGCATACCTGGCGTTCGCGCCCCAGACCGGCTTTCGCCATTACCTCAAAATGCAGTACGCCGACCAGACCTTCCGGGGTCTGTACCACTGGAACAACTTCGATCTGGCCCTGCTCATTCCCTATTTCGCCGTCATGTTCGTGCTTGCCATGTATGGCATTCATCGCTATACGCTCTGCTATCTCTATTTCAAGCACCGCAAAAACTACAACCCAAATCCTCTCAATCACTTCGAGGAGCTGCCACGCGTCACGATCCAGTTGCCCATCTTTAACGAGCAATTCGTGATCGACCGTCTCATTGAAGCGGTTTGCGCCATTGAATACCCCCAGGACAAGCTTGAGATTCAGGTTCTCGACGACTCAACCGACGAGACGCAGGAAGTAGCTTCCGGAATCGTGGCGAGGTATGCAGCTTTAGGCCATCCCATCGTCTACATCCACCGCACCAACCGGCACGGATTCAAAGCCGGAGCGCTGGACGCAGGCCTCAATGTCGCCTCGGGACAATTCATTGCGATCTTTGATGCCGATTTCGTGCCGCCTACCGACTGGCTCATGAAGGTCGTTCACCACTTCGCCGAACCGGATGTCGGCATGGTTCAGACGCGCTGGACTCACCTGAACCGCGACTACAGCCTGCTGACTCGCATTGAAGCCATTCTGCTCGACGGCCACTTTGTCCTCGAACATGGCGCCCGCAATCGCTCCGGCGACTTCTTCAACTTCAATGGAACCGCCGGCATGTGGCGCCGTGAGGCCATCTCCGACGGCGGAGGCTGGCAGCACGACACCCTAACCGAAGATACCGACCTGAGTTATCGCTCGCAGATGGCCGGTTGGCGCTTCAAGTACCTCCCCGAAGTCGAATGCCCTTCCGAACTGCCCATCGAGATGACCGCGTTCAAGACGCAGCAGGCACGCTGGGCCAAGGGACTCATCCAGACCTCCATCAAGATGCTGCCCCGCATCTTCCGGTCCGATGTGCCGCGACGCATCAAGATCGAAGCCGTATACCACCTCACGGCCAACCTGAGCTATCCGCTCATGATCGTCATGTCAGCCCTGCTGATTCCAGCCATGATCTGCCGCTTCTACCAGGGCTGGTTTCAGATGCTGATTATCGATGTGCCGCTGTTCACAGCTTCGTCCGCATCGATTGCAGTCTTCTACGTGGCCAGCCAGCGCGAACTCTACCCCAAGACGTGGATGAAGACTTTCCTTTATCTGCCCTTCCTCATGGCCCTCGGAATCGGTCTCACAGTCACCAATACCAAGGCGGTGATGGAAGCCCTGCTCGGCATAAAAAGCGCATTCGTCCGCACCCCCAAGTACCGTGTCGCGCAAAAGGGAGAGAAGTCCCAGGCAGCGAAATATCGCAAGCGCCTCGTGCTCGCGCCCTGGATTGAGCTCTTCATCGGCTTCTATTTTCTTTTGGCAATCATCTACACCTTTTCGAATCACAACTACTTCACCGCGCCGTTTCTGATTCTGTTCGTACTCGGCTATTGGTACACCGGCTTGATGAGCCTACTGCAAGGCCGCTTCGAGCGTTGGCGCACCGGCGGCGCAAATACTGACGAGTCCAGCCCAAAGCCTTATCCGGTGGGAGTGTAAGGGAAGGCCGTGCAAGACCGAACACCGCCAAGAATTGCATGGAATCCACGCAAGGCATCGTCGAATCTGCGCAAGCACAAGGTGTCATTTCAGGAAGCCTCCACGGTTTTCGATGACCGGCTGTCAGTTACCAAACCGGACCCCGATCACTCTGGTCAGGAGAGCAGGTATCTGACTCTTGGGCTATCATTCAAACATCGGCTTATCCTGGTCGCCCATACAGATGACCCGGATGAGATTCGCATCATTAGCGCCAGGCTTCCGACACCGAATGAACGAGACGTCTATGAAAATGACTGAATCCAGGAAGTTCAAAGACACGATGCGTCCCGAGTACGACATGCGCGGCGGCGTTCGGGGCAAGTATGCGAGACGTTTTAAGCGGGATGTTGTGATGGTAACCCTCGCACCCGACGTGGCCGCTGCATTTCCAGACGCGGATGCGGTGAATGAGGCTTTGCGTGTTCTTCTGAAGGCAGCTAAAAAAGCTGCACCTGCGGCCTGATGGCTCCCTGGACTTCTCGGTACATTGACCAGCCGCATCTAGTCCGGAGATCGCCTCTGCCAAGACGGTTGATCGACCCATCAGATTCGGAGGAATCGGGACCATACCCCCTCCGCTACAATAGACACAAGCGCTCGCCGTTCCTGTGAGATGAGTCTTTGGCCCGCCGGGCGCATCGGATCCTTATGTTAGCCAATAACCTCCCTGAAGCCTTGACCTTCGACGATGTGCTGCTGGTGCCCGCCTACAGCGATGTGGTACCCGCGCAGGTCAGCACGCAGACCCAGCTCACGCGCGACATCACCTTAAACACGCCGCTGCTTTCATCGGCAATGGACACGGTGACCGAATCGCGCATGGCCATCGCCATGGCTCAGCAGGGCGGAATCGGCATCGTGCATCGCAATCTCAACATCAGTTCCCAAGCCGGCGAGATCGATAAGGTCAAGCGCTCTGAGAGTGGCATGATCGTCGACCCGGTCACCATCGGCCCCGACCAGATGATCGGCGATGCCCTCGAGGTGATGCGGCGCTACAAAATCTCCGGCGTGCCAGTCACCCAGGGCCAGCGGCTAGTCGGCATTCTCACCAACCGCGACCTGCGCTTTGAAACTCGAACCGACGTGCCCATCGGCGACGTAATGACCAAGAAGGACCTCATCACGGTTCCCGTGGGCACCACGCTCGAAGAGGCCGAACTGATCCTGCACGAGCATCGTGTTGAAAAGCTCCTCGTCGTCGACGATCAGTACAACCTGAAGGGCCTTATCACTGTTAAGGACATTCAGAAGAAACTCAAATACCCCAGCGCCAGCAAGGACGAAAAAGGACGCCTGCGCGTTGGCGGTGCCATCGGCGCTACCGGAGACTTTCTTGAGCGCGCCGCGGAACTCGTAAAAGCGCGTGTAGATGTGCTCGCCATCGACTCGGCGCACGGACACTCCTCCCGAGTGCTTGAGGCAGTGCGCGAAGTAAAAAAGAGATTCCCTGAAGTGGGTCTGCTCGCCGGAAATGTAGCAACCTATGAAGGGGCTTTGGCTCTCATCGAAGCCGGTGCAGACGCCATCAAGGTCGGCATCGGCCCCGGCTCCATATGCACCACCCGCATGGTCACCGGCGCGGGAATGCCGCAGATCACGGCCATCGCCGAGGCGTCGCGCGCTGCCCGGGAGCACGGCGTTCCAGTCATCGCCGACGGCGGCATCAAGTATTCCGGTGAAGTCACCAAAGCCATCGCCGCCGGAGCAAGTTCCGTCATGATTGGCTCGCTCTTTGCCGGTGTGGATGAAAGCCCGGGCGAAACCATTCTCTATCAGGGGCGCAGTTTCAAGAGCTATCGCGGCATGGGTTCGCTCACTGCAATGAGCCAGGGATCGGGCGAACGTTATTTCCAAAGCACAGAAGATCTCGCCAGCTCGGAGTTGGGCACGGAAGGCGTCGTCCAGCGGGAACGGTCCAGCCAGAACCGCCTCGCCAAGTTTGTTCCCGAAGGAATCGAGGGGCGCGTTCCCTACCGCGGACCGCTCGAGTCCATGGTCTTTCAGCTAGTCGGTGGCCTGCGCTCGGGCATGGGATACCTCGGTTGTTCGACCATCGCCGAGTTACAGCAGAACGCTCAGTTTGTGCGCATCTCCGGCGCAGGTCTCCGCGAGAGCCACGTCCACGACGTCATCATCACGCGCGAGGCTCCGAACTACCACGTCGAGTAAAGATTAATCGCCATTTGAATATTCCTTCGCCAGAAATGATGGAATTGCCAGCGGGAAAGGCTCTCAGCTGACCACGGAAAAGACTGTTATCGATTACAGAAAGGCTGATGGATTGAACTCGACTCCGGCTGATCGGCGGTCAATCAAGTTCTGGCTGCGTGCATGGCTTCCAGTCCTGTTCGGCATCGGTGTGATCGCCTTGGAATCGACGATGTTCTTTGGGTCCGACAATACAAGCGGTCCCCTGCGCTGGGTCTACGAGCACCTCTTCGGCGTAGTGGACAATGCGAGTTGGAACACGATTCACCACTTCATACGCAAGTGCGGACACTTCTTCGGCTACGGAATGATCGGTCTGCTTTGGCTGCGCGCCTGGTGGATGACCTTGCCGCGATCCGGTTTTCTGCTCGACGCGACGCTCGCTTTTCTCGGTACGGCCCTTGTTGCAAGCAGCGATGAGTTTCACCAATCCTTCCTACCCAATCGGACGGGAATTCCCATGGATGTACTGCTCGACTGCTGCGGTGCTTTGACCCTTCAGTTGCTGGTGTATGTTTTTATGCGGATTTTCCGGCCTAAGCGACTTGCTCGCGCGGCTTGAACAAGGCACTTCCGCAGTCCAGCAAAGATTGACATCCTTCGAGGCATTCTACGATTGATTTTGTGCGTCAAATCTTTGCATGAGCCGCGCTGGACGGATTCTCGCCCTTCGATGCCGAGTCCCTCCATAACCGAGTGGCGCAAATCGACGCCACAGCAGAAAGTTCAGATAGAATCGGGTGCACCGTGGGCGTAATGCAGAAAGCTCAGGACGGCGGAGCCTGACAGCATGAGTGAACAAGGGCAAATTCGAGTCGGCATTTCCGGTTGGCGCTTCGATGGCTGGCGCGGCGGCTTCTATCCCGGCGATCTGCCGCAGCGCCGCGAGCTGGAATTCGCCTCGCGGCAACTCAACTCTATAGAGTTGAACGGCACCTTCTACTCAACGCAAAAGCCGCAGAGTTTTCAAGCCTGGAGCAAGGACACGCCAGACGATTTTGTCTTCGCCATCAAGGGCTCGCAGTTCATTACGCATGTCCGCAAGTTGGAGAATGTCGAGGGAGCGCTGGCAAACTTTTTCGCACAGGGAATGCTTTGTCTCGGGAAGAAGCTGGGGCCCATCCTTTGGCAACTTCCTCCGCAGACCTCGTTCAATGCCGAGCGCATCGAGCAGTTCCTCAAGTTGTTGCCCCATTCTCAGAAGCAGGCTGCAGCCTATGCGAAGCAACGAGATGAATGGATGGCAGGCCGGTCCTGGCTGGAGGTGGAAGAAGATTTGCCACTACGCCACGCGATGGAATGCCGGCATAAAAGCTTCGCCACGCCAGAGTACATTGCGCTCTTGCGAAAATACGGGGTCGCACTTGTCGTGGCAGACTCGGTGAAATGGCCCGTCATGATGGACATTACTGCGGACATAATCTACTGCCGCCTGCATGGAAGCGAAAAGCTTTACCCGGAGGGATACACCTCCGATGGGATCGACACCTGGGCTCGAAGGGTCATCGCGTGGTCGCGCGGCGAAGAAGTGACCGACGGTACAAGAATCCATCCCGAGCCTGGCCCGAAACGCTCCTCGCGCGACGTCTTCGTGTATTTCGACGACGATAACAAGGCCCGAGCCCCATTCAACGCACAGAGCTTGAGCAAGAAAATCGCGGAGCTGACAAGCTGAAGCTCTCGACTCGAACAGTCAATTCTTCAGCGGCTGCCCAAACGTGATCCAGAATCGATTGCAGTCGCGGATAATAAACTCCCGCATGCCGTAAAACGTGTCATGCAAATCTTCAACGAAGTCGACACGTCCGTTGAGCCGGTTGCGTACGTCGTCAACATTCTCAACATTTATATAGAGATCAAAGTCGCGACGCCACGCATCGCTCGCCTTTCCGCCTGAGTTCAGCATGATCTCGCTCTCGCCGAGTGTTAGCGTCGCCCAAACGACCTCGCTGCCGTCGCCATCTTCGCGGGCAATTCCCCGAATGTTGAAACCGATCGATGCATACCAATCCGCAGTGGCACTCACATCGGGGACGTGAATCATCGGAACGATTCGCATGGCCATCATTCTAATCCCAGATGGATACATTGCTATCGGAATTGAAATTCAGTGTGCAAACTTCATGGCAAACAATATCGAGATCGCAAAGTTCAGAACGCCTTCGTGCCGTAGCCTTCCTTGCCAAAAGGACAGCCGCCATCTCCGCTTGGATTGAACGCCCGTAAATAAGCATCGGCCGCGCTCTTGTCCGGTAAAGCCCTCAGTACTCTGTATTTCACGTTGTAGACAAAGAGGTGATTGCTGTACGGATAGTTCCGTTCATCTTCCTCCGGCAGAGGAGTGATCACGGCGTACCGCTCGAATCGAAGATCAGGGGACACGACGTCGCTCAACAGCGAATGGTCTCCCGTCAACACACGCAGTGCTCCCGTTGAATCCCAGTCTCCGTCGAAAACCACCGCAGGTCCCACATACCGGCAGTATCCGTCCTGTAGAAGCACGCTGCTATGCGGTAGAGGCGACAAATCCTGCCGCATGGAATCGAGCACCTCTCGCTGTCGCATAGCGGCCTGATGCCAATGCCATGCAATCCCGCTCATCGCCAGACAATTTGCACCGCACACAATTCCGATAGCAACGCTAAAAGCAGCGTTGCGCAACTCCCGTCGCGGCAGGATTCCAGTCACCAGTCCGACCACGGCTACAGCAATACATCCAGTGCCAAGCGCCGACGCGATCGCCACCCGGTTCGCAATCCCTGCCGACGAGAAATCGTAATCGGTATTGTTGAAGAAGAACACAAAGCCCAGGAAGAATAGAAAGAATCCGACGCCCGCCAGACGAAGCCATTCGCGCATGTGTGGCATTTGGTCAGGTTCCATGTACCTCCACAAGTACGCAGCCACAAAAATCGCAATCATCGCAGCCACCCATAACGCTGTTGCGCTCAACGCTCCCAGCTGATACAGCCGCCCAAGCAGTACAGGCATGCGCAGACCATAGGCCCACAGGTTGAATTGCAACGCTTGCATGATCGCGTGCCGAATCATCTGCCCCAGGTTGCCGAGCACATGCATCAGGTGGTGATGGTAGATCACGCGAGTCTGCATTCTGGCTTTAACTACCCCCACGGCCAGCAGCACCGCCAGCAGCGGAATCATTCTACCCATCCACTTGCCAGGCTTTACAGATGACGATGACTCTCGATATCGCGTCCAACCGATCCACGCCAGTCCCGTCACTATCAGGCCCCCCGCCACCTCGTACGCCAGCGTGCTCAAGATCAGAGAAGCAATTGCCACTGACAACCAGCCTACGTGCATGCGCGAGTCCGTTTTCGTCCATCTCCGCGCGGCGAAGATCCCCAACAACGCAAACGCCATACTCAGTGACGCCTGCTGTGACGAGACCCATAACTTGTCAGTGGAGTAATGGGGCAACAACCCGAAAACCAACGCAACTGAAAACGCGGTCCACTGCAGGCGCGGACCTTGTTCGCATAGAAAATCTTCCAGGGTGATGTAGAAGATAACGACCATCAGGCCAACAATCACCGTATTCACAAGGTGAAAGAGGATAGCGTGACTACCGAATGCCTCAAATCCGATTACCAGCGAGACAGCTTGAACCGGTCGGACCTTCATATCCGGATCAGAGGCCAGCAACTCCTTCAACATTAGGACCGGCCCAGCGCCCGTTGTGCGCCCCAGAACCGAAATCGTGTTCCAGTCATCGGCGTAGAACCCGAGCCCAAACTGATAAGGGAGCGCCGAAAAACACACTACGGCAAAGAGAAAAATACATTCTCTCAGCCTGTGTAATCTCCTCATTCGCTCTAACAATACACGAGGTGTTAAGCCTTGATCTCATTTGGCTCCCCGACGCGGTCGGCCACCATCGCATTGCTTGAGAGAACCGCATCTCCCAGTTCGTCAAGCTGGGACCAAAGCGTTCCTGACTATCGATGGTCCGATGGTTCCCATTCGCCAGTTGCGGTCTGCACCAGCCGTTGTGTGCCGACGAATACCGTGTCGACACTCTGGCCCGAGCCGGTCGATGGCTTGAAATCCGGCTGATGCAGAACCCAGATTCGATTGGCGCGAGAAACCGGCGCGCCAGTCACAAATTCCCACGAGTGACCGCCCTCCTGGAAAAAGATGCGGCTGAGAAAAACATCCGCTGCAACTCCGTCCTTCATCGGCAGAAGCGAAACCAGAAAACTGCCCTGTCCCGGGATGTACATCCACACGGCCTGATTCGGATCATCCGTGCTAAAAATTCCACTGACCGCACCTGCAAGATCGCCCGCGACTCTCTTGTCTTTCAGCAAGAGAGGGCTTGCAAATCGAAGTTCACCCGGTCCCGGGCTCATGTCCTCTCCGTGCAAACCCATCAGGATCGGCACGTGATCCATCCACTCGCCCGTAAGCGTAAGGCCGCCCACATTGGACACATCGACATTCAGCTTCTCGCCTGGTTCGAACCAGACTTCCTTCACCTTCGCGGCAGAATCGGCGTCGAAGGTGAAGGAGGAAAGATTCTCTCCCTGGGTGTAGGTGCGCGTGCGAATCGCGAGCAAGATCCTCCCCCGATCGCGAGAAAGCAGCCTCACCCTATACGCGAGCTTCTGCGACCCGATCTTTCCGTACCAGTCGCAGGTGGCCTGGTTCTTGTCCAGCGTTGACAACGGGCAGTCCATAAGAGGACCGTCTGGCCCTCTTGTGTTCAGCAGGACAACTGTTCCATTGGAATCCGCACCCACCTTGACGACGGCCAGAGTGCAGACGAGAGCGGCGATACCGGCGATCATCGCGGCAAAGGCGAGACGTGGAATGCGCATGGTTCCCCATCCTTTCTGGAGGAATGCGGTGAGTGGGTTTTGTGGGCGTGTCCATGTACGTGCCGGGATCAACGCTGACTGTTCGAGGCTGGCCGTGCGGCGAAGTTCGACGCCGAGGTCAAGGTATTCGCGCAGCCGAGTCTGACACTCTCGGCAGTCGCCGATATGTTCGGCTGCGCTTGGCGGGATAATTTCGCCGTCGCAGAGAGCGGAGACAAACTCCGCAGCTTCAGTGCAGATCATGGGGAACTCCTTGCGGCGCGCTGTGCCAGACGGTGCGCAGGGCTTCGCGCGCGGCGAACAAGCGCGAACGAACGGTGCCAATAGGAATGTCGAGAATGGCTGCGAGTTCGACGTACGATTGGCCTTCAACCTCGCGTAACCAGAGCAGGCTACGCTGTTCTATCGGTAAGTGGCGGAGAAGATCGGCCATGACGGAAGACGATTCTGCGCGACCGGGAGAGGCATTCTCAATCTCCAGCGGGTCGGTTGGTTTCTGGCTCCTCCACCACTCCGCGGCCTGCTTGCGAGCGATGCCGTAGAGCCATGCGCGCAGGGTGCCACGGTCAGCGTCGAAGCCCTGTGGTCGGCGCCAAATGTGGGTATAGGTATCCTGCATGACGTCCTCGGCCGCTTGCAGATTGCCGAGCAGGTGGCAAAGGAAGCTGCGCAGCCGCGGAGCGGTCTCGCGATACCAGCCGTTAAAGGCCTGGGCGTCGCCTGCCGAGATCTTCTTCCAGAGTTCCCGTTCGTCGAGCAAGTGCGGTCTCCGATCTGTACTTCGGGCGGAGGACGGAAAAGGTTCAGGGTGGCGAAGAAATTCTCGCAGAAAAAAGAAAGGCGCATCACCCAGATGAAGCAATGCGCTTGTCGTCACCGTTGATCAGCAAGCGAGAAGTCGAAAGCTGCGCTTTGTTCGACGCACAGAGCCTGAGCGGGCGCGTTACGCCCGTTCTACTTTCCGATGACATCTTGGATCGGCACTCCGGCCTTCGGAAACGCGGCGCGATAGTCTTCGCCGAGCAGCGCTGCCAAGGTGGCAGCAATCTGGCTTTCGGTAACCGGCTGCGCTTGTTTGCGCTCGCCGAGCGGCGGTGTATCTGGTCCCAAAAACGCCATCCAGGTCTGCATCGACTCGGGCACCTTCTGGCCGTGATCGGTCCATTTCACGCCCATGCCGCGACCGTGGTCCGGCAGCACAATCAGCGTGGTTTTGCCGCGGTACTCCGGCATGGACTGCACCAGTTCCCAGATCTGCCGTAGATAGTCATCTGCGAGGTGCGCGGCATTCAAATACTCAGCATACGAGCCCGCATGAGCCCAGTCGTCGGTCTCGCCGAGGCCCACAAACAGCACGCGTGGCTTTTTGGCCTCGACATACTCCATCGCCGTATGGAACGGCACTGGATCGAACGGCTCGTCTGCCCAGATGCGCACCGTCTCCCGCTTCAACGTGTTCAGTAGGTCCAACCTCGGGGTTGCCGGAATCGCAGTCAAAGGATCATACCCGGCATTAACCACAAAGCCGCATTTCTGGCTCCGGAAGATGCCGTTGAAGACTTCCCAGGCGCCGAAGGCAGCTACCTTGCCAGCGAACTCCGGCTTTTCGTTGAGCCACTCGAACACTGTGGCGTTGGGATTCGGTACATCGTCATTCGAGTCAACGCGTGGATCAGCGACACCCGTCAGTGTCTCGGAATAGCCTGGATAAGAGAAGTTGAAGCCATTGATGACGTGGGAGTCCGAGCCCAGATCCCGGTTGCCGAAGAGCTGTCCCTGGCTCGAGATTACGCTCCATATAAAAGGCATCAGCGCTTTCCGCCGCTCAGCCTCTGTGGCGCGCGCGTATCTCTGGCGAGCAAGATCAGCGCGTTTCTTCGCGTCGCCTGGCATATCGGAACCGAGCGTTTTAAGGAGTTTGGGATCGGCGCCGTGAAATATTTCCTGCCAGCGCATACCGTCGACCATGACGAGGACGACGTTTTCTGTCTGATGTCTCGCAGGAGCCTGGGCCCGAGCGGCGGGAATAGATGCATTACTCGCGGCGACGAGCATCCAGGTACACAGGATGCGCGAAACTACTCTCTTGATCTGCATAGGGAGATCTTGTCACAGTGGGAACGGCTGCGAGATCAAAGCGAAAACAAGACGGGCGCATTCCGCGATTGGATGCGCCCGCCAGATCCGGGAAAAAAGGTGAACTACAACGAAGACGCCTACGCGGCTTCTTCGCCCTTGTCTTCTTCCTTCTTGCTCTCTTCCAACTGCTTCTCGAGTTCAGCGCGCTTCTTGGCTTTCACTTCGTCGCGCTTCTGCCGCTTGGCGTCAAGTTGCTTCTCCGCACCCAGCAGTTCGATGAAGGCCTTCTCGGCCCCGTCGCCCTTCTGGAAACCCGTGCGAACGATCCGCAGGTAGCCGCCCTGACGATCGCCGTAGCGAGGAGCCACGGTATCAAAAAGGCGCTCGACGGCCGCGTCGGTCATGAGAAAGCTGAGCGCCTGGCGCCGCGAGTGCACGTCGCCCTTCTTGCCCAGCGTAATCATCTTCTCCACATGAGGACGCACCGCTTTCGCCTTGGCCACGGTAGTCTCCACACGGTCTTCCACGATGACGGACGTGACCAGGTTGCGCAGCAATGCGCGGCGATGGCTGGTGTTGCGTCCGAGTTTGAATCCTGCATTGCGATGGCGCATATCTAGCTCCTAGCTTTTAGCTCCTAGCTGCTAGCTCTACTTGTTTGTCGGCCGGTGGCGCGATCAAGCTCGAGGCTAGCGGCTAGAAGCTAGTAGCTGTCTTTAAAAGTTCTCGGTCTCGGTTGGCAACTGGAGGTCGACCGAATCCAGAGGCTCATCCTCGTCATCGAAGTGGCCGTAGTTCGCAGCCAATGCGGTGGCGGGTGGAATGCTGGTGGGTCCGGGAACGGCATTGCCATTCTCGTCGATCTTCATGCCTAGCGAAAGGCCCATCTGCGCGAGAATTTCCTTGATCTCGTTCAGGCTCTTGCGGCCGAAGTTCTTGGTCTTGAGCATCTCGGCTTCGGTCTTCTGCACCAGTTCGCCGATGGTCTGAATGTTGGCGTTCTTCAGGCAGTTGTAGCTGCGAACCGACAATTCCAGCTCTTCAACCGAGCGGTTCAGGTTGTCGTTCCGCAGCAGAACGCGGCCTTCTTCGCTCCGCGACTCAGCTTCGATTTCTTCTTCGAAGTTGATGAAGATGTTCATGTGGTCCTTGAGCAGCTTGGCTGCCAGGCCGACAGCATCGGCGGGCAGTACAGCTCCGTTGGTCCACACTTCGAGCGTGAGCTTGTCGTAGTCCGTGATCTGGCCGAGTCGAGCCGCTTCCACCACGTAGTTCACACGCCGCACGGGCGAATGAACCGAGTCCACGGGGATAAAGCCAAGACCCAGATCGGCATCAAAATTCTTGTCGGCGGAGATGTAGCCGCGGCCACGCTTCAGGCGCATTTCCATCTCGAGCCTGCCGCCTTCAGAGACGGTGGCAATGTAAACATTCTTATCCAGAATCTCCACGTCGCCGTCAGCTTCGATCATCCCGGACGTAATGACGCCCGGCTGGTCTGCGCGCAGATAAAGCGCCTTGGGACCGTCGCCCGCGAGCTTGAATGGGACCTGTTTGAGATTCAGGATGATGTCGGTGGCGTCTTCAACCACGCCTGCGATCGATTGGAACTCGTGGAGCACGCCCTCTACGCGAACCGCTGTAACAGCGGCACCCTCGATCGAGCTCAACAGGGTGCGGCGAAGTGCGTTGCCAATGGTTGTGCCAAATCCGCGCTCAAAGGGTTGTGCGCTGAACTTGCCAAATGTGTCGCTGAGCGTCTCGGCATCTACTGCCAGGCGCTTCGGCTTTTGAAATCCTCTCCAAAGCATATCGTTGTCTCGTTTCCCGCGCGGCAGGTACGTCGCGATGCATTTTGCGGCGGCCGCGCAAGTTCTCCTTCTGTTTGAATTGCAGCTTCGAGCTTCCAGCTCCTAGCCTCTCGCTTTGCCGTGCTGAAACCCTCAATCTGGGCTCGCGCACGAAAAAGCTGGAAGCTAGTAGCCAGCAGCTAATAGCTGTTACTTCGAGTACAGTTCGACGATCAACTGCTCGTTGATCGGCAGGTTTACATCCTTGCGCTTCGGCAGCGAAAGAACACGGCCAGAGTAATTTTCAAAATTTGCCTCGAGCCACGCTGGAACCGGGTTCTGAGCGGCGTTCTGCGCGCCCTGCTCCACAATGATCAGCTTCTTCGCAGCTTCGCGGATCGAGATCTCATCGCCCACATTTACCTGGAACGATGGAATGTTGACCTTGCGTCCGTTCACGGAAACATGCCCGTGACGAACAACCTGCCGTGCCTGGCGGCGTGAGATGGCAAAACCAAGCCGATAAGCCACGTTGTCCAGACGGCGTTCCAACTGCTGAATGAGCAGTTCGCCGGTAACACCGGTGGCGCGGTTGGCCTTTTCGTAGTACTCGCGGAACTGGCCTTCGAGAGTGAAGTACATACGCTTGGCCTTCTGCTTCTCGTGCAGCTGCAGGCCATAGCCCACAATCTTGGCCTTGCGATCCTTGCCATGCATTCCCGGCGGAAAGTTGCGCTTCTCAATCGGGCAACGGTCAGATAAACACTTGGTGCCCTTCAAAAAGAGCTTGGTGCCTTCGCGACGGCAAAGGCGGCAGACTGCCCCGGTATAACGAGCCATTTCTTCTCCTGACTTCGGATGACGGCCGGTTTACGTGTCCGGAGGACACTTCCTCCCGGCCCAAATTATCTTTTAGCTCCTGGCTGCCAGCTCCTAGCTTGTTCCTGCTCCACCAAACGCCACGGAGAAAATCCTGACGAGATGGAGCTTGTAGCTAGAGGCTGGAAGCCAGTGGCTGCTTCTTAAACTCTGCGACGCTTCGGCGGACGGCAGCCGTTGTGTGGAACCGGCGTAACGTCGCGGATCGATCGCACTTCGATGCCCGCTGCAGCGAGTGCACGGATGGCTGACTCGCGGCCCGAACCCGGACCGGCGACGCGCACATCCACTGCACGCAAACCGTGATCGCGAGCCATGCTGGCGGCGTTCGATGCGGCCTGCTGCGCCGCGAAGGGCGTGCCCTTGCGCGAACCGCGGAAGCCGAGCGAACCTGAACTCTTCCAGCTCAGCGTGTTGCCCACCTGGTCGGTAATCGTCACGATCGTGTTGTTGAACGAAGCCTGAATGTGGCAGATACCAAATGGCACATTCTTGCGTTCGCGCTTCTTGAATTTCTTGTTCTTGCCAGCTTTGCCGGCTGCGGCCTTTTCTGGTTTCGCCATTAGGTCTTCGCCGTCGCTTTCTTCTTGCTGGCCACAGTGCCCTTACGTGGACCCTTGCGGGTACGCGCGTTGGTGTGGGTGCGCTGTCCGCGCACCGGCAGAGACCGCCTGTGACGGTTTCCGCGGTAGCTCTGAATATCGATGAGGCGCTTGATGTGCATCTGGACGTCTTTGCGCAGATCGCCCTCGACGTCTCCCTCGTCCTCAATCACCTGGCGGATACGGTTTACCTCTTCTTCACCCAGATCCTGAACCTTCTTGAAGGCGTCAACATTCGCCTTCCCCAGAATCTTGAGCGCGCGAGGGTTGCCGATGCCAAAAATGTACGTGAGCGCGATCCGAGCCTGCTTGTTGCGGGGCAGATCGACGCCAGCAATACGTGCCATTCTGATTCCTTTGCCGCTTCGTTTTTGGTGCCTCCGGCCTTAACCGGTTCGCACGGGTTGTTGCGGTTCCTCGGGGGGTTCATCGCAAGCCTTGACTCAAGCTAACTAGCCCCTGCCGATCGGCATCTGAGTTCCCGCGTTTGCCAGGCTCGACTAGCCCTGACGCTGCTTGTGTTTTGCGTTCTCGCAGATCACCCGAACCACCCCGCGGCGGTTGATGACCTTGCACTTCACGCAAATCTTCTTTACGGATGCACGGACCTTCATTGGTTACTGCCCTTCTCTGCGCATCGGTTCCATGCGCGGCTGCAAAAAACCCTATTTGTATCGGTAGACAATTCGCCCGCGATTCAGATCATACGGGCTAAGCTCCACCGCCACGCGATCGCCCGGCAGGATGCGGATGAAGTTCTTGCGCATCCGGCCCGAGACATGGGTCAGGACCTCGTGGTTGTTCTCGAGCTTCACCTTGAACATAGCGTTGGGCAACGTCTCGGTGACCGTTGCCATGACCTCAATCGCGTCTTCCTTCGACAAACTGTATCCACTTCTGCCGGCCGCCAATCGCGCTACCGGCTTGTTAAACTGAGTATCTACTCAGTCAAAACCTTCGCCCCGGTGGCCGTAACTGCCACCGTGTGCTCAAAGTGAGCACTCATACTTCCATCGTCGGTCACTGCCGTCCAGCCGTCCCGCAATACCCTGACTTCAGGCTTTCCCGCGTTGACCATGGGCTCGATCGCAATCACCATGCCCGCGCGCAACTTCATTCCGTGACCCGCTTCGCCAAAATTTGGCACCTGCGGATCTTCGTGCATATGGGCGCCAATACCATGCCCTACGAAATCACGCACGATCGAAAAACCTTCTGCTTCAACCACGCCCTGCACAGCCGCCCCAACATCGCCCAGCGTTGCTCCCGGCTTTACAACATCAATCGCCGCATGCAGCGACGCTTCCGTTACTCGAAGCAGCCGCGCTGTATCCGGAGCAATCTTTTCGCCCACGGGAACCGTGATTGCTGCATCTCCAAAAAAACCATCCACCACCGCACCGCAGTCCACCGAAACAATGTCCCCTTCTTTCAGGACCCGTTTCGGCGACGGAATACCGTGCACGACCTCACTGTTCACCGAAGTGCACAGAACGCAGGGAAAACCGTGATACCCCTTGAACGCAGGCTTCGCGCCCAATTCCGCGATCCGCGCCTCAGCCACCCTTTCAAGATCGAGAGTCGTCGCGCCCGGCTTCACATGACTGCGCACCAACTCCAGCACCTCGCGAACCACCTTGCCCGCGCGGCGCATCTTCTCGATCTCCTGGGATGACTTCAGTACGACCGCCACTCCACCAATCCAATCTCTACCAGACCACACACGAAAACCCGCCCGTCAGCCGCGCTCCTTGCGCAGCTGCTCGACGGCAGCAACAATACGAGCCGCTATCCCGGCTATGGGCCCGTCCCCAGGCACCTCGGCAAACCGCCCAAGCTCCCGGTAATGCTCGACTACGGGCGCAGTCTGTGCCGCATAAGCGCGCATGCGCTCCGCAAAGACCTTCTCCGTGTCGTCGGCTCGCTGAACCAGCGGGGCGCCTTCCCCATCGCAAAAACCAGCCCGTTGGGGCGGGTTTGTATAGATGTTGTAGATACGCTGGTCGACTGGGCAGTTCCTGCGCCCCGTAATGCGGCGCAATAACTGATTATAGTCCACTTGGATACTGACAGCAACCACCGGAAGCCCTTCTGTCTGGGCCGCTAAACGCCCATCCAGCCAGTGAGCCTGCGCCAGAGTCCGCGGAAAACCATCCAGAATGTATCCGTTGACCGTATCGGCCTCTTGAAGCCGCACCGCAACCATCTCGTTCACCAGGGAATCGGGAACAAGTTCCCCCCGAAGCATGATTTCTTTGGCCGCCTTGCCAAGCGCCGTACCTTGCGCCACATTGGCGCGCAAAAGATCGCCGGTAGAGATCTGGGGAATCCCCCAAAGCTTTACAAGCTCTTTGGCCTGGGTACCCTTCCCCACGCCTGGTGCGCCTAACAAAAGAATCGGTCCGGGGACGATCATGCTTGCCGCCCCATGGTCACTTTCTACTGCACTTTCAGAAGTTACAGACGAAGACATTACCAGGTTTTCCTTCCGCGTATACGACCGGAACGCGGGGAAAAGCCGTCATAATGGCGCATGATCAGCTGCGATTCGATCTGGTTGACAGTGTCCATAGCGACACCCACTACGATCAGCAGCGAAGTGCCGCCAAAGTAGAAATTGACCCCCAAACCATGTGTTGCCCAATTGGGAAGACCCTCAAAGAGCCTGCCAATCAGCCATATCTTGTCAAAGCGAATACCCGAAATCAGGAAGGTAGGCACCAGGGAAATAATGATCAGGTACAGCGCCCCCACCAGGGTAATTCGAGTGAGAATGTCGTTGATGAAGTCAGAAGTGCGCTTGCCGGGCCGGATTCCGGGGATAAACGAGCCCGATTTGCGGAAGTTGTCGGCAATATCGTCCGGCTTCATCACGATCGAAACATAGAAATAAGCAAAGAAGATGATGCCCAGCATGTACAGCGCTTCATACCACGGATAACCGGGCGCCAGAGCCTGGATGATGGGCTGCAGAAAACGGCTGTTCTGCACCACTTCGAACTGACTCAACATCAGCGGTGCCGACAAAATTGAGCTGGCAAAGATCACGGGCATGACACCGCCCGAGTTCACCTTCAGCGGCAAGTGGCTCGATTGGCCCCCCATCATCCGCCGGCCCACAATACGCCGCGCGCTCTGAATCGGGATTCGCCGCTCCGACCGCTCCACAAAGACAATGAACGCGACCACCGCCACCATGCCCACCGCGATAAGCAAAACCGCGAAGATGGTGAACGATCCCCATGCGCTCGTTTGAACCTTCTGAATCAATTCGCCAATGCCACGAGGCAATCCGGCAATAATGCCGGCAAAGATCAGCAGGCTCATCCCATTGCCGATGCCGCGATCCGTAATCTGCTCGCCAAGCCACATGATGAAGGCTGTGCCGGTGGTCAGCGTGAGCACCGTCATCAGATCAAATCCGATGCCGGGATTCGTCACCAATCCCTGCTTGGTCAAAATGGCCGCGATTCCGATCGATTGCAGAGCACCCAGGACCACCGTCATGTAACGGGTCCACTGGGTAATCTTGCGCCGGCCAAGCTCGCCTTCCTTCTGAATGCGCGCCAGCGGCTCATAAACCACCGTCAGCAACTGAAAGATGATCGACGCGGTGATATAGGGCATGATGCCGAGCGCGAAGATCGTCATGCGGCGCAGGTTGCCCCCGCCAAACAGATCCATCAAGCCCAGCGCCGACCCGCTCTGCTGGTTGAACATTAGTTCCAGTTGATGAGCGTTCACGCCAGGCGTGGGGATAAACGCGCCAAGACGGTAGACAGCCAGGATGCCAAGGGTGAAAAGCACGCGCTTGCGCAGATCGGGGATTCGGAAGATATTAAGAAACTTCTCAAGCATGTTTGGTTATCCGCTTCAGGCGTTTACCGCCGCTCGACTCTTGCCATTCCATTGTAGGTGCAAACGGCATTGCCGTCGCTTTATCCCGCTTCGACGCTTCGCAAGCTACCTCAGTTGCTGATTGTGCAACCGCGAAGTCGCCAAGTGCGGTGTTCCCGGACACAGCAACTTAAGCTGTAACGGGAGTACCTGCGACAACAGCCTTGCCGCCGGCCTTCTCGATCTTCTCGATCGCCGACTTCGAAAACTTGTGCGCGTGAATGGTGATTGCAGAGGTCAACTCCCCTGATCCCAACACTTTGATCAGTGCCTTCTTGCTCGAGGACAGGCCCAACTTTTTGTAGTCGTCGAGACCGATCTCCTTCACCTCAAGTCCCGCGATGCGGTCAAGGTTCACGACCGTGTATTCGGTCCGGAAGATGTTGGTGAAGCCGCGCTTGGGCAGACGGCGATGCAGCGGCATCTGGCCGCCTTCAAAGCCGCGCATCAGGCTGAAGCCGGAACGCGATCCCTGGCCCTTGTGGCCGCGGGTTGAGGTCTTACCCATGCCGGATCCCATACCCCGGCCCACACGCTTGCGCGACGTATTTGCATTCTTCGGCGCGCGCAGATTCGATAAATTCTTTGCCATGATTTTCCTCGCTGTAACGCCGGCCGGGCTTGATACCCGCCGACTCGCGTTGTAGTGCAGCTTCTGGCTTCCAGCCACTAGCTTCGAGCTCATCCCGCTGAACATACCTTTGAATCGGTATGCAGGGAGAAGCTTGAGGCTAGCCTTCCAGAATTCTCACCAGATGCGGAACGGTCTTCACCATGCCGCGGATGGATTCTGTATCCACGCGCTCAACGATCTGATTGAGACGCGTGAAGCCGAGCCCCTTCACCACCGCCTTATGCTTATAGGGCGTTGAGTTCTTTGAGCGGTAGTACTGAATGCGAATCTTCTTGGTCTCGGCCATGATTAAAGCTCCTCAACCTGTTTTCCGCGCGCGCTCGCAACATCAGCCTTGTCGCGCAACTGCACCAGTGCGTCGAACGTGGCCTTGATTACATTGTGCGGATTGGCGGTTCCCAGGCTCTTGGTCAACACGTTTTGCACTCCGGCCGAAGTCATCACCGCACGCACTGCGCCGCCGGCAATCACGCCAGTTCCTTCCGGAGCCGGCTTCAGCAGCACCTGTCCCGAACCGTAACGGCCCAGCACCTGGTGTGGGATTGTGGTATCGGTCAGGTTGATGCGGAACAGGTTCTTCTTGGCCGATTCAATTCCCTTGCGAATTGCCTGGGGAACTTCCTTGGCCTTGCCTGAACCGTATCCCACCACGCCCGAAGCGGCGTCGCCTACCACCACCAGCGCGGCAAACGACATATTCTTGCCACCCTTTACAACCTTGGTCACGCGGTTGATTGAAACCACCTGATCCTTCAGGTTGTACTGGTTGGCATCGAGTTTCTTCTTCAAGATCGTCATTGCTCTCTCGTCTGTCCTTCCGGGCGGCTCACGCAACACCCTGGAAAACGTTTCAATACTCTCAACCAAAACACAAAGGCGCGGAGCGCTTAGAACTCCAGACCGGCTTCGCGCGCTGCATCGGCCAGCGCCTTGATGCGGCCGTGATATAGGAAGCCTCCGCGATCGAAGACCACCTTCTTGATGCCCTTCTCCACAGCCTTCTCCGCGATGGACTTGCCGATCTCTTTGGCTGCCGCCACATTCCCGCCCGTCTTCAGCTTCAACGCCAGCGTGGAAGTCGCCACAATCGTCTCGCCCTTTTGATCGTCGATCACCTGCGCGTAAATGTGGTTCAGCGAGCGGTAAACATTCAGCCGAGGCCGCGTCTCAGTCCCCGAAAGCTTACGGCGGATGCGCGAATGAATGCGCTGGCGAATCTCGTTTCTCTTGATCATTGCTCTCTCTTTTCCTATCAGCGGAACCGCCCTGCGGCCCCGTTCGGGTTAAAAATCAGCTAGCTTACTTTGCGCCCGTCTTGCCGGCCTTCTTCTTCAGCTTCTCGTCCGAATAGCGCACACCCTTGTTCTTATAAGGATCGGGCTTGCGCAGCGAACGCATGTCCGCAGCCACCTGCCCCACCTTCTGCCGGTCAATGCCGGAAACGGTCAAGTGCGTCTGCTTCGGATCGATCGCAACTTCAATGCCCGTGGGCAGCGGAACTTCAATCGGGTGCGAGTAGCCCAGTGTAAACACCACTGTGCCCTTGCCCTTCAGCTCGGCGCGATAGCCGATGCCAACGATATCCAGTTCCTTTTTCCAGCCCGCGGTAACGCCGTGCACCGCATTGAACACCAGGGCGCGTGTCAGTCCATGTACCGCGGCGAACTTGTCGCTTTCGCGGTTCACGTGCAAGGCGCCGTCCTTGGTCTCGAGCGAGATGCCATCGGCAATCAAAGCCGATACCTTGCCCTTGGGCCCTTCGACCAGAACAGTGTTGCCCTCAACCTTGTACTTCACACCCGCGGGAAGCGGAATTACTTTCTTTCCAATACGCGACATCGACTAATCCTTCTTCAGCTTGCGAGTCCCCGGAGGAAAACCCCCGGTTCCACTGCAGCCCTTGCCGGACTCTGTCCAGCAGCTATGAGCTTTTAAGCTCTCAGCTTCTAGCTCAATCTCACTTCCACCACACCCATCAACTCAGCACGAAAAGCTGAAAGCTGACGGCTGAACGCAGCCCTCACCAGACTTCGCAGAGAAGCTCGCCGCCTACACCCTCGCGACGCGCCTGACGACCGGTCATCACGCCCTTTGGGGTCGTCATGATCGAGATGCCAAGGCCACCCTGCACGCGCTTGATCTCATCGCGGCCGATGTACACTCGGCATCCGGGACGCGAGATGCGCGCCAAATCGCGGATGGCCGCTTCGGTCCCGCCGTACTTCAGGTACACGCGGAGAATCAGCTTGCCTTCTTCTTCTTGCGTCTTGTAGTTCGAGATATATCCCTCTTCCTTGAGAATGCGGGCAATCTCGGTCTTCAGCTTTGAAGCCGGCACATCCAGCTTCTGATGGCGAGCCCGGATTGCGTTCCGGATACGCGCCAGAAAATCTGCTACTGGGTCGGTCAGACTCATTCCTTCTCCTTCATTCCCCGTTCGCTCCCGGTCCCACTTCGACAGGAAGAACCAGCGGAAATGTCTAAAACAGCTCTTAGCTATCAGCTCTCAGCCTTCAGCCCATTCAATTCGATCGAAGCTTTTCAACCTTGCACGAAAAGCTAAGAGCTAATGGCTAAAAGCTAACAGCTGCTTTTCTTACCAACTCGACTTGACGACGCCGGGAATTTCTCCCTTGAGCGCCAAAGCCCGGAAACACAAGCGGCAAACGCCAAACTTGCGCAGAAACCCGCGCGGCCGCCCGCAGAGCTGGCACCGATTGTGCTTGCGGCAGCTGAACTTCGGCTTCCGCGCGTCCTTCACTCTTTTTGCAGTGGTTGCCATAATCCTCTTCAACCCCAGCTACTAGCTTTCAGCTACTAGCTCCTGGCCTGTTCCTTCGTAATCTACTGCTCTCGAAACAAACCCAAACTTGTTTTGCTTCTGATGCTCGCCTGCCTCAAAAAAACTAGAGGCTAGAAGCTAGCAGCTAGAAGCTGTCTCTACGCGCCTTGCCTGAACGGCATCCCAAAGTGCTTCAACAGCGCCCTCGCCTGGTTATCGTCCTTCGCGGTTGTCACGATCGTGATGTTCATGCCCTTCAGCTTTTCCACCTTGGCATAATCAATCTCCGGGAAGATCAGCTGGTCGCGCAGGCCGAGCGTATAGTTGCCACGCCCGTCAAAACTCTTTGTCGAAACACCGCGAAAATCTCTCACGCGCGGCAGTGCCGTCGAAATCAAACGATCAAGAAACTCATAAGCCTTGTCGGACCGCAGCGTAACCATCGCGCCAATCGACATGCCTTCGCGCACCTTGAAGGCCGCAATCGACTTCTTCGCCTTCGTGGTTACCGGCTTCTGTCCGGCGATCTGCGTCAGATCTGCAACCAGCGGGTCCAGCAGCTTCGTGTTCTGCGTGGCCTCGCCCAGGCCCATGTTGATCACGATCTTCTCAAGCTTTGGCACCGCCATCTCATTCTCGATGCCCAGCTCCTTTTTCAGAGCCTGCTTGATCTCCTGCTCGTACTTCGCTTTCAGCCTTGCTGCCATATTCCTTTGCTCTCTTTCTTCCGGTCTTCGGAGTGGATCACCCCAGCGATCCGTTTACCGTTGCGGAAGGGGTTGGCCGTCCTGAAGTATTCGTCAGGTCCGGCTTTGGATCCCGTTGTTTACTTCTTGGTGGACAGTTCCTGCCCGCACGTCTTGCAGATACGCACCTTGCTCGTGCCTTCCTTCTTGTATCCCACACTCGCCGTGTCGCAATTGGGGCAAACCAGCGCCACATTCGAGACATTGATCGGCGACTCCTGCTCCGCGATTCCGCCCTTGGTCCGCTTTCCCTGTTTGGTCGAGACCGTCTTCTTCACGACCCTCACGTGCTCCACGAGCACTGTGCCCTTGTCAGGAAAAACACGCAGAACGCGACCTGTCTTGTTGCGATCCGAGCCCGTAAGAACCTTGACCACATCGTTGCGACGAATATTCAAACTCGGCATCATTTTCTCCAGCTACTAGCTTCTCGCTGCTAGCTCCTTGCTTTGTCTTTCCCAATCCCGACAACCTTGATGAGAGCCGACTTCATTCCACTCCTGCACATCGTAGCTAGAAGCTAGAAGCTCGGAGCTAAAAGCTGCCCTTACACAACTTCCGGCGCCAGCGAAACAATCTTCAAGAACTTCTTCTCACGCAGTTCGCGGGCAACCGGCCCGAAAACGCGCGTTCCAACGGGCTCATGCGCATCGTCGATCACGACGGCTGCGTTCTCGTCAAAGCGGATATACGTTCCGTCGCGCCTGCGATGCTCTTTGCGCGTGCGGACAATAACCGCCTTCACAACCTTGCCCTTCTTCACGGTGCCATCGGGTGAAGCTTCCTTCACCGCGGCGGTCACAATGTCGCCAAGACCGGCCTTCTTGCCCAATCCGCCGCCCAGCGGCAGAATCACTTGCAGCTTGCGCGCGCCGGAGTTGTCGGCCACCGCGAGCATGGTTCTCATTTGCACAGCCATGGGTTCTTCTCCTTCTTCCTCAGCCGCCTACTTGGCAGCTTCAGCAGCGGCCGCTACAGCCGTGTCATCAATCTGGCTCAACGATGAGCGCCGCACAATCTCTTCGAGCGACCAGCGCTTCAACTTGCTCAGCGGTCTTGTCTCCCGAATCCGAACCACATCGCCCATACGCGCCGAGCTCTGCTCATCGTGCGCATAGAACTTCTTGGTGGTGCGCATGATCTTCTTGTACTTGGTATGCGGCTTGCGCATCTCGACTTCGACAACAATGGTCTTCTGCATCTTGGTCGAGACCACGTTGCCAACCTTTTCATTACGCCGCGAAGCTGCCGGCGCCTGTGCCTTCTCTGTTGCCGCCGTCATTTACCGGCTCCCTTCTTTGCGCTCGCCTTGGTAGCTTTCTTTGCGCTGGTCTTTGCGCTCGCCGGAGCGACATCATGCGTTGCGCCGCGGATGCCCAGTTCGCGCTCGCGGGCAACCGTCTTGATCTGTGCGATCTCCTTGCGCAGTTCGCGAAGCTTTTTCACTCCGTCGTTCTGCCCCATCGAGACCTGAAAGCGAAGCCGGAACAACTGCTCGGAAGCCGTCGTCTCCTGGTGCTGCAGCTCGTCATCGCTCAAACTGCGAATCTTTGCGAGTTCCATCGTTTCTCTCCGGCGCTCGCCCCATCCATCCGGATCGGACTGCGCGTCCTTACTGGCTGAGCCTACTTGGCCGCCGCCACAACTTTTTCTGCACCTGGCCGCATCACGAACTTGGTCTTCAACGGCAGCTTGTTTGACGCGAGACGCATAGCCTCTTGCGCGACATCCGGGGCCACACCCTCCATCTCAAAGAGGATCTTGCCCGGCCGCACCACCGCTACCCAATGATCCAGAGCGCCCTTACCCGAACCCATACGGACTTCGGCCGGCTTCTTGGTAATCGGCTTGTCCGGAAACAGCCGCAGCCAGATCTTGCCGCCGCGCTTGATGAAGCGGGTCATGGCGATACGGCTGGCTTCGATCTGCCGGTCGGTGATATAGCCACACTCCATGACCTTCAAACCGTACTCGCCAAACGACAGAGTCGAACCGCGCCATGCCTTGCCGCGCCGCTTGCCCTTCTGCTGTTTGCGATACTTCACCTTCTTTGGCATCAACATAACGAAACCCTCGAAATCAGCTCTTAGCTTTCAGCTATTAGCTCTCAGCTCTTATTTCCCTGGCGGCTTATTCTCCCTCGGCTTTGGCTGATAGCTGAAAGCTGAGGGCTGAAAGCTGCCTTTAAAACACTGACGTCCCAACCGGCGGAGCCTGGCGGCGCTTCTGCTCGTAAATATCGCCGCGATAGATCCACGTCTTGACGCCGATCACGCCATAGGTGGTATGCGCCTCGGTAAATCCGTAGTCGATATCCGCGCGCAGCGTGTGCAGCGGCAGACGTCCCTGCAGATACCACTCCGAGCGCGCGATTTCGTTGCCGTTCAAACGGCCCGAGACGCGCACCTTGATTCCCTTGCAACCGAAACGAAGCGCCGAATCCACGCTCTTTCGCATTGCCCGGCGGAAGCTGACGCGCTTCTCCAGCTGTAGAGCGATATTCTCCGAGACCAGTTGCGCATCCAGCTCTGGCTTGTTCACCTCAATGATGTCGATGAACACTTCGCGGCTGGTGCGCTTGCCGAGCTCGGTCTTGAGCTTCTCGATCTCCGCGCCCTTGCGGCCAATCACAATACCTGGCCGTGCCGTGCGAATCAGGAAGCGTAGCTTGTTGCCCGGACGCTCGATTTCCACCGAGCTCACGCCCGCGGCCTTCAGCTTGTCGCGAAGCTCAGCCTTGAGCTTGACGTCTTCGACCAGAAGCTTGTCGTAGTCGCGCTCTGAGAACCAGCGCGAACGCCATGGCTTGTTTACTCCGAGCCGGAATCCATAAGGATGGACTTTCTGTCCCATGCTATTTTCCTCAAAAACTTCTAGGCCTTTTTACTGGCCTTTTTCTTGGTTGCCGCAGCCGGCTTCTTCGCCGCAACTGACTTCTTCGCCGCAGTTTTCTTTGCCGCTGTCTTCTTGGCCGTCGGCTTTGCAGCCTTCTCCGGCTCCCCGACCTTCGTCACCAGGTGCTGGCCACCATCGCGCTCCGCCACCGACAAAATGATGTGCGTGAGTCTGCGCTGATAGCGATAGGCTCGGCCCATCGGAGCGGGACGAATGCGCTTCATCCGCGGCCCGTCATTGGCCAGGGCCTGCTTCACAAAGAGATTGTCCACATCAAGGTCAACACCCTGCTCGCCGGCCACGTACTTGGCGTTGTCCACCGCCGAAACCAGCAGTTTGTGAATCACCGGGGCGATACGCTTCTTGGTGAAGGCCGCCGTCTCCAGCGCCTCCTGAACTCCCCGGCCCTTGATCAATTCGAGTACCAGGCGCGCCTTTTGCGGCGACACGCGCTGAAACTTGGCCTCGGCCCGGTATTCCTTTGTCTCGACTGCCATTGGTCTGTCCTCAAAAATCAGCTACTAGCTTCTAGCTATTAGCTTCTAGCTTGTCCCGTTTCCAACAAGCTTTCGCTCCGAATATCTAGCTGAAAGCTAGAAGCTGAGAGCTAAAAGCTGCTTTTCTTACCGCGGCTTGGCTCCGGCTTCCGCTTTCGCGCTGCCACCGGTGTGCCCCTTGAACGTGCGCGTCGGAGCAAACTCGCCCAGCTTGTGTCCCACCATGTTCTCGGTTACATAAACCGGAACGAACTTCTTGCCGTTGTGAACGGCGATGGTGTGGCCCACGAACTCAGGAAAAATCGTCGAACGCCGCGACCAGGTCTTCACAACCTTCTTGTCGTTGGCCTGGTTGAGCACCTCGATCTTGACGGTGAGGTGTGCATCCACAAACGGGCCTTTTTTTGTCGAACGTGCCATAAAACTTAGCTCCTAGCTCCTAGCCTTTAGCTTCTAGCTTTTTCTTCCTCAAGCTAACTGCTCGGCTATTGCCTGAAATCTTTTACTTCGCGCGGCGGCTGACGATGAAGGCGTCGGTCCGCTTGTTGTTGCGTGTCTTGTATCCGCGTGTCGGCTGGCCCCACGGGGTTACCGGATGACGGCCGCCGGAAGTCTTACCTTCGCCGCCGCCGTGCGGGTGGTCCACAGGATTCATCGTGACGCCGCGGTTGGTCGGGCGAATGCCCTTCCAGCGATTGCGTCCCGCCTTGCCGATGGCAACGTTCTCGTGATCCGTATTACCTACCTGGCCGATCGTCGCGAGGCAGTCGACAAGCACCTTCCGAGTCTCTCCGGAAGGCAGCTTCAGCAGTGCGTATTCGCCCTCTTTTGCAACCAGCTGTGCTTGCGTACCTGCGGAACGCGCCATCTGCGCGCCCTTGCCCGGCCTCAGTTCGATGGCATGCACCGTCGTTCCCGAAGGAATATTCTTCAGCGGCAATGCGTTCCCCACCAAAATGTCCGCATCGGGACCGGAGGTCACCGTCGCGCCAACCTTCAGGCCGACGGGCTGCAGGATGTAGCGCTTCTCGCCATCCGCGTAGTGCACCAGCGCAATGCGGGCCGAACGGTTCGGATCGTACTCGATAGTCGCCACACGTCCCGGAACTCCGTACTTGTCGCGCTTGAAGTCGATCAACCGAAGCTTCTGCTTGTGACCACCACCGTGATGGCGGATGGTCAGATCGCCCGTGTTGCGGCGTCCGCCCGTACGCTGCTTAACCGCAAGTAGCGGTTTGTGCGGCTTATTCGTCGTCAGGTCGTCGTTGACCAGCGAGGTCTTGAAGCGCAGCGTCGGCGTTATTGGTCTATATGTCTTGATTGCCATCGTCTTTTGTCCTGGAGTGTCGACGCCCAAAATTCAGGTGCCGCTCTCCCCGTTTCTCCGGCTCCCGCCTGTTTCTCTCGGGCTCCGATAGTCCTGCTTGAACAGCCGCTTCCTGCGGCCCATCTGCCTACAGATTGCTCACGTACTCAGGCAGTTTTTCGCCGGCCTTGAGCCGGACATAGGCTTTCTTCCAGTCCGGACGGAAGCCTGCGAACTTGCCGCGGCGGCGTTCCTTGCCTACCACATTGGCGGTTCGAACTGCAGACACCTTCACCTTGAAGAGTGCCTCGACAGCCTGCTTCACTTCTGTTTTCGTAGCATCGGGGGCGACATCAAACACCAGCGTGCCCTCGGTTTCCTTAACACTCAGCCCTTTTTCCGTAATCAGCGGGCGGCGAATCACTGTATGGAGAGTCGGCATTTACGCGGCCTCCGTCTGTGCAAGCTTGCGCTTTGACACGGATTTTTCGAGGGCCTCAGAAAGCTGCTCGATCGCGGCCTTTGAGAAAATAGCCCGCTCGTAGCGCAGCAGATCGTAAGGATGCACCTCGTTGTTCAACACCAGTTCCACGCCTTTCAGGTTCCGCGCGCCAAGCACCAGGGCCTGGGTGAGCGTCTTGCCGTTCTCCACCAGCAGGGCCGTGCGCGTCACGTCCAGCTTGTCCAGCGCGGCGCGATAGAGCTTGGTCTTGCCTTCCTTGATCTCCAGCGTGTCGACAACGGTCAGCTTTCCATCGGCCAGCTTTGAAGCGAGCGCCGAACGCAGCGCGCCCAGCAGCTTCTTGCGGGGAAAGGCATAGTCATAACTGCGCGGCTGAGGTCCATGGACCGTGTAGCCGTGGCGCCACAGAGGAGAGCGCACCGAACCGATACGAGCGCGGCCCGTGCCCTTCTGCTTCCAGAGCTTCTTGCCGGAACCGGCGACTTCGGTGCGGCTCTTGGTCTTGTGCGTACCCTGGCGCAGCGAAGCGCGATAGTGCTTCACCGCTTCCCACAAGAGAGCCTCGTTCACCTGGCCGAATACCGAATCCGCCAGCGCGAGCGAGCCCACCTTCTCACCGTTCAAATTCACAACATCAACGTTTGCCATCTTCTTCTTCTTCCGCCGGTCTGTTCTCCGGCTCTGAAACTCATGCGCCGCAAGGCGCGATCACCCGCACTGAAAGTGCTTACTTGCGCTTGCCGCCGGCCTTCTTGGAAGCCTTCAACGGATCGACTGTACCGGATCCGGCAAATCCACGACGCTCGCGCGGCGGAGTCTTCGCCTTCGAGATCAGCACATAGCCTTCCCGGGAACCCGGTACTGCACCTTCCACCATCAACAGGTTCTCTTCGAGATCGATTCCACGAATGCGCAGATTGCGAACCGTCACCTGCTCCGCGCCCATATGGCCAGGCATGCGCTGCCCTGGGAACACACGCGACGGAAAGCTGGAAGCGCCAATCGAGCCCTGCACCTGGAACATGTGTCCGTGCGATTTGGGTCCGCCGCCGAATCCGTGACGCCTTACCACGCCCGCGAAACCGCGGCCCTTCGAAGTGCCGATCACATCCACAAACTTCGCATCGGTGAAGATGTCCACCAGCACGCGATCCCCTGCCTTGGTGTTCTCTTCGCCTTCTGCAGCGGCGACAATCGGAACTTCCTTGATCACCTTCACCGGCGGCGCTTCGGTCTTCGCGAAGTGTCCCGCCTGGGGCTTGGTCACGTTCTTCGTCTTGATGAACTCCACCAGCCCGATTTGCGCGGCGTCATAGCCGTCCTTGGCCAGCGTCTTCAACTGCGTAATCACGCAAGGGCCCGCCTGCAACACCGTAATCGGGTGCACGTCGCCCTTCTCATCGAAGACCTGCGTCATGCCGATCTTTTTTCCCAGAATCCCTGTGACTGCCATATCTTCCTCGCCTCATCATGCGATGTTGAACTCATCGCACTGCCGGGCCCTTCTCGGGCTTTCAACTTTGGTTACTGCGTTTGCGCTTTGGCTTTTGCGCTCGCAAGAGCGCGTCTGCCGCACCGCAGGTGCCTATTTCTCAAACGCCTTGATCTCGACATCGACACCGGCAGGCAGATCGAGCTTCATCAGCGCATCCACGGTCTGCTGTGTCGGCTCGAGGATATCGATCAGCCGCTTGTGCGTGCGGATCTCAAATGCCTCGCGCGATTTCTTGTCCACGTGCGGCGAACGCAACACGCAGTACTTGTTCTTGATCGTCGGCAACGGAATCGGTCCGGCCACCGTAGCTCCGGTGCGCTTCGCCGTTTCCACAATCTCGCCGGTCGAGGTATCCAGCACGCGATAGTCGTATGCCTTCAACCGTATGCGAATCCTTTGTCCTACCATTCGTTCCTCTCAGTGGGTTCAGAAATCAGCGTTAGCGTTCTTGCTGATCTCCGTTCCCGAACCCATACCACTTGCCAGCCAGTGCATTGCGCCCGAAGGGCGGTCCGCCTGACGCGGCCAGAGTCTACTTCGTAATTTCTGAAACCGTACCCGCGCCCACGGTGCGTCCGCCTTCGCGAATCGCGAACCGCAAGCCCTTTTCCAGATGCCACCGGCGTGATCAGCTCGACCGCCAACTCCACGTTGTCGCCCGGCATCACCATCTCCGTGCCCTCGGGCAGCTCCGCCACTCCCGTCACGTCCGTCGTGCGGAAGTAGAACTGCGGACGATAGCCCTTGAAGAACGGCGTATGACGGCCGCCCTCTTCCTTCGACAACACGTACACCGAGCCCTTGAAGTTGGTGTGCGGCGTAATCGATCCCGGCTTGGCCAGAACCATCCCCCGCTCCACGTCTTCCTTGGGAATGCCGCGCAGCAGCAGCCCGGCGTTGTCTCCCGCCATGCCCTCGTCCAGCTGCTTCTTGAACATTTCCACGCCCGTGACCACCGTCTTTCTGGTTTCGCGGAAGCCCACAATCTCCGACTCCTCGCCCACCTTCACCTTGCCCCGCTCGATGCGGCCCGTCACCACCGTGCCACGGCCCGAGATCGAGAAGATGTCTTCGATCGGCATCAGGAACGGCAGATCCACCGCCCGGTCAGGCTGCGGAACATAGCTAGTCGACCGCGTCCATCAGCTCGTCGATCTTCGCTTCCCACTGCGCTTCCCCGTTCAGAGCGCCCAGGGCCGAGCCCCGGATCACCGGCGCATCGTCGCCCGGGAACTGGTACTTCGACAACAGTTCGCGAACTTCCATCTCCACCAGGTCGATCAGTTCCGTGTCTTCGACCGCGTCGCACTTGTTCAGGAACACCACCATCGAAGGCACGCCCACCTGGCGGGCCAGCAATACGTGTTCCTTGGTCTGCGGCATCGGTCCGTCGGTCGCCGCGACGACGAGAATGGCCCCGTCCATCTGCGCCGCGCCGGTGATCATGTTCTTGATGTAATCGGCGTGACCGGGGCAGTCCACGTGCGCATAGTGACGGTTCTTGGTCTCGTACTCCACGTGCGCGGTTGCGATCGTAATACCACGCTCCCGCTCTTCCGGCGCGTTGTCGATCGAATCAAACGAACGGAACGTATTCTTCGGGTTGTGCTTCTGCAATACCTTGGTGATTGCCGCCGTCAACGTCGTCTTGCCGTGATCGATGTGCCCGATCGTGCCCACGTTCACGTGCGGCTTTGAACGATCAAACTTTTCCTTCGCCATAAAATTCAAATCCCTTTCGTGGCTCGTACTACTTGTTGCAACCCGGGGCGCCGGCCATCCGGCTCCAGCCCCAAAACCTTACTTACCCTGCGCCCGCCCGATGATTTCATCGGCAATCATGCGCGGCGCCTCTTCGTAACGCGCGAACTGCATCGAGTACGACGCGCGACCCTGCGTCGACGAACGAATATCGTTCACGTAACCGAACATTTCCTTCAGCGGAACAATCGCCTTGATGACCTGCGAACCCGCTGCATGCTCCATGCCTTCAATCCGGCCGCGGCGGGAATTGATGTCGCCGATAATCGTCCCCATGTGCTCCTCGGGAACCGTGACTTCCACCGCCATCACCGGCTCCAGCAGCACAGGCGAGGCCTTGCGCGCGGCTTCCTTGAATGCGATCGAGCCTGCGAACTTGAAGGCCATTTCGTTCGAATCGACTTCGTGGTAGCTGCCGTCGAACAGAATCACCTTCACGTCCACGATCGGATAGCCTGCCAGGATGCCCAGTTCCAGCGCTCCCTGCACGCCCTGATCGATCGGCTTGACGTACTCCCTGGGCACCGAACCACCCTTGATCTCGTTGATGAACTCGTAGCCCTTGCCCGGCTCGTTAGGCTCGATGCGAAGTTTGCAATGTCCATAGTTGCCCGAGCCGCCAGTCTGGCGAATGTACTTGCCTTCGGCTTCCGCAACCTTGCGAATTGTCTCGCGGAACGCAACCTTAGGCTCGCCCACATTCGCGTCCACCTTGTGTTCGCGCTTCAGGCGGTCCACAAGAATCTCGAGATGCAGTTCACCCATTCCGCTGATAATCGTCTGGCCCGAGTCCTCGTCTGTGTGAACCTTGAAGGTCGGATCCTCATCGGCCAGCCGCGACAGTCCGATCGCCATCTTTTCCTGATCGGCCTTCGTCTTGGGCTCGATAGCCACGGAGATAACCGGCTCCGGAAACGTGATCGCGCCCAGCGCGACAGGGTGGTTCGGAGCGCAAAGCGTGTCGCCCGTCTTCAGTTCCTTCAGCCCGACGCAGGCGCAGATGTCGCCCGCGAGAATCTCAGTCACATCCTCGCGCTTGTTGGCGTGCATCTTCACGAGACGTCCCACGCGATCCGTCTTTCCAGTGCGCGGATTCAGCACCGTGTCGCCGGTCTTGAGTGAGCCCGAGTAGACGCGAACGAACGAAAGCTTGCCGAAAGGATCGTTGATCAGCTTGAAGACCAACGCCGACAGCGGCTCGTTATCGTCCGCCTTGCGGATGACCGTCTCGCTGAGATTATCCGGATTGATGCCTTCCACGGGAGGCTTATCCAGCGGGCTTGGCAGGTAATCGACAACCGCGTCAAGCAATGTCTGGACGCCCTTGTTCTTGAATGCGCTTCCGCAGATAACCGGGAAGACCTTCAAGTCAATCGTGGCCTGCCGAATGCCGGCTTTCAGTTCTTCAATCGTCGGCGTCTCGCCTTCGAGAAACTTCTCCAGCAGAACATCGTCGGTCTCGGCGATCACTTCGATCAGCTGCAAACGGAATGCTTCCGCCTTCTTCTGCAACTCCGCGGGAATCGGCTCGACATCGTACTTCGAACCCATCGCCTCGTCGTGCCACAGAATCGCCTTCATCTCGATCAGATCGACAACACCCTTGAAATTCGCCTCTGCGCCAATCGGAATCTGCAGCGCCACAGGCCTAGCGCCGAGCCGCTTCCGGATGGTGTCCAGAACATGCTCAAAATCGGCCCCGTTCTTGTCCATCTTGTTTACGAAGCAGATACGCGGAACCTTGTACTTGTCGCCCTGCCGCCAAACGGTCTCCGTCTGCGGCTGCACACCCGAAACTGAATCGAACACCGCCACGGCGCCGTCGAGAACACGCAGCGAACGCTCCACCTCGGCGGTAAAGTCCACGTGACCCGGCGTGTCAATGATGTTGATGCGGATGTCTTTCCACATGCAGGTGGTGGCTGCGGACGTAATCGTAATGCCGCGCTCCTGCTCCTGCTCCATGTAATCCATGGTCGCCGTGCCTTCATGCACTTCGCCGATGCGGTGCGTGATGCCCGTATAGAACAGAATGCGCTCCGTCGCTGTCGTCTTTCCGGCGTCAATGTGCGCCATGATTCCGATGTTCCGGCAACGATTCAGAGGTATGGTGCGAGCCACGGCAATTTTTCCTTGCGGACTTCAACGCCCGCCGTTGGGATACTTCAAAACTCAAATTTTTGGGCGCCCCAGGTCTCTATTTGAAACCCGGGAAACCTCAACTCTTTCGCACTCGCGCGATTACCAGCGGTAATGAGCGAAGGCCTTGTTGGCCTCAGCCATGCGGTGCACGTCTTCCTTCTTCTTCATGGCCGCGCCGCGCCCGTTCGCCGCATCCAGCAGCTCGTTCGAAAGCTTGTCGGTCATGCCCTTTTCACCGCGATTGCGGCCATAGGTAATCAGCCAGCGAATGGCCAGCGAGGTGCGACGATCTGGATTCACTTCGATCGGGACCTGGTAGTTCGCTCCACCCACGCGACGCGTCTTCACCTCGAGCAGCGGCTTGCAGTTCTCAACCGCCTTCTTGAAGAGCTTGAGAGCGTCATCGCCCCCGCCCTTCTCCTCGAGGTTCTTCATCGCCTGGTAAAAGATGCCCTGGGCCGTCGACTTCTTGCCGCCCCACATCATCGAGTTCACAAACTTCGTAACCAGCGTGGACCCATAAACTGGATCCGGGGCCACTTCCCGCTTCGCAATGTGCCCTTTTCTTGGCATAGTTCCTCAAAATCCTTCGCGCCGTAGCGCTGTTCTACTGCCCCAGTCCCGATCCACTGACTCCGCCCGGGAACCGAAAACTACTTCTTGCCTGCCGCCGCGCCGCCCTTGGCACGCTTGGCGCCATACTTCGACCGGCTCTGCTTGCGATTCGCCACGCCCACCGAATCCAGGGTGCCGCGAACCACGTGGTAGCGGACGCCTGGCAGATCCTTCACACGGCCGCCGCGGATGAGCACAATCGAGTGCTCCTGCAGGTTGTGGCCGATGCCGGGAATGTAGGTCGTAACCTCAATGCCGTTAGTCAGCCGCACACGAGCCACCTTGCGCAGTGCCGAGTTCGGCTTCTTCGGGGTTTGTGTATACACGCGGGTGCAAACTCCGCGCCGCTGCGGCGAAGCCTGCAAGGCCGGTGACGCCGTCTTGTACCGCGGGGCCGTACGCCCCTTGCGAACCAACTGATTAAATGTAGGCAAACCGAAACTCCTTACCCCAAATCCTTAAGCCCAACTCACTTTACAGCCGCGCGCAGACCCTTCCGGCTCTTCTCGCTCGTGGCGGTCTTTGACCCGCATACACGCACGGAAGCCCAGGTTGCTGCTTCGCGTCTGCCCTCGTTCCAACTCCAGACGAGAACCGAGACGGTGGTCGGTCGTTTTCGCGCTTACGCAGGAAAAGCCAACTCCGTTTCGCCGGTCCCGGCTCGCATAGCCCTCCAAGGTGGAGAAACGCGCGAGCACCGATGCGATTTCACCGCTTCCACGTCTTTCCTTCACCGCGAAAGCGACTTGTCCCTGCCCTTCGCAAGAGGAGAGCGATTCGGGGACTTTGGCCGACTCAACTACGCCGGCTTCGGGTGCCAGCCCTGGCCAAACTTGCTGACCGGACCTCCCGTACGCACTCGCCGTTAAGGCACACGGAGAGATGCGTTCTTGCGGAACCTTTTAACAATATCAAGAAACAGGGGTGGGGTCAACGAATTCATCCCACCCCATTGATTTTTCGGTCCTAGTGGATCGAATGCAGCTTCCAGGCCCCGCCTTCAAGCGTAAAGTCGGCCTGGCGCCTGGTGCTGAGCTTGTTGCCGGGGTTATGCGCAATCTCCTGCAGCGTGTCCGGCACGCCCGTCAGGTTGACACCTTCAGTGAACTTCGCGCCCTTGGCCGTGTCGGATCCCGCCACCATTTCATCCTGCAGATCGCCGAGGTCATGCGCCTTCAGGTGATTCGCCGCAACTGTGGTCATCAGCACCTTGTAATTCGTGTCCTCGAGCCCCGACGGCCGCCACTCGATCACGTCGCCGCCGTTGGCCAGTTTGACCGCCTTCTTGCCCTCGGGGGTTAGCTTGAAGTCGGCCCAATATTTGTTGGGATACATCGTCTTCCGCTCCCATAGCTTGGCCGCGATTCCCTGCCTCATTCCCAGGTCATCGACAAGAATATTCACGCCAACCGGAGCTGCCTGGTCATAGCTGGACTGGATCAGTGTCAACGCCTGCGTCTGGGTCAACTCCGGCGCCGATTTACAGCCGGAAACAGCCAGACAACTCATCAGAACCACCGCACCCAAAACCTTGATATACAAACTGTTTCTCACTTTCCCTCCGTACATGTTCAATTCATTCGAAACTTCCATCGACCCGCCATTTTTCTCCTACTTTCTCCTGCTGTCAATGGAATTGCCTGTGACAAGGCACACACATGTGGTGCAAAGAATCAAAATCCTATCCAATCAGCGGCTTCGGCCTTCCAGCCCGTACTCAAAACTAGTGCTTTGCCTTTCCTGAATCCCTATCGCTGTTCATTCGCGACTGGAGGAGTTCGAGAAATGCCCTTTCGTCCGATTGCAGGCAAACCTGCACATTGGCCGGCCCCTCCGATGGCTTGGTAAGCCCTTTATCATCAACATCTATATGCAACGGCTTCGCCGGGCAAAGGTCCGGCCGGAATGCATAGGTCACCGCGACTGGATCAAAGAGCGTCGGCGTCGTGTTGTGTCCATTCGACCCGGCCAGCCACTGGTGATACAGCAAGGTCACCTGGTCGGTCAGTGGCGAGCCATGAGAGAAAATAGCCTCCCGCTCGTTCGTTTCGAGATGCACCTGCGTTGAATCCAGCGGCATCATGAACACCGGCACCCCCGCTGCAAACAAGGCCTTCGCCCCTGCCGGGTTTCTGTCTATGTTCCACTCCGGTTCCGCCGGCTTCGGCTTGCCGGAACTGTCCGTGCCGTAGCCGCGGTAGACGCTGCCGCCCATGATCACCACCCGCTCCAGCTTTTTGAACGTAGCGGGATCGCGCTCAATCGCCGCCTGCACTGTAAACAGCGGCCCGATCGCGATCAGCGTAATCTTCCCCGGATGCAGACGAATCTGCTTCAGAATAAAATCCGCCCCGTCGACATGCTTCCGCTGCGGAACCTGCCGCGCATACGCCGCCTGCGTCATCACGTTGTCCGTCTTCGATGGGGGACCCGCCGCAACAGGAATATCGCTCCGTCCAACCGCCGCCAGGTAGCGATCCAGAATCCGCGCGCGCATCTCCGTGTCGCCAAACGTAGTCGTCACTCCCAGAATGCGCAGTTCCGGACTCTTCAGCGCCAGCCCCAATGCAAACGCATCATCGATGTCGTCGCCAATATCCGTGTCAATGATCACGAGTTGCGGCGTTACTGGAACCGGACGTGCCGGAGTGCCTTGTTGCGAAGCTGCAAGTGAAGCCGCCAAGAACGCGATCGCCGCTACGTTCAATGTAAGAAAAATGCGCACGCTTTTCATGCCAAGTACTCTAATCGGATCGGCTTGCATTTTGGTAGCGTTCGGATCACTGCAAATTCCTCTACCCTCACTCCACGCTCAACAAACGCTGCGACTCGATCTTCGCCGCATCCAGTTGAATATCGAACCCGGCACCGGTAGGTTGCGCAATAAACGCCCCCTCCAATACTGGCGGATTCTTTTCGAAGTGGTGATAGTGCCGCATCTTGAGCACAAGGTATTCACCTAGCGGAAACGTCATAGGCGATTGACTCAGAATGGTGTGGACTGCCGCACGCAGGCTGTGTCCGTGAGGAATGACACGCACATCATGCAGGGACGCAACCGTCCCGATCTTTACAAGCTCGCTCACGCCGCCACACCACTCCGGATCGGCCTGCACCACCGACAACGTACCAGCCTGCAAATACCGTTCCACCTCCCAGCGGCCGTAAAAATGCTCTCCCGATGCGAGCGGCACGCTGGTGCCGCGGCGTATCGCTGCGAAGCTATCGATCTTTTCAGGATGCGTGACCTCTTCCATCCAATACGGCCTGTACTGCTCCACTTGCTTTGCCCATTCCAGCGCGTAGTCCTGGTCCCAGCCGCTATAGGCGTCAAACATGATCTCGTAATCCTCGCCCAGCGTCTCCCGCAGAGTCTTCACCAGTTCCACGTTCTTCCGCATTCCCTCGGCGCCCGACCCCGGCCCGTAACCCATAAACCACTTCTGATAGCGGAACCCCTCGTTCTTCAACTCCACGCACCGCTTCTTCACCGCGTCCAATTCCAGCGAGAACCCAAGCGCACTGGCATACATCTCCACCTTGTCTCGCGAAGGTCCGCCAAGCAGCCGCCATACCGGCACTCCATAGAATTTCCCCCGCAAATCCCAAAGTGCGTTGTCCACCGCGCTGATCGCCATCATGAAAATGCCGGCGCGCGATTGCCGGTTCGACCGGTACATCTCATCCCACAAAATCTCGCCCGCCAACGCATCCTTGCCAATCAGAAACTGCCGCAGATCCTCATAAACAATCGTTGCCGGCTCGCGCTCGATTGGTCCATACAAGCCTTCCAGCCCCGCCGCCGTGCGAATGCGAATGTAAATTGCCTCGTACTGTACCTCTCTTGTGCCGTCCGGCTTGTCCTTATAAGGAGCAGGCCGGAATTGGTCGTACACATCCAGCGGGTTCACCTGCGCCTGCCGATCCACCCCAGCCTCCGTGGTATACCGTCCGCGCAATTCGAGCAGTTCGACAGCATCAATCTTCAGCGCTGAAATCCCAGCCGGCCGGGTAGGCGGAGACTGCGCCGCAGCCGCCGGCATCATAGCAGCAGACCCAGCAGCCGCACCCGCCGCCGCAATCCCGCTCAGGAAATTCCGCCTGTTGATCGCCCCAGTACCGCTATCGAAACTCATTCTCATTTCCTCTTGCGCAACCATAGGGTTGCTCTTTGCGACATGCCCACCTTCTCCAAGAGTCTCATCCTGAGCCGGACGTGGGTGCCCCATGTCTCGCTTTTGAGACATGGGAAAGTACGAACCTCAACCCATTCGCACAAATCTGGGTGCCCCATCCATGCGCGTCTTTAGCGCATGAGTGGGTAACCACGAAACCTACTCCCTCTCCACACTGAGCCGCGCCACAATCTTTTCCGTGTCGTAAACGCATCCGCCCCAGACGCCGCCACTCGCCTCAACCAGCGCCGCCCACAATCGCGTATCGTCCGGCAATAATGGATGCGGCGCGAGGTCCGCGCGTGGATTTCTTCCCGCCAGCCGACGTGCCCCTTCCTCTGCCCCAAATTCGCCGGCAGCATCGCCAACCAGTTGCACCGACCCCGGTGAGTCTGCCGCGATCAATGACAATCTCAATCTGATCGCCTTCGAGCACCTTGCCGATCGGCCCCCCCGCCAGCGCCTCCGGCGAGATGTGCCCAATGCATGCGCCGGTCGAAACGCCGCTGAACCGCGCATCCGTCAACACTGCCACGTGTTTGCAATGCGGCAACTGCTTCAGTGCCGAAGTTACCTGGTAAATCTCCTGCATCCCGGCGCCCTTAGGGCCGCTGCAGATCAGCACAATCACATCGCCATGCCCGATCTCTCCGCTCTTGATCGCATGGATCGCCGCAGCCTCCGTAATAAACACGCGCGCCGGCCCACGATGCCGATAAACATTGTCCTTATCGATCAGCGACGCATCGATCGCCGTGCTCTTGATAACCGCTCCCTCCGGTGCCAGGTTTCCTGCCGGAAAACACACCGTAGCCGTCAGCCCTCGCGACCTCGCGCGATCCGGAGCCATGATCACTTCATCCGCATCGACCCCATCCAGTTCCTTCAACCTGCGCCGCAGTTCGCGCCGCCTCTCGCTCTCCTTCCACCAGTCGAGGCAAGCATCCAGTGTTTCTCCACTTACCGTCTTCACGCTCGTATCCAGCAGCCCCGCGGCACGCAAGTGCAGCATCACCTCCGGCACGCCCCCGGCGAGAAACACCTGCACCGTCGCGAAAAACTGCGGCCCGTTCGGCAGCGCATCCACCAGCCTTGGCACCGTGCGATTCACTTCCGCCCACTCCTCAACCGTGGGCCGCTTCAACCCCGCTGAGAACGCCACCGCCGGCACATGAATCAAGAGATTCGTCGACCCTCCGAACGCCGCGTGCAGCACCATCGCGTTGCGCACCGAAGCATCCGTCAGCACATCCTTCGCGCCCATGCGCAACTCATGCATACGCTTGAGTGCCCGCGCCGACCTCCGCGCCCCGTCCAGCCAGATCGCCTGCCCTGAAGGCGCCAGCGCTGTATGCGGCAACGCCAGTCCGAGTGCTTCACCCACCACTTGCGACGTCGCTGCGGTGCCGAGAA
Organism: uncultured Acidobacteriaceae bacterium; assembly: GCA_963737915.1. Classification (GTDB taxonomy): domain Bacteria; phylum Acidobacteriota; class Terriglobia; order Terriglobales; family Acidobacteriaceae; genus Telmatobacter. The sequence continues at coordinate 595,362 of CAVTUP010000028.1, read as the reverse complement.
ACTGGCATCCTCCTCCCGGCGACGCACACGCGCGACAGCCAACCTCCGCCGCATACTCGAGCGTGATCTGCTCTTGCGCAAACCTCGCGCCAATCGTCTGCACCTTGCCGGCATCCTCGCCGGACTCCGGCAACAGCGTCACGCCGCCCGGCACCAACACCGCCGGCAGATTACCCGCGGACGCAAGCGCCATCATCATCGCGGGCAACCCCTTGTCGCATGTCGCAACCCCCAGCACACCCTTGCTCGTCGGCAGCGAGCGCATCAGCCGCCGCAGCACCATGGCCGCATCGTTGCGAAACGGCAGCGAGTCCATCATTCCCGCGGTACCTTGCGTGCGCCCATCGCAAGGATCCGTGCACGCCCCGGCAAACGGCACCGCGCGCAGCGCCTTCAGCTCGCGCGCCGCCTCCGCAACAAGCAACCCCACTTCCCAATGTCCCGTGTGAAATCCGAGCGCAATCGCCCGCCCATCCTCTGCGCGCAATCCGCCATGTGTGCTCAGAATCAGAAACTCCGGATCCAGCAACCGCGCCGGCTCCCACCCCATCCCCGCGTTCTGACTCAATCCAAAAAGATTTCCCGAAGGCTCGTTGAGCAACATCTCCGCCGACAGCGGCAGCGCGCCCGCAGGCCCCGCCGCATGCGTGGAAACATCGTTCAGGCCCGGCGCCTTTCGTCTCCAATACCGAATCGAGTGAGATTGCCGTAGTCAGAATTTCTCCGTCCCTTCCATCCGCAGTCATTGCATCACTGCGCAGTTCGCATCACAGCCGCAACCGCCGGGCTCAATTCAAATATGTGCGCCTTTGGCGCGGCCGTTTCGTAAATCGAATCCTCGAGCGAATTCTCAAACCTCTGCATCACATCCGGACTGCCCTGCTGCGCGCCGATATCGAAATTCCGCACCCTCATGCGCAGATGGATATAGTGCGCTTCATCGCGATCGCGCACCAGCCAGCTCACCCGCTGTGCCTGGTGAAACATCGGCGTCCCATAATTGGCCAGATTGATTCCGCCCTCCAGCTCCTCCGAAGCGAACGTCCCCACCACGTCTCCATCGATCGTCAGCGTGTATCGCCCGCTCTCCAATCCGGTCACGCGCAGCGGCTCCTGATTCAATTCCTGTTCGATGTCCGTCAAATCCAGCAGCAGCGCTTCGCTCGCGTTGTTGCGCGATAGAGGCAGCGGAAGCCCATCCTCAGTCTCCGTCCATCTCAGCACACCATTCGTTTGCTCCACATGTTCAACTACTGCATGCAGAGCCTCCGTCGCTTTTCCCGCTTTTGCATCCACGGTCACTGAAGAAACCAGCGCCGGCGCGTTCCACCCCTTCAGCAGCGCCTCCGCCATCACCCAATGTGCCAGCGGATCGGGATGCACACGATCCGGCAGCAACAACTTGGCAATCGTCGGATCGAGTTCCTTCGCCTTCTCAATTGCAGCAACCACCGGCGGATTCAGGTTCACAAACGTGCCGTTATATTTCTTCGCAAGTCCTTTGTCTAAATCCGCGAAATGCTCCATCACCTTGTTGTATCCGCCCTCGAACGTCACCGGCCGCGTCACATCATCAAACGGCGAAGGCCCAAGCAACGTGATCCTCGCTCCCGGCGCGTGCTCGCGAATGGATTGCAGCAGGTGCTCATAACCCAGGACGTAGGTCGACCGAATCTGGTCCGTCGTCGCACGATAGCTCCCGTCATTCATCCCCAGCATCACGCTCACCACCGTCGGCTTCTCCGCGAACACATCGCGCTCCAGCCGCTGATCGATCGGCCCTCCTCCGCCGCCGGTCACGCGATCTCCGCCTACGCCCGCGCCGTAAAAATGCACCCGCATCGACGGAAAACGCGTCGCCGTGTACAACTCGACCCACTGGTTGTAGTAGTTCTGCTCCGTGATGCTGTCGCCATAAAACACCACCGTGTCGCCGTTCTTCAGATAAAACTTGGGACCATTCTCGGCCGCAACAGTTGCCGCCGTGCTCGAGACAACAGGTACCTCTGGTCGCGGCGGGTCCGAAGCTCCGCAATGCCTCCGCACTCATCGCCTCCATCGGAGCCGTCGCCACCGCCACCAGTGAATCCGCGCAGCCGTAGTACAGAAACCATTGCTTGTGAAAGAACACCAGCCCCTCGGCGAACGTAGTCCCCGCCGCATACTGGCCGGTCTTCTCATAAGGCAACTCCGGTTTCAGCATCGGCCCTTCCGTTTGCGTCAACAAATGCGCAGGATTGTGTCCGTCAAACAGCGCCTCGCCCGCTGCATACGCACTCGATCCCAGCGCCGGATCGCCCCCGCCCACCGCATTCTTCCCGTTGTAAAGCATCACGATTCCCGCGCTGGTCATCACCGGCGGTGGCCCCGTCTCGGGAAACGTGCTGTCGAAGTGACCCGGACGCGGCCGCAGCAACTCCAATGGCTTGCCGTTCACATCCTCCACCGGCTCCCAGTGAATCAAGTCCGCCGAAGTCGCCAGGCGAATCGCCCCTTCCCCCCAATACATCCAATAGCGGCCTTCGATCTTCGCTGCGATCAGCCGATCCTTGTCGAGCCGCGTCACAATGCCCGCCGACTTGTATTGCAGGTACGCGTACTTTCCGCCCCGCGCGTTCAAGAACGCCGGCCCGTGCTTCGTCCAGTGCTTCAGGTCCCGCGAGGTCGCAATCCCTACCGAATACGTTGTGCGATTCCATTGCGTATAAGTCAGCACATAGGTGCCGTCTTCTCCCTCCACAATGCGCGGGTCTTCAACACCGCCAGGCCATTCGCGCGCCTTCTGCCCATCTTCGTCGGGATAAAACACCGGCGCCGCCAGCCGCTTGAAGTGAATGCCGTCCTCGCTCTCCGCCAGCCCCAGTCGCGAAGTATGCCCGCCAATCTGCATCTCTCCAGAGTTGTCTTCAGCGCGATAGAGCACGTAAACCTTGCCATGCCTAACAATCGCCGCCGGATTGAACGTGTGCAGTGCCTCCCAATGCACTGGACCCTTCAGGATGGGATCGGTAAAAGTCGATTCCGGCAGTGGCGTGACCACTGGATTCCCAGTCGCTGGCCTCGCAAACGGACCAATCGCCCAGGGCGTCTGATTCTGCGCAACTAAACCCGCCCCGCTAAATAAAATTCCCGCTGCTAACCATCGCCACGCAGTCTTCACTTCGGTCATTCTCCCCGCACCCCAAACCCGCCCCATCTTACTCCGTTGCCTTCGCGTCAATAACCACATAGAAGCTCAGCGCAGCATCTCCTTGCAGCAGCAAACGTGTCCTCTGTAACGCGCCATAATCTTCGTTCAGTGTTTCCTTGCGCCGATGCTCAGCGATCACCACCGCCCCATCGGCCACCAACCCTATCGCTGCTCCGCCCAGCAAACCCAGCGCCAGTCCATACTCATCCGCCGCATCGTAGGGCGGATCGAGGAACACCACATCAAATCCCCGCTCAATTCCCGGCCGCACCCGCCGCAGATAGGCAGCCACGTTGCTCGCCTCGATGCGAAATCCTTCCCTCACTCCAAGCTTTTCAAGATTCCCGCGCATCACCTTCAGGGCCGTCGGTGCCCGCTCGACAAACGTCACCTGCGCCGCTCCCCGGCTCAGCGCCTCAATGCCCACTGCGCCTGATCCCGCGTACAAATCAAGAAACGTCGCATCCTTCATCCGGGGCGCAAGTACATTGAAAAGAGTCTCGCGCAGCCGGTCACTCGTCGGCCTGGTGGCCAGCCCGGCGGGAGCCTCAATCGTCCTCCGACGCAATGATCCGGCAATGATGCGCATCGCGAATCAGCATACCGGAACCGCCGCGCACCACACGGACCTCCCCGACCCTCTACAATTCCAATATGCGAGGTTGGACAATCCCGATGGGGCGCTGGATGGGCGTCGAGATACGCATGCACGCCTTCTTCCCGGCATTGGCAGTCGTGTGCCTCGGCCTTAGTGGCTCAGCAGGCTGGGTTCGCGGCATAGGGCTCTTCTTTGTCCTCGTCTCTGCAGTACTCGTGCGAGAAACTGCGCGCCTCATCACGGCTGCCTATCTTGGCCTCCGCCTCCGCGCCGTCCTTCTGCTCCCCATCGGCGGCCTCTTCGCCTACGCCAATCCTGAGAGCCAGGAAAACGCCAATCAGGGCTTCGGCCAATTTGCCATGGCGCTCGCCGGCCCCGTCATCAATTGCGCCACAGGTCTGGCACTTGCGGCCGCATTCATCGGCGCCGGTGGAGACGTCAAGCTTCTCGCCCATCCATGGATCACCGCCGCATGGCTCCTGCGCAGCATGGTGTGGATGCAGTTAGGGCTCGGCGTGCTTCACCTGCTCCCCGCGTACCCGCTGGATTTCGGGCGCCTCCTGCGCGGCAGCTTTGCCCGCAACCATGGCATTTCACCGGCAGGCCGCGCATCCACAGGCATCGGCCAGTTGCTCGCGCTCGCCGCCATGATCAGCGGCATGTTGCTCCACAGCCCCTGGCTCATCATCGCCGGATTCTTCATCATGATCGGCGCGCAAATTGAAGACCAGGGCGTCTTCTTCCAGTCGGTCGTCGACACCGTTCGCATGCGCGAAGTCATGCTCACCGACTTCGCCACTCTCTCGCCATCCGACACTCTCGCCGACGCGCTCTATCGCTGTGTCCACTCGCTGCAGGAAGACTTCCCCGTCGTGCGCGGTCCTGAACTTGTCGGCATCGTCTCGCGCCAGCGCATCGTCGACGCTCTCCGCAGCGATGGCAATGGCTACGTGCAGGGAGTCATGTCGCGCGCCTTCCAGGTCGCCCGCCCCGAAGACACACTTGGCACCACCATCCGCCGCATCTCCGCAGGACAGGGCCTCTCCCTCATCCCTGTCACTGAAAGCGGCCGAGTCGTCGGCATCGTCAGCGTACAAAACTTGATGAGTTCCATGTCCCTGCTAGCCGAGCAGCGCCGCATCGAAAGCCAGGAATCCGCAGAATAAAGTCCATTTCTGTCCCACAAATCTGGGTGCCCCATGTCTCGTCTTTGAGACATGGGAAAGCAAGACCCTCTCCACTCCCATAAATCTGGGTGCCCCATTCATGCGCGTCTTAGCGCATGAGTGGGAAACCCGAACCTCAACCACGCTCCAACAGGTGGGTCGGGAAGTCGGGTGCCCCATGTCTCGCCTTTGAGACATGGGAAACCACAAACCTTTCCGAACTCCCCATACGTCTGGGTGCATCCATGCGCGTCCTTTGCGCATGGGTGGGAAACCTACAACCTTCAACAACCCACTCGAGTCCCGGGGTGCCCCATGTCTCGCCTTTGAGACATGGGAAAGACCAACCTCAACCCGCACTCTCCACAAACTCGGGTACCCATCCACGAGTGAGAAAACCACTCCCCTCGCTTACCATTGATCCCAGCAATGTCCGACACTCCACTCGCCCCCGGCCTCTATCTCGTTGCCACTCCCATCGGCAACCTCGGCGACATCACCCTCCGCGCCCTCGACGTTCTCAAACACGTTGACCGCATCGCCTGCGAAGACACCCGGCAAACCCAAAAGCTGCTCAACCACTTCTCCATCGCCACGCCCACCGTCAGTTGCCACCAGCACAACGAGCGTGAACGTGCAGCCGAACTCATCGAAGCCCTCAAAGCCGGCGGCACGAATCGCGCTCGTCTCCGACGCAGGCACGCCCGGCATCAGCGATCCCGGCACTTGGCTCACCAATGAAGCCATCTCCGCCGGAGTACCCGTCTTCCCCATTCCAGGCGCCAACGCCGCGCTCAGCGCGCTCGTCGCCTCCGGCCTGCCCACCAGCGAATTTTTGTTTTTAGGATTCCTCCCCGAAAAATCCGGCGCACGCCGCAACCGCCTCGAAGCCCTAGCCGCCCAGCCCCGCGAATCCTCGCAGACCCTCATCTTCTACGAAGCGCCACACCGTATCGTCGATACGCTCGCCGATCTTGAATCCGTATTCGGACCCGCGTTGCGCGTCGTGGCCGCCCGCGAGCTCACCAAACTCCACGAAGAATTCCACCGCGGCACCGTCGCAGACGTCCGCCAGGACCTGGCCTCCCGCGATCGCATCCGCGGCGAATTCGTCCTCCTCATTGAGGCACCCGCATCCCGCGCAAACCAGGGTGCCACGGGCGTCGTTTCTGAGACACGGGAGAAACTCGCCGACCGCGTAGCCCGTCTGCAATCCGAACTCGGCATCGATGAGAAAGAAGCCCTCAAACGTCTCGCCCGCGAATCAGGCCAATCCAAAAGCGAACTCTACCGCGAACTCCAGCGCCAGCGCGCACAACGTCGACCCGGCCCCCGATAAGGAACCGGGAATTCAAGATCCAATTACAGGATGAGTGCAACTCACAGACCCCTTGAGGATTCTGCTCTCCAGCCGTTGCAGTAAAGCAAAGATCGGTCGCGAACTGCCCTTAGGCGCAGAAGCATCGTTGCGAGTGCTTCCGGGTAAGGGATGGTTCCATTGCGTTGAGTCCGCCCGGCTGCACAGTCCTGCAAGGTTCGTACGTGCCGAGCCGCATCTCAGGCAGCGCTCTCAAGATCTGAAGCAGTGCGCTCACGCCGCTCCCCTTTTGATAGAAAGCGTCCGCCAGAACGTTGACTGGCATCCCGGCGCCAAAGAACGCCCCGCTCATGGCTATCACCTGGATTGATGGGAACGAGCGCCGAACTTCCATTAGCAGTTCAAACCCCGACATGCCAGGCATATGCAGATCGGAAAGAAGTATGTCCGGCTCTTCCCGCCGGATCTCGCGCAAAGCGGCGATGCCGTCTTCTGCGGAACGCGCACTGTACCCCATCTCTGCAAGTACAAGCGTCGTCGTCGTGCGAATGCATTCCTTGTCATCTACAACGAGAATTCGATTTCGTGTGTTGACCACAAACTACCTCGCTAACCAGTTTTCTTTTTGTGAACTGGAGCGAGTGTGCCATTAAATACGATGTCAGGCTGATCAATTCTGACCAAGCCGGCAATAGTCAAAGCGACCTAGCTCGCTCTGGCCGCTTTCAGCCGATTCCGTGAGACGATCGAAGGAAACGGACTCCTCGCTTCTTCGTCGGGCAATTGATCGAATAGAACCACGTTGAGTAGCGACTTGTGAACCCGGATGCGGCCGCCGTAGTCAATGAATCCCATCTTGCGAAAGCGGTTCATGAAGAAACTGACCCGAGACCGTGTCGTGCCGATCATGTCCGCTAGAGTCTCCTGCGAAATCTTGGGGATCAACGTCTCCTGTTTGCCCGGCTTGCCGAACTCCGCCATCAAAAGGAGAATTCTCGCGAGACGCTTCTCACTCGAGTTGAAGAGATGATCGACAAGATCTGCCTGGATTCGGATGCTGCGCGCCAGCAGAAACTTCAGGAATAGATCGGAGAATCCATGCTCCTCGTGCACGACCCGCATCATCTCCTCCCGCCTGATCTTCAGCGCTGTACAAGTTGTGATCGCGGTAGCTGTAGACAAACGCAGCCCAGGTATCGCTGTCAGCGCACTCTCTCCCACAAACTCGCCGGCAGAGAACATCAAAATGGTGGCTTCCTTGCCTGCCTTTGACACGACCGTGAGCTTCGCCCGACCGCTCTGAAGATAAAACACGGAGTCCGCGGGATCTCCCTGGGAAAAGAAGAGGTCCTTTGGCGCCAGCTTCACAATCTTTCGTCCCACTCCGGCGTTGGCGAGAAAGGTTTCGACATCAAATGGCAACTTTTCAACTTCAATCATCTGACTGGGCTCTCCCATGCAGCCCTGCCGCAGGAGCCTCTAGAAAGACTCAGCTGTAATCCGCCTAAAGGAACGTACTTTAAGACTAACAAACTATGTCGTGTACCGGGCATATATTCCTCAGAGCCATCCTCGCATTGCTCCGATCGCGTCTTTATCGTCTTTGAAATCGTGCAGGCCACGCTTTGAGTGCACTGCCCTTCAATTGCATTGATCAGTGAATCGACTTTGATTTCCAAGTGAGCATTACTGCTCAGTAAGTTCGTCGAGATCCAACTAACGTCGAACTTACCCATGCGATATCTATATACGCGTAAAGCTGGAGACGCCCCGCATAGGTAGAAAAATTGGTGTGATACATGAAGAAGATAATGACGTTAGTGGCATTACTCAGCATGACGACTATCGGCTGGGCTAACTCTGATCGCGAAGCAACCAACGATCGGCTGGATCACGCAGGCAGCGTCATGCATGAAATCATGGCCGCGCCCGACAAGGGCATCCCTGAAGAAGTTCTCGAGCACGCAAAGTGCGTTGCCGTTGTGCCCCATCTCCTCAAGGGCGGCTTTGTAGTCGGCGCGCAAAATGGCCGCGGCGTGGCCACATGCAAGACGGCAAATGGCTGGAGCGCTCCTCTGTTCTTTTCCCTCACCGGCGGAAGCTTCGGCTTGCAGATTGGCGTCGAGGGTGTTGACCTGGTCATGATCATTCAGAATGAACGCGGAATGCGCCAGTTACTCTCAAGCAAGTTTGAACTTGGTGCGGACGCCTCTGTTGCAGCCGGCCCCGTTGGCCGTCATGCATCTGCCAATACCGATTGGAAGATGGAAGCCGAGATACTGACCTATTCACGCGCACGGGGAGCTTTCGCCGGATTGACTCTGAACGGCGCATCCATTCGTCACGACGAAGATTCCACCAGGGCCATTTACGGCCACAACGTCTCCAATCACAAAATCCTGCAAGGTGAAGTTACCATGCCCGCCGGAGCCGAAACTTTCCTTGCGGCCATTAGAAGTGCAAAAGCACAGGCCATCGCTTCGAACTAACCAGCATCTAAGTAGGTTTGCGGCGCTCTTCTTTAACGCAAAAAGCGCCGCAGCACTTGGAAAGGGTAAAAAATGCTCTGGACGATTTTTGCAATCCTCCTTGTCCTGTGGCTGCTGGGCTTCAGCTTCCACGTAGCAGGCAGCCTCATCCACTTGTTGCTGGTGGTCGCAGTGATAGTTCTACTCTTCAACCTGATAAGCGGTCGGCGCGCCGTCTAAAGCACAAAATTTCGCTTTCGATCTTTGCAGAATGTTTCCGTCATCAGGCACAAACTAAGCACAAATCTGGGTGCCCCATGTCTCGCCTTTGAGACGTGGGAAACCAAGACCTGCTAAGTTGTTTCTACGAAAATTTTGCAGACACTCCCATCCCATAACCCTTTGAAAGCAAGGAGTTTCCTTCCAGAATTCGGCGGGAGTCGAGTCCACTAGCTCCCGCTCATTCCTGGTCTCCCGCCACCAGCTTCACCGCCGCATCTGCCGTCGCGGCAACCTGCAGCAGTCCCCGATTCTCCGCCCTCAGAAACCCCGCCTCCACGGCGCGATCCAAAAACTCAAGAAGCCCGTCCCAATACCCCGCAGTGTTAATCAGGATGCACGGCTTGGCGTGTAACCGCAGTTGCTTCCAAGTCACGATCTCCATCATCTCGTCCAGCGTTCCATAGCCACCCGGCAACATCAGAAACGCGTCCGCCAGCTTCACCATTCGCGCCTTGCGTTCGTGCATCGTCTGAACAATCTCGAGCCGAGTCAGTCCTCGATGCGCAATCTCGCTGCCCGACAACATCTCCGGCAACACCCCGACCACCTCGGCCCCGCCTGCCAGTGCTGCATCGGCAACCGCGCCCATCAGCCCCACGCTCGCTCCGCCATACACCAGCCCCAGGCCAGCCGCCGCAATCGCTTCTCCAAGCGCCACGGCCTCCGACAAAAACAACGGATCATTTCCGTCCGACGATCCGCAATACACCGCAACGCGCTTAACACCTTTTCCATCAGCATTCATCTCGCACTCAGAATATCGCTCCGCCGCTCTTCCAATCGTGCGCCGACTCACGTCAAAACTAAGTTCCGCCTGAAACGTTACACTGGAAGAGGAAACCTTCCCGCCTGGACTCGTCAGCCGTGCAGCCGCTCATCGACAATCTGAATCCCGAACAGCGTGCCGCCGTTGAAGTCACCGAAGGCCCCCTGCTCATCCTCGCCGGTGCCGGCTCCGGAAAGACTCGCGTCATCACCAGCCGCATCGCCTGGCTCATTCGCGAAAAAGGAATCGCCCCCGACACCATCCTTGCCGTCACCTTCACCAACAAGGCCGCCAAGGAAATGGGAGAGCGCGTCGATCGCCTTCTCGACCACTCCTCCATCGCCAAGCCTTTGATTGCCACGTTCCACTCGCTGTGCGTCCGCATTCTCCGCCGCGACATCGAAGCACTCAAAGTGGGCAAGGAAGGCCTCACACGCTCCTTCGCCATCTACGATGAAAACGACCAGCAAGGCATCGTCAAGCAGATCATGCGCCGCATGGGTCTCGACACCAAGCAGCTCACGCCTCGCACTGTTCTTGGCCGCATCTCCTGGGCCAAAAACCACATGGTCGATCCGCAGGACTTCTACCTGGCCTCCACGGATCCCAACAGCGAGCGCATCGCCCACATCTATCAGGGCTACAAGGCTGAACTGCGCAAGAACAACGCCCTCGACTTTGACGATCTGCTCCTCGAAGCCGTCCGCCTCCTGAAGGTTGCCGGCGACGTCCGCGAGCGCTACCAGTGCCGCTATCGTTACCTTCTCGTCGACGAATACCAGGACACCAACCGCCCCCAATACGAACTCATGAAGCTGCTCGCCGGCGAACACAAAAATGTCTGCGCTGTTGGCGATGAGGACCAGAGCATCTACTCATGGCGCGGCGCCGACATCCGCAACATCCTCGAGTTCGAAAAGGATTTCCCCAACGCCCGGATCGTTCGCCTCGAGCAGAACTACCGCTCCACGCAAATCATCCTCGAAGCCGCCGGGGCTGTAGTCGCCAATAACCTCCGCCGCAAAGGCAAGAAGCTCTGGACCGACCGGCAGGGCGGCTCTCTCGTCGGATACTACGAAGCCCCCGATGGCGAAAACGAAGCCCTCTTCATCGCCGATCGCATTCAGGCGTTTCTCAGGCAGGAAGGCTCATCCGAAACACAAGAGCCGGCCAGGGCCGCCGTCCTCTACCGCACCAACTCGCAATCGCGTCTCGTTGAAGAAGCCCTGCGCCGCTACAACATCAGCTACTCAATGGTCGGCGGATTCAGCTTCTACGAGCGCGCCGAAATCAAAGACATGCTCTGCTACCTCCGCCTGGTTCGTAATCCTCACGACTCCATGGCTCTGCAGCGCATCATCAACACGCCGGCGCGCGGCATCGGCAAAACCACATTGGAAACTCTGGAACGTCTCGCTCTCGAAACCGGACAGTCCACATGGGAAGCTCTGGGCATCGCACTTTCTCAGCGGCTCATTCCCACCCGCGCACTCATGGCTCTCGAGTCCTTTCGTCAGCTCATTCTCGACGCGCAAGCCATGATGGATCCCGACTTCGCCGGAAAACTCTCCGCCGACGTCGCCACGGAAGACGATGCCAACACCGATTTCTCCTTCGGCGCAACGGAACCTACCCCGGAACAGAATCAGCAGGTCGTCGAGGACCTCGAATCAGCAACCGACTTCACCTTCGGCAGCAACGACAGTCAGATTCCACTACTCGACCCAAGCCACTTCTCGCCCTTCGCCGAAAAGAAGCCCTCTCGCCCCTTCCTCAAAATGCCGAGCCAAACAAAAGAGTCGCAAGCCTCTCAGACAGGGGTGCCCCAGGTCTCGCCTTTGAGAACTGGGAAAGCTACCAATCCAGCATCCGAAGCGCCTTCCGAAGATGAATCCGCGGAGAAGCCTGTCTTTAGAAAGCCCGGCGACCCCGCCACCCTTCCCGAGCTAATCCGCTTCCTCATCGACCGCACCGGCTACATCAAGGCGCTCGAAGCTGAAGCCTCCCCTGAAGCCTTCAGCCGCATTGAAAACCTCAAGGAACTCGCCAACGCCGCTCACGACGCCGAAGTTCGCGGCGAGACCCTCGCCGAGTTCCTCGACCACGCCGCCCTCGCCTCCGACACTGACCAGTACGATCCCAACTCCCGCGTCACGCTCATGACGCTGCATGCCGCCAAGGGCCTGGAGTTTCCGCTCGTCTTTCTTGCCGGTCTCGAAGAGGGACTCTTTCCGCACTCGCGCACCCTTCAGAATCCCGAGGAACTCGAAGAAGAACGCCGTCTCTGTTATGTCGGCATGACCCGCGCCATGAACACGCTCATCCTCACCCGCGCGCACTATCGCCGCCGTTACGGCAACGACGCTCCGGAGATGAGCATCCCCTCGCGCTTTCTTGAAGAAGTCCCCAACCAACTCATCGAAAACCTCGGCGGCCGCTCTCCCGCCTGGTCTACACCTGCCTACGGAAGCGGCTACAACTCGCGCTACGGTTCAAACCGCCGCCCGCAACACTCCAGCGAATTCGAGAGCCGTCACTACAACTATGAGGATGAAAGTCAGGAAGCGCCGCGCATCTCATCCAGCCAAAACTCTCCTCCAAAAAGCAAAAGCTCGAAGGACCCGGAGGGCCACTCGATAGACAACATCGCCCGCTTCTTCGGTGGCAAAGGCGGCGTCATCAAGCCGAGTTCCTTCGCCCGTCCCGCCATGGACATCCCCGAGTCCACCGGCGCCTCCGGGCTCAAAAAAGGTCAGCGCGTCCGCCACGGCAAATACGGTGAAGGCACGATCCTCATGCGCGAAGGCGATGGCGACAACGCCAAACTCACCGTCCTCTTCCCCCGCCACGGCATGAAGAAGCTGATGGAAAAATTCGCCAACCTTCAGCAGATCTGATTCCCTCGATCTTCAACCTGCCTTCACTGGTTTAGCGCAGCTTCGACCGTCACCGCAAAAAAGGAGTGCCCGAACTCCGTCGGATGGACGGTGTCCCAAAACAGTGTGTGGTCGGGATCGGCGCACACACTTTGAGTAACAGGGTTCACGCACGGTGTAGTGATATTCGTGAATCCAAAATGCGTTGCATCCGCCTGAACCGCATCGAACAGCGCAAAAATCCGCAGGCGCCGGATCCTGATCCCCTGCAGAAATCCCTCCAGGGCCAGCAGCTGGTTGAGGTACTTGTTCGTCGCCACCGAAGCCGCCGTGGCAAAGGTAGGATTGCCCTGCGCCGCCGGCAATATACCGATGTTGATTACGTCCGGAATCAGAAAATTCCTTGCACCCGACCGGCGCAACAGCAACTCGGCCTCCGCGATTCCCGCCGCAATTTGAAATCCAAGTTGCTGCGCCGTAATTCCAGTCGCAAGGCTTCCGATGATGTCGTTGCCGCCGCCTTCCAGAATGTAAAGCGCGCTGGGGTCGGCCTTGCCGCCGTGCTGGCTAAGATAGAGACCCACCTGCTGCGGCACGTCGGGAATCGTTCCCTGAGGTGTCACCTGCGGTTGCGTTACCCAGGCGCCGCCAAAGGCATAGTCCGTCCCACCTGCCAGCGAGGCATGCATGGGCAGCCCCATCGCGCTCGCAACGTGCTCCACCCAGATCGGCCCGTTGGAAAACCTTCCAAAGTAGTAAGGCGGTGAGAGTGGTTGTGTTCCTCCTGTCGCGAGAAAGACATTGCCCACATCGCAGTAGCTGTCGCCAAACACATAGATAGCGTCGAATGCAGGACTACCGGCACGCGCAACTACAGAGGGCACGACCACGCAGACGAAAATCGCGATGGTGCGAATCCATTTGGAGAAAGACATGAGCATGTCTCCTTTGCTTTGAGATGTGTGGTGGGTTCAGCCCATGCGGAGATGGCGCATCGGCCGATCTCGATACCGAAGCACTTTATCTTCGAACCTTGAGAATGTAAACAACTTTAGTCAAGCCTTTATCGTTTCTTGTCCGCAATTGCCGCAGCCCCGCCTCTCTGCCGGTCCGTTGCGAAACCAAGCCGTCCTGCCGTTTGCCCGTCCGCCTTGCGCCAAAGGTCTTGAGGGATCGGGCACAAGCCCCGACCATGAAAGCTGACTCGCGGAAACTGGAGTTTGCCCTCCCCCGGATCAGTTTTCCCAAGTCAGCAGAGTCGCGCGTCCCGTCCCCCCGGCGACGCGCGACGGCCCGATCCCTTCCATGAGGACACAATGACATCGATTCCCATCTCCATGCCCATGCAGAGAACCAATCTCACTCTCCCCATCCTTGTGGGTGGCGCCACCGCCGGTACATTCGACCTGATCGCGGCGTACCTTACCTTCGGCGCGAATATGCCGCGCGGCATTGCCGCAGGCCTAATCGGTGGGCCGGCATCTCGCGTCGGCGTTACGCCCTATGTCCTCGGGATCTTCCTTCACTACTTCATCGCGTTTTCAGCGGCCGCCATCTACTGCCTGTCCAGCCGAAAACTCCCGTTCCTGAAGGAACACTTCATCGTCTGCGGCATGTTTTACGGAATCGCCGTGTTTCTCGTGATGAATCTCGTCGTCCTGCCACTCTGCGCATTCCACTTCATGGGACCGTATCAGTTTCGCGGCCTGATGCAGGGCCTGCTCATGCATATGCTCATCATCGGACTCCCGATCTCGTTCAGCCTGAACAAGCTGTCCGATTAGCGCGGGACGACTCGAAAAGCCGCAAGCCGAGCTTGCCGCTCCACCGAGGATGGCCTATTCCAGCCCAATCACCAGCGCCTCGTGACCCGGCGCCTGCCCCTCATCATGCGTCTCCAGCCGCTTCGCCTGCTCCTCGCCATCGAGCACGCGAAACACCCCCTCGGCCAGAGCCAGCAACTCATCCTCTCCTGGATAGACCGTGACCGGCGCGATCCACTCCACGTAACCACGGAGTTGCTCCACCATCCGTGCGGAATGTGCCATGCCCCCCGTCAGCAGCACTGCGTCCACTTTCCCCTGAAGCACCGCCGCCATCGCTCCCGTTTCCTTCGCGACTTGATAGACCATCGCCTCGTAGACCGCCTTCGCCCGCGCGTCCCCGACATCTACGCGGCGCTCCACTTCCGTCAAATCCCGCGTGCCCAGGTAAGCAAACAGCCCGCCGTCCCCAAACACCAACCGATCAAGCTGCTTCTCATTGTGAGCCCCGTCGCAGCACACTTTGATCAGTCCCCGCACCGGCAGCGATCCCGTCCGGTCTGGCCCAAACGGCCCTTCTTCCGGGGTGTTGTTATCAATCATCCTTCCGTCGCGATGGGCTGAAACGGTGATGCCGCTCCCCATGTGCGCCACAATCAGCCGCAGCTCCGCGTAGGCCCGCCCCTGCTCCCGGGCAAACCTTCTCGCCACTGCCTTGATGTTCAGCGCATGTCCCACACACCAGCGCGGTGCCAGCGGCGAACCCGACAGCCGCGCGCAATCCTGCCATTCGTCCACCGTGACAGGGTCAACAATGTACGCATTCACACCGGACGCCTGCGCAAATTCCCGCGCCAGAACCGCCCCCAGATTGCACGCATGTTCCCCGCGCCGCGCGAGGCGAAGTTCCCCCACCATCGCGTCGTCTACCAGGTACGTGCCGCACGCCATCGGAGGCAAGAATCCTCCCCGCCCGGCCACGGCCTCAAACTTGACCCCGTCGTAGCCCGCCTTTCGGAGCGCGTCGCTGATCAATCCCGCGCGAAACTCCCCCTGGGCCAGAGCCGAACGCCCTCGAAACTGCTCCAACTCCTCATCCCCGTGCCGCAAGGCACCCACCCATTCCGCGCCGTTTCTGGTGAATACCCCAAACTTCGTCGATGTCGATCCTGGATTGATCACCAGAACACGGCTGCACTCGCTCAGCACAATCAGTCTCCCCGGGCCAGCACGAGTTTATACTGCCGCCTTTCCCGCCGCCAGACCACCAGCCAGCCGAACTCACAGAAGATTCCAAAGCATTTGACCAATCCGTGGTACACTAAGTTCAATCGTAGGATTCGATCACGAAGTACTTGCCTGTTCCGAGTTACCGCTCTACACGCAAACACTTCCAAATTGCGTTCGCGGTAAATCAAAGTATCAAGGAGCAACACAAATGGAACAGGGAACAGTTAAGTGGTTTAATGACGCAAAAGGTTTTGGATTTTTGACCCGTGAGAGCGGCGAGGACGTTTTCGTCCATCACACCGCGATTCAGGCAAATGGCTTCCGCACCCTTCAGGAAGGCCAGCGCGTTCAGTTCAACGTGACCAAGGGCCCCAAGGGCTGGCAGGCTGAGAACGTTCAGGCCGTCTAAGCATTACCAAATTCCGAATCAATAAGAGAGGGACGGCAAATCAGCCGTCCCTCTCTTGCGTTATCCCAAAAATAAATGAACCCCTTCTTCAGAGGCCTACGCCGCAGGCTTCAACTGCTTCGCGCCCGCCTTGGGCTGGTTGTGCATCGAATCGTGCGTCTGTTCGTGTTTGCCAAGGTAATCGAGCGTATCGTTTATCGTATCTTCAAAACGGCCGCCCGTTTTGTGCGTGGCCTTCACGCCCTTCGCCACCAGCTGGCAAACTTCAAAACGGTTCATACCCTGCGCGAGAGCGCGGTGAATCTGATCAGAACGCATGACGGACTCCGGCCAACAGTTCCCTGTCGACAAGTAATGTTGCGTGGGGTACGAGGCTCGTCAGGAGCGGAACTACGGCCAGAGCCGAGCAGGCTGTCTTCTTCTTGAGATTTGCTGATTATTCAGTCCAGATTCAATTGTACGCTCGAATCTGCTGATTACACCGGAAATGCTTTCCCTCACTGCCATTGCGCATTTCGCAACTCGGTCGACCACAAAAACAGCCGACTGTCGCTCTCCCCGCAGCCATCTATATAGGACAATCTAAAGCGGTTGACCAAGCCTTTTCTCAAGCTGCACGCGATAGGTCCGGCTGACTCGTGTCCGCGCTCCATTCTTCAAAACCGCCTCAAACTCGCCGTGCGAAATCGGCTCCAGTTGCAAAATACTCTCAATATTCACGAGCGCCGATCGATGAACGCGCACAAACCGCCGTGGATCCAGCTTTTCCGCCAGGTCGTTCAGCGCCGCTCGATATAGCAGTTCCTTCCCCGCGACATGTAGAGTCACATACACCCCCGCCGCCTCGATCCAGTCGATGTCCACCACCCGGATGAACCGCGTCGTGCCCCCCGACTTAACCACCAGCCGATCCAGCCTTCGCTCCGCAGCTGCCGGAGCGGCACTGACCATCTTCATCACACGCTGGCCAAATTCCCGCAGGCTCCGTTCGTCGAGCCGCGACTTCACCCGTGCCATCGTCGCCTCGAACCGTTCATCGCTGAAAGGCTTCAGCAGATAATCCAGCGCATTTCGTTCGAATGCCCGAATCGCGTGCTGATCATATGCAGTCACAAATACCGTCAACGGCATCTCCGCCGCACCGATCGCGTCCACCACGCCCAGCCCGTCCAGTTCCGGCATCTGCACATCCAGAAAAAGCAGGTCCGGGTGCTCCTTCTGGATCGTCTCCACCGCCGTCTGCCCGTCTGCCGCTTCTGAAATGGCGGCCATCTGCTCGTCCCTGCGCAGCAAATCGATCAGCCGCTGCCGCGCCGGCAGCTCATCGTCTGCCACCAGCACGCGAATCGGCTCAAGCGTATGCGCGTTCATTGATCTCTTCCCCCACCAGCCGCAGCGGCAGTGAAATCTCAACTTCTGTTCCGCTCTCCGCCCGATTTCTCACCTCAAAGCGGCTCGCCCCATTGGGATGAATTCCCGCAATTCTCTGCCGCGTAATCGACAGCCCCAGTCCTTCCGAACCTTCAAGCGTCCAACCCAGCGGCAACCCCACGCCGTCATCCGTCACGCGAATCTCCAGCCGCTCTCCATCCGCCACCGCTCTCACCGTGACCGTCCCGCCCGATGCCCTGCGCGAAATCCCATGCCGGATCGCATTCTCCACCAGTGGTTGAATCACCATCGCCGGCACTGCGGCATACCGCACATCCGGCCCAACATCCATCACCACTCTCAACTGATCCCCGAACCGGATTTTTTGTATCTCCAGATAGTGTTCCAGAAACGCGATCTCTTCGATCAGTGGAACCTCCTGCCGGTCCTTCGATTCCAGCGACATCCGCAGCAGGTCTCCGAGATGCTCAATCATTCGCCGCGTCAGCTTCGGATCGCGCTCCACATGCGAAGAAATCGTATTCAGCGCGTTGAAAAGAAAATGCGGGTCAAGCTGCATCCGCAGCGCGTTCAGCCGCGCCTCGCTGTAGCTGTGTTCAAGCCGCTCGAGCCTCAACTCGCTGCTCACATATCGCTCGTAGTACCGGTATGCCAACAGGCCTCCCACAATCACCCAATAGATCAACCAGCTCCAAAGTTGCCATCCGATGATCGATGGACTCAGTAGCTGCGAAAGCCGAAGCGAACTCCAGGGAGTCACCCCCAAAAGCGCTCGTATTACCGTGAAAATGTAGAAATAAACCTCGGTGAACACCAGGCTGGCCAACAGATGCGCCGAAAAACGACGCCCCAGTTCCCGCCCCGGAATCGGAAGCCTGCGATCCACCAGGACAATCAGCGGAGTCACCAGGCACCATCCCCAGAACTGCGCCAGGTAGACGCGCAGTTCCATATGCCATTGCTTCGTCGAAAAGCTGGGAAGCGCAAACAGCAGCCCAGCTCCCGTCGACACCACCGCGCCAATCAGAATCCGGCCGGCCCATGTTCGTGCCAGCCTGCCCAGCCAGTTCACATGAGGAATGTCGTCGATTTCCCTGAACTCTCTCGCTGCATCCATACCCTGCGCCTTCAAATCGCCGCCGTACCGCGACCCTCTCCACGCTGAATTTACATCAACGCGTAAAAGTTGCCATCGGTATCGCCAAAATAGACGACGTTATCGACCACCACCGGGGATGAGAGAATCTGCCCTATCGTAAGCATCTTGTTGTGCCCCGCGATCAGGTCGTCGTAAAAGTCCGATTTGAAAGCCGCCGCATAGTTAGGCGTTCCGTCGGGTTTGGTGAAGGCAGGGCCGTTCTTCTTCGCAGCTTCCGTCTCAAACGTCCAGGCCGTCTTTCGATCGGCCAGGCTGACCACATTCAATCGCCCTGCGTTTGAGCCCACGTACAACATGTCCCCCGCAATCGCGGGAGATGAGAATGTTGGCCACTTCTGAAAGCTCAGCGAGAAGTCGACGTCCCCCGTCTTGGCATCCAGTTGATACAGCAAGCCCGAATCCGACGTCGCGAAGTACACCTTCCCGCCCTTCACCGCCGGGGACGAAATAACCCACGACTCCTTCGTTGAAAAGGCCCACTTCTTCTCGCCGGTCCGCGCGTCAACCGCATATAAATGCGAGTCGCGGCACCCGAAATAAACCACCCCATCCACTACCGCCGCCGAAGACTGAATCCCGACCTGGTTATGAATTTCAGCGTCCTCGCCCGTCTTGAAGCGCCACTTCTCCGCTCCCGTGGCTGCGTCCAGCGCATAGAAGTAGCTGTCCCAGCTCCCGATGAACACCACCCCATCGGCAATCGCCGGCGACGCATGCACCACATCGCCCGTCTTGAACTTCCACTTCACCGCACCCTTTGCCACATCCAGTGCGTAGACATTCCCATCACCGCTTCCGAAATACACCGCGCCGTTCCAAACCACGGGCGATGAAAGGTAGCAATCGAATGGATCGGGCATGGTCTCGGCGGCCGGCTGAGTTCCGTGCAGGTGCTTCGCGGCAAATCTGCGTTCGCCGCCGGTCGTGAACTTCCACTTGAGCTTCCCGCTCGCCGCATCCACCGCGTAGAAATTGCCGTCATACGCGCCGAAGTAGACAATCCCGCCCGCGACCGCTGGGGAAGAAGCAATCCGGCTCTTGGCGTCAAATTTCCACTTCTCCGCTCCCGTCTCGCGATCGACCGCATACATCAAACCGCCCGTGCTGCCCACATACACCGTCGCCCCGTCCACCGCAGGAGAAGAAATCAGCTCTCCCTGCGCATGAAACGTCCACTTCACACCCTTCACCTTCGCCACGCCAGTGGCCTCGTAGACGCCGCTGTGCTGCGCGTTCCCCCGAAACATCGCCGCGCTTGCGCTCGCGTCCGTGTTTGCGCTTTCTCCAAACGCAGGCAGAAGAAATGGAACAAATGCCAGGCCGCAAACCGCCAGCTTCAGAGTCAGAAGAAAACAGCGCTCAACCGCATTGCGCCATCCGGCAGCATCAGCGGACATCGTGTTCGGAACCCGGACGTTCCGTGAGGTCTTACCTTTTGCATCTCGCATACTCGCAAACTAACCCCACGCCCGTCGCAGGTCCATCCATATGTGACCACCGGGCCTCGCTTCATTCCAATCCGGTCAAATCCCTCCCTGAATCGGTCCGCTATCCTCGCCGTTCCCTCTCTCGCCTTTCGCCACCCCTCAATTCTTGTTACCATGAAGGTCGCATCCCTAATCGCCGGGACACATTGAAGCAATTTGATTGAAAGAGGTTATGAGTGGCAGATACAAAGAAGATTGAAGACAAGCTGGAACGCAAAAAAGTAAAGCGCGCGGCACGCAAGAAGGCTGCTCCCAAGGGCAAACAGACAGAGCCCCGCGGATCGAAGAAGAAGAAGGTCAAGAAATTGGCTCGCGGCCAGTCGAAGCGCTAAACTCGGCCGCAGCGGTCCCGCTCCATTCCGGGTCACACGCATCCTTGTGCTGACCCGGAACTCCACACTTTCCATCCAACATGCTCTCGGCTCATCGCCCGCCTCTCTCCGCGCGGGTAGATGTTCCCTCGGGCAATCTCCACATGTAAACTGCGGCGAAGGCTCATTTTCACTTAACGCCTGAAGTGAAGCGACAATATCAGGAGAACAGCACTGCTTAAACAACTCCTTGCCCGCAAGTCCATCGATAAGCTGATCCGCGAGTCGGAAGATCCCGAGCACGCTCTCAAAAAGTCGCTCGGACCCTGGTCGCTCACCGCGCTGGGCATCGGCGCCGTCATCGGATCGGGCATCTTTACGGTCATCGGCACCGCCATGGCCGGGCAAAAGTTCGACACTCCATCCGTCAGTGCTACCCCCCTGGTCCACTACCTGCTCACCCATACCGCCATGGCGGGCCGACCCGGCGCCGGTCCTGCCCTCGCGTTATCTCTCGTGCTCGTCGCCATTGTCTGCGTCTTCACCGGCCTCTGTTACGCCGAACTCGCATCCATGATTCCCATTGCCGGCTCGGCCTACACCTACACCTACGCCACGCTCGGCGAACTCGTCGCATGGATCATCGGCTGGGACCTCATCCTCGAGTACGCCTTCTCCAACATGAGCGTCAGCGTCGGCTTCGCTGCCCACATCGTCGATCTGCTCGATTGGTTCGGACTCCACTTCCCTATCAAGTGGATCTCCCCCGCCTATCTGCCCACCGGCCTTCAGGATCTCGCCGGCAAAGACCTCTATCCCCCTGGCTGGCACTTCGGATTCAACATCCCCGCATTCCTGATCGTGATGATTCTCACCGTCATCCTCGTCCGGGGAATTCGCGAATCAGCCCGCACCAACAACATCCTCGTCCTCATTAAAATCACCGCCATCCTTGTCTTCATCTTTGCCGCGGCCAGCTTCATCAAGCCGCACTACTGGCATCCCTTCATGCCCAATGGATTCACCGGCGTTCTTGCCGGCGGCTCCATCATCTTCTTCACCTATATTGGGTTCGACTCCGTCTCCACCGCCGCCGAGGAGTGCAATCGCCCGCAGCGTGATCTTCCCATCGGCATCCTTGCCACTCTCGTCGCCTGCACGCTTCTTTACGGTGGAGTGGCCATCGTCCTCAGCGGCATCGTTCCCTGGCAATCCATCATGGGCGACGCAGCCCCTGTGGTGAACGCGCTCAAGCGCCTCTCGCTCCAGCCCGGCGGCTCCGGCCTGCATTGGGTGCGCCTCTTCGTCCTCATCGGCGCCATGCTCGGCATGATCTCGTCGATCCTCGTCTTCCAGCTCGGCCAGGCCCGCGTCTGGTTTGCCATGTCGCGCGATCGCCTGCTGCCCACGGTCTTCAGCAACATCCACAAGCGCTATCGCACCCCGGCCGTCGCCACCTGGGTCGCAGGATTCGTCGTCGGCATCCCCGCCGGCCTCCTCGACATCGGAACCGTCTCGAATCTCTCCAACATCGGCACCCTCTTCGCATTCGTCCTCGTCTCCATCGCAGTTCTCATCCTTCGCTACCGCGAGCCCGAACGCCACCGCGCCTTCCGTGCCCCGCTCGGCCCCGTCTTCCCGGTGCTCAGCATCATCTTCTGCATCGTGCTCATGATGGGACTCGAAGTCCTCACATGGATGGCCTTCTTCATCTGGCTCGCCATAGGCCTCCTCATCTACTTCTTCTATAGCCGCCACCGCTCCGAATTCGCCCCGCAACGCTAGCTCCTGCATATGCATTGGTGCCCCATCCATGACGCAGTCTCATCGCGGCATGGGTGGGTTTCCTCGAACCCCGAACCAACTGCAACGACGGAGGGAGCAGGGGCCGGGTGCCCCAGGTCTCGCATTTGAGACCTGGGAAAGCACGAACATCTCCCAACCGATTCAATGAAGGATTCAGGGCCTTCAGGCCCGGAGTGAAATTCTCCATCGCAGGATGTCCGTCGTGCGATGCTAAGCAATGCGCACATCCAGACTCCTCGCTCGCTTGGCTATCCCTTTCATCTGCGCCACCGTTCTCGCATCGGCACAATCAACCATCCAAGGCCATTGGGCCGACGCCAACGACCCCATCGCCAAGCAGATGATCGAGCAGGAAAGAAAATGGGCTGTGCTGGAATGCGAACACAGCAACGTCGTTGCCGAAGCACTGGCAGACGATTTCGTCGGCACTTCTCCGCGCGGACCGCGCTATACAAAAGCCGAGGCACTCGCAGAAGCGCCTCCTGCCCCCGGTCAGGCCCGCGACTGCAAACTCCTCACCGCCCGCGTTCGCTTCTACGGCGACACCGTCGCCATGATCTACGGCAGTGAAACCTCCGTGCGCAAGCAAAAAGACGGTAAGGAGATCGACAGAACCCTCATCTGGACCGACACATGGCTCAAGCGCAACGGCAAATGGCAGATCATCGCCGTGCAGGACATGATTGCGCCAAAGCAAGAATCGAAATAAAGTCGCCGCAGTTTGCAGATAATTACCTGCCGTTGGCGCACAATCATTTCAGTAGAGCGAGTGCGGACTGCGATTGTTAGGAACGGGCGGAAGAGTGCTACCACCCCCCGGTATGCATACCCACCCCCCTAACCGGTAGTAACGTCCTCCACAAAAAAACTTTGCAGATAATTTGCATGTTTTGTGAAAGCGTTCTGAAACATCCACCACTCCGTCCTCGCGCCGGCAACCTAAAGGAGCAGTCCAACACCACCCAACCCGCTAAACTCTAGAGATGGACGACATCGCGGCGTTCATTCGCCGACTCCCGAAGGCAGAACTCCATCTCCATCTCGAGGGCACCGTCACGCCCGCTACCCTCGTCGAACTCAGCCAGCGCCACGACTCCACGCCCATCACCCTCGCCGCCGCGGAAGCCATCTATCAGTTCACCGACTTCACCGGCTTCATCGAAGCCTTCAAAGCCGTTACCCGTCAGCTCATCCACCCTGACGACTACGAGCTCGTCGCATGGCGCATGTGCCAGCACCTCGCAGAACAAGGTGTAGTCCACGCCGAGGTCTACATTTCCGTCGGCGTCATCTACATGTGGCGCAACCACGACCCCGCGTGCTTCGAACCCATCTTCGCGGGACTCGAGCGCGCCCGCGACCGCGCCGAACGCGAGTTGGGCCTCTCCGTTTACTGGATCTTCGACGCTGTTCGCCACTTCACCGTGCCCGAAGCCGAACGTGTCGTCCGTAAGGCCATCGAACTCCGCGCCGAGTTCCCCTCCATCATCGGCATCGGCCTTGGCGGCGACGAGAGGCGCACCGGCTCAGAACCTTTCCGCGCCATCTACGCCGAAGCGCGTGCCGCCGGTCTCCGCCTAACCAACCACGCCGGGGAAACCACGGGCCCCGAAGCCATCTGGGAAGCCCTGAGCATCGGCTCCGAGCGTCTGGGCCATGCGCTCTCGGCGATCGAAGACCCCGCACTCCTCGCAGAATTAAAATCTCGAGAAATTCCCCTGGAGCTCAATCCCACTTCCAACGTCCGTACCGGCGTCTGTCCATCGTTCGCCTCGCACCCGCTGCGACGCTACTTCGATGCCGGCCTTCTCGTCACCCTCAACTCCGACGACCCCGCCTTCTTCGGCTCTGACGTTGCAAACGAATACCTTCTCGCCCACACGACCCAGGGCTTCACCCGCGCAGAGCTCCGGCAACTCGCCGCCAACTCCATCCGAGCCAGCTTCCTCTCCGACGCGTCCAGGCGTCGTTGGCTCGCCCAGATCGAAAAGACATATTAATCACAAGGGAACGCATCCAACCAAAGTTGCACACTCACTTCACCTATGTGGGACGCGTCTAAATACAGTTGGGCTATCATTTCAACAGGGAGGCATTGCCAACCATGTCCACAGAATACGAATCCGTTCAAACCATTGAAGAGCCGGAAGAGAGCAAGCGCCTTCAGGTGCTCGGCTGGTTTTCGGTAGGCATGGCTGTCGCTGCCATTGGCATCTACGTCGGCCGCGAACTTCGCATCCGCTATAAGTTCAGGCGCCGCACACCCTATGACTTTTACTCCAGCGCCGGCAATCAACAGTCCAGCGAATTCGGCATGGGCATCTAGCGCCCGTCCACTCAGCTCTGCAAAAATGCCGCCCTCGGGCGGCATTTTTCATTACTGCTCCATCTCTCTTCCCAACTTCTTGAACTCGCCCGCATGTACGATCAAACAATGCGCTTTCTCAATCTCGTCCTAGCGCTCCTCGCCCTGTCCGCGCCGTTCGCCAAGCCCCAGGCTCCCGCTGAAATCACCCGCCTCGATGGAACGAAGATTTCCCTCGCCGAAGCCGATGCCTTCGCACGCAAGGCCTTTGCCGACGCCCACGTCACAGGCGCTGAAATCACCGTCCTCAATCGCGGCGAGATTGTCTGGAGCGCCGCATACGGCCTTCGCCGTAAAGACCCGCCCCTCCCGATGGATCAGGAGACAACCACCTGGGCCGCCTCCATCACCAAAGGCGTCTTCGCCACCTATGTCATGTCCCTCGTCGAGCGCCACGAATTCAATCTCGACCAGCCCATCGCCGCACAGCTCGACAAGCCTCTCAACGAATACGACCCCTACAAGGAAACAGCCACGGATCTTGTCCACGATCCCTCATGGCCCTCCGTCACGCCGCGCATGCTGCTCTCCCACACCTCCGGCCTTGCCAACTTCGCATTTGTCGAACCGGACAAGAAGTTGCACCTCCACTTCCACCCTGGAACCCAATTCCTCTACTCCGGCGAAGGCTTCAACCTCGTGCAGTTCGTGATCGAACAGAAAATGCACAAACCCCTCGACCAGCTCATGCAACAGGCCATCTTTGATCCCCTCGGAATGACGCAATCCGGCATCATCTACCGCGCTGAGTTTGCCGCCAACGTCGCCGATCGATACGACCTGAACGAGAAATTTCGCGCCCAGACCAAGCGCTTCCCCGCCCGCGCTGCCGGCTCTATGACCACAAGTGCCGGCGATCTTGCAAAATTCGCCTCGGCTCTCCTCGAAAGCAGAATCATCAAATCCTCCACGCGCTCCAAAATGCTGCATCCCGTCTTCTATATCCACACTCTTCACGAATTTCCGCTACAGGCGGACGAAGGAGCGAGCCAGGAAGCCGATGGCGTCGGCCTCGCCTATGGCATTGGCTGGGGACTGCTCACCGATACGCGATTCGGCTCCGCATTCTTCAAAGAGGGCCACGGCGACGGCGCGCAGAACTACATGATCTGCTTCGAGCACTCGAAATCCTGCATGATCCTCCTCACCAACAGCGACAACGGCGAACTCGCCTTTCGCCCCCTTCTGGAAACCATCCTTGGTGACACCGTCACTCCGTGGGAATGGGAACTCTATACTCCCGCCGCCATCGCGCAAAGCCGCAAGAACAACCCATGACCTGTTCCGTTGCCTGCAAATCTGTGGATGTCCAGCCCCTGATCAGAGAGATTTCCGCTATCTCAAAGCATTCATTGCTTTTGGCACAATTCTCCTTTTGCAGTCAATTTTCCCTGTTTCCGATACTCTGAAATCAGGCCTCGACGTCACCCTTTGTAAGCGACTGACTCTCACATCCCACCCCGCGGCGGATCCTATTCAAACTTTCTTTTCCGCACGGATGGAAAAAAAACTTTTGACGGAAGCCTGACCGGCGACGTTTTTCCACCGTCCCGTCTCGACTTTCGCCTTTTGTTCGTCTATAGTGGCTCTCATGTTTGATCCAGACGCCCACATGCCGCGCATCAACCGAGGCATGGTCTACCTCGGCGCGTGCCTCATCGCAGGCATCCGCCTGGCACGCGAAAAACAGGTAAACATGCGCGTCATTCCCACCAGAACGGCTGTCGATGAATCTATAGACATGGCTAAGGAAATCTATTCGCACGGTCTTCCGCAAAGTCCCAGAGCAAATGAAAGACATACACTGACCAAAGCAACAACCAACTACCGCAATCGCCTTCGATCGTTAACCGGGCGAAACAGGCCCATCTGATTCGCTTAGTTCTTCCCGTACCAGTTCGCCAAACGGCGTAGCCGCATAGCGGTTCACAAGGAACGGCTCGTTAAACCAGCTCCAGGCCGCCCAGCCGATTTCGAGATCTCGCAGGTATCGCGTCAATCGGCGACCAAACTTCAAATCGCTGCGATTATTCGTTACCCCGAATTCCCCCACAAAGACCGGCACGGACCTCGATAGATCGCCAAACGCCGTTGTCCAGTCATTCCCTTTGTTGGAGTACACGTGAGTCGAATAAACGACATTCGCAAGATCCATGGGCATTCCGCGTAGATCGTACGCCCAGTTCGTTCCTGCGATGAACACTAGACGCATCCGGACTTTCGGCCCGAACCGCGTTCGTCAGCGCGCGCGCCCATGGCTGCCATTCCCGCATAGTCACTTTCCGATGGTGCGCCGGATACGTGGTTCCATCTTCTTTGTTCAGCGCAAATGGATCGTCATCCAGCCGGTCATGCGGCTCATTGAACAGGTCATAGAGAACTGCAGGTTCGTCTTTGTATCGGTTTGCGAGCGTCGCCCATAACTCGATCGAATCGTGGTTCGGAAGCGGAGCAACATAGTTGCGCTCGCCGCCGTAGATTCGATCGGCATCGAGCCACTGTAGATCAAGCAACGTATACGCACCAAAAAGGGATGCCCAGTAGATCACCTGGTCCAGCGCTCGTTGGTATTCTTCGCCGGAACGTCCGCCTCTTCCGCGCAGCACGAAATCCTGGTTGAACGGAAGCCGAATGATATTGCATCGCCATCGCCGAACGATCACTTCTATTTCAAGCCGCGAAATTGCAGCGCCAGACAAAAACCCTTGCTCGTCTGGTCCTGCGTACTCCAGGCCTGATCGATTTACACCGCGGAGAAGGATTGGCTCTCCCGTATCCGCAATGACGATGCGATTGCCTGACGTCGTAAGTTCTGGAAGACCGTTGGAAAGCTCTCCATTCACGATGCCACCTCAAAGTCGAAGGTTTGTTTCACAAAGGCGTTCGTTCGAAAGGATGCCACTGGGTAATCGATTCAGCGGTTACTCATGTGCACAGCACGATATGTACATCTAAAGTTCTATTCGGTTCATCTCATATAGGGGAAAGGGAGGATACATATATGACATATCTATTGACTCACTGGTTCCTCTCCCTCTCTGGAACTTTGTTGCTTGGTTTATTGGCAATGGCTCTGCACGAAGCCGGCCATCTGGTTACGTCGTTGATGGTTGGCCTAAAAGTAAAAAGCGTCGGTCTATGCATGAAGGGTATGTACGTCGTGCGCGAAGCCGGACCGCCTGCGAAAAACCTGCTCGTCACGCTGGCGGGACCTTTGACCAACGTAGCTCTGCTCATACTCTTCTGGCACACATCTCAAACATTTACTCTGGCAAACATGTGCCTCGCGATCTGCAACCTTGTTCCAATCAAGGGATCGGATGGCGATCGTGCCTGGACCTGCGTAGAAGAAATGCAAAAGGAATCGGCGCCTGCAAAACAGCACGTAGCTTAGATCAGTTTCGCTAAATTAGAAAGACTGCCTCTACATCAGAAAGTCACCGTTTCGGTGCAATCAGGCTGTAGTTAGTCGTGCTTTCAATGCACGACTGATTACAGCTTTTTTGTGTGTGCGCCCGTCGCATGCGCGCGGTCTCTTCGCATCGCTGTTCCTGATACGCTTTCCTCTATGGGGCGCATTCGAGTTCTCTCCGACCAAGTGGCCAACCAGATCGCCGCCGGTGAGGTCGTTGACCGCCCAGCGTCCGTTGTAAAGGAGTTGCTCGAGAACGCTCTCGACGCCGGTGCGTCCAGAATCCGCCTTGAGGTCGAAGCGGGTGGCAGAAAGCTCATTCGCGTCGCCGACGACGGCCACGGAATGAATCGAGATGATGCGCTTCTGGCCTTTGAGCGCCACGCTACTTCCAAACTGCGTACCGCGGACGAATTGCTCTCTATCGCAACCCTCGGCTTCCGCGGCGAAGCGCTGCCATCCATTGCCTCGGTCGCCCGCGTCCATCTGGAAACTTCCAATGGAGATGATGCTACCGGTACTCGCATCGAAATAGCAGGTGGCAAAATTCATCGCGTCGAAGACGCAGCCCTTCCGCGCGGAACTACTATCTCTGTTGCCGACCTGTTCTTCAATACTCCAGCACGCCGTAAATTTCTTCGCGCCGAGTCCACGGAACTTTCCCACGTAACCGCGTTGGTCACTCACTACGCTTTGGCCCACCCCGAAAAGCACTTCGAGTTGCTCTCCGCCTCGCACACTCTCATCTCTGCTCCGCCCGTCGGTCGCACCGCCGAACGCGTCTACCAGATCCTCGGCAAAGACACACTCGCTCAACTTCTGCCCGTCGCCGCTGAAGCTCCGCTCGGCCACGCTGGATTACCCGAGCCGCCTCCCTGGAAGCGGGATCCCGACGAGGAAAAACGCGATCCCGGCACCCTTCGCCTGTCCGGCTTTTATTCCAAGCCCGAGTTGCAAAAACTCAATCGGAATTCCATTTACATCTTCGTCAATAAACGACTCATACGAGATCGCCTCCTGATGCATGCAATCACCGAGGCCTATCGCAATATCATCCCTCCGACTTCTTCTCCCGTCGTTTTGCTCTTCCTCGAGATGCCTCCAGAAGAAGTTGACGTGAATGTCCACCCCGCAAAGACCGAAGTTCGCTTCCGCCAACAGTCGGTGATTCACGACTTCGTACGGGATAGTCTGCGCACACGCCCTCATCAAGGCCCGGCCCGCCGCAGCTTTTCTCAAGGCGCTGGATTCCTCTCCAGCCGCCAGCCCGTCGATCATGCCGGCTGGGATATCCGCGCTTCCGGGTGCTCCGCAAAGCTTGACTGCTGCATCTCCGAACCCTGATCCCGACATTTCCGTTGCGGGGGATACCGACGCCTTTCGTCTGACTCCCCGTATCGAAACGCCGCTGCCGGGTAAGCTTCCCTTTGGAACGCAGGGAAGCGAGCACACTTGGGAACAGACCGCTGCCGCCCTTATTGGCTCGGTCGGCCTGCCCAGGAACAATCACTGTTCCCCAACAAGTGACAACGCCTTCGACACCGCGCCAGGCACCGCAAACGAAACAGCGCGTGTGGAGGCCGAACAAGCAGCGGCAAACCTCAACCATCTTGGCTCGTTGAAACCGCTGGGACAGTTGCGTGAGTCGTTCATATTGGCCACGGGCGAGGATGGTCTATGGATCATCGACCAGCATGTGGCACATGAGAGAGTGCTCTTCGAAAAAATTCTTCGCGATCGCGAGGTCGAGCATGTCCAGCGCCAGCGACTTCTGATGCCCCTTTTAATGGAGCTGAAACCGTGGCAAATCGTCGTTTTTGCACAAATTGCCGACGAGCTCGAACGAAATGGATTTGAGGTCGAACCCTTTGGTCCTCAGACGCTTGCGATCAAAGCTGCCCCAGTTGGCTTGCAGGCCGCTTCGCTGGAACGAATGCTCGCTGAGGTAATTGAACAGTCAAGCGACGTTCCCAATGAACTCACGCATAATGAAGATCTTACGTCACTCAAAACGCGCATTGCCGCGTCCATTGCGTGTCATTCTGCAATCAAAGTCAACACACCTCTTGACCCGGTTCGAATGGAGTGGCTATTGTTGGAACTTGCAAAAACTGAGCACCCAACAAGTTGCCCCCACGGGCGTCCAATAGCATTGCTGTACTCCTGGAAGGATATCCTGCGGGCCTTCCATCGAATTTAAATCGCATTTAAGATAGATGTGGGTGGCTGCCCTCCTCTCAGGAGAGAAGGTCGCCGGGCGCCTGCGCCAACCTGGAAGTGAGGTTTTTCTTTGACATCAGAGCAATTGGTAGAAGCACGCGCTGAAAGAATGCGCCAGAACGGACTCGGAACTCTCACCCTTGATGATGCTCGCACGTGGATGGAAGAGACGGGCTTGTGCCTTTTTCTGCCGAAGAGGCAGTTTTCGTCGTCGATAGCACCGTCTTTTGTCGAGGCAGTTGCCGGACAACAAGACTCAACACCGGATCCCAAGCACGTCGCTTTGGCTGAAGATTTGTTGGTACGACTCGAGTTAGAGGGCGTAGCGGTCAGGTTGAATCTGCTAGGTCAGCCCGGCGAGCAACCCGATTTTGTGGTTGCCGGTTGGGTACTGCCTTACGTATATGCCCTTCGCGGTGATCGCGACTGGCGTCGAAGCCCGCAACTCACTGGATCGCGACAAGTTTCACAACTGGCCGTTTTGGCCTACAAAAACCTTGAAGCCGGTGATGCCACAATCTCTCACTTGAAGCAGGCTCTCGGCCGCGAAGTGAGCGAAGTTGCTGTTGTTCGCGCAATCACCGAGCTCTGGCAGCAATTGCGCATCATCCCGATTGTCTCCGCTCCCGGTAAGCCCGCCAAATGGCAATTGCTCCGCACCCGGTTTCAACGAGCCATTGCCGAGGGAGCGTCAACCTCACAAGTAACTGCGATTTCCGTACTTGCCTCCATTTACCTCCAGGCTGTAATTGCCGCCAGCATGGAAGATGTGGAGTTGTTCCTGGCCCCCCTGACAGCACGGAGCAAAATCCGCGAAGTGCTTCGCGGGCTGGTGGCAACGCGTCAGGTTCACACAATTTCGATGGGCCATGCTCCGCACTTTTATGTCGCCGGGACTCTTCCGGAATTTGAGACCGCGTCCAGCCTTTACGCGAGCGTAGCAATGCCTGCCTCCGCATATTTCATGCGCAGCATTGACCGCGAAGAAGAAGTTACCAGCCTCCCGGCCCCAAGGCTCGTAACGAGCACTCCGGTCCAAGCCACTCCGCCTGCATCGGTTGAAGAGCGGATTCCAGCGAAGCCCGAAGTGTCTCATACTGCCGTGCGCAAACCCGCCGCAGGTATCAAGCCGGAGGCAGCACGCCCGCACTTCAGCCGGCCAAAAGTTCATAGCCGAGACCATAAGCCTGCAAAACCATCGGCCAATAGTCGTCCCGCTCGGCGCGGTACCGAATCCCGGCCCTCCACCGGCCGCACACAAAAGAGCGCACGGCCGGCGTCGCCGGTGCGTTGGGCTCAGAGCACCGCCAAGAATGGAAATGGCAACGGAAAGCTGGGTGGTGCCCACAGCAGTGCCCGTTCAAGCGACGGCACACATAGTAATGGCAACTCGCCCCGAACCTCGAATGGTACAGGAGCTGCACGCAGTTCCAAGCCGGGAGCGACCACATGGAACAAACGCGACAGTCGCACAAACGGGCTGAAATCCGCAAAGCCTGCCGCACGCAAAGGCAGCATCGCTCGCAAGGATTCCAAACCTGACGTTCGCGCATCACGAGGGAGCCGCAAACCGCCCGTTACAGCTGGCGCTTCGGCTGGAAGCGGCAAGCGGTTCGGGTTTGCTGCACGGCCCAAGCAGGGGACGAAGAAACGCGGATGAGTGGGGAAGAAACTCTTGAACCGCACCGCCCTCGGAAGTTCGTTGTGGCTATCGACGGCCCAGCGGGCGCCGGCAAGAGTACCATTGCGCGGCATTGGCCCGTCGGTTTGGCCTGCTGAATCTCGAGACCGGAGCAATGTATCGCGCCCTTGCCCTTAAGGCGCTCCGGTCAGAGATCCCTCTCGACGACTCTTCTGCCTTGGTGCAGCTTGCAGAAGAGACCTCAATCGATCTTGAGCCGGGAGAGGAAGAAAATCGGGTTCTCCTTGATGGGGAAGATGTTACAGGCCAAATTCGGAATCAAACCGTGACCGATGCGGCCTCGCGCGTGAGTGTTTTTCCGCCCATCCGCTCCGCCATGGTCCGTAGACAGCAAGAGATGGGTGCCGAAGGCGGCGTAGTCATGGAAGGGCGCGACATTGGGACCGTAGTCTTTCCTAATGCAGAGGTGAAGATCTTCCTTGATGCCGCGCCTGAAGTGCGCGGTATGCGCCGATACGATCAAATAGGCCAACACGGCGCCAAAGCGCCCCGGCAGCCCGAAGACGTCATACGCGATCTTCGTGCTCGCGACGAACGGGATCGAAATCGATCGGATTCCCCCCTCAAACCGGCTCCCGACGCTTTTTTACTGGACTCAACTCACATGACGCTCGAGGAGGCTGTGAGAGCAGCTGAAAATACGGTAAGCGCCTGGTTGGGGCGAAGCAAAACTTCCCTTTAGCTCCATTGCAACGGCATTTGCCACCTTTGCCCGCCTCCACCAAACAGATTTCCATGCCCGAACGGGATTGCTGGCGCGCGCAATACTTCCGTGGCAAACTTATGAAGTACTGGGCTCCCATCCATAACTCCGTCCACCCGTGAAGGTTGGAGGCTGTAATGTCTCTCCTGTGCCACGACTGCGGATCATCGGATATACGTACCGCCCGGTTGCGCCTGTCGGACATCTTTCATCTGTTCCTTCTGCAGTATCCCGTACGGTGTCGTCTTTGCAGAGTGCGCGGGTATGCGTCAATTCAGTCCGCGCTAAAACTTCCCAAAGGACCGCATCGTCGCCCAATAGAGAAGAATCCATAGAAGTTCCTGGAGTTCGAACGACGAGGAACACGACTAACCGTAGTCGGTCGGATTGCTTTGATTTGTCTCATTTGCGCCACTAGAAACTTGGCGGCGTTTCAGCGGATGCAACTCCAGAACTATCTCGCAGGCAATCTGAGCCCGTCGATGCTATAGGCTTTAAGAAGCATGGAAATCACTTGCAATCGATGCCACCAAATCGTCCAGGCTGACAACTGCTACTGCCCGGCTTGCGGGTTGCCGCAACTGGTCTACGCAGCAGACAGCGCAACGGCTGCGTCCCAAGGGGAGCGGTGGCCGGAAGCCGTGAGGGATGCGAGTTCAATCGATTGGAAGCAGGCAATGCGCGCTTCGGCGTTGCTAGCTGTACCGGCAGGGCTGCTTTCAAGCGGTGTTTCTCCTCTTAGCGGGCTTGGGATGTTCTGGATGGCGGCAGCGGCAGCGTGGGCAGTTGTGCTGTACCTCCGCAGCCAACGGCCCGCGTGGATCACAATCGGGGCCGGCGCACGCCTGGGGTTGGTGACCGGGCTCTTTGCAGGATGGTTGGCCTTTACGGTGAGCGGCGGTTGGTTGTTTGCGGAGCGCACCGTCCTTCACAAGGCAAATGAAATTGATTCGGTCTACCGGGTGGTCGTCGACACGTTTGAGCAGAGAAAGAATGACACCATCACAGGAATGACCGCACCAGATGCGGCACAGGTAAGATCCTCCTTGGCGAGCATCGAAACTTTCCTTGGATCGCCAGAGGGCCATGCCGGCATTTGGGCATTCTCGCTGGTCTGCAATTCGATGTTCCTCGTGCTTTTCGCGGTTGCGGGGGGCGCCCTTGGTGCACGATTAGTAGCTCGAAGTCGGCGACCAGAGATCTAACGCTCACATGACTGTGGCGCCGCATGACGCCGGTTTCTGATGCGCCGTCTCGCATTAAGTTTCATTTCTCGAAAACTTGCTCCACTGCCGCGAAGCCTCGTATTATCCCTCGAGAGACAAGCGGCAAGAGAGAATCTATGAACGAAGAGCCAAACAATCCTTCCCTGCGCGTCAAGGGCAGGCTAATGTCCGCGTCCGAGATTGAGCGAACCTTGGTGAGGCTCGCGCATGAGATCGTCGAAAAGAGCAATGGAAGCGAAGACCTGACGCTCATCGGTATCAAGCGCCGCGGAGTGCCTTTCGCGGAGCGATTGGGAAAACTCATCGGGGGCATCGAGAAACGTACGGTGGATACTGGAATTCTCGACATCCAGTTTTACCGGGATGATTTGTCGACAGCAGGCACTCGTCCCGTGGTCACACCTGGGTCCATCGGTTGCGATGTAGAGGGACGCGATGTGGTCCTCTGCGATGACGTACTTTACACGGGGCGGACCATTCGTGCCGCGCTCGATGCCCTTTTCGATCATGGCCGCCCAAGACGCGTTCAGCTGGCAGTTCTGATCGATCGCGGCCATCGAGAACTACCGATTGAAGCAACATACGTGGGTAAGCACGTCCCAACGAGCAGCCGCGAAATCATCGAAGTCAAGTTCCACGAGGTTGACAACGACGAGCAGGTGCTGCTGGTCGAACGGGTGGATTAGGTTCCACTCTTAACCGGCGCGCATGCTCTGCTCGCCACATGCACACAAGAGTTGCGAGCGTAGATCGTATGAATGCAACTGCAATACCTGCCCGCCGCCAGCTTCATTCTCCGCCAGCAGCCACTTCATCATTTCCCTACAATCCGGGCTCGTTGCTTTCAGTTCAGGATCTGGATTTGGAGAGCATCAGTCATCTTCTCGCGCGTGCTACAACACTTGAGAATATGGACCCATTGGTCCGCGATCGCATCCTTTTGAAGCGGCGCGTGGCGCTATTGTTTTACGAATCTTCCACTCGCACTCGAACCAGTTTCGAACTGGCGGCCAAGGGCTTAGGCGCAGACACAACCCTTGTATCCAGCCTTTCATCGAGCATCGAGAAAGGCGAAACGCTGAAGGACACTGGGTTGACCCTTCGCGCGTTAGGAGCCGAGACGATTATCCTGCGCCATAATTCGTCGGGCGCGCCTTGGCTTCTGGAAGAGACAACGCAATTACCGGTGCTCAACGCCGGCGATGGGATGCACGAACATCCGACGCAGGCATTGCTCGATCTGCGCACGATTCTGGCCCGTGTACGATCCGGAATCGAAACTGTCCATGCCGACACTCTCGCCGGCGTCACGGTGACGATCGTGGGCGATATTTTGCACAGCCGCGTGGCTCGCTCAAACATGCTGTTGCTGCCGCGGTTAGGCGCGCGGGTATTGCTGTGTGGCCCAAGGGAGTTGCTGCCCGATCTTGCGGTTGGCGCCGGTCCCGGAATTTCGATTGAGCGAAACTTCGATACCGCTCTTCAACAGTCGCAGGTCGTGATGATGTTGCGCATTCAAGCCGAACGTCTCGCGGGAATGCAGTTGGACCTGCAGCAGTACAAAGAGAAGTACCAGCTAACAGGCCAACGACTTGCTTTGCATGCCCCTTCAGCAGTTGTTATGCACCCGGGCCCAATCATTCGAGGGCTGGAACTAACGGGCGGGGCAGCCGACGGCCCGCAGTCCGCGATTCTTGAACAGGTGCGTCATGGTGTCGCAATTCGCATGGCAGTTGTCGAGCGCGCACTTACGGTAAACGGAAAGCGGGGCCAGGTATGACGGCACTCGTCATTCGCGGAGGCCACTTAGTCGACCCAGGCGCCGGAGTCGATGCTCTCAAAGACATCTTCTTAAAAGATGGACGCGTAGCCGAGATCGCCGGACCGGGCAAATTGAAATCGGCGAACGGCGCTGAGGTTCTCGATGCAGTCGGACTGACTGTCGCTCCGGGACTGATCGATATCCATGTTCACCTGCGCGAGCCTGGACAGGGTTACAAGGAAACCATTGCCACAGGCACGACAGCTGCTGCCGCAGGAGGCTTTACGTCTGTGGCCGCAATGCCGAACACGATTCCTGTGAATGACTCGCCTGAAATTACCAGGTGGATGCTGGCGCCGGAGCGAGGTGCGGCTATTCGCGTTTTTCCCATTGCGGCAGCCACGCGTGGTTCAAAAGGCGAGGCGCTCAATGATTTCGCGGCGCTCAAAGCTGCCGGAGCCGTGGCGGTGACAGATGATGGCCATCCCATACTGAAAGACAACATCATGCGCGAGACCCTGGCCGCTGCGGCTCGCGTAGGTCTTAGCGTTATTCAACACGCCGAAGATACACGCATGACGCAAGGCGCGAGTATGAACGCAGGCCATGTGGCGTTCAAGCTTGGACTGCGCGGAATGCCACCCGAAGCTGAAAGTAGCCTTGTGGAGCGCGACATTCGCCTCGTCACGGAGTTGCGCGATGCCCGCGTTCACTTGCACGTGGCACATACCTCCACAGGCGCGGCAATTGCTGCCGTGCGCCAGGCGCGCCGCAACGGCCTGCGCGTGACTTGCGAAGTGGCTCCGCATCATTTTTTGCTAACCGAAGACTCTGTGGGCCAGTACAACACGAATGCGAAGATGAATCCGCCACTGCGATCGGCAGCCGATCGTGACGCCATGATCGAGGCCATCCTTGATGGAGTTGTTGACGCGATCGCAACCGATCACGCCCCGCATGCCTCCCACGAGAAGGAAGTTGAATTTGAGAATGCTCCCAATGGCATTACGGGCCTTGAGACCGCTCTGGGACTCTCATTGCGATGGCTGCACAAAGAATGGAAGCTCCCGCTCGGCCGCGTTCTGAGCCTGCTAAGTGCTCAGCCCGCCGCCCTGTTGGGCCTGAAGGGACGCGGCACACTCACCGTTGGCAGCTTTGCAGACGTGGTAATTTTTGATCCTCAGGCGGAGTGGACCTACTGCGCCAACAAGACCCACTCGAAATCGCACAACACGCCGTTCGACGGGTGGACGATGCAGGGCAAAGTCCGCTGGACCATCAGCGAAGGCCATGTGGCCTACACAAGCAAGTAGAGTCTCGAGAGCGCGTAAACTCTGACGTCAGGATACTTTGCCGAAAAGTTCCTGCTCTGCCCGAAACCAGTCTTGTTCATGGCTGCCGTGCTGCTGGCCACGCTCTGACCAGAATCGATGCGCAAGGTGAGCGATTTCTTCATGAGACGCTGTCATTTGACTTACACGGGCGGAAGCCACTTTCTTTCTAGGCGCGGTCTTACGTGTTTTCTCGGTTGTGCTCTCTTTCTTGACTGTCTTTGTCATTAGATCTGCTCCTCTCGGTTGACCAGCGAACTCCCATCTTTTCCAGCGTACAAAACAGTCAATTCCCTTTGAACCTCGAAGGTGCGTGGGGAATCTTTCTTGTAAACTCGCTCTTCATCCGTTGAATCCATTTGAAAATCCTTCTTGCGTGGCTCTGCCCGCGAATCCTATCCTTTCCGAGCGGTCAAAGAGCGGCGAACATAGCGCCTTCCCGCGCGAGGTCGATCAAGACAATGGATAAGCGGGAATTCCTCAAAACATCTGGAGCACTTGTTGCCGGGAGTGTTTTGTCAAAACTCTCTCTTGGTGAGCAACAGGCCTGTGCCTCGCGAAAACTGGGCAGGCAACCTCACCTACAGCACTGACCATCTTCATACGCCCGCGTCCGTTGAAGAGGTTCGCCAGGTGGTGAAGAGTTGCAGCAAGCTGCGCGCACTTGGCACACGTCACTCGTTCAACACGATCGCCGATAGCACGTCAAACCAGATCTCGGTCAAGCGTCTCGATGAAATTGCGATCGATGATAAAGCGAGGACGGTCACAGTGGGCGCCGGTATCGCCTATGGCCAGCTTGCGCCGGTCATCGAGGCGCGTGGATACGCGTTGCACAATCTAGCCTCGCTGCCGCACATTTCCGTGGCAGGCGCCATCGCAACTGGGACGCATGGTTCTGGCATTCACAACGGCAACCTGGCAACAGCCGTGGCAGGTTTGGAGATCGTCACAGCAGATGGTCAAATCGTGCACCTCACTCGGGAGAAGGATGGCGATCAGTTCCTTGGCGCGGTTGTGAGCCTCGGCTCGCTCGGTGTTGTCACCCGCGTAACGCTCGATCTGCAGCCGACTTTTCAAGTCGCGCAGTCCGTTTATCGAAATCTCTCATTTGATCCTTTGCGGGAGCACTTCGACGAGATCTTCGGAAGCGGCTATAGCGTGAGCCTCTTTACCGACTGGCAGAACCATCGTGCGACCCAGGTTTGGATCAAGCGCCGTCTCGCCGCTGGCGACAAGAACGAATGGCAACCCGAATTCTTCGGCTCGAAGCTCGCCAAAGAAAAGCTGCATCCGATCGACAATCATCCGGCCGAGAGTTGCACGGAACAGCAGGGCGTCCCTGGCCCATGGTACGAGCGACTGCCACATTTCAAGATGAACTTCACACCTTCAAGCGGACGCGAACTGCAAACCGAGTATTTTGTTCCTCGCGATCGCGGATACGAAGCCATCCTTGCGGTTGAGAAGTTGCGGGACAAGATCACGCCGCTCCTCTTCGTCACCGAGCTCCGTACCATCGCTGCCGACGATCTATGGATGAGCATGGCCTTCCAGCGTCCCTCGCTGGCAATTCACTTCACCTGGAAGCCGGAATGGCCCGAGGTCAGCAAGATCCTTCCGATGATCGAGACGCAGCTGGAACCATTTGCCGCACGCCCACACTGGGGAAAGCTTTTTACTCTTTCTCCCACGCGATTGCAGGCCAGATATTCGCGTTTGGAAGACTTCGTGGCTTCGGTCAAGCGTTTTGATCCCGAAGGCAAGTTTCGCAATGAGTTCGTGAACTCAACCCTCTATTCGAGCTAACGTCAGAAAGTCTATTGAAACGGCACTACCCTTTGCGACGGTAGAGAATCTGAAAGTCGTAGCCGTGATTTGTCGGGAAGAGCCCTGCAACGTGGCGCAGGCGCTCCGCAAGAGCCGGGGCCGCGAGTAGTGGGTACTCCCGCTCGCGCAAATCGTGATAGTCGAAATCTACGGCAAGAGACAACATGTAGATTGCGAGTACATCGGAGAATGACGCATCGAAGAACGCAGTACGAGCGCGCTCGTCAATTCCCTTTGCTCCATTGCGTGAATCCTGGGCCCGGCGCCGGGCCTCCCAGGCATCCTGGCTGGTTTCGCCTCGCACCTGGGCCTCTGCCTGTGACCAGGCAAGGTTCGAAAAGCTTTCTGGTACACCCGCAACTTCGACGAAGTTATGCGCCACATTGATGAAGAATTCGAACGCCAGTCCGAAGCGGTCCTCTACCAAGCGTGTGGAAAGGAACACGGCCTCATTCGTGCCGAAGACCGCATTGCGATGACAAACTGCACGATCACCCAAGTCGACAGAATAAGCCGGGGCAATCATTGTTTCGCCAGTGTCGGCGATCGCCAGAGGCACGAAGTAATAGGCGCGTCCACTCAGGGCAGGAGAAAGACTTGCAGGAACTGCACCTACCAGGCGTTCCAGGTCGGGTTCGGAAACACGAGTCTCGCCCCACGCAGCGAAATGAATTCCGTTGGGCGCTTGGCCCACAGTCACCTGCGTGGCGACCTTCTCCGCGTGCCAAAGTTCGATTTGTGCGCTGCTGGCCATAAAAATGTATTCTAGCCGAGAAGGCGTACAACGATGCAATCAGGGCAGACTCATCACCGCGCAGAGGGCACGTTCCTCGGTTTTCCACTGAAGGGATTCGGTCTGCTTACCAGTTTATTGCTGGTCCTGGCGTCTGCTTTCTTCGCTTTCTTCGCGTCCACTACACTCGCGATCCTGTCGCTTTTGGCTTGGAATCTGTTTGGTGGCCACACAGTGAACTACGCGGACAGCTATCTTTACGTAGGATTCCCCGCGGGAATAGTCGTCCTGATTGTGGCTCTGCCGGTTTTCGGCACCTTGTGGGTGCGAGCCAAGACCCGAGGGTAGCTCAAATAACGAAATCAATGAAAAAGCGGTCCGAGTCTCGGGCCGCTTTTCAATTCTATTGATAATCCAATGTCGTGTCGGGCTAGGTTTCAAAGGCCCGCAGGTTTGGGGTCGGCCGGATCATACTTCGCGACGCGAATTTTGCGTGCCAGTCCAACCTTCGACAACAACCAAATACCCCAGAAATTGGGGTCGATCTCATACCACTTGAGGCCGTGGCGTGCAGAGACCGGATGTGCGTGGTGGTTGTTGTGCCACCCTTCGCCGCCGGTCAGCAATGCGACCCACCAGTTGTTGCGCGAGTCGTCACGCGTTTCAAACCGTCGGCTACCCCATAGATGCGTCGCGGAGTTCACGAGCCAGGTGGCGTGCAATCCCAGCGTCACACGCAACAATACGCCCCAAAGCACCATCGCGACACCATTGACCCATCCGCCCCAGATCCAGCCACCTGCGAGCAAGAGGACGCCGCTCGTGGTAATCGGAAGCCAGTGATACTTGCTGAGCCAGACGTGGAAACGGTCGCGGCTGAGGTCGGGGGAATAGCGCTTTAGAATCTCGGTTTGCGCGTGAAGCGCTTCGCCAAAGAGAATCCAACCCGCGTGCGCCCACCAGCCGCCTTCGCGAGGGGTGTGGGGATCGCCGTCCTGATCGCTGAGCTGATGGTGTACCCGATGCGTCGAAACCCAGAATATCGGGCCACCTTCGAGAGACAGCGTGGCGCAGATGCTCATCAGGTATTCGACCCACTTCGGTGTCTGATAGCCGCGGTGCGTCA
Source organism: uncultured Acidobacteriaceae bacterium (assembly GCA_963737915.1). Taxonomy (GTDB): domain Bacteria; phylum Acidobacteriota; class Terriglobia; order Terriglobales; family Acidobacteriaceae; genus Telmatobacter. Next base: position 554,731 of record CAVTUP010000028.1, on the reverse strand, counting down.
GCAAACGGTGATAGCACATGCCGATTCCCACGTTGATTGCGAGCACATAAAGAATTGCCATGACCGCCAGCCGCTGCCACGTGAAGAAGAAAAACGCCGCGAGAGCGCCGACGTGGAAGAGCACAATCGTGACCACCGTGAGCCAGTTGACGCCGGCATTGACGGTAGCAGCGCGGCCCATCCGAACCAGATCACGGGCTGCGACCGTATGACTCTCGGCGTCAGATGACTCAAGCGCTGACAAGATCGGTGGTGTCAGAACGTCATTGCTGCTATCGGGGGAAGGTGCGGTTAGAACAGACGCCATGCAGCGATAGATCCTTTGGGAGAAGCTAGAGGCCAACTCTATCTAAATTGTATAGGAGACGCGGAAAATGTCACCACTTGACTTGACTCGTCGCCACCAAAGTCACTGATGTCGTCATTCGGGATGATTCACGCTAAATTGTCGAAAAACCCTGCCAATCCGTTACCTAAGCTACTGTCCTCCTGTTGTTGCTCCATAATCACCTCCACCGGTGGCAAATAGCTTTTCTGCCCTGCCTCGCAGCACTCGATAGAGTGCGAATTGGCGCTGAGTGGCTCCACGGAGCTCAAAAAGCAGCTCGCCTCGGTTATCGGCAAGCGCATCGACCGCGTCTACAAGCCGCATCCGCGGCGTTTCGTCGAGATGGGCCGAATCGGTCACGCTCTTGAGCAGAACCAGGACATTTCCGTAGAGATCAGGCTGCGCCACCAATGTCACGAATTTCTGCTGCGTGGGAGAGCCATCCACGTGTGCGGTCAGAACCATGGTTGCTCCAGAGCCATAGGCCAGCTCGAACACGCGAAATTGCTCATCGAGGAGTTGAGCAGGTGGAGCAGCAGTCGGCGCGGGCTTGGCCTTGGTTTTCGCGGATGCTCGTTTCGGCGCAGAGGAAGCAGCGGCGGATTTCATGCCCAGGGCCATACGCGCAATTTCCTCCATGGCGGCCTTCATCCTCGCTTCATCGGAAGAATTCGCCCAGGCATAACCCCAAGGGTGATCCGGTCTGTTCTTCGCATCGGAGATGGCAACGGCCTGATACATCTCCTGCGGTAGACCCATGAAACTCGGCAGCACCTCGGCCCCATCGCCGCTCGATTTACCTCGTTTGAGAAGGGGACGATCTGGATCGGTGGATGCGGAGGCACCTTCTGAGGTGTCGGCGGGAGGTTGCGTCTTGCCGTGCAATTTCGGACGATCCGGGTCGTCCCCCGCGCTTGCGGTGCTTCCACCAGAATCCTTTGGGTGAAGCGTAGGTTTATCTGGGTCGGGCGCGGAGTCAGAACTGGTGCCGCCTGCATCGCCACCAGTCTTTTTGTGAAGCGTCGGCCTGTCTGGATCGCTCGGAGCAGCGGGGGCACTTCCCTGGCTCGAGTCTGCCCCTCCCTCATTGTTCTTACGATGCAACACTGGGCGGTCGCTGTCAGCATCCGCCCCTTCCTGCGAAATCGGTGCCGCGCCCTTGATCGCGGCTGCCGGCAATGGTTTCCACGTCCCGTAACCAACCCACGAACCCTGCTCCTGGCCTGCGTTCTTGATGTCGAAGAATCCTATCGGTTTGCCGTCTCTTTGGAGTTCGTACTCCACTTCTCTGCCCAACGCCAATGGATGCGGACGCGCCAGATATACATTTCCATCCTGGAGCACCGTGCCGTCATAGACCGTGACGGGCACAAGCCGACTCGCTTTCGGCTTACCTTGTTCCCCTGTCCACTCGAGAACTCCAATCGCGCGCAACTCAACGGTGTCTTTGGACTTGCCGCCAACCTGGCCGGGGTACTGAGCGGATGCAGACAGCGCCATTCCAATCAAGCTGATTAGGAATCTTCGCCTCGCGATCAGGACACATATCCTATGCAATGACACGGGATGCCCACCTCGCGGATAATGCAAAACAGACGGCCACAACCGCCCCTCTTTCCACCAGACTAACCATTCGAGGAATATTCTCCATGGAATTGAATCGCAAGGTCGCGGATTTTACGCTGCAAACCGACGAAGACACGTCCGTAAGTCTATCGGACTATACCGGCAAACCCGTCGTGCTTTTCTTCTATCCCAGAGCAGACACGCCAGGCTGCACCATTGAAGCCTGCGGCTTTCGCGATGCTTTCAAAAAACTCCAGGCTGCTGGGGCCGTAGTGCTCGGCATCTCGCGCGATACTCCGAAAGCACAAGCCAAATTCCGCGCTAAGTACAATCTGCCTTACACCCTCCTTGCTGATGTAGACGAGAAAGTCTGCAATCAGTTTGGCGTTATGAAGGAAAAGAATATGTACGGCAAGAAGGTGTGGGGCATAGAGCGGACTACGTTCCTGATCGGTCCCGACCAAACCTTGCTGCACATCTTTCCCAAAGTCACTCCTGAGGGACACGCGGAAGAGGTGCTCACTCTGTTGAAGGAATGGAAGAAATCGCACAAATAACGACCAAATTGCCCAGAGGCGAAAGGCTGCCGGGTAGCTTGCTTCCGCGAGCGTTTTTTGAGGATTCCCCAGAAGAAGTGGCGCCGCGTCTTCTGGGGAAATTGCTCGTGCACAAACACGAGGAAGGCGTGCTGGCCGGAAGAATTGTCGAGGTCGAGGCTTATTTGGGGCCGCACAACGATCCTGCTGACCGTGCCGCACATGCACATCGCGGCCCTACACCACGTAATCTCGTGCTGTTTGGACCGGCTGGGCACGCTTATGTATATGCCATCTATGGGATGCACTTCTGCATGAACATCAGTTGCGAAACCGACGGTCTGGCAGGCAGTGTGCTCCTGCGAGCCCTGGACCCTGTCTCCGGAGTGCATCTGATGGCAGCCAATCGTGGCCTCGCACCTGAAGCGCCGGCTCGACTCATAGCCTCTGGTCCGGGCCGCCTCTGTCAGGCGCTGGGCCTCACACGGCCAATTCACAACGGGTTGGATGTCACCAATCCAGCCTCGCCATTGCAGGTTCGTGATGACGGATATCCAGCTCCGTTGTTCGTGGCGACTCCGCGAATCGGCATCAGGCACGCCGTTGACTTGCCCCTTCGCTTCGCGCTTCGTGAAAACGGCTGCGTATCGGGACCTAAAGGCCTGGTACGCGTGCGCAACCCAAAGACATAGTTTTCCGTCTCTACAACTGAAGCCGACCAAAACTTGCGAGGAACGTGCTGCTTGAAGCTAACCGTCCCGACTCTTTCCTCCGCCGGCGTCATCTTTTTGACCGCCAGCTTTGCCATCGCCGCAATCGCACAGGCTCCTGGGCCGAAACCAGACGGACCTGGCAGCTCGCCGGCGCGTCCGCGTGAATATCCAGCTCCTACCAACCTGAAAGTATTGCCAAAGAACCTGACCGGTAAGCAGGTTCACGACATCATGGAGAACTGGGAAGCCGCATTAGGCGCTCATTGCAACACCTGTCATATTCCCGATCCGAACAACATTGGCCCCAACGGAAAACCGCGCCTGAACTTTGCCGACGACTCAAAAAAGGAAAAGGCGGCGGCCCGATTGATGTTCCGAATGACCGAAGACATCAATACGAACTATGTCAGTAAGGTCGAAAACTCCGGCGTGCCAGTGACCTGCGGGACCTGCCATCGCGGTCATTCTGCTCCGGAACCGTTCGTGGCTCCGCCTGAAGAGCAACATGGGCCGCCGCCTTCAGGTGACAAGCCGCCAACACCGCGTTAGAGGAGATAGTCTGTCGGCATTTGGCAGACACTGTGGCCGGCCGCTTTCATCGCGTTTTGCGCGAGAAATCGCCACTTTTGCCGCCCGACTTGGTCTCGAGCTGGACATTACGGATGACGATTCCCTTATCGAGCGCCTTCGTCATGTCATAAACAGTTAGGGCGGCGACAGTCGCTGCGGTGAGCGCCTCCATTTCAACACCCGTTGCAGCGGTTGTCGCAGCCGTAGCTACGATACGAACGCCGGAGGCAGTGATTTCCGCTTGTACCTCTATATGCGACAACGGCAGCGGATGACACATGGGAATGAGATCGGCAGTGCGCTTCGCTGCCTGAATCCCGGCGAATCGAGCTATTTCCAGGGGATTGCCCTTTGGGTTGGAAGGAAGTGCAGAAAGTACCTTCGTCGATAACTCCACAAAAGCTGAGGCAGTCGCCGTGCGACGGGTCGGCTGCTTCTCGCTCACGTCCACCATTGTGGCCCTTCCGGATGAGTCGAAGTGTGAAAGCGTGCTCTTCACTGTTTTGGACATTGAGTCTCTCAAGGTAGCAGGATGCGAACAGTTGTGCCTGCCTCAAGAAGGCCGGCTTCTTCGGGCACAGTCACGAAGCAATTGGAACGTGCAAAGGCGGCGAGGTCTCCGGATCCATGCCACGAAACCGTGGCGACTTGAGGAAGTTGGCTGACCGCCGGGCTGAAATCGCAATGCGCCGGCAGGAAGCGAGTGAGTCCCGGTTTCCCCTTTCGGTCCGTGTCTTGCCCCAACTGTGCGAGCACGAAGCGCGGGCCGCCCTCGAGGCTGCCGGCTAATCGAGCGAGCACAGGCGCGACAAACAAAAGAAAAGTTACTGCGGAGGATATCGGATTACCGGGGAGTCCATAGAAAGGACGCTTGCGCCGGTCCTTCTGATGCGAGGCCGCCTTCGCATGCGGACGCAACTCTCCAAAGACGAGGGGCTTGCCCGGTTGGATACGAACACCGGTGAAATAGAAGTGCGCGCCAAAGCGATCTAATGCGGGCTCAACAAGATCGAACTTGCCGGCTGAAACTCCCCCGGAAATGAGCAGCAGGTCGGCCTCTGCAGCCTCCGTCAAGGCGGCGTCCAGAGACTCGTCGTTGTCCGCAGCATTGGGCAGCACCCAGGGATCACCGCCGTGAGAGGTCACCAACGCCGCCAGCATCGAGGCATTTGAGTTGCGAATCTGGCCGGGACCAGGCGTTGAGGCGATCGGTATCAGTTCGTCGCCTGTTGTCAGAATGGCCACCCGTGGGCGCTTGAAAACGCCGACCCTCGCATGACCGCACGCCGCCGCGAGAGCAATCTGAGCCGCGCCGACTTTCGAACCAGCGGGCAACAACACGTCTCCTCGATGAGCCTGTGCGGCCTGAAGAACGACGTTCTCGCCAGCCTTGATCTTGCGAGTCGGAAGCAGACGGATCTGATCGCCAAGATTCTCAACGTGCTCGAGCATCATCACGGCATCCGCGCCGATGGGCATTGCCGCGCCCGTCATAATCTCCCATACGGCTCCAGGAGGTAGCGGACCTGCCGGAGCCTCTCCTGCACGCGTGGAGCCAGCCACGAGCAACGGCCTGTGCCGCGAAGCCTCCTTTGCGCGACATGCAAATCCATCTCGTGTAGACCGGGAGAATGGTGGCTGGTCTTCATCTGCTAAGAGCGGCTCTGCAAGTACGCCGCCGAGGGCATGACTAAGTTCAACGTCCTGACGCCGGCTATCCAGGTGTTTGTCCAGTTCGCTGGCGTATGCACTTACCACCGCAAGCGCTTGCTCGAAGCTTGGCAACTCGGAACTCATGGATTGGATTGTAGATTGCAGCGCCATGCAAAGCGGCGAGAATCCCGTTCCTTGATTCCTTTCCATAAAAGGAAAGGGCGCGCCCGATCGGGAACGCCCTTTGAATTGAAATTAGTAAGTAGCAGCTACTTTTTGCCCGCCTTATAGGTGGAGTTAATCTTCTGCCCTGCCTGGTCAAGAATGCCCTTCACATCGGCAGCATATGGACCATTGGGCGCCAGTTCGAGGTACTTCTGGTAGGCCTCACCGCAACCTGGAGGCAGAACGATTCGCTGCGTCTTTGGGTCGACCGTCGCTTTGGAAACCAATGCCTGTCCCTTTAGGTAATAAAGAAGCGGGTCATTCGGATCGGCCTTGATAGCTTCGTCCGCTGCTGCTGCCTGGGCGTCCGCATTTCCAACCTGAGAGAAGATGACGGCTTCGTTCTTGAGATAGAAAGCGGCCTTCGTTGGGTCTGCCTTTGCTGCGGCATCATAAGCTGCGTTTGCCTCAGGAACTTTACCAGTGCGGGCATAGATCATACCCATACCCTCATTCGCCATGCCCTGAATGGCGGGACTCGGCTTCTTCGAGGCAGCATCGAGTTCGAGTGCCTTCTTGAATGAGGTAATAGCGTCGTCATACTTCTTCAGGCCCGCCTGGCCCTGCGCCAGATATGCCCACAGGATTGGTTCGGTCGGCCGCATTTGAGTATCCTTCGTCATCAAGGTCTCAACTTCGGTGTACTTGGCGGTCTTGATCTCGGCTTCTTTGGCTTCAACATCAGTCCGGGCGGCAGATGCCCCAAGCTGCTGAGTGGCAGCGGCACGCGCGCCGTCTGCGTCCTTGATGTCTTGCACAACCGTTTTGAGATCAGCGTTCAGATTCTTGATTACCGCATTCGCCTTGAGGGCCTCCGCATTGTGCTTGCGCATTTCCTCTAGTTGCTTTTTCGTCTCTGGCGGCAGCGCGTCGACGTACTCTTTGCGCGACATATCGAAGTCGGCGGCCACGTCTTCACCGGCCGTAACCTTCACGTTGTCGAGCTTGTCCGCCTGCTTGTCTTGTTCCATGCCCGGTGTACGGTAGACGAGCGAGTAGACCCCAGGGGCGGCCTCGCCCTTGTAATCGCCATTTGCATCCACGGTCAGGACACCTTTGTCAGCGGTCTGTGCCGACAACCCTGGTCCTGAGGCGGCGCGGGTGGTTCCAATGAGGCTGACGGTGCCACCCGACTGGGGGGAGCCCGTCGGATTTGTCACGTGACCGTGAATCTTGCCTGTGGGAGCTGCTGCGGGGGTCTGCGCAATCGCGGGCATGATGGCGAGTGCCGCCAGACCCAGCCAGAGCGAAATCGTGCGTTTCATGGTTTTCTCCTTGGGAGCTGCGCGACCGAGGCTGCACGCGGGCTCAATCAAAAAATCGTATGTTCTTTCACAAAAGTAAACATCAGCTAAATCATATCGCCGAGCAACCCGCTCGCTGCCTTGTATCTGCCCCTGCGCAGGTCCACTGAGGGCAACCTTCCCTCGGCCGAATACCACAACGGCAAACTGCTCTCAGCACGAATCAAGGTAAATCCAATCGACACTACAACACAAGGCCGGCCAGTCTTGCCTTATCCCTCTGGCGTCCTGAAAGCCACGTCGAGCGAACCAGTGTGCTCATTCAATGGTAGTTCGGCTTGCAAGGAGTTCATTGTGGTCTGCGTCACACCCTACAATGGCCATATGACAACGTCCATTCGTCCGGCGACCCTCGACGATGTCCCTCAAATTCTCAACTTCATCCGGGCTCTGGCTGAATATGAGCGCGAACCAAATGCCGTAACTGCCAGTGAAGCAGACCTTATACGGGATGGATTCGGCCCCAACCCCTACTTTAGATGCCTGATGGCTCATCAAGATGGCGTACCGGCGGGATTCGCGCTCTACTTTTTCAACTACTCAACCTGGCTCGGGCGACCAGGACTCTATTTGGAGGATTTATTTGTCCTCCCAGAGTTCCGAGGGCTCGGAATCGGCAAGGCCCTGCTCCAAAGAATCGCAGCGATCGCCGAAGAGCAGGGATGCATGCGCCTGCAATGGGAAGTGCTCGATTGGAACACTCCAGCAATCGATTTCTACAGTGCCATGGGCGCCGAGTTTCTCGACTCATGGCGGAATGTGCGCTTGACCGGCGACGCTATCAAGCGCCTTGCCGCGACATCGGCTGAAAAACCGGGGTTACCGCGGTGAAGATTCGCATTATCGGCGGTGGTCTGGCCGGCCCCGAAGCCGCGCTTACCGCAGCGCGTTTGGGCTGCAGCGTTGACTTATACGAGATGCGCACTATGGTGGACGGACGACCTCGACTGACTCCGGCTCACCAAACCACAGAATTCGGCGAACTCGTTTGTTCCAACTCCCTTAAAAGCGAGTCACCCAATACTGCCCCCTGGCTACTCAAGCAGGAGATGCGTCGTGCCGGATCGCCGCTGTTGAGTATCGCGGATGAATGCGCGGTACCGGCCGGGCACGCGCTTGCGGTTGATCGGGTGGAGTTTTCCAGGCGCATCGCAGACGCCATTGCCGCTGAACCCGCGATAACTGTATTTCGCCAAGAGGTGACTCGCCTTGAACCTCCCGCCATTGGAGATCCTGCTCTAACGATCGTCGCAACAGGGCCTTTGACGTCCCACCCGCTGAGCGAAGAAATCCAACGCATCACAGGTTCTGAACACCTGGCTTTTTACGACTCAATTTCCCCAATTGTCGACGCCGATTCCATCGACATGGAACGCGTGTACTTTGCGGCGAGATGGGATAAGGGCACGGCAGACTACATCAACTGTCCTATGGATCGCGTCGAGTACGATCGCTTTCTCGATGCCCTGCTCGCTGCGGAAGCAGCGGAAGCCAAAGAGTGGGAAACACTGGATTACTTTGAGGGATGCTTGCCGATCGAGGTGCTCGCTCGGCGTGGTCGAGACACGTTGCGATTCGGGCCGATGAAGCCGGTTGGGCTCCGCGACCCGCGCACCGGCAATCGGCCTTGGGCGGTTGTGCAACTGCGGAAAGAAAATCTGCGCGCTGACAGTTATAACCTGGTTGGATTCCAGAATCATTTGAAGTTCGGTGAACAGGCACGCGTTCTGCGCCTCATCCCCGGTCTTGAGAACGCGCGGTTCCTCCGCTACGGTCAGATTCATCGCAACACATACATCTGTGCGCCGGCCCTGCTCGATCAGAGCCTTCGGCTTAGAAAGCACCCTTGGCTCATGTTTGCAGGCCAGCTTTCAGGCGTCGAAGGATATACAGAATCGATCGCCACGGGCATGCTGACAGGGATCTATGCAGCAAGTTTGTCGAGGGGCGAAGAACCAGGACCAGTCCCTCGCGCGACTGGTCTCGGCTCGCTGATTCACTTCATTACACACGCCGATCCAAAGGACTTTCAGCCGGCAAACATAACCTTCGATCTTCTCGAGCCGCTAGAAGAAGAGCTCCGAAGCAAGATCAGGGATAAAAAGGAGAGGCATCGCATTCAATGCGATCGCGCCTTGGATGCGTTCGATGCCTGGTGGACGGCAGCCGGAGTTGCGAAAGTCTAGCGACGCACAAATCTCTGCCGTTCGGCCCTGGCCGTGCCCATCACGCAGGATCGAAAGCGCGCTAAGCGTATGTGTGACTGTCAGCCCATGCTTTCTGCAGCTTGGCGGCGGCTTCTTTCACCGGGATCGGCCGCTTGGCATCCCTTTGCTTTTTGTAAGCCAGCAACGCCGCCGCGCAAGATGAGATCCCGAAGATGTATAAGGCCAGTCGAAACATTTGGATATTCCTCCATTTCGCGACTTCGATGCTGGATTTGCGAAGCAAGATGCAGCGCACCGTCATGAATCTCCATTCTTCGAAGTTCCGACACGAGCCGGACCGTTAGTCAGGAACCTTTCGGCCCCTTCAAGTGTCAAAGAACTATATGGGGCGTTTGGTACCGGTTTGTGGACCGGTATAAACGTGTACCTTGAATATGGGGCTTCGTTGATGCGTCGGATTGCAATTGTTTTGTATTCGGTTTGTCTGGTTGGCGTGGAGGCTCGGCTGGAAGCGCAGGCTGCGCCTGCAAAGCCGAACGCTGTCATGATCACTGCGGGCTCGCCAAACGCTCCGAAAATGAAACCCCTGCTACCGGATGCATTCGCTGGATGGGTAGCATCGGAACCTTTAAAAACAGTGCCTGAGGCGGCCGAGGCCGACAGCGCAAATGCCGCTGCTTTGAAGGAATATGACTTCGTTGGCGCCACAAGCGCAAACTATAAACGCGGTACCGAGACATTGAATGTGCAAGCGATGAGCTTTCGCGATCTGAGCGGGGCCTACGGTGCGTATTCCTTTTACCGGCAAGACGGCTGGCCAAAAGCGGACATTGGCTCGGGTGCGACTTCAAACAAGAACCGCGTCCTCTTCTGGCAGGGCAACACTGTCGTCAACGCGGATTTCTCCCACCTCGGCCCGATGTCTGCCGCCGAACTGCGCGAGTTGGCGAGCCAATTGCCCACCCCTCAAGGAAACAAGGCCTTACCACCGCCGATCTTGGCGAGCCTGCCGCAAGCATCTCTTGACAAGCAAACAACGCACTATGCTCTCGGGCCTTTGGGCTATGCGGGAGCCGGCGGTGTGTTGCCACCGGAACTTATTGGCTTCGATCGAGATGCGGAGACCGTCACCGCAAACTACTCTTTGCGATCGGGATCTGCGACGCTTACGCTGATCAACTACCCGACACCCCAGATGGCGGAGGCACAGGAGACAAAGATTCGAGCTTACGTCAAAGCCGGAAACCAGGCGCAGCCTCCGTGGCCGAAGCCCCTGGTTGACTCAGATCAAGCCTCTCTTGAAGTACGACGCAGCGGGCCTCTGGTCGCCGTGGTGAGCGGTGACGCGATTCCAGACGAAAGTCACAAACTGATATCGTCGGTGCACTATGAGGCCGACCTGACAGCAATTCCCCAGCCGACAGAATCCGAGGTCACGAGGACCGGACAGTTGCTGTTAGGGATCGCAACCATGGTGATAATCGGGTGCAGCGCGGCAATTCTGCTTGGCTTCTTTATGGGAGGCGGCAGGGCGCTTTATCGCATCGCACGTGGTAAGCCGGTTTCGTCTGTGTACGATACTGAGTTCATTCGATTGAATTTGGAAAAGTGAGAGTCGGTTCTGCAAAACATTCCGGTGATCGCATCCGAAGTGTTAACGTCCACCTTCCGGCTGTGGAAAACCGCCCTTAAACCCTAAGAAACACCCTGAAAAGACTAGTTGAAACAGACCTGAAAAGGCGAAGATCAGACGAATGAACCTCCGCGTTAGTTGAAATGCATAGTCTCGTAAACATCAGAAAATAATAACCTTATTTCTTCCCCGATTTATTCTTGACACTCCGTCCCCCCGCACCTAGTATGCAGCCAGAAAGTTCTGATGGTTTTGCCTCCGTTGGAACTATTCTCCCTGAGGAAGGAGCTGCCCTGTTGCCGGGCGGCTCTTTCCGTTTTTGTCGTTATTTACGTCCCAAGTCGCTGGCCGCCGGACTGGCACGACCCCGGCTGTAGGTCGCGCGTGAGCAAGCAGTTCTCCGCTGGCCAGATGTTTTAGCAACGGATTCGTCACACGGCAGCTCCACCTCGCGACATTTTTGTTCACTCCCCCAAGCGGCTTATGCAAGCCTCGAAAGACTGCCACGCGACTCTAAACCGTCCGGAGATCTGGGTCGGATCTTTTTCTCCGGGCAATCGGAATTGCAAAGCATCCGGATGGAAGCGCAAAGGGGTTCAACACCATGCCCATGTTCAAAGAAATTGAGAAGCCGCTGTTGAAGCTGGTAGCACTCGTGCTAGGCGCAGCATCGACCGCGCTGGCTGCGCAAGCCCAGACATTTCCTTTGGTCGATGCAGCCGGTCTTGAATTGCATAAGGTCAAAGCCGAGGCCACAGAGTATCTCGGCCGCAAGGCTGTTCGACTGACCACCGTATCGCAAGAAGACCAATCCGGATTCGCGCTACTGCCCGGTGTCGATTTTCAGGACGGAACGATTGAAGCCGATATCGCGGTGAAGATCACGATGCCACCGGGAGTTCGCATGCCCGGATTCCTGGGTATCGGTTTTCGAGCCAAGCCTGACGGTTCCGAATATGAACTTTTCTACCTTCGGCCGAAGAATGCTTTAGCGGACGATCAGGGCATGCGAAATCATTCGATCCAGTACTGCTCTGAGCCAAACTTCGGATGGTATCGCCTTCGTCGCGAATGGCCGTTCGTCTACGAGAGCTATGCGGACATTCAGCCGGAGACGTGGACGAAATTGAAGATCGAAGTAGCGGGGCGGACGGCGCGCATTTTTCTGAATGGCTCGACGAAACCGAGTCTGGTGGTGAACGGCCTGAAAGGTCCGAATCTCCACGGCGGGATCTCTCTCTGGGGATACGCGGGAGAGGAATCATATTTCTCGAATTTGCGAATTACTCCAGCGGCTCCGATACCCGTAAAGAATGGCGCAGAAGCAAGCGGGGAGTGGGACGTGAAGTACGGGAGTGATGCCGGGCCGTTTCAGGGCACCATGAAGTTGACGCGAGATGGCACAAAGCTCAGCGGGACATGGTCTGGGGACCTCGGTGAAAAGAAGCCGATCACTGGCACCTGGCGCGAGGGGTACGTTGAGTTGTCCTTCGTCGCAGACTGGCCGGAAGGCAGAGATGGTGCGCCCGGTCCCAATAAGGCGGTGCTCGAAGGCTGGATCGACGATGCCGCTGCGAAAGGCCGAATGCGCGTAGATGGCCGCGCTGACGGTGTGTGGGTAGCACAACGGAAGACGCAATAACTTGTTTCGGTTTTGGCCCTACTCGGGAACGGGCTCCGTCCACGTGTTGTCGCACGATTCGCACACCCACGTGTTCGAAGGATCCGTGCTTTCTAGCGTCGGGTCTTTCGCGCCACACGCTGGGCAGGTCGGAGGAACAAACTCCTCAGGCGGTTCGTTCAATTCATCGATGATGTCTTGCGGGATTGGCTGGGCTGCAATCTCGCGCGCTTGTTCAAGCTGATCGGCAGCGACAAGAACAGTTGGACCATTCATACTTGCGACGGACCTTTGTCTTTCAACCCAGCCGTCGATTCCCGCTTTCCTCAATGTCAACACGAGTGCCATTGCTTCCTCACTTGTGTTGCATTCGCAAAGCCTGGTTTTCCATGTGAACTCGGCACGGCTGTCATCGTCGCCCTCGGCGACCATTTGGTCTTTTGAATCTTCGGCGTATTCCCATTCCTGATTCCTTGGGACTGCACTCCGAACCGCAGACGCGTCGCCCGACAAACTTCGCTTCTTCAGTTCATCACGCAGGACTTGTTTTGCGACGTCGGTAAGGTCGTCGATGCCCGCAGCGAGTTCACGGATTTCGATTTCACCCATTTCGCTGTAGAGCGAAGTGAGTCGCTGCGATTCTTCGAATTGGTCGGGTTTCATGGGGAGCAGTATAGCCGCAGATTTGAAGACCGGGAAATTGGAGATCCCGGGAAGGCAGTTCCTTACTTGTTCAATCCGATGTCCGCAAGCATCGCACGGCCAACCACAAGGGCGGTTACGATGAGGGCCGCGAGAACGCAGGTCCAGAAGCCCATGCGGCTGAATGGAATGAACAGAGAACCGTCCTTCCCGGTGAGATTGATCCCGGCTCCATTTGGCAGAATGGCCTGCACAGCTGCCGCAATCAGAAATCCTCCGGCCCAGACAAGCGCGATTCTGAATGAGAGCTGAAGGGTTAGATCCATGACCGTTGCTCCTCCTCCCGCCTGATAATAGAAGTGACGCTCGAGCAGCGGGATTGGCTGCTTGCCTTTACCGAATACGGGCACAACGGTACAATCTTGAAGGAGCAGGCCGACGTAGCTCAGTTGGTAGAGCAGCTGATTCGTAATCAGCAGGTCGTCAGTTCAAGTCTGACCGTCGGCTCCATAGAATCGATAATTTTGAGTAAGCAGCGCAAACCCTCCGACTTCTGAGATACCGCAGGGATACCAGTTTGCGAACGCGCACCAGAACGCTGCGCAGGTGAATTAGCCGAACGGTTATCGACCACCTCTCATGGCGTTTTTTTACATCAGTCACCAAGGAATGACTTCCGAGTTGCCTACTGCCGACCACAACCAAATCAAGACTCATGAGATCGCTATAATTCTTGCGAATCGATCTAAAGAGGGCAACTCGATGAGCGTGCCGCGGAGCGAACCGAACTCGATAAGAATCTACCGGCTTAAACCCTACTTTTTCGTGGTCAGTTTCATTCAAGCCGGAGCGGCTATCTTCTTGGGAGGTTGCTTGGTCTGGGAGCAGTCCAGGAAGGAACTGCAGGGGAACGTCGCAGATGGGATGTTCGGGATCGGCCTTTTCTTTGTGGCTGCGTTCCTCATCGCAGAGGCGCGTAAGTCAGCCATTATTTTCGAGCAGGGCAGCATTTCTGTGCGGCATTTTTGGGGCACTAGCAGCCGAGCGAAAGATGAAATTCTTGGCGTCAAGACAACATGGCGTTCCGGGATCGCATATACCGTGCTTGTTCCAAAACGCTCAACCGACAAAGACCTAGAGATTGAGCGATCAGCCTATCCATTCGATGAAGAATGGGCCGGTTGGATTTCGAGCCTTCCGGATTTAGACAAGGCACAATGTTGGAAGTGAGTAAAGCCTGAATGCCGGCAACTCGAAAGTTAGTTTTCCCAAATGGAAATGAGAACCTGCTCCGGCCAGCTCCTGGGTATCTATTCAAGCCCTGGGCACAACGAACAAGGTGATGGATTGCGCCGGGAACGTGGCGGTAATCGTGCTTGCGCTTCCCGTCGCCGGTGGCGTCACGGTTATGTTCGGCTGCGCAACCAGTCCCGCCAAATGCGCGCTGCTGTATAGAAATACCTGGGCCGGACCACCTGCGATCATATTTTGAAGAGAGATTGTATCTGTGAGATCGCCGTACGTCTTATTGATGACCACGATCGTGACGGCATTATCCTTGGTACGGAGCGCCCCGTAGATCGAGAGCTTTTTCTGATCTCCGCTGGTTGATGTGAGCGCTTCGTCGCCAAATGTCGACCCGGCGCCGTCGTAGTTGCGATACACCTCGAACGCCATCATCCCGGGAATCTGCGTTACCGGGTCCGGCGGTCCCCAAAGGGTTCCAAGATCAAGACCCTCACGTCCAAAGATCCCAAGGATGTCCGCCTGGGCCAGTGCGCCATTGATGTGCTCAAGTCCGCCCCAGTTATATTCGGTGATCGCCAATTTGGTTCCCGGATAATTGTTTGCAACCCAGGTCTTCATCATTGGAATCACTTGCGGCGCCTGCTTGGGAGGTGTACAACTCGCCGAATAATTCGTGTCGCCAGTGTAGTTCGGCTGCAGAAAGTTCGGATCGGTATAGGTCGGATCCCAAAACACGCGCGTCGAATCCAGACGAATCATTTGCGTGGCCGTGTCTCCCCCAGTGCTGAATGCGAGATTGTCCGGTGCGAAGTAGGTATGGAGGTCGAGGTAATCAAGCAGCCGCACGTTGTGAGCAGTTTCGTACGACTTGAACTGCTGCAGGTAATACTCGATGAGTGGAGTGCCGCCGTGCGCATTGCGATCGAGAGGATTGCTCCAAGGCGAGTAACACGGTCCCGTACCCCAACCTGCTTCGACATCCTTTTTTGAATAAAAGTAGTTCCACCAGAAATCCATCACCGGTCCGCTGACCTCTGCCGTTGCATCGACCGTCTTGATCGCCTTGGCGACGGCTATGCCGTTGTCGGTCACTTCGTCATAAGTGAAGGGAGAGGGATGAACATCACGATGCACAGCATCCCACCAGCTCGGCTCGTTGTCGAGGTCGTAGATCGCAACACCGCCGGCTGCTGCGGTGCCGAACTTGCCAACAAGGAAAGTCACCCAATTGCCCACGAAGGACGAGTCGACAGTAGTGCTGGTGAGCTTGGGATCATTCCCGGTTACGCTGCAACCACTCGAATTCGAACAGCCATTCACGCCCTGGGCGTAGACACCGTTACCACAGGCGCGATCGGGAGCGAGTTTCTGCTGATTCGGATAGGTCGCGGTGGGAAAGCTGCATGAGATAGCGTCCTTGGCGACCCAGCCCAGCACGGGCACCGTGCCCATTGTCTTGGTCCCCATAGCAGCATCTGCTGTAACCATCGCGTTGAAGGAACTGTTAGCCTGGGTGCCGCCCGGCATTCCAATCTGGTTTTCAAAATACCAGTCACTGGCTGAACTCGTTACATCAAGAAGGTAGTTGTAGCGGGACGTGGCGTCCCCGCCCCAGCGATTAACGCTGAGGTTTACAGCCTTGGCCGCCGCCGGACTCAGCGTGTAAAAGTTCATGCCGTAGATATACGGATTGATGCTGTGAGTCTGCGCGCCACATCGACCGTGAGCGCCGGACCACTAGCCACAACCGGTTGGCTCAGCGTTACTGTCGCACTGCCGCTCTTGCTTGGATCCTGCGTGCTAGTGGCTGTAACCGTGACAGTCGGCGGAGCCGGAAAGGGTGTGGTGTATAGACCCGTAGCCGTGATAGTACCCGGGCTCATTGCGCTGCCTGACGGCGCAGCGATTGACCATGTAACGCCGTTGCTGAAACTACCTGTCCCTGCCACCGTGGCGGCGAACTGCACCTGCGTTCCTATGATGGCGCTGTTTGGGGTTATCGCTATCGAAGTAATTGTGGGTCCGGAGGGCGGCGGAGTCATTGCGGTTCCACCACCGCCACCACCACAGGCTGAAATAAACAGACTGATCCCTATTCCCGAGAAAACCGCTAAATTAAGCCTCATGCCACTCACTAGCCCCCAGCCGCGATCGATTTCATCGCCGAATCTCGTCATTGGAGATATGCAAGACGCCGGCCCGAATCTCACGCAGGACATAGCGACACTGGGTTCAGCTCATGACTTTTCTTGTTGTCGGCAATTTTTAGCCATCATAGTCCAATGAGCGGTCACCTGGCATGACAGAGAACACACTCATGTCCTCCAGCCAGTTCAAATCGGCTTGAGGTTCGAGATCTGACTTGCACAACAACCGTTGCGATCTCCTGCGCGAACCAAATCAGGTACGGGTTATCCACTCACTTTTTGTCGGGATATTGTTTCGCACCTGCTTATCCACGCATATTCTTGGCATAATCGCAACAAGAAGCGGTTCCTCCGTCGCTGTTTCAATAGCCGCGTCCAGGACCGGAATCGGGAATCGACGTCGTGGGCCCAGTTCGAGACCTGAGAACGACCCGGATGAACAACGGGAGCATTGAAGAGTGATCAGCTATAGCCGGCAGGACGTGTTGAGGATTTTGCAAATTAGCTCCCGCCAGTTGCAGGGGTGGGAGAGAGCTGGCCTCATTACCCCGCGTGACATCTATTCCTTTCAGGATCTCGGCCAGTTGAGAACATTGCGCTCCCTTCGCGAGGAAGACGTCTCCGCGGCCTCCATTCGACACTCGATCGTGGCCATGAAGGCAGTCGCAGGGATGTTGAATCCGCTGCAGGAAGCATCTTTGGTGCGGACCGGGACGCGACTGGCTTTCCGCTGCGATGGCGCAATGGTCGATCCAATTCGCCGGCAGTTGTTATTCGATTTCGATCGCCTGGACCAGCAACTTGCCGCACCCGAAGTTTGCCAACTGCGGCGGTCGACTTCACCCCATTCCGCCGGTGTGCAGGATCTCTTCGTCGCCGCAGTTCAAGCTGAGGAACTGGGTGACAAGCAGCGCGCAATCACGCTCTATGAACAAATGCTTGTCCTGGATCCCTCTTATGCACCCGCCTACATCAATCTGGGAACTATATATTTCCATCTGCGCCAGTTCAATCGAGCAGAAGAGCTTTATCGACGTGCTACGGAAACGGACCCGAGCTACGTCCTGGCGTTCTTTGATTTAGGGAATGTGCTGGACGAATTGGAACGGCCAGACGAGTCTATCGCCGCATACCAGCGTTCCATTGTTCTCTCGCCGCGCTACGCCGATGCTCATTACAATCTGGCTTTGGCGTTTGAACGCAAAGGAGACCGCCGCGCAGCTTTGCGCCATTGGGAGGCTTATGTGCGGCTGGACAAGTCCGGACCTTGGGCCGAGCATGCGCGAGGTCAGATACGCAAACTGCTCGACCGCGAGAAACTATCGATCGCCTGGCGCGCTGACGGGTTTATTCCTCCGCATAAGAGCGCGATCTGCTTGGAACTCCTCAAGTACGAAAACTGAAAGTTGCCACTTCCGCTCCGATACCCTGGATAATTCTGGATGTTTCACTCCTCATCGCTCTGGATGAGGTTTCCGCACTGGCCCTTCGATCGGCCCACAACTTTGTGGTTGATTTGGAGTCTAAGCAGGGGTGCAAAACCTTTGCTCTTGACGAACCGTGTCGGATTTTCATCTTGCCGACCCCTTCAACGCTGAGAGAACGGGCGCTGGAGCCAAAGCTCGGCTTAAGCTTGAGCGCGAATTTAATGTGCCAGGCGGCGCGATAGAGATAAAACCATTCACGTCAAAAGGATGGCTATGCTTATAAAGCTCATTTCAAGTCCACGCCTGCATCGGATTTGTGGGTGGCTTGCTGCCTGTGCGGTCGCAAGCCCAATTCTTACGGCGCAGGTGCAAGCGCCGAGGATTCGATCCGAAATAAGCAACTCCGAAATGTTGACCGTGAAAGGATCGTTGCAACCGCTTTCGCAGCGTGGGACGGATGCGGGTCGCATGCCAGCTGATTCCCGAGTGCGCGGCATGAGCATAGTTTTTAGCCGCTCGGCTTCTCAACAGGCAGATTTAGAAGCGTTGATTGCCGCGCAGCAAGATCCCTCGTCGCCTCTCTACCATCAATGGTTGACACCCGACCAGTTCGCGAATCGTTTTGGAATGGCGCAGTCCGACATCGAGAAGGTGCAGGCCTGGCTTCAGCAGCAGGGCTTTTCAGTGGACTCGGTCGCCCGAAGCAAAACCTTCATTCGTTTTTCCGGCAGTGTGAACCAAGTCGAGCGCGCATTTCGAACCGAAATGCACTACTACAAAGCGAATGGCCTGCAACATTTTGCACCTTCGGCCGAGTTATCAGTGCCAGCAGCCATTGCGCCCACGATTGAGTCCATCCGGAATCTCAGCGATTTCCACCCACGACCATTCCATTTCCGCGCGAATAACTCTCGCCCGAGGAGCGCATTCACATCAGGCGTCTCTGGCAGTGTCTTTTTTGCGCCCGGCGACATCGCGACGGTTTATAACATCAAGCCGCTCTCTAGCAGCGGGATTGACGGAACTGGGCAATCCATCGCGGTGGTTGGCCAGTCTGGAGTATCTGTAAGCGACATTGAACACTTCCAGAACGCCGCTGGACAGGCGATAAAGGATCCAACGCTCGTATTGGTGCCGGGTACTGGGAGCTCCACGATCTTCAGCGGTGGAGACGAAGCAGAATCGGATCTCGACCTCGAATGGGCCGGCGCAATCGCACCCGGCGCAGACATTTATTTTGTCTACACGGGAAGCAGCACCAACTACAGCGCATTTGACTCGATCGTCTATTCCGTAGACGAGAGGATCGCATCGATCATCAGCGTCAGCTATGGTGTGTGCGAGACAGCACTCAATGGCTTCTCCCTGGAATCCACTTTGGCCCAGGCAGCAGCGCAGGGGCAAACCGTCGTTGCCCCCTCCGGTGACCAGGGCTCCACGGCCTGTTCCGGGGATACTACCAACGGGCTCACCCAAGATCAGCAATTTGGAATTGCAGTCAACTATCCGGCCAGCAGCCCTTATGTCACCGGCATAGGCGGCACTGAGATCACGCCCGCCAACAGCACATCGACAAACTCGACATACTGGCTGGCCCAGAGCACCAGCGACATTCTCAGCTCAGCAAAGACTTACATTCCGGAGTTGGCCTGGAATGACAGCTCCTCTCAATCCGGCTTGAGCGCGAGTGGTGGTGGGGCGAGCGCGTTGTTCAGCAAACCCACGTGGCAGAAAGGCGTTTCCGGCATACCGAACGACAGCAAGCGCGACGTTCCAGATATTGCCGTCTATTCCTCACCGGCATTTCCCGGTTTTCTTTATTGCACGAGCGACCAGTCAAGTTGGGACACGACTCCGCCAGCGCAGCAGGCAAGTTGCAATAACGGCTTCCGTGACGCCGCTACCACCGACCTGACGGTCGCCGGCGGCACGAGCTTTGGTGCACCCATTTTTGCCGGCACGATCGCGCTCATTAACCAGAAGAATGGCTACGTTGGCGGGCAAGGGTTGATGAACCCAACGCTCTACGCCCTCGCTTCGGACTCTACAACCTATGCGTCCGTCTTTCACGATGTAACCAGCGGCAATAACAACTGCAATGCGGGTTCGACTTATTGCGGAACAACGACCACGGGTTTCTCGGCGGAAGCGGGATATGACCAGGTCACTGGGCTCGGGTCAGTGGATGCGGGCAATCTTGTTGCGGCCTGGCCCGTCAACAGCTCGACTCTTATCGGAACCAAAACCACAATTACTGCAGCCACAACGACTCCTGACGTGAACGCAAGCGACATGTTCACAATCGCCGTCACTTCTCAATCCGGCACAACGACTCCGACCGGCACCTTGACTCTCGACCTGGACGGAGGAACTGTAGGCGGCGGAACCACGGTTGCAAGTCTCGCACTGACCGCTTCGGGAACGTACGCCTACACAACGCAGTTCACCACTGCGGGAACTCACCAGATTGTTGCGAAGTACTCAGGGGATGTGACTCACGCCGCCTCAACCGGAGTGATCTCCGTAATCGTAAGCGGAACCGGCTCCGGTTCGGGAACCTTTACTGTGGCAGCAAGCAATGTAACGGTGGCCCAGGGAGGCGCGGCGAATTCAACCATCACGGTGACACCCAAGAACGGGTACACCGGGACGGTATACCTGACCTTTTCAACGTCAAACGACACGGCTCTGACTAATCTGTGCTACGCATTCACGACAATGCTGAGCAACGGCGATGGGTCCGTAACCGTCAGCGGGACAAGCCCTTTGACCACGCAAATGCTGGTCGACACCCGAGCCGCGGACTGCGTGAGCGCCGCAGTCACCAAGGGAAACGCTCACCCACTGCATCGGCTGCGGACGATGAAGAGCTCGCGCAGTTCGATGCCAAATCCCGCTCCGGTTGGCTTGGCGTTCGCAGGATTGTTGATTGTCGGGTTCCTTGGTCGCAATTCCCGGAAGCTTCGAGCCTTGTCGTACATGCTAGTCCTTGCTTTTGCCGGGCTTTGTCTCTCAGCCTGCGGGGGCGTAGCCACCAACACCAATACGAATACCGTACCGAATCCCCCGAAGGGAACTTACACAATTACCTTGATTGGTACTGACTCGGTTACATCTTCAGTCACATCGCAATCAACATTTACCTTGGTGATCAACTAAATCCCGAGGCTCAGTATTGGGTGGGCGTGGCATAAGTGTCTGACTCTTTCGCACCCGCGGAAAGCGTGGCGTCAACCAGTTTTGATAAACTGCGAGGCCGGAGGCAGGAACCCCCTTGTCAGAAATGCGCAATACTCCTTTTCCCCTTACTCAGCTCTCTGAAGAGGAAAGCCTTTTCTATTCGACGGTGCGGCAGTTTGCAGAAGAGACACTTGCGCCGCTAGTGCGCACCATGGATGACGAGCAACAGTTTGCAGACGGCGTCATAAGCAAGCTGTTTGAGCTGGGTCTCATGGGCATCGAGGTTCCAGAAGAGTCTGGAGGCGCTGGCGGCAGCTTTTTCGATTCTGTGCTCGCAATCGAGGCCATTTCGACGGTAGATCCGGCTGTCGCAGTGTTGGTCGATGTGCACAACACGCTCGTCATCAACGCAATCCGTCGTTGGGCCAGCGACGATCAAAAATGGCACTGGCTGCAGCGCCTCGCCTCGGGCACCGTGAGTGCGTACGCGCTCAGTGAGGCCGGTTCGGGTTCTGATGCCTTTGCATTGCAAACCCGCGCGGAGAAGATAGCAGACGGTTATCGGCTGAACGGCCGCAAGCTTTGGATCTCGAACGCGCGCGAGGCGGGGCTCTTCCTCGTGTTTGCTACTCTCGATCCCACAATTGGATATAAGGGCATAACTGCATTTCTTGTCGAGAAGAACGCGCCGGGGTTTGCCATTGGCCGCAAAGAAGACAAGCTCGGAATTCGAGCCAGCAGCACATGTGAATTGTTGTTTGATAACTGCGTTGTTCCCGCCTCAAGCCTGATTGGAGAGGAGGGCAAGGGGTACAAGATCGCAATTGAAACGCTGAATGAAGGACGCATTGGAATTGGCGCGCAGATGCTGGGTTTAGCGGAAGGCGCATGGGGACATGCCGCGCGATACGCGAAAGAGCGACGGCAATTTGGTAAGCCTATTGCGGAGTTCCAGGCTGTGCAGTTTGCGCTCGCGAAGATGGCCACAGAGATCGAGGCGGCCAAGCTGATGGTCTATAACGCGGCGAGGTTGAAGGATGCGGGGCAGCCATATGTCCGCGAAGCCGCAATGACCAAATACTTTACGTCGCATGTGGCGGAGAGCGTGGCAAGCCAGTGCGTCGAAATTTTTGGCGGCAATGGTTTTGTTCGCGACTATCCAGCCGAGAAGTATTATCGCGATGCCAAAGTGGGAAAGATCTACGAGGGCACTTCAAACATGCAGTTGGCGACAATTGCGAAACAGGTGCTAAGCGGACGAGGTTGACTCTTTCAATTCTTTGTTGCGGCTTCGGCTATCTGACGGACGTGGGCAGGACGCGTACGACAGCAGCCACCGACAATCTTCGCACCGGCGGCGAACCACTCGGCCGCCATTTTTCCAAAGTCCGCAGGATCACTCGACCGCGTCCAGGTGCGCGTTTCAGCATCCCAGCCCTCGCCGGAGTTGGGGTAGACAATCACAGGCTTGCTCGAAGCTTCGCGCAATTCGGCGATCAGCGCAGGAATCAGCATCGGCTGCGTACAGTTGACGCCGATGGCAACGGCCTGCGGGATGCGTGCCACACTGGCGGCGCACTCTCGCAATAATTCGCCGTGAGCCACATTCTGTTCATCGCGGCAAGTAAAGGCGAACCAGACGGCCAGGTTTGGCCATGGGGTGAGTGCTTCACCGATTGCCTCAGCTTCGGTCAGCGACGGCAACGTTTCAAACGCAAGCAGATCGGGCTTCTGCGACGCGCCTGCCGTTGCCAGAATCTCAATTCGTTCGCGATGAAAATCGACAAGCTCGCGGAAGGTAATGGAGTAGTTGCCGTGGTACTCCGCTCCGTTGTGGAGCACTGCACCGAAAGGTCCAAGGGATGCAGCTACCTGGATGTGACGTTCGGGAAACTCAGCGGCAGCCGCGCGAGCCAGTGCGACGGATCGAAGGAGCGCGGCGTCTGCCTGCTCCGGCGCAAAGCCAAATTCCGAATAGCCGCTGCGCGATACCTGGTAGCTGGCAGTTTCGATACAATCCGCCCCCGCTTCGATGTACGCGCGATGAACGGCGATGACCTTCTCTGGTTGATCTTCCAGAACATGCGCGGACCAAAGCGGACCATCAATGTTCGCGCCAAGATACTCAAGTTCGGAAGCCATTCCTCCATCGAGCACGCGTGTATCTCGGAGGATCGAATCCCGGTCTTCGTTCTGGTTCCCCATCAGGCATTTTCCCATTGAAATGGTTCAGCTGAATACTTTCCAAAAGAACAAAAGATAAACAAGGATTCCGCAAACCGCTGCGTCAAGCAACCAGGCCAGCCAAAAGAGCCAGGAAGATTTTGGGCGCACAGCAGCAAGCAGGCTCAGCGCCAGCAGGCCGAGGCAATACAGGAGTTGCTTTTGGTCACTCTTGAATGCTGCTTCGCCAAGCTGTGCAGGTCCGCGAGCGAGGTCCATCAAACAGGCGCCACACAGCGCGGCAGGGAAAATCACGAGCAGCCAGCAGGCAAACGCACGTCTTCCAGTCGCATGGATAACAGCGATTGCGATCAGAAGAGCGATCACGAGAGGGACGAGAAGCGATGCCATACGAACACGCGAATAGGGTAGGAGGCGGAATTCCTGTTGGTTTTCTAGAGTTTCTGGGTCCGTTGCACAGTACGCACACCGCTGACGCGGCGGATTCCAAGCACCATCCGGTTCAGATGGCGAAGATCTTCAGCCTCTACAACGAACTCAACAACAGCCTCGCCGTTTTCATCCTTGCGAATGTCAACGCCGCGGATATTGGTGTTGTCATCGGAGATCACGGCTGTGAGCTCTTTCAACATGCCGGTGCGGTCGTCGCAGAAGACCGTGATCTTCACCGGGTAGCGCTGAGAGCGGCCTGTTGCGTCATCGCCAACGCGGGACCACTCCACGGCGATGCGCCGGTCGCTTTCGTATAGAAGATTTTGCACGTTTGGACAGCTGCGAGCATGGACAGCAACTCCCTTTCCACGCGTGACGTAGCCGACGATCTCTTCTCCGCGAATTGGGTTGCAACATCGCGCGCGATACACCAGCAGATCGTTTTGTCCCTCAACCTGCAGCGAGTCCGAGCCCGTGAGGTGCAACTTCCGCACCGCATCGGACATCGCCGACTCAACAGTCCCGGGCGGTTTGGTCTCGGTTCCAGCGTCCGCATCTCCCTGGTTTGCGTATCCCGGCGAAAGCTTGTTGAGTATCTGGTGTGCCGAGTGTTTGCCTGAGCCAAGAACGGCCAGCAAGTCGGCAGCCGTGGCCACTCCATACTCGTTGGCGATGCGCCCCAGGTCCTGATCATCAATCTGGCTCATCGGGACCTTGAACTTGCGCGCCTCGCGTTCGAGCAGCTTTCTGCCAATCTCCACCGCGCGACGACGCTGATCTTCATTGAGCCAGTGCTTTATCTTGTTTCGGGCACGCGGGCTCTTAACAAACGTGAGCCAATCACGACTCGGTTTGTGATCCTTCTGTGTGACGATTTCAACGATGTCCCCGGTACGCAACTTGGTACGCAGGGGTACCATGCGTCCGTTGACTTTGGCGCCTACGCAGGTGTGACCAACTTCAGTGTGAATGGTGTATGCGAAATCGACTGGCGTGCCGTCTGACGGAACCACCACGACTTTCCCTTTGGGCGTGAAGGTGTAGACCTCATCCGGATAAAGGTCCATCTTCAGGCTGGAGAGAAATTCGTTAGGGTCGGTCATCTCCTTTTGCCACTCGACAAGCTGGCGAATCCAGTTGAGGCGTTCTTCATCTCGAGCTGTTATCGCACCATCGCTCGCCTTGTATTTCCAGTGGGCGGCGATTCCCTCCTCCGCGATCCGGTGCATGTCTTCGGTGCGAATCTGGACTTCGAATTGATGGCCCCCTTCGCCGATCACGGTGGTGTGCAACGACTGATAACGATTCGCGCGGGGGATAGCGATGAAGTCTTTGATTCGGCCGGGGACAGGCCGCCACAAAGTGTGAATCAGGCCAAAAACCGCATAACATGCGGCAACGTCCTGAGTGACCACACGAATCGCGAGGAGGTCATAGACCTGATCGAAGGTGATCTTCGAGCGTTGAAGCTTTTGATAGATGGAGTAGTAGCGCTTAATGCGCCACTCTACGCGGGCCTCAATGTTGTTTTCTCGGAGTTGCTCGACCAACGTGTCCTCAACGCCGCGGAGGAATTGTTCACCCTCGACGCGTCGAGTTTCAACGGCTGCTGAAACCTGTTCATAGCTCACCGGGTCTGTATAACGGAACGCAAGATCTTCCAGTTCGCCACGAACTTTGCCCATTCCGAGTCTGTGTGCAAGTGGAGCATAAATATCGAGTGTTTCGCGTGCAATAGCTTCTTGACGGTCCGGTTGAAGGTGCTCAAGGGTGCGCATGTTATGCAAACGGTCGGCCAGCTTAATGAGAACGACCCGCACATCCGTGACCATCGCAAGCAGCATCTTTCGTACATTCTCGGCCTGGCGGTCTTCGCGATTTGCGAACTGGATCTTGTCGATCTTCGTAACGCCTTCGACAATGTGGGCAACCTGGTCGCCAAACCCTTCTTCGATCTCTTCGCTGGTGGCGGGGGTATCTTCGACGGCATCGTGCAGCAAGCCGGCGGCGATGGCTGTCGAGTCCATCTTCATTTCAGCCAAAACTTCGGCGACTTCCAGGGGGTGAACGATGTATGGCTCACCGGAGGCGCGCATTTGTCCGCGGTGATGTTGAACGCAGAAATCCCAGGATTTACGAATCAGGCTGACGTCTTCGGTCGGGCGATTGGCTTGAACTTGTCGGAGCAGAGCCTCAAACCGCTGGTCGATGGCACTCCGGTCGGTAATCGGACGGGCGGCAGCAGTCTCTCCCTTTGAGTTGGGGGTCGTGGTTGGGACATCCACCGTTGTTGGCTGCCGGACCGTCGCCATGCTTCATTATAGGCCGGACTTGTATCTGGGTCATGATTGGGCAACGGAACCCCTGATCCACCCTGAAGATGCGCCACTCTCAATCATGCCTTTGCGACGCGTCCATTGTCAGCAAGGTATACCCGAATTTGCCCTTAAATAGTAGGGTTCCAGCGTTTGCACGTCGGTGTTCCAAAGCTCTCCATGCTGTGTTGCCCATCACTGCCCACTCACCACAGTGCAGGAGTAGAGTCCCCTTCGGACTAGAGGTCCAGAACTGAGGGTTTTATGTTGAAATGCCTCTTATTTACAGCCATGGCTGCAATCCTCGTGGTTGGTGTGAGCTTTGCAGATCAATCCAATGGCAAGGTGACCATTCCGGTCGAGAAAACGACGCCCACCGACGGCAAGCAGATGTTTACGAGCTATTGCGCGCCGTGTCACGGTGTGGACGGCAAGGGACACGGACCGGCCGCGGCAGCTTTGAAGGTACCGCCAACCGATCTCACCGAGTTGGCAAAGAAGAACAACGGGAAATTTCCTGACGCTCATGTAGTTTCCATCCTGCGGTTTGGGGTTGAAGTGTCAGCGCACGGCTCCTCACAGATGCCGATGTGGGGCCCGATCCTTGGTACCATGAGCAAGACCAATGCTCAGGACAAGGATCTCCGAATGAGCAATCTAAGCCGCTATCTGGAAAGTATTCAGGTGCGGTGACAGCCGGCGGCCAAACTGCTCCCGGTCAGGGGTCGGAATCCCGAGGGAGCAAATGACCAAGCCAAAGAAGCCCAAATCAAACTCGTCCCAGAAGGCGCCCAAGGCTCACAAAGCCGAGGCGCCTTTTGCTAAAGGTCGGAAAAGCATCTCGGAGGCGGATCGAAGAGGAAGCAAAAGCCAAGGGACAAACTCCTATTCTCAGAAGGCCGGCAAGCAAGATCGACAGTCGCATGGTCAACAATCGCATGTTGGTGCACGGATAAGCCGCCGTGCAGCAGATCGGCTGCGAACCGGCCATCTCTGGGTTTACTCCTCCGACATCGAGTTCATTGAGGCCGGCCAGGGAGAAGCGCCTGCGTTAGTGCCCGTTGCAGACGGTCGTGGGCTTCTGCTGGGAACGGCCTTGTACAGTCCGTCTTCCCAGATAGCTCTGCGGATGGTGTCACGGGAAGCAATCGACGAGAGCGAGTGGCTGAAACTGTTGGAAGCGCGCTTACGAGTGGCTGTCGCCCGTCGCAAGCCGCTGCTTAACGAAGAGACCAGCGCATGCAGACTCTGTTTCAGCGAAGCAGACGAACTGCCTGGCTTGGTTGTAGACAAATACGGCGATCTGATCATTCTGCAACTTCTCATGAAGGGCCTCGACTCGAGCGCCGTGCGCGCGGTTTGCGTGCGGGTTCTGCGCGAGGAGTTGAAGCCTGCGGCGATTGTGGAACGGCCCGATCCTCGGATGCGCGAACTTGAGGGATTGACGGCGCCCAGTACAGAGCCATTGTGGTTGGCAGATGGTGCCGGATCGATTGCGACAGCCCAATTTCGGCTGAACGGATTGCAGTTTAACTTCGATGCGAATGCTGGACAAAAGACGGGAGCGTTTCTCGATCAGCGCGCCAACTACGCCGCCGCCCGGGACTGGGCGCTCAAACTCGGAAGCACAGGCCGCGCACTGGATGTTTGCTGCTACCAGGGTGGCTTCGCTCTCCATTTGGCCCAGGTGTGCGATCAGGTCACAGGGGTTGATGCATCTCACAGTTCCCTTGAAGTGGCGGAGCGGAACCTTGAAGCCAATCGAGGCCGACTCAGCGCAGCGGTTGACTGGGTTGAGGGTGATGCCTTTCAGATACTGCGCGACTGGTCTGATGCCAAAGAGCGATTCGATTCCATTGTTCTCGATCCTCCGGCATTCGCCAAGACTCAGCGGGCAGTCGAAGGGGCTTTGCGAGGATACAAAGAATTGAACCTGCGCGCACTCCACATGATTCGGCCCGGTGGCCTGCTGGTGACCTGCTCATGTAGTCACCACGTCGGGTGGAAGGACCTGGTCGGCGTAGTGGCATCTGCGGCCGCGGATGCGCACCGTCGGGTACGGCTGCTTGAGCGGAAGGGCGCTTCGCTCGATCACCCTGTTGTGCTGAACCTGCCGGAGACCGAGTACCTCAAGTGCCTGGTGCTCGAGGTGGAGTAAGCGGCCCTTGGATTCAGGCGCCGGTCCCGTGAGAACCATGAGACCAGCGCGAAAACATCCTGGCCTGCCAACTGCGGGTACGCGGAAGTTTCCTCTCCTCCGCTTGGGGAACGGCCGCTGAAGAGGAACGCAACTGCGTTAAAGCTTCCTTGACTTGTTTTCGCAGACTTTCAGCTTCAAGGACGCAGGATCGCAAATATGCAGAAACGGTAAGACCGGCGTCGGACGCACGCTGACGCACTTGTGCACATTCTGCCTGACTCAGACGGATGGTGATGCTCGCCGCCTTGCGGTCCTTCGTGGCAGCAGAGGGCCACTCACTTTTTGAGTGAGGCCGAGAGGTCGGAGTCTCGTGCATGGTCGAGATCTGATCAATATCTGCGGGGCGAAATCGCGCGTGGGTGCGCAGAGCCTGTTCGTAGCTGATGGTGGTCACGTCGTCTTGAAAATCGTCATCATTCCAGTCTGCGATCCGTTCCTCGGTGGGCGCGGCAAGAGCCGCCAACACACTGGCGAAGGTCGCAGAGGCAGTCGAGGGCACCGCAGCCTGTGGTTCTTGCATGCGGGAAGAATAGACCAAGTTGACAGCGAGAGCGAGAAATTGATCGCCTCGTGAGCTGCAAAGATTCCCGAACTCGAAATGAAACATCCCGAGTTTCAAAACGGAACTTTGACAAGACAAGTAGTGCGTTTGGGGTGTTTCACAAAAGCGCGTAATTATCGGCAAATTTCCACAGGAGATATTTATTTCTTTGACCCGGGGGTACCCCTGTAAGCGATCTTGGATGGCGGGCCTTCTGGCCTTGGGCCTCTCCTCGGCGAATGCTTTTTTACCGAAGAACAACTGCGGATCTTTCGACTCCGTTTCACTCCGCTCAAGATGACAACGGTGTTTCTGTTTCGGATAGCGAGTGTACGTACGAACTGAAGCCCGTACCTTTTCTATTCATCTGAGTCGGACTGTAAACAAGGCGATCGTTCGAATTCGTGTTTCACAAAAACGCGTAATTATCGGCAAATTTCCACAGAAGGTATTTATTTTTTTGACCCGGGGGTACCCCTCTGCAAGCCATCTTCGATGGCCGGGTCTTCTGGCCTGGAGATTCCTATATCTATCGTGCGCTATTCGGGGTAAATTATCTGCAAAGTGAATGGAATTTATTTTGACGGTGAAGCGCAAGGTCAGGCAGCCGTCAGCTGGTACACGGCTATGGTGGCATACATTGCACTCTATTTGGTCGCCTTCGCCTGCCCAGTTTCGGTCCAAAGGAACGTCAGTTCATCGGTGTGGTCCTGGATCTGCTGCTCGACGCTGACGCCTGCGGAATGTCCACCTGTGAGGCTGTAGTGGAGGAGAATCGGACGCCCGCTGGTTGAAATCGACTGCAGGAGAGCGGTCATTTTGCGGGCGTGAAGCGGATCGACGCGGGTGTCACTATCTCCAGTGAAAAACAGCACCGCAGGAAACGTGGATCCTGGTTTTGCGTTGTGGTAAGGGGAATATCTCAGCAGATAAAAGAATTGCTTTTCCTTTTCGGCAGAACCGTACTCGGTGGTCCAGTGTGGACCTTGCAGGAACATCTGGTAGCGAAGCATGTCGAGGAGTGGATAGCCGCAGAGCACTGCCGAGAACATCTCGGGATGTTGAGTAATGGAAGCGCCCATGAGCAGGCCTCCATTGGAGGAACCCATGATGGCGAAATGCTGTGGTGACGTATATTTCTTGTCGATCAGGAATTGCGCCGCGTCAAACCAGTCGTCAAACACGTTTTGTTTTCGTTCGAACATCCCTTGTTCATGCCATGTTTCGCCATACTCGCCTCCTCCACGTAAATTGGGGACCGCGAACCAGCCGCCTTGCTGAAGCCACCATGCGTAAACGGGACTCCACGCCGGAGTGAGGGAGACGTCAAATCCGCCGTAGCCGGTCATCAGGGCACGTTCGGAGCCGTCCTGATGAAGGCCTTTCTTGCCGGCGATGAACATTGGGACCTGGGTGCCATCTTTCGATTTGTAAAAGACCTGTTTGAGTTCAAATTGGGTGGTGTCGAAGGGGATTTTCGGTTGTGCGAACACTTCCCTTTTGCCGGTCAATGTGTCGAGCCGATAAAGCGTCGGCGGTTGAATATACGATTCGAAGCTGAAAAAGCCATAACGGTCGGTCGTTCGGCCGTAAACGGCAGAGGCAGAACCGATGCCATCGAACGCGACCGTGCCCGCGAGCTTTCCTTCGAGCGTGTAGACGCTAGTCTCCGACTTCACGTCTTTCAATCGCTTGACGTAGATCTTGCCGCCAACGATGGAGAAATCTTCGATGACGTCGTTTGTCGCGGGTACGATGGGCTTCCAAACATCGGGCAAGATTCCAGGATCGCCCTTGAGAATGCATCCCATTGGCGCGTGGTAGTCAGTCTTCACGTACCATGCGCCTTTGGCATAGATCGTAGAGAATCGGGATTCGAGACCCCATATGAGGACTTCGAACATGGAATTCGGCTTGGTGAGATCGCGAAAGGCTATATCGACGCGCTTGGCGGGCACGCCTCGCTCGATGGTAACGACGAGATAGCGGCCGTCGTCAGTGACATCGGCCCGGAAGAGATCGATCGGACCGAGCGGCTCGCCATGAAATTCGTGCCCGAAGATCAGGGCATCGTGCGAAAGGCGTGTTCCCAGCTCGTGGAGATACAGGAGCGTGCCCTGGCGATTGTTTCGCGTGTAGTAGAAACCTTTGCCATCAGGCGTAAAGGTTACCGAGTAGTAGATGCCAGCGGGAAGCTCATCTTCGAGAGGCTTGCTGGTCTTGATGCTGAATACGCGAATGGTGGACTCGTCGGCACCACCCTGGCGCACATGATAGGCGAGCAGCATACCGTCTCGCGAGACATCTGCCAGGCGCACAGAGGTGTTGGGGTCGCGGCTGAATGAGGCAGGATCAACGAGACGCTGGTCTTTGGGAGGCTGCGCTGTGCTGGCTGCCGGCTGGACTACTCCGCCTCGACGAACGTAGATGGAGGCTTGCTCCTCGCCGGCCAGACGTTTCATGAAGTAGAGATTGCCGGCACGTTGTATCGGGACTGACCATCGCGATACGTGTTCGAGCGCGTCGAGATCGTCGAGCAACTGGGTGCGAACGTGAGCCTGCTTCATGTAGCGCGTCGTGTATGCGTTCTGCGCATCGATAAAGGCGCGCGTCTGGGTGCTCTTTGCATCCTCGAGCCAGCGATAGTTGTCCGGGATCTTGGTGCCGAAGTAATCGTCGGCAACGGGGTCAGCCTCGGAAGCCGGCGGCGCAGAGAGAGTAATGCCGTCGCGCCCGTGAATTGTCTGAGCCGAAATATCGAGCGAAAGCAACAGAGCAAAGGCCAATCCTGCGAGGAAACGCATTCGAAATCCCCCTCCGAACAGGATACGCGGAGATCTCCGGGTTAGACCGGATAGGACTCTGAAGTCAAAAGGTGACACTGCTGGCACAGGTATGCTCTGCGGCGCGCAATAGGAATTCGAGCAGAGTGCGAGCCCGGTAGAATCAACTCCAGTGGAAGAATCGCTGCCAACCCAGTCTTCGCCGGCCGCGCAATCGCGATGGTCACGTGTCGCGCGGATGATGCGACCGTCCCATGCGCATTCCGTTTTTAGCGCCACTGTCGTGCTGATGCTCTCGACGTTTCTGTCGCGCATTATCGGGCTGGTGCGGGTCAAGTACATCATGTGGCTTTTTGGCAGCGGGATGCAGGCCGACGCACTGAACGCCGCCTTCGTGTTGCCGGACATGATTTCCTACTTTCTGGTCGGTGGAGCGGCATCCATCACCTTCGTCACCATTCTGACGCGCTATCGCGAGACGGGCCGGGAGGCGGAGGGCGAGCGTTCGCTCTCTGTCATTCTCAGCACGATGTACCTGGTGCTCGGCGGGGCCATTGTGCTGGCAGAGATCTGCGCTCCATGGTACGTACACAAGTTCTTCAACGGCTTTGACGCGGAGAAGGCGGCACTCTGCATCAAGCTCACGCGCATTTTGCTGCCAGCGCAGTTGTTCTTCTTTGCGGGAGGAGTGTTTGGTGCGGTACTGCTCGTGCGCAAGCAATTCAATGTGCAGGCCGTCGCTCCGCTCATATACAACCTGGGCACGATCGTTGGCGGTCTATTGCTCGTGAAGCAGATTGGGGTTTCGTCACTCGCGATCGGTACGGTTGCGGGCGCGTTTTTCGGGCCGTTTTTATTGAACGCAGTGTTTGCGCGACGTGCCGGCACTCGATTCAGGCCCGTCCTTGACTGGCATGACGAGGGTCTTCGCGAGTGGGTGCGCCTTTCCCTGCCGCTCATGGCCGGCATCTCCCTGGTGACCGCCGACAACTGGATCATCGCCCACTTTGCATCGCAGATTGGCGGAGCGGTTTCGTTGTTCAACTATGCCAAGCTGGGGTTTACCGCCCCGATGGCGATGCTGGCGCAGGCTGCGGGCGTAGCTTCGATGCCGTTCTTCGCGAGCCTTTGGGCGAAGGAGCGGCGGCTGGAATTTGCGACACAGGTTGCCGACTCGGTTTCTCGCGTGGCTTGCATGGGACTGCTGGTGGCGTCGGCCATGGTTGCACTCGGCAAGCCTACGATCGATCTGGTGTTTACCGGCGGGCGATTCTCCGCAGCCGAAGCGAGCCTCTGTTTCAGCTACTTTGCAGTTTTTTCGCTGTCGGTATTTCTTTGGTCGGCGCAGGCCATCTATTCACGAGCTTTTTTTGCGGCGGGGAACACTTTTACTCCAATGGTCGCCGGGACCGTAGTCACGGTGTTATCGCTGCCCATATATGTGGCGTTATTTCACTTGTACGGAGCCATAGGACTGGCGTTCGCGTCGGATATCGGGATCGCGATGCAGACCCTGACGATTGCGGGCTTGCTGCATCAGAGGCGCATGGTTTCGCTGGCCGGCCTCGACTACCAAGAGATGGCGCGGTGCCTGGTGGCCGCAGTGGCGAGCGGGGCGGCTGTCTGGGCCGCATTTTCTTTGTTTGGCGCGATGCACCTGCAGGCATTTGCCGCGCACAGCCGTTGGCTGGAACTGGCTGAGTTGGTGGCGGGCCTGGTGATGTGGGGTACCGTTGCTCTCTGGATTCTGCACAAAGCCGGGTCGGCGCTTCCTGGCGTCATTAGGAAGCGGATGCGCTTAGCGTAGATTTGCCGGCAAATCTGGCTCGTCAAGCAATTCAGGCTTATCAAGTGGAGAGCGTTCAAACTGAAAGAGAAAAGAACTTCGTCGTGGCGCGATCACACGCACGAAGGCCCCTGCCTTTGCAGAGGCCTTCGCGCAACAGACTTGCAAATGCGCTAGGAGTTGGCCGCTTTGGCAGTCTCAACGACACCTGGCTTGGCATCGGCCTTCCGGATGTCGATGCCGCCTTTGAAGAAGGCGCCATCCTCGATACTGATGCGGGCCGCGGCAACGTCGCCAGTGAGGGCACCCTCGGCGCGAATGTCTACACGATCGGTGGCCGAGACATTGCCCTTCAGCTTGCCCAGGACGACGATTTCGCGGGCGTTGATGCTGGCATTCACCTGGCCGTTTTTGCCGACCGTTACGCGGTTGCCAGGGATGTTAATGCTTCCCTCGACCTTGCCGTCGATGAACAGCGATTCAGTACCGGTGATTTCACCCTTGATGGAGAGCCCTTTGCTGATGCTTGCCTGTTCGCCGACCGTCGCAGCGGGACGCGCCGGTTCCAGTGTAGGCTGCACGGGCATCGGACGAGGAGGCTCGGGTGTCGGAGAAGTTGAAGTCGAGGGTCCTTGTTGGGTCGGTTTCCACATAGCGCTCAAGATGGTTCCTTTTCTGTCCTGGTGGGACTGGGGCTGCCAAGGCAGGGGCCACTTCAGTGGACCCAAATACCTAAGATTTCAGATTCGTGCGTTTCCATTGCGGAGCCATCGCATGGGTCCGCAATATGATGTTATTCCTGCTCGGCGTTTCCAAGCATGGTTTATTGCCGTTATTGTAAGACGGCGGGTGCCAGAAGTCCGAATTCAAGAAATACCGTGGTAACCCGGTTGCCAACTGTGACAATGCCCCGAGCTAAGAAAACCCCAGAAAAAGCGACAAAGCACCCATAATTAGCAAATGGGATGCAAACGAGTCTTTCACAAGGCCCTATTGCCTTTGCTTATGATTGGAGCGGCTCTCGTGCCGCTTCGGGCGGAGACAGCCGCTGACAAGACGCCTTTCGACGTGTTGATTGTGCACGGGCGCATCGTGGACGGAACCGGATCGCCCTGGTACTCCGGGGACGTGGGCATTCGCGCCGGTAAGATTGCGGCGATCGGAAACCTGGCCGGCTCGAAGGCAAAGCAGACGATTGATGCCCACGGACAAGTGGTAGCTCCCGGGTTCATTGACATGCTGGGGCAATCGGAGCTGACAATCCTTGTGGATCCGCGGCTGCCGTCAAAGATTTTTCAGGGCATTACCACGGAGATTACGGGCGAGGGCAATTCGGTTGCGCCTTTGAACGATGCCATTCTCGCTTCTGACCGCGCGGGGTATGAACACTACCACATCTCTCCCGATTGGCGAACGCTGCGCCAGTATTTTGGGCGGCTCGAGAAGCAGGGCATCGGAATCAATCTCGCATCGTATGTCGGCGCAACGTCTGTGCGCCGGGTGGTTCTCGGTGATGCGGATGTGCAGCCGACTGCCGCACAGATCGACGAGATGAAGGATCTCGTTCGGCAAGGCATGCGCGATGGGGCGGTCGGATTGTCGACTGCGTTGCAGTATGCGCCGGCGCCCTACGCGAAGACGGACGAGTTGATTGCGCTTGCCAGTGTAGCGGGGCAATCGGGCGGCATTTATGCCTCGCATATGCGGAGCGAGGGCGACTCGGTGCTGCAGTCTATCGATGAATCCGCGCGGATTGGTCGCGAGGCTCATCTTCCGGTCGAGATCTGGCATCTGAAAGCTGCCGGGAAATCGAACTGGGGCAAGATGCCGCAGATCGTTGCCCGCCTCGACGAGGCGCGCGCAGCGGGAGTGGACATCAGCGCGAACACCTATGCATACACGGCTTGGTTCAATACGTTCTCGGCGTTTGTGCCGCCGTGGGCGCACGATGGCGGAGACGCGAAGCTGGTGGAGCGGCTGAAAGATCCGGCGATGCGTGCGCGGATTCGCAAGGACATGTTGTCGCCGGGCAAAGATTCGGCGGGAGAAGAGTGGGACAACGAGTGGCAGGAGATTCCAGGGCCGGAGGCGATTCAGATTGCTGTGGTTCAGAATCCTGAGTTGCTGCCGTTGCAGGGCAAGCGACTTTCTGAAGTCGCCGCGTTGTGGAAAGAAGATGCGATTGATGCGCTATTTGATCTTCTGATCAAGGACGGGGCGTTCACCAATGTGGCTGTGTTCGGGATGGACGAGCCGGATGTGCTGCTGGCGTTGAAGCAACCGTGGATGTCCATCGATAACGACTCATCGGGGACCGCTCCGGAGGGACTGCTGGGCACGGAGCATCCGCACCCTCGGGCTTATGGAACGTTTCCGCGAATTCTGCGGAAGTATGTGCGCGAAGAGAAACAGCTCGCGCTGTCTGACGCCATTCGCAAGTTCAGCGCGCTTGCGGCACAGCGAATGCGATTGACGGATCGCGGCGTGTTGAAACTGGGCATGTGGGCCGATGTGGTGATCTTCGATCCGGAGAAGATCACGGACAAGGCGACGTTTGAGAGTCCGAATCAGCTTTCGGAGGGCATGGAATTTGTGCTCGTCAATGGCGTGCCGGTGATCGCTGACGGAAAAATGACAGGAGCATTGCCGGGCAAGGTGTTGCGCGGGGCAGGTTACATTCCTTAGTGCTTTTTTGGTGTGTTTCACAAGAACAGTTAATTGCCTGCAAACTTTTTTACGGGTATGGTTACCACCCGTATGGGGGGGTGGGTGTTTCATTCTCCGGGGCAGCCCCGTACAACTGCATGGCTTCAGACTTACCTAAATATGCACAATTCAGGGTGCATGCGTATCGGGCGGCATCAGCCAAAGGCTTTTGAGACGCGGCAACGTCTGCGATAGCGCTCAGAATCCATAGTGCGCTATCCGGGGTTAATTATCTGCAAATCCCGTTGCAATTATTTTTGTCTGCTTCGTCGCGCTTGCTTCGCTCTCAATAGAGGCAGGAATGGACGCACTTCGATTGGCTATAGAAGTTTCTCTCAGAACGAGGGTGCCACGGCGTAGTTTGAATGTCAGTAAACCTGACCATATTACACGCCACTGCATGTCGCGTGGCTGACCTCGATCCACGGCAGAGAACACAAACTCAATCTTCTCGATAGCTCTTGGAGCTTTAGGCAGCAAATGGATGTCCGGTTCTGCTTGAGAGCCGTTCTGCTTGACGGCAGGAACCATCAGCCAAGAGATGCAAACGTGCGCAACAATAGATCCGGATTAAGCGCGCGTAAAGAAAACTCGCGTATTTCGGTTTACAATGACTTACATGGAAGGCAGTGATTCTCTCGAAACCTTAGCCGAGGCTCGAAAACACCGTGGAAGCCGACACTGATCATGGAGGGCGCGAGGTCCTTTGCATGGTATCCTCGTCCGAGTTCTCCAATGCAGTGAGTCCCGGGCAAACCTCACCTCAGGTGCAAATTGAAGACTGATCGTTGGTTCTACAGCGCCGCGGGCGCCAGCTTTCTCGTGGCGATGCTGGTGGGATTCCGGTCGTTCGTTGCGAGTGGTACCGGAGTTGCGGGCAGGGTGATCGACCCGATCATTTTCCGCCTCGATCTCATCCACGGCCTTGCCATTGCGGCATGGTTCGTGCTGTTCTTCAGCCAGTCTCTGTTGATCAGCACGCGGAATCGCCGCCTGCATTTCAAGCTCGGCTGGAGTGTAGTGGCCGTGGCTTTGGCGAT
The DNA here is from genome assembly GCA_963737915.1 of uncultured Acidobacteriaceae bacterium. Taxonomy (GTDB): domain Bacteria; phylum Acidobacteriota; class Terriglobia; order Terriglobales; family Acidobacteriaceae; genus Telmatobacter. The sequence goes on along the minus strand of CAVTUP010000028.1, from coordinate 517,783 downwards.
TGCGATTACAGGACCGTGGGTCGCTTTCCGCTCGGTTCAGATCAGTCCGCCAGAATTTCACTTCTTCGGCATGCTATATTCCCGGTTTCTGCTGGTGATGTTCATAGAGATCGCCCTTTATGTGGTTTTCGTTGCGACTGGAATCTTGACCCGAAAGAAGCCGGGGATCCACCGTTCTGCAATGGTCCTGGCCAGCCTTTGCCTGCTTGGCGGCGCCACTGCTCGAATGCCGTTCCTCTATCCGGTCTTCGGCGAGACCGGCTGGGTCGGACTCTTCGGACCGGTCTTCTGCCTCGGCGCAGTCCTGCTGCTCATTCGCTGCATTTTGACCCGCAGCTTTGATCGCTGGTTCGCCATGGGATATGCCGTCTGGGTCATAATCTTCATCGCGTCAGAAAAACTGGCGCTCACTGAGACCTGGAGCGCCATGGCAACCACAATTTTGAAACCCTAGATACTGAGGCGGACTCCTCCAGCCTCACTAAGCCTACGCGAACAAACTGTTTCTTCTGACAGTTCACCCCCGGTGAAGGGGCGGGTTAGTGTTTCGGTTGCGCCGAATCAGACGATTCCCCTTTTTGGCGCAGAGGAGGGAAGTTTTCAAATGCCACAAGAGCAAAAGGCCCCCAACATTCTTTTCATCATGGCCGACGACATTGGCTGGTTCAATGCCAGTTGCTACAACCACGGCATCATGGGTTACCGAGACGCCGAACATCGACCGCATCGCCAAGGAAGGCGCGATGTTCACCGATTTCTACGGGCAGCAGAGTTGCACCGCCGGTCGCGCCGCCTTTATTACCGGCCAATCGCCGATCCGTACCGGTCTCACGAAGGTCGGCATGCCGGGCGCGACGCTCGGGCTCAGCTTCGAGGATCCCTCGGTTGGGGAGTTCATGAAGAATTTCGGCTATGCCACCGGCCAGTTCGGCAAGAACCACCTCGGCGACCGCAACGAGCATCTGCCCACCGTTCACGGATTCGATGAGTTCTTCGGCAACCTCTATCACCTCAATGCCGAAGAAGAGCCCTACTATGCGAACTATCCGAAGGACCCGGCGTTCCGAAAGAAATACGGTCCGCGCGGCGTGCTGAAATGCAAGGCAACCGACAAGGACGATCCGACAGTCGACGAGCAGTTCGGCAAGGTCGGCAAGCAAACGATCGAGAACACGGGCCCGCTCCCCAAGGAACGCATGGAGACCGTGGATGAGGAGTTCCTCGGCGTCGGCGCTCGATTTCATCGATCGGAAGACGAAAGAGGGCGGTCCCTGGTTCTGCTATTTCAACCCGACGCGGATGCACGTCTTCACGCACCTGAAACCGTCCTCCGTCGGCAAGACCGGGCTCGGGCTCTATCCCGACGGCATGGTCGAGCTCGACGGCTACGTCGGCCAATTGCTCAAGAAGCTCGACGATCTCAAAGTCGCCGACAACACCATCGTCGTCTTCACCACCGACAACGGCGCCGAAGTGATGTCATGGCCGGACGGCGGCGCCACGCCGTTCCGCGGCGAGAAGGACACGAACTGGGAAGGCGGCTGGAGGGTTCCCTGTGTCATGCGCTGGCCCGGCGTCATCGAGCCCGGCCGCGTCATCAACGACATCTGCTCGCTTCAGGACTTCATCCCGACCTTCGCCGCGGCGAACGGAGAGCCCGACCTGGTCGAGAAGGTGAAGAAGGGATATAAGATGGGCGACAAGACCTTCAAGGTTCACCTCGACGGTGTCAACCTGATGCCGTTCCTGGCCGGCAAGGAGGACAAATCGCCACGCGAAGGGTTTCATCTACTGGAGCGATGACGGCGATTGCATGGCGATGCGCATGGGGCGGTTCAAGATCGTCTTTGCCGAGCAGCGAAGTACCGGTCTCGATGTCTGGCGCGAACCGCTCTCGCCGATGCGGATTCCCAAATTCTTCGACCTCCGCGCCGATCCGTTCGAGCGCGGCGAGGAGAGCTTTCAAGTACAACGACTGGTTCATGCGAGAACATTCCCCTTCAGTACGCGGCGCCACCCCTTCTCATGAAGTGGCTGGAGAGCTTCAAGGAGTTCCCGCCGCGCGCCAAGGCGGCAAGCTTCACCATTGATCAGGCAGTGGCGAAAATGATGCCGAAAGACTGATGGCAAACGAACTAGACGAAGCGCACTGAAGCAAACCACCTTAGATGGGACGCGGAAAGCGAAAACCTCCAGACCCATGAATCAGGAGTCTCCCGCCAGCGCGTCCCACTCGTAGTGGCCAACGCGAGACGTCTGTTCTGCGCGCGAATATGTGGGCGTTTATCGAAGGAAGGATGCCGTCGGCTTGTTACAAGTAACTTAGCCAGGCCCAATCGCGATGCCGGCTGCGGAATTTCATGAACCACAGACAAGGCATGTAAAGAAGGGCGACAGCCACAATCCACATGGCGTAGACGAACGGCAGACCATGGCCATACCCAGGTGGTTTCTGCGCGAAGTCGGCGATCACGGTGCCATGCCAGATGGTCTGGTGAAAGGCGAACGCGGCAAGGTTAGCCAGGATGTGAATCAGGTAAATATGCAGGAGATAGTAAAACAGCGGTACCCTGCCAAACACCATGAGAATCCGACTCAACCCGCGCGCGGCTTTAGCGCCGTCAAGCAATCCGAGCAGAATGAGCGCCGGCCCGAGCGTGACCAACAGATAGTCGAGAGAAGGCGGATACTTCAGCACATTGAAGAATGAGATCACCGTCAACGAAAGCGTGGGTTGAACCCTCCATGGGCCGGCAGAGTACGGGTATCCGAATGACAGGCCGGCAATACCATTTCCGTAAACATTAAGCCCCCGCAGCAAAAAGAACAGCACCGTCGCACCGATCCCGAACGTGAGGATCCATCTGCGGCGGTCGGGACGGAGCAAGAGGGTTCCAAAAGCGAAACCGACCGCCATGACCCCGACCCACGGAATCAAGGCGTATCTCACGGTGAAGGAAAAATCAGTAGTAAGCGGAATGCGGCCACGCGAATGGAGAAGAATCCATAACCAGGAGAGACGCCCGAACGACGCTGGATTGATGGCGTCAAGCAGGTTGTGAGTGGCAATCATGCCCAATCCCAGAATTGCAATCCAGCGCACCGGAAGCCGCACGATCAGCGCCATCGCAACCATGCTCCAACCTAAAATCCAAATCACTCCCGCCTGCGCCCAGGGGACAAAACCCCACGCGAAGTCAACGACAGTGAATTCGAGGATCACAAGCCACAAACCACGCGTGAAGAGAAAACGCGAGACCTGCGAGATTGACTTTCCGTGGCTGGTGGAGAGGAATGCGCCCGTGCCCGCCAGGAACGCGAATACGGGCGCGCAGAAGTGAGTGATGAAGCGGGTAAAGAAAAGTACCCCATAGGTGTGTGCCATGTCTTCCGGAGCAAACCGCAGGCTAGACACGAAGTCTCGGGTGTGATCCAACGCCATGATGGCCATGACGAGTCCACGCAAGATGTCTACGGAAACAAGCCGGGGAGCTTGCATGGGGAGTAGAGGGGCTGTCGGGTTTACTTTGGAGCCCGCCAGGGATGGAGTTGTCACCATCCTCCACCTCTACAAACGCACGTAGATACTCGGCCCATATTCTTCCTCGGCAACGGACTGTAATTTGCCCTGTTGCGCCCTAACTTAGATATCGCACTGGGATTGCAAAACACGACACGGGCACACGAGAATTGCTTGGGGGATCAGGGATTGTGAGCCTATCGTGGCCCACCCTTCCCCAACCCCAAAAAGTTGGTAATGTCCGAGTTGACGGTGATTCGTCCGGAACCCACCAATATCGAATCGGGATTCAAATTCTGCTCTTTTCTTCCTGCAATTTCGGTTCAATGAACAACGTGGAAAGTGCGCTTCCAGCTGTTCCCCTCCATCTTTCTTAGCTCGCTCTGGTTGCGCTTGCGATCCTCGTGCCAGCGGTTTCGCCCACATTCGGCAGCTCGCCAAATCAGACAACTTCCGAGCCCGTATGTCGAATCAAGTTTGAGCTTGCCACAACCGATCCATCTCGAGATACCGCGTTTTATTCCTGTTTGCGTGTCTGGGAAGAAATGCATCAGAACGTGGCCAATCCACACGAGGTCTTCTGACCGAATCCTGTCGCTCGGATCATCTCCGGCGATACCGCTTCGTTATCGAAGCTTCAGCACCCACCGGTTGGAGTGGAGATTGTTTTGTACACCGCCGAGAATCTCGAAGAGAAGCACGCAAGGCTCAGGAGCCTGGGCTGAACCCGACCGATATTCGACTCCAAGCATGGGGAGTCAGGGATTTTAGGATCACCGATCCCGGCGGCTACTACATCCGCATCTCTGAGGGGCATGCGATACCCGCCAATGAGGACGGCCTTGTGGGACGCCGACAATAAATTACCCAATTGTTCGAGTTGTCCATCTCTGCGGCCTCGAACGACCAGTAGTTGAACAGCGGACGGCCAATGATGTTGGCACGCGGTACGATGGGTCGGTTCCCTGTGGGCGCCGGGTGTCGCGTCGCGACCAGGTTCGCGCACGCGAACCTGCGAGTGGCTGTCGACATGACTGCGGACTCGCATTTCAGCCGTAGTCTGGAACAGCGAGACGGCCGATGATGTCGGCACGCGGTACGAAGCCCCAGAAGCGCGAGTCCAGGCTGCTGTGCCGAGTTGTCCCGCCCATCGATGAATTTGTACCATCAGCCGGGTGGAACGACCAGCGTCGCCCCCCCTGTAAGAGAAGAGAGAGAAGGCCAGAAGCAGGACAAACAGAACGCAAGCACGGAGGCAGAAGGCGAACAAGAGGTCTTCCCATCCTGGATATAGCTCGAGAAGTTCACGGCCCATGACTCTGTTTTCTGATCCAGACACCCTTCTGGGGGTACTGCAGGGAAATCATCAAGGAATCGTAAGCTTATCACACACATCTGCGGGGACCTCGAACCGAGCAGAGTCTTGTAGCATTCCCCGAAACGGACGATACAGCGACGGCCAATGTGGAGCATCGGCACCGGTACAGCCCCAGAAGGCGCGAGTCTCAGGCTGCTGGGTGCCCGCGGCACTCTACAGGAGGCAAGCAAAAGCTGACGGCACTAGCAGCGAGGACAAATATACGAGAAGTCACGGGCCCAACGTGCTGATGCAGACAACCAGCAATCTTCTGGTGGTACGTGGCAGGGAAATCTCATCAAGGAACGGGGAGGGAAGGCGCAGGGGGGAGAGGCATCGCCAAGCGACACAGGAGAGAGGAAAGAAAGACAGGAGAAATCATCAAGGATATATAGATAACGACGAGATCGGAGAATAACCGCGGCTGGCGACATAATGGCACAAGACCCGCGCCCGAAGCAGGGAATCCGAGTTGGCGGTGATTCGCCCGAAATCTCGTCAACACTCCTCGCAGTCGTCTTTTAATCTAGGTTGTTGCAATGCAGCTTCTCACTTTGAGCGGGGTATACAGCGAAAGTGAAAGCGTATATGCTGATTATTGATCTCACTGAACTTCTGGAGCACTGCAGAAGCTCCGAAACGAATCGCTCTGGCGTTTGTTGTAGCTTCTCGCGATTGGATCCTGGCATTATCGCAACGGCCGACTGCAATCCGTTACGGCCCTAAGTCCGCGCTGCCCACATCCAAGATACGCCAGTGTACTGTAATGCTGGGCAGATAGCTCTTAGCTATCCATTCGTTATCCTCTTCAAACGCCGACCGTTAGCGTGTAGACCACCTTAGCGATTGAACAGCGATTAGCCCTATCTTCCTGCTCACCCCTAACCTGATCGCACCGCGCCCAGATCTCTTGGCAAGCCGAGGGCGCAGGTGTAGCAATGTCGCTGTTTATCGGTTTCCTCATCAGCGTCTTTTATGTCCTACTCCTAAGGCGCTTCAAAAGAAGTGTGCCCGTTAACTCACCCCTCGATTAGTTGACACTCCTCGTTCTCAGATCAATCAAACTCGGCTCTGCGATTCGTCATCAGGGTCTGAGTGGAGTGGGCAACTCGGACATAACCCCGATTTTCGAGCTCTGTCCGGTTGGGGCTACTCCTTCAATCCAAAGACGCGATTCCAGAGCGTCTGCTGGCAGTTGCAAGGAACTTACTCTGATTCCTTCAGGTCAGCCGTGAGCCGCTATCGAGGCATTTCTAGATGAGGCTGACTTCTGGCACGATGTTCACAACGAGCGAGAGCCGGAAGTTTCAGCGAGCCTTTTCAGATGTCCCGGAGAAGAGCATGCAACAGAGTATAGCGGTCGGCGATCTGGTGAAAATATTCGGCGAGAGTGGAGTGTGGACAGTTGTCGGAGCCCGCGTCCGCAATCTGGAGCCAAAATTCCAAGTGCAACTTGCGATGGACGAGTCAACGATTCGGTGGTTTCAAAGCGATGTCGTAACACTCATGCAGAAAGCTGCGAAGCCTGAGAACGATCGCGCCTGTCTCCGACCAGCAGCTCTCATGGGTTCAAGCCGACAAACATGGTTTTAGGCCATCGCCGCGGACATTCCGGTCGGGTTGTCGGCAATCCGGAAGTGATCCCGGTTTAGGCGACTTCCGGTTTCGCGGTTTTTACGGGCGTTTGAGGTTCCGAGCGGATCTCTGCTTTGCGGCGGCAGGGTTCTTTGCATAAACATGCTTTGCAATGTTCGATGGGATTGTCGAATATGCGATCGCGCGCGGCAGAGCGAGCGTCATCATTCTAAAATGCCCCGTTAATGGCGCCCCAAACGCGCAATAATGGATGGGTTTGCATCTGGTGGTAAACACATATCAGGGCCACCTATTCACATGTCCCCCAGAGATTTGAGCCCGCAACGCAACAAGGATCGGCAGCGGAGTCCCAGGCTGTCCTGCGAGAGAATCGCCGCAGGGAGTGAGGTGGCGTCGCAGCTCTGGCCGACCACCTCGCACGGGCAGAGGTTCACTTTGGATTCAGAATCTGCTCAAAACGCGGCTTTTCATGACTCTGTTGGCTCCACACTACGATGCTCTTCTGGCAAGTAGCGCATACGACACATTGGCACGTGAGGCCTTCGTGGAACTGGTGAGCCGTTATATTTGTCCGGGAAGCGAGTTGCTCGACTTTGGGTGCGGAACGGGCATTGATGGCTTGCAATACGCTCGGAAGGGGTACCGCGTCCAAGCGTACGACAACTCGCCCGGCATGCTCGCTCAATTGCAATTGCGGTGCAAGGCTGAAGTCGCGTCGGGGCAGATCATTGCCTCGTTGAAGGTTATCCGTCGTTTGGTCGGCTGCGCAAATCCCACGGGCTGTCCGACACCGGTCGCCAATTTCGCGGTTCTGAATTCCATCCGGGATGTAGCGCCGTTGTTCGAGACTTTCGCCCGGAATCTCGCGCCGCCAGGATGGATGATACTCAGCATCTTGAATCCTCTTCACTGGTCCAATTGAACAATCACAATGCCCTTCGAAGATGAACATGGATCGCCCGGTTACGCCGTCCAATCTCTTCCACGCGTATGTACTTCGGCCTCCCTTGCTGCGCGCGGCGCCTCAGTCCCATTTGGTGGGCCGCGCCAATACCGGCAGTTTGTGCGATATAAGCGACGACGCTTGAAGAAGAGCAGTCCTCGTCGGGCTCGCGGATACCGATAGGAAGCGGCATCCACGAAGCTGGGCGGCATTAGCGTGATCCGGCTGCTCGAGCATTTCGTGTTCCTGGTATTGCGGAGAGATGCTTGACAGGCTTTGCGAAATCGCTCAAACGCCAGCTGCGCCAGTTAGCCAACTTGCCGCGGTACGACGCGGTCGGGTTGCGCGATCCTCAGCATGAAGTGGAGGTCTGGCTGCACAGCAACGGCAAAACTCTAGATGTGACGCGAAACAACGTTGTCGCCGCGCTACGCCCGTTCACCATTGGGATGATGCTGCAAGGAGAGTACTCTGAGAATCTGGATGCTGGTCCGGTGCGCCTCTGCATACGTCAAGGGCATGAGCCAAAACGCCTACTAGGCACACTCCATCTCCGACTGGTGCGGAGAATTCCCCTTTCTCAACATCGTTTTTGTCTATTTGAGATGGATGGTTGTGGCAATTTCTGCGTTGGAACTTTGAAGATCGGACTATACAACCTACGTGAGAAGTGGCTGGCCGAACGTCGGCAGCGAAAGAACCCCTACAACTTTCGGATGGCGCCGCTGGATTTACAGTGCAATCACGTCTTCTATATGTGTCCGCGCCCGGTCGAGCAGGTGATCGCCCACAAGCGCGGAACGTGTTTCCGTTTTCATCGAACCCGACGGAGCAGTGGTATTCGATGGCGTTGCGGAAGACCAGCCCCGCCATCCGCCTCATGCAGGAATCACGGCGCATGACGTTGGCTAGGTTCTGCAGCTAAAAGGTCATGTATGAAATAGGCCAGCACCACCAGAAGAGCCAATATAGCTTGGGCCACACTCCCGCTTCGAACCGTGCCGTCAACACTGTATGGACTGCCGACGCTCGAAGGAGCGCTGTGCGTGCGAGAGGTCCGCGTGCAGGAGTTTCACGAGGTCGGATCTCACATTCTCTTTATCACGACTATTGAACGAGAGACCTTTCCAGAGAACCCTTTGGCAGATGGTGGCAGCCCTCAATTGTTCCACGCTTTCAGCTCCTATCGGCAATACCTGGCGATGCAAAGTCCATTTGTGGCTGACACATCGATGTGATCGCACGGCCCGCGAACATTCATTGGACCCCGCAGCTTCATTTTAGTTTCCAAAGCTTAATCCACTCGGAATACATTGCAAACGGTGTGCTGCGATTCTCTCGACTTGAATCAGCTCATGGGAAGGCCAAATGAACAGCCGATATTGACACAGGATTCTCGTCCTTATATCTTCGGGGATTTGGACTCATCCAAATAGCATGCAAATCCCTCTTCAAGCTGCAAGGCTCGCGAGCCCCAGTTGGACGTAATCGAGCGCTCACTTAATGCTCCACTATCCTGGTGCTTCGATGGCGAGGGTAGGACCGAAACGGATATTCTCAACGCGTGATACGTTCGAACTTGTCGACGACGATGAGCGAGGTTTTCGTTGACCAGAGTCGATGGCGCGCTGTTCACGCAAAGCTCTGGCGATAGCAATGCCCCGCCCGTGTTGTTGATCATGGGAGCAATGGCATCGGGCGTGTGGTGGCCGACTTCGTTCTGCGTGCAACTGGCAAGCCGCGGGCGCTTTGTCGTTCGCTACGATCACCGCGACACCGGACGCTCAAGGAGCTATGGCCCAGGCGGCGCCACCTACACGACAGAGACGCTGGCCGATGATGCGCTTTCCGTACTCGACGCCTACAACATCGAAAGCGCACATCTGGTTGGAATGTCTCTCGGCGGGTATCTCAGCCAGTTGCTCGCATTGAAGGCTCCTCAGAGGGTCAGGACTCTGACGCTCGTTGCATCAGAGTGGCTGGCACCAAAGGACCCGTCCATGCCCGCGATGGACCCGAGCCCTCAGGAGTATCATGCGCGAGCGGTACACTCGACTGGGCCGATCGAGAAGCCATGCTCGAATTTCATGTACGTTCCTGGCGTCTGCTATCCGAGTCTGCGCATCCATTTGACCAGGAGTCTATCCGAGGCTTGGCCGCAGAGGACTGGCAGCGCACAGCGAATCCCTTGACGCCTTTCAATCATGCAGGTTTGAAGGAGCCCACTGAGTGGGTCGGAAGACTTGACGAGATTCAAGCACCTGCGCTCATTGTTCATGGAACCGAAGACCTGGTGGTTCCCTATGCTCATGGGCAGGCCCTGCACGGTGCGCTGCGGGACTCCCGTCTGCTCACCTTGCGAGGAAGCGGTCACGAATTACATCCCTTGGATTGGCCTCTGATTCTCGACGCCATAGTTGAGCACACCGCTCGAGTTTGAACTTTGATTACACAGATGAGCCTCCTGGTGTCTAAGGATGCGATCCAGGGTGGGTAGTGGACTCTTCGTTCCCTTGCCGGATTCTTCGTCCTGAAACCGTGTAAAATGCGGGGTGTCAACCTCGCGGAGTCGATCGCGGCGAGAGCGGAGAGCAAACGGAGCGGGTGGCGCGTGTTCGGTCCCCGAAACCGCGCTACTCATATAATGGAAACATTCATGAAAGCAATCCTGCACACCCAATACGGACCTCCCGATCTTCTCCAGTTCAAGGAGGTGGACAAACCAGTTCCAAAGGACAGCGAAGTCCTGATCAAGATACACGCGACAACGGTGTCGACCGGGGACTGCAACGTCCGCAATTTCACTTTCGTTACCAAATCCATGCGCCCGATTGCGAGGCTCATGTTTGGTATTGGAAGGCCTTGGAAAGAACGCATCCTCGGGACCGAGTTGGCTGGGGAGGTGGAGGGAACGGGTAAAGACGTTAGGAAGTTTAAGGTGGGGGATCGGGTTGTTGCCTCGACGGGCATGGCGGGCGGCGGGCACGCCCAGTATGCATGCCTTCCTGAAAAAGGTGCTTTAGTCATCAAGCCGGATTCGCTGAGTTGGGAAGAGGCAGTTGCTATTCCGTTCGGGGCGAACACCGCATTGTATTTTCTCCGGGACCTGGGGAAAATTCAGGCCGGGCAGGAACTTCTGATCATAGGAGCTTCGGGAAGCATCGGCTCTGCCGGGGTGCAGCTGGCCAAGCATTTTGGAGCGACGGTGACTGCGGTGTGCAGTGGCGCAAACGTGGAGATGGTGAAATCCCTGGGCGCCGACAAGATCATCGATTACACGAAGGAAGACTTCACCAAAAACGGAAAAACCTACGACCTAATATTTGACATCGTCGGTGCGACGACTTTTGACCGCTGCCAAAAGTCGCTGAAGCCCCGAGGTGTCTTTCTTCAAAACATCATGGGTATGGCCGACATGGTTCGGGTCCTGTGGACCTCCATCACAGGGCGCAAGAAAGTGAAAGGCGGCGTGGCCATGGAAAACCTGGAGAGAATGAATTTCACCGTAGGACTTGCCACGGCTGGGAAGCTCAAGGCGGTCATCGACAGAAGTTATTCCTTGGAGCGCATCGCGGAAGCTTTCAAGTATGTCGAGCAAGGGCACAAGAAGGGAAATGTTGTGATAACGGTGGAGCATTCATAGTGAAGCGTCATCGCCAAAAACTGCTGGGAATGGGCACTTACGGAGCCGGAGCTTGTGAAATGGCTCTCCGCGCAAAGGCGCGGGCGGTGATGCATTGCCAGATGCGAAATCGACGGTTCTGATGCGGGCAGCCCGCTCCTGACAGGCACCTGGAAAATCCAATCGCGCTGGGAAGAAATAGGTTGACAGGAACTTGTCGAATTGTATATAGCTATTAGGCTATATAGATGATGAGCTATGGAAAATTGACTACTACTAGCCCACTGGATTCGACATTTGCGGCGCTTGCGGACGCGACGCGAAGGGCGATTCTCGAACGACTTGCATTGGGAGATGCAACCGTGAATGAACTGGCGACGCCTTTCAAACTGAGTCAGCCGACGATTTCGAAGCACCTGAAGGTGCTGGAGCGTGCCGGGCTGATTTCTTGTGGGCGAGATGCGCAGCGCCGACCGAGAAGCCTGGTGCGGAAGCCGCTGGAAGACGCCACGGCATGGCTCAAAGGCTACCGGAATCCAGGGACGCTGCAGTTCTCTACGCCGGGAGATCGCGAAATTGTGATGAAGCGGGCTTTCATGGCGCATCGGGAACTGGTGTTCGATGCATTTGTCCGTCCCGAACTGCTGAAGCAATGGTTTTATGGGAAGCCTGGAGGCTCTCTCGCTGTTTGCGAAGTTGCGCTGAGGGCAGGCGACCCGTTTCGGTATGTGTGGCGAGACGAGGATGGAAGCGAGATGGGGATGCGCGGAGTGTGTCTCGAGTTTGTCAGGCCTGAACGGATCGTCGCGACTGAGCAGTTCGATGTGCCGTGGTATCCGGGCGAGGCAGTGGGAGAGATAGCGCTGGAGGAAAACAAGGGAATTACTGTGCTTACGCAGACGATCAGATATGAGTCGCGAGCAGCGCGGGAGATGGTCCTGCGGACTCCGATGGAGCATGGCGTTGCTCTCGGCTATGACCGGCTTGCGAAGTTGCTGGAGTCCATTGAGTCGGGAAGGAGGGAACGGAATGATTAGTGGAATTGCGGAAGAGACGGCTCGGCCACGGAAGATTGCGCAGAGCGTGGGCGCGTTGTTTGCCGGGATGGTTGCGAATGTTGCGCTCTCGCTTGGAACCGATGTGGGGATGCGCGCGATGGGCATTCTGCCTGCGCTCTCCCAGCCGGCGGGTGATCCGCAACTGTTGCTGGCGGCTGCATACCGGACTGTTTACGGGGTCGTCAGTTCCTATATTGTGGCGCGACTGGCTCCGAACCGGCCGATGGAACATGCGCTGTTGGGTGGCGCCATAGGAATGGTACTTGGCATCGTAGGGGCAGTCGTGACATGGAATCGAGGACTTGGTCCGCACTGGTATTCGGTGGCACTTATCGTTACGGCGCTGCCGAGCGCGTGGCTGGGTGGCAAGCTTTGGGTATTGCAGATGCGGAAGAGAGAGGCCCAATTGATGTTCGCAGAACAGGAGGACATCAGATGAAGACAAAAGAGATTTTATCGACGAAGGCATCGGAGCCGGAAAAGGTAGATGCCTACATGAAGGCATTGAAGCATCCACTGGCAGATGTTGTTGAGGGTCTTCGGCGAATCATTCTGAATACCGACCCGGAGATTGGCGAGGAGATCAAATGGAATGCGCCCACATTCTTTTACTCGGGGGAAATGGCTCCATCTGATCGCAAGAAGTACAAGAGGTACATTGTCGTCTTCAACCTTTTCAGGAAGGACTGTATCCGACTTGTCTTCCCAAGCGGAGCCAAGGTTGGCGATGCGTCGGGATTGCTGGAGGGCGACTATGCCGACGGGAGAAGGCTCGCCCTGTTTTCAAGCATGGAGGATGTACGCGCGAAGAAGGCCAGACTGCAAGGAGTGCTTAAAACGTGGTTGGCAGTCCTGGACAAGAGCTGAAGTCGGAATTCACAAAATATCCGCACCAAGCACTTCGTGCATCGCGAGCATCCCGTCGGTGGCGCGGTGCTAACACTTTGGGTGGGGATTCTTGAACATGATTTCGATTGGCAGCCAGTCTGACATGCGCTTCGCGTCTACCTCAGCATCCCTGGCCTGACTGGAGAGCGACGACCTGGCCAACGCCACTGTTACCTTTATCTTCCCCTTCATGCAGTAGGCGCCAAGAAATGTCGACAGACCTTTGTCTGCCGCATCCATGTAGTCGGCAGGGAGGGTGCCCTCTGCTGTCGGGATATCGACCGGGCCCATGATCATCTGGTTCATGACCGGCCCGTCTTTCTTAGCTCCCGATGAGTCGAATCGCACGACGAGGGTTGCTCTTTTCTCGAGCTCGTCAGGATTCCCAGTGTAGGTGATGGGCGGAATGGTGACGCCCGCCGGGTTTGGTTTGGTTGCCTTGGTATCAAACGCGATATGGTAGGTCGGCCCTTGCCACTTGGGTTTAGCGGGAATGTTGGAAGCCTTTTCCGGCTGGCTTCCACACCCTGCCAGAAGTGCCAATCCGCCGATCGCCAGTATGATGCCTTTTCTCAAGTCTTCCTCCTCGTGCTGTGAGACGACGCGCCAGAATACCATCCCTGTGTATCAGTGGGATGTGATCGTGAGGGAGTGGGCTTCGCTTTCGGGGCTGAAGTCTCTTTCTCGGCATGGGCGATTTCAGGGGGTTGAAGGCGTCCGCAGATGCTTTGGTCGGGGAGGTACTGCGATCCAAGGTCTCACCCCGGGGATCTTCAGATGCCCGTGGGGCGTTACAGTCATGTCCGCCACAGTCGACGGATAGGCATTCGACTTGCCCAACAAGATCGAGTCACCGCGATTGCGCGTCCAGAATCTTTCTCGCGATTGCTCCCACAGCCGCCGTCGACACAATCGTATGCTCTGCAGTGGCAATTACGGTCTTTGGATCTTTCTGCGGGGGATCGTTGTCGACACGATTCACAATCACCAATCTCCGCGAAGGGATAACCAGCACCGCGTGCACTCCCGCGCCGCTCGCAGCATAAGATCCAGCCGGTAGTCCATTGCCAAAAAGGTGCGCGCCTTTGTACTCAAGCCACCACAGGTTCTCGTAGCCTCCAGCATCTGTGTCGTGCCATCGGATCATCTCGTCGGCCTGAGAATTTTTCAGAACCCACGCTGCCGGCACGATCTGCTTGTTCCCCCACCGGCCCTTGCGCAGATAAAGCAAGCCGAAACGCGCCATGTCGCGAGCCGAAATCTCGAAATGGCAGGCGCGATGCCTTGAGATCGGACCTTCCATGTAATAGACATCTTCCGGCTTGAAATCCTGCATTCCGATAGGTTTTGCAATGCGGCGGTAGAACGCTTCCCCGATCGACAGTCCTGTTTTCTGTTCCAGGATTGTTCCAAGAACGTTGAAGTCCCAATTGTTGTAGTACCAGAAGGTTCCATGACGATGGCTGCCCCGCTGGGGCCGTATCGAGATCATGTATTGCGTCTCAAAATCAACCGGATGATAGACACCTGATCGTGCTCTTAACAAATCAACAATCCGGGCTTGTTTCTCTTCGTGTGAAAGAGAGGGTGCGTAGTCGTCGATACCAAGCTGTTCGAGGGATTGGTTGATATCAATGACGCCTTCCGCGGCATAGATTCCGTAGAGTGCGCTGATCAGGCTCTTCCTGATCGAATACGAACTGATTTTTTGCGCAGTGTTCCCGGTCTCGCCTACGACGACGCCATTCTCAATCACCATAACGACCGAAGAACCCGATGCTTTTGCGAAATCGAGGGCCGCATTCAATTTTTCGGGTGACCAGCCATGCTTAGCCGGATCCTTCATCACTTTCCATTCCAGTCTGGGTACCTCCGACGAGTGCGCAAGGCTGCCTGCCAGGAAAAATGCGAAAAGAACGCCGAGAAGTCGGTCACTGATGGACATGGGGTTCAAACCTCACACCACTTTAACCCGGTGGAACTCACTGGTAAGCATATTTACAGCGCCTTTGAATCCGATTGAAATGGAACGACAAGAAGTTGAACGTCCTTGCGACTGCCAGGGCCAGGGATTGTGTCGTAGCGGTTTGCACTGTTTCACAAGAGCGCGTAATTATCTGCAAATCTTTATACATATATTTTTTTGGGAGGGGGTACCCTCTCTCTCGGCTCCCGAGTTCAGACGGCGATCCGGTCCGGCAAGGATCGCTGTATCTATCGTGCGCCACTGAGGGTTAATTATCTGCAAAGTCCGAGGACCAACTTTTGCATGGTTGGTTGAGGTTTGTGCTTTCCCACCCATGCGGAAAGGCGCCGCATGGATGGGGCACCCGGCGATATCGACTGCGGGACTCAGCGTGTTTCGGGTTCGTGCTTTCCCAGGTCTCAGAAGCGAGACCCGGGGCACCCGGCGATCTTGCCCAGGTGATGGTTGCTCTTATTCGTCGGGTGCACAGTTGAGGGAGCGATTGGCACGGCCCAGATTGTGGAAGCGGCCCCGAGGGCCTTTCATCGACCACCAGAAACGAATGCCGCGCCAGAGCGTAGATGATATAAGGCGCAAATAGAACACCAGACGCGAAAAAACATATGCGATGTATTTCGCTCGCCGCACCATCGGGGAACGCCGCGGTTCCTGCTTACCGATTTCCCGGTCGAGCTGACCGATGCTTGCGAGCGTCGTGACCTGTGTTGGCAGTAGCATGTCTCGCAGGATAGAAAGCTTCTCCCTGGAGGATTCGACAAGGCTGACGTGCAACCATACCCAGTCCCTTCTCGGGTAAAGGCGCGGGGACATCGGGAGTCCGGTGAATGTGTCAAACCATGTAGTCACTCCAACCGGTAGGCAGGCGATCTCGCGCTCGATCTCGTCGGGCAGTTGGCAAGTGAAGCACAGAGCCGCCGTCTGACACGCGATTGCCTCGAGGCGTCGAAGCGAACCGTCATGTTCAGCCTTCCAGCCTTTCCAAAACGGCGTGTTTTCCGCGTAGACATTGAGGAAACGAGCCAGCTCGTAAATCTGATAAAGTGACGGTTGCTCGCGCAACAGGTTGCGTGCTAAGTGGAGCGCTGCGTACCCAAATGTGTCCACTTCGCTCAGTGCCGGAAAGGTGATGTCGTCAAGCTGTCTCTCGACGCGTCGAATCCAGAACTGATCGAGACCTTTCGGGCGAAGCCGCATGACCTTTTCGTTCCAAAAGGAATGATGAAGCTCGAAGGAGATCGGCATTTCAGGATCGTAGGAGTTGCCGCGCCATTTCCATGTTGATTTGGGAACCATACTCGGCAAATGATCGGCGTACCTGAAATCCACCTGTGTTTCAGGGGTGTACCCCAGATCGACGAGAACGTCGCGCGCAGCAAGAATCGATTCGGGAGGGCAATAGAGATCAATGTCGGATTGCAGCCGAAAACGAGGATGATCGACAAATCCCGGCCACAACGTGAAGCCTTTAATGACCATGTGACTCGCGCCGTTCAAGCGCGATGCGTTTGAGAACCTGGAATAGTAGCCCTTGATTCGCTCAAGCCGCTGAGCATTGTCTGCAAGCCTCTGATCAATCTCCAACCAGACCCATTCCGGAAGCTCATCTCCGCAGGTTTGGCGCAGCGGGACCATGCACCGGCGGAAGTCCCAACGGAAAAGCAGGTCCTGCCATTCGCCGTCAGTGAGGGAGCGCAACTGCTCCGTGCGAGCACCTTCAAACTGCAGTGCCAGCAGTACCGCTCTTACGTGCGAGGCTACGTCAAACATTGCAGGCATCCTCCACAGAGGCCCCGGCTGTGGGGGTTGCGATCGATGCTTCACGAGCATGTAGCGGTGAAACTGCCGCCGTATTGAATGCACCCGATACCCTGGTCACGCTCAACGCCATCGCTGCTCCGCTGCTTATTCATTTTAATTCTGGTCGGGTGGTGGACTACTCTTCCCTTTTTGACGAATGCGTCTATCGGGACTCTTGACGCAGGCGATTGGGAAATGGAGACTCAGCGTGCCCTGCGCAACGGCATAGCCCCCGCTACATTGCCCACGATAGAAAAGACGATGGGTCGAAGCAGGTAGAGAAGAACCACAAGGTACATCACCTGGAGTCCCTCGCTAAACGCCCACATTCCACCCGAAGCGTTCTGGATGTTCATGATCTGCGCGGTTGAAACGCCAGTGGTGGCGGACTCGTACCTGATCATCAATGTGCGCTTGAGGACCATGGCCTGATAAGCGAGCTCCCATAAGATCACGAACGTGCAAAGCTCATAGGCGACGCGCACAAACCAGTTCAGGTTGCGCACGAACCTGGCATAGCTGTCTGTCTCCGTTGCATCGCGGTCCTTCAGCGTGGCCAGGACGGCGAACCCGATGGGCCCCAATGGAGTCACTAACAGCCAAAGGTAGGATCGTTTTTTGGAGCGGATCACGAGCAGGCACGCGAGGATCCACAACACGGCGGCGACGGCAACAGATGCAAAGAAACACATGTTCTTGAGCAGGCTGAGCAGGTGGAAGTTGCGCACGTAGTTCGGATGACCTGCAGCAATTTCAGGGTTGATGAGGCTGAACAGCATTCCACCCAGTGCCAAATCCAGGGGGATCAGCAGGAGCAGGACGAGTGGAATGAGCGATTGCTTCTTGATCATCTTCGCTGTACGGGAACTTCGGTTGTTTCACTTTACACCCTCGCTGCGTCGGAGCCACCGAGCACGAGGCAACGAATGTTTCGGGGTGTGGGCGATCCGCAGGGGCTAAAGCCCAAGTCATTCATCGGCTTTCTCGGCACGAGGCCATGGATTCTCCGGGGCTGAAGCCCAAGTTGTTTTTATCGGGTTGATCGGCACGACTGAAAGTCGTGCCCTGTTACAAGGCCCGCCCGGTATGAAGGCTCCGGCTTTTCTCCGTTGTGGCGCGAGTATGGCCTACTCTTGAGTTATGACGGATCGGGAACTGGTGGCGCTGATTGGGCGCTCGGCGGGGAGCAAAGCCGGATACAAGCAACTGGTGCGAGAACTGGGGCTGGGCGGGGGGCGCGAACGCCGCCTGCTGCTGGAGCAACTGGCGCGGATGACGGCACGCGGCGACCTGGTGAAACTGGATCGCGAGCACTGGAGCATTCCGAAGACGGTGACGCGCGGGGGTGTGACGCGCGACAACCTGATGGCGGGGCGGCTGGATCTGCATCGCGACGGGTACGGATTTGTGCGGCCGAATGCGCGGCAGAAGTCAGGGCAGGAAGACGATGTTTTTATTCCGCCGGACGAGATCAATGGGGCAATGCAGGGTGACCAGGTGCTGGTGGAACTAGCTCCTCCGCGCGCGGATGGACGGAGGCTGGGAAGGATTGCGCGGGTGTTGGAGAGGCGCAATCCCACGGTTGTCGGCACCTTTTACTACGCGCGATCGGATCGGGAGCAGGGACACAAGGTGGTTCCGTTTGATGAGCGGATGACGCAGCACATTCTGATTCCGGATGGGCAGGAGATTCCAGTTGTGGATGAGGCGGCGACTCCGCACCGGGTCCTGGGAAGCGAGGCCGCGAAACATGTTCACGACAATCTGGAAGGGCTGGTGGTGGATGTGGAGATCACCAGTTGGCCTACGCCGACGCGGCCGCCAGTGGGGCGCGTGATTGAGGTGCTGGGCGATCCGGATGATTTTGGCGTGGATGTGGAGATGATGATCCGGAAGCACCAGCTGCCGAGGGTGTTTCCGGAGAAGGTGCTGGAAGAAGCGCGCGCCGTGGCTCATCTGGATGAAGTTGAGGCAAACCGTCGGCAGGATTTTCGCGGACTGCCGATTGTGACCATCGACGGGGAGACGGCGCGGGATTTTGACGATGCGGTGCTGGTGACGGACCGCAAAGACGGCGGATATGAGTTGCAGGTGCATATCGCCGATGTGGCGGAGTATGTGGGCGCGGGAACAGACCTCGATCTGGAGGCGCGGCTGCGCGGGACGAGCGTGTATTTTCCGGATCGCGCGATTCCGATGCTGCCGCAAGAATTGTCGACAGATATTTGCAGCTTGCGGCCAGGGGAAGAACGGCTGGTGTTGAGCTGCATTATGCAACTGAGCACAGAGGGGCGAATCGAGAGTTATGAGATCGTGGAGGGCGTGATTCGTTCGGCGGCGCGGATGACCTACACGGACGTGCACGCGATCATTTCTGAAAATCGAGGCGAAGGCGACGTTGATGTCAGAGCGCGGTATGCGGAGCTGGTTCCAAATTTCGAGCGGATGCATCGGCTGGCTGTGCTGATGAACAAGAGGCGCGAGGAGCGCGGCAGCATCGATTTCGATTTGCCGGAGCCGGTGATCGAGTTTGACGAGCAGGGTCAGATGCGCGGGGTGACGAAGTCAGAGCGTACGTGGGCGAATCGGTTGATTGAGGAGTTCATGCTCGCGGCGAATGAGTGCGTGGCGACGTGGCTGGAAGATCTGGGCGCGCCGTCGCTTTATCGAATCCATGAAAAGCCGGAGGCACGGAGGGTGGTGCAGTTTGAAGAGCTGGCGGCGAGTTTTGGCTATTCGCTTGGGCTGGGGGCGCTGCCGGTGAAGAAGATTCAGACACGCGGAGATCGCAGGGACGCGCAACGCAGCGGGCGCAACGTTCGCACACACGAGGTGCCGGAAGATATCGCGGTAACTCCGAAGATGTATCAGAAGCTTGCTGCGCGCATCGAGGGCAAACCGGAAGAGCGCATTCTGAGCTACCTGATGCTGAGATCGCTGAAGCAGGCGCGCTACTCCGAGATCAATGAAGGACATTTTGCACTGGCCGCGCCGACGTATACACATTTCACTTCGCCGATTCGGCGTTATCCGGATCTGATAGTGCATCGCATTACGAAGGCGCTGCTGCGGGAAGGCGTGGAGGGGCGCGGTGAGGTTGCGACGGGAAGGCATAGCTCGCCGTGGACGCATGTCAGCGAGGGCGGATTTGGTTCCGTGCTTTCCCATGTCTCAAAATCGAGACATGGGGCACCCAAACCGATAGGAGAGAAGCAGGTCCTTCGCTTCGCTCAGGATGACAAGTTGGGATTTGAGCCGCCGATTCCCGAGGCGGAGCTGGCGCAGATTGCGGAGGAGACGAGTCAGACGGAGCGGCGCGCCGCAGAGGCGGAGCGCGAGCTGGTGGAGTGGAAGAAGGTTCGGTTCATGCAGGACCGCGTGGGGGAGGAGTTTGCCGCGCTGGTTCTGAATCCAACCAAGTATGGAATGTTTGTGGAATTGACGGACCTGTTTGTCGAGGGACTGGTGCCGATCGACTCGCTTCGCGACGACCGGTACACGTGGCGGGAGAATACGCACGAGATTATCGGCGAGCGAACAGGGCGGCGTTTTCGCGCTGGAGATCGGGTGCAGGTGATTCTCGATCGCATTCTGGCACAGGAGCGACGGCTGCAGTTTTCGATTGTGGAAGAGGGCATTCCGTTGACGGGGAGGAGATCGGGATCTGGGTCGGCAAAGTCGAAGAAGGGGAAACGCAAAAACGGGAAAGCGGCGGGATCAAAGGGGAAGAAGCGCTTTGTGAAGAAGGGCAAGCGGCGGTAATTTCTATTCGCAGTCTTAAAGCGGGAACAAAGTGCCTTGTTGAGGTCGCTCATTGGGCGAGAACTTTTCCAATAGCTGATCGTCGTCATTTCGGACATTTCCGACTCGCGGATCTACAGGCCATGCCTGCATTTTTTCCGCAGGAAAGGGGCGGAGAAGATCGACGGGCGGACGGACGGGATCGCCGGGCTCTATCCAACGACTGTAGTCTCGCGGTTCGAGGATGACCGGCATCCTGTCGTGAAGCGGCTCGGTAACCTCGTTTGGATCGGTTGTGAGAATCGTAAAAGTCTCGAGGACGGGGCCATCTTTGGGCTTCCATCGCTCCCACAATCCAGCGAAGGCGTAGGGCTCGCCGCTGCGGAGGGCGAGGGCAAAAGGCTGCCTGGTTTTGGGGGCAGTTTCTGGCTGAGGGCGTTGCCACTCGTAAAAGGCGTCGGCGGGGACGAGACAGCGTCGACGCTTGAGGGCTTCGCGAAAGAGGGGCTTTGAGGCCACTTCTTCGGCGCGGGCGTTGATGGTGCTAAGGCCGAGCTTTGCGTCCTTGGCCCAGAAAGGCACGAGGCCCCAACGCATGAGGGCAAACTCTGGCTTGCCGGTATCGGAGTTGAGGCGCACGACGGGCTGAACGCTTTGCGGCGCTGCGTTGTAGGTGGGCGCGAAGATGGGCATCTCCTCAGATTCGATACCGAACCAGTCGGCGAGGACTTTCTGAGCGGATCGACGAGCGAAACGGCCACACATATGGAGAGGATAGCCGGGCTACCGGGCAGGGCGAAAGAATGCGTCCCGCGCAAAGACAGGTTGGGGTATAGTTGAGACGAATTCGCCGACTTCCCTAATCGATATTGCCTTCAGGTGATTTTTGTTCGCTCGTTTTTGCAGCGCCGGGAGGCGTCGGATTCTTGCGACGAATCACGCGGGGAGAGGCGCAGGCCGACTTGCGAGGGAGCCTTATGGACGCACTATCGAAGAGTTTGTGGGATCGCTTCTGGGAGAGATGGATCGAACCATGGTGGCCCGATCCGCCGGAATTGATCATGAAGTTGTTCTCGTCGATTTCCCGACTATTTCGCGGTTAGTTTGCCTGGATCAGGAATGGGAGACTACGCATGCCTTCAGAGAGCGCGGACCCTGTAAGCCAGGCTGGGCTTGGGGTGAATTGGCTAGTTGGAATTTCTGGCGCGGCAATCGGCGGAGCCCTAACGAAACTGGAATGGATACTCAAGCTGCCCACTTGCGGCAAAGTGGTCTTCTTTATCGCGGCTTTTCTGTTTCTGGTTTCGATGATTGCCGGTGTCTTCTATGCTTTTGAATTGTTTTCGTTGAAACAGCGGAAGCTGGATCTGGACCAGGAAAGGGCGAAAACTCCGCCGGACCCTGCAGCAGTTTTGAAAGCGGAAAAAAGATTGAAGAGAGCAAACGGGAAGACCGCGCTCTTTCATAACGCCACGATGGGCTCTTTCTTTCTGGCCGGAGTGGCGGCCGTGATTTCCATTTTTACAGTCTTGTTCACTTGTCCGCCAATTCCGGTTCCGGCGGTGAAGACCGTCGCCACCAATCACTTCGTCCTGAGGAACGTGCCGGTTCATTTGCGTGGGAAGATTTCTCACTCGCACACATTTTTGCTCAACGAGCAAACAGGCGAGATGTGGCTTATGCAATGCCGCGCGGATAAGTCCGTCGAGTTCAAACGCATTCAACTGCTCAAACTGGATGGAACGCCGGAAGATATCGGAGCGTTGAACCCATCAGCCGCCGGGAAACAAGCCGCACAGTAAGGCTCGACGTGCCGGTACAAGGCCGCGCAGGTATCCAATACAATAGAACCAGAATTGAAACGGGAGCATAAAGAATGGCGCACATGGTTTTTTGTGTACGGAATAAGAAAGAGATGGAGGGGCTGGACGAGCCGCCCTTCGACTCGGAGTTTGGTCAGAAGATTTACAAGAATGTATCTAAAGCTGCCTGGGCCGAGTGGGTGGATCGTCAAAAGATGCTGCTGAACGAGTACCGGCTGCAGCCGTGGACTCCGCAGGCGCAGGAGTTTCTTGTGGAGCAGATGGAGCAGTTCTTCTTTGGCGAGGGTTCGGCGCTGCCGCAGGAGTTTGTTCCGCCGTCGCACTGAGGAGTTGGCGGCTTCGTTTTTGACCGGCGTGCCGGTGTAAACTGAATAGGACCCCGGAGGCCGGCTCACCCGAGCCGGCTCCATTGTGTCGGGACGTGGCTCAGCCTGGTAGAGCACTCGCTTGGGGTGCGAGGGGTCGGCAGTTCAAATCTGCCCGTCCCGACCATTATAACTTACATATAATCATAGATTTACAATCTCTTTCGCGGGCTGCATTTTGTTTTGTCAGGCGGCGAGTCACCTGACGAAGAGGCGATCCTTTCTTTCTGTCGAGTCTGATCCCCGCTCGTTTCAATTCCTCCCGGGGCGTGCTAGTTTGGTGCATAATGCGGCATCGTCTACAACCGGGAAGCCGAGCCAATTGAGAAAGCAGTTAGAAAGCCCGGCTATGGCGGACCGCGGGCGATTGCGCCTTTAGGGATGGCGAGAGCTAATCCGTTCTATCGAGGACTTATCGACAACGTGAGTCTTCAGACATGGGGGTACACCATGTTACGGCAGGATCACCACGCGAAGTCCTCTTTTCGACTTGCTCAATGTTTCAGCTGCGCGCTTTGTGGCTCGGTGCTGGCCGTCGGGTGTTTGTCCGCGAATAACACCAAAAAAGCCTCTTCGCTAAAGTCGACGAAGAATGTGCAGTCATCCGCGCCGGAGCTCAGCTCACGAAATCAATCGATGCTAGCCCTCTATTCGGCTGAGATAGAGGTTGCGGCTGACAGAATAATTTCGGAATCGCCCTCGCCTGTCGCTCAGAGACAAGCACTGGTATGGAAAGCCGAGGCGATTCCGGTGTTGCAGTCATCGCTGCTGAACACTGACCCTGTTGCAGCGGTGCTTGATACCTGGGCGTTCCTCTTTCAAATGACCGCATATATGGAACGTCCAGCCGTGAAACAGAAGCTGGGAGAGTCCTATCCGATTGTCGCCGAGGCGCTCAGGAACATGGATGCCGAGATGGAGCAGCTTGTTCGGCTTGGTGCGCCGACTGCCAATGTTGCCGACCTGCGTCAGAGAGTTGAGACTTGGGCGGAGGCCCATCAAATTCAGACCAGCCTGGCAGGCCGTCAGTCGGTAGATCCAGATGTCATCAGGAAGGTTGGACAATCTGACTTGGGAATGACGACCTCAATCAAAACACTGGCTGAGGGTATGGGCGACTTTACGGCTCGCCTGGATGCCTACAACGTTTACCTTCCTAAACAGGCGCGCTGGCAGGCGGAGCTCTTGCTCACGGATTTCACTCATGACCCAAAAATTAGCGCTGCTCTGTCCAACTTCGAGGTCCTTTCAGATAGCGCAGCGAAGGCGTCAGGCAACATAGACAAGATGCCCGCACTTGTCGATCAAACACGCATGGCGTTTAAGGCTGATGTTGATAGCCAGCGGTTGTCCGCACAGGCCTTTGTCCGGGAAGAGCGCTTGAGCACCCTGTACGCCTTGCAGCAGGAGAGAATTGCCACAATTAGTGCGATGCATACCGAACGACTGGCCACAACTGCACAAATCCGTGGGGAACGTGAAGCGGCAATGGAGGTGCTTCGCAGTCAGGAAATAGCGGTCATGAATGAATTTGAGGCCTTCAGTGAGAAGTCCATTCAAGACCTTGACACAAGGGGACGCAGTCTCATCAATTACTTCTTTCTGCGCGCGCTCGAACTGATGCTGCTAACGCTGGTCTTGTGCTCTCTTCTGGCATGGGTGGTACTGCGGCGGTTTGTCGGCGGGCCTCCAGTTCGCTCCGCAAGGTCACTCGGCCGTGCTGCTGAGTTGGACAGCAACCAGTGAAATGGGGATCGGGCGGTACTCACGACCGCGCAACTGCCTCATTGTTCCGTTCTACACTCCCCAAGCAAAAAAGTTCTAAGATCGTCCACTAATGCCGGCCATTTCTTTCAAATAAGTCGCGAATCGCTGAGTAACGAGGACTTCCAAAAGACTTACATTTGTGTCGCCGGTAGACTGACCTCATCCTGATCGGATACCGAGAACTTGATGCCGGCGACATTGAGAGCTTCAGATCGATCTTTTTCTCGTGAGGTCTCGGATTGTGGTGCAAAGCTCCACATCCCTGGTTTGAGATGCGGGGCTATGCACCTTCATCCGTGACGGGGCTGGGTTTCGAGGCCGCTCTTCGTTAAAAGACGCGATCTACCCAACACCCGACACAGCTACGGCTTGCAAAACACACTGACGCCATCCTGGAGCGCATCCACGCTGGAATATCCCAAGGTTGGAGCGGACGCACCTATGCCGGCAAATTCCTTAGCCATCGCAGAGATGGTTTGGCCCTGGCAGTTCGCCAGCCCAGGCTTGCCGGCCTCGGGAATGGTATTCCCCGCGAGGCTGAACGTCATGTTGAAAGCGCCACTACCAATGATGTCTGTGCCGATCCGCAGCCAATCGGGGGCCAGGCTCGCGTTGCGGATCCATGCCTGCAAGTCGGTCGTGCCGGCCGGAAACGCTGTCCCCGAAGTGATCGGCTTCGGCGCCGAAAGAAACAAGAAATTGCCATTACTTAGTTGAACCTCCGGGCGGAAGAAATAGTGACCTGCCGGGAGAAAAATCGGGGCATTGAACACGATATCAATCTCGACCTGTTCGCCACTCGCCGGTCCGTCGCCATGGGTCATTGGTGTGATGCCATTGACCACGGTGCTTTGGACTGTGAAGGGCGAGATTCCCGTTGCGGTAAAACTCAGGGAACCGTTACTGGAATCGTGTGTGGCAGCGTCGATTTCAACGTCAGAAGGCGAGTTCTGTCGGGACGGCACGTTTTGTGCGCGGACAGCGTCGGAGTCTATGGGGAAGATGTGGTAGATCTCCACTTCGACTCTCGCAATGCCGGAGACAGCAGTTCCACCAGGGATCAACCCGTGAATTGTGGCCCCCTTGACAACTGTGGCTTGAGTCAAGAAAAAGTCATCCGCTGTTTCGGTTTCGAGGCCCAGGGAGCCGGCAGGTCTGGAGAGCGCACCCAGCTTACCGTCCGGGTTACCGGTGCTGAAGAAAAAAGTCTCGGCCAAGGCGGGCGTCGCAAGCCACAGCCCCACGCTGAGTGTAGCTGCCATTAAACTCACTCGCAGTTTCAAGGCAACAGTCCTTGTGCCGTCAGTATTCTTCCAGGCTTTCACTTCAGATCTCCTCTTGGCTTTGACAATGGATTCGCCATGTTCCGGTTTAGGGTCTTGCATAGAGGCTTTGTCGATCGAGTTTTTGAACGCTGCCATGAAACATCTCCTTCTACTCAAATCAATGAACACGCAACTTCTGTTCCGTGTAACGACACCTTATGCGCTCTCCTCGTCGCGTTTGTCATTGGACCGTCACGGAGATGTAACTCTTCATGAGGGCCTGTTTTGAGTTGAGATCACGCAGACAGAAACCAATTGAGGAGGTGACCCGCGAACCGACTGGCGACCTCACGCACTGAACACACCTGTGGTTCACTCGTCAGTGGGGGACATCCCCTTCGGATGAGTCCGTCGACCGATGGGTCTGAATCTAGATTCGTAACGAAAGTGCGCCCCAGACCACTTGAACATGATCTGAACTCATGCCGCACCGATCAGAAGAGTTCTAAAATCGTCCGCTAAGGCCGACCATTAAACCTTTTCTCCCATCCAGTTCGCATCGGCAATTCATTCGTGAACTTCCGCCGAGCAGTCCAACCTGCGTCGAAACTTCAACGAAGGCGCATATGCTCTGACTGCAAGGGCACGATGCGAAGCCGAGCTTCCGGGAAATCTGCCCTTCCGACTATTTAATTCCGCAGTTTCAATTGGCGTACTTGTTGTCCGGGCATTCCGGGATGGGGATCTTCTGTGTCATCGGTGATCGGCAAAAGCGACCGCGCGACTGGTGGGCAGTTGAGAGGGCTCGGCGGGGTCGACGGGAATCAGATGAGTGGCAAAGGTGCTGCCGTTGAGAACGGTCTCGATCGCAAGGCCGAGATGCGTCATCATCTGAGATTTCAAAATGTATCCCTGAGCTCCATTCGCCAAACAAGCTAGGACAGAGAGACTATGAGTTTGAGTTGTGAGAAATATGAGCTTCGCACGCAGTCCCAACTGGCGGATTTCGCGAGAGGCCTGAATGCCATCTTTCAGAGGCAGTGAGAAATCGAGAACAATAAGATCGGGATCGGTTCGAACTGTTTCCGAAACAAGATCACAGCCATTCGCGACCGCTCCGACTACTTCGTATCTCGGTGTCAGAATTTCAGCCACGCGTGAAAGCACTTCGGGATTATCGTCTGCAAGAAGGATCCGGGGTCGCTGCATTTGTAAACCTCTCCCTGTTGATTACAATCTGGCACTTTGAGCGGAGTTGAACCCTCTCCGTTCGGCAGTGGATCTGTCATTGTTGCTCGTTGAGGTTGACGAGGGTTTGCTTGTATGCACGAAAGTCGGAAGACTGCGAAGAAGGGAACGAGTCGCAGTTTCGACGCGGCTGGACCTTGCACTGCCCATTCGAGCAAACAATGGGACAGCTTCGCGAACGGTTTCCTTTGCCTCGGATAGCTTTTGCAGCATCGTGGGAAGCGAAAAGCGGTTGGCGTAGTGAACAGTGGCCGCGCAGCAGGAACAATATGCTGTTTCTAGTTCTCCGGTCGGAATCTCCTGCTCGAATTCGACTGGAAAGTGCCGGAGGCATTCGGTACAGGTGAGTTCGATGCAAGGCACTCGCCGCCCAGGTCCGTTTCTGAAGACCGGCATTTGAACGGGAGGGGGCTGACTCGCAGGCGAATTCTCCCGAGCGGGTGTTTCACGAAGCAAATCAGCGACGATTTGCCCGAGCGTTGCGGGGTTGCATCGTCCCTTGGGATAGATGGCATCGACCATCAGTCGGCCCGGGGAAAGATCATTGGAATCGTACACGCCGCTCAGCCCGACCAGGGGCATTTTGGGAAAGCGGACACACATGACTTTGAGAAATTCGAATCCCGACATTCGCGGCATGTTGAGATCTGAAATGATGAGATCCGGGATAGCGGACCTGAGTTGGGCGAGCGCATCGAATGCATCGGTCGCAGTCGCAACGTCGTAACCCAGCTCGCTCAGGACCATGGTCCATGTGTCACGCAACGTCGGCTCATTGTCGACGAGAAGAATTCTGTGCCTATTCAGGTCGCTCATTCTTTCACCACGGCGCCGTCTTCGAGATGGAATGCTTTTTGGCTGAGATTCAAACTCGAAAAGAATTCCTTTTGGGATACGCCGACTTTCAGTTCTGATTTGATATGTCGGGGCCCGCCAGTGCTTCCGTTCACTCCGCACATCTGAACGTGCTGAAGGCGAATAGAGGCATCCTACGGATCGGGGAATTTGGGTCAACTAGTAGAACTGCCAGATGGGTCAACGGGATAGCAGCTGCGATGCACGCCGGTGGAATTGGAACTTCACATTAATTGGTAGTTTTGCCAGATGAGTTAGAGGGATAGTAGTTACGAAGCAGGCGTGACGGCTCGGCCTCATACTCTTCTCTTCTGCGAACCGCGACCCATGCGGAACGGCGCGACACTGTCAGTTCTGGCAGAGGCGAGCCAGGTAACTCTCGGATACCATGCCATGCTGGCGGGCTTCGAACCGCAGGCTCATAAGGTCGGCCTCAGACCTCACAAGTGGGCGAAATCGTAAGTGCAGAACAGAGATGGCGATAGCCCTGAATTCCACTCTTTGGGAAAGCCGCAAGCCTGTCCCCAGCCATAGCTCACCCGCGCGAGGCAATCGGCTAAAAGCCGCAGGTTCGGTCACGTGATCACGGAACAAGCCAGTGGAGGGAGAAGCATGAAACTCAAGAGCTATTTGCTGCTGATTGCGGCCATAACCCTGAACGAGGCTGCGGTGCTGAACGCTGAACAGAACTCTGCGCAGGCGACAGTTTCATCGGTCGTGAGCTGCATTTCCAAAGGCAAAGAACGACAGCAGTGCCCGGCGGACACTCGAGCCGGCATCGTGATGTTGCGACCGACAGGCGAGGCTGCGTGCCTGCTGGGAAGGAACTGGGGCTACGACGATCAAGGGGTCTGGGTCTCGGAGGGTTGCGGAGGTGAATTTGGTACGGGCAGTACTTCGCGCACAACTGTAACCGTGACCGCCACAACGGAGCACGTTGTGCCGGCAGTCGCGAAGTCGGAGATGGCAACGGTCACAACCGGCGTGAATCCTGAGGTTCGCTACACCGGCGCCTTCCAGCCCTATGGGAGTCTGCGCACCATCATCTCCATTCCAGCCAATGGAGCAGCAGAGGTGCAAGACAACGCGACTCGCGTCGGCATTAATTTCTCCACGTTTGGACCAGTCAAGGTGATTGGCACCGGGGAGTGGGGGGTCAACCTGGTTCAGAGCGAAACCACACTCAATGCGGGTGCAACCACGGCTTCGGGTTTCGGCGTGGTGGAGCAGACGACGCAACCTGTCTTCGGCGCTCGCCTGGGTTTTTTTGGTATTGATTCCGGCAAATTTGGACGTCTCACTTTTGGCAAGCAGAATTCGACTCACTACGACATAGCGAGCTATACGACGGATCGCTTCAATGTTTTCGGCGGCCAGTCCACGGCCACATACGTTGCTGGTACGGACGGTGGTCAATCAGGCACCGGACGTGCCGACCAGACGATTTTGTACCATCTGAATTTCGCCAAGATCTTCGACTTCGGAGCGCAGGGTCAGTTGCGCACCGCAGACACTCCGCAGGCCTTTAACGGTTTTGGATTCTCATTGCAGGCAGCAGTGCTTCCGGGAGTGAGAATCGGTGGTACCTATAACAAGACTTACTTCAACCCGACGTTCAGAGATTTGATACTCCACGGCGGTACCGATTACTGGGCCATTGGAGCCAAAGGCGATTGGCGCAACATTGAATGGGGCGCCAACTGGGTGCGGCAGAACAACGGCGACCTGGCATTTATCCCGGATCCCGCAGGCGGACCGGCGAGTGTCGCGGTCGGATTTTCCGCGAACGGAGTCGAGTTGTATTCCAGGCTCAAGTTTGGAAAGTTTGCAGCTGTAGTGGGCTTTGATGACTACATGCCCTTCGACTTGAGCGCCTTTATCAACCCGGATTTCAAGACCAGATATGCGGTCCTCGGCGCGGAATGGCATGTTTCGCCATCAGGGTATGCGTATTTTGAATCGAGACTGGGAGACACCACGGACGCTCAAGGTCATGGAGGCTATAACGCAGCCGCGCTCGGTTTCCGCTACGACTTCACCTGGAAGACTCTGCATCTGCAGTGAACTCCGGTGGTGGCTGTGCTCATTTCCAGGAGGTGCGAGTTTCTGTTTTCGGTTGATTTGGGGCCGGTCAGGACAAATTTGTTTCTCAGCGGGATTTCGCGTGAGGTACACTTTGCTCGGGTTGTAACACCCGGTGCATCTCCCATTCCCTTACCGGTAGACGACCACGTGGTAGTGGACGGCACGCTAGCTTGAGGTGCAAAGTTCGATCGCGGCTGGTTTTTTAGCATGTCCGGTTCCTGCGGTTACGACAGCCGACAACCCACCTAACGGCACGACAATGGCACTTCAGTCGCCACTGGATTCGCTACGCGACCGTTGCTGTTACACAAGATCGATAGCAGTTCCGTAGTGATCTCCAAGGCAAGAAAGATCAACGATTCATTTCAGACCTTAACTTGCGAGCAAAAGGAGACACCGAATTATGCGTGGCAGATGGAACAGTATTTTTGTGTGCGCAGTATTTGTGGCAGCCGGCTCAATGGCGCAGCAGACAAACACCTCTGTAGACACTCCAGGAGGCACGGCGGGCAGCATCCCGGAGTTCTGGGGGCCCTCAACCATTGGAAAATCTGTGATGACGCAGAACCAACAACGGATCGGAATCGGAACGAAGAATGTGACGTTCTACGATCCTTTAATCGTTCAGTCAAATTCCGGGAGTGGCGGTGGGATCGGCATGATT
The DNA here is from genome assembly GCA_963737915.1 of uncultured Acidobacteriaceae bacterium. Taxonomy (GTDB): domain Bacteria; phylum Acidobacteriota; class Terriglobia; order Terriglobales; family Acidobacteriaceae; genus Telmatobacter. The sequence goes on along the minus strand of CAVTUP010000028.1, from coordinate 487,202 downwards.
GGGATGGCTCTGCCCGGCGCCAGCGACTATGCATGGGCCGAATCGGACTACTTGCTGAACAATCCAGCTAATACGACCGGACCTGTAAATCTCTGGGGGGTTGGCGCTGAGGGACTCTTTTCCGCACAGGGACAAGTCTCGAATCAGGATATGTACATCGTGAATGCGATAAGCCACCGATACAACTTTGCCATCGATGCATCAGACAATGTTTACATCGGCGGTTCGGGCTTTTTGAGCAGCGCGGCCACGCTTGCGTTTTTTGCGGGAGCTGACGGCAACGTAGGCCTTGGGACGGTTCGACCCGGCGCCAAACTGGAAGTCAATGGGAACATCATGCTGACAAAGGGCAGCGCAGCGGGAATTACGTTTCCCGATGGAACGAAACAGACGACCGCGTTTACCGGGGCGCCGACTCTGCTGAAAGGCGGCGATTATGCCGAGTCGGTCGATGTAACGGGCGATCGCATCAAGTATGAGCCGGGTGATGTGCTTGTGATCGATGCGAATGCCCCTGGCAAGTTCCTGAAATCCGCGGAGCCTTACTCGACATCCGTGTCGGGCATTTATTCTACGAAACCGGGCACCGTTGGCCGGCGCCAGCTAACTCCCATGGCGGCCGACGAAGTTCCGATGGCGATGATGGGAATTGTTCCAACGAATGTCACGGCGGAGAACGGAGCAATCCATCCAGGAGATCTGCTGGTTACCTCGTCAACGCTGGGATATGCGATGAAGGGTACGGATCGGAATCGAATGCTTGGAGCTGTGATCGGAAAAGCGCTCGGGGGTCTGGATTCCGGCAAGGGCGTGATTGAGGTTGTGGTTACGTTGCAGTAGCGAGAGCATGAAGGTTGGTTCGTTCCCAAGTTGCAACCATCCTCACAAACGTCCATCTTCGGTCTCTCCATCAGAGCGATGAAAGGGGCCATGGCGTTTCGCAGATGTAACATGAGGGCATGAGGAATCTCCTGTATCGCTTGCGAGACACGAGATTCCTTCAGCCTTTTTAGCGGGAAGTTTTCTGCCAGGCGAATGCGGCATCGAGAGGAAACGGCAAATGAGTGATACGAACTGGAGTCGGGCTTTCCGAATGCTCTGGATCCGGCGAGCGTGCCCGCACTGCACATCCGTCCAGTTCAAGCCAGCCGAACTGCGACCTTATGACGGCTTTCTCAGCATGTTTGCGTTGCGGCCGGTGCGCTGCATGTTTTGCTGGCGGCGATACTACTGGATTGCCTTGCACGAAGCTCGTTGAGGGTGAGCGCTGACGACTCCAAATCGGCCATCCATTCAAGTCACATCGTTTTGAGGCAGTTGGTCGACTCGGGCATCAGTCCGAATGCTTGTTGTTTCTACTTCTGCGCGTTGGCTGTCTCGAGGCGACCTCCTCGAATCCACTCCAGAATGGTCCGATACTGATCGCTCGATTCATTTCCATGCCAGCGTTGCCCGCCATTGTGCGTGGCCAGATAGTTGCCGACATTTCCTGCGCTGTCTGTCGGGCGGGTTGGCTTGATCAAAAACAGGCTCTTGTCAGGGGCCGTGATGTCCACGATGCGCATCGCATATTTGTAGTTTTCCTTGCTGTCCTGATCTGAGAAGATGCCCTCGGCGTTGGGGGGTTCCAGCTTGAAAATCACGTGGCTGGCATGGCAAAAGACGCAGGCTTTGCCATCGGCTCCGGGCTTTGCCAGGATCGGCTCAATCCTGGAGACAAAGTATCGAAAGTCGAGAACTGATCCGGGTTGCACGTCGACCAACGCGTCGCTCAGATTTTTCCCTTGCAGCACATTGGCAGAGATGAGTTTGAGGCGCGGGTTGGTTGAGTTCTGCAGATTCTTCATTGCGATTTGAAAATCCGGCCGTTGCTCGATGCCCTTAACCTTGCGCAATGTATCCAACGCGGCGGCACTCACATTCGCATCTTTATTGAGCAGGTTCGCGAGCACCGTATCGACAACTATTGGATACTCCAAGGGCTCCTTGAGCTTTAATGCCGCGGTATGTCGATCTAGGTAGTCCTGGTCCTGCGAGACGGCGCCTCCAGCGACGCCCAAGCGCCTCTTCAGGAATTGCGGATTGCCGGCATCCTCCATGAGAATTCTGAGGGCGGATGTGTTCAGGTTGGCAAATGCCGTTTTCACCTCCGGCGCGGTTTGGGGATCGCGCAGGAAGTGCTCGAAACAAACCCTCAATGCGGCGCGCTGCACATCCGGGTCGACCGACCGCAACCCGGCCAGCACCTGCTTCTGAAGCTTCGGTTCCTGCATGAGGCTCTTGAAGGAGGACGCGGCGTCGAGGATCTGCGCGTAGTTTTCAGGTTGCGGCTGCGCCTGAAGCATGGAACGAAGTGCATTCTGCACGCTTGCCTGCTGTTCCCACACGGAGTTTTCAGGCAATGCGGAAAGCAGAGGCAGAACTACAGCCTGGCTGTCGGGGTTTCCGTGATTCAGAATCGAGACGACCTTCGAAACCAGTCTTGGATCGGGCGCGACCTGCGTGTCGAGGTTGAGAATTCCTCGCTGGCCTCCCTCGTAGACATAGCGGACCGTCTGCCGCACCTCGGGATTCGAGTCCTCCGACAAGTCGAGAGCTGCCAGGGTGAACCGCGGGTCGCCGGCTGCACTGAGGGTGCTGCCCGCTTTCAGAACTTCGATCTTCATCGGGGCATCGGCGCCCTCGAGACAAGCCAACAAGGCATCTTCCAATTCAGGCCCTGAACTCTTGAAGAAATGAATCAGATCGCTGTCATTGCCGATGCGGGTCTGGAAAAAGCTATTGGAAACTTCGTACTTGAAATTGACGGTTTCTCGATACGGGGAGTATTCGTAGCCGGGGCGATGAAGATCCGGTACGCCAAGCACGTACTTTGTGAGAACTGCCGGAAGGCCGATCGATACGGTATCTGACTTGAGTTGAGGCAACGCGTAGTGGCGGATATGAAAGTCCCAAAGTGCGTTGAGAATGCCTTCACGGCCGAGTGACGTCCCTTCGCGGAGTACCTTTGCAAGAACCTGGGCCTGGTCGTGCGCAACGGCCTCATATCCCAAATTGATGCGATCCTTGTCTTCATCCTTGGAACTTGCACGGACCCAGGCGGACAGATATCCGGTGTTCTCGTCGAGAAGGTTGTAGACGCTCTCTTGCAGGCCTCTCCGAACCATTGGGTCCGTTTCGGTGTTGAGCCGGGAGGCGAGCACTTCCAACGTGCCTCTACGCATCTCCGGCATGTTTACCTGCCAGTAGTACCAGCGCCACACTCCGCCGGCAGCTTCAAAACGAACGTAAGGGACAGGATCGTTGAGATCCTTCTCAAGGGCGGCCAGCAATTGCGGATCGTCGGTCAGGTCGCGGAAGTGCTGATTAAAGACGCGTGCTGCTCCCCAGCGCGTGCGGGCATCGGGGGAGGCAAGAGCTGTAGCGAGCAACTTGCGCCCTTCGGGTGCTGCATCCTGCCGACGCGAAAGAATCATGCGGACCGCATAGGCAGAAGAGGTTTGCACCATCTTGGTTTGATCACCGAGAGCGTGGATAAGCACTTGGAGGGAGCCCGGATCGGCCATATGTCCCAACGCGCGGGCTGCGGCTTCGCGCGCGAGGGGCTGATCGCTATTCGCTACAACTTCGCGAATCTGGCGCAACACGGGTTCGGGAGCTAGATCCCAATATTGGTCGAGCTGCTGTAGCAGCAGAGGGAGATCGTCGGTGGCGAGAGTTGTAGCAGGCGCAGGGTATGCCGCGTTCCAATTTTTGTCCGTGGCATTTCCTGGGTACAGCGTCGAAAGCGCCATCACAGCAAACTGGGTTGCTCGAAACGGCGTGTTGAAGCCCTGGTAAACCGGATCACCCTCCCAACTGCCTTCAGGCCGCTGCGCCGCCAGCATGGCTTTCACGGCAATCGCGAGATGCTCATCGGTCTCAGGCCGGCGGCCAGCTTCAGCCAGTGCCAGCACGGCGTTGTAGGAGACAAAGTCTGCCGGTTTTGCTTTCTTGTCCAGCGGATAAGGCCATCCTCCCTCGGGCGTCTCGTACTCATAAAGCTTGTTGATGAGCGCATCGATTTGCGGGGAGTATTTCTCGCGATTGACCTCAGAGAGGAGCATGATCTTCCAGCTCATGTCGATCATGTTCTTAGGCTCGTAAGGCAACGCCAATTGCAGCACGTGATCGCGCTCGGCGAGCCACGCCTGCTGATGTGTTTCGGAGTAGGCCAGATCGAACGTGTGCCAACTCTGCGAAGCGATCTCGAAGGGGCTCACATCTGGTTCGCAGCCGTCGGCCTCATCGCCGGGCATGGTGGTCAGGCCCTTGTAATGAATCTTCAGGAATCGGGCGTAGGGCAGATCGAAGTTCTTTCGAGGTGGGTCGTGGGTTACGTTTTGTTCAAAGGCATGCGCAATGAGCGGGAGACGACTGGCCTCGGTGCGCGCGGTATAGATGATGCGCACCCAGTTGGTATCCGGTTCCCCATAGAGTGGGCGGGCGTTGTTGTAGATTCGATCGGTCAGAAACTCGAGACTGGCGCGCTGGGTTGGGGCATAACCGTTCTGCACAGCTTTGAGATATCCGCGCGTGGTGAACTGCGACGGATGACAGGCAATGCACAACTGGGTCTCGGAGTGCTGCATGGTGGTGCGCAGAGCAATCGCGCCGCGACGCGGGGTGTTCGATAGCCACGTGTCGCCCATGTTGATCAGGAAATCCATGCCAGTGCGCACTGCTTCATGCGGGTCCTTATTGGGCGGCACGCTGAACCGGTAGGTGTGCAATTGATACGCGGGGTGATTGGCAGCTACGCGGACGTAATACTCGTGCCCTGGCTGAAGAATGCGAGTGCGGAATTTATACAGTCCCGGATAGTTCTGGGTTGCTTCGACCTGATAGACGAATTCTCCTTCGGTGAATGAGACTACATCCGGCTTTCCACGGGAGTCTTTGCCCAATCGGAAGATGTCCACGTCGAGCGGGACGTCACGGTCTGTCACATTCAATACGAAGTAGACGAGTTTGGGCTGCTTTTCGCGAAAGGTGAAGCGGAACCATTGGAAGCCCTTGAGCATTGCCGTATAGGCGTCCTCGCTTTTGGATGGAGCGTATGGTCGTTCGTCGTCGCTGCCAAAGATCGTCTGTCCCAGTTCGAAAGGCTGGGCGGCTTGCCACGTGCCGTTCGGGGAGGCGGCGATGACGCCGCGATCGGGGTTCTGGGCGTTCCACGACGACGGGGCCGAGGACTGGAGGATCTTGCTGAGGTGTGAGCTGATCTCAGGAATGGGAGCAGAAGAAGATGAGGAGATGCTGACCGTCACTGGCCCGGCCGATCGGGGACGGAGGGTGAGATAAAGATCGAGGTCAGCTGCGTGCAGCCACTTGGATTCAATATCCCCTTTTGCGTCCTTGACTGTGACTCGGACAGCGTCACTCCCCTGCAGTTGTGCGGGATCTTTCACTCCCAAACTAAGCGCGTAGAGCGAGCCGGGGCGGGCATCTCCCAACTGGACGCTGCGCTCTTGTGGTCGCTTCGTGGAATTGGCCTGTACCGGTCGACCGGTGTTGAGAGTAGCGCAGAAGATCGAAGCAGCAATAGCCAGCGAAAGGACCGTCCAGCGGTCAATGCGTCGACCCTTCGGCAAGAGCCCCATGAGTTGACCTCGTGTCTCGGGAAAGTCTTGAAGCGGGGGAAATTTCTGTCAAATATCGAGACAGAAACTATATACCCATTGGGCCAGGGACAGGCAAAGCATCCTTGGAGTGGCTTGGCCGCCCATGTGCGCGGGCGCCCTTATCTGAAGTTATGCAGGGATTTAGCGTCCGCGCGGCTTAGTCGTGGAAACCTCACCCGGATGCTTGCCCGGCGAGTTCCTCTTGTTGCAGATTCTTCACCATGAATTCCTTCAGAACGAGCGTCAAGGGGATTGCAGCAATTGCGCCGGGAAGCCCGAGAAGAAACGACCAGCCAACCAATGACAGCGTGATTTCGAGAAATGAAATGCTCATCGATTTCTTTGCGAGGATTGGCATCAATATGTTTTGAACGATCAATTGGGTGAGGATCAGAGCGACGGCTACGAGCGCAGCTCTTTCCCAACCGAACATGAGCAAGGCCAGGAAAATCGGTGGGGCCATTGCAATCGCGGATCCCAGAAAAGGAATGAAGGACAGGAAGAAATAGAGGGAACACCAGAGGAAGGGGGTATCGACTCCCAAGACCAATAGAAATGCGAAATTGATGAGGGCATTAATCCCAGAGGATTTCGCTGTAACAACAATGTAGCTTCTCGCGTAGGACCCCTGGCTTAGCAGAGCGTCGGCGAGCGCGCCTGGCTTGACTCCCACATCCGGCAGCATCTCCATGACGAAGAGAGCGGCCAAGAGGCAGATCAGGAGTGCCTCAGAGGCCAGTGCGCTTGTTCGGGGAACCAGGGAAATTGCCAATGCGCCGAGCCGATCGGGCGTGAGCAATTTTTCGAACGACAAGTTTGCGAGGTCAATGCCGCGAAAATGACTCATCAAAACAGTCGCCTGGTCGTAGAGGCCGGTCAGATGTTGCTCGTAGAGCGGGACTCTTGCAGTCAACTTTGCAAGACCTGCCTCCAGCGTGAACAAGGCCAGCAGACCTGTTGCGGCAAGCGCGACGGCGGTCACGGTGGTCGCTCGGCGTTTTCTTAGTTTGAAGCGATGCATGAGCCACGTGGGAAAAGGCACAACTGCGTAGGCGAGTATCAGGCCGAGCAGCACGGGACCAAGAACAGAAGATGAGGCCCAGATGCCCCACAGGATGATGACTATGCATGCTGCGCCTTGAAGGAAGCGCAGGAGCGACGAATGCGAATTGTTTTCCATGGGGCCGATGCGGCCTTTCAATCTTTCTTTTCCCGCAAACGGTCTCAAATTTCTCTAGAGCACACTGTACTGCGCGAACCCAAAGAGCGCAGGCATTGATGCCCTATCGTTGCGGGATCTGATATCCACCCTAAGGACAACTCGACTCTCAGGACAACTGGAAGAAGTAACAGTGAGGGGCGAGCAGGATGATGTTTCAACAACTTCCTTATTAGTCTGGAAGTTTGTCTTCGAGATCATCCGCCAGCTTGTGTACGTCTGTCGCTTTAGTAAACGACCGAACCTCATGCCCTGATGAGTCTATGTTCACCCCCACATGTTCGCAGAGTTTCTGCATCATCAGCATGACGGTCGTGAGTTCCTGTTCAGAAAGCATGCCGACTTGCAGACTCAAATGCGAGCGCAGTTCGGATTGGCGGGCCATTCGACCTTGACTGATCAAAACGAAAAGTGTCAGAAACACACTTTCAGAAGAGACGACGAGCGAGAGGACACTGAAGGGAAACGGATCAAATGCTTTGAGTGGTGGGATTAGATGTAGATTGACCAGGCACCAACCAGAGACAAGAATCAACTGAGCGATCAGGAATCCAACGTTGCTGACAATTTTCGTGATTACATCACTAATTCGTTCAATCGAAGTTCGGCGGCTAAGTGCGTCCTGTTCCAACGCGGCGATAGCCTCGATGTTGGAATGAGTCGGATTCGGCGCTGCCTGGGGCGGAAATGGATGTTCCATGGGTTGGCTCCTTGCACCCTGCGTTGGAATGCGTCTTTCGCTTCCTCCCCTTAGATGGCTCATAGGTTGCCCGAAGCTATTGGTGATTGCTCTCGGCGCTGGGAAGGTCCCAACAGCCTCCATCGCAACGGACTTTAGAAATGACATTTTCGAAGGCGAGTTCATACTCCCCGTCGGGAAGCGGCTTGGCCACCGAGATAATCTCAGCCCGGCTCTGAACGATCGATTTCTGGTAGCCCCTGAGCTTTCGTACTTCCACTTTGCAATTGGATGTCAATCCTGTCGATGCACGAAGCGTGCCGGAATAGATACTCACCTGTAATTTCGTCATGCTCAACCTCCTACGCATCTAAACAGAGCAGCAGAATTCACATTCCCTTCTGCCAGGGAGCCGGATCCCATGAATGAAGTTCCTATTGAAGTTTCAACCCGAAATTCAAACGATTGGTTCGGAAGCTTTGCAGCCTCTGCCTCAGGATGGCTCGGGTCGAAATGGGCATTTGCAGGTGCAGGCCTGGTTATCGTTCTCTGGGCAGGTGTCGGGCCACTCTTTCATTTCTCCGATACCTGGCAGTTGGTAATTAATACGGGCACAACCATCGTGACTTTCCTAATGGTATTCCTCATTCAGAACACCCAAAATCGCGATGCGAGAGCGATCAATCTAAAGCTTAACGAACTGATTCGCGCGATTGACAAAGCCGGAGATCAAATGATCGATATCGAGAAACTGAGCGACATGGAACTGGATGAAATACAGACGAGGTACGAAAAAATAAAGTCCGAATGCACCGTACGTCAGTCGCGGAGCAATTCAAAAGATCAAGAATCAAATCCGCGGATTAGCAAGAGCCTTTAGAAGTTCCAAGCGCGCATCGATACTGTGCAGCCTCTCGATATGACACTCAATGACGATCCCGGATCTTAACTCAGGATCGTCAGAGAGGTTATTCCCTAGCGAATTGAGGTCTCTTTAACCACGACCCGGTCTTCATCTTCGTGCTTCAAAGAAGCGGATCCCTTGCCGGAACTCTTTTCGCCGGATGAGGCTATATCGCGAGCGCCTGTTCTCTTGAGTTCTTCCTTTGCCCTCGATATCTCCTCGGACGTGTCGCAGTGTACAGACAAGAGAACTCCTCCGTCTTTTACTGCTCCCTCAAAGCGCTTCGCTTCATATTCGGGAATGCCCATCCCCACGAGTGCGCCGACAATGCCACCCACCGTTCCGCCAACTCCAAGACCGGCCAGGGCTCCCATGATTGGACCCGCTGCGATTAGCGGCCCGACACCCGGAATTGCAAGAGCGCCGATCCCCGCAAGAAGGCCTAGAGTGCCACCGATTGCTCCACCTGTACCCACTCCCGTCGCTGTGCCTTCGGGAGCCTTTGTATTCTTTTGGTGTGCGAACGAGCGAGTGCCTTCCGCATCCGGAAGGAGAACCGAGATATCGGGATTCAGGAACCCTGCTGATATAAGGCTGTCGACTGCCGCTTCAGCGGAAGTAGTATTCGCATAGATGCCGAAAACGGCTGTGTTCTTATTTGACATATAGATCTCCATTTGAAGTCTGTAAGAGGCGCAGAGAGTATCTGGCCCGGGTGGGATTACTGCTTAACGGTAAGTTCGTCCACAACCGTCTGTGATACTGCACTCTGCGCGTCTTTCAGGACCTTCTGCTTTTCTTCCTCAGACTTGACCGGGTCCTTTCAGAGTCACGGTTCCATTTGTAGTTATGATCTTGATGTTATGCGCGTACGTTGACAAGTCCTTGTCCGCGATGATCGCCCGACGTACAGCCGCTGTTGTCGAACGGTCGGCCTTTGAATCGGGTTGGTTATCAGCAGTCTTGCCTTGATTTTGATCCTGATTCTGCGCGGAATTATCTGGCTTTTTGGTTTTGTCTTGCGTGGGCGAGCTTTGTGCGAATCCCATGAAAGATGCGCAGATGAGCGCGCACGTTATTGCCGTGCGCTGCAGAATGATATGTTTCATTGGTTTGAACTCTTTTCGGCGAGAGTGACTCTCTCGTTAGGCTGCCAGGCCACACGCCAACTGGACAGCGGGGTGATCCTGAGTACGTGCAGTCGAAGGTATGATGAGCTTAACAAGCCCGCAGTTGTGCCGTACCCTTCAAATTCAGTTAGAGCGTGGAGCTCACGAGTTACTTTGTCGGGAAAGGGCCGTTCTAACTGGTACATAACATTACAATCCTCCCCACTAAGTAGAAGACCCAAGGCTTTAGATGCCTTGGGTCTTCCCATGTTGGAGTGCTCCTCTATGCGGTACGCGCATTTCCGCGGAAGAAATGAAATACCACTGAAATCACCGCGAGTATGAGCAAGATATGGATCAGGAAGCCCGCCGTATGGAACATAACGAAGCCACCGAGCCACAGCAAAGCCAGTACGATTCCTATTCCTAGAAACATTTTCTTCTCCTTTTCTCCCGTTTTTAAATTCACTTCTAGTTATGTTTGCTTCTTCATGTGTTCGATATCGGACCTACTTTTCTCCTTCGAGTTGTCACCTTGCTCGGAAGGACTCGGCCGTGTTTGCTCCGCTACGCGCTGCGCTTCTTCAACCCTGGCGCTGCCTTCTTTTCATCTTCCGTGCTCTTCTTCGCGGAGTATTTTTCCTTGCCCGTCTTCGGAGACTTTTCCTCGTCGGCCTGACTTCCGGCTTGTTTGAATATCGGCTGGGCTGCCGCACGTATTTTCTTCGCCGCTGCGACTTCCTCATTGAGATTGCCAGTTAGAAGGGTGGAAACATCAGAGAGACCCAGAGTATTGGCCATATCGATGGCAGCCTCATATCCCGCGATCTCGTAGTGTTCGGTCCTAAGGGCCGCGCCGATGATTCCTGAGTCGAAGGACGGCCCTTCCTCATCCTTTTCAAGTACGTCTGCGCCCTCCTCGATGACTCCCTCCATGCCATTGCAGTGCTCCCCGGTGGGTTTCTCCTCGAGGATCGAAAAGACCTTTTTCAGGCGTTCGACCTGCCCCTTGGTTTCGTCGAGATGGGAAGTGAACAGGGCTTTTAGTTCCCCGCTCTTTGCGCCCTTGGCAAGTTTCGGAAGCGCCACCACCAACTGGTTTTCAGCGCTATACATATCTCTCAATTCATCGATCAATACATCTCTTAATGACATCGCTTGTCCTCCATAGTCTGCTCATCTAGCAGCAAACAGATGTTGAGAGGCGGAAGGTCTGAGGCAAGTTGTATTAGGTTTTCGAATGCGCTGAATTAGGCATCCTGGGTCAGGGGACGGGATTGGTTGATGTCGGCTCTTTCATAACGCATTAGGGTGATCCACGTCCCGCTTTGAAGCGAGAATCGTGTCACCGAGGCCGGAGCAGAAGAGTCCTAAATTCGTCTGAAAGGCCTGGCCATTGAACAGGTTCTTCGACCATCGAGGGAGATGGAACATTCATTTCCTGGGATTGAGAGAGTCTTTTCTTTTCGGATCGGCGACTGTCACTGGGAGTTCACAAACTCCAGGCAGCCGTACCAACACACAATCTCTCCGTTTTCGCCAAGGCGGGCAGATCCCGTGGAACGCATTCGTTTCCATGGATCGTGTTCTGATCGCCGCAGCCGGAAATAGAGATCGATCGGGTGTCCGGTGTGGAAGGACCTCCGCATGGCGTCCCAGGTTGGTTGGCGGTCATCCGGATGCAGAGCATCCATCCAGCCGTAGCCTCTCCATTGATCTTCCGTCATCCCCGTGATTTCAAGCCATCGCTGGCTGACATCGATCGCACGTCCCTGGGGATCGGTTACCCATGGAATTTGCGGCATGCGTTCAATCATGTGCCGGAAGTGGTCTTCGCTCTCTTGCTGTGCCGCCTCAGCACGCTTGATGGGAGTCAAATCCACGAGCGCGACTGACACGCCAACCACTTCGCCGGCTTCATCGCGCGCGGGCTCATAGGTGAGAAGAAATGTCTTGTTGTCATTTGGATTGTGTGCAGGCCTGGTGACTTCGACTCCGGGAATTGCCTCGCCTTGAAGTGCGCGCAGAATATACGGTTCAATGAGCGGGAAGAGCTCCGGGGTGATTTCCTGGACCGTTCTTCCGAGGTGCTCCTCCATTGGCTTTCCATTCATATTGGCAAGTCTCCGGTTCAAGCTCATATATCGGAGGTTGCGATCGAGAAAGGCGAGGCCCACGGGCGCCCCATCATACACGGCACGCAGCTGCGCGAGCCGTTGTGCAGGGAGACTGTCGATGCTGCCCCAGGACACATGACCCATCGCATCATTCGACAAGCCGAGAGACATGTTTTGCGGATTACCCGAGGCGGAAGCCTCAAGCATTTCGGCCGGGATCGGCTCACCATAGAGGAGACCCTGGCCAAGTTCGCAGCCGAGCCATAGAAGCATCTCAAACTGCTCTTGTGTCTCTATACCCTCGGCAACCGTATTCAATGCCAGGCTCTGGCCCAGACCCACGACTGCGGCGACGATCTTCCGGCTGTCGCGCTGTTTCGTCATGAGATTCACAAAACTGCGGTCGACCTTCAGTTCGTCAAATGGGAGCGATTGCAGATGCGAAAGGCTGGAGTATCCGGTGCCAAAATCATCGAGCGCCAGCCGGCATCCGATGGCCTTCAACGCAAGGGCCGTTGTCCGCGCGCGATCCATATCTTCCATCAGAGCGCTTTCAGTGACTTCGACCGTCAGACGGTCAAGAGAGAATCCGGTGAGTTCCGCTACGGCCTGAATCTGGTGTGGCAAGTTCAAATTGTGGAGCTGGACCGGAGAAATATTCACGGCCAGCGTGAGGGTACGCGGCAGCGGAACGGCAGCGGAAAACCCCTTCCGCAAGATTTCCGTGGTGAGCCGGTCAATCCATCCATCCCTCTCAGCCGAAGGAACGAATTCATCTGGTGGAATCCATCCCTGCTCCGGATGATTCCATCGCGCGAGAAGCTCAAACCCCTGCAGTTCGCCTGTACGAAGATTCACGACGGGTTGAAAGTGGGGGAGGAATTCTCCTTGATCGATGGCCCTTGCTGCATCCAGATAGTCGACCGTCATCGGAGTTCACCATAGCAGCCCTTTGGGGCGAATTATATTCCTATGCTTCCAATTCTGGCTGCTGGCAGGAATGTGCAACTCACTGCTGTACAGGTGTATACAAGAAGAGTCGAGGGGAGGGCTAGAGCGAAGCTCAGAGGCAGGTTCTGACTCTGCTTTGCAGCTCGACAGCGCGACACAAACTACGCTGCTTTGTCGATCTCGTTTACTTGAATCTCTTTGATGACGCTCATCACCGTGAAGGCGTTCGGGCCGTTCAAACGGATCGTGGTTTGGATTCCTCCGCCGGCGAGGATGAGGGGCTTGCGGGAATCGGCAAGGGATGACACGTGAGTGTTTACCCCATCATCGAAGCGGAGGTTTCCAAAGCTGAATTCCAGGTCGGGGACTCCATCGACTATATCTTGCGTTTCTATCAGGTCGAAGTGAACTTTGAAGTTTACGCGGACGCGATCTGAGATCGTGCCTGCAGCGTCTTTAATCTCTCTATTTGTCTTTAGCTTTCTACGCATAGTGTGCCCTCGCTAACGATGACTTGCATTGCGAAACAATAGCGCGCAATGCCGACGGTTTATGTGATTTAGCTCACCCCGCTAACGGAGGGCCGTCGTGGGGTTTTGTTAACCGTGAGGATTTGCGCGCTGCGGAGACGGGCTGGCCGATGGCTCCTGCGCTATTGGCCATTCGATGCTTCACTTACGGTCTTAGCCGGCACCAAGCGATGGCAGATCGATAATCTGGGCACCCGGGATCTGTCATAAACTTCGGTGCGCGGAGAACGGGGCTTTTCCCATACAATGTCGGCGGAGGGTGTCGATGATGCGAAAACTTAACCTGATGTTGCTCTTGGTATTGATCTCCGCGCTGCCCGTGGCCGGTGAAAAACTGAAGGGAAAGACCACTCTCAAAGACTTCCAGCCGGCGGGGACCACCGACAAGAACCAGAAGACCCAGAAATTCGACATGAGTTTCGTCGCCGTTGGGAATGAATACACCTGTCGCACCAAGGACAAAACGAAGGCCACTGACTTTGTTGTCGGGGCGGATGTCAGCTATCAAATCGATAACGACAAGGTGAAGCTGAAGAATGCTTCGGGGAAACAAGCAGAGTGCACAGTGGTACGCGTGGAAAAGGCGTCAGGATTGCAAAGCGCGGAAGCTCCTAAATAAGGGCTCCTGCGAGACTTTTGACGACGCATCGCGACACTTCAAAGCACAAACGGTTATGAAGGGAAGAGCGTACCAGACGGGCTAGCCATCGAGGAGACTCGCGGCCGGCGGCGGGGGGATTGCGGCTGCGGCTGGGGACTGGAAAGCAGGCCGGCAATCTCACGGAGTTCGGCGCGAGCACGGCCTATTGCGGCGGCGACCTTGTCGCGGGATTTCCCGCTGGGTTTTTCGGCAAGAGGCAGATCGGGCTGGGCGTCGGCCTTGCGAACGTGACCAAGGGCGTGTCTGGCGCCAGAGAGCGTATAGCCCTCGCCATAGACCAGACGCTTGATCTCGAGCGCGATCTCAACATCACGTCGACGGTAAAGGCGCTGGCCGGTTCCACTTTTATTGGGTTTCAACTGGGGGAATTGCGTTTCCCAAAAACGAAGCACGTAAGTTTCAACTTTGCAGATACGGGCAACATCCCCGATCTTGAAGTAGAGACGGTCAGGGATTGCGGGTGCTTCAACGGCGCGCTTCGGGGACGGATGCGTTGCCATAGTTGAACAGCAGGACCCTAGATTCGAGGCCGGATCCTTAAACGCAGTATAGGCCACTCTTTCGATTGATTGTGCAGCAAAGTGAAAGGCAACCTTCACTTTTTCATCGTGGGTTGCGTTGGACGAGGCTTCGGACGGCTAAGTTTCAGCTCTTTGCCTGCGAGTCGATGGCGTCGCGTTTTGGCGAATGGGGTGGAGCGGCGCGCAAGTATTGGACTGGCCAGCTCGCAGGTTGTCCAAGCGCCGCGGCCGCGTGAAGTGGCCAGTAAGGGTCGCGGAGCATTTCGCGGGCGAGAAAAACCATGTCCGCCTGACCGGTGGAGATAATTTCGTTGGCTTGCCTGGGGTCGGTAATCATGCCAACGGCGGCTGTCGGGATGTCGGCTTCGGCGCGAATGCGGGCCGCGAAAGGCACCTGAAAACCCGGGCCAACGGGAATGCTTGCATTTGGCACCTGGCCGCCTGAGGAAACATCGACAAGATCGACGTTGCGCTGACGCAGCAGGCGAGCAAGCCTGGCGGACTCGTCAGGAGACCATCCGCCCTCTGCCCAGTCTGTGGCGGAGATACGAACGAAAAGGGGAAGATGAGCAGGCCAGGCGGCACGGACGGCATCCACTACAGCGAGAGGGAGGCGGACGCGGTTTTCGAAGCTGCCGCCATAGGCATCTGTGCGGTGGTTTGCGAGCGGCGAAAGGCACTCGTGGAGCAGATAGCCGTGGGCGGCGTGAATCTCGACAAGATCGAAGCCGGCGGCAATTGCACGATGAGCGGCCTGAGCAAAAGCGTGAATAACGGCGTCGATTCCAGCTTGATCGAGGGCTCGGGGTACGGCGTAATTGGGAGAGAAAGGTATGGCGCTCGGGCCGACGGGCTCCCAGCGACCCTCTTCGGGAGTAAGTAGTCGTTCGCCACCGAACGGTGGGGTCATGCTGGCTTTGCGGCCGGCGTGGGCGAGCTGAATTCCTGCGCGGGCCCCCTGGGAGCGGATGAAGTTGGCGATCTGGGTCAGTTTAGGGATGTGCTCGTCTTTCCAGATGCCGAGGTCGGCAGAGGAGATGCGGCCTTCGGGCAAAACGGCGGAGGCCTCAATCATGACCAAGTCCGGCGCCACCCTGGGCACGCGCACCGAGGTGAACGAGGTGCCAGTCGGTGGCGAACCCGTCTTCAGACGAGTACTGGCACATGGGCGAAACGCCGATTCGATTGGCGAAAGTGACCGACCGAAGCTGAAATGGAGAAAGAAGCGGTGGGGTCATAAGTATGAGTTCGGCAATGTTAAAGGTGCACTACCTGATTGAGATAGATGATGGAGAACGGAAAGAGATGCAGACCGATGGAGATGAGCCATCGGCGCGCGGTGGGTCGGGAGAAACGTTCTACTGTTTCTTGAGGACTGCAGTTCCCTTTTCATCGCTGAGAATTGCGCTCTGGAGTTTGCGGAAGTCGGCAGCCTTGTCGGAGGGAATCTCGATCTGGCGGACGATATATTCGCGTTCGTAGTGGAGCTGGTTGTCTTTCGCGGTGATGGCGGAATGGTAGCTGGCGAAGTCCATATCGACGGCTACGGTGTCGGGAGTTTCGTCGACCACGTAGCCGGGCGGCAGGGTGATGTCGAAGCTATCGCGCCAGCGTCCGGTTGCATTCAGGTCGATGGGGACGGTTCGGGGCTTGTCGTCGAAGGCCATTGTGTGGGATCCAACGACTCGCGGACGAACCAGGAGGAGTGGGCCAGCCTGGCGTGCGTATTGATTTGCTGTGAGCTTGTAATGAACTTCAATTGGCTTATCGAGCTCGGAGGGCTGGACAAACTGGAACGAATTCAACACAACACCGGGCACGTCATGCGCGACCTCCGTTTCAAGGGATTCGCGGCGTTCTTTTTCATCGGAGTATTTGAGAATCATCCGCAAATCGGCGCCTTCAGGTCCGGAGTGCGTGGTATCGACCAAGCCAGTCAACGTGCCATCGGGCGAGAGGGTGAAGGCGCCCTTTCGTTCTGTTCCGTTGGCTTCAGGAGCAAGGACAGGCAGGGCGATGACCTGACTTGCCGATCCTGCGGAGAGGATTCCGTAACTGCCCTGGAGGTATGAGGGAAGATTCCCAATTGGGGTGCGCTCATTAGTAGGGTCAAAGATGAGGTAGCGCTTGCCGTCTTTCGCCTTGACGATCGCCATGAGGCGAGGGTCCTGGACGTCGGCGGGAACTTCGATGGCAGTGATCATGTGATTGCCGTAGAGCGACGGATCCGCGGGATCGACAATTCCGCGACGACTGTCAACGGGTACGTAGTAGCCATGAATGCCGGCGACCTGAAGCATGGCGATGAGGAGGGTCGTCTTGTCTTTGCAGTCGCCATACCGGTTGCGAAAGATGTCTGCGGCATGGTTGGCCTGAAGGCCGCCAATGCCGCGCTCGACGATGAAGTAGCGGATGTTCTTCTGTATCGACTCGGTGATGCGGCTCAGCTTGGCGTAGAAGTCAGGTGCCCCGGCGATGAGGGCCTGCACGTTGGCTGTAATTTCGGGAGATGGGGTGGGGCGGTCGGCCTCGAGAGTGGTGAACCACTGGCCCAGAGCGCGCCACTGATTGTCTGTCCCCTCTACAGCCGCTTCGCCCCAGAGCACTGACATACGGGCGGCGAGCGCAGCCCACTCCGGATGAGATGGAACGTCACGCAGTGTGAGGGCGGGCACGTCTTTGACTTCCCATCGCCAATGGTTGGTGGCAACCTCTATTGGGGAGACGGATTTGAACTGGTGCCACGATTGTGAATGCGCGAGACCGGGTGGTAGATCCACTTCAAGAGCCTGGAAAACGGCGGGAATGCCGTTTTGAATGCGCCAGATCTTTTCCTGATAGAAGGGCTTGAGAACCTCTTCAGATTCACAGATGATGGTGGCGCCTACATCGGCCGCGGGCGGATGCGCAATACGATACTTGGTTGTTGAAAGGAGGGTCGGAGTATCGGTATCGCCCTCTTCTGTGAAGTCAGTGTCCTGCGCCATGTATTGCTTTTCATCAGCGGCGATGGTCCATACGCGGAAGTAGTTGATTTTTTCGTCGACGTCGTAGGCGACCTGGCATGTGTTGTGACGGCCTTGCGGCTTGAGAATGCGGATGGCTTCGCGCTCGCGCTCGACGGAACGGCCCTGCGCATCGATGGTTTCGACATATTCGTCATACAGGATGACGGCGGCCGCGTCTTTGACGTAGTCGGGTGTGTGGGTTTTGTTGGCATCAAGTCCCCATTGCGGAACGGCCTGAGACTTGCCAAATATCCCGGCTAGACCCGGCCTGGCTGCACAGACGAAGAGAACGGCCACCAAAATGTGCGTGAGTCGAGCGTGGGTGGTAAGCCGAAATCTCATGTTCAATTTCCTTTGGCAACGGAGGAGTGGGTTAGAACGAGTTGTTGTTGATCGGCTGTGGCGACCTTTTGATAGAACTCATGAATGCTGGAGTAATCCGTTGGAGGAAGCAGGGTGAAGTTATACACCAATGTCCGCAGCACGTTTACGCTGTCTGGGCCCGTGGTCTGGGAGATTTTGAGAATGGCGTGAGCCGGCCACATCGGATTACTGGGCTGCGGTGCGCTCTCGACCGAAAAGCCGGAAGGCAGATGATAGGTGACGTCGTCTTCTTCCGTCTTGGAATAATGGACATCAATGGGACTTGCACGCTTGTCTTGCGCGACGAAGGGATGCTTGGCGCGGGCTTCGAAAAAGAGGCCGGGCAGAAAGAAACGCTTGCCGGTGGCACTGCCTATGTTGCCGGAGATCTTGACGACGGCGACGAGGTTGGCGGTGTAGTCGTCGAGTCCGAGAAAGTGATCAAAGTCGCCCCTTACGCCGTCGGGAAAATCGTCCTGTGTGTCCTCGTTGAAGCGTTTCTTGATTTCTTCCTCATCGTTTTGGATCGCGAGCTGGCGCCAATACATGGCATCCGGCCCGGTCATCAGAAAGCGAACTGTACCGGAAACAGCGCCATCCGGTTCGACCTTGAGATCAGCGACTCGTTGCACAACAGCGGTCTTGTAGGAGTTACCCGGCGTCGTAATGGGAGCAGGGCCGCTCTCGGTCTGGCGGAAACCTGTTGCAAGGGTATGCTTCCAGTGCAACTGCCCGAAGGGACACATCTTCTGTCCGGGATCCAGGTAGACATCTTTGCCGTCGAGGACGAGAACGGCGAGGTAATCGTCGAGTTGACTTGTGGATAGATAGTGATCGTCGAACATGGCGTGGTTGCGATCGACCACCTGCGCAGCGAAGACCTTCAACCCTGCCGCGCGTCCCAAAGCAACGAAGAGCAGAGTAATGTCGTCGTCTGATCCGCTTTTCTGCTTCCACACGTCCTCGGCATTGCGAATATCCTTGAGCTTCTCTTTCTTGCGCTCCGCCTGCGACTTCTTCCGATTGAAAACGGTGTTATCGAGCTTCTGGACCGCGGCGTAGATCTTGCGGGCCTTCTGTTCCTCAGTGTCTGTTGGCGCGACGATTTCGGCGACAGCCTGTTTCAGGGTGCCGGACGGGTTGGCGAACTCCTGCGTACGCTTCGCCCATTTCTTGCCGGCATCCTCCCAAAACTGAGGTCCTGTCTCGGCATTCGTGTAGTAGAACTTGACACGATATTTCAAGGTGTTGAGCGGCGGCATCCAGTCTTCGTCAGGAATGGCCGGGACATCGGTAACGTCGAGCGTGTATATGTTTTTATTTTTTTCGTAATTCACCACAATGGGTGGGGGAATCCGCGATCCGTACATAAGCCGGTTGAGAGAATCGCCGTGGCCGTCGGAAACGTATTCGCCTGGACTCAGAAACGGATGAAAGCTGTAGTGAGCTTTGTGAACAAAGTATTTCTGCTGTATATCCCACTCGGGCTGGGAAACTCTGTAGTCGGGAGAACGAATTTTCAGGCGATATTCGAGGATGCTGCCCACCTCGACGCTGGGAAGCGTGATGACCACAGAGTTCACCTGATAGTCCTTGGCCTTGAAGTCCATCAAGTCGGCGGGTTTCGCGGTCAATGGAACTATCGTGCCATCGGCGTGAATCGTGCGGCCCTGGATGTCGTTGACGGTATCGACGCCGTGCTCGTAAGGAATGCGAACGGTTGCCAGTTCCTTGCCCTTCTCTGTGAGCACCTTCACGCGCACGTAGTAACCGAGAAAATGATTAGCGTCATCCGTAATCTCTTCGCGGTACAGGTATGTAGCGTCGGCCCCGGGAGCCTTGGGGTCTTGCGTCATCTGGAGCTCTTCTTTTGTGGGCTCCTGGAACTGCGCGTGTGAAAGAGCGGGAACTAGAAAACAAAGGCACAAAAGTGCGAGCGACGGGAATCTTTTCCGCATAAACCTGCCCTGTGGGAATGAATGATTGGAAGTGTAACGCACCTTAAAGGGACCTGCGATGATTTTGTGGCGACGCGCTCCCACCTTTGCGTCATTACGGAGGGATGGGGCGCGTGAAGAGGCCATGAGGACCAGCGTCAGAAGAGTGATCGGAAGCTGATCAAGCCTCCGGGGGTAAACTTGATGGGTTCAGCGATTGAAAATTGAAAAGGACTTGTATTCGATGAGAAGTGTTCGATTTGCAGTGTTTTGTTCGGTAATTTGCTTCATTTTTTTGGGAGGGCCCGGAGCACGCGCACAGTGGAATCCGCCCAATCCGGTGGTGAGCTTTGAGAAACAGACCGGCGGGCTCGAAGTAAAGCAGAAGGATGGGGTGCTCAAGCTGGAGGTGAATGCAGCGGATGTGCTGCATGTGACCTACTCGCCGCTCGAGCCCAGCAACCCGGCGCGCCCTTCGGATCATGTGGTGATCAAGTTAGATTGGCCGGCTGCCAGTTTTGATGTTTCCTCAGACGACAAGTCCGTCACTCTTGCGACTTCGAAGGTTAAAGCCGTGATCGAGCGGGAGAGCGGCGCACTCCACTTTAATGGCGTGGACGGCAAGCAACTGACGACGGAGAGTTATCGATCGCTGAAGCCGGTGGAAGTGAACGGGGAAAAGGCTCTGCGTGCGGAGAGTTTTTTTGCGATTTACGGCTCGCAGGAGGGACTCTACGGACTCGGACAGCACCAGGCCGGTGTATGGAACTATCGCGGCGAAGCGGTAGACCTGTCGCAGGAGAACACGAATATCACGGTTCCGCTGCTGGTTTCGACGAATGGCTACGGGATCTTCTGGAATAATCCGTCGCGCAGCCGGGTAAACAACCGGTTTGTGCACATGCTCTACCTCAACTCCGAGGTAGCAGATCGTATCGATTACTACTTTATTTATGGGCCGGAGGCCGACCAGATTATCGGCCACTATCGCGAATTGACCGGCGAGGTTCCGCTGTTTGGGCGGTGGGCGTATGGGTTCTGGCAGTGCAAGAACAAGTACCAGTCGCAGCAGGAGATTGAAGGCGTTGCCGCGAAGTATCGGGCGCTGCATATCCCAGTGGACAACATCGTGCAGGACTGGTTCTGGTGGGTCACGATGGGCGAGATGAAGTGGAATGACAAATATCCCGACCCGCAGGGACTCATCAACAAACTGCACGATGAGCATTTTCATTTAATGGTTTCGGTGTGGCCCTACTTCAGACCCGGCAGCCCGGTGTATGACGATTTCGACAAGAAGGGCTGGTTTGTAGCGAAGACTCTTACGGGAGGATTTCATCCGCTGGGGCAGGCGCTCTATGACGCTACGAATCCGGAAGCGCAGAAGCAGTATTGGGCAAATGTGAATGCGGCGCTCTTTCAAAAAGGAGTGGATGCGTGGTGGCTGGACACGGATGAGCCGGAGACGGAGGGGCGCGAGGACAACATTCTGACCGACCACAAACTGAGCATTGGTTCGGGTGCTCGGTATGCGAATGTCTATTCGCTGTTTCATGCGGGCGGTGTTTCAGAGGGACAGCAGGCGGCTTCGGATAAGAAACGCGTCTTCATTTTGTCGCGCTCAGGTTATGCGGGCGTGCAGCGATATGGGGTGACGGCCTGGTCTGGTGATGTGCTGAGCAACTGGATGACGTTTGCGAGGCAGATTCCAGCCGGTCTGAACTACTCCATCTCGGGAATGCCGTACTGGACGACGGACATCGGTGGATTCATCTCGGGTGGCAATCTGAACGATCCGAAGTTTCGCGAACTGTTTGTGCGGTGGTTCCAGTTCGGGGCGTTCTCGCCGATTTTCAGGGTGCACGGCACGCGTTATCCCGATGAGAACGAGCTTTGGTCGTATGGGCCTGACGCGCAGAAGATCCTGGTGGACTATGACACACTGCGTTATCGGCTGATGCCCTATATCTATTCGCAGGCATGGCAGGTGACGAGCAATCACGGCACGTTGATGCGCCCGCTGGTGATGGATTGGCGCGATGATGTTGAGGCGCAGAATATCGGGGATGAATATCTGTTCGGACCGGCGATTCTTGTGAGCCCGGTGTATACGCAGGGAGCGACCAGCAGAACGGTATATCTGCCGAAGGCCACATGGTACGACTTCTGGACCGGCGAAAAGGTTGAAGGCAGCAAACGGATTGAGGCGGACGCACCGCTAAACAAGCTGCCGTTGTTTGTGCGCGCGGGCTCGATTGTGCCAATGGGGCCGGCAATGGAGTGGTCAACGGAGAAACCGGCCGACCCGATTGAGTTAAGGATTTATCCCGGAGCTGATGGAGACTTCACTCTCTATGAGGACGAGAACGACAACTACAACTACCGGAAGGGCGCTCACGCAACCATTGCATTGCATTGGAATGACGCGGCCAAGACAATGACTATGGGCGCGCGCGAAGGGAGTTTCGAGGGGATGCTGACGGAACATACCTTTCACGTGGTGTTGGTGGGAAAGAACCACGGGGTTGGGATCGGCGATAGCAAACCGGCGGGAAAGACCGTGGCGTATAAGGGCGCGAAACTATCGGTTCAGCCTTAGAGCAAAAACCAAATTGCAAGCTGCGAAGGCCGGGGCTCAGTTCCCGGCCTTTCGTGCGATCGGCTACGAGCGATTGTTTTCGGCAGGCGTCATTGATTCGAGAAGCGTGGAAACGAGCGCTATGGGCAGGCCCACGACATTGAAGTAGCAGCCTTGGACCCGCGGAATCCAGCGAGCGGCGCGGCCTTGAATCGCATAGGCGCCCGCTTTATCCATGGGTTCACCGGTAGCGATGTATGCGGCGATTTCCTCGTCGGACAAGGTTAAAAATTGGACGGCGGTAACTTCCGCGGCAACCTCGGTGCCACTTGATGTGACAACGGCAATCCCGGTGATGACGCGGTGAGTGCGACCGGATAACATGCGCAACATGCGCGCAGCGTCGGCCGCGTCTTCGGGCTTTCCCAGAATGTGATTGTCGAGCGTGACGGTGGTGTCGGCTCCGAGCACTTGTAGTGCGGCTGCGCTTTCGGGGGATAGTTGCGTGGCGGAGAGTTGCGCAAATACGGCTTCTGCTTTTTCGCGAGCAAGACGGACGACGTAGGCAATCGGGTCTTCATTGGGAAGCGGATCTTCGGGAATGTGCGCAGGGTGGACTTCAAACGAAAAGCCTGCCTGCACGAGAAGTTCTCGACGGCGTGGCGAGGCGGATGCGAGAACGAGACGGCGCATATCTGTTCTAGGGTACCGCCTCGCGTTGGGGCCGAGCGAAAAACGTCTTGTGGCAATGCGGGATTGGGCGTGTACGATCAGGACCACTATGGTGTTCGCAGATCGGGAACTGGCGAAGAGGCTGGAGAACGCAGAGGGTTTTGCGTGCACGCAGTTTGCGGAGGCAAGAGCGCGGCTGTTTCCGGAGAGGGGTTCGGAGTGGGTGGAAATCGGCGGCGCCAAGGCGGTGTTCGATGGTGTCGACGCCCCGACAACGCAGAGCTTCGGTCTGGGATTGTTCGAAGAACTAACCACGGCAACACTTGATGAGATGGAGAACTTCTTCTTCACTCGCGGCACTGCGGTGATGCATGAGGTGACCCCTTTGGCGGGTGTGCCTGCGCTGGAGTTGCTCTGTTCGCGCGGTTATCGGCCGATCGAGGTAAGCAACGTAATGTACCGAGCGGTAGAGAAGCCGGCGATTGATCACCCGGCCAATATTCGCGTTCGCGAAGTGAAGCAGGAGGAAGCAGAGCTATGGGGCAGCATCAGCGGTCGCGGCTGGACCCATGACCATCCTGAATTTGAGGAATTTGTGAAGCAGATGGGAGTGCTGTGCGTTGTGCGCAAGGACAGTCCGTGTTTTCTGGCAGAGGTTGATGGTCAACCCGGTGCGGCGGGGGTGCTGAGCATTCATGAGGGCGTCGCGCTGTTTGGCGGCTCGTCGACGGTTCCAGAATTACGCCGGCGCGGGCTGCAGGCGTCGCTGCTGCAAGAGCGGATGAGCTACGCGTTCGAGCATGGATGCGATTTGGCGATGATGGTGGCGGAGGCGGGTAGCAACTCGCAGCGGAACGCGGAGCGGAAGGGGTTTCGTGTGGCGTATACGCGGATGAAGTGGACGCTTCCCTTGCAATCGAGCTGAAGATATTTCCTAGATGAGTCAGGCCAGTCTGCATCCCGGCCACGGTCGCCAGGCCCCAGGCCATTGCGGGGGTGTTATGCGCGAAGCCGAAACGGCCGTCTGGGCCGAGCAGGATGATTCCGCCGTGGCCACCGAGGCGGTTGTAGAGGTAGGAAATGGCGTCGCGTGCAGCGATTTCGGGCGCTGATCCGGCGGCGACGCGATCCGTGGCCCATTTGCCGAGGACGAGTTTCATGATGGGTTCTCCCCAGCCGGTCAGGGAGACGGCGGCGGAGAGATTGTCGGCGTAGCAGCCGCAGCCGATGAGTGAGGAGTCGCCGACGCGGCCTGGAGTCTTGTTGAGGGTGCCACCGGTGGAGGTTGCGGCGGCGAGATTACCCTGGGCGTCGAGAGCAACTGCGCCGACGGTGTCGTGCGACCACCCCAGCGGCGAAGACCCGCCGCCGGTGACCCCGGACTCCATTTCACGTTCACGAGCAAGGGCGGTTTCGGGACCTTTGTCGTCTTCAAGGCCGGAGAAGGTGAGGTCTGCCAGTCCAGCAGCATCGCGTGCCTTGGCTTCGGTAAGACGCTGGCGCTCGCGGTCAAGCACTAGCTCGGAGTTGTCGATGAGGGGCATGCCGTGGGCGAGCGCAAACTGCTCCGCACCGGCTCCTACGAAGTAGACATGTGGACTCTGTTCAAGCACCAGGCGCGCAGCCTGTATTGGATTGCGGAGGTGCTCGACGCATGCCACTCCGCCAGCTTTCATTCGGCCGCCATCCATCAAGAGTGCGTCGAGTTGCACTCGTCCGTCGGAAGTGAGGAAGCTGCCGCAGCCTGCGTCGAAAGTCGGATCGTCTTCGAGAACAGTGACGGCCGCTTCGACGGCATCGAGGGCCGATCCGCCCTTGGAGAGGACGGAGTAGCCCTGCTCCAGAGCGTTTCTTACTCCGACCTCGTGGGCCGACGCAGCTTCCTGCGGGATGGCCCAAGCGCCGCCATGAACGAGTAGGGTTGGTACGTGAGCGGATTGCCTCATCACCGAATATGGTAGTGCATTCAGGTTGGAGGGGGGATTGCAAGGAATCCGGCAAAGGCGGAACGAGCAATTTGTGGGAGAACGTGGATTCGGCAAGTGCCGACCCGAATCAGTCGAGCATAAGTGATTGAAAGCGATGCTGATTTAGTGTGGCGAGATTTGCATTTAATTATGGGGAGATTGGTTAAGCTAGAACTATTCAGACCGTAATTATCGAAATGAAGGGAGCCAGACAGGCTCCTTTTTTTCTTGGACTCCTTCCGCAGGAAGGCGAATCCCGCAGAGAAGCGGCTGAAGACACAACTTCCATGGCGAGTTTTTATCGTCTAAACGAGAACCAAGGCGACGGTGGGAGTTTGTTTTGGATGGAATGCTGATCGGGATCTTGCTGATCTGTTCCTTCCTATTTTCTGCGGACTTGAATGCGTCAAAGTGGAAGGCTGTCCCAGATGGGCGGACAGATGAATGAGGAAGAACGAAAGCCAGCAAGAAAAAGAAGAGTGGCTGGGGCGCGGGCCATTAGAAGAAGCAAATCGCCAGGCGCGGAAGAACTGCGAAGAGCAGCGAACAAAGCCTTAGCGACGAACTGCGAGGCGATTTCGAAACGCTTGACGAGTAATTCAGCGCAAGGAAACGTACAGAGCGTCAAGTTTCTGTACGAGCTGGCCCAGTTGTCAGAGGACCGCGGGGAAGGTGAAGGCGCTCGGAAGTTTCGGAGCATGGCAAGCAAATGGGCAGCCGAACCGCAATGGTCACGCGATCAATGCGAAGGAGATTCGGAGCCAGAGGATATCCGGGAATCCGAGAGTCAACTGCAACACGACGCGTAGAACTAAACATCAAACCGGCAACAAACGTTGAAACGAAAGGGTCATGACTTTGATTCCGTGCGGGCGGTACGCCGATCGGGCTCTGAGTCATGGCCCATATTGTGCAGGCGGAAAAGGAAGAGACGCATGAATCTCGCGAATGAATTGTGGTATCGCGGCGCTAAATCGATTGGAGTATGTCTGATCAGCTTCGCATTGGCCGGAATGGCTTTTGCGCAAGGCATCGGGACGACGACAGTTCAAGGCACTGTCTATCTGGCGGATGGCAGGCCGGGAGCCGGCACCGTGCAGGTAACCTGGCCCGCGTTTACGACGGCCTCGAACCAAGCCGTGACTGCCGGACGAACCACAGCGACCATCGGATCTGATGGTTTTCTCAGCGTGAGTCTCGCCCCCAATCTTGGTTCGTCTCCGTCGGGACTTTATTACACCGCGATTTTTCATCTGAGCGACGGAACGACCAGCACGGAGTATTGGGTTGTTCCTTCCGCGGAACAAGTGAGCGTCGCGCAAGTGAGGGCACAAGTGATGCCTGCCGCTCAAGCGACGCAGGCGGTGAGCAAGGCCTATGTCGACCAGGCGGTTCAATCCCTGGCCCAGGGAAATCTCACGTCCACCGGCAACACCCTCACCGGACCTCTGTATCTCAATGGCGATCCGACGCAAGCTCTACAGGCAGCGGATAAACATTATGTTGATTCCAAATTTGCCCAGGCGGTTCCGATAACGGGTGCTGCGCTAACAGGCCCGCTGACAAGCGTGAAGTTAGGCGCGGCGTTTCAGGTGGATCAGTTCGCCGGCGCGGACTTTGGGGCCAAGCTTCAGGCATGCCTTGAGTCAGTGGACGCAACGTATGGCGGAACCTGTGACGCACGAAACTTTTCAGGCGACCTGTCGATGGCGTCAAACCTGATGATCTCCAAAGCAAATGTGACGATTCTGCTGCCGTGCGCCACCGTCGCAACCGCGAAGCAGGTGATTGTGGCTTCAGGGACAAGAAATGTGGCGCTTCGGGGATGCGCTCTGCGAGGTGCGAGCAGCGCCAGCGGCAGCCAGGGCGGAACCGTGTTCCTCTACTCCGGAACGAACGCCATGTTGCAGATCGGCGACCGAACCTATCTGGCAGACACGCCGGGGTTCCATCTGGACAACTTGGTGATCAACACCACAGCATCGAACAGCGCAACAGCCCAGGCAGTCGCCGCGTATCGCACTCAAGAGATGGACTTGCAGAGTTTGTATTTTCTGGGGAACACGAATCAGACCGGCATGACACTGGATGGGACAGGCAACTATACCGGTGGCACGTTCTACGACAATGCTTTCACGGGATTCCAAACTGCCGTAAGCGCCATCGGGCATCAGGCCGCGAACTCGGCGACGACGGATTGGCTTAACGCGAGCACGTTTGTGCGGCTGCATATCAATTGCCCTACCAGCGGTGGCAACCCGATCAGCGGCACTTATGGCGTTAACTTGCAACAGGGAGATGGAAATACCTTCACTGGCGGCGATGTGGAGGGATGCGGAACGGCATTCCACCTCGGAGCCAATGCGCAGAACAATACGATTGTCGGGTTGCGCAACGAGAATTCTACTTACCAAGTCGTCGCGGACAGTGGCAGTTCCTATAACAACTGGATGACCGGCGGGACTATGTTCACCGGCAAGCTGACTGATAATGGCACCCGCAACAGCTTTCTCGACACTTTCCATCGCAGCTTCAATGGGATAACGGGTGATTGGTACGGCAGCCAGCAGGATGCAACGCTGACCAATCATTATCGCGTTGGAATTGGCGCCGGAAACGAACGCGGCTTGCTGAATCGCTACCAGACGGACAGCGGCTACCGGTGGACGACAGGACTAAGCGATGCGACTGCGGGCGAGCAGTTTTATCAAGTGCTCGACGAACTGAACAGCGTTTACCGCCTTTCGATCGGGCAGTACAACAGCGATCAACAGAGCACAAATAATCAGACCGTGGTGAATGCAGCGGGGACGGGCGCCGTTGTATTGAATGGCTCGAACAACTCGGGCACGGGCGGCGTTGTGTTTGGATCTGGCGGACCAAGCGAGACAACCGTGGCCACGGTCAGCAACGCCGGGAACGCGCAGTTCAATGGAACGCTCCAGGTAGGCGGCACATCGCAATCTGCGGGTACGATGACTGTACGCAATAACGCCGATGCCGAAGTTGATTACTATCTGTGGCCGGGACTGACGAAGAGCCAGAAGGGCTCGTTCATTTACAAGGACTGGAACGGCAACAGCCAGTGGTACATGGTGAAGGATGCCAGTAATAACTGGGCTTTGAACTCCGCGACTGGCGGCCTCGACAGCATCAAGGCATACCAGAGCACGAACAGCGGCGACACCTATATCAACGCCTCCAACTCGACGGGGGTGGTGCGCGTCAATTATGAAACCGGCGCGGGATCCGCCTTCAATGTTTATGGCGGCAACAGCGGCACGCTCTACGCAAGTCTTTCCGGGCCGGCTTCGATCAAGTTTCCCGGGCTTTCTGCGGGCAGCGGGCACAATTGTCTACAGATTGACTCCTCGGGTTACATGAGCAATACGGGCTCTGGATGCAGTTCGGCCAACGGCAGCGTCGGGAGCGGCACGTCAGGTCAAATTGCGTACTACTCCGGGAACGGCACAACGCTTGGCGGCATGAGCGCGATACCGGTCTCTGCGGGCGGTACTGGGGCGAGTTCGGCAGGAGCAGCGCTAACTGCATTGGGCGGAGCGTCTCTTGTGTCGGCAAGCCTTCAGAGCTTCGCTGGACCGGTGAATGCGCCTTCGTTGAACGCGAGCGTCAATTCTCAGATCAACGTGATGGCTCCGCCTTTCAACGCCAAGGGCGATTGCGTCAGCGACGATCACGACGCGATCATGGCCGCTCAAGCTGCGGCCCTCCTTGTGCACGGGGGCGCAGTCCTCTACTTTCCAAAGCCGCCGGGCGGATGCTATCTGACCTCCAAAATTGAGTGGAGCGGTGTTTCTATGGAAGGACAACCAGGTGGAACAGAAAGCTCCAACGTCACGATCAAAGGTAAGCCGGGACAAGATGTGTTGCACGTTGCCGACCCAACAACAAGTTCCACTCAGTGGTTGAAGTCCTGGTCGATCGAGCACATCAGTTTTACCGTTGACAATTCTGTCGCGGGCAGCTTCCCTCATCGCTGGCCGGGCAGATGGTTTGATGATGCCTCGATGACAGCAGGCAGCGCCGTTTTCAAAAGCAATGGGGGCAACATTACCTGTGCCGACATCGGTCAGGCCATCAAGGTCGGCGGAGCCGGTATGGCTGGTGCTGACCTGGTCACGACCATTCAATCCGTGTCTCCGTGCTGGTCAAGTTCGGGGAGCACCTGGACGACAGTGACGCTGGCTGATGCCGCGTCAACGACTGTTTCAAGTGCTCACACGTATGTGTCACTCCTCAATCTTCCGGTGACAACGAACATCGGTAACTGTGCAATCGCCTGGGACGACCTCGACGGCAATCCGGCCCACCTCAACACGCCCAACACTCACAACTACGGAAACTTCTACAACGTCATGCGCAACATCTCGTTTGGCGTGACGAATGGACAGACAAACAATGTCTGCGGAATCTACACCCAGGGCTTGTGGGGCTTTTACGGACTTGACGCGAGGAACTTCGAGTTCCGGGGGCAGGTCTTCGGAGTGGTGCAGGGCTCATCGGAACTAGGCGCCTGGTACCAGAGCAGTTCGAATGACTTCCAGAAGTGGGATCACGGTTCGATGGAGCAGATCGCCTACCCGTACATCGCCTACAACGGAGGCTACAACGCCTGGGAGGACATCGAGCTTACTGCGAAGAATGGGTTCCAGCTTATTGCACTCGGTAACTACTGGGGCGACGGCTTGAGTAATAGCACGATCAACATCTCGGAATACGAAGATGGCTCAGGACCATTCGGAATGCGGATTGAGGGACAGAACCAGCACATGCAGAATCTCATGCTGACTGCGGGCAGTTCTCAGACCGCCAATGTTTACACGAGGGGTTCGACGTGCGACAACTGCATACTCAGCGCAAAACTTAATGTCGGGGGCGGGGGAAATCACTTCAAGTTCAATTCAAACCAGATTCCAGCCTCTGCAGTTACAGATGGCGGACTGGGCAACACTTTCATCAACTCCTATAACTCCAATCCACTTAATGGAATCTACCCCAACTACTCGTACAACATTACTCCCAAGAAAGGGAGACACAACGAGACGAATAGAATAACGTCCGATTTCATCCGAGACGGCAACTACTCGACTCCGTATACGCTCGATGACCTATTCCTGTGGCCGAACGACACCATCGTCAACAACCAAGGCGTTCCCGGCGTCTGGGAGGAAAGCGTTCAGAGCGACAGCACTTCGCCTACCGGATACAACTTCATTGTGCGCACCGGCCATGCGATTTCGAACTTTGCACAGGCGTTCAATTATGACCCCGCTGCTTTCCTTCCCGTTGGAAAGGCTTTTCCCGCGGCCCCAGCAGTGATTGTCTTTTATGCCAAATGTGACGCAGGTACGACCACATTCAACATGACCATCGGAGCCATGAACGGCGGATACGGCTACAACGCGTTTTACGGGCAGGCCTTCCCTTGTACAACGTCCTACCAGACCTACTCGATGGTAGTTGACTTCACTCCGTATCCGGGTGGCGACTTCTTCTTCGTTAGCGGTCTCAACACGTTCTATGCCGCGTGGGTTGGTATCCGTCCGTATGTGGGTGACGTGAACGGATTGAAGCTTTCGAGTCTTCAGCCTCAACTGACCACGACTCTCTCGGCGAAGAGTTGGGCCTGGGCTGGGACCAACTATGGAATAGCAGATGCGACATCGCCAGTTGGATTCTCCACGGCTATTTCAAACGCGTGGTCATTGACCTCGGCGAACGGCAGCACGAACCTGAATGGAGGCTACCTGTATCCTGCCGTGGCCAGTGAAGCTACCGTAGTAGCTTCTGCGCCTACGGTGTTTACCAACACCTTGAACGGCGCACTGGCGGCTGGGGACACCGCGATGACGCTTACCACGCCATCGACGAGTATTTATGCCAATGGCGGATGCTTCCAGGTTGACCAGGAGATTCTCTGCTACTCAGGAACACCCGCTGTTGGAACGACGGCCTTCACAATCACCCGCGGGCAAGGTGGCACCCTCGCACAGCCACACTCGAGCGGCGCAACGCTGTCGAGCATTGGTACGGCCGGTATGTACATTAAGTGCAATGGCGTGAACCAGTCGTTCATCAACGTGTACTTTACGCCGACATGGAACGCCTACTCAGCACCATTCCCCGGCCAGAATTGCAGTGGATACGCGACAACAACTCCGTGGGCGTTTCTTAACGGGCCGACTGGGCAAGTCTACAAAGTTGCGCTGATTCAGTTCCGGCAAGCACCCAACATGAACTCTCCAACTGCGGCCAACCAAGTCCCTGTGTCGGTCGGAAGCGCGCCTTATACCTGGGGTGCCACCAAGGCTCTGGCGGGTTCTGGCGCTGGTGTTACGACAGGCCCGTCGGCGGGAACTACGGTAGACCACATCGTTACATACACGGGCGGCACCGGCCAGACAAAGGACAGTGGCATCACGATTCAAGCAGTAACTCCGCTGGTGGGCACTACGCCTAACATCGGTGGTTCGGCGCTCACAACAGGACAGTGCGCGAGCGGAACTGTTGGTGTAGCCAACTCAGCGACGACAATGGCTGTGGTTGTCTCTCCGACGACATATCCGGGCGATGGTATGGCGTGGCGCGGCTACGTGAGCGCGGCAGGCGTGGTGACAGTCAAGGTGTGCGCAGAGATCGCGGGTACACCAACGGCAAGTACCTACAATGTGCGGGTCATACAGTAAGGACCACGGCGCTAAGGGCGAGCACAATGAAGCCCAGGGCTGCGCGCGAGGAGAACCCGCAATGGGGGAAGAAGAGCTGTTTGTAATGCCGGAAGAGCTGGGCAGGGAGGAACTGAAGATTTATGGAGGAATCCTTGACCAGCGACCAGTCAGCCTGAGCGGAGACACCGTGGCGATGCAACTCGCCGCAAAGATACTGCGGGTCAGGACACGGAAGGGATCAACGGCGCTGCTGCGCGCGAATTCTGTGCAAAAAGCCTTCGAGCAACGGCGCGGGACGCGAAACATTGTTTTGAAAGCACGACAGATGGGGCTGACAACGTGGGCCGCTGCGCGATTCTTTTTGAAGACGATCACGCAGCCGGGAACATTGACTCTCGAGGTGGCACATACGCAGGAATCGGCCGAAGAGATTTTTCGCATTGTGCACCGATTCCTGGACTGGCTCCCGGCACAAGTACGTCAGGGGCCACTCAGGACCTCGCGCTCCAATGTGCGGCAGATTGTGTTTCCTGAAATCGATTCGCAATATCGTGTTGTTTCGGCTGCTGAGCGCAACGCCGGGCGCGGAATGACGGTGCAAAACCTGCACTGCTCCGAGTTGGCGCGTTGGCCTGGAGACGCGGCGGAGACGCTTGCGGGGCTGCTGGCAACGCTGACTCCGGGAGGCGAAGTGATCTTGGAGTCCACTCCGAATGGAGTTGGCGGATGCTTTCACGAAGAGTGGCAGAAAGCAGAAGAGACGGGCACGGTGCGTCATTTCTTCCCATGGTGGATGGAAGAGCGTTATCGAGCTGAAGCTGTTTCGGAATCCAGTCTCACAGAAGAAGAACGGGATCTTGTTGTGAAGCATTTGCTGGATCTGAAACAGATTGGATTCCGGAGGCAGGTGCGGGCAAATTTTCGTGGCCTGGCGCGGCAGGAATATGCCGAGGACGAGGAGAGTTGCTTCAGAGCCAGCGGAGATTCGGTTTTTGAGATCGCTGCAATCGAGCAGCGGCTGGCTACGGCACCGCCGCCGATTGAGCTACGGCGCAATGGCGAGTTCGAGATATGGCTGCCGCCGCTCCATGGCCATGAGTACGTGGTCGCGGTCGATCCCGCGGGTGGTGGAAGCGAGGGGGACTACTCTGCCGCCGAGGTGCTCGATCTCGATTCGGGGTTGCAATGTGCCGAATTTTCAGGACATGTGGGCGGACTGGAGTTGGCGCGGCAGATAACGGCGCTGGCGGCGGAATACAACAATGCGTGGCTTGTGGTGGAGCGAAATAACCATGGAAGCGGCGTGCTGGCTCTCGCCGAGACGGTGTGCCAATATCCGCGGATCTACCGGCAGTCTGGCCAACCGGGTTGGCTCACCACATCGTTAAGCAGACCGGCGATCCTTGGGCGTCTGGACGCTGCTCTGGTGGAGCAACCGGAGTGCTTCATGAGCCGCAAGCTGCTGGCGGAATGCAGGAGCTTCGTGCGACTGACCAACGGCGGCACGGGTGCTCGATCGGGTACTCATGACGACCGCGTCATGGCTATGGCGATTGGATTGGCGGCGCGCGCGGAGTTGCTGGAAGGCGGAGGCAAGAATCCGCAGGAACCAACCGGGGAGCGCGGTGAATCTCAGCAGATGCGCTTAGAATTCGATTAGCGATTCGGATGAAGCAGGAGAGTTGGGTTTGGCGGTTTTGGCGGTGCAGCATATCCGGCGGATGCGGGGCGGTGCACAAGGCCAGTTGATGCTGGGCGCGGACGGCCACGCTTATGTGGTCAAGTTCCAGAACAATCCGCAACATATGCGCGTGCTGGCCAATGAGTTTCTGGCTTCAAAACTCGCCATCGCAGCGGGATTCGCAGCGCCGGAAGTCGAGCTGATCGACGTTTCATCGTGGCTTATTGAAAACACGCCTGAGCTCGAGATGGACCTGGGACGGACGCGGGTGCGCTGCCAACCTGGGCTGCAATTTGGTTCTCGATTTGCAGGTGGGTTGATGCCGGGACAAGTAGTGGACTTTCTTCCGGAAGAACAGCTGGCTGAAATCAAGAACCTCAGCGAGTTCGCGGGGATTCTTGCGTTGGACAAATGGACGGGAAATGCTAATGGACGCCAGGCTGTTTTCACACGCAAGGGACGCGAGCGCCGTTTTCGAGCGATCTTTATCGACTTCGGTTACTGCTTTCATGCCGGGGAGTGGAAGTTCGAAGATGCGCCGCTTCGTGGCGTCTACTATCGCAACGATGTTTACCGGGAGATCACGGGATGGGAGTCGTTTGAACCGTGGCTGTCGCGAATTGAGACGATGGCGGCCGCAACCGTGTGGGCGGCGGCCAACGAGGTTCCACCGGAGTGGTATGGCGGCGACCTGGTCGGAGATGGAGGCGCTGGTGGAACGGCTGCTGGCGCGGCGGAGCCGAATTCGGGAACTGATTGAGGGATTCGGGAAGTCGGACCGGAAGCCATTTCCTAAATGGGGCGAGTCCGTGAGGAGAATCGGCAGAAGGTGGTTGGAAGGATATGCGGTGGGGGACTAACATCATCGCGGGAAGAGTGAAGTAGGAGGGCGGCAACGCTGGATATGAAGAGTGAAAGCGAGCGGCGTACCTGCGAGTTTCAACTGCTCCGCTATGTGCCGGACGCGGTGCGGAACGAATATGTGCACATCGGTGTGATTCTGCGCGAGCAAGGATCGGCGGATCCGGCTCAGATCGCAGTGCGCTTTACACAAGGATTGGCGACGCGTTCGCTGTCTTGATCCGGATGCAGATACGGCACTGCTCGAAGGTATGGAAGGCGAACTGCGCCGACGACTTCAACAGGATGCCAGACGGCCGACTGATGAAGCTGCTGGATGAAGCGCTCTCTCTGAACGTGCAGATGACCTCGCCCAAGGCCTATCTGGCCGAGAGTCTTCCGGCGGGAGTGGAAGAGTTGATGCGACTCTACATCGATCCCTCCCCGCCGGGAGCGCGTGCCGCGTTTGAGCGGAAGAGCGGCGATTCAAGCGAAGATGCGGACCGAATTTGAAAGGGCCGGCGTGTGGGATCTTGCTGCGCAAACGCATTGCAGCCTCAGAATACACGCGACCGGGAGATCCTCTGCGGATTGATATTGGGTATAGACCCAACGGATTGATCAGGATGTTTCATGCTGTGAGCCTGGAGCCCGGGGTGGAGATGGCCAAGGTTCTGGCGTTTTCTGCGGCGAGCCTTCGCGCCGGCGTTGAGCGTGTTGAAAAGGCGAGTCTCGAACTGACCGCTGTGATTGAGCCTGCGGCCAAGCTGGGCGCAACCGACGAAGAGCCGGAGCGGCTGCAGATGTATCGCTTTGGCGTGGACACGATGGAAGAGCACCAGATCCGTGTTCTCACAACGTCCGATCTGGAGTCGGGTTGCGGAGACGGCGCGGCGAGAATTGGGCGTGTAAAGGGGAAGTGATGACTTCGAGCGGCTAATTCGCTGGATTCGGTTCGCAAAAATGCTGCCCGCAGTTTGCATATAATTCTCGGTGTTTGCGATAGGATTGGTTTCGTAAGTAAGAAAGTTCACTGATAGCAAGTATTTATTGCTGAAAACTCACGAGAGAAGGCGCAGCCGGTTCAGGTTACGCCTTTTCTTTTGGAGAAAAAGGAAGGTACGCGTGAAGGTAGGAGAACAATTGCGGGAGATCTGGCGACAGGCAACTGGATGGCCAAGGGGCCGAAGCGCGGACGTTGCCGCAGCCGATTCCGACGCGACACGAAAGACTCTGGCGCTGCCGGCCATCTTTAGCCCTGTTCATTTTCCGGGGAGCCTGATGCCTAAGCCAACGCCGACGAACCTGCGTCGATTCGCAGAGACGCCCGTGGTGCGACGCGCCATCAACGTAATCAAGGATCGCATCGCGGCCATGGACTGGCAAGTGCGGATGCGGCGTGGGATTCACCCCACCGATCTGGTCGATGCTCAGAAGAAGTTGCGGGCGCTGCGGCGAACGCTCGAAGAGCCGAATGCCGTGGACAGTTTTCGCACCCTCATCGAACAGGTCATCGAAGATGCATTGACCGGTGGCTATGGGGCGATCGAGATGGAACCCACCGGGGATTCCGAATCGGCCGGCGATGCTGTGGGCGGTTGACGGAGCTTCGATCCGCATCAATGCTCGATGGGATGGGCTGGCGGACACGCCCCGCTATGCGCAGGCGATGCCGGGTCAACTCGAATCGAGCGCAGTGGAATTATGCGATAACCAGTTGATGTACGTTCGCATGAATCCGCGCAGCTTTACGCCCTTCGGACTCGGACCGCTTGAAGTAGCGTTTGAGACGGTCAATCAGTTTCTGAGCGCACACCGATTTGCGGGCAAGCTTGCTGCAAACTCAGTTGCGCAATATGCGTTGTGGCTCAATGAGGCGACGCCAACACAACACGACAGGCTAATTCGCTGGTGGCAGGACGAGATTGAAGGAACCGGCAGAGTGCCGCTGATTTCGACTGAACAAAAGCCGGAGGTGCTGCGATTTGCGCAAGGTACTGATGCCGACCTGCGGCTGGCCTGGCAGGAGTTCCTGATTCGCATGGTCGCGAATGCCTTTGGTTTGCCTCCGCTGCTGCTTGGGCTCGAAGCAGACGTAAATCGCTCGACGGCTTCTGAGATGGCCGACGAGGCATTTCGCGGAGCGATTCAGCCGCTGGCAATGCTGCTCGCCGGGCATATTACCCGCGATCTATTTGCGAAAGTGCATCGGCTGGCGAGAATTTGAATTTGTCTTTAACGAGCTGAATGCGCGGGACGAAGAGACTGAGCTGGCAGTGCAAGTCCAACTGCTTGCAGGCCGGCGTACTTACCGTGGACGAGGTGCGAGCGATGCGTGGTCTTGGTCCCCTTGTGAAAGCTGGGGCGGCGCAGTTATCGGCGGAATCTGCGGACGGAATTGATTGAGTTGCGGATTGCAAAGGGCAGCGCTGTTAACTGCAGCGCGATCAAAGATGTTGCGAGAGCCGGAGAGTGCATGCGATTAGAAGCGATGGCAGTAAAGATTCCCTATGTGGAAGGGCACCCCAACCGGGTGGACTTCGAAGGGGTACTGACGGTGGTCAATACACCCAGCGACAAAGCGCCCGCGGGGGCCCGAGGGCACCGCGTGATGTTGACGCGAGAGGCGGCGGAAAAGGCGCTCCCTTCGCTGTTAGGCATGGCCGTCGATTACCGGCCGGGCTGGGACGGCCATGATGCGAAGCGCAAGATCGGGCTGCATGACCGAGGCCAATGTTGCAGGCAAACAATTGGTCGTGCGGGGATATCTGTACGCACGGGATTTCCCTGAAGTCGCAGCAGCGATCGCGACGAAAGCTCCCGATTCGATGGGAATGAGTTATGAGCTGGCCGATGCGCGTGTTGAAGACATGCGGGCAGAACGTCTGGAAGCTTACGCGCGTGACCTTTACCGGAGCGGCAATCCTGTTGCGAGAGAAAGCGGCTTACCGGGACACGAGCTTCAGGATGGCAAGTTAGCGTCGAGTTACTCAAAGCTGTTTTGCGCGGTAAGGCGAGAGGTTTCGCACTCGATGCCGTCGATCAGAATCGTCTGATCGCGGCCGATGCGAAGCCTCTTTCGCTTCGCGCACAAATGCGCCTTGTGCGACACATTCACAGCAAACAAGAGAGGCATGGCATGGAGAACGAAGAGAAAGACATGATGGAACGATTGGGGAACGCGACGTCATTGTTGGAGCGGACGCTGAGCTGGCTCGAAGAGCGACACGGCACGCGGAGAGGTCGAGAAGATTTCAGCGACCGTAGAACAGAGCCGCCGCGAAGCGGAACTCATTGAAAAGCTCGCTGCTGCAGAGCGGGAACTTGCCGAATTAAAGGCCGGAGCCGCGCCTGGGCAACTTGAATCCATTGCGCAAGACCGTTCCGGCTTCCACGACAGAGATGTTAGCCAAGCACGGAATCGCCGAGGGGCCTGTTGATGTGCGGGCTCTGGATGCTGCGCTCGCGGGTCTGAGCCTCGAACAGCGCATCGCGGTAAAAAGCCAGTTGCTGCGCGCGGGCGCGATCGCCTAGCCAGCAGCTTCTAGCTCTTAGCTACTAACCAGGGCTAAGCCCCGGCAACAGAAATGCGGGACTCGAACCTGATATCCATCAGAGCGCGACCTCTGACAGCAAACCCACTCAGCTAGAAGCCAGACGCCAACAGCTATCAGCTTTCACAGCCCCATGGAGGGGGCAAAAAGCCTATGAACGCATCCTTTGCAGACATTCACGCGGCAGCCGATTTTATTGGACCGGGCGCAGTTGAAGTTCCGCTGTATCAGACCGAGATCTTCGATATCTGCCGCCGCTCGAGCCCTTTTGGGCAACGCATCAAGCAGGTTCCCGCAACCGGTCATCCCTCGCGCTTCTTTGAAGAGACCGCGTTGCCGAATCCTGGCACTGCGGGCTTCGTGAACCCGCGCAGCATCGTTGCCCCGGTCGTGAACCCGACGCGCATTGAGCGCAGCGTGCCGCTGAAGGCCATCGTCTCGCAGATCAATTACAACCTGTTCGACATCGAATTGGGCAACCAGCAGCAGCAGTTCGCCTATCTGCAGGCCAAAGACCTTGTGGACACGGTGAGTGGAGTCATGGTCACGCACGACGTGGCGTTGTGGAACGGCAATGACACCAGCCTGAGTTCGCCGACGACAACGCAGTACATGGGCGCGATCGGACAGATTGTGGCGGGTGGCAATACGACGACCATCGGAACGTCCGCGTCGATTGTTGACGGAATCAAGTCGGCAGTTGCGCAGATGGTTGCCAACAACGGCTACCATGTGCGTCCGACCGCGATCTACGCCAACCCCGTACTGCTCGATCTGATCGACCGCGAGATGAAGACGGAATTCAACGTCGTGTTGAACTCTGATCAGATCACTGGCGGCTTGCGGGTGAAGATGCTCTCGACGCAGGCAGGCGATCTGCCCTTGATCCCTGACTGGAGCCTGAGCTATACCGGCACTCCGGGATCGGGTTCCGCGGTGCTGCCCGCTTACATCGTGACGGAAGATCTGATCGAGTACCACTGGCTCGGCGATCCGACGCCGCGCATCTTCCAACTTGGCATGCCCGGTTCGCTGGCGCAGCAGTACGTCGCGGTCAAGTTTGGCGCAGTTGTGGTGAAGGGCGCCAACTACGCGCACTACCAGGTCCTCGTCGACCGGTAGAGACTGGCTGAGCACGCCGGCGCAAGAGAGGCTTCGCCAAGGTGGGGCCTCTCGACTTAGCACCGAAGCATTTGCAAAGAGTAACAACGCCGAACCGGAAAGGTGAGCACGAATTCATCCTGTCCGGTCAACAGTGAAATGGAAGGGTGAGGAATGGCATATCTGCAGCCAGCGGATTACCCAAACTATGGATTGCCGGATGGCACGACGGCGGATTGGATCACTGCCGCCACCGCATTGATCAACAGCTTCTGCAGGCGACCGGATCTGAATGTAACTCAATACACGGAGCGCATGCGCCTGACCGCCGGATCGCAATCGACGTTACTGACTTATCTTCCGCTGACGCCGATGGGTTCCGCAACAACGCCCATCGTCAGCATCGAAGGACGCTACGCGCAGCCTCGGCGAGGAGAGGTCAGTGGACAGTTCTCTCTTCGATATCGCGAATGCCTTTTCACTTCCGGGTCAATGGACATCCATCGATCCAGACGCGGTCGATTTCGATCCGGCCACCGGCGAGTTGACGCTACCCTCGAATGTACTCGGCCTCCGCTACAACGAGGTGTCGGTCACTTATACTGCGGGGCTTGCTGTCATTGGAGACGACGTGAAAACCGCATGTGCGCAGATTGTGCGCAACGCGCAGTCGACGCCGGCGCTCAATGCGAGCAAGACGAAGATCGATACGATGCAGGTGCAATATTTCTCAAGTTCCCTCGTCGACGAGACGGTACGAGCCTGGCTGCGTCCTTACGTTGCGAACAGGCTGGGGTGAACGATGAGCGATACGGCGCCCCGCAACCCTGCAGCAGGACCACAGTGGCTTGCCGATGCACTGCTACGGACTGTGGCGGGTACAAGTGCTTTTCTGCGCGTCACAGGCATAACGACAAATGACCAATCAGGCCGAGATGGGCCTCGTTGCTACGACTTTCGCCAGCGTTGTCCTCAGCCCCGTGGTAATGCGCAGGCTGCGGCCAACGCTGGTCAAAGGTGGAAGAGCCAACTGGGAACTTCTGGTTTCGGCAACCAGCGTGCAAAAGCAGATCAATGCACTCGATCTTTGCTCAGCGCAATCTCTCTTTGCGATGACACTCGCAGTTACCGTCGCGGGACAGGACTACCTGATCGAGTCGATCGCTTCCAACGAAGCCTTTGGACAGGTGTATCTGTACCGACTCTTGCTGCGTGAAGCCGAGCAGCAGGCAATTTAGATTCACTCGCGATTCAGTTTCGTCAGCACGTCACTGCTCGCGCAATGCACGAGGAACAGGA
Organism: uncultured Acidobacteriaceae bacterium; assembly: GCA_963737915.1. Taxonomy (GTDB): domain Bacteria; phylum Acidobacteriota; class Terriglobia; order Terriglobales; family Acidobacteriaceae; genus Telmatobacter. The sequence goes on along the minus strand of CAVTUP010000028.1, from coordinate 447,159 downwards.
TTCCATGCAAAATGCCAAGGACTCGTTCTATATGGCGCTCCGCACCCGCCTTGCGTCGATCAATCCGGAGCGCACGGTGCTGTTGCGCGGCACTGTGCGGCCAGCCATTCTGGTTGAAGAGGCAGAAGCACCTTTCAGTCAACTACCATCGGATGTTTTTGTGCTTCGCTGGCTTGGACTCGGCATTGATACCGAATCCGGTTCTGCGCTTGTGGCAATGGAGTGCGAAATTCTCTACCAGACTTGCGGCACCCAAAGCTTTGGCGGCCTCGATCGGGGACGCGCGTTAAGTGCGATGGATAAGGAATTAGTCGCGCTGCTCGAGCCCTGCCACACACCAAAGTTCAACTACACTCTGCAGCCGCCGGCCGCTCTGCTTTCGCAGGTGTTTTGGGATGAGCCGGTCTTTATGCCAAGCACGGTTCAGCGCGATCGATTGGGCCGGTCTGCGAAGGTCATGGTCTACAGCTACGGGGAACAGGGGGAATGATGACAGCGAATTGGTTTCGAGCTCCGGCGCCTGTGGCACGACGTGTCCGCGCCTATTTTGCACCCGTCAATCGCGCCACGCAAACACCGGTGCAATTTGATCCGGCGGCGCAGGGCGGCTTTTCGCTCGATTCCCCACCCGCTCCGTGGGTCGATCTCGGGTGGATCCAAAATTTCACACGAAGATCAACCAGCAAGACCGTACCGCTGCTGACCGGAGTTCCGGCAGCAACACTCGACCAGGTACGCGAGACGCTCGAGGCGCAGGTCAGCTTCGAGTTCTTGAGTTGGACAAAACTAACCATGGCCCTGGCTACGGGCTCGCAGCACATGAATCTACTGGTCGGCGGCGCTGTTGAAGTGCAGCAAGGATCGACAGCCTCCATTGTGCAACTCGGCGCGGGCGACGCAAACAATTTCCCAGCCGGCTCGATGATTGCGGTCGATGCGGACTACTCGGGACAAACCGGTTTCATCGGCGAGCCAATCTCGGGCGCATACGTGCGCCAGCCGATTGCCGACCCGGACTACATTCGGCGCGTCACCTTTAATGTGGGCCTTGTTGCCAGCGTCACCTCAGCCTCGCTCACGCTCGCTGCACCATTGCCTGGCGGGGCACCTGCATCCAACGCGAAGATTCAAGGTTATCGCCGGTTTTATGGATCGTGAAGGTGGCAGCTTTTATCAGGAGTGGTCCGGACTCTTTGTCATTGAGGGAGCACAATCCGAGCGAATCTTCTTTCATTACCCCCGGCTGCAGAGCATGGCCGGAGCCGAGGAAGGGTCTTCGCCCCTCGATACCAAGCATTCAACCGGTCTCGCGAGAACGCTGCTGAAGGGTAAATTCATGGCGTTGCCGGTGACAGACGCCATGGATGGAGAGCGCGTGCTTTGCTACCGGAGCTTTCTTCCGGCCCCCAACGCCTTGATCTAAGCAGACGGTCGTTTTCTCCCAAAACTGCGAAGCGGATTTCACAGCGGCAACTCTTACGTCTTGGGCGAGCCTGCTATCCACCCATTGAATCCAATGCTCTATCCAGGTTCAGAGAGTCACGATGAAAATTTCGATAAACGGGAAAGATTACACATCGGCGCTTGATGCAGCGCATCCATTGACAATCACGCGGTCGCTGAATGCGCCGTCGACATGCCAATTATGGTTAAGTCTGCCGGCAAATTGCGGCATTTCGACTCCCTGCCGCAATCAATCGATCTCGATCACCGGCGATGATGGCACTTACTACTTCACTGGCTACGTTGCCGCGAGTCCGTTGCCTGAGTACGCCGGACTCGCCATGGAAGGCCCACGTTACCGGATCGCGATTCAAGCGGTCAGCGATGAGTTCCTGCTTGACCAGTTATCCCTGGCTCCGACCAAGGGAGCGACGGGCGCGACCGCTGGAAATCTGCTTGCGTCACTGGTCACAAAATCCGGCGATTCCAATCTTTCGACTCAATCTCTAACGTTGAATGCGCCCATCGGCAATTTCGTTCCATCAACGGGAGCAACCTGGAGTGTCAGCGCGGGCAGAGTAGCAAACCTGGCACGCGCTACATACAGGGTTCTTAACGGGTCCGTCTCGCTCGAATCCATGCCGGTCGCAGTGCATGCGCTCAATGAGGCGGATGGCAGCCTGACACTGGCGAACCTCGCGTTCACCTCTGGTGCCCGCCGCGCATTGGCGAACGATATTACTGTCTGCGGAGCCCACGAAGCCCGTCGCTTATGTGACGGAATACTTCCTCGGCGACGGTGTCACGACGCAGTTCTACTTATCCGCAGATCCTTACATCGCGCCATCTTCCCAAGCCGTAATCATCAGGGAACTATTCAATGAGACAGAAATCGATCCGCGCGTCTGGGCCAATCCCAGCGGACATGGCTATCTCTCGCTTGGCGGTGGAGGCCTCGTGATGAGAGGCGGAAACGGCGTCGATGGCGACACGCAACTCACATGGTGCGATCCCGTTGAAATGGGTGGCACGCTGTTGTTGGAAGCAACCGGTGTGACCCTCGCTTCTGGAAGCACCGGGATCCTCGCTGGATTTTTCGTCGGCCTGGAGACGCAGTCCGCGTGCACTGCCGGCTTTCGCGTAACCGCACAGCAGGGCACAGGCGCTGTCACATTGCAGCCGGTGGTTCAGGGCACGCCGACCGGCGCAACCTACGCGGTTAACCCTTCCCGGCAATATACGCTTCGCATCCGGGTACACTCTCCCGAGTGCCAGCGTGTATCGGCGATCTATCGCATCGTTTGGGGATGATGGCCCGGTAACTTGCGGCGGGCAATGGAATGTAACTTCCGCAAAACTTCAATTTGAAGTCGAGGAGTTTGTGAACGGCGTCGCCGGCATGCCCGTGACACTCTACGAGGGCTCAATCGCCAGCTTGCCTGGCACCTGCATGGTCGTCGCAGCCAGCAGCATCAATCTCGTCGGCACCATGCGGTCGTTAACGCTTGTAGATCTTGGTTCCGCGTGGGTCGTAAGTACCCCCGTTAACGGCAATCCTCGAACGCGGCGCCTGGGAACTCCCGCGCAGGCAGCCGAGTGCCAGCTTGATAGCAGCGGAAAGCTGGTGTTTTATACCGGTTTCGCGGCGCCGGTTGGCGAGCTGATTGCCGTGAGTTATCGCACCGTAGGAAGGGCGCTGGGCCGAGCCGTAAACGCGCAAAGCCAACAGGACTTAGCTCAGTCAGGCCTGCCTCCTGTTTCGACGTGGATCGGTTCCGTCAGCAATCCTCAAGCGCGTACCTCGCAGGACTGCCGTAACGCCGCCCTCGCAATGGAGAAGTCCGCGGCCAGCGTCAGTGCACTATGGAGCGGCACCTACAGGGGGACTCGCGGAAGTTTTGATAGCGATGTGTGGCCTGGCGATGCATTGTTGCTGCAGGCACCCTCGACTAACCTCGACGCGCAGGTAATCGTAAGATCCGTCAAGCTGACTTATCGGGCGAGTTATCCCGATCTTGTCGAGTACGCAGTCGCCTTCGCCAACGACTGGGCGGATGACCTGGCAATTCACACCAGCGCCACAGTTCCTGACGATGCGTGGCTTCCGGCTCCGATCTTGCCCGCTTATCTTGAGAATCTCAGCGGGCTTACGGTGACAACGCTCAATGGCAGCAACGTCACCATCAACACCGGTGCGACGGCGCCACCAGGAGGTGGTTTCGAGATAAGGCGGCGCGACTTCGCTTTCATGCCAGGCGAAGATTCAGACCTGGTGATGCGTGGTTCCCAGTCCACCATGACCTTCACGCGTATGTCGGCAAGCGATCAGTTCTATATAAGGATGTACGACAGTTCAACGCCGCCTAACTACTCTGAGTCTTCGGCAGCGCTGTTCTTCAATCTTCCCCTTGCCGCATGAGAGTCAGAAATTATGCGAACGAATTAGATGGAGCCCGCAGAATGCGAATGATGAATGAATTTGAAGCACAAGTGTTGAGTGACCTATGCGTGCTCAAAACGCAGATGACCGGACTCATGGGCGACGGCAACGGCGGCCGCGTCGCCGACCTTGAGCACCGCATGGAGCAGCATGAGCAGAACTGGCAGCGCGCAAAGGGCTTTCTGGCTGCCTTTAGCGTCCTGCTGACCGTAGCTGAAGTAGCGGTCCGGGCGTGGCGCCACCACTAATCCACAACGCCCGACCGAACCCGGGAAAATTCCTGCCAACGGAATACCCGATTCTGCCTCACCGGCAAACGCTCGTATAATCAGCCCCATGAGCGACAAGCCGTTAGTTGGCGTGGTCATGGGCAGCAAGAGCGACTACGAGGTGCTCTCCGCCGCCGTTGAAATTCTGCGCGCGCTTGAGATTCCCCATGAGGCGCGTGTCGTCAGCGCACACCGCACCCCAGACTGGCTCTTCAAGTACGCCGAAACGGCGCGCGAGCGTGGCCTCCGCGCCATCATCGCCGGAGCCGGTGGCGCGGCTCACCTGCCGGGAATGCTCGCTGCCAAAACACTGGTCCCCGTGCTTGGCGTACCAGTAGCCGCAACGCAATTGAATGGCCTCGATTCCCTGCTCTCGATCGTGCAGATGCCGAAAGGCGTCCCCGTCGCCACATTCGCGATCGGCAAGCCGGGAGCAGCCAACGCCGCACTCTTCGCCGCTCAAATCCTCGCTGCCGGTGACGCCGCGCTCGACCAGAGACTCGCAGCCTGGCGTGCGGCGCGAACGCAGGAAGTGCTCGACCAAAAGCTCGATATAGGCCTTGCACTCGATCAGGAGTTATCTCGGTGAGCGCCGCCTTCCCCCCTTCGTTGCAACAAGAGAGACGTGGAACTGTCCGTCCCGGTGGCCTGCTCGGCATTCTCGGTGGCGGCCAGCTCGGCCGCATGACCGCGATAGCCGCACGCACCATGGGTTACCATGTGCGCGTATTGGATCCGGATGCGGCTTGCCCCGCGAGCTTTGTCGCTGATGAAACCATTGTGGGACGCTGGGATGATGTGACCGCAGCGCGGCGGCTGGCTATGGGCACGAATGCGGTCACTCTCGAGATCGAGCAGATTGGTGTTGATGCTCTCGCTGAAGTGGCTCGCATCGCCCCACTGCGTCCTGGTGTCGAGCCCATCCGCATCATCCAGGACAAGACTCTGCAAAAACCGTGGCTCGCAGACAACGGATTTCCTGTTGGCCCTTTTCGCGTAGTGCGTAGCAAAACGGAACTGATCGAAGCAGTCGATGCCCTGGGCGGCAACGTGTTTTTAAAGATCGGGCGCGGAGGCTACGATGGCCGCGGACAGGCGCGCATCGGCATGGGTTCAAAACCGAACGATGCCACCATCACCGAAGCCTGGATGAAGATTGGCGCACGGCCTGCCGTAGTGGAACAAGCGCTCGATCTGGAATGCGAAATCAGCGTGATGGCCGCGCGCAATCCCGCCGGCGATGTGCGCAGTTATCCCGCCGCGCGCAACCATCATGAGAATCAAATACTGGCATGGAGTGTGCTGCCAGCAGGCGTGTCCGCGGACCTTGAATCGCGCGCGGAGGCACTGGCAGCGGCGATGATCGCCAAGCTCGGCATTGAGGGACTGCTTTGCGTGGAAATCTTTGTTACGCGCCAGGGCGAAATGTTCGTGAACGAACTCGCGCCGCGACCGCACAACAGCTATCACCAAAGCGAGCGTGGGTGCGTGACCAGCCAGTTTGAACAACTGGTGCGGACGTCCTGCAATTTACCGCTGGGCGATACCGCACTGATTACTCCGGCAGCGATCGTGAATCTGCTTGGAGACTTGTGGCTCGCCGGCAATCCCAACTTCGCAGCGGCGCTCGCCGTGCCGGGAGTACGCCTGCACCTCTATGAGAAGCACACCCCGCGCGCCGGCCGAAAGATGGGGCACCTATCCGCGATCGGATCGACTGCGGATGAAGCGCTTGAGAGTGTGCTGGAAGCGAAGCGGCGATTCTAGTTCGCTGACGCAGATTATTTTTCAGCCGCCATTTCGCCCTTTTCCCACCGCTTGGGCCGGCGGTTCGCCTGCAGAATCTTCTTCCGCAAACGCAGCGCCTTGGGAGTAACTTCAACCATTTCGTCCTCGGCGATGAACTCAATGGCCTGCTCCAGGTTCAGCGCCTTGTAGGGCACCAGGCGAATGGCCTCGTCCGCGCTTGATGCGCGCATATTGGTCATTTTCTTTTCGCGAACCACGTTCACATCGAGGTCGTTGTCACGCGAGTGCTCGCCGACAATCATGCCCTCGTAGACCTCGGTCCCCGGCCCCACAAACAGAATGCCGCGCTCCTGCAATCCGTTCAACGAATACGTCGTTGTCTGCCCCTGCCGGTCGGCAATCAACGCACCCGTAGGCCGCTGCGGAATCTCACCCTGATAGGGAATGTATCCGTCAAACAACGCATTCATCACAATCGTTCCGCGAGTCTCCGTCAGCATCTCGCTGCGCAGTCCAATGAGTCCGCGGCTCGGTACGCGAAACTCCATGCGTACGCGGCCCGATCCGTGATTGTGCATCTTGGTCATCTCGCCCTTGCGCGGCCCCAGCTTCTCGATCACCACGCCGGTGTGCTGCTCGGGTACGTCGATGGTCAGATGCTCCACGGGCTCCATGCGCGTGCCGTCCACCATCTTCGTGACGATCTCCGGCCGCCCCGCCATGAGTTCGAAGCTCTCGCGCCGCATCATCTCGATCAGAATCGCGAGCTGTAGTTCGCCCCGCCCCAACACCTTGAAGCTGTCCGGCGAACCCGTATCTTCCACGCGAATCGAAACGTTGGTCAACAATTCCTTTTCAAGCCGCTCGCGCAGATTGCGGCTGGTCACGTACTGGCCTTCGCGCCCCGCAAACGGCGAGTTGTTCACGCTGAACTGGATCGCGATCGTCGGCTCGTCAATCACAATCAGCGGCAGAGGCGACGGTGTTTCAATGCTCGTAATCGTCTCGCCGATCGTGATGCCCTCGACACCGGCAACCGCAACGATATCGCCCATCGTGGTCTCTGTCGTCTCGGTGCGCTTGAGCCCGGAAAAGGTAAAGAGCTTGGTGATGCGCGTCTTCATCAGCGACCCGTCGCGCTTTGAAATCGCAACATCATCTCCGGCGTGCAGCGTCCCCTGAAACACACGGCAAATCGCGATTCTTCCGAAGTAATCCGAGTAGTCAAGATTCGTAACCAGAATCTGCAGTGGAGCTTCCGCGTCGCCCGTCGCCGGCGGAATCGTCTTGACGATCGTCTCGAACAGCGGCTGCAGGTTCTCACCCGGCTTGGTCATGTCGAGCGTCGCCGTGCCCGCCTTCGCCACGGCATAGAGCACCGGAAAATCCAACTGTGTCTCGTCCGCGTCCAGATCGATAAACAGATCGTAGATCTCGTTCAGCACTTCCTGCGGACGCGCATCGGGCCGATCAATTTTGTTGATCACCACAATCGGGGCCAGCTTCGCTTCGAGGGCTTTCGCCAGCACATAGCGCGTCTGGGGCAGAGGCCCTTCGGCGGCGTCCACCAGCAACATCACTCCGTCCACCATCTTCAGTGCGCGCTCCACCTCTCCACCGAAATCTGCGTGGCCCGGTGTATCGACAATGTTGATCTTTCCGCCTTCAAAATTGACAGCGGTATTCTTGGCCAGAATCGTGATGCCACGCTCCCGTTCCAGTTCGTTCGAATCCATCACCCGGTCGGCGACCTGCTCATTGGCGCGAAACGTGCCGGACTGCCGCAGCATGGCGTCAACGAGGGTTGTCTTGCCGTGGTCAACATGGGCGATGATGGCGATATTGCGTATCGTCTGGGTCACAGGTGCGCGGTTCCTTTTCTCTCGGCAAAACTAGTTTTGCGTTCGGGTTCGGCAGCTTGGGCCGTCAGGTTGGAGGGTGCAAGAAGGATGTTTCGCCACACAGTGCGGCACTTTTCATTCTACCAGCACTGCAGTTTTGGGGCTCGCTCACGCCCGTTTCCTACTGCATGCTCAGTCAGTTACACTCTTCGGCAATGCGAATCACCGTCCCCACACCTTTGAATCCAATTGGCAGCGGGCTTTCTTCCCTGCTTGCGCGCGCCGTCCCTTTTCTGCTCTCCGCCTGCGCCGTCCCGGCCCTGATTGCCCTTGCCGCGACGCCTCTTCCGGCGCATGCCGAGGCCAATCACCTTCTCATCTACACAATTGACGTCGAAGGCGGACAAGCCACGCTTTTCGTCGCCCCTGGTGACGGATCTCTGCTCGTTGACACCGGCTGGCCTGGAAATAATGGCCGCGACGCCCAACGCATCATGGCCGCAATGAAAGACGCCGGCATCTCCAAAATCGACAAAGTGCTCATCACCCACTTCCACACCGATCACGTCGGCGGAGTGCCTGAGCTTGTCAAGCGCATTCCCATCGGGGAATTCCTCGACCACGGCGTCAATCGCGAAGACTCCGACATCATCCGCAAAGACACCGCTGCATATTTGAAGGCCATTGAAGGCAAGCCGCGCCGCGCCCTCCATCCCGGCGATACCATCGAAATTCCCGGCCTTACCATCAACGTGCTCACCGCCGATGGCGAACACGTGTCCAGCGTTCTCGGCATCAAGCCCGTGCCAAATCCCAACTGCGCAAGTGAACCCAAGTGGGATCTCGACGCGACCGAGAACCCGCGTTCGGTGGGCATACTCATTCGTTTCGGCGCCTTTGATCTTCTCGATCTCGGCGACCTCACCAAGCCCAAGGAGGTCGCGCTCGTCTGCCCCAACAACCCCATCGGCACGGTCGACCTCTACGTCGTAACGCATCACGGGTTCAACCAGTCCAGCGCCCGCGCCATCGTCGACGCGATCCACCCGCGAGTGGCCATCATGGATAACGGGGCGCACAAAGGTGGAAGTCCCGAACCATGGCAGACTGTGCACCAGAGCCCCGGTCTTGAAGACCTCTACATGCTCCACACTGCGGAAGATTCCGACGCCGCCCACAACAGCCCCGAAGCCCTCATCGCCAATCCCAAAGGGGATGGTGACGGTGCGTACTTCAAGGTGGTCGCGAGCAAAGATGGCAGTTTCTCCGTCACCAACTCGCGCACTGGCAAAACGAAGAACTACGCAAAGAAATGATCATGTCTTGCGTCGAGTAGGCGCGGCTTTGGCTCTGCCTCACGCAAGTCAACCGGCGACCTCGCTCTCGTTTCAGCTCTTCCGCATTCGCAGAAACAGCCCGCTGATCCCCGCGCCCAGAAATGCCGGCGACGTCATCACCGCGAGGAACACAAACTCAAACGGCCAGAGATTGTGATTTGTCGGATCGCTCACGCAGTCTGCTACCACGAGGCAGATGTGCGCCGCCAAGAATCCCCCGATGAGCGATAGCGGAATCAACCGCCTGTTCACTGGCAGGTTCAGTGTGAGAAGCAGGCCCGCCACGAGCGCCAAGATCGGCAACATGAAGTTCGGCAGTATCTCGTGTTGATGAGTGCGCGCCGAGTAGGGCAGAAATCGCCAGTTGAATACCGCATCAAGAATTACACCAACAACAACTGCGACTGCGCACCGCCACTCTTGCGACGACATAGGCGCCTTCACCTCGATTGATGGAAAGATGAATCAGTTTCGCATCCCATCCCGTTCGCGACAACACCTAAGTTTCCGATCGATCGACCCTTCGTTCTATGGCGCAGGCACGATGTTGGCGTGTCGCGCAATCTCCTGCCATTGGCCCTGCTGCTGATTCTTCCAGACAGCGGTGAAGCGGAGTTGTTGCGTCTTCCCGGCGTTGGGCATCTTGCCGCCCCAGGTTACCGTTTCGACGCCGGCGACGATTGCGAAATCTCCATCGATGCGCACGTAGTCAATGTGGCGGTCGTAGGATGTGATCACCAGAAAGCCGGATTGGACCATGCCCAGCACCTGGCTTTTGTTGACGAACTTGTTGAGCGGGTTGGTGACAACGAATTCGTCTGACCAGAGGCGCGCCATGGCCTTTGGGTCGTTGTCAAGGAAGGCCTGAATCTCTTCGGCATTCGCCTGGCGCACGGCATCCTCGGCGGCCGTGTTCTGTTGAGTTGGCGCGGTTGCGTCTTGTGCGGGGAGGAGTGGGATGGCGGCGGCTGCGGCGAGCAGCAGGATGCAGGTGAGCGGGGCTTTCATGGTCCCTCCGAGGAAAAGCACAGTATAACCACGAGTAAGCGGTCGCGCATTTGCATTGCGACGCCGTTGTTGTCCTGCTATGATGCGACCCACCGTTTGACCGTCGGTCCCCCAAAAATGGAGCGCCAATGACAGCCACCTACGTGGGACTCCCAAGTGCCAAGGTCCGTCCGTCTTTGCCTGTTCGGCTGCTGGACCGGTATTTCTACTTTGCGATGTCGCTGCTGATTGCGGCGGTGGTTGTGGCGGGGTTCAGCCTGACGATAAACGAGAGGCTTTTTCATCCCGCGGTTACTCCACCGAGCGTGCTCTGGGTTCACGGGACAGTGTTTTCCGCGTGGGTACTGTTCTTCATGCTGCAATCGGGACTGGTGCGGATGCGCAAGGTGCGCTGGCATCGCACGATGGGCTGGTTTGGAGCGGCCCTGGGCGCGGCCGTTTTGATCCTGGGCGTGACAACGACGATCGTGATGCATCGATTCCAATACTTCCAACTCCACCGCGAAACGGCGATACGGAGCATCTCCGTTCCCTTGTTTGACATGGTATGTTTCGCGGGCACATTCGGGCTGGCGATCGCGTGGCGGAAGAAGCCTGAGTATCACCGGCGGCTGATGCTGGTGGCTACGTGCGCACTGACTGCGGCGGCATTCGGACGGCTGGCTCACTACTTTCTGATCCCAAGGGCGTTGTTTTATGGGGGTGTGGATTTGCTGATTCTGCTGGGGGTAGCGAGGGACCTGATCGTCACACGGAGTGTGCATCGTGTGTACCTGGTGGCGTTGCCGCTCTTCATCGCAGGGCAGACATTTGTTGCGCTGAGCTTCGCTACAGGCTGGTGGTATCGGACCGCGAAGTGGATTTTGTTGTAGGCCTGGAGTCTCGAGTCAGAATTGACGGCGCGACGGCGGAGATCCGGAGGTTTGTTGCTCCTCCACCCTTGACGATTAAGACGTTCAAGGATGGGGCACCCTTCATGGGCGGATTCCGTTTTCAAAAGCTAAGGTGGACCACCCGCCCGTCTATCCGCCAAAACACTTCGTTCCGTGCTAATCTCGTGTGCGATTGGAGGGCCCAATGGTGAACCCATGGTATTGCGCCACGCTCATCAGCGTTTCTGGTGCTGCCGGGGGAGTGGTGAATGCTCTTCTGACGGACAACGGTTTCATCTTGCCCACCCGTGTGAAGCAGATTTGGTGCCCCGGATTTATTTCCAACGTGTTGATTGGGACCTTCTCCGCTTTTGCATCCTGGTCCTTTTATGGTTCAGGGGCTGGATTAGATGTCTCTGGAGCGGGTCAAAGAACTCAGATAAGCCTTACGTTCTCTGCTCTCGCCGGGGCATTTATGGTCGGCGTAGCCGGCGCACGATGGATTACCAACGAAGTGGACAAGAAGTTGTTGGGGGAAAGTGTGCGGGTGGCGGCCAAAAAAGACGTTTCAGCAATTGACTGCGACAAACTCAGCCACACCCCACCTAAGCAGGTATTGCAGACGCTCATGCAAGCATAGGCAAGGTCTCATAGAGACGAGCCTATACCTGAGTCAAGCCAAGTTTCGGTGGTGGGGCTCAAATCCTCCCGCGTCTCAGAAGCGAGACCTGGGCCACCCAGATTTGTTTCTTGGGGAGAGACCTAGGCTACCCGCCATCCGTAAATGTCTTTCGTCCGAGAAGTTTCGATCTCAACGTCACATAAATGGCCTTCGCATCGTCGTAATCTCGTTCGGTCGTCTCTGACCAAGGCATCTCCCGGGCGCATTTTCCGGGATGCGTGAGGTTTCGCATCTCTCGCAAGATGTCGCCAAGCTTGGCAGCGTCGTAGCGACCGTATTTGGTGGAAATACGTGGCATCCACCCTGCTAAGACGCACGTACTAATCAGAGTCTCAAACCACCATTTTGTAGGATCGTCGGGATTCTGCGGGCGTTTATTTCTCGGAAGTTTCTTCGCGACACGCTCTGCCTTCTGCTTTGATTTCAGGCAACGAATAAGGAGCAGTCCTTCGAGACTTGCGCCAAGCATCACGATTGCTGCGCTATACGCTCGAACGCTTGCGGCCCTAGCAGCCTCTTCTTCAGTTCGAACAACAATGTCTTTCAATGCAGCATAGAGTTCATCGGTATGATGAACCGCCCGACGGCCCCTTTCACGAAGCCGATCAAATTCCTTGGGATTCCGTTCGCGAAGATTTGCAATTTCATCCTGCCCAAATTCTCGTAGAGCCTTGAGGAAATGCCGCTCCAGCACTGCATCGTACCGCTTTTGGAGTAGGTCGTAGCGTGCCCGGAATCTCTCAGGAACATCCTTTCTTCGCCAAAACTGATTCGGGCGAAGCCCACCCTCCATTTCAATCTCTTCAATTTTTCGCTTGATTTCGTCCAGTTCGTCGTTGAACCTCCCGTCGAACCAACGTTGCTCGTTGATCGATTCGACCGGCGCGACCACGAAGTAAACGTACAAAGGGTAAGACACTCGCCTCGACTCATACAGCGCAATAGACAGCTTGATTTGAGTCCGGATTACTTCGGGATCTTTCCACGAGTCCGCCCCGCCATTGTCGCGTGCAACCTTCGCAGCCTTCGAAATGTTGCGAAGGACTGCCGTTCCGAGAATTCGATCATCGAGTCTGTCGAGCGCCTTCGCAATAGCTTTGCGATCGGCCGCAAGAGACTTTCGCTTTCTGAGCGGCTTCAATAGGTAGCGATCAACGCTGGTTTTCAACTGCCGTGTCCCCCGACCTATCAATTGTCGATTGGTGCTTTCGCCCCAAAGAATTGCAGGATTTGATCATAGAACGGGCCGCCGGGTGCCGGGTGCCCCAGGTCTCGCTTTTGAGACCTGGGAGGGATGCAGCTCGTTTCCCCGCTTTGACACTGTCCAGAAGGATTCGATTTCCACTGTTCCTTCGAGCCCGGTTGCGTAATGCCGGAAGCTCGACCACGCCCACTCCTCCGGTTTCTCCACCAGTCCGCGATGGACCGGGTTGCGATGAATGTAACGGAGCTTTTCTGTTGTCTTTGCGGAAGAGAAGACGTTGAAGTCGTAGTATCGGGGTTGCCAGAAGGGGCGTTCGTGTCGCCTCACAGAGACAGACAACTTGAGCGCTTGAATCGCTCGGTCAAGCGTTGAGAGTTTGGGCTCATTGAGGAGAAGATGAACGTGTTCAGGCATTACGACGTAGCCGAGTACTACGAAGCTGTATCTCCTTCGGATTCGTTCAAGGGCTGACTCGAAGAGGTTGCGGCTCGATGCGCCGCCGAGGTATGGCAGTCGGTGATAACAACTGAAGGTGATGAAATGGAAGTCTCCGGATTGCTGGTAACGATGGAGGCCCTTGGTCATCGGGACCAGAATATGTGGTTGAAGATTGGAGGGTCGGTGGTGGGGCTCACAGCTTCTGTGCCCCCTCCCAGGTCTCAGAAGCGAGACCTGGGGCACCCAGATTTGGGTTGTGCGTGGATATAGACCTAGGGCACCCACTTCAGTGGCTTGTTGAGAACTGGGCGAACCGGCAACGTAACTCCTTGCAAACGGTCGTAGGTTTCGCGATATGTTTCAATAGTAGAGATGGGTATTCCCCGAAGAGAGACACTGAGAGGGCGGTGGCTGGCGGCGACGCGGAAGGTGCGCGAGCTGCGGATGGTGGCGAGCGCGCTGGCGACGACCGGGCATCCGGTCCTCGCACAAATTGTTCCGATGCGCTTCTGCAACCTGAGCTGCGCCTATTGCAACGAGTACGACAAGGTTTCAGAGCCTGTCCCGCTGGATGAGATGTACCGCAGGATCGACCACCTGGGGCGGCTGGGGACGGCGATGATCGGTATCTCGGGCGGCGAGCCGCTGACCCATCCGCAACTGGACGACGTGATTCGCCGGATGCGCAAGACGGGCGCGATTGCGGGGATGATCACGAATGGCTACTTGCTGAATGTGGAGCGGATCGAGCGGCTGAATGCTGCGGGTCTCGACCACATGCAGATAAGCATCGACAACATCGAGCCTGACGAGATTTCAAAGAAGAGCCTGAAGGTGCTGGACAAGAAACTGCAGATGCTGGCCGAGCACGCCGAGTTTCACGTGAACATCAATTCGGTGGTGGGCGGAGGCTTTCGCGATCCCAATGATGCGCTGACGATCGGGAAGCGGGCGATCGAGCTGGGGTTCACGTCGACGATCGGGATTATTCACGATGGGGACGGGCAGTTGAAGCCACTGAAGAAGAATGAGGCGAAGGTCTATCGCGAGATGAGCCAGTGGAAGAAGGTCAACTACTCGCGGTTTGACGACTTTCAATCGGCGATTGTGGAAGGGCGGCCGAACGACTGGCGGTGTCGGGCGGGGTCGCGGTATCTCTACATCTGCGAGGACGGGCTGGTGCATTATTGCTCGCAGCAGCGCGGATATCCGGGTGTTCCGATTGCGGAGTACACGACGGCGGATGTGAAGCGGGAGTTTTTGACCGCGAAGGCCTGTGCGCCGAATTGCACGATCGGATGCGTGCACAAGATCAGCTACATCGATCACTGGCGCGCTCCGCAGACCAGCATGGTTTCGCCGGGGGCGGGTGGGGGGCATGAGGCTGATGCTCCGGTGCTGGTGAATATTCAGAGGAGCAGCTTCTAGCTGCTAGCTGCTAGCTCCTAGCTAAAAAACAAAGACAAGAACAAAAGCAGATCCTTCGGCTCCGCTTACCCCATCGCACAGTGCCTGTGCGCCGGGGCCCCAAACGCGCTCCGTTCAGGATGACAAATCTTAGAAAGTGATGGGCGATTTCCTTCGACTCATGAGGGGGCTTGCCTGCTCTTTGCGACCGGCAATGCGCTAGGCCAGGGGATGACTTCGCAGTGGGCTTTGAGGCCGTTGCCTTCGCGGGCAAGGTAATCGCGGTTCAGATCGCGAAAGAGGCGTGCGATGAGGGGGCCGAGCACTCCCAGGAAGTGGAGGGAGAGGGTGACGTGGCTTGCGCCGGTGTCGCTCTCCTCGACGCGGTGGTAGCCGACGATCCTCAGGCCGAGGGACTGGGTTGTCCAGGCGAAGGAACGATGGGTCTCGTCGAGGGAGGAGACTCTCCACACGCGCTTTGAGAGCCGGGGCTGCACGATGCTGGTGCGGCTGCCGAGGGTGAGCGGGCCGAAGTCGAGGCGCTTGATGCTGGTGACGGAGGTGGTCCACTCGGGCCAGCGCTCCACATCGAGCAACACCGACCAGACGCGCGCAGGCGGTGCCTGGATGTCTACTTCATAACGAAAATCGGACATAGGGAAAGGGCCCGGTCGTACTGGGGATTACTTGTGCGCCGTCTTGGGGGACGCCGCTGGTTTGGTGTCTGCAAGTGCCTGATCAATAAGCTGAAAGAGCTTGGTACGGTCGAGAACTTCTATGAATGGGGCGCCCTTGGAGTTGGCAGTGACGACCCAGATGGTGGGGGTGTGCTCGATGCCGACGCGCTGGCCGAGTGCGTAGTCAGCCTTGACGGCGGCGGCGAGCTTGCCCTGGGGATCCATCGCAAAGGGCAGAGCAATGTTGTGGGCCTGGGCAAACTGCTCGGTGAAGCGGCGCAGTCCGTCGAGGTTCACGACAGCGGGCTGGTTGGCAAAGATGAAGTCGCGGTAGTCGTCGCCGATCTTTTTGCTCTTGGTGTCGAACCAGCGGGCGTTGACGGCGGCCTGCATGCTCCACGCATGAAAGGGGAGCGGGAAGTCGTGGCGGATCCATGGAATGTTGTACTTGGCGGCAGCCTCTTTGAGCAGGGGATTGGCGTTGGCGCAGTCGGGGCACTCCATGTCTTCGAATTCGACGATGGCAACGCGGGCTCCGGCGGGTGGGCGGAGGGCGGTGGGATCGTGGACGGGGGTGGTGGGCGGGCCACCAAACTGGGCGCGTGCTCCCGGGGTAACGGCGAAAAGCAGAGCGGCGGTGGTAAGGGCCAACAGGGCGGCGCGGTTGCGTGCGGGGAAGCGAAGGGCGCGGGCGAAGAGGCTTTGCATAGTGTCTTGGACGACTCCCTCTTGCTCATTGTAACGGCTTGAACGCGGGAAAATTGTGTGGGTAGGTTGGCCCTTTGGGGGAATTTCGGGTTAGCTGCGGCGGTCAGAGTCGCGGTCGGCTCGGCGAGCCGCCATCCATTGACGCCATTTGTAGTCGGCGAAGAAGCGAGCCGGCGATGAGAACGATGGCGAGGATAGCGAGCAGAATCATGATGGGTTCAGGATCGCATGGTGGGGTTGTGCTTTCCCAGGTCTCAGAAGCGAGACCTGGGACACCCAGATTGGTGGTTAGATTGACTACCTGCCGACGACGATTACGGTGAAGCTGCCGGGGATCATTGGGGGCCAGGGGCGCGGATTGTCGGCTGTGGGGGCCGGGCGCGGTCCGAAGTCGGCGGATGCAAGGTAGAAGCGATCGGTCGCCGGATCGTAGGCCATGGTGCGCGCGCTTTTCTTTGTGGGGACGCTCTGGATGGTTTTGTAGTCGGCGGAACTGGCATCGACTACTGAGAGAACTCCATCGCCGCCGGCGGAGGCAAAGGCGAGCTTGTTTTTCGCGCTCCAGGCCGCGGCATCGGGGCCGTCGCCAATGGCGGGTGTGGCAAGAATCTTTCCACTGTTGGAATCGAGGACAGCCATCTTTTTTCCGTCGCAGACCGGGAAAAGGCGATGGCCGGGGATGTCGAAGGCGAGGCCGGAGGGCGACTCGCAGGCGGGCCAGGTTGCAGTGATCTGCTTGCTGTTGGCGTCGATGCGGATGATCTCGTTCTTGTCTTCAATGTTGTTGAAGACGGTGCCTTTGCCGTCGGTGACGGCGAACTCGGGCTTGCCGGGGACGGGAATGGTCGCTACGACTTTCTGTGTCGCGGCGTCGATGACGGTGATGTTGTTGCTGCGGCCGTTGAAGGCCCACACAGACTTGGTTGCGGGCTCGTAAATGATCGCGTCGGGATTGGTGCCGGCAGGGATCGTGGCGACGGTGGCGAAGGTTGCGCGATCAAAGACGACCACCGCATTGCCGCGTCCATCGGAGACATAGCCGACTTTGCCGCCGGGGTCGAGAGCCACTCCGTGGGTGCCGTGCAGGCCGGAGATGGTGCCGACCTGTTTTCCGGTTTCGGTGTCGAGCACGTCTACGTGATCGCCTCGCGTGATGTAGAGGCGGTGGGCAGGAGAGTCAACGAGCAGGTAATCCCATCCGCCGGCGTCGGCCAGCTTCCATTGATCCAGGACTTTATACGGCTGCTGCGCGCCCGCGGAACCGACGGCAAAGAAGAGGCTGCACAACAGGGCGGCGGAGAAGAGGGCCCGGGTCGATCGAAGAATGCTGCGCTGAATTTCCATGGTTAGCTCCGTTTCGGGCTCGGCGATACGAGAGATTCACCGGCATGGGAAGTGTGGCACGTGGGCATTAAGGAATCCTGAAGATTCCGGTTCGAGGGAATTGTAGCGGGTATCAACCGAGGGTTCTTCGCGACCGTGAATCCAGTATTTTGCGCGAGAATCTGACTTGCGCACTAAGCTGCGCTCGCATCGGGCGCTTCTACCAACGATTCCGGCTCGATCTGCCCGGCATCTGAAGATTCCGCCTCTCCCAGGAAGGAACGGACCTGGGCAAGCGCCTCGGCAAGCGTTGTTGCGGCGTGCTCTTCTTCTCCGCGACTGATCTCATGCGCGGCTTTCGATTCCTCGTCGCTGTAGCTCCAAATGCCGATCATGATTTTGACATTGGGATGGCTGGCGCGAAGAGTTCTGTATAAGCGGCGCGCGCGGGATACTCCAAACGGAGGCAGTCCCGACATGAAGACGATCTCCGGCTTCTCCGCCGTTGCTATGGCGAGGACTTCGTCTATGCGCATGAGGGCAACTGCCCGCGAAGGGATTTCGCTGCGCTCAAGGATCTGGGCCAGCATGATTGCGCCGAGCTCGTCCGCTGGACCGCGCACCGGGACGCACAGCACCCTTATGGGCTGGACCGATTTGGTGTCTGCTGAAGCGTTGTCAAGCTTCTCAACTGCGGGGTCGAGGTTTTCCTTCTGTCCTAGATCTTCAACCAGGTCCCGTGTCGTCTGATGAATGAAATGGACGGTTGTTTCTTCAAGGTCCTTCTGATGGCGGTCCTGTTCTGACAGGTTGAGGGCGGGGATGACAACCGAATCATAGAGATCGTCGAGCGGCTTGTCTTTGAGGTAGGTGACGAGAATGTCCTCTGCCTCGCGCTCGTCGCGTGCCAGCAGACGCTGGTAGTAAGCGGCAGAAAGCGGAATAGGAGGCTGATCGCCAAGCATGATGGTCAGAAACTCGAGGTAGGAGACATGCCTGCCGACGACCACGAGGCAAACGGTCAGCGGCACCGACAAGACAAGTCCCACGGGCCCCCAGATCAGCGTCCAGAATGCTGCTGCGATCAGAATCGCCAACGAGGAGAGGCCGGTGTGCTTTCCGTAGAGGCGCGGTTCTGCGAAGTTGGCCGTAACGACTTCAAGGAACAGAAACGTGCTCGCGATGTAAAGGGAATTGGTCCACGCGTGAAACACGGCAAGCGACAGCACAATAGGCAAGATCGCGGCGATCGGAGCTCCGATGTAGGGGATGAACCGCAAGAGTCCTGCGAGCGCGCCAAACAACAAGGCATGGGGCAGGCCAATGAGGTACAGCGCGGTGAACACGATCGAACCGTATATGACATTGACCAGCAACTGCAGTGAGAAGTATCGACTGATGCGATTGCTTGCATCGTTCATCGCCTGAGTCATCAAATTCAGATGACCATCGCCGGTCAGCCCGATCAGGCGATTGCGCAGATCCTCCCGCTCGAGAAGGACGAAGAAGGTGAAGACCACGGTGAGAAAGACCGTAACCAGCGGCTCGATAATTCCGCCAATCTGAACGAGCCTGCCGTCAGCCCGCGTAACTTCCTGCACCTGGACGGGACGGTCAGGGGTTGCAGCCGAGAGGCTTTTTGTCAGTGGCGTGCAAATCCGGCGCGGTGGTGGAGTTGGCGAGCCCCACTTGCTGATTGAGATGCTCCACCTCGCCGCGCGCGCGACCGAAGGCGGAATCCTTCGGAATATGGATAGCGGCAACTTTCTCTGCGACGTTTGCCCTGTAGGTTGGCAAGTCGTTTGCAATCGAGATGAGTTGCGCTACGGAGACCCATCCGATCAAGAGCAGAATGCAGCAGAAGCCAAGGATGACAACCAGAACCGCGAAGACCCGCGGCAACCGGATCCTCTCAAGCGCAGAGACGACGGGTGCGAGCAGAAACGCGAACAAGATTGCAAAGGCTAGCGGAAGGAAGACAATCTTGGCGAGATAGAGCACCGCGATCACGATGACCGCGACGACAATGACGAACAGACGTGACAGCACCTTTGAGGTGCTCGTGACGATCAATGGAATTCTCCTTCGAAATGGCGGGGCCCGCAGTTACAACATGGCTGCCGAACAATGGAACGCGCTCGCCTCATGAACGAGTGATTCTCTATATGCATTTAAGCGGTGGTTTCCGTCTTCCCTTTCAAAGCCACGACACAAACTTGGATGCGAAAAACCAGTTTGGGGGACAATGTGGCGAAGAGAGCGCCGGGAAGGCGTGGAAGAAGGCCCACATACAGCCCAGGCGCGAATGTTTGTCAGGCTTTTGGCAGCCGCACGATTGCTGTTGTGCCTTTGCCGGGCTCGCTCTTCAGCTCGATAGTGCCGCCGGCTCGTTCGACCACTGCTTTGCAGATGGCGAGGCCCAGGCCGGCGCCACCCGTGGAGCGCGCGCGGGAGGGATCGCCGCGGTAGAAACGGTCGAAGATGTGCGGCAACGCGGCTGGATCGATGCCTTCGCCCTGGTCTGCGACGGTTAACTCGATGGTGGCGTTTTCGCTGCGCAAAGTCAGATAGACCTTTGCATTGCGCGGGCTGTGCTGGAGGGCGTTCATCAGCAGGTTTTCGATTACAATCGCGCAATCGTCGGCAGCCAGGGGAACGCGAGAGTCGTCGGTTGACTGCACAACGACGTCCACGGCGTGCAGGGCGGCGACGGTTCTGAGTTGCGCGATTGTGTCACGCGCGCATTCGGCGATGTCGCAGCTTGCGGGACTGCCGGCCTGGGGCCTGTCTGCTTCGCTCGGGCCGCTCTCAACGCGCGCCAGCGTGAGCATCTTGGCGACGAGTTCCTCAAGCCGCTGGGTGTCGGTGAGGGTGCGCTCGAGTCCCGCGTGGTATTCAGCCGGCGTGCGTTCTTTCAACTCAAGCAATTGCAGGGATGATTTGACGACGGCAACCGCGGTTTTGAGTTCATGCGCGCTGTCAGAGACGAAGGTGCGCTGCTGCTCAAACGATCGCTGCAGACGCTGCAATGTGTTTTCAAGCGCGTTGGTCATTGGCGCCAACTCGGCGGTTTCGCGGGCAGAAGCGGGCGGGGAGAACTCCCATGAGTTGGCTGACACCTGGCCCGCGAGGGCGGCAAGCTGGCGCAGAGGGAGAAGGCCGCGATGAAGCAGCCACGCGATGAGCGGTCCGGTGATGAGGAGAAGCAAAAGGCTGCCCAAAGCGTAGAAATGCACTGCACCCCAGATAGCGTGCCACACGCGTTCGGTAGGCGCGCCGTAAACTACCGTGACCTGGCGAAGCTTGCCTCCGTCGGATGCGCCGGGATCGACGATGCGCGAGCCGTGCTGACGCAGGACGCGGTAGTGGTGGTCATTCAGCGATAGCCGCGAAAAGCCATTGTCAGGTTGCATCCACGCATTCCCGGAGCCTTGCCAGTTGGGCGAGCGGCCGAGCAGTCGGCCGTTGCCGTCGTAGACCTCGTAGATGTCGTCGGGAGGAAGATGCAGATCGGCCTTGTTGAGCATTACGTTGTCCGCTGCGTCTTCGGCATCCTGCACTGCGCCGAGAACAGAGTCGGCGCGGCCGTGCAGCATGACGTCAAACGAGCGAAAGTGCATGTGACGTTCGTAGCCGAGCGCGAGCAGAATAACGAGCACGGCGGAGACGAGCTCCACCAGCAGCACGGCAGAGATGAGTCGGAAGGCGATGGACCGCGTTTTCACGGGTGTGCCTGCGATTCTCTCTCGCGAAGATTGCCTTCGCCGCTGACGGCCATGCGGTAGCCGCGTCCGCGCATGGTTTCGATGATGGGCTCGGCATCGGGCGATGCGGCGTCGAGCTTCTTGCGCAGGTTGGAGACGTGGGCCTCGATGACGTTGGAGTGGTGCTCCCAGTTGTAGTCGTAGAGGTGCTCGAGCAGTTCCTGTTTGCTGACGATCTTGCGCGGGTGATGGATGAGGTATTCGAGGATGCGGTATTCGGTGGGCGAGAGATCGACGAGCGTGCCGGCGCGGTGCACCGTTTGCTCAAGCGTATTCAATTCGATGTCGAGGGCCGTAAGGGTCGGGTGGGCCGCGCCTTTGCCGCGGCGAATGAGTGCCTTGGCGCGCGCGATGAGTTCGCCGAGATCGAAGGGTTTGGCGAGGTAGTCGTCCGCCCCGGCGTTGAGCAATTCGATGATAGTGTTCTTGCCTTCTTTGGCGGTGAGGATAAGGACGGGAGTGGCGTCGTGGCGAGCACGCAGGCGGCGAAGCAGGCTGAGGCCGTCAAGGCGGGGCAGCATGAGGTCGAGAATGATGAGGTCGTAGACGCGATTGCGGGCGCTGTCGTCGCCTGTTTCTCCGTCGGCGGCCCAGTCGACAGCGAAGCCGGGGCCATCGCGCAGGGCCGCCGCAAGATTGTCGGCCAGGCGGACTTCATCTTCTACGAGCAGCACACGCATTGAGCGGTCTCCTGCCTGATTATCGTTGGTGCAAGATTAAATGAGCCTGAAGCCACCTGCGGTGGGGCGATCCTTTCTTGTCTCCTGGGATTTGGTTGAGCGTAGCTCCGACACCCGCACTCCAATGCATTAGTCTTATCGCTGCGGTTTTATCCACGACTTACAGGAAGAATTTTGCGCATCATTCTCTCGAATATCGGCACGCTGGGCGACATCAATCCGCTGATTGCATTGGCTCTGGAACTGAAGCGGCGCGGGCATGTGCCTGTGATGGCGCTGGCCGCCGTTTACCGGACGAGGATTGAGCCGCTCGGGCTTGAATTTCGCGAAGTTCAGCCGGACATCGATCCGACCAACAGCGTGCTGGTGGAGATGGTTTACGACATCAAGCACGGTACTGAGCATGGGCTGCGGAATTTTCTGTTTCCGGCATTGCGACAGACTTACGACGATCTGCTCGATGCAGCGACGAAGCCGGTGCGTGCCGACCTGCTGCTGATGGGCGAGCTGAACTATGCCGGGCCGATTGTTGCGGAGGTGACGGGAATTCCATGGGCGAGTTATGTGCTGGCGCCGCTGTCGTTCTTCTCAGCGTTCGATCCGCCGGTGCTGCCGCCGTATCCGAAGCTGGCGAAGGCGGACAAGAAGGTGCCGGGCTTCGGGCGGGTGATCAAGCGGGTAGCGCGATTCGTGAGCCGCAAATGGCCTGAGCCTATCTACGAGCTGCGCCGCGAGCTTGGGCTGGAACGCGGGGCGAATCCGCTGTTTGATGCGAAGCACTCGCCGCACTTGGTGCTGGCGCTGTTTTCACGTGTGCTGGGCGTGGAGCAGAAGGACTGGCCGCCGAATACGCTGATCACCGGCTTCTGCTTCTACGACGCGGACGCGGGGAATGCGGCGCTGCCTGTACATCTCGGAGAATTTGTGGGTGCTGGTGATGCGCCGGTGGTATTTACCCTGGGCTCGGCGGCGGTGCTGGCGGCGGGGGATTTCTACGAAGTGTCGGCAAAGGCCGTGATGGATTTGGGGAGTCGCGCGGTACTGCTGATCGGCAGCGATGCGCGCAACCGCCCGAAGCAGAAGTTGCCGGAATCGATTTGCGTGGCGGAGTACGCGCCATATTCTAAGCTGTTTTCGCGCGCGGCCATGGTGGTGCACCAGGGCGGAGTGGGGACGACGGCGCAATGTCTGCGCGCGGGCAAGCCGATGCTCATCATGCCCTATTCGCACGACCAGCCGGATAATGCGCGGCGCATGGAGCGCCTGAAGGTGGCGAAGGTGATTCAGCGCGGAGACTACGAGTCTCGGAAGGTCGCAAGCAAATTGAAAGCGATGCTTTCGGAGCCGGGTCTCGCCGAACGCGCAAAGGATGTGGCGCAGCAGGTGAACCGCGAAGACGGCGTGAAGACGGCTTGCGACGCGCTGGAAGCGCTGTACGCGAAGACCCGCCCGCCGACGCGGTGAACGTCTTCTCTCCTGCTGAAAGAACTAACGCGCAACCAATCGGTTGCGTTACTCTAGGTTGCCGCGGTGAGATCGACGGTACCCGCACCCGGGCCGTTGCTCATCACAGACGCGATGCCGTTGTCCCGCGAGCTCTCCGACTCGTACATCTCGCTGTTTCCGATCACCTGGGCGTTGGCCGCCTTCAAAACGAAGTAGAACTTCCCATTCTTTGACTCGAGCTTTTCGAAACGCTCAGCGTGCGACGAATTCTTCTTGACCGACTCGATTCCGTTCAAGGCGCTATCTCGTGCCTTGTACATCTCGCTCGCAAGAACGACCTGTCCATTCGCAGCTTTCAGGTTGAAGAAGGTTTGACCGTCCTTTGCTTTCTTGATCTCAAATGTTCCAGGCATCGTTCCCTCCCTTGTGCGGATCTGGTTTATCTTGCCGATTCCAGCGATACACAGGATATGCCTGCTTCTTCTCCATGACGTAAGAAATTGGTGCAAGTGAAAATAAGGGGAAATCCGAAGCGTCGGGGATCGCGGGCGCTCTCACTTCTCCCATCTCCAGAATCCCCTGAACTGCCCAAAGCGGCCTTCTTTTACTCTGACGAAAACAGCCATCCCTTCACAGAAGAGTCACAACAATAGCCGTCGACAACGCCGCTAACTGCATGTAGGATGTGTGCTCTGCTGCGACACGAGTGACCGGTGCCACTGGTTTGGCTCCCCCAAACCTCGCTGGACAAGCACTGGCTGCCGCCGCGCTGCAGCTTCCCCAGGGACAAGCAAGCACAGACAATTCGAATTGATTCGACACAGGAGAGGAAAACTCATGACCCGGATGCAATGGACAAAGATAGCTTGTACAGGCGTTGTTTTTTCAGCAATAGCGATCGCGGGAACTCTGTCCTATGTTCCCCGCGTGACCGCGCAAAAAGGGGGAGGCAACGGCGATTCGAGGGTCCAGATTGGACTTGCGGCGGCCCCGCCAAACCTCAACATGGCGGGCAAGAATCCCGCGCAAATCGGCCTCGGCAGCTATCTCGTCAACGTGGCCGGCGACTGCAACGGATGTCACTCAAACGGACCGAAGTTTGAATACGCCGACGGCGGGAACCCGTATTTTGGGCAGAAGCAAATGGCGAACCCGGCGACATACCTCGGGGGAGGCAGAGACTTCGGCCCGCTGATTCCAGGCTCGGCGGATATCATCTCGCGTAACCTCACCCCCGACGCGAGCGGCTTGCCCGTAGGCGGTGACAGCTTCGACAAATTCCGGCATACGATCCGCACCGGCATCGATCCGGATCAATTACATCCGAATTGCTCTGGCGCCCCCAACGACCACTGCATTCCGCGTCCTTTCAATGGGAACCTGTTGCAGATCATGCCCTGGCCGAACTTCCAGGACCTCTCCGATCAGGATCTCCGCGCCATCTACGAATACCTGAAAGCTGTTCCCTGCATTCAGGGCAACTACCCCGGCGAGCCTACCAACCGCTGCGGCTGAGGCGCGTGACCCAGGGTGGAGGCGGCCGGCCCGCTTCCACCTCCGGCGGCAATCATTTCCTCGATTCCACTGGGAATTCATCCTCCGAATGCCTTGAGTTCTCTCCGGGTCGGTAATATCCTGAGGGCCTCCGCAGACTGAAAGGAGGTAAACATGACCCCCACGGAAACCAACACCCTGCGCGCTCGCCGCGAAGCAGTTGTCAAAGCGCACATCCAGGCCGAGGCGGTTGACCACGATGTCGCTGCGACCGTCGCCACATTCCGGCGTCCTCGCTACGATGTTCCGGCTCTTGGGGGCGTAGTCGACGGCAAAGGAGCGGTCGAATCGCTTTTGCACGCCCTGCTCGGGGCCTTTCCCGACTTCTGGCTGCGCGAAGGGGCCCACTACCATTCCGACGCTGCCGTAATCGTGGAGTGCATGTTTGGCGGAACCCATCAGGGCGAATGGGCAGGGGTCGCCGCCACAGGCCATCCCATGGAAGTCGCTGCAGCCCTCGTCTTTGAGTTTGAAGACGACGGCCTTGTGTGTGAAAGAGTCTACTTCGACCACGCTACGATCCTGCGCCACCTGGGCGTGACCGGCTAGCTCCATTCGCCGCGCTTCTAATCTCGTTGAAAACCGGCATAAGTCGCCATCTTGATCCCGTCATTTCTCAATTGCGAGCCCTTTTCCTCCGTGATAGTTTTGGGGAGCTTTCGGAAGGCTCCTCGGCAACGCCGCGCAGCGCTCGCTTCCGAAGTTCGAGGAGGTTCGATCCCCATGACCAATCGCGGACTTTTGATCGCCATGCTGGCTCTGAGCGCCGCTCTGCCGGCCTTTGCGCAGTCCTCCGACAGCAAAGATAAAGACATGGATGTATCAGCGTCGTGCAAGCTTCTTCCTACGCACAGTCAGCTTCGTGCGGCGCTCTCTGCGGCGCGCGGCGCGGCAAATGGCGGCTTCAACCTGGATATGTGGGGTACCGTCGTCAATCGCGACGGCGTCGTCTGCGCAGTGGCGTTCACCGGGGCCAATCGTGGCAGTCAGTGGCCCGGCAGCCGCGTAATCTCAGCGCAAAAGGCCAATACCGCAAACGCCTTCAGCCTGCCTCAACTCGCGCTTTCGACTGCCGATCTCTACAGCGCCGTACAGCCGGGAGGCTCGCTCTTCGGTCTCCAGGCCAGCAACCCGGTCGACGTCTCCGTCGCTTACCGCGGCAATCCCGAACACTACGGAGCAGCCAACGACCCCATGGTTGGCGGACGTATCGGCGGAGTCAATGTCTTTGGCGGCGGCCTCGCACTTTACAACGCACAGGGTGTGCTCGTCGGAGCCATCGGCGTCAGTGGCGACTCATCGTGCGCCGACCACAATATCGCCTGGCGAACCCGCAATACTCTCAAGCTTGACCGCGTCCCTGCCGGAGTAGGCCCCGACGCGGCACGGCCCGACAACATCGTCTACGACATCACCGCCGCACCCGGCCTGGCCATGGGCGTCAGCGCATCCGGATGGGGCCATCCAGCCTGTAGCCCCGCCGCCACCACCATCTCCGGACAATTGCCGCCCGTCCCGTAAAGCGTAATGATTGTCTGTTTCGGGCGGACTGCTCTTCGTTTCTGAAGAGTTTCCACCAGCCTGGATGTAGGTGCCCCATCCATGACGCAGTTTCATTGCGGCATGGGTGGGAGGGAAGAAAGCCGGCGGGATGGCGGACGGAGCGCCCAGGACGCAATTGCAACTCCCGTCATTATGATTGGGTACGCCGCCGTGCGCGCGCTCATCAGCCCTGAGGCCCATAGCGATGCGACAGCGCCCGTCAAATCGAAGAGCACGCCAGCGTAGGTCCACTCCTTGAGTCGGGGGAACCGCGGAACGACCAGCGCGACAGCGCCGAGCAGTTTCCAGATCCCCAGTATGACAAGGAAATATGACGGATAGCCCAGCCGCTCGATGAGGTCGCGAACCTGGGGAACTCGCAGAATATCCCACACGCCCCCTAACGCCAGTTCGAAGACGACCAGAGCGGTGGTCACCCAGTAAGCAATGATCTGCCGGCGAGAAGTCGCGAGGTTAGTCATGGCATCGATCTGCAGGCACGACGGACTGAGTTCATCGAGACCTGCAGGTTATTTTGCAACGCTCGGTTCGAATTCGCAGCCGCGAACCCGAACCGGCGGCTAGTTCAACTCAAGAATCAATATCTATGGGTGCCCGCGATCCCATTCATCGTTGGCCCGGTAAACCGCCATCGACGAAACTCGATCGTTCCAGTTCTTTGAACGATTGTCAGGACGTGGCACATTGTGCAGATCGCTCACGTCGCGCCGAATCCTGCTGTTGATGCCCCTGAAATTATCGTCACCAAAAATTCTTACTTCCGCTCCGTTGAAGAGCCGGATCGCCGTGATCTTGTCATTGAATCCTGGAGGCATCGACCGCCAGTTCTCACCAAGTTTCAGGCAAAAATAGTCACCCCTGAAGTTCGAGTCCTTATAGAAGCAAGCCCCGGCCTTCGGTGGTCTGGGGTGGCCCCATTGAGGATGTGGTTGAGGATACTGTCCCTGTCCTTGTCCCGGATATTGTGCTAGTGCCGGTAGTGACGTAAACGTCAGCAATAGAACGGCGCTCAGCGCGGAGCGAATATGCATACTTCTCCTTTGAATCAATCGCCTCGAGGGGAAGATTCGCCCGAATTCTATCACCCTGCCGAAACCAGGCCCGCCCATTCTTCACGGTTGACTCTTGGCCGGTCTTGTCAAATAAAGTCCTTCTTCCTCGATTGAATGAAGAAGGTTCCGCCAAGCAGCAGCGCGATCAAGGCAAATTCCACCAGCAGCGAAATCGTCGCCGTAAGGTTCCAATAGATCGCCTTCCTCCACATTCCGTCCCCGATGCCGGGGATGTGAGCAACAAGATAAGCGACGACATTGAGCGCCACGTTGCCCGTAACCATGGCGGCAATCGTCCAGTTCTTGGACTCGGTAACCAGAGCCACCGCGATCATCAGGCACGTGCTGATCAGGATCTCGACAGCCATGATGACGGTGAATGCGAACAAGCCACGGATGGGCGGCGCGACAACGATCAAGCCCAGGCATCCCGCGACGAGAGTCAGCCAGAAAGGAACGAAGATGAGCAGATTGCCCAGAATCTTGGAGGTGGTGTACTCGAGATAGGAGATGGGCAGGCTCATCGAAAACGCAAGGGTCTGATTCTCCCGCTCTCCAATCGTGTTGCCCATCACCGACATGGCGCTGAGCATGACCATGACGGTGACAAGCAAAATGAGACCGATCGTAAAGCCTGCCTGCCCGCCGAGGGCCACAATGCCCAGCGACAATACTCCGCCGGCCAACGCGAGCAGAAGCGCCTTACGCTGAAAATACCAGTCCTTGAGGATTAGAGACTTGACCATTGAGTAGTTCATGCTGTGAGCCGCTCCCTTCTGCTGTGTACGTTGGCGACAAAAATCTCTTCCAGAGTCATCGTGTCTATCGCCTGGACGGTGGCTCCAAGGTCATTGCAGGCGGAAACCATGGCCGGTTCGAAACGATTGGTAGTCAGCACCGGGAGCCGCCCGCTTCCTCCCACTTCGACAATGCCGGGCAGCCGCGGCACCAAGACGTCCGGCGGAAGCACGAGCCGCAGTCGACGCCAGCGATCCAGAAAGACCTCTTTGTCGTCCGAGTCGATGATCCGTCCCCGGTCGATGAAGGTAATCTGATCGGAAATCTGCTCCACATCCAGGGTGTTATGCGAAGAAAACAGGATCGTCCGTTCCTCATCGGCGAGAGCGGCCATCAGTTCACCCAGCACTTCCACGCGCGCTACCGGATCCAGTCCCGTGGTTGGTTCGTCCAGCACCAGCAGGCGTGGTCGCCTCGCCAGCGCCAGCAGCAGCGCCGCCTTTACGCGTTGTCCATGGGAGAGTCCCTTGATCTTCTGCTCCGGCTTCAGGTCGAAGCGTCGCGCCAGGCTCTCGGCATAAGTCTGGTCCCAGCGAGGGTAAATAGGCCGCAGAAAGTCCATGTGCCACGCAAGGGTCGCCGCGCCGTAAAGCCGCATATCCTCCGACACAAACCCGATATCCAGCTTTGCTGCCGCTTGGTCCGCCGGCATTGGGTGGCCGAGCACCCGCACAGAGCCCTCGTCTTGGTGAACCAGTCCCATCAGGATGCGGATGGTTGTAGACTTCCCGGCTCCGTTCGCCCCGATAAAGCCCATGATGCTGCCCGTGGGTAGTTCAAGATGGATATTCTCAAGAGAAAAGTGGGTATATCTCTTGCTCACCCCATCAAATTGGACGGAAAGATCATTCATACAATCTCCTTTGTTGACCGGGCCTCGTTCAGTCGGTTTGAGGCTTCCTTGGTGCGGCGGGCTATCTCTTCGCTGCTCAGGCCAAGCAATTCGCCAAGCTTCGCCACCTTTTCCAGATGTTCCGAAAACTCCTCGTCATAAAGCCGTGAACTCAGTTCGGGATCGGGGGCAATGATCGATCCCTTCCCATGTTGGGTCACGATCACACCCTCGCGTTCCAACTCAAGGTAGGCGCGCTTGATCGTAATCACGCTCACCCGCAAAGCCATCGCAAGTTGGCGAATGGAAGGGATTTCATCCCCCGGGGCCCATTCCCCCACCGCCACCGTCCGCTTCACCTGCTCCATGATCTGCAAATACATTGGCCGACTATCGGATTGCGAAATGACAATGTTACTGTGCATATCAATATACTCAGTATATACAGTTACCGGATACCGTCAAGCTCAATCTTTGGAGAGTTGTTTCAGCCTTCAACTTTACCCTTGACAATAACAATTAAGTTATATAATGTATTAGTTATATAAGGTTCACTTTATGCCAAACCTCGACACCACCTTTTCCGCGCTCTCCGACCCGACTCGCCGGGCAATTCTCGCTCGACTGGCCCTCGGCGAAACCACGGTCATGGAACTGGCCAGGCCCTTCGAGATGACCCAGCCCGCCATCTCGCGCCACCTCAAAGTACTTGAAGGCGCAGGGCTTATCGTACGCCGCGTGGAGGGAACAAAACGCCCTTGCCGCCTGGCCAAACCCGGCATCGAAGCTATCGACCAATGGCTCGAGATGCTCCGCACCGCGCTGGCCAGGAACTACGACAGACTCGACCAGGTATTGGCAGAAATGAAATCTGACACTGGAGGAAAATTAGGATGACCACAACCATGTCCAAACTGACTCTGAAGACCGTCGGCGACACCCACGTCGTCGTCACCCGCCACTTCGCCGCCCCGCCCGAAGCTATCTGGCGCGCCCACACCGAACCCGAACTGATCAAAAAGTGGATGCTCGGCCCTGATGGCTGGACCATGCCTGTCTGCATCTGCGACCCGCGCCCCGGCGGCAAGATCCGCTTCGAGTGGACCAACGGTCAAGGCGGCGGCTTCTATCTGACCGGCGAAAGCCTTGAAGCCGTGCCCTACTCCCGCCTCGTGCACGTCGAGCGGATGCATCTCCCCGATCCCACCCCCGACAACCACGTCGAGACCACCTTTGAGCCCGATGGCGCCGGTACCCTGATGACCATGCGCATGACGCTCCCCGATGCTCAAACACGCGCGGCAATGCTCTCCACCGGCATGGAACACGGCATGGAAGCCAGCTACGTCCGTCTGGAAAGCCTGCTCAACAAATAGCCTTGACGCAAAGAGTCATGGCGGGCGCTCCCAGGCACGCCCGCCATTCCTCTCTGTCGGTCGTCAGCTCAAACGACCGTCATCAGTTCAAAATGGCTCTTAAGCCGCTCATACTTCGCGAATACCATTTCGCCCACGGCAATCCCGAAGACCCTTGCGTCTCCCTCGGCCGGCATGCGAATGCCTCCACGAGAAACATTGAACGCGCACTCGGCAGCCATCAGGTAGTCGATGAAGAAGACGCCATTCGTGCTCGCACGATCAAGCGACTTCGCTTTCGCCGACGCCTCAATCGCGGCAACCTCGTCTTCGCTGCACCTGTGCTCCCACTCCGTCCATACGCCGCTTTCGAAGCGCTCGGCGAAAACGATAATTCGCACCCGAACTCCTCTCGATTCGAGCCTCGTCTCGAGTTCTGCCGTGGGGGCATGGCGGAGTGATCAGCTCTGGTTGAGATTTGTCCGATGGTGACGATCAACCTCCAAACGTTTCAAGTTTTCGCAAATAAATTGCGCGCGCCCGACGTTGCACGCATGAGTCCGCGTCGGTCTGCTTGCAGCAACCGGCCGGAAAACTGGAAAACATTTCTGAATGTCGACTCTTGTTGTTCTGCGCAACGAAGGCTTCGTCCGCGCATCCGATTGCTGGCGCAAGCCAGATTAAAACGGAATCTTCTTCACGACGAAATCGGGATTCGCTTATCCGCGAGCAGCTCAAAGATCAAGCGGATCCGCCTTCTTCGCCGGCACATTCTGCGCCACCGCCCATGCGCCCGCCGCGATTGCCCAGCTGATCCAGAATGCCGTCCACGGCAGCCGCGCCTTCGGGTCGGCCATAATCGCAGGAGCCCACACCAGCAGCGTGAACAGGGTGATCATCCCCGCCTCCGCCCATGCTGCGACCCGCGGCCATACGCCAAACAGCACTCCCAGGCCGCTCGCCATCTGTCCGATTCCTGTGAGGTAAGCCCACCCGATTCGGTACGGCAGCCACGCCGGCACGTACCCAGCCGTCACCTGCGGATACACCACGTGGGAAAGCCCAATCGGAATCACCCAGACCGCAAACATGATCCGCGCAATCCTGACGCCGCGCTCTCCCGCCGCCCACGAAAGCGCCGATCCTTCTGGCAAATCCGCAAGCAGTGCAAACAGAGTCCAGCCGCCTGCCGCGAGCACGGCAAGCTCGCCAAAACCGAGCCACACGCCCTCAATGCGCCACGCCACAACAAATGCGGGCACCTTCAGCAGCGCCCACAGAATCACATAGGGAAACAGAATTCTCATTGACCAGGCTACAGTGCGCCGAAATAGCAGCCCCGCTCCGCACAGCAGCATCAACACGCCCGATCCATAGGCCAGCGCCGTCCGCCCCGGCACCCACGGTGCCACCGGCTGCCACACAAGCGCAAAATCTCCAAAGATCAGCGCAAGAATCCCAAGCCCGATCATTCCCAAGGCAAAGAGCGCCAGGGCCGCCTGCTGTCTGCGCTCCAATTCCATGGGCTGGGCTACGGGCTGAGTTGTCTGCTGTTGCACCTGCTGAGCAAATTCAAGAACCGGCTTTTGTATGGGACTCATAACATTGCGAAAGTATTTCGACACTTGCTCACCCGCCAACTGATAAGTGCCCACCCGCGCCATGCATTTGCGAACCGGCCCGGGAGCAGCAGCATCCGTCACATTCTGGCGCGAAATTCAGACGGGAAGCCTCCGAGCCAACTCCACGCCCCCCACGTGACGATATACTTCCCTCGCGAGGTCCCAGCTTATGAGAAAGCTTGCATTACTCCTGCTCTTCGCCGTTCCGCTTGTTGCACAAACCCCGGAAAAGAAGGCTCCAACCACCCTTCGCGGGGTTCTCCTCGAACAGCTCCGCGATAGCCATTCCGAAGAAGACTGGTATGTACCCGCGAACATCGCCGTCGAGGGCCTCACCGCCGACCAGGCCATGTGGACCCCGAAACAAGGCAACCACTCCATCGGCCAGCTCGCCTATCACATCTGGTATTGGGACAACCGCGCCCTCATTCAGTTCAAAGGCGAAAAGCCCCCCGCGTTCGATGGCAACAACAACGAGACCTTCGACAAATTCTCCGCGGCCCAATGGGATGATCTCGTCAAGAAGCTCAACCAGGTGATGACAGACTGGGAAAAGGCCGTGGAAGCTGCGGACGATGAAACGCTGGCCAAGAATGCCTCCGTCATCGCGCACGTCGGCGCTCACAACGCTTACCACATCGGCCAGATCCTCTACGTCCGCAAACTTCAGGGCGTTTGGAACCCCGATAAAGGCGTGAAATAGCAATCGACGCAAGTAAGCCGGCGGCACCTATACTACCGGCATGATGAAGCTGCCTGGCAATGAACTCGTGGCATTGCTTGTTGCGGTCAGTTTTGCGGCCGGGCTGAACGTGTATGCGACCGTCGCCACGCTCGGCCTGCTGGCTCACAGCGGAGTGCTCCCGCTGCCGCCCTCTCTGCATCTGCTCTCGAGCTGGTGGGTCATCGGCGCCAGCATTGCACTTTTCGCAGTGGAGTTTTTTGCCGACAAAGTTCCCGCCTTCGATCTCATCTGGAACGCGCTTCACACCTTTATCCGCATCCCGGTCGCTGCGCTGCTGGCATATCAGGCAACCGCTTCTTTGAGTCCCTGGCAGCAACTGGCCGCCACTGCTGCCGGGGGCGCCATCGCCCTCGCCGCACACGGAGGCAAAACGGCAGCGCGCGCCGCGGTCACTCCCTCGCCAGAACCGCTCTCGAACATGACGCTAAGCGTGGGCGAAGACGTGCTGGCCGTCTCCATTACCTGGCTCGCGACCACCCACCCGTATGTAGCCGCGTCCATCGTCGGGGTAATGTTGGTCGCAACCATCCTTGTGGTGCGATGGGTGGTGCGCGCTCTCAAGGCCCTCTTTCGCGGAGCGGAACACGCGATCGAAAATGAACGATAGGCGACCCACGCGTCCAATCAACACAGAAGACGCTGCGTTTATTTCCTGACGACAATTCAGGCCAGGCCAGCTGGCCGCATCTCCACATCGATCTGCTTTCCCACACGCACCACAATCGGCAGCAACGCCTCAATGTCTTCGATGGACGTCCGGAAATTGACGATGCAGAATCGCAGTGCAAACTTGCCATGCACTACCGCGTTCGACGGATAGATCTCTCCGCTCTGCTGCAGGCGAGTCAGCAGCTCTCGATTCAACTCATCGAGATATGCCGCAGTCTTTTCGCGTCCATCCTTCAAATCCGGCGGCACGAATCGAAATGTTGCGATGCTTAACCCCTGTGTCAGGGCTTCGAGTTCAGGATATTGCGGAATTCTCTCGAACATCTCGCGTGACAGCCGCATATCGTCCGAGATCATCTGCACATAACCATCGCGCCCCACCTGCTGAATCGCGAGCCACACCTTGAGTGCGCGAAACCCGCGTGAGTTCTGCGGGCTCAGATCGAAGTAATTGATCGCTTCGTCGCCGAAGTGGTAATACGGCGGATGGTACGCGAAGGCATCGCGCAGCCTCTGCACATCGCGTACCAACGCACAGCCTGCCTCCAGCGGAGCATAAAGCCATTTGTGCGGATCGACGGCAATCGAGTCGGCCTCCTTCAACCCCGCAAATGCCGCGGGAGCATCCGGCACCACCGCAGCCAGTGCTCCGTAAGCCCCGTCCACGTGAAACCAGAGATCGAACTCGCGACACACCGCAGCCAGTTCCGGCAGAGGATCAAGCGCGCCCGTACTCACCGTCCCCGCATTGCCCACCACCATGATTGGTTTATCGCCCGCATCAATATCGCGCTTGATCTCGTCTCTTAAAGCCGCCACATCCATGCGAGCATCGCCGTCCGTCGCAACCCACCTCACCGCCTCCGTACCAAGTCCTCCTATGTCTGCGGCCTTTTGAATCCACGTATGCGTCTCTTTCGAGCAATACACACGGAGCCGCGCGCCCTGCATTCCCTTTGTTCGCACATCGCTGCCGGCCTTCGCCTGTCGCGCCGCGAGAAAGCCAACGATGTTGGCCATGTTTCCGCCGCTCACAAACAGCCCCCCGCAATCAACGGGATAGTTCAACATCTCCGCGATCCATCGAATCGTTTGCGCTTCGATTTCGCTTGCCATCGGCGACAGCACCCACGCACCGACATTAGGATTTGCCGCCGCAGCCAGCAGATCCCCGAGCACTCCGATCGGTGCTGCTGACGATGTCACGTACCCGAAAAAGCGCGGGTGCGCATTGAAGAGTGAGTGTTCAAACAAAAGCTCCGCCGCGTTCTCCAGCAGATGCGCCGGGGCCGAACCTGTCCCTCGGCAGCGTTCGATGCGCGGCAAGCGCTTCACGAACCACCGAAGGAGACTCTCCCGGAGTCACCGGCCGTTGTGGAATCGAATCGAAAAAGCTGGCGATGCGGTCTACGAGCTGATGACCCAGACTGCGAAACTCCTCTGAGCTCATGGCAAGCGGCGACACGCGCTTCGCTGTGATTCCCATCTCTGACATGGCGACCTCGCACAAATCTTAATTGAAAACGACTTGCGGGGGGTCGCGGCGCTGCGATATAACTCAGTGGCTCCCGCATGCCGCACCATCCTCGATCCGTGTGGCCCCATTGAAGTGCGGAAATTCCACTCGCCTAAATCCAAACGCGCGCATTCGGAGGAACATCCATGGGAAAGAGATACGCCAATATTCTTGAAACAGTCGGCAACACTCCGGTTGTCAGGATCAATCGTCTTGCGCCTCCCGACATAAACCTGTACGTAAAAATTGAGGCTTTCAATCCCCTCGGCTCAGTCAAAGACCGGCTCGCACTTGGCGTCATCGAGGATGCGGAGAGAACGGGAAAATTGAAGCCAGGCCAAACCGTTGTCGAGGCCACCAGCGGCAACACCGGCATCGGTCTGGCTATGGTCTGCGCGCAAAAGGGCTACCCGCTCGTTGTCACCATGGCAGAAACCTTCAGCATCGAACGGCGCAAGCTCATGCGCTTCCTCGGCGCAAAGGTCGTTTTGACGCCCGCAGCCTCAAGAGCCGTGGGCATGGTAAACAAAACCATTGAACTGGCAGAGAAGCATGGCTGGTTCTACACGCGCCAGTTTGAAAACGAAGCCAACGCCGACATGCACTCGAAGACCACCGCCAAAGAAATTCTCGATGACTTCGCCGGGGAGCGCCTCGATTACTGGGTAACCGGCTTCGGCACTGGCGGCACGCTCAAAGGCGTCGCGCGTGTCCTTGCGAAAGAACGTCCCGAAACCAAAATAGTCGTATGCGAGCCGGAAGATGCACCGATGCTCTCCAGCGGTGTCGAGCAGGAGCGAAATCCTGATGGCTCGGCGAAGTCGGGGCATCCCTCGTGGAAGCCGCATCCCATGCAGGGTTGGAGTCCCGACTTCATCGCAAAGCTCACCGGCGATGCCGTCGCCTCAAAGGCAGTCAGCCAGGTGCTAACCATCCAGAACGCAGACGCTTTGCGTTGCAGCAAGGACTTGGCAAAAAAGGAAGGCATCTTCGTCGGCATCTCTTCAGGAGCTACATTCGCAGGTGCGCTCCGTGTGGCCGCGGAAGCACCCAAAGGTTCAACGATTCTCTGCATGTTGCCCGATACAGGCGAACGTTATTTGAGCACGCCACTCTTCGCCGATGTTTCCGTAGATATGACTGAAGAAGAGTGGGAGATTGCGCGCTCCACTCCTGGATGCCTTCTGCAGCCGCCTCAGTAAGACGTTCGGAAGGGACACCGTCAAACTGCAGCCGGTCGAGTCTCGGCCGGCTCTTAACCTCAAGAATTTCCCATGTCGCAACTCAAGCAGGTTCTACTCGACGATATCCGCTATACAGCCTGGGCCAATCAGGTCTTGCTCAATGCGTGCTCTACGCTTTCGCCTGTGCAGCTTGATCGCGATTGCGGCGCGTCGCATTCGAGCATTCTCAAAACGTTTCGCCATATCTATTACACCGAGCGCGTATGGCTTCAGCGACTCGTTGCGGATGCGCTGCCGCCTCTGGTCGAGACCGGTGACCAGCGACTCTTTGGCGATCCGCCTCCCGAGCCCTCGCTCGAGGAACTAAAGCAGCGATGGCCCGCAGTATGGCAGGGCCTTTGCGAATGGATTGAAGCCGCAACCGACGATGCGTTTATCGGCCAGATGGCAACGCGCACCCCCGATGGTGGTGAGTTTCGTTTGACGCGATGGGAAATCATCACCCACGCCGTCAACCACTCCACGATCCATCGCGGCCAGATCATCACCATGCTGCGCGCGCTCGGCGCTCAGCCGCCAAATACCGACATGTTCAGCTTCTATCTGGCACGTTAAAAACACCAAAGGCGCCAACCGATCATGCGGCGGACGCCTTTGGAATCTTTGAGGCAACAACTGTTTAAACGTAACTGCCGAAGCCATGCGCCCGGAACTCCTCCATCTGGCGCTGCAGCTTGTTCATCTCCCGCCGGAACTCGTCCATCTGCTTCGGATCGATCTTGAAGTCTTCCGGCTTGAAATTCTTCTTCCACTCTTCCATCTGCTTCTTCAGTTCCTCGAGCTGCTTCTCGTCGATCTTGAAATTCTGACCGTCGAATTCTTCGCGAAACTGTTCCATCTGCTTTTGAAATTGATCAGTCTGCTCCGGGGTCACCTGAAACTGTTCGACCTCCGGATCCATCATCGCCATCATCACGCAGTTTTGATCCGGGAAGATCTCTTCGAAATCCACTTCGCCCTTGCGCTTCGAGTCCACCTGCAGCGAAAGCGTCTGCTGCTTTTTGTCGCGCAGCACGGTCACCGTCACCGCCTTGCCTTGATTGGCGCGCAGCGAGCGGTCCCAGTCAGACATGGTGGATATCGAATCGGCGCCGACTTTCAGAATCACATCGAACGCCTTAAATCCGGCCACCGCAGCTTCACTCTTACGCGCAACCTGCTTCACCATCAGCCCGCTCGGCACGCCCAGGTATTCGGCCATCTGCGAAGTCAACGGCTCAACCAGCGCGCCCACGTTCAGCGTGCTGCCGAAGAACGGCATATGGAAGCCGCCCGGCAATGGCGCATCTCCTGCGCCTCCGGTCCCAAGGATGCCCATCCCGGTAACTGGCGAGGACGGATCATTGCCGCTGCCCAGCTTGTTCCAGACATCGTTCTCCATCTTCTTGCGATCCGCGAGCTGCACCGCGACCGTTTGCGTTGCGCCATCGCGGCTGAAGACAAGAGTCACTTTGCGTCCAGCAGGAATCTCGCGCAGGATGCGGCCAAACTGCTCGGCTCCCTCGATCACCTGACCATTCACTTCGAGCACGACATCGTTCACGCGCAGGCCTGCCTGCGCCGCGGGCGCATCGTGATCGATCAGCGTAATCACGGCTCCGCGAACTTCTTTCAACTTGAGTTTGGGTGCGGAATCGTTGTCAACATCCCCGACCAGCACGCCCATGTAACCCTGAGAGCCGGAGTGCAACAGCAGTGCGCTAGGTTCGTCAACCAGCTTCGTCAACCCTGATAACTGTCCTGAAGCGTCCGGCGGCACAACAATTACCGTAGCGCCAGCCAGCGCGATGATTCCAAGACGAATGTACGGCCTCATAAAGCAGTTCATTTTCATTTCCTCTTTGCTCCACTACCCCGGTCCGCACTCTGTATGGACGGTGCGATGACCGTTAGGTAAGGGTTGATTATTGAATCACCGGCGCCCGGTTCAAGAATTCCCGGGAGACGGTCCGGATATGGGGATTATGGTCTGAAGTGGCAACAGAAGACAATACCTGTCTTACACTTGTATCGGCTTCCACCGGCTGCAAGACGCTGATGGCTTCCGTCCGAATTCGCGGATCCGTGTCGTAGAGCAGTGCCTCAAGCACTGCGTCCCGCACCCGCATATCTTCGGCGACGTAAGGCTCGAGACCCTGCAAAGCCTTTTCCCGCACGCCTTCATTCTTGTCATAGCGCAGAGCCACGATCAGCGCATCGCGCATACCCTCGCCCTTGCAGCTATGCCCTGCGCGGCATTCCGCCGCCAGCAGGCCCACCGAGTCGTCGCGAACCCCGGCAGACGACGAATTCTCCGAGGCCAGCATCAACAACTGACGGATCGCCGGGTCGTCCAACGAACCCTGGATACGCTGCGGCACCACCTGGTTGTAGTGCACCTCGATCAGTTCGCTGTTGGGCTGACGAACGATACTGGAAATGTTCGACACCTCCGCGGGAGCGACGGCGATCGTCTGCGCGTGGCTCTGTGCTGCCTGCGCCGTTGCTGCCTCGGCCGCCTGCGCCCTGCCTGCAACGTGAGCCGCACGCCCTTCGGCAAATTCATATCCGCCCAGCGTTCCCGCGCCGGCACCCACTACCAGCAGCAGACACGCGGCCACCGGAGCGGCCTGCAAACTTGAAAAGTTGTTTACGATGCGCTGCCCAAAGCGCTCATACCACCGCCTGGGCGGCAGGGAATCCAGTGCCTCTTCCAGGCGCAGCCTCGAGCGGGCTACGAGATTGGCGTCTGGTTCGATCACCGGATGCGCAGCCGCCAGCGTCTTTAACGCGAGTAGCTGTTGCCGCTCCTCGCTGCACTCGGTGCAGGCGGCCAGGTGTCGATCCAATTCGTGTTGGAATTCATCTGACAGCTCGCCATAAGCTGACAGCACGATTCGCTCGTGTGCTAGTTCGCAATTCATCGCCTACGTCCTTCCAGCCTCTGAAACAATTCCGTAGTTCGCGTCACTACTTCCCGAGGCCTTTTTGACCCCCATGGAACGCGCTACCGTAACCCCGCGAGTTGAGTTCTCAACTTCTTGGTCGCTCTGAAGAGCGTATTTTTCGCGGTTTCTTCCGTGGTGTTCAACATCTCCCCGATCGTGCGCAGGCGGAGACCCTGGTAGTGCTTCAATTCAAAAACCATACGCTCGCGCGGAGTCAGTTTGCTTAGTGCAGCCTGAATCCTCTCGCCGAGCACCTTGCGATCCAGTTCCTTCGCGGGGTTTGAAAAAGACCGGTTGTCCGACACCGATGCCAGCATGTCGATTTCGTCCCCGGAGTGATCAAGAACCACCGCCTGATCTTCGCGGCGCGTCTTGCGGCGTCGCAACTGGTCGAGGCACAGATTCGTTACGATCCGGTAGATCCACGTATAAAACGAGCACTCAAACCGGAAGTTCCCGATGTACCGGAACGCCTTCAAAAAGGCTTCCTGGTAAATATCCTCTGCGTCGTGCTCCGATCCCGTGAGATGCAAGGCCAGGCGCAGCACCTGCTGCTCATACTGTTTGACCAGCGTGTCAAACGCTACCCGAGATCCTGCCTGCGCCTCCCGGATCAGCTCCATCTCTGGAGCACGAGCCTGCAATCGCTCCTGAGCGCGGTCCGGTCCGTCCATTGCTCTCGAAGCAGCCATGCCTGCCGAAGATTGTACCTTTCTTCCGGCAGACCAACCTAAAGCGCCTGCGACTGCGGCGTGTGTAGAGGCCAAGCTAACAGCTTCCGTTGCCATCGAGTTTGCGCTCCGGTCGAAGAAGTGTTCGCACTCGAGTAGACGGCCATCAACCCGGTTCGTTAGCCCTGTTTGCGCCGTATATCGGCTTTCGGAGTCTTTAGATACACGCCCTTTCCTCCCGGTACACTAGAAGCAATGAGCGAATTCCTCTTTCCGGCGATGGACAATCCCTCGGCCACACCCGAAGGTTGGTTCACTGCCCATTGCGATGGCGGCTCGCGCGGCAATCCCGGTCCATCCGGTTATGGCGCCGTAATTGAAGACCCTCAGGGCCGCATTGTCGCCCGGCTCAGCAAGTACCTCGGCCGCCAGACCAATAACTACGCCGAATACTCAGGCTTGCTTGCTGTTCTCACTTGGGCCAATGAAAACGGCGTGAAACGCCTGCGCGTCGTTTCCGACTCCGAGTTGATGGTCAAGCAGATAAAAGGGCAGTACAAAGTCGCGAGCCCCGGCCTGCGCCCCCTCTGGGAAGAGGCCAAACGCCTTGCTGGACGCCTTGAGCGCTTTGAGATGCGCCACACCCTCCGCGGCGGTAACCAGGAGGCAGACCAGCTTGCGAACGAAGCGATGGATCAGGGAATGGGCAAAACATCCAAAGAACAGTCCGGCCCGCAAGTAGCAGCAAAAACTGGGGTTGCTCACGGCACAGCCAAGCCCGCAAATCCGCCCAAACCGCCTGCTCAAACCCTCGATGGCTACGTCAAAGGGGGAGTCGTACATCTGCTCGAAGGTGACCTGCCAGACGGTACTTTTGTTAAGGTCATCCGACAATAGAGCTACCCGCCCTTAGCTCCTCGCCATCCAAGCTATCTAGAATTACCCATAGATCCCGCCCCTCTGTAACTTGTTGTCCTGTTCCGGGCCCCAATACGATCGCCTTGGTCCGCTCCCGTATGCGAAAGATCTCTACTGGAGGAAAGTCATGACAGTAAAGGGCAACACAACCATTCTTAGCCGGGTTTGGTACCCCGTTCTTGCATTTGGCTGCCTCGCGATTGCCGCCCTAGTCGTGGCCGCGTGCAGCAGCATGAGCGGCACCGTGACTACAGGAATGGCGACCGTCACCACGATGATCAGCGATCCCGCAACATGCCAGGCGCCCGACGGTCCCTATGCCCACGTCTACGTCACCATCACCGACGTGAAGGCCCACACGAGTTCGTCAGCGGGAGAGAGCGACAGCGGATGGGTAGACCTGACTCCGAACCTCGCCCAGGCTCCCAAACAGATTGACCTTCTCGGCCAGGCCAACAACCAGTGCTTCCTCGCGTCGCTCGGCGATGC
Organism: uncultured Acidobacteriaceae bacterium; assembly: GCA_963737915.1. Classification (GTDB taxonomy): domain Bacteria; phylum Acidobacteriota; class Terriglobia; order Terriglobales; family Acidobacteriaceae; genus Telmatobacter. Next base: position 405,916 of record CAVTUP010000028.1, on the reverse strand, counting down.
GCAACAGCTGCAGGCCGGCACTTATCAGCAGATACGAATCATCCTCGCCGACAACAGTCTCAGCATTTCCAACAATGCCTGCGGAAACTCGGCCAACTGCATCATGCTGACCTCCTCGCCCAGCACGCCCCACGAACTGCTGCTTTCAAGCGAAGCAAAGACCGGCCTTAAAATTCCTTCCGGCCAGATCGCATCCGGAGGATTCAAGATTGCCGCGGGCGAAACGAAGGATCTCGACATCGACTTCAACACCTGTTCTTCGATCGTGCGCGAAGGCAACGGCAAGTATCGCCTGAAGCCCGTTCTGCATGCCGGAGAAGTGAGCACCACCTCCGCCTCCATCAACGGAGTTGTCCTCGACGGAGCGACCGGCAAACCCGTGGTTGGCTCAGTCTTCGTCGCGGTGGAGCAGAAAGACTCTGCCGGTGTCGATCGAATTATCCAGGCGACGCCCGCCAACGCCGATGGCTCATTCGTCTTCTGCCCGCTCCCCGCCGGCACCTACGACGTAGTGATCTCGGGCAGCCGCACTTCCGACGGCGCTCTGTATGCCCCCTCAATCGTCACCGGAGTCAATGTGGGCAGCACCACCGGCAATATCAACCTCTATCCGCCGACCCTCGCGGCAGCAAGTTCCTTCGCAGACCTGACGGGACTCGTCACTTCACAAAATGCTGCGACGGCGCCCACATCCATCGACGTCACATTGAGCGCTCTTGAAACCGTCAACTCTGTCACCTACACGATTCCGCAGCAGCCGGCCGCCTCCCCGTTCTACGCAGCAAGTCAAATCGTAACCACGGTGGCTGGCCCCGTTGGCACGCCTCCGGTTGCCTGCCCTGCAAACACGGACTGCATCAACTACTCACTGCCGGTTCCATCTGGCGGTGCCTACTCAGGCGCGTGGTCTGCAAGCGGAACCACCCTCGCTCAAAGCGCGCCGCTCGCCAGCTACACCGTCGACGGCATCACCACCAGTGCATGCGGCACCGTGGACCTCAACACCAATCCGCCCCTCGCGCTCACCGGCACGGGACCCTTCACCAGCGTGGCCATTACTCCGAACCTCGCCTTCACCAGCTGCCCATAAACCCCGAGCAGCCTTCAAAACAACGGGCCGGAATTCCCTGAGGAACCCCGGCCCATTTCATCTTCAGCTAGCGTGAGCTCGACTCAATCTAGCCTTTGCCGTGAAGTTCGTTCCGCCACGTATGCCCGTCGCGTTCCAGTAGGCGATCCCCGCAATCCGGTCCCCATGTACCGGCAAAATAATTTGGGAACACTTCAGGATTCTTCGCCGCCCAGGCTTCGAGGATCGGCGTGTAGAGCGCCCATGTCACCTCAACGCCGTCGCGGTGCGCAAACAGGGTCTGGTCCCCAAGCATCGCATCCAGCAGCAAGCGCTCGTATCCGTTCGCGCTCGATGTCCCAAAGGCTGCGGAATAGTCGAAATCCATATTGACCGGGCAAACCGCCATGTTCGGCGTGTTCGGTACCTTTGCGCCGAAACGCAGAGCGATTCCCTCATCCGGCTGGATCCGGATCGTCAGCAGGTTTGGCTGAATCTCCGCGCACGGTCCGTTGCCCGACTGCATGCGATTGAAAATCAGCAGCGGCGGTTGCTTGAACTGAATGCTGATCTCCGTCGCGCGCTTCTTCATGCGCTTGCCCGCGCGCAGATAAAACGGAACACCGGCCCAGCGCCAGTTTTCAATCTCCAAACGAACCGCGGCATACGTCTCCGTACCCGACTCAGGATTGACGCGCTCTTCGTCGCGATAGCCGACGACCTTCTGCCCCCCCACCACGCCGGGACCGTATTGTCCCCGCACCGCATTCTTGATCGGGATCGATGGAATCGCCCGCCACGCCTTCACCTTCTCGCGGCGCACAGCCTCCGCATCGAAGCTCGATGGCGGTTCCATCGCAACAAAGCTCAGCAACTCCATCACGTGGTTCTGCACTACATCGCGCAGCGCTCCGGCCTTCTCATAGAACGGCCCCCGGCCCTCGACCCCAAGCGTCTCCGCTGCCGTGATCTGCACATGATCGATGTAGTTGCGGTTCCAGATGGGTTCAAAGATGCCATTCGCAAAGCGGAATACCAAAATATTCTGCACCGTCTCTTTGCCGAGATAGTGATCGATGCGGAACACCTGGTTCTCGTGAAAGACCGCGTTGACCTGGTGATTCAAATCCTGCGCCGAATCCAGATCATGGCCAAACGGCTTCTCGATCACCACACCCACGCGGCCCTGCTCAGGCTGCGCCATTCCCTGTGTGCCCAGGTTCTCGATAATTGGAGCAAAATACTCCGGCGCTGTTGCCAGATAGAAAAGCCGATCCGGCCCGATTCCCTTTTCCTTCGCGATGCGATTCAGTTCCTCTTTCAGCCCGGCATAATGCGAAGGGTCGTCAAAACTGAGCGCGTAATAGCTGATCTTCTTCGCAAACTCTTCGAGCTTCGGATCGGAATCCTTCACGCCGCCGAACTCAACTATGCCCGAACGCATGTCGGCCGCGAACTCATCGCCCAGCGCGCGCCGGGCCACGCCCACAATTGCGAACTCCTTCGGCAGCAGCCCCGCCTGCTCAAGGTGAAAAAGAGCAGGAAGCAGCTTGCGTTTCGTCAAATCACCCGAGGCCCCGAAGATCACCATGATGCCCGGATTCGGTATGCGCTCGCCGCCGCCCTTGGGAAGTTGGGAAAGATCCTCCGCACTCACTTTCATCTGCACTGTTGTTGCCATAACTCGACGACCTCCCGCCGCTCGTTCTTCTACTGTCAGTCCTTCTTCACCGCATGCCAAATCGCACTTGGGTGTCAGTCTTCTTCACCGCGTGCCCGCCAAACGCGAACTGGGTGCCCCATCCATGACGCAGCTTCATCGCGGCATGGGTGGGAAACCGCAAAAGCGTCAATCCTTCTTCACCGCATGTCCGCCAAACGCATTGCGCATGATCGACAGCATCCGGTCAGTAAAGTTGTTCTCTTCGCGCGAACGTATCCGTCGTATCAGCGACTCCGTAATCACCGGCGCGGATACATTCAGATCGATCGCCTCAAACACCGTCCAGCGACCTTCGCCGGAGTCGGAGACATACGCCTCAAGCCCGTCCAGCTTCGGATTCTTCGAGAGCGCATCCGCGGTCAGATCGAGCAGCCAGCTCCGCACCACGCTGCCGAACCGCCAGATCTGTGAAATCTGCCCAAGATCAAGGTGCAGCTCTTCCTTCTTCTCCATGATGGTGAAACCCTCGGCATACGCCTGCATCAAGCCATACTCGATGCCGTTGTGCACCATCTTCACAAAATGCCCCGCGCCCGCAGGACCAACGTGGCCCCACCCCTGATCTTTCGCGGGAGCAAGCGTCTCAAAAATGGGCCGCAGATAATCGACAGCATCCTTGTCGCCGCCGATCATCATGCTGTAACCCTCTTTCAATCCCCACACGCCACCCGAAGTGCCGACATCGACAAACTGAAAACCCTTCGCGGTCACTTCCTTGTAATGCCGTTGGGAATCCTTGTAATTCGAGTTGCCGCCGTCGATCAGAATGTCGCCCGGGTTCAGCAGCGGTTCCAATTTGGCGATGGTGTCGTCGACAGGCTTGCCCTGCGGCACCATGATCCAGATTGCCTTCCGGCCCTTCAGATTCTTCGCAAGATCCTCCAGCGAAGAAACACCCACGTTGCCCGAAGACGTCAGCTTCTGCACAGCTTCCGCGCTGAAGTCGAATCCCACCACTTGATGGCCGCCCAGCCGCAGCCGCTCCGCCATGTTGCCGCCCATCTTTCCCAGGCCAATCAATCCGAGTTGCATGTCACTCTCCTTCCAATCCTTAGAGAACCGCCAAACTCTCAAGCTCGCGCCGCAATGCGTCCGCACCGGTAAACCGAATCGCCTTCATTCCCGTCGCCGCTGCCGCATCTGCATTCTCCGGGCGATCATCGATAAACAGCATACGCTCCGCCGGCTTTCCAAGAATGCTCATCACCCTGCGATAAATCTGTGGGTCAGGCTTGCGCAGCCCCATGTAACACGACGTGAACGTAAACTCCAGATATTCCCGCAGCCCAAAACGTTTCAATCTGTACTCGTTGGTCTCGCGCGCTTCATTATTCAGCGATCCCAACCCTGCACTTATGGGATGCCGAAACTTCCTTCAGGATTCCCAGCGCTCCATCCTCAAGCGGCACAGATTGTGCGCAAATAGCGGCAAAGAAATCTTCGCGGGAGAAATCTGCGCGGCTCATAGAACACCGCTGCGTCCATATACTCGTCCGCACTGATCGCGCCGCGCTCCCATGCATCGTAGGGCTTGGCATGGCGCGCCTCCAGCGCCGCGCCATCCAGATGAAACTGCCCAACGACAGCCGCACGTTCGCGATGATCCCAGCCATTCGTCAGCAGGACCCCGCCTATGTCGAAGAGGATCACGTCGAAGGGGAACATCGGCGCCTCTCGGAAAATTAAAAGATAAGTTGATGCTTTGAAAGGCACGGCTTGAGTTGTGCCCGCAAATCTCAAAAGCCAAACGGAACTTCAAAGGCCGCAAAAAACTCCGTCACTTGTGAAAGGGCACGACTTCAGTCGTGCCGAAAACGCCTGAAGAACACCTGGGCTTTAGCCCCTGAAGAATTGCGCTTTCACTGGAACCATCAATCTCCGCGTTGATACTTGGCCTCTATCGCCAGCACTTTCTTGAATCGCCGCGTAAACCGCTCTTCGTTGGAAATGAATTTCGCTTTCAGGAATGCATCGACAAGTTCGTAGGCCAGCGAAGTACCCACGATGCGTGCGCCCAAAACCAGCACATTCATATCGTCGTGCTCTACTCCCTGGTGCGCCGAATAAGTGTCATGGCACATCCCCGCGCGAATGCCCGGAATCTTGTTCGCAGCCACGCTCACTCCCACGCCCGAGCCGCAAATGAGAATGCCGCGTGGCGCTTCTCCGCTCTTGATCGCTTCGCCCACCCTCTCCGCAAAATCGGGATAATCATCCTGCGGATCGCAGGTAAATGCGCCTAAGTCCACCATCTCGTGACCAGCCTTGGTGAGATAAGCGCGCACCTCTTCCTTAAGCGAAAACCCCGCATGATCGGAACTGATGACTAACTTCACAACGCATTCCTTTCGCTCTGCAACTCAGCGACCCGGCAAGTGATCGCACTCTATCCGCCACCTACTTCTTCAGCAGCAACTTCGCGCGCTTCGCGACATTCTCGCCGGTAAAGCCAAACTCATCCAGCACCTTCTGTCCCGGTGCCGACGCTCCAAAGTGATCTAACCCGACAACGTCCCCGTCCTGGCCAACATACTTCCACCAGCCCAGCGTCGCCCCTGCTTCCACGGCAATTTTCGGCACGCCCGCCGGCAGTACGCTCGCCTTGTACTCCGCCGATTGGCCATCGAAGATCTCCCAGCTCGGAAAGCTCACAACCCGTGCGGCGATGCCCTCTGCGCCCAGCAGCTTTGCGGCGTCAACCGCGGGCCAGACCTCTGATCCCGTTCCGATCAGAATCACCTGAGGATTCGCAACGTCCTCAAGAATGTACGCTCCCTTGCTCACTCCGCCGAAGACGTCCACCTTCGAAGCGTCAATCACCGGCAAATCCTGCCGCGTCAGAGCGAAGAAGCAGGGCCCCTTGCGCTCCAGCGCAAGCCGCCACGCTGCCGCAGTTTCATTCGCATCCGCCGGCCTGAAATCCGTGAGCCCCGGCACTGCGCGCAACATCATCAACTGCTCGATCGGCTGGTGCGTCGGCCCGTCTTCGCCCAGCGCAATCGAGTCATGCGTGAAAACGAAGATCGACTGAACCTGCATCAGCGCCGCGAGCCGAAGCGCCGGCTTGCAGTAGTCCGCAAAACAGAAGAACGTAGACCCGAACGGAGCCAGCCCGCCATGCACGGCCATCCCGTTCACCGCCGCGCACATTCCAAACTCGCGCACTCCAAAAAATACGTTGCGCCCCGCCGGATCAACATGAAAGCTCGCGCCCGGCTTGAAGATCGTCTTCGTCGAAGCAGTCAAATCCGCCGCCCCGCCAAACAACTCCGGCACCACCTCGGCGATCGCATTCATGATTGCCCCGCCCGCATTGCGCGTTGCCTGCTTCTTGTCCGATCGCAAAGCTGGGAATCGCCTTCCACCAATCCTTCCTGCGAATTCCCTTTTGTGTGCGGTCAAACTCCACCGCCAGTTCCGGAAACTCCTTCGCATACCCGCCGAAAAGTTTGTTCCACTCCGCTTCCATCGTTGCTCCGCGATCGACGGCCTTGCGCCAGTTCTTCAACGCATCGTCAGGAACATAAAAGCTCTGATCCTCGGGGAACCCGAAAAACTTCTTCGTCGCAGCCGTATCTGCCGCGCCCAGCGCCTCGCCGTGCACCTTGTTTGTGCCGGCCTTCGGGCTGCCATAGCCAATCACCGTGCGCACTGCAATCAGCGAGGGCTTTCCCGTCTCCGCCTTTGCTGCCGCGATGGCCGCCTCCAGCGCATTCAGATCGTTGCCGTCCGCAACGCGTTGCGTGTGCCAGTGGTAAGCCTTGAACCGCTCCAGCACATCATCGTTGTAGCTCAGTTCCGTCGGCCCATCGAGCGAAATCAGGTTGTCATCGTAAAGCATGATCAGCTTGCCCAGGCCCAGCGTCCCTGCCAGCGCGCAAGCCTCATGCGACACGCCTTCCATCAGATCGCCATCACCCGCCAGCGTGTAGGTGTAGTGGTCAACCACCTCAAATCCAGGCCGGTTGTAAACAGCCGCAAGATGCTTCTCTGCGATCGCCATGCCCACAGCCATCGAGAGTCCCTGTCCCAGCGGTCCCGTCGTCGCCTCGACGCCATCCGTGTCGCCGTACTCAGGATGCCCCGGCGTCTTCGAGTGCAGCTGCCGAAAACCCTTCAAATCATCCACAGTCACTTTGTAGCCGGAAAGAAAGAGCGTGGAATAAAGCAGTGCCGATGCATGTCCGTTCGACAACACGAAGCGATCGCGATCTGCCCACTTCGAATGTGCCGGATTGTGTTTCATCAGCTTGTGAAACAGCAGATACGCAATCGGCGCGCAGCCGAGCGGAGCGCCGGGATGGCCGCTTTTAGCCTTCTCCACCGCATCTACTGCAAGCAGCCGCAACGTATCGATCGACAGTTCATCAAGAGAGAGATCCGCTAAGCTTGGCGTCATAAAAGTCGCTTCAACATCCTTTCACTAATGTGCGGAACACCTGAGTAAACCCATTTACTCGCGTTCAATCGTCACTTCCACATTGTATCCAAGCCAGCGACCTTGCTCCGGCCAATGGAGAGTCCATAATAGACCACCGCTCTCGGCGTTCGAGCCGGTGGAAAGATCCGCGCAGTATCCCGCATTGCCCAGCGGATGGCAGCCGGCAACCTCGGTCGTCTTCCACCCGTCCGCCGACCACACCACCTCAAAATGACTCTCATCCAGAATGCGAAGCGTCTGCCCGGCCTTGATTTTCTGGATCGGTCGTCTCCGGCTGTAGATCTCCAGATCGCTGCGCAGGTGCTTCCTGCCTTGCGGCAAACAATAACGGTCGTACACACAGTCGATGCGGTCGAAGACCTTGCCGTCTACCGCCGAGCGCAACAGTTTCAAATATTCCGCATGAGCCCACACCAGCGGCACCGCCGAACCCGCCGGCCTGCCTAACTCGAGACCATCGTTCAGCCGGTTCGCCTCGTCCCACACCTGCTCCGGCATCATCTGCCCGGCAGTGGCAAATCGCTCGTACGTCGCGATCATCGGCGCAATCTCGTTCCCCGCCGCCAATTCATAGTGCGCCCGCTCCCCCGTCAGCAGAGGCCACGGACGTCCCTGCCCCCATCCCTCAAACGGACCGCCATCGGGCCGCTGCCCGTAGCCATCCCAGTTGTAGCGCAGCCAGCCCGCCCCCTGCGGCAGTCCTCGCTTCAGCACCGCATCCACAACCTTCAGCGAATCCACTACCAGCGGATCATCCGCACGCCGAACCCCGTACCGCACCAGCTCGAGAAACCCTCCATCGATAATCTCCCGGGCTTCAAATTGAAAACGAGTGCCCGGCGGCCGATTATTAAGATGAATGGTCTCGTCACCGCAGCTTTCGCACGCATAAGCCTCGCCCTTTTCAGGCGGACGAACGCGCATGTAGTGCCGCTTCACATCCGGCAGCAGCACGCCGTTGTTGGTTACCGTCCAGTCCTCGAGGTGGCGCTCGATCCAGTCGGCAAACTCCTCGAGGAAGACGGCCAACTCCGTCGAATCGTGCGCGCGGGCAATATCGGCTGCGCAAATCAATCCCGAGATCACCGCCGCCAGCGTCGACGGCGAATACCCCGCATTCTCTTCCCAGCGCTCCTGGTGCGTGATCGGCGCATGCTGCACCAGGTAGCCCGCCGCCCGCTCCACAAACGGAAAGATCTCCATGTCCCCCAGTGCGTCTGCCTTCCACAGCCGCCACGCCAGGATGATCGGAAACGCAACCTCGTCCAGTTGCTCTCCCGACCAGTAGGGCCGTCCATCCACCCAGAAGTTCTGCGCAAAACCGCCGTCCGGCTCCTGCGTGCATGCCAGATAAACAAGAGCGCGCCGCGCCGTCTCCGCCCGGCCGCAAGCCAGCAGCGCGGTCGCTGTTTGCACCATGTCCCGCGTCCACACCAGGTGATAGCCGCCCAGGTTATCGTCCCCATGTGCCTGGCCCCACGGAATCGAAGCCGACGCGACAAATGCTCCCGAGAAAGTCTTGTCCTCATGCGCCAGCAACACGTTGTGGCTCGCGCGCATCAGCTTGCCCTCGTCGCACGACTTCGCCGCCAGCCAGTCCGGATTGGCCACCCGATGCCACTGCCCGATAAACCGGTCACGATGCTGCTCAAAAGGAGTAGCCAACGCGCTCACCGTCTTCTGAAGCGCAGTGTGGTGTCCTTCGCCAATTCCAAACGCGACCGAAAAGACACGCGAACCATCAGCCCCCGCGTTGCACAGGTTCAACTCCCCAAGCAGCGCGAGATTCCCGTTCGTCGCCGAGCCAAACTCCCAATCCATGCGGTAGTTGTCGATCACGTCGCGCCAGCCATCGCTCGCGCCAACGAACCCGCAGCTTACCCGCGAAAAACCGCAACTGGCGCCCATCGCCAGCGACCACGGACCCTTCCACGCCAGCAGCATCTTGTGGCCCGCGATATCGACCGCGCGCGCCGTATTCCCCGCACCGCCTCCATCAAGGTGCGGCGCCAGCAACGCATACACCTTCAGCCGCGGCAATAGCTCCTCGTGCCCCTCGAGCTTCACATACTGAAACACCACGGAGTGATGCGGATCGCAAATAATCTCCTTGGTCAGTGTGTAGCGCCCCTGCGGATCGCGGTTGATGTAACGAACCCCCAGCGCCTCCGGATGAATGTACTCAAATGTCGACAGCAGATCGCGCTTTTCTTCGTGAGCAAAGGTCTCTCCGTCTGTCACCAGAAATTCCATGTCCCGCACCTGTGCGCTGTCGATCGTTGGGTGGTAAATCTCGTTCAGCACCCCATGCGAGCACGTAAACCACACGCGGCTCGACGCCGAATAGGCCGTGCCTACCGCGTCCTTCACGCTCGAGGTCCAGCGCGGCTCAAGCCCCGGCCAGCCAAAAGCCTCGCCGTCCTGCTCGAGCCAGCGGTACAAGAGCTGGCCGCTCATACAGTCCTACCAGTTGTTTGTTGGGGAGAGATCAATCGCAGGTTCCGTCCGTTCTAAGGATGTTTGGAAGGGACACAAGGTTTCCGACTTTCCTCTGGAATTGTTCGCACCCTGCCGGCGCTACCCCGCATCCATCCAGATACAGGGTACGACTGCGGATGTAAACACAGTGTTGCATCCATCCGGCTGCACTGGCGAGACTTGCCCAATTCCCAATTCAAAGCCTCTTCACGGTTTGAACGGTAATTTTTGAGTGTGGTCATGACAGTACAATTCTCATCTGAGGAGATTTCCCCATGGCTTACGAGCTTGCACCCCTTCCGTACGACTACGCTGCTCTCGAACCGTTTATCGATGCCGAGACCATGCATCTGCACCACGACAAGCATCACCAGGCCTACATCAACAACGTCAACGCCGCGCTGGCCAACCACCCTGATCTGGCCGCCAAATCGGTTGATGACCTCATCAAGGACCTGAACGCGATCCCCGAAGACATCCGCGGCGTCGTCCGCAACAACGGCGGCGGACACTCCAACCACACCGCGTTCTGGACCCTCATGGGACCCGCCAACACCGCCGGAATCGGTGGCGCACCCACCGGCGCAATTGCCGACCAGATCGCCAAGGATTTCGGCGACTTTGACGCCTTCAAGAAGACTTTCAATGAGACCACAGCGAAACAGTTCGGCTCCGGCTGGGGTTGGCTCGTGATTCAGGGCGGCAAGCTCAAGGTCCTCACCACACCTAACCAGGACTCCCCGCTGAGCCAGGGCCTCTACCCCATCCTCGGCAACGACGTCTGGGAGCACGCTTACTACCTCAAATACCAGAACAAGCGCCCCGACTACCTCGCCGCGTGGTGGAACGTCGTCAACTGGGCCGAAGTCAACAAGCGCTTCGCCAAAGCCAAGGGATAACCCGGCTCCAAGCTCCTAGCTTCTAGCTTTATTGCATTTCAGTGCTTGCACAATCAAGTTAGAAGCTAGAAGTTGGGGGCTAGAAGCTAGGAGCTAAAAGCTAGAGGTTGCCTCAACGCAACCCTTTCCCTCGTTTCGTGTCTATCCTGACAGCACGATGGAAAAGCTTCTTCGCACCATTGCTCCATTTCGATTCGCCGCGCTACTTGCCTTGGTCCCTCTTGCTGCTTCGGTGGCTTGCCCGGCCCAATCGGCAGACTTCACCGTAGGCCAGAACGGCAAGTCCGTGGGCACAGCCAGCTTCAAATTTGCCGAAAACTCTGAAGGCTACGACTCAACCTCGGTCGTTCGCGTCTCCATGCAGGGTTTGGAATATCAGCTTTCAAAAACCGAAAAGCTCTCATCCGCAAACCTTCTTCAGCACGTCCAGTTGAGCGCGATCGTCAACAGCACCGCGGTCAACATCGCTGCCAAACCAGACTCCGGCCAAATCCTGATCAACATCTCTGCCAACGGCCGCAGCGGCACCACTCGTCTCGACGGACACAAATTCGTCGTCTTCCTCGCGGACTTCGATCCCGGCGCCCTTCAAACCCTGCTCACGCTCGCCGTGGCCAACAACAATCGCGACCTCTGGGCCATCGTCCCCAAGCAGGCAGGATCAGTTCAGCCCATTCAACTTGCCACATATGCTGACCAGCAGGGCACGCTCGACGGCAAACCAATCGCGGTTCATCACCTCATCGCCACGGTCGCTGGTTCGGCGACGGATCTTTTCTCCGGCCCCGAAAACCAGCTCCTCCAGGCCGAACTCCCCCAGGAAGGCTTCGCCCTCATCCGCAAAGGATTCGTCCTGAAACCCCCAGCCAAACCCACCGCCCCACCCGAGCCACCACCCACTGCCACTAGGCCGCCCCCCTCCGCCACGACAGCACCCCCCAGTGCTGCACCACCACCCGCCACCGCTGCCACCCGCGCACACCCCACCCCAATAGCCCATTCTCCTCAAGAAGCACTGTCATCTTGAGCGCAGGTCGCCAAGCGACCGAAGTCGAAAGATCCGCAGTTGCCTCTAAAAACATTCAATCGGCAAACCGCTCACAGTGGCCCGCACGCAACACTCCCATCGATCGATCAATCAGTAAGCCCATCCACCCCTACCAGCACTGTCATCTTGAGCGCAGGTCGCCCGGCTACCGAAGTCGAAAGATCTGCCCTGAGAATTCACGGCCTCTCCCAAGCTCACTCTCCCACTGAGGTGTCATCCCGACCGGAGTCCGCCGTGGCGGACAGAGTGGAGGGATCCGCGGTCGCATTTTCATGGTTTCAGGTGGAACACCGTTTCATGCTCGACGCAGTTGCCTCCAGGAATTCCCCGATCATCCGCCGCCCATCAGTTACCATTGCTTCCATTCCTCAGGCCCATCTTCCCAACGGAGGTCGTGCCCCATGCTCAAGTCGCTCGCCGTTGTCATAGGAAGTTACATCCTCTCGATCGTTCTCGTTCTCGCAACCGATCCGTTGCTTTCCCGCATCTTTCCCGGCGATTTCGAAAAGGGCCGTATCCCCTCCAATGCAGCCCTCTGCGCAAGTACCGCGCTCTTCGTCGTCGTGTCGATCCCTTGCGCGTGGGTATGCGCGCGCTTCGCACCCACCAGCCCGGCAAAGCATGTGCTCTGGTTCTTCATCCTTGGAGAAGTTATGGGCGTCGCCGCCATCATCCCCAACTGGAGCAAGGGCTGGCCGCACTGGTACTGGCTATCCTGGCTGCTCACCTGGCCCATCAGTTGCTGGATCGGACTCCTGCTCTCCGGCCGGAAAACACCTGCCCCCATCGAAGCAGCCGGATAGAAATCAAGAGCCTTCCATGTCGTCCACAATTCGAAAGCGCTTTGAAACGCGGAGTCAATGCCCGGCTGGTTTAGCGGTGGCCTTCGGCGATGATGGCTTGGCTGCTGGTGGGGTGCCCGCTGGCGCGTGTGGGGCGGCGGGAACAATCCGAGCCACCGTAATCTTGTCCATATCCGGAAAGTGGGCCTTCAGGTAAGCGTCGCCCTGTTCCGTGATCAGGTCCTGGCGCGGAGATTCCCCGTAGTTCGCGTAGATTTTGTCGACAACGTTCATGCCGTCGACGACGATTCCAAAGGGAGCGAAGCCCATGCCGTCGAGGCGTCCGTTGTCAGCATAGTTGATAAAGAATTGGGTTGTGCGCGTATTGGGACCGGCGGTCGCAAACACGAGGTATCCTCGCTTATTGCTCTGAACGACGGGATCATCTTGGATTTTGGCGTCGTGCCAGGCCTTGTTGATGGCAGGGTTGGCGCTGAGTCCGAACTGCACAACGAAGCCGGGAATAACCCGAAAAAACGACGCGTTGGTGAAGTAGCCATAGCGCACCAGGTTGTAAAAGCGGTCTGCGCCGAGCGGCGCCCAGTCCCGATGCACTTCGACAACGAAGTCGCCCGCACTGGTGGTGAACTTTGCTTTGAAGACCGCGGGCGCCTTGAGCTTTAGCGATGCCGGGTTCAGCAACGACGGACGCGTGCCGGCAGCGGTTGTGTGAGCTGCGCCGGTTTTCGAGGCAGTGCCTTTCGCGGGAGCTGGTGTCTGCGCGTGGACGAAAATGCTTGCCGACATAACAATGATTGCTGCAATTGGTTTCATGATGACCGATTGTACGAAACGGCAGCCGGATTGGTGCGCCGAAGACTAAGGAATGGCGATCGACGCGCCCGCCTCCGCCAAGTCAAATAGCGCTAATCGGAGATAAACAGTAAGCCCCTCACTCCCCGCAAAATGCACGTCACCCAAAACAGCGCCGTCATCTTGAGCGCAGGTCGCCCCGCGACCGAAGTCGAAAGATCCGCGGTTGCCTCTAAAACAGCCAATCAACGCCCCGCTCCGAAGTCGGTTCCCACGCCGTGCAACAGAAATCCCGCCCCGTCGCGAGCTGCACATTCCCCGCAAAATGCACTGCCACCCAAAACAGCACTGTCATCTTGAGCGCAGGTCGCCCCAACGACCGAAGTCGAAAGATCCGCAGTTGCTTCTAAAACAGCCAATCAACGCCCCGCTCCGACGTCTGCTCCCACGCCGTGCAACAGAGATCCCGCCCCGTCGCGAGCTGCACACTCCCCGCAAAATGCACTGCCACCCAAAACAGCACTGTCATCTTGAGCGCAGGTCGCCCCGCGACCGAAGTCGAAAGATCTGCAGTTGCTTCTAAAGGAGCCAATCAACAAAACTCCCAAGTCGGACCGACCGCCATCGTGACCGCACCGGAAGCCCTCTCCCCCCCAAAAACAGCACTGTCATCTTGAGCGCAGGTCGCCCCGCGACCGAAGTCGAAAGATCTGCAGTTGCTTCTGAAACTTACCCAGCCAGGGTCGTACCATGAGTCAATCCGCTCATGATCCCGTCGGCGCCCAAACTCGTTCTCCTTCCCGGCCTTGATGGCACCGGCGATCTCTTCAATGAATTCATCGCCGCGTTGCCGAGCGGATTTCAAGCAATCACGGTCCGATATCCAACCACGGTAAGCCTTTCCTATGCCCAGCTTGCCCCACGTGTTCGCGACACCGCACCGACATCCGATCCATTCGCCCTCGTAGCTGAATCGTTCTCAACTCCACTCGCCATCCAGATCGCCGCAGAAGACCTGCCCAACATGAAGGCACTTGTCCTGTGCGCCGGCTTTGCCACGAGTCCTGTGAGAGGTTGGCGACGTTTCCTGGCTTCTGCTCTGGCACCGATCCTGTTCCGACTGCCGCTCCCTGACTTTCTTGCAGAGCGCACCCTCGTCGGTTCGGACGCCCCAATCGAATTGGTGCGCGCAGTTCGAACAGCCGTCTCTTCCGTGCCCGCAACAGTACTCACGGATAGGCTCCGGAACATCCTTACCTGTGACGTACGAACTGCACTCTCGAAAGTGCGAATCCCGATCCTCTACCTGCAAGCCCGGCAAGACCAACTCGTCGACGCCGCAAGCTTAGAGGAGATTCGACGGATTCAACCGACGATTACGGTCGCAGATATCGACGGCCCCCATCTACTCCTGCAGAGAAGACCGATGGAAGCATTCAATTTGATAGAGAAATTCCTCCACCACCTCAAGTGAATTTCCATCCGCCCTACGACCAGAATTCGTCCCAGGCGTAGAGATCGTAAGCGTACTCGCGACCCGAAGAGACCTTGCCGTCCTTGAATTCGAAGACAAGGCAGGAGTCAAGATCCAAACGCTTGCCGTTCCGCGTCGCCGTATTGTGATGGGTTGCAATCACGCGCCCGTCATCGGTCTCGGCCACGGTCTGCATGATGGCCTTGAAGGTCCCTGCGGTTTCGGCGCCATACCGAGCAAATTGAGCAAATACCGCCTCGCGCCCCTTGCGGTCGCCCGCCACCGAACTTCGTCCCGGTGTGTGCCACGAGACGTTGTCGTCAAAGAGTTCGTTGAGAGTCTTCATGTCGGCCTTGTTGAAGGCATCGTATCCGCGTCGCACGGTCTCGGCGTTTTTTCCTGCTGCATTCGTCATGGAATTCTCCTTGCCCTGGATTGAGTACCAGTAATACTCCAATCAACCGGCCCCCGCATCGGGAAAGTTCCTATTTTTTCAGCCCGCCGGCTTGCAGTTGTCACCTTAAGCGCAGATCTCCGCCCCTGCGACCGAAGTCGAAAGATCCGCGGTTGCTTCTAAAAACGGACCCAGCCAAAGTCCTTCCATGAGCCAATCCTGCCATCCATTCAACGTCTGCTACACTTGCCTTCCGCCACCAACCACTGGAGGGTTTCCTATGCACCGAATCGCTGCCGCGGTCATCCTGACTTTGTCCCTTCAAATGGCTGCACAGAGCGCCTCCACCGCCGCCTCCAATCCAAAGGTCAGGGCCATTACAGGATTCGTCCGCCTCGATCGATCCACATCCGACAAGCAGATTGCCGAGGCCCTCGTTGTCCTCCGCAAAGCGAAGAGCGCATTTGAAGCAGCCGGCTACCAGGTCGAAACCCTTCGCTTGACCACCCAGCCGCTCGCCGAGCTCGTAGCCGGACTGTCGGAGGAGCAGGCACTCGCCTTCCTCACCCATCTTGATCAGCTTTCCGTCAAAGAAAACTTCATCCCCAACGTAGGCGCCGCAATGATGCATGACAGCGACGATCCCGCTGCAATGCACCTGCTCGAGCGCGCACTCTCGACGCTGCCAAATATCGAGGGCAACACCATCATTGCCGACGAGACGGGCATTCACTGGAAGACAATCCATCGCACATCAGAACTGGTGAAGTACGTCAGCGAGCACAGCCCGCGAAGCCAGGGAACCTTCAATTTCACCGCAACCGCGATGCTCAAGCCGTTGGCGCCCTTCTTCCCCGGCTCATACCACACGGGAGCAGGAAAGCAATTCTCCATCGGCTTTGAAGGCGCGAATGTGGTCGCCGAAATCTTTGCCCGAGACAAAGGGAATGCGGAATCCGCAACCGCCGACCTCACCGCAGCTCTCACCAGGCACGCCACTCGTCGCAGACAAGATTGGAGACAAGGTCGCCGCAGAAACCGGATGGGCCTACGTCGGAGTCGATCCCACCCCCGCGCCCCTTGGCGATGTTTCCATTGGAGCCGCAATCGAAAACTTCACCGGTGCCAGGTTCGGTTCGAGCGGAACACTAACCGCAGCGCGCATCATCACCGCAGCCGTCAAGGCTGTGCCGGTGAAGCAGATCGGCTATTCCGGCTTGATGGTACCCGTCATGGAAGACAAGCTATTAGCGCAGCGATGGGCCGAGTCCACATACAACATTGACTCTCTGCTCGCCTACTCTGCGGTCTGCGGCACAGGACTCGACACCATTCCTCTTCCCGGCGATGTGAGCCTCGAACAAATGGACCGGATCTTCGCCGATGTCGCGTCTCTCGCAACGAAGTGGAACAAGCCTCTCTCGGCGCGCCTGCAACCCATTCCCAACAAAAAGCCCGGAGACCAAACCGACTTCGAAGACCCGTACTTGTTCAACACCACGCTGCACTCGTTGCCGTGATTCGACCTTCATCGCTCGACGAAGCAGTCAGACACGCCATCTTGATAACAATCCGCCTGGAAGGGTTTTATTCCATTTGCCACCATTCAGGCGTCGGCGCCAATCTGTCGACGTGCCCCTTGCGCTGGGTGATGACGGTGCTGTAATTCGTTATCGTCGGCTCAAGCTGTGTGTGGATGCGCCAGGTAGTGCTGTCTGAGCAAGTCCTTACCATAGTCGTTCCCGTTTGGCGTTCGAACCACGCAGTGGATATGCTGCTGAGTCGGCTTCTTCGGGTCGCTTGCAAATCTGCGGAGATTCGCGGGAAGCTGGTGATCAAACTCAATCACAATCACTGGGCTTTGCACGCGGTAGTAGAACGTGCTGTCAGCCTGTGACCCACCGATCCAGGTAAACCATGTGTTATCGAGATGGCGATCCACTTCGTCCATCTTCACGCGCGTATGCCTCTCGTCCATGTTGCTCACGTACAGTTCGATCAGGTCGCGGAAGCGTTGCCGCTCTGGCGCTGCAAGATCGTTTGTCCGCAAGCCCGCGTATTCAATCTTTACGTTATCCCTGAATGCTTCGGTGAGATTGTTGTCGCCCGTCTTCGAAAAGCTTAGAATCGCCTGCTTCCTCTGCCCCTCCGAAAGCGCCGACAGCATTTCCAATCCGTCGTTCTGTTCCCGCTTCAGAATCTCGAGTCCTTTGTACTTGCCCGACGTCGCCCGCACCGGCTCTGACCCAATAAACAGTGGGGTCATCACCACTTGGTCGCCAAGAACAAAGTAGTTGATGATCGCGTGATGACCTTCCAGCTTCCACCCCCACGGCTCAGTTGCTGAAGGCTTGCCGAAGATCTGCATGTAATACAGCCACTCTCCGAGGAAATCGTGATCTCCTGATAACTCGGCCAGCGTTTCATTCAGACGCATGATGTTTCGCGTAAGCTCAAATCCCTTGGCGCTCAACGACGTTCGAACCAGACCGAAAGCGGCATCCCGCTGGACATCCGTCATCTCTGCAAAGCACACTCCCTGCCGTGCGTAGAAGTGCTGGTTCATCCATTTACGCCACTCGATGTCGTCCACCGGATACATGCTTCGGGCCAGTTGTAGTGGGTTCAGAGTGCCGATGAACCTCTCTGCCGCACTCCGCACTGCTGCGGTCGAGACCCCCGTCGGCTTGATCTCAAACAGCCCGGGTACCAGCTCACCATTGGTCGTGATTCCCTTGAAGGGTTCTGCCAGGCCCTCCTTCTCGTAATCTTCCGACATCCGGTGAAAGCGCTCTGCAATCTCTGAAGCGCTCTGACCCTCCTGCTGCCCCATCGCCCAAGGCGGGAGCACCGCAGCCGATATCAGGAACGAAAGAATGTCTCGCCGCGTAGGCCTCGGCGCCACGGGATGCACATGGGCATGGTGATGGTGCTGCAACTTGTCAGCCACGTCAACCTCCGAGGGGAAAAGTGGCGCAAGCATAACACGGCATCCCCGGCCTAACAATGAGTTTCTGACACGGCGAGCTGGCCGTCACGACCATCCGCGTGGAACACTAGAATCAGAAACCGCACGGAAGAAACCCCGATCCTGTACCCTCACTTACTTTCCAACACCACACGGTCGTTTAGCGGCTGAGTCGGTCGCGCATCGTTCCGATAAAGCTTCGAGAACTGCTCAATCTCTGCATCTGAAACTGACACCGAATGCTTAAGCACAATCCATGTCACGTCTTCACTGCAGGGAGGCGTAGTAAGCGAGCCGCTAAACGTGTAGTAACTACGATCAGCAGGCAGTAATGCGGCAGCATCGATCTGGATATTGTTCAGTACCTCTTCCTTTTCCTTCTCTTTGGGAAGATCGTTCCACAATTCATGGATCATAGCGTTGTCCTTCCCCCGCTCCAGAAGAACGGCGACAACGGCCAACCTGCCCTCTTGGTCGGCGTGCACAAAGTGAATCGTCATGGCATCGCCTTTGCCGTTGATCTTCTCCTCGCTTGGCCTGTGAAAGTGGAATTGCTTGAGCGCGTACTTCTTGCCGCCGATGGATATAGAACTTCCGGGGGCGTAATTGATCATGATCGTGTGGCCGTTATCGATAATGTCCAACGTGGATGGCTTGTAATCGAACTGGATGGGCGGCAAGTCAGCCTTTTGTGGATTCCGGATATCGATGGGGGATTGGTGGTGACCATTCTTGCACGGAGCGAACTCAGGCTTTAGTTCACCCCAATGGCTTGGCCCGTACGCCTCACCGTAGTCCCAGGCGTGATCCGCGTGCGGAGGTTCCTGTGCTTCGCTCGCAGTTGCCAACACGAGTGCGCAACAAATGATTGTGAAAAGGATATGCATGTTAACTCCTGAACATTGGAAGGTTGCACCTGGCCCTATGCAAGATGCTCTACCTCTGCGAAGCAGGGAGCAACTGAAAAGAACTGAAAGCTCTGCGCGAGGGTGAATTTTCATTTCAAAACAAATCGAAAATTCGCACCTGTGGTGGGTCCTGCCTTCGACACAACTAGACGCGTGACATCCGAGCTACCCGCTAACCGTTACAATTCATGCGACTCGGTTCTGAAAATGGAACCTCCCGGAAGTTGAGTTCCGCGAATGAGTGAATCCAAAACAGCCCGTGTGCGACTTTTTCTTTTGCTTAGCCTCGCCCTGTCGACCCTCATTCTGACTGCCGCACCAACACTGGCCGAATCGAAAGGCACTGCAGAAACTTCGATGCCTCAAAACTGCACATCCAACCCGCCCACAACCTATCCCACAGTGCACATCTCCAACGGCCTGGTGAACGCCGTCGTCTACCTGCCCGATGCAAAGACTGGCTACTACCGCGGTTCGCGTTTCGACTGGTCAGGAGTAATCGGCTGCCTGGCCTACAAGGGCCACAGCTACTTCGGTGTCTGGTTCCCGCATTACGATCCCTACCTGCACGACGCCATCACCGGCCCCGTCGAAGAGTTTCGATCCGAAAAGGGCGCGCTCCACTATGACGAGGCCAAGCCCGGTGAACCGTTTGTGAAGCTGGGAGTTGGCGTGTTGCGCCGGATCGACGATTCGCCTTATGAATTCAATGCCACTTATCCGCTCGTCGACGGGGGTAAATGGACCGTCCGCGCCAGACGTGACGGCGTCTCATTCCGCCAGCAGCTCAAGTCGTCGCTAGGCATCGCTTATGACTACAAAAAGATCCTGCGGCTCGATAAACATGAGCCTCTTCTCATCCTCGAACACGAATTGAAAAACACGGGAACAGAAACAATCGATACCGAGGTCTACAACCACGACTTCTTCATGATCGATGACACTCCTACCGGCCCTGACATGGTGGTTCGATTTCCCTTCGAGCCCAAGGCCGATCCGGCCCTCGGAAACGACGCCAGGATCGATGGCAAAGAGATTGTCTACGAGCGCGAGTTACAGACTGGACAAACAGCGGGAGGCTATTTAACAGGCTTCTCCGGCAACGTTTCCGACTTCGATATCTTTGTCGAAAACCGGAAGACAGGCGTCGGTATCGAGCAATCCGGCAGCCTTCCCATTTCAAAGATGTACTTCTGGTCCATTCGCACCACCATCTGCCCTGAGGCGTACGTTCACCTCAAAATCCTTTCCGGCCAAACCGCACATTGGACGATCCGATATCGCTTTTACGCCAGATAAACCTCTTCGCCGACCCGATTCGACTCGATCTCGCCACAGCCGCTAACATGCAACCAAAAAGCTGCGCTATAGTTTCACCTTCAAGACTGGCGTCCGTCAGAATAAACCTCACACCGCCCGCCCCGCAGCCACCGCCGAAGCCCACGCCCACTGAAAGTTGAATCCCCCCAGCCAGCCCGTCACATCCACCGCCTCACCAATGAAAAACAACCCCGGCACCGTCCGAGCTTCCATCGTCCGTGAGTGCAGACCGTCCGTATCCACACCGCCCGCCGTCACCTCTGCCTTCTCAAACCCCTCCGTCCCCACCGGATGAAACTCCCACCTATGCAACCGCCTCTCGCACGCCTCAAGAGCCGCATTCGACCACCCCTCCGGCGCTCCCGCCTCCGCCAGATGCCCCGCCAACCGTTGCGGCATCCTTTCCCGCAGCGCCTGCCGAAATGCCGCCGCATCCCGCCGCGCCCCCGGCTCGCGCATGAGCTTCGACACATCCCCATCCGGAGCCAGGTCCACCACCAGGGGCGTACCCGCACGCCAATACGACGAAGCCTGCAACACTGCCGGCCCGCTCAGCCCGCGATGCGTCACCAGCAGCTTCTCCCGAAATCCCGGCCCGCCATCTGCGCTCGCCACCACATCCGCTGCAACGCCGGTCAACTCCATCCAACCAGACTCAGCGCCCGCCAGCAGCAGCGGCACCAGCGCCGGACGCGGCTCAATCAGCCTCAGCCCAAACTGCCGCGCCAAATCATATGCCAGCCCCGTCGCCCCCATCTTCGGAATCGACAATCCGCCCGTCGCCACCACAAGCGCTTCAGCCTCGAACTCCCCCACGGAACACGCCACGCGAAACCCACCCGACGCGGAGCCCTCCACTTCAATCCGGCTCGCATTCAGCAGAATCTCGACCCCACCCAACGCACACTCCGCCAGCAGCATATCCAGAATCTGCCGCGACGACTGATCGCAGAACAACTGCCCCAGCGTCTTCTCGTGCCACGCGATCCCATAGCGATCTACAAGCTCGATAAAATGCCTCGGCTCGTAAAGCGCAAGAGCCGACTTCGCAAAATGCGGATTCTCCGATAGAAAGTTCCCCGGACCGCAGTGCAGGTTCGTAAAGTTGCACCGTCCACCGCCCGAGATCAAAATCTTCCGCCCCGGCTGACCATTATGCTCCAGCAGCAGCACCCGCCTGCCCCGCTGCCCGGCCACCGCAGCGCACATCAGCCCCGCCGCACCCGCTCCCAACACAACCACGTCGAACTTGCGCACCGGTGAAGACATTCCCTCCATTGTCGCCGACCGATCCAATCGCATCGCGCTCATACCCCCCACACAAAAACGCGCCCCGCCGAAGGTTCATCCGGCGGGGCGCGTTGTTCGGGGAGGGCTTACTCGTCTATCGCTTCACAATCTGCTCAAGCCGCGGGTCCGGCCAGAGAGCGGCAAACTCCTGGTCCTTGTACACCCGGCCCAAATCAGCGAAGTGCCCGTCTTTGGCCCTCCGCAGATATTCCAGCGCGCCATCGAGATTGCCGCGCTTCGCATACGCTTTGGCAATCAGGTAAGACACGCGCGCCCGCTGTTCCGGAGTCGTAACCTGCGCCGTGATTCCACCTGCACCTTCGCTCAGAATGTCGGCGTCCAGCTCAAGCGCCCTCGCATACTCCGTCATCGCGCGGTCCACTTCGCCCAATCCCATCCAGGCTTCCGCCATGTTCAAGTGAGAGGGTGCGCTGCTCTCGTCCAGTTCCAACGCCTTCTTCAGATACTGAACGGCGAGCTTGTACTTCTTGTCCAGATAGGCCACCGCGCCCAGGTTGTTTAGCGCCGAGACGTTTCTAGGGTCATACTTGAGCGCTTTCTGAAAGTCTTTCTTCGCGGCGCCCCGGTTCTTGAGTTTCAGTTCGGCGATGCCCATCTTGTTCCAGACGCCTACGTTTTTAGGGTCGGTACGCAGAGCCTTCTGGTAATAGACGATCGCCTCCTGGTAGTTGTCATGGGCCCGTGCCAGGTCCCCTTTCAGTTCCGCCGCCTTGGCCGTATCGAGGGGATCTGTCCTCGGCAGGTCAGCCAACGCCTCGGCCCTCGCATACGGGGTCACGCACATTCCCAAACTCAAAACCGCAAGCAACATCACTAGTCTTCGCATGGTCTAGCTCCTTCCACGAGAAGCATTTCGCTTGCACCGGCTGTTGCACTGCCCCGTCAGGCGATTTGCTCTACGTCGAGTTCTAGTAAAGATCCAGCATCGTCCGCAAACAACGCTATACCTGCTACTCGTCCGTTTCGTGGGGTTAAATGTATCTTGGCGCACCATGAAACTCATCTGCTTCCATACAGTTGCAGTTGGTCGCACCCGCCGGTTACGCCGCCCTTTGGTAGCTCTCAGGGGGAGGTTACACGCCGTTACATACGTCCTCGGTCCCGCTCCCTACACCGTTAAAACCACCTGACAACAATAAAGTGGAACTAATATGTGTATGACTTCGAATATTGAAGTGTGCGGTAAACATAGGTGAGCGTCGCTAGATGACGACAGGAAGCGCGGAGTTGACGGAACTCGAGGCACAGCGGGCAGAACTGGAGACGCTGCTGTCTTCCAGGGAATTTACGCGTGCGCCCAAGCTGGCCCAGTTATTGTCCTATCTTTGCGAACGCCTCTTTGCCGGAGAAGCCAACCAGATAAAGGAGTATTCCATCGGTCTGGAAGTCTTCCATCGCGGAGCTTCCTTCGACCAGGACTCCGACTCCATCGTCCGTGTCGAGGCCAACCGCCTCCGCCGCCGTCTGGCAGAGTACTACGCCGGAGAAGGCGCATCGCACTCCCTCAGAATTACCATCCCTGTCGGACAATATGTTCCCCGCTTCGAGCCCGTTACCCCCCAGACCGTCGCCGATAGCCCCGGCACAATCGCCGCGGAACCCCAACCGGACATTTCTCCATCGTCCCCGTTGCAGAACTTGCTCCGCCCTCACGGCCCTCGCCCTTGGTGGATGTTCACCGTCATGGTCTTCGTGCTCATCGCCCTGGGCCTGGCATACCCCTGGCTGCTCTTCCACACGCATCCGCCTCCGGCCCCCGTCGCAACCGAGCCCCGCCAACCCGCTCCTGCGCCTGAAGAATTGCACTTTGGCCCCCCCAACGGCGAAGAGATCAGGATCCTTTCCGGTGGCACGCGAAGCTTCGTCGATCACGCAGGAAAGTTGTGGAGCGCCGACATCGGATTCACCGGCGGCACCGCCGTCAAAAGCTCCGTCCAGCACATCTGGCGCACCCAGGATCCCGACTTCTACCGCACCAGCCGGCAGGGGGAGTTCCGCTACGACATCCCCCTGAAAAAGGGCATCTACGAGCTGCGCCTTCACTTTGCCGAGACAGTCTACGGTCCCGAATCTACCGGATCAGGCGGAGAGGGCAATCGCATTATGATCGTCCGCGCCAACGGCAAGACGCTTTTGAATGGGTTTGATGTTGTCGCCGATGCCGGAGCCAGCCGCACCGCCGACGTCAAAGTCTTCCCCGAGATCTCTCCCGCCGCCGACGGCATACTGCACCTAGAGTTCGCCGGCGAAAACGGAAAGCAGGCCACCCTCTCCGCCATTGAAATCCTTCCCGGAGTGCGAGGCCACATTCGCCCTGTTCGCATCCTCGCCCGGCAAACACCCTACTACTCCAACGACAGCCGCTGGTGGAGCCCCGACAACTATTTCGAAGGCGGCGAAATCGCTGCCTACCCCACCCCCGTCAGCGGAACCGACGACCCCGAGCTTTATGAAACCGAGCGCTGGGGAAACTTCTCCTACTCCATCCCCGTTGCTCCCGGAAAGTACACCGTCACCCTGCACTTTGCCGTCCGCCACGGCAACTGGGACCGCGGTCCAGCCGAGGGTGGCGACAATACTCCAGTCCCCCACATCTTCAACGTGTTCTGCAACGGCCAGGCAATCCTTCAGGCGTTCGACCCCGTCAAAGAGGCGGGCGAGTCCGACGTCGTCGTTCGTAAATTCGTGGGATTGCAGCCCAACGCCCAGGGCAAAATCCTTCTCAGCTTCGTTCCCGTAGAAGGCTACGCCACCGTCACCGGCATCGAAGTCCTCCCCCTCTAGCCCTGAGCAGGGATGAAAGTCTGTGCTCCATTCATCGCGCCGTATGCGATGAGTGGGTCTTGCATTGCCCACCAACCAAGACCAGTCCAACCGACACTCACGCAGCCATATTTGCTCTAGAATTGCACGGGTTGCTTCCTCATGCTCTTGCTAGTGTGTACCCTCAGCTCCAATCCAAAGATGCACGCGATCCACTATATTGGCCCTGCAATGCTTTGTGACCATCGCCTTAGATACAAACGAAGGGTGTGAATCGTGCCTCCTGAAGAGTCACTCCAACGTCTCTTGCCCGAAGCCGGAGGTCCTGAAAAAGCATTGCCCGTCGTCACTCTGGTGATGGGGTCCCTATCCTTAACCAGGCAGCTTGCAGCGTCCCTTCAGAAGAGGAGAATGTTAAGACGAGTCCACTCATTCGGACGGGAACTTGAGATATTTGATCCGGATGGCCCCGAATCTCTCCGGCTGATTCACCGTTACAAAGCGCATCCGTTTGCGAATCGAGTGCTCTGGGGCATATGGCGGCGGGTTCCCGGCGCAAACATGCCGAGGACGCTCCCGGCGCTCCTTACGAGAATAGTCACCGACCGGCTCGCCGCGCGATGGATCCCTGCATGCACGATCTATTACGGCTGTGCCTGCATCGCTCACTCCGGTTTGCAGGCCGCCCGCAAACGCGGAGCAATCACATTGCTCGAAAATGGTGCTATGCACCCTCATGACTGGCAAAAAGCAGTCCTCGCGGAGTGTGAAACATTCGGCGTCAGGCAGCGCGATTGCGCCTCGGTCTTGCCTTCTTCAATGATCCGCCGCATGACGCGCGAATTTGAAATCTGCGACTACATCGTCGTTCCTTCTGAAATGGCGCGCCGCAGCTTTGAACGCTACGGCTACGGGCACAAAACGATCGTTGTGCATCTGGGAGTGGACCATCGGCTCTTTGTTCCCCCGGATGTGCCTCCTCCCCCGCGACCCTTCCGCGTCTGCTACTCGGGTCGCGTCGAAATTGCGAAGGGGGTGCCGTATCTTTTGAAAGCCTGGGAGCAATTGAAATTGCCGGACGCAGAGTTGCTGATGATGGGATACATTTCGGACGATATAAAGGATCTCCTGAAACGAACTGTGTTGCCGAATGTAAAGTACACCGGTCTGCTTTCACCCGCGCAAGTGGCGGAGTCCTACCGAAAATCGCATCTCCTCGCGTTTCCCTCGGTTAACGAAGGACTGGCGCGCGTTCTTCTTGAGGCGATGTCCAGTGGTCTTCCGGTTGTCGCAACAGAGTTGTCAGGCGCGAGCGACTGTGTCACACCGGGGGTCGATGGCACAATTGTGCGGGCGAGAGATCCCGAGGCGCTTGCAGAGGCGATCCTCTTCCACTACAACAACCCGGAATCAACAGTTGTCATGGGCAAGGCCGCGAGAGCCAAAGTTGAGCAAAACTTCACCGTGGAACACTACGTCGAGCGCAACATTGGCCTCTATTGTTCTCTGTCATCCTGAGCAACGAACGCAATGACGAGTCGAAGGATCTGCGGCTGCTGTCCACAATCCGACCAGAGCCGACGTCGAATGTGTTTTGTGCATCACGTCGCCGACCGAAAGCCACGAACTCGCTTTGCTAGCCAATCCCGCACGGTCAAGAAATAGGCTGGCGAGAACCGCCGCAGCGTTGGCATTTCAGCATTGTTGCCGACCTTAGCTTCGAGCATCATGTGATCCGTTCCCGGTAGAATTCGCAGCGTGTAATCGCGATTGCCGCCGGTCCGCAATGCGGACTCCCACGCCTTCTGATTTTTGTCTGCAACTATGTTGTCGTCCAATTCGCCAAAAAACGCGAGCGCGGGAGTTCGGAGCTTTTGAAGCGCAGGCGCCGGGTCATAGAAATAGAACGCGCGAATGGACTGCCAATAAGGATCATCGCGGCTGCCGGGGAAATCGTCCGGCGCCCTTCCCAGCCTGGCAACGACTTTGTCGCGGGCTGCTGCGTACTCGTTCCAGCCTTGACCCGTGCGTGCAAAATCGTACTTGAGACTCATGAGTCCAGTAATCTGTTCAATCATCTCAGGGCGCCGGCCCGCAGCCTTCAACTCGCCTCGCGCTTCGTCGATTGTCGTTTCCGCTGGCGACACGCCGGCGCCAGAGATACTGATCAAAAATGCAACGTCTTTCGCCCTTGCAGCCGCAAGCGGCATGACCCATCCCGCCTGACTCCACCCCAGCATGCCTATTTGTGAAGGATCGATATCCTTGCGCATCTTCAGGAATTCGATGGCGGCCACAGCATCGCTCGCCAGATCATCGAATGATTCAGTTTTCCAGTCACCGGTCGATCCGCCCGCCCCGCGCTTGTCGTACCCGAGCACCGCCATACCGTGGCGAACAAGAAAGTGCGCAAACGGAAGAAGGTACTCTCGGCCTTCCGCTCCGGATGCGGGCACAAGGACGATTGCTGAGTGTTTTCCAGGGCTCAATGGACAGGTAAGCGTGCCCGCTAAATGGACGTCACGATTCGCGAAGCTGATTTCTTCGCGCTTCTCGTTCTCGATTCGGCGCGCCGTCCGTGCTACCGAATCACCCGTTTGCCAACGGAGCGAGACAACCTTGCCCCTTGCATCACGGCTGAATTCTATTCGCGCTTCGATCGGATTCGGAACCGCAGCGCCAGGGCCAGCCACGAACTTTCCGCCCTCGGCAGGGAACAGGGTGCGAACCTCGCCGGATTCGTCAAAAGCGACAAGATCATTCTTCCCTCTGAACTCATTCCACATTTGAAGGTAGACGAAGTGATCTGGTCCCCACTTATATGTGCCCACATATTTGTGGAGCGACTCATCATCGATTGCAGGCGCGGGAGCGGCCTGAGAAAGCGCGCTTACGATCGACGCGCTGAGGACCGCAGCCGAAAAGGTCATTCGGGAAGCCGCGCGGAGCAGCACTTTAAAGGACGCCCTCGCCTCTGTTACCTCGCTCGGCGGCCCTCCCATGGTCAGGTTCATACAAAGCAACCCTCCAAACTGCAGATGCGATTGTAGTCACAAAAGTGACGTGTTTTATAGCCCCGGCGTTGTTGAATTCCAGGAACAGGCCGTGCCTCGTTTGCCGTTTGGTGCCTAATCGCCCATGGCAGGCGGGCCGCTCAGCTACTCAAGATGTGCTGATGAATCCCGTCCAGATTGGCCAATCCTCACGAGCCCTCAATCAGTAAATAGGCGAGATTCCACCTTGCGCCTCGATTAACTTTGTGATACAAAGTGAATCTATGAAGCCGATTCTCCGTTCCGTCGCCGCGTTGGAACTGCTGTTCGTCTTCCCTGCAGTTCTCTTTATGTCCGCACTCTTCGCGCGCAGCATCCAGCCGTTGCAATACGAGCCGGCACACACCGCGCAACGCATTGTCGACTGGTACGCCGCGCGGCCCCACATCGGTTTGTGGGTTCTGCTGATCGCCCTGCCGCTCACGGTGGTGGTCATTGGCTCGGCAACCCTGGTGCGCGAGTGGCGCCGCAACCAGGATTTCCGCGTTGCAACCCTGAGGGCACTTGGATTCATGCGCTCCGAAGCTTCTTCTATCCTGATAGCCGGCGCAACAGCAACAGCGGGCGGGATTCTCGCTATCGTCGCTCTCCACGTTTTGACAGATTGAAATCTCAGCACAAAGTGGATCTAGGATGTGTACCGCGGAAGCCGCATCAATAGATCGACCAGACACCGGGCGTAGCGATTTCTATCAGGTGGCGGTCCGGATCGCGAAAGTAAACGCTCACACCGCCCAACTCCCACGTGCGCCTCTCTTCCACTGCGATCCCGTTCTCCGCCAGCCAGGCTTCCCAACTTGGCAACTCTGATGCCGGAATCGCGAAGGCGACGTGAAGTTCGCCGTCCCCGTCGTGCGGTGATTGAATAAGGCGCGAGCCGCCCTTTTTGAATAGCAGCAACACCTGCCGGCTTCCCGCTTGCATTGCGCAGCCGCGCTCTCCGAAATCGCTGATCATGCGAAATCCGAAGATCTTCTCGTAAAACCGAGCTGAACCGGCCACATCATCGACGTAGAGAGATGACTCGAGAACTCCATCGGATTTGGGAATCATGCCGAGCCTCCAGTGGACCGCTTAATCGTATCGCGGTCCTCTCTGGACTGTCAGACTCGATGCTCAGTGAGTCGAAAGACATTTTCAAACTGGATACACCGAAGAGCGGCACATTCTGTGTGCCAACGAGTGACAACCGCAGCAAACGACAATTGCTCCTTCAAGAAACTCCAGATATATTGTCCTGAAATCGAAAACAAAGGAGTGCTGATTGCTCATCCGGGCAATAGATCAACGATATGAAGACAAATGTTCCAGGTACATTGAAGGACGGCGCCAGTTGCAAGGTCATCGGCGGAACACACAAGGGCAAGTCGGGGATCGTCAGGGACATCAAGACCGGGAAGACCGGGCACGTCTCGATTACGGTGGTTCAGGCGAATGGAGAACGGTTCAAGACACTCGCAAAGAATGTCGAGATGGCCTGAAAGGTACGGCCTTCAGCCCGCATCAGTCAGCAAACAGCAAGCCAGCTCTGTAACATCTGCCGGGCAAACAAGCTTTGTAACATCTGCCCGGCAAACAAGCTTTGCAACAAACTGCCAAGCGTACCAGCTTTGTAACAGGGCACGACTTGAGTCGTCTGCAAATGCCAAGCAAGCCAGCTTTGTAACAA
Organism: uncultured Acidobacteriaceae bacterium; assembly: GCA_963737915.1. GTDB lineage: Bacteria > Acidobacteriota > Terriglobia > Terriglobales > Acidobacteriaceae > Telmatobacter. Next base: position 376,803 of record CAVTUP010000028.1, on the reverse strand, counting down.
GTGCCAATCAAGCTGGCTTTGTAACAGGGCACGACTTCAGTCGTGCCGAAAAACCCACAAAGAGGAACTGGGCTTTAGCCCCCGAGGGATCGAAAAATATGGAAATGCACACCGCCCTGCGCATCAAAATCACCGAGAAAACTCGTTCATGAGAAGCGCATCGGAACCGAAGCCACGATGAAAACGGCATTGCTGCGATTCAACGGCTCTGTCGAACGCGACCCCGCTATTGATGCGTGGATCAAAAACCATCCAGGCGAATTGGGAGCCCTCGCCCATCACTGGTTTGAAGTGATGCGAACGTGCGGGGACGAAGTCCGCGAGCTTTTGCATGACGGCTGCCCTGTTGCATGTTTGGGAGATGCGCCCTTCGCCTACGTCAATGTCTTCACTGCGCATATAAACGTGGGGTTCTTTCAGGGTGCATCGCTTCCCGATCCCGCACACATGTTGCAAGGGGCAGGCAAGTTCATGCGCCATGTAAAACTGAAACCCGGAGCAGCCGCAAACGCAGCAGCGCTAAGCAAGCTCATCGATGCAGCGTACTCGGATATAAAGGCGCGCGTCGAAAACGGCTAGCACCTGAGACGCCTTGAAACTCCGACGCGGATGTGAACGACGCAGACGGAGATGTGAACCGCCCCCCGCATTACCAACTCCTGAGCGAATTCCTTCGCTCTGTTCTTCATCCCCCTACGGCAGCAACCCAAAGATCGCCACTCCGCTCGGGGTCCCGACGAATACCTTCCCATTCACCACCAACGGCGTGATGAACTTATTCCCATTGCCGAACTGGTCGCGCCCATTCGCCGCCTGGTTGCTGTTATAAATCTCCTCCAGCGTTCCAGCATCGTAGGCATGGAGCACCGCCGGCGACGAATTTTCGACGGCCCACACGATTCCATCCTTCACTCCATTCGCGCTCACCGATGGCGTTGTCCCGGGGAAGGTAAAACTGTTCGCGCTGTGTACACTCGCCGCCGTCGCTATCTTGGCGTCTGTAATCGGAAAGGCCTTCAGCGTATCGTTCACCGATCCGTAGTACAGCGTGTTATTGAAATAAGCCGGCGTCGAATAGATCTTCCCGAACCCCCCATTGATTTGCTGATAGCCATTTGGAGTCTGGGCGTTGAACTTGCCCATCGAATCGCGGTCGACCACATACATGATCTGGTCTTTTCCTCCCCCAACCGCAAGATGGTGAATGTTGCCCGATGCGTCCTGCAGGTCCGGCAAAAGGAGAACACCGCCGGACCCCAGATCCTGGTCGCCCGCTGATGCGGCCACCGTGTTCGAAGATTCGAAGTAGTCTGCAACAGCAAGCACCCCGCCCGCATTAGAAACCTTGATAAACCCGTTGCCAAAGTCACCGTTGACTGGAAACCCCTTCGAGTCCATCGTGGTGTCAAACGTCCCGTTGGCATCGAGGAAATAGATATATCCGCCCGAGTCCGCGGCCAGGCCCCCGCCTGACATCCAGATTGATCCTTCGCTGCCGTTCGGCGTCAGATTGAGAACTCCGCTCTGCGCCAATGTCGACTCGTTGTACGCCATCAGCCAGCCTGTATAAGGCGCATGGTCGCAATGCGAAGTCCATCCCATGTAGATCGTTCCATTCAGCAACAGCAGCGCGGAGCGTTCCGCATATTGCCCTGGATCGAAGATCACCCTGCCTCCTGAGCTATTGGCGCCGCTCCCCGGATACGACGCGCTGATTTCAGTCGGACTGCCCGGCAACTCCGCACCCGTCGTCACATCCAGCGCATGAAGCCGCTGATGATATCCGCCCGACGGATCCTGCGACATGCCCACGACAAAGATTGTGCCGTGCGGCCCGGCGCTCCGATCGATCACCGGCGTTGAGGTAATGCCGATCTCCGGCGATATCTGGTAGCAGCCGTGATTCCCGCTTGTCGTTTCATTGGCGCCAAGGATCGAAATCTTCCAAAGCTGCGCGCCGGTGTCTGCGTTGAATGCGTACACGCTGTCGTGCTCGGTGACTGCAAACACGACATTCTGCGTCTGCCCCGCCACATCTAGATTCGAGAGGTAGAGAGGCTGCCCATCCACTTTTCCATCCACGGCAGCGACGTGCAGCAAGCCAAACTTCGATGTAGTCACATTCGTGGGCGTCAATATCGATTCGTTTGGATTCAAACCTGTTCGTGCGACATCGTTGTGAAACGTGACGATGTCTGCGCCCGACGTTGTGACCGCAAGACTCACAGCGACGTCAACCGATACTGCATGGCTCGTGGATCCAGCAGTGCCAGTGAATTGAACCGTGGCGGAGCCGGCTGCCGCTGTTGACGCAGCCGCGACACTTACCTGTTTCGATCCGCCCGCCGCAATCGCAAAGGTAGACGGAGAAACGGTAACGCCCGCCGGCAGTCCGCTTGCCAGTCACTTGAATGGATTGAGAAAATCCCCGAATCGCTGTCGTAGTAATGGAGACCGTTTGCCCGGCCCCGCCTGGCCTCAAGCTGACGCTCGTCACGCTCGCCGTGATCGCAAAATCCGCCCCCCCGCCCGTAGAAACATAGCCGCCGCAACCGTAAATTAACCCTGCCGCGCCGAGTGCGACAAACCGGTAAAGTCGAAGTCTTGGAAACTGGCGCATTGCGCTGATGCCCCTCGCCTATGCACTCCGATGCCAACTCCTCGTGCGAGCCCTCGGGGATTCTCAGTCTTGCACACGCCAAAGCCGCTGTACAGTTCCCGTATTTGCTCCATCTCTCAGAATCGGGTTGCTCTGGCAAAGCCACTTGTCATGTTGAGCGCAGCGAAGCGAAGTCGAAACATCCGCAGTTGTCCTTCGCGAGCTTTCGGGTCGGCGATTCTCGGCGGGTGGCTCCGGCGGATGAGAACTACCGCCCGGGTCAAATGAATATTTCAGGCAAAATTTGGCGTCACACCCGGTCCCGCGTCATCCACCAACAATGGCAAAGCCACTTGTCATGTTGAGCGAAGCGCAGCGAAGTCGAAACATCTGCAGTTGTCCTTCGCGAGCTTTCCACCACAAAAATGCGCCTTTCCAAGCTACGCCTCCGCCTCTTCGGACGACCCGCTCGAGAAACACACTTGTTGGAATCGCGACGGCAAAGCCACTCGACCGGTAAAGCCACTTGTCATGTTGAGCGAAGCGCAGCGAAGTCGAAACATCTGCAGTTGTCCTTCGCGAGTCTTCCCGCCACAAAAATACGTGCTTTCCAAACTACCCCTCTGCATCTCTGGACGATCGGCAAAGCCACTTGTCATGTTGAGCGAAGCGCAGCGCAGTCGAAACATCTGCAGTTGTCCCTCGCGAACTTTCCACCTCAAAAATGCCTATTTCCAAGCTGCCCCGAAATCTCTGGACGACCGGCAAAGCCACTTGTCATGTTGAGCGAAGCGCAGCGAAGTCGAAACATCTGCAGTTGTCCTTCGCGAGCTTTCCACCACAAAAATGCCTATTTCCAAGCTGCCCCGCATCTCTGGACGACCGGCAAAGCCACTTGTCATGTTGAGCGCAGCGAAGCGAAGTCGAAACATCTGCAGTTGTCCTTCGCGAGCTTTCCACCACAAAAATGCCTATTTCCAAGCTGCCCCGCATCTCTGGACGACCGGCAAAGCCACTTGTCATGTTGAGCGAAGCGCAGCGAAGTCGAAACATCTGCAGTTGTCCTTCGCGAGCTTTCCAATCGGCGATCCTCTCAATCCGCCCTGCAGGTTTCCATAGCAGTACACGGACCGACAGCAGGCAAACATCGCGCTGCACCTCATCAAAATAAATCCCTTCCACTTTGCAGATAATTAACTCCGAATGGCGCACGATAAATACAGGGATAGCCCCAGGCCGGAACGGCCCCGGCCATCCGAAATCGCTTGGAGAGGAGTACCACCCCCCCGGTCAAAAATAAATATCTCTGTGGAAATTTGCAGATAATTACGCGGTTTTGTGAAACACCCGAACGACCACCGACTCGCCGCGAGATCGCTTTGTCATTTGGCTGCCTTCATGCTCCTGTCGATCTCTTCGACGCGCTCAACCGCCTCCGTCAGGCTGATCTTGCTCCCGCTCCTCACCAGGGAGATCGCATCGATCTTCCGACCCTGCGCCAGCAACGACCGAATCGATTCCAGATCTCCGGCACCGACGGCATTTGGGCCCTCCTGATCGGCGCCAGCGCCTTCACCCGCCTCCAGATGCAAAAAGCGCATCAGATCTGCGCGAATCGAAGCGTACTTATCGCGATTGCCCCCGTACGCGTCCGAAAGCGGAACCGATCCCTTTTCCGTCAGAATCGTCAATCGATAAGTTGTCACGTTGTTGTTTCCGGAAGTGGTCTCGGTTCCGATTCCCTTGATTTCGCTAAAGGGAATATCCCCTGTCGACACGCTCAACAACCGCCGGCGTCTCCAATGAACCATCCCCTCGGCTGCATTGAAAGAAAAAACCGTCTTGCGCAACAACAGTACCGAACAAAGCAGGAAGAAGGCTCCGCCGAATATCGTCCCGACCTTTCCGTGAAATGTCGCGACATAAAACAACGGAAGCGACGCCACAAAGAGGATGGCAGACAACCAGTAACCGCTGTCCTCCACCACCATCTCTCCCTCGTTCTGGCGGGTGATTCGCATGGCAAACATCCTACGGATCAGAGCCGAGAAATGGAATGGCCTTTTTGACCCAAATTTCGCCTTTTTCTCGCCGCAACCCGCTCGTTGTCCCGTCAATCGCTAGCCCCGACACCGCTCCCGGAACCCCCGGGTCGCAATTTGCGTAAACGCTATCACGATGGAACGACCCTACAGCTGGTCCTGGGTTGATGATCAGGTCGCCCACACAATCGCCGACTGGAACGCCTGTGCCGTTGAGTCCGCCCTTCAGGGCCCGCGGTTCGACCCGGAAGAACAGCAGAAGCGTGAAATTGCCTACGACGAAGCGCTGCACACCGTCGAACGCGAGTCGAAGCTCGCCTCCCGCGGCCGCGCCCAGCGTCTGATGGCGCAAAAGCGGGTCATCGCCGTCTTTCCCCGCTTCGCCACCTTCGCCCTCGGCCTCGAAGACGATGCAGTTCACTTACTTGCCGACGGCTTTCTGCCCATCGGAACTCAATTTGCGCAGTGGGCCAGGCGCTTCGATCCCACTTTGAGCATGGCCGATACCACCCAGGCCTGCCGCAATGCGTGGACTGCTTGCGGACTGCAACCCCTTCTCGGCGACCGCATGCAGATCACGCCGTCGATCCTCGGATACAGCCTTCTCTACCCATACAGTGACAACTACCTGGACCAGCAAAAGGCATCCACAGCACAGAAGCTCGACTTCAGCGCCCGTTTCCGCGACCGGCTCTGCGGCCTGCCGCACCCGCCGCGCAACCGCCACGAAACAGCAGTCTGGGCAATGGTGCAATTGATCGAAGAACAATACCCTCGTCGGCACTTTCCCCAGGTCTTCGAATCGCTTCTGGCAATTCACCGCGCACAGGAGTGCAGCATTGCGCAACTAAAGGGTTGCGGCTCGCTCGATGACGCAGAACTCGTAAAGATAAGCTTCGCCAAGGGAGGCACCTCCGTACTCGCCGACGCCTGCCTCTCACACGGCTCTCTCGACGAAGAACAGAATCGGTTCGCATTCGAGTGGGGAGTGCTGTTGCAACTCGGCGATGATCTACAAGACCTGCGTGATGACATGAGCTGCGATTCGACCACACTCTTCACGCGCGTCGCCGCCGCCCGCCTCCCGTTCGACAGCCTCGTCCTTCAGCTCTTGACCTTCAGCGAACGGGTCGCGACGCGCATGGACCGCTTGCCCGGCGGCTCCCCCATGTTCAAAGGCCTGCTGCGCATGAGCTGGCGGTCGCTCATTCTGATGGCCGCCGCCAACACGCCTGAACTCTTCACGCCACGCTTTCTGGCCGATCTGGAAACCCGCTCCCCGTTTCGCTTCCCCTTCCTGCGCGCCCGGCGCAAGAGACTCGCAGGTCGAAGCGGCCTCTATAAGGTCCTCTTCGAGGCCTTCCTCGAAGCCGGTGAAGTCAATTGGGAAGGCCTGCCCCCGCCCGAGCGCTGGCGCGAGTGCGCTCTCGCAGGCGACTTTAGTTCCGCCACCGAAGCGGCCGCCATGCGCAGCTCTTTCGCGTGAGTTCGACAGCGGCTCCTAAGTCTCGTCGTCGCGAAACATCGGGTGCGGAATCAGCTTGCGATAGTCTTCCTGGTGCGCCCCGTCAAGGCAGGCCTCAACAATCCGCAGGCCCAGGGGATCAAGCTCCGGCACCTGAAACTGCTTCAACTCCCGCGCAAAGAACTCGCGCCACTGCCGCGCGCCTTCTTCATACACGTCCGGCCCGCCTTGGATCTGCTCTTCGATCCGCAAAAACACCCGCGGAATCATCGAGCCCTCGACACGCAACTGATTCGGAATATAGCCGAGCAGCGGACAAGCCGCTTCCACTCACCTGCTCGCGGCCAAACTTGGCGCTGCCCTCGCCGGGCCAGGTACTCACGCGCAATCCACTCCGCCATGAACCCGACCTTCCACGCGCCGATGTGCTGATTGGGAATGAGCACATACCGCGTCTCCGGCGTATCCACAATCTGCCGCAGCAGCAGGTTCGCCTGGTCCACGCGCCTGCCCGTGGCAAACGCCCAGTACGAACCCACACCCTCCGACTGCATCTCCTTGCCCTTCTGCGTCTGAATGCTCGGATTCGCATGACCCCGCGGCGCCACCAGTCTCCACAGCCACGCCAGCGCCGGGCTCAATACATGAATCATCCCCAGAATCCCGTAGAGCTGGCTGTCCCGATGCGTCGCCGGACACCGCACGCCGAAGCTGCGCACATCCACCGCCTTCGGCCCCGCCGCAATATCCTCGAGCATCCTTCGCGGCAAAATCACGCGCGGATTCGTGCAAAGCTTGCCCGGCTCATCCTCCACGTGCTCCCACGTCAGGCAAGTTCCGCCCGGCACAATGTAATGGTTCAGAAAAATCAGCGGCTCCGGCGGATCGATGCACAGCCGCTCCAGGTTCGGCGCCGTGCCGTAGCTGTGAATATGGTCCACGCGCACAAACCACGCATTCTCCGCGTCCGCGACCGTGAGCCGTCCATGTTTCCCTTGGAAACTCGGATGCGCGCAAGCCATATCATCGGCAATCGGCCGCAGGTGGCAGGCCTCCGGCAGATTCAGCGTGCGCTCTTCCTTCGTAATCACATTGCGCCCAATCAGCAGCCGTCCATCTTCCATGCGATGGATGTGCTCCGTCATCTCGCTCTTGCCGCCGCCGCTCGCGCCCTCGTGCATCAGCACCAGTTGGTTTTCATAAGGCGTCACCACCGCCACCGCGGCGCAATGATTCGTCGTCCACCCTTCGCGCTCGCCAATGTCGAGCAGCATCGAGTACACGCCCTTCTTCGCGCTCGGCCCGGGATAGAGGTTGTACGCGAACACCTCCTGGTGCGTGGCCGTCCGATCGTGTACCACCACCTGTCGCCCGTCAAAATGTGTGTGCCTGAACGGCGGCGCAACAAACAACACTCCGCCCGTCACCTTGAAATCCGCCGGCACCTGGCTCCGCGGAATCATCCCTTGCAAATCCGCCAGCGCCGCCGCAAAAAATGCAGCCTGCCGCGGAACAATCAGCAGTGAGCCATACTTCAGCGATTCGGTTCCCGCGTAAAACGGCATCGCCACCAGTTCCTGCGTCTTCAGCCAGTCCAGCGTCTCCCGCCGCGTCTTCTCAAACGTCTCCCCGAACCTCTCCTTATATGTCGGCTTGTCCGTCGGCAGCGCATCCCCAATCACCATCGCGTCAGGATCGCGCCGACGCATCGCGGGATCGGGAAAGTTGATCGCCAGCCCATTGCGCGCCTTGGTCACCACCGCTTCGACCACGCGCCCCAGCCCATTCGCCCTCCCGGGAAGATGAAAGATGGCCTCATAAACGCCGTGGTCATCGCGATTCCCGAGCCGCCAGTCAGTTGTCCCCGTCGGCCTGCCAAGTGCCCAATCCAGTAGTTGCTGCCGGTTTTCAGGAACCTGCACAAGCGGTGCAGCGCCAAGCACTTCGCGCACATGGATAGGCAAATCCAATTCGGCCCATCCGGCCTGGAAATCAACGGCAGCTTTGCTCTCGACTGCGACGGTCATGGTTGCTCACTTTCCGGGGAAAAGATATGTGCTCAAAAGGATTGCGTGCCAGAGGGGCCACATAGTTTTTATCTCATCCACCAACACACTTGGCAGTGAGCCACATCACGCGTTCCGTCCTCGTGCCCCTACGCCGCCATTGGCCTCGCAACTCAATCCCCAGCAAATTTGCAGGCAATTACCCCCGTACCGTTCTCGGCAACCGAAAGTGATATACCTAACTCCAACGCGTCCACAATCTCGTTTAAAGTCTCCTTAATTCACAAATCTCAGCAAGAGCTTTTCAGCGCCTCTGGTGTCGTATTGTGTCCAGCGCATCCCTGTGGCCTGCTTTGAGTTCGCTTGCCAATGCGATTTGAGAAGGTCCTGCTGTCCTCCGGCCTTTGTTCGGAGAAGGATGCTCAAAAATGACCCTGGGGAACAGGCGTTCCTTTTTTGCTTTTTTGTTGTCATTTGCCGCTTTGGTTGCCATCAGTTCCAGCGCGCCTGCGCGTGCCATCGGCAACACTTACTACATCAACAATGGGCCGGGTTCGGCCTGCAGCGACAGCGGCCCACACACCACCAGGCAGCCCTGGTGTACGTTCACGCCCCTCAACAAAACTGGAAAGCTCTCCCCCGGCGATCAGATCCTGCTCGCGAGCGGCAGCACGTGGGACCAGGAGATGATTCTCACCGGCTCCGGCGCCGCGACCGAGCCCATCATCCTGAGTTCGTACGGCTCAGGCGCCAATCCGAGAATACTTCGCCGCCAGCAGACAAGCGACATCTGCGTTCGGCTTACCGACGCCAGCTATTGGAACATCAGCAATCTGGAGGTCGGCCGTGCGAGCGTCGGCATCCTGCTCCATTACACCCAGTTGTTTAACAACGGAATTACGATCAGCAACATCAATGCTCACGACAACAAGGGAATCTGGAGCGGATTCTCAACGGAGCATCCAGTCTCGCGCAACCAAAAGGACCCATTCGCGGCAAGCCTCAATATCAACCTCTCCTCGGGAATCCTGTTCAACATCTCGTCCAGTCTGTCCTTCAACAGTTCCCAGTACGTTCTAAAAGGCGTCTCGGTCAGCAACATCCGGGGCAGCGGCAACGTCGACAGCGTGGCCTTCGACGCCGAAACAAACACCACCGACAACCACGACGGCCACAACGCCTTCCAGGACGTGACCCTCAACGGCCTCTTCCTTTCAAGCGACGACGGACATGCCGCCATCGAGTATCAGCGCGCAGGCCTCGGATGCAGCGACTCCCTGCGCCTCCTGGGAATGACAAACGTTACGCTGCTGAATTCGGTCCTGTATGACGAAGCCGCATGTCACACCCCCACCGGAACCGCCGCGGTTATCCTTGGCCGCGTCAGCAACGTGACCTTCGTCAACAACATCATCTTTGGCGTGCCGGCCTCTGAGAGCCCCGATGAAACCGGTATCGATCTCGAATGGTCCGAATCTCACGTGGACCTTCATGCAAATCTGTTCGCGCGCAATGCTGGTGCAGCTATCGAGATCTTGAACATTCACCTCGGCGACCATACCGACCAAATTGATTTCTACGACAATACCTTTGCGAACAACGCCCACACATTTCATCCTGGAGCAGCGTCGATCTGGGAAGACCACAAAGGCGAGGGGTATGCAACGCCGACCGGATCGATCAGAAGCAATCTCTATTCCGAGTCGAATGGCATTTTCTCTGCCGGTCGCAACATCGATTCAATCAAGAACTCCGGCAATCGCTCGACAGCGTCCCTCCCCGACTTCGCAGCCCAACAGTTCGCGGCGGCGCAAGGGCACAACCAATGGCGGTACATGTATCAGACCTCTGAGTCGACTTGGGCGAACATGCCCCACTACTCGCCGACAGACGACAACGGCGCCTGGCGGGCCAGCTCATCGCAGTATGTAAGCGCCTTTAATCTCGCGCCCGCGAGCTGCGACGGGAACTGCAATAAGGGAGGCGTTGCGCGTGTCTGGACTGCCCCTCGTCGCGGCACAATCAGCATCAGGGGCCGGGTGCTCAAGTCCGATGCCCGCGGCGGAAACGGAGTCTACGCCGCCATCAACCTGGTGTCCGGAAGAAACGTCACCCAGATCTGGCCACCCGCGAGCAGTAAGCAGTTAATCGCTGGAACCGATCAGGTCGGTTACTCCACCAACGCAGACAACATCTCGGTTGCCCCCGGCGATGTGATCCGCTTTGAGATAACTGCGAACGGTGACAACACCCACGACACAGCCAGTTGGACTCCATCGGTAGCCTACGTCTCCTCGCATGAGCCGCGGGATTCAGCGGCCTTCTAACGCTGCAACCTAAGCCTTGGAAGCCGCACTCCCAAATCGTTCCCGCACCAGAGCCATCGCCTGCTCTGTCGTCTCGATCGCGCCTTCCAGTTGCGCATCTTCCGCCGCCTGCAGCATCTCCTTGAACCCGGCTCCCGGCGCGTATCCCGCTTCAATCAAATCTCGCCCCGTGATCAGCGGCTTCGGCCTCACCGCCTCTTCGGGCATCGACTCGTAGCGCTCGCGTACGAAGTTCCAAATCTCCAGGTCCCCGTGCGCAGCCAGGCAGTCCATCCGATGCAGCGCGAGATGCTCGTCGAACTGTTCCAGCCGGAAAAACCGCTTCAGCGTAGAAGCCTTCATGCGTGGTGCATCGGCAAAGCGCATGTGATTCTCAATCAGCGCCAATATCTGCCGCGTCTCATCGTTCGAAAACCGGAACCGCCTGCAGATCTCCGCGCCCATCGCCACGCCCACTTCCACGTGGTGGTCAAATCTAATCCTGTCCGGCGCAACTCGAAATGTTGGCGGCTTGCCCACATCGTGCAGCAGCGCTCCCCATGCCAGCGTCAGTGGACACCCCGCCTCCAATTGCTCCAGCAACATCAGCGTATGCGTCCAAACGTCGCCCTCCGGGTGAAACTGCGGCGGCTGTATCACGCCCTTCATCTTTGAAATCTCGGGCAATACCTGCACCATCAGATCCGCCTCATCCAGCAGTTCAAAAGCCCGTCGCGCCCGCCCCTCCGTCAGCATCTTCGTCAACTCGTCCCGCACCCGCTCGCGGCTCACCGCATGAACCCGCGCCGCCAACTTGCGTATTGCCGAAAACGTTACAGGTTCAATGTCGAATCCAAATCGCGCCGCAAACCGCACAGCGCGCAGCAGTCGTAGCTGATCCTCGTCAAACCTCTTCTCCGGCCGTCCCAATCGCCCGGATCACCCCCGCATCCAGATCCGCTAACCCGCCAACGTAATCCACCACGCTAGACCGCAGCTGTTCCGCGCTCATTCCAACGTCCGCGGCCCGCAAGACATTGAGCAACAGCCCATTGATCGTGAAATCCCTACGCTGCACATCCTCTTCCGCGCTCTTTGTGTAACGCACCGCATCCGGATGCCGCCCATCCGAATACACCCCATCCGAACGAAACGTCGCCACCTCCGTGACGCACCGCTCCGCGACCGCTCCCTCCTCACAATCCGTCCCGTTCTCCGATGCCACCAGCACAACCCCAAAGTGCGCGCCTACCGCAAATGTGCGCGGAAACATCCCGAGCACCACATCCGGCGTCGCCGACGTCGCAACGTCGTAGTCCTCCGGCTCACGGCCCAGCAGCAAATCCCGCACACATCCCCCAGCGAAATAAGCCTCATGCCCCGCCTCACGCAATATATGAACGATTTCGAGAGCCGCTTCGAATTGGCGCGTTGTCGTCAAAACAGATTCGCTACTCTTTCGTTGCAGGTTGCCCATTGGATCTGTGCTCGCGATGCGCTTCGAAATAGACATTGCAGACCGAAAACACAATCTTGTCCTTTCCCTTAAAGAGAACCGTGTCCCCGGGAAGTTCGGACGCATCGTTGATCGGCTTGACGTCCGGGTGCGTAAGAACAACCAGCGTCGTTGCAGTAGAGCGAATCCCCAATTGTTTGAAGGTGACCTGCGAACCCGCCGATCCACCGCCCGAGTAGTCGCGGTGAAACTGTTCCGCCGTGATTGACGAAACCGCAACCTGCGGTTCTCGGGCCAGTCGGTCCTTCCACCGCAGCGAATCAGCCGAGTACTCGATCTCCGTCCCGATCAGTTGTTTTGCTTCCTTGCTGCCCCAGCACGAGATCGTCTTGGTCGGAATCTCTCGCGTGACCTTCCATTTCCCTCGCAACTCCGACGGGAATGTCCTTCGCCGCGCTGCTTGCGATCAAAACCGCGAACACGCAAGCTTTGATGATCATTCTCGCCATTCCTGCCATTGTCGCGCATCCCAGCCACTCCAGCACGGCAGCCCAGAACGTCGGCCCCGGATAAACTAATCATGCATGTCCCGCGGCCTCATCCTCGGCATTGAAAGCTCCTGCGACGAAACCGCCGCTGCCGTCGTCGAACGTGGCTCGCGCACGCTCTCCTCCGTTGTTGCCTCACAAATCGCAACCCACGCCCGCTATGGCGGAGTAGTCCCCGAGCTCGCCAGCCGCGAACATCTTCGCGCCATTGTTCCCGTGGTCCGCGCAGCCGTCGAACAGGCCGGCATCTCCCTCAACGACCTCGACGCCATCGCCGTTACCTCCGGTCCAGGCCTGGCGGGCGCGCTGCTCGTTGGCATCACCTACGCCAAGGCTCTCGCCTTCGCCCTCGACCTGCCCCTCATTGCCGTCAACCACCTCGAAGGGCACATCCACGCGGTCCTGCTTGAGGAGCGCCAAAAGCCGGGCGGCGCCGACAAAACCGACGAGCCTGCCTTGGCGCTAGTCGTCTCCGGCGGACACACCCACCTTTACCTGGCTCAACCTGCTCACGGCTCCTGGCACTACACCATCGTCGGCCGCACCCTGGACGATGCCGCAGGCGAAGCCTACGACAAGGTGGCCAAACTCCTCGGTCTCGGCTACCCCGGAGGACCATGGATCGACTCCCTCGCCCTCCATGGAAACCCCCACGCCGTGCCCTTCGCCTTCTCGCAGATCAAGACAAAGGTCCACCTCGGCGGCAAAGCTCCGCGCACCAAGGCCGCGAAAACTGCTCCCATCGCCGCTCTCGATCCGCACTTTCTCTTCTCGTTTTCAGGAATCAAGACCGCGGTCCTGCGCTATGTCGAACTCCACAACCTGCGCCCCGAGGCCGAAGCCCGCCGCGAAGCCCTCTTCACCGGTCCCGACGCCCCTTTGCGCCCAACCATTGATCAGGCACTCGCAACCTGCGATCCAACCACTCTGGACCTGATCGCCAGCTTCCAGCACGCGGTAATCGGCGACCTGATGAAGAAGACCTTCGCTGCCGCTGAATCCCTCGGCGCCACACGCATCCTGGTCACCGGCGGAGTCGCTGCCAACCGGGAACTCCGATCCCGATTCACGACTGAGGCAAATCGTCGCGGCCTCGACGTCGCCTTCCCGACCCTGGCCCTGTCCACAGACAACGCTGCAATGATTGCCGCAGCAGCGTGGCCCCGTTTTCAGGCCGGCGAGTTTGCGGGTGCGGAACTCACCGCCAACCCCTCACTCGCACTGGGATCCTAAGCAACCCAATTCAGACGGACGAGCAACCCATTGGTTAGTCCGTGTCGCCGTCCGGATCGGCGGTTTATAAGGATCAGCGTTTTATAAAAGCAGTTGTCGTTCCTTTTCTTATAAGTAAACTTTACCGACTCATGCAGAAACGACACTGTGAATAAACGGCCCTGTTATCTCTGACAGGCATATATCCCCTGCTTTTCAAGCAGTTGCTTGCATTCCCGGTTTGGCCTGAAAAATGCTGCATTTTCGTCGGTTTCGCCCCTGTTCCTCGGGGGCAGATCCAAAACGCACGAAACGGCAAAAGAACATATGGATATCAAGATTGGTTCCAATTTCGAGTTCAACCTGTTCTATTGGAATGATTTGAAGATAAAACTCTAGGCAACAATAAAACGCTAAGTAGAAAGGAACGAAAATGGCCAGTCAGGCTCTCGACCAGTTTGAATTTGAAATCTCAAACTCTACCCTGCGGTTTACAGAGATTTACTCTGGCCCCCTGTTGCCGGCGTCCATGTGTCACGTCCCAGCTCTTCCCAAGCTCGCCGACGGTCTTGAAATATCCAGAACGAAAGCCCTTGAGGGAGCAAAAGGCGTCATGGCGGCCATTGGTTTTGAAGGCTGCATCGCGCTCGCACTCTACGCTATCTGGCAACTATTAAAATAGCTAAACTTTGCCCGGTTCACCTGATCCTGAATAAATCGCTTCAGGGCTTCCGGAACGTCAGACAATAGAGTTTTTCATCGCAGATCGCCCGGGCCTTCACTTCCAGCATCTCTTCCGGAATGAGATCGATCGGGCATCGTATGTGTTCGCTTCCGGACTCGACCTGCTGGCGGGCGCTCGTCTCGCGCTGAATGTTGCCCCCCTCAATCTCATCAACAATCACGATCTTCGTACCAGCCTTGGCCACCCAGATCATCTCTTTGATAGCCCTTAATTTATCTGTAAAGAAGTTAATTCCCCCCACATGGTAAACAGAGTCGAAGGCCTCCACCTTGAACGGCAACCGCTCCGCCTCGCCGTGAAATAAATGCGCCTTCCGGTTCCAGTGTTTCAGGTTCCGTTGACACTTCCGCAGCATCCCCCACGACAGGTCCAACCCGTAGAAATCGATTCCGTCAGGCAGATATCTGATGTTCGCCCCAGTCCCGACTGCGACTTCCAGTACTCGATCGCCGCGCTTGATCTCGAGTTCCTTCAGCAACTCTTCGCGGTAATTCGATCTGCCTCTGACCCAGTCGTACAAGCGCTCCCCAAGGTCGTAGGCGGGCGCAATGTAGTCGTACCTTGTCTGGTATTTGAGATTTGGTCCCTTCACCGTACTCACAAACAAGGGGATGTCGTCGCGAATGGGATAGATGCGACCGGTAGCCGTATTACGCAGATTGTTACCCGTCATCTCCAGCGGATAACGAGTATCCGGGTCGCAGAGCAGCGACAGAACGTGTCTTTCCATATCTTGTGGCCGAGCAATAGCTAGCGGACCTGTTGCAAGAATACGATGAAGCGGCGACGCGGGCTCCTCTATCTTGCCGTGATGCATCTCGCCCGTAATCCTCACTGTTACAATCGATAAGACCAAATCGCTCCCGATTTTGGCCGAAATCATGAGCCAGCAATCCGTCCCAGCCTTAATGCCTATTCGCCTCTTTAATACTCTGACCGGAGAAGTCGACGTGCTCGCCCCTTCGGATGGCGCGTCTCTGCGCATGTACGCCTGCGGACCCACGGTTTATGACTACGGGCACATCGGCAACTTCCGCACCTTCCTCCAGATCGATGTCCTGCGCCGTTTCCTCAAGCTCTCCGGAATGCCGGTTCGCCACGTCATGAACATCACCGACGTGGATGACAAAATCATCCGGAACTCCTCCGCTGCCGGCCAATCCATTGGCGAATACTCGGCACGCTACGTCGAAGCTTTCTTCGAAGATATCGATGCCCTTCGCATCCAGAAGCCGGAGCAGATCGCGCGAGCCACAGAACACATTCCGCGGATGGTCGACCTCGTGCAAAAGCTTTCCGACATCGGCGCCGCCTACAAAACAGACGACGGATCCTGGTACTTCCGGCTCGCCGCATTTCCCGAGTACGGAAAGTTGAGCAAAAAAGACTTGAGCGGGATGGAGGATGGCGCTCGCGTCGATGTCGATGAGTATGAAAAGGACTCCGCTCGCGACTTTGCGCTGTGGAAGGCCGCGAAACCCGGCGAAACTTCCTGGGATACCGCCATCGGCTGCGGCCGTCCCGGCTGGCACATCGAATGCTCAGCCATGTCGATGGAATATCTGGGCGACACCTTTGACCTGCACGCCGGTGGCGAAGACCTGATGTTTCCCCACCACGAAAATGAAATTGCGCAGAGCGAAAGCGTAACCCACAAGCCGCTGGCTCATCACTGGATGCATGTTCGTTTCCTGTTGGTCGACGGCCGAAAAATGTCCAAGAGCGAGGGAAACTTCTACACCCTGCGCGACCTTCTACTCAAGGGCTACAAGGCATCGGCTATCCGCCTCGCGTTGATTTCCGTTCCCTACCGCCATCAACTCAACTTCACGTTCGAGGGCCTCACCGAAGCCACCAACGCCATTGAGCGTCTGCGCAATTTCAACGACCGGCTCACAAAGGGCTCCTTTCCCGCAGGCGAGAATCCCGAAATTCAATCCGCCGCAACAGAGGCGCAGGCCAAATACCTCGCCGCACTCGCGAACGACCTCAACACCGCCGAAGCCCGCGCGCCGATCTTTGACCTGCTTCGCACTTCAAACACAGCCATCGACCAAGGCCGCTTTTTTGAAAACGATCGCGTAGCGGTACTTGCCGTCCTTGCCTCCTTTGACGCCGTCTTCGACGTCATCGAAGATCGAGACGCCGAACCCACAAAACGTGCGATCGCATGGGCCCAGCAGTCTGGCCGTCAGGCCGATGTCGCGCCAGAGCTACTCGCCCGGCAGTCGCTCTCCGATGAGGCGATCGACGCGCTGGTCGCAGAGCGTACAACGGCTAAAAAACATCGAAACTTCGCCCGTGCCGATCAGATTCGCAACGAATTGATTGAGAAGGGCGTCATCATAGAAGACTCGAAAGACGGCGTACGCTGGAAGCGTAAATAACATCGCGCCCCAACTCCTGCCAACTCGGAGGTCATCCCCCAATGGAAGCCAACGAAGTTCACGAGCTACGAGAACATGCCGAGCACGGCGCACACGAGTCTGCATTGCGTCCGGTTGCCTTCACGATGAGTCTGCTCGCCGTAATGGTGGCCGTTACGACTGTTCTCGGCCATCGCACCCACACCGAGGCCGTCCTCTACCAGAACAAAGCCACCGACCAGTGGAATCTCTATCAGGCAAAAAAGATCCGATCCAACGACACCGCACTCGTGTCCGATCTTCTCACTGCCGTGACGATTGCAGACAAAGAGGCTGCCGCAAAGATCTCCAAGGCTTATGCCGACCACCAGGCAAAGTGGGCCGACGATTTAAAAGAAGAGCAGGAGAAAGCCGAAGGGCTCGAAGCACGAGTCGAGCAAGCCGAAGCTCGCGCTGACCGCTTCGATCTTGCCGAGGCACTTCTCGAGATCGGTCTCGTGATCACCTCAGTCACGCTACTCACCAGAAGCCGCATCTACTGGTACCTCGGCATGGTCTTCTCGGTTGGCGGAATCCTGTCGGCACTTTCGGTCCTGATGCTCAAATAGCAACGCCTGCCCAGGTCGTCGAGCGACGCCACCCGTGGTAGACTTGCCGCGAAATGACTGCGCAATCTCTCATTACCGGACTCATTCTCGGCTGCACGCCTCTGCTGGCGCAAACACCAGCGCCGCCCTCCGTTCATTCAAATAACCTGGGCTTCGCCTACAGCGTTCCTTCTGATTGGGAGACAACAGACGCCCAGCAGAGTCTCGCCGGAGTGCAGCAGGAAGCAACAAAGTCCGCAAGCACCGAGGAAGAAAAGAAAGGCATCGCCTGCGTGCAGCTCGCGCTGACCGCGCGTCACGGCAACCCGCCGTCGGTCATGGTGATTGTTGCCTTGCCATTCGAGTGCTTCGGTCAGGCGATGAGCGAGAAAGATCTGCCCGGCTTCGCTCAAGGCGCATCGGAAGGGCTCAAGTCCACTTTCGATATCGACGATCCGGAGTTTGGCGCCTACTCGCTCGGTAGCCACAACATGTGGATCGAGCGCACCAAGGGAAGCCCCAAGGGCCACCCCGAGATGAAGTACAGCGTCGAGGTTGCCTGTGGCCTTTTGAAGAAGAGCGCCGTCTGCTGGATGGCGATGGCCGCCGATGAAAATGCACTACGCCTGTTTGAAAATGGCGCCGTGGCCTTGGACGGCGATTCCTTCGCCGCCCTGATTCCACCCACAGCCTTCGACAAAAAACCCGCCAGTTAAACCGCCGTCCGCATGGGCAAAAGCCCCTGTCATGTTGAGCGCAACGAAGCGTAGTCGAAACATCCGCGGTTGCTCCAGCTTAGGAGAAACGCAAAAAGAGCTTGTCATGTTGCGCGCAGCGAAGCGCAATCGAAACATCTGCGGTTGCCCTTCGCGAGCTTCCCTGCCACAAAGATGCCTAAGGATCAACCGACCCTTGCCCACAATCTCTTGAGATCGTTCTGCAATCCTCCGCGTGGCCTATACAGAACTACGCCCACATTCACGACTGACTTTGGCCATGTTTGGCTGTTGACGCCTCCATTTCCAGTCCATACAGTCTCGGCATGACAAACCACGAATACCTTACTGACTACGACCAAATCGTCAATACGATGCAGATGTACATTGACGGAAGCAAACAGGGTAAAAGCGATCTAATGCGTCCTGCTTTCCACCCGGACGCTTCATTCTTCGGATACGCTGGAGATCAACTCGCTGTCGGAATCACCTTCCTCTTCGACTGGATCGACAAGAATGGCCCCGCTGACAAGATCGAGCCCCGCATGATGAGTGTGGACATCCTCGAATCCATTGCGGTGGTTCGGCTCGACGTTGATGGCTGGTCAGGCAATTTGGCCGGCTCCGGCGCCTACATGTCCGATCTCTTCACGCTTCTCAAAATGCCGAGTGGATGGAAGATCATCCAGAAGGCGTTTCATTGGCATTCATGAGCCCCGAACTTCGCACCGCATCCTCTGATATAGTCTTCCGCGGGAGTCTCAGGATGCTCGAGCGGAACACTCCACAGAAAACGCTGGAATCGTGGAAGCAGATTGCGGCTTATCTGGAGCGCAGCGAACGCACTGTGCGGCGCTGGGAAGCGCTGGAGGGACTCCCAGTCCACCGCCGTGAGCACGAAAAGCAGGACACCGTTTTCGCGTTCAGGCACGAAATAGAGGCGTGGAGCCGGTTACGCACAAAATGCCGAACCGAAATCTCCGTCGATGAAGCCGAGGACCTCCCGGTCAAACCAATTACAAATGCTTACCTCGTCGAGCATGACGCGATCGCCCACACCATGCTCCGCTATATCGCCGGGGCCCGGGCAGGTGACGGAGATTTGATGCGCCCTGCTTTCCATCCTTCCGCAACCATCTCCGGCTACTGTCAGGGAGTCGAATATACCGGCTCTGTCGAACACGTGTTCAAGTGGATCACTGAGAACGGTCCGGCACCGAACATCATCCCCCGCTTTGCCCGCATTGAAATCATCGAGAGCATCGCTGTCGTTCATCTGGAAGTCGAACGCTGGTCAGGGAAGTTGGCGGGGGCCAATGCCCGAGCTTCCGATATATTCACTTTGCTCAAATGGAACGGCGAATGGAAGATCACGCACAAGCTATTTCACTGGCACAACCAGTGATCCGCCCTCCCGATCTGCCCCCGCTCGATCTCGGTGCTAGGTCACGGACTGAAATTTCTAGATAGTCCCAAGGCTGCCCGGCATGCTCCTGTACCGACAATGACCTAATCAAGCTTTCCGATCAAACTTTGCCCGCGGTCCACCCATGGCCAAGCTCAATGTTTATTCCGGGCTTCATGAACCTGTTCGAACTGGTCAGACTTACTGCGGTCGCGGACACTGATGTTCTCGGGAAGAATTGGCTGGCGTTCGGATTGCCTAGTCCTTAGTGCAGCAAGGCGTCCGATTTTGAACACTATTTCTCGGTTGTGAACGCAAATTCCGCGATCTTGCAATCCCGAACCTATTGATTTCAAGCAGCTAGGGAAGAATCCTGTGGTACGAAACATGCTCTCTGTATGTGCAAGTCTGTGTGTGTGGAGGTTAGGTGATGAGAGTTCTGCTGCAGGATCTGGGTTATGCATTCCGCCAATTGCGAAAGACACCGGGGTTCACCGTTACCGTGCTGCTCACGCTCGCCCTCGGCATCGGTGCCAACTCCGCCATCTTCACGCTGGTCAATGCCATCCTGCTTCATAACCTGCCGGTAACAGATCCCAAAACCCTCATCCGCATCGGCGACCGCGACGACTGCTGCGTCAACGGCGGCTGGAACGACAAGGGAGACTATTCGCTCTTCGCCACCGACACCTACTACATGTTCAAGAAGAACCTCCCGGAGTTCGAGGAGTTGGCCGCGATGGAGTCGGGCTACGCCTGGCGGCCCATTACCGTCCGCCGCTCCGGGCCCCAGACCATAGCGAAATCCGTCATGGGAACCTTTGTCTCCGGCAACTACTTCCGCGTCTTTGGACTTTCGCCGGCAGCCGGGCGTCTCTTTGCCGACACTGACGACCAGAAAGGCGCACCCATAACCGCCGTGATGAGCTATGACGCATGGATGCAGGATTACGCAGGCGATCCGAGCGTAGTCGGAAGCGAGTTCTACATCAATACCAAACCGGCCACGATCATCGGTATTGCGCCCAAGGGCTTTTACGGGGATCGCATCGATACCAATCCGCCCAGGTACTTCCTTCCCATGAATTCAATGGACACGACCATCGGCGCACCCTACTTCACCGATCCCGACACTCAGTGGGCTTACATCATCGGTCGCGTCAAGCCGGGAACTTCCGTGCCTGCCCTCCAGGCCAAGGCCAGCGCTCTGCTCAAGCAGACGTACGCTCCGCTCAAGACATTTACCGATCCCCGCGCCAAGAAGGTTCTCCCCCGCACCCATGTCGTGCTCACTCCCGGCGGCGGCGGTATCCAGAACATGCAGGATGGATACAAGGACCACCTAAGGCTTCTGCAATGGATCGCCGGGCTCGTTCTTCTCGTCGCCTGCGCCAACATCGCGAACCTGCTGCTGGTGCGCGGCATGAGCCGCCGCGCGGAGCTTTCCATCCGCTCAGCACTGGGCGCGCAACGCAGCCGTATTGTGCGCCAGCTTCTTACCGAAAGCGTTCTTCTCTCGGTGATCGGTGGCCTGCTCGGCCTCGCCGTCTCCTACCTTGGAGCGCACGCGCTCCTGGCTCTCGCCTTTCCGAACCAGGAAAACATGCCGGTTACGGCTTCGCCCTCGCCGCTCGTCATCGGCTTTGCGTTTGCACTTTCCCTTGTTACGGGAATCCTCTTTGGTCTTGCGCCGGCACTGATGGCTGCGCGCACACAGCCTATTGAATCCCTGCGCGCCAACGCGCGAACCACCGCTCACGGCGCGTCCTTTCTGCAGCGCTCTCTCGTCGTTCTACAGGCCGCGCTCTCTCTTGTGCTGCTCGTTGCTGCCGGCCTCTTCGCGCAGAGCCTCAACAAAGCCCAGAACGTCGACATGAAGCTCGATACAACGAACCGCTACATCGCTCACATCAATCCGCAGGCCGCCGGCTACAAGAACATAGAGGTCGAGCCCCTCTACCAGACAATCGTTGACCGCTTTCACTCCATTCCCGGCGTTCTCAAGGTCGGCCTCTCCACCTACACGCCGATGGAGGAGAACAATTGGGGATCAGGTGTAAAGGTGCAGGGCGATCCAGACCTGAACAAGGGCGCGTCCTGGGTGAAAGGCACCCCGGAGTACTTCGACTCCGTGGGCACCCATGTCATCATGGGCCGCGGCTTCACCTCGCAGGACACGCTGAATGCGCCGCCCGTCGCCGTCGTCAACAAGGAATTCGTGAAGCAGTTCTTCGGCAAACGCAACCCCATCGGCCATCGCTTTGGCTTCTCGGGGCCGACCCAGGCTGGGCTGGATGGATCGCATGAGATCGTCGGCGTGGTAGAGGACACTACGTACACCAGCGTCTATTGGAAAGACCATGCCATGTACTTTCTGCCGCTCACGCAGCGCGCAGGCAATGCGAAGGACCCCGACAGCCCTATCGAAAAAGATCTATCGATGTACGCCGGAGCCCTGGTTATCCAGACCAGCCGCCCTGTTCCCGGCTTTGAGAAGATCGTCAGCAGCACCCTGGCGAGTATCAACCCCAACCTCACTATCGTGAAGTTCCAAACCTTCCAGAAGCAGATCGACGATCGCTTCATCGAGGAGCGCCTCATCGCGCGTCTCACTTCTCTCTTCGGCCTGCTTGCCTTGCTGCTCGCCGCCATCGGCCTCTACGGCGTCACCGCTTATACCGTAGTCCGCCGCACGCCGGAGATCGGCATCCGCATGGCGCTGGGAGCAGCACGCAGCCACGTCATCGGAACCGTCATGCGCGGAGCCATGCTGCAGACCGTCGTCGGCCTCGCTATCGGTATCCCCGTGGCAATCTTCTGCGTGCGATACGTCAAGTCGCAGCTTTACGAGATCACCAGTGTGAATGTTCCGGTCATGGTTATCGCCATTGGAGTGCTCGTAGTCGCGGCTGCCATCGCCGGCATCATCCCAGCGCGCCGCGCAGCCTCCATCGACCCCGTGCAGGCCCTGCGCATTGAATGAGTTGCGCTACGCAGCAGCCCTTCTCAATTTACATCGTGCCGCCGAGTGAACTCCTCGTTCCTTCGAGGATTCTGACGACGCCATCGCATGCCGTTTCCGCCTGTAGGTGTGTCACCTTCAATAAGCCCGCCTCCCAACGCTTGTCATGTTGAGCGCAGCGAAGCGGAGTCGAAACATCTGCGGTTGTCCTTCGCGAGACTTCCAGTCACCAAAATGCGCGCGCGTCGGCCTGCCGCTAGAGCCGGACATTCATTGCCTGCATCTCAAACGTTCTTGACGCCAGACTGAATGGGGCGCCGGATTCAGAGATTCATTCTCCCAATGTGCGATAACAGGTAGACATCCCTAAGAAATGAGACTAGCGTCCACTTACCAATACGCTCTGTATCCACAAACCAAGTGTCGTTGATCGCAGAGCAGCACTCTCGCTTCAGCTCTTTCTTTCATTGTCACCGAGCCGAAGCCAAAATAGAATCGCGCAAACCTCGTGAGGACTTCTAAAGCCCTGGACGAACATGAAGGCTCCCACGCCTTCCATTTGCGCTGATCGCATGGTATTGAGCAAAGGGCTAGAAGTAGAGAGATAGCCTGCGCCCCCAAACTAGAGTTTATAGAAGGCTTTGGCGTATTTCAGAGGCCAACCTCTTTGAGCACGGAGTCTTTAGCGCGTGGACAAGGAAGAAGGAGTTGAGATCATGGAATCAATCATTGAGCAGACCCAGAGAGATCTTCCGACCCGTCACTCCGGAATCAGTTCTTCCACATGAGCGCTGAGAGTGTTCCCGCAGTTGATCGATGGCAGACTCAGGTGAGTCTAAAACCCATAATTGCGTGGAATGGCACCAGCGCCAAATGGAGAGCTGGAGAGTTCTTCATGTTCCTGTCGCGCGCGGCAATTGGTGAATTTGAATCCCTGGCGTCCCCGTTCAGTTGTCAGGAAAATACGGTCTTGTTCACAGAGGAGCAGGAGCCTTTGAGGGTCTTGTTCTTGCTTGAGGGGAGCGTAAAACTCTCCCTCAACTCGGTCAAGGGTGGACGACTGATCATCGGAATGGCGGGGCCAGGAGAAATTCTCGGGCTGACCTCTGCTGTTTCAGGGCTACCCTACGACATGACAGCAGAAACGCAATTCCCCTGCGTGATTGCTCCACTTCCTCGGCAGAGCTTTCTCGACTTCCTGATTCGCCACCCCAAGGCTTGTCTCAATGTGGCCTGTCAGTTGAGCCTTGATCACAAGCGAGCCTGCGAACAATTACATAGGATCGGCCTTTCATCATCAGCGCCAAGAAAGCTCGCTCGGCTTTTGCTCGAGTGGTGCGGCGCAGATGGCGGGAGTAAAACCCAGTTCCATTGTTCACTGACTCACGAGGAAATTGGGGAGCACATTGGAGTATCCCGTGAGACCGTCACACGTACACTGAATTATCTCAAGACCCAAGGCCTGGTTGAGCAGCACGGCTCGATTCTAATTCTCCCAAATCGCACACTCCTGGAAACCTTCGCGGCAATAGATTGAAGATCTACGACGGAGAACATGCGGAGTCAGGCGTTTCCCATCAAAGGCTATGACCTGACATTCGATACCTTCCAAACGCTGGCAGCCATTTTCGTAGTTGGTCCCTGGGAATCAAACTTTTCCCATGTGCAACTCTAGGGACGGAGTTTAATGCTTTGAGAAAATTAGGAACTTCCGTAATACCCTCGTCGTGTGCCCCGCAACGCGACGATTTGGCAATGCCTCAGACGGTTCCGGCTGCGATCTTGGCGCTGGCATCCGAAAGCCTGTTCGAACTTTCTCCTGACGCGATTCTAGTGACAGACTCCGACGGTGTGATCCGCGCTGCGAACTCGCGCTCCGCTGAGTTGTTCGGTTACACGCAGGAGGAGTTCCTCGGCAAGCCCATTGAAGAACTGATTCCCGAGCGCTTCCGCCGCCGCCATTTGGGGGAACGTGAAAACTATTCCGCTCACCCGAGGACACGCTCGATGGGCTCCTCGGCGAACTTGTTTGGTTTGCGCAAGGACGGTACCGAGTTTCCGGTCGACATCATGCTCAGGCCGACGAAGAACGCATCTGGCTCTTTTGTCATGAGCTATATCCGAGACACAACCGAGCAACGAGCTGCCCAGGAGTCGGTGCGCCAGAATGACCAACAGTTGCGATCCGTTGTGGACAGTATCAACGATTATGCCATCTACCTCCTGGATTCCCGGGGCCACGTGAAGACGTGGAACTCCGGCGGTCAACGCATCAAGGGCTATACAGAAAAAGAGGTTGTGGGTCTGCATTTCTCGCACTTCTTTGCCCAAAAGGACGTGGATTGTGGCAAGCCCGCAATGTTGCTCTCTCTGGCTGCGGCAGATGGCAGCGCAGGAGATGAAGGCTGGCGCGCGCGCAAGGACGGTTCGCAGTTTTGGGCTGAAAGCACCTTGACTGCGATTCGCGGCGTCTTCGACGAGATTACCGGGTACGCGAAAGTTACACGAGACATTAGCGCACGCAAGCTTGCCGAAGAGGCAGCGTTGTTGCATTTCAACAGTGAAATCGACGCCTATTCGAAAGCTCTGAAGGCGAGTGAAGCACGATACCTGACCGTTTTTCAGACATGCCCCGATGCTGTGATAATTTCCCGTCTGAGCGACGGAGCTATTGTCGATCTCAATCAAGCGTTCCTTGATGTCACGGGCTATGAAAGAAATGAAGTTGCCGGTCGAACGATGAGCGAACTCGGTATGTGGATGTTGGCTCGCGATCAACGAAGATTACTCGACTCGCTGAGCCTGAGCGCAGGATGCAAGGACTTAGAGTTCCAGTTTAGAAAGAAGAATCGGGAAATATTCTGGGCACGACTAACCGCATCGCTCATTGAGGTGGACGGTATCCCCTGCATCCTTTCCTTCGCACGAGACATTTCCGAAGCCAAGTCAGCCCAGGACGAGATCATGAAGCTCGCCTTCTATGATTCGCTCACAGGTCTTCCCAATCGCCGCCTTCTTTGGGATCGGCTGCGTCAATCGCTGACTGTCAGCGCTCGAAGCAACAGCAAGGGAGCAGTGCTCTTCATTGACCTCGATGATTTCAAGACTCTCAATGACACGCTTGGTCATAAGACTGGAGATCTTCTGCTTCATGAAACCAGTAAGCGACTTCTTGCATGCATGCGCGATTGCGACACCGTAGCGCGATTGGGCGGAGATGAGTTTGTCGTGATCATCGAGGGGCTGAGCGAATTAGCCGACGATGCCGCAGCATCGGCGAAGGCCGTGGCAGAGAAGATCTCGAGTGCACTTGCCCAGCCATACCTGCTCGCCGGTCACCAGTGTTTCAGTACCGCAAGCATCGGAATCAGAGTGTTCGCAGGGAAACAAGACCACATTGATGAGGTAATGCAACAGGCTGATATAGCCATGTATAAGTCGAAAGCGGCAGGCCGCAAAGCTATACATTTCTTCGCTCCAGCCTTGCAGACTGCAGTCAATGCGCGCGTCTTACTAGAAGAAGACATCCGCCGCGCGATCGGAACAGACGAATTTCAACTTCACTATCAGCCTCAAATGGATCGCGGCCTTCTGATTGGCGTCGAGGCGCTGTTACGGTGGAAACATCCCAATCGTGGCTACCTGCCACCGGAGAGCTTCTTACCCATGGCCGAGGAGACAGGACTGATTGTCCGCTTGGGCGATTGGATTCTGGAAACAGCGTTCATGCAGGCTGCTTCATGGGGAAAGCGGAAGGGAACAAATCGCCTGTCAGTCGCAGTCAATGTCAGCGCCCACCAGTTTCATCAACCGGAATTCGTTGATCGTGTTTTGAACTTGCTCACTCGAACTGGCGCAAATCCCCGGAACATCACACTCGAACTCACGGAAAGCGTGTTGGTCGACAATCTCGACGAAGTGATCGACAAAATGTCAATCCTTAAGTTTCGGGGCTTTAGATTCTCTCTTGACGATTTTGGAACCGGCTATTCGTCGCTCTCCTATCTGAGGCAGTTACCCTTGCATCAGATAAAAATAGACAGATCCTTCGTTCGGGACATGCTCGCGGATGGCGGTAGTCGCGTCATAGCGCATGCCATCATTTCCCTGAGCCTGGCATTGGGATTGTCGGTCATTGCCGAGGGTGTCGAGACAGAAGAACAACGGGATTCCCTTTCGCGGATGGGTTGTCATTCGCTACAGGGTTACCTCATTAGCTCCGCGCTGCCCTTGGACGAGTTCGAGTTATGGCGGGCGGGCATCGCAAAACACGCTGCCTGAATTCCAATTCATTCCTGGCGACAAGTAGCCCTTCAAACTTTCTTTTCGGACTTTGCAGATAATTAACCCCGGATAGCGCACTCTGGATATTGAGGAGTTGTCGATGTTGCGGGGCATCACAGATTTTGGAGCATGCCGGCAAACTCTGCCGCATGTCGCCAGAGCACGCAATATGTTCACAAATTCGGCATGTTTTTCGGCGTTAAGTAGCTTGCCAGGAAAACATGCAACCCACCCCCTCACCGGTAGTAACCACAACGCAAAAAAAGTTTGCAGATAATTACGTGTTCTTGTGAAACACGCGAAAAGGAAAGGATCGCGTCGGCAACAGCAAGCAGCACCTGAAGCCAGCCCAGCCACTACTCTCCAGGCATCTGTTCCAACTCCACCGCAGTTTTCGACCTTACCTTCACCTGCGCCGTTGTCAACAGAAAGACCGCCACCACGACGCCGGCCATGCCCACAAATTCTGCCGCCACCGGCCGCTCGTGCAGCAGAAAGAACCCCAGCAAGACCGCGACCATGGGATTCACGTACGCATACGAAGAAACCTTGGCAACCGGCACATGCTGGATCAGGTAGATAAACGCTGTATAGCCAAGCAGCGAACCGCCGGTAATGAGATAAGCCAGCGAACCGACAGCCGCTCGATTGAGATGAAACTGCGGCCATTGGTTCAGCGCGCTGCCAATCGTTGTATTCACTACGCCCGCGGCAACCATCTGCCATGCTGCGGCGACAAGGCTGTTCACCGGCAATCGCGTGCGCCGCGACAGCAGACTCCCGATGGTCCACGAAAGGCCGCCGGCCAGCAGCGCCGCAAGGGCTAATAACCGCGTGCGGTCGCCAGAAAAGCCAGTACGAAGGGAAGGCCACAGCAGCGCGGCGAGCCCTGCAAAGCCGAGCGCCATGCCCAGCCACCCGCGTGCAGGCAAAGGCTCCCCGCCCGGCAGGAACATTTCAATCAACGCGACATACAACGGAATAACCGCGAGCACCAGCGAAGCCAGTCCGCTTGGAATCGTCTTTTCCGCATACACCAGCCCGACGTTGCCCCCGCCCAGCAGAAGCAGACCGATCAAACCCAGCAGGAGCATCGTCCTCGACCGGGAAAACCAGCCGCAGTCCGCGCCATCGGCACCACGCCAGCAGAATCGCGCCCGGCGATCAGAAATCGCGTTCCCGCCAGCAAAAACGCAGGCATCTCCGCCGACCCAACGCGGATCGCCGTATAAGTCGAACCCCAGAAGAAATAGACCGCCGCAAAGGCCAGCACGATCGAAGCGGTTGATGCCGCTGACTTATGCGGTGCAGTCGATGGAAGAGTGGAATTCGTCACGTCTTCTTCCATCCTAGCCCGGAACCGAACGACCTAATGAAATGAGCAATTTCGACAGCCTCAACCCGAGGGACGCGGAAAGATCAGTGCCAACTTTGTTAAGCCCGTGCTATCCTCTGGCCAGCGGGGCTCCCCAATGCAAAAGCTATATTCCAGCGCATTACCGACCATTCCAGCCACCAAACGCTGGTCGCGGTCTCGCGCGCGTTGCATCTGCCCCAGGCGCCATTTGCGTGTGCTGCCCATTCGCACTCGACCTAGTCTCTTCGGCGGCGACTAGCACCGGCCCGCCGAAGGTCCTCGCCTGCTCTTTCTGACCAGACCAGGTCCAATCAACTGCACGACCCTGATTCAGGGTCCGTGGCTGTGCTCTATCTCCAGCCACAGTAACTATCTGCCGAGGAGACAAAAATGACCAAGCAAGAAATGCATGCTCAATTCGGACCCAAGCTGGTTTGTCCCCTTCCCGGTCCCAGGGCGAAGGCCGCCGTGGATGCCGACAGCCGGCTCATTTCGCCCAGCTACACCCGTTCGTATCCGCTTGTCGCCCGACGCGGGCACGGCGTTCGCGTTGAAGATGTAGACGGAAACGAGTTCCTCGATTTCGCTGCTGGTATTGCCGTGAATTCAACCGGCCACTGCCACCCCGAAGTCGTCGCCGCCATTCAGAAGCAGGCGGCCGAACTCATCCACATCTCGGGCACCGACTTCTATAACGAGCCATTGACCGATCTTGCCGCGAAGCTCTCAGCCATCGCGCCAATGCCCGGCCCGCATCGCTTCTTTTATGGAAACTCCGGTGCCGAGGCGATTGAGTGTGCGCTCAAGCTGGCGCGCTATCACACTGGCCGTCAGCACATCATCGCGTTCCTGGGAGCATTCCACGGCAGAACCATGGGAGCACTTTCGCTTACCGCTTCGAAGCCTCAGCAGAAGCGCCGCTTCTCCCCGTTGGTTCCCGGCGTGACCCACATCCGCTATCCCTATGCGTATCGTGGATGCACGGGAGGCCCGCAGGAAGAAGAAGCGTTCAGCATGGGCTGCGCGCGCTACATCGAAGAGAAGCTCTTCAAGACAATCCTCGCGCCTGAAGAAGTAGCCGCAATTTTTGTCGAGCCCATTCAGGGTGAAGGTGGTTACGTTGTTGCGCCTGATAACTTCCTGCGCGAATTGCGTGCCGTTTGCGATCGCCACGGCATTCTGCTCGTGGCCGACGAAGTGCAATCGGGCGCGGGCCGCACCGGAAAGTGGTGGGCCATCGAGCACTCCGGCGTTGAGCCCGACATCGTTTGCATGGCCAAGGGAATTGCCAGCGGAATGCCCCTCGGCATTTGCATGAGCCGCGCGGAGATCATGGATTGGGTTCCCGGCTCCCACGCTTCCACGTTTGGTGGAAATCCAATCTCTATCGCCGCTGCGCTCGCGACCATCGACATCCTCGAGCGCGAGGGCATCGCCAATGCCGCGCGCGTCGGCGCTAAGATGCTCGAGCGCCTCGACGGATGGAAGAAAAGTCATCCACTCGTAGGCGATGTTCGCGGCCGCGGATTGATGATCGGTGTCGAACTGGTGAAAGACAAGTCCACTCGCGAACCCGTAAATGCCCTGCGCAATCGCGTTGAGACGCTGGCATTCGAGCGCGGATTGATGATTCTCGGCTGCGGCGAAACCTCCATCCGTCTTTGCCCGCCGCTCATCGTCAGCGAACAGGAGGCCACCGTCGCTCTCGACATTCTCGAAGATGCCCTCACGCAGGCAGAAAAAGAACACGCCCACGCAGGCGAGTTAGCCACAGCAACCGCCTGAACTAACGTCAACAAGAACGCCGCGTTGTCCAGAATCCCAGGCAGCGCGGCGTCGCTATTTGCCCCTCGAAACTATTGCTGAACAAGTGATTCCCGGTTAGCCGACAATCCACCAACAACAAGAAAAGCGCTTGTCATGTTGAGCGCAGCGAAGCGGAGTCGAAACATCCGCAGTTGTCCTTCGCAAGCGTTCCAGGCGCAACGTGCAGGAGCTTTGTAACAGGGCACGACGTCAGTCGTGCCGCACAAGCTCTTAAAACTGCTGGGCTTCAGCCCCTGAGGAAGCTCCATCGGCCGCAATCCGCGCATTGTCGCAAGGCTCAGCATGGATCGTTTAGACTCCACTGATATCACGGGCCAGTGGCGCACTCAGCGCCGCGCCGTTCCTGAATCGTAGATCTCGCACGATGGAGGCTTTTTACCAATGATTGACGCGCCGGTAGTCGCAAAAGGAACAGAGGAACTCTCGCTTCTTCCTGGAATGTCGAATCGCCATGGCCTGGTCGCAGGTGCAACAGGCACCGGAAAGACCGTTACCCTGCAGGTCATGGCTGAAGCGATCAGCAGCATCGGAGTCCCCGTCTTTGCTGCCGACGTCAAAGGCGATCTCTCCGGCATCAGCCAGCCAGGAAAAACCTCTCCCAAACTCGACGAGCGCCTGCACCTCCTCAGCCTCGGTGACTGGAAGTTCTCCGCCTGCCCCGTCGTCTTCTGGGATGTCTTCGGCAAGCAGGGCCATCCCGTGCGCGCCACGGTCAGTGAGATGGGCCCGCTGCTCCTGAGCCGCATTTTGAATCTCAACGACACGCAAACCGGCGTGCTGACCCTCGTCTTCAAGATCGCCGACGATCAGGGACTCCTTCTGCTCGACATGAAAGACCTGCAGGCCATGCTGGTGCACGTCGCAACCGGCGCAAAGGACTACCAGACCGAGTACGGAAACATCTCCGCCGCAAGCATTGGCGCGATTCAGCGCGGACTCGTCGCCCTCCAGCAGCAGGGAGGCGACCAGTTCTTTGGGGAACCCGCGCTCAATATCGAAGACCTCCTGCAGGTCGACAGCAGCGGCCGCGGTGTCGTCAACATCCTCGCCGCCGACCAGTTGCTACAGTCTCCGCAACTCTACGCAACGTTTCTTCTCTGGCTCATGAGCGAGCTCTTCGAAAAGCTGCCCGAGGTTGGCGATCCTGAAAAACCGAAGCTGGTCTTCTTCTTCGACGAAGCGCATCTCCTCTTCAACGATCTGCCCTCCGTGTTGCAGTCGAGAATTGAGCAGGTCGTGCGCCTCATTCGCTCCAAGGGCGTCGGAGTCTTCTTCGTCACTCAAAACCCCATCGACGTGCCCGAAACCGTACTGGGCCAGCTCGGCAACCGCGTACAGCACGCGCTCCGTGCCTTCTCTCCCCGAGATCAGAAGGCCGTCAAAGCCGCCGCACAAACCTTTCGCGCCAATCCGAAGCTTAATGTCGAAGAGGTGATTACGCAGCTTGCAGTCGGTGAGGCACTCGTATCATTCCTCGACGAAAAGGGAATCCCGTATGTGGTGGAACGCGCGATGATCTTCCCGCCGCACAGCCAGATCGGGCCCATCACGCCGGACCAGCGAACTCAGATCATCCGCAACTCCGTCATCGCCGGAGTATACGAGCAGACCGTCGATCGCGATTCAGCCTACGAAAAGCTCAAAGGCAAAGTCGCAGCATCTGCAACCGCCGCCAATGCCCCCTCCGCCGCCGTTCAGCAAAGCGCTCAGCACACCGCTCCTGCCCAGGCGCCCGCAGCCAGCCAGACCGACTGGCTCCAGGCGGCCGGCTCAGTCCTCGGCAACGTGCTCGGCAGCGGCACAGGTCGGCGCGACAATGTGGCGCAAGCCATGGTGAAAAGCGCCGCACGCTCCATCGGCAGCACCGTAGGCCGCCAGATCGTGCGCGGCGTGCTGGGATCACTCCTAGGCGGCAGTTCGCGAAGATAAGCAAAAAACGCAGCCCGCGTGAGGGATGTTGTCGGCATTTCGCAAATTACCAACCGGTACGGTACATGCTGGCCGTGACGGGACGTGTGAGCGAGGAATTCAGTTCGCGCATTTGGCACAGTTCCCGGCACTCTAAACCCAAGCACCAAAACTGGGTGTCCCAGGTGCCGCTTCTGGCACCTGGGAAAGCACGAACCTCAATCGCAAAAGCGTTTTTTGTCATGTTGAGCGGAGCGAAGCGGAGTCGAAACATCTGCAGTTGCCCTTCGCAAGCTTTCCAGCCACAATCATGCACACTTCCAAGTAGCCGGCACCGACCAACAATGACAAAAGTGCCTGTCATGTTGAGCGCGGCGAAGCGGAGTCGAAACATCTGCAGTTGCCTTCGCGAGCTTTCCACAAACATGCTCAATTCCGTAGGCGACTATTCGATCCGCATCTTGATTTACGAATGGAAAACTGACGCAGTAATCGACAACCATTCCTCACGTAACGAGAGGCAAAACCTTCAGGCGTAAGTACTCCAGCCTTCCGCCTAGCTCTCTCGCAAACTCCGGAGTAGCCGGAGCATTGACGGGGATTAAGTCGCCAATGCTGTCGCCCCTTTCGACCGCCTCAACCCACGATCCCATCTCGGAACAATAGGCGTCCAACGCATCAGAAGCGGTTGGATTATCCTCGACAACGATATAGGCGGGCGGAAGATCTCCGACGATTGCCCACAACCACTTGTCGACATTTTTGTCGCGTGGAGTAATCAGGATAAGGAAGACGCCAACGACTCCGCCGATTCCGTACGCCAGATATTGGTGATCAACACACTCGCACCATTCGTGAGAACTGATGAAATCGCGAGCCTCTTCGGCCATCTCCCTAAGAAGCTGCGTGTCGAGCGCGTTCTCTCCTTCGATCAGATTGACCGGCTTCATCAAGTCGATATTGGCGGGACAATCTTCTGTCATGTTTTGCTCCCAGCCATTATCTCCCCGACGTCTGGACATCGACCTGACATCATGTTCGTGGCCGTATAGGACATAGCTCAATCCAGGAAGCGAAACCGCGTTCGCTCAAAATCGGCCAAGCCTTGCCTAGAACATTCGAAAATCTGAAAACAGCAAATGCCCCGATACATCGCTGTTTACGCGCGGTAGGTCCTAGCCTGAACCGGCCAGTTCGTGATTGTTTTCATCAGCAGCCCGGCATCGCTGTTTGCGCCGCGCACGCCCCGCGGCAGACAATGGTTGGCGTGCAGTTTCTAGGCCGAATGAAGATCGATCTGCTCGAGCGCACGCTCGCCGGATTCGCCACCGTTGCCCGCATGCGCGGCCGCGCCGACAAGCTGCCCGCTCATCTCTCCGTGGGAATCGCCGGAGAGGATGCCGTCTTCTTCTACTTGCGGCGCAAGGGATACACAATCGTGGCGCGGCGGTGGTCTTCAGGCGATCTGCCTGGTGATGTCGATCTGATCGCATGGCAGGGGCCGATGGTCTGCTTCATCGAAGTGAAGACGCGAACAGCCCACGACCTGACCCCAGCCGAGATCGCCGTCGATGAGCACAAGCGCAAAGTTCTTCGCCGGCTTGCGCGGAGATACGTGCAGCAACTCCCGCAGAAGACGGCACCGCCGGTTCGCTTCGACGTCGTCAGCGTCTATCTTGTCCCGGGTCAGGAAAAAGAATTCCAGCACTTCGAGGGATCGTTCAGCTTCGAGGACAATTGGCGTTCGTAATTGCATGCAGCCATGTCCGGTAGTTTTCGGCTAGTCAAGCGTTTCTCTCAAAGCCCTATTTCCAAGCCCTTTAATTGCAAACAGAAGCCTCTTCCGAGCGTTTGCACATAATTTCCACGTGTTAGCGCACAATGAGATTGGGCTCGAAAGCCGGCTCCATAAATAGCGAAAGAGCGGCACACCACGCGGGTCCCCCACATCTCGATTTTGAGATGATGGGTCTGCCTACGGCGGCACGTAACTCCTTTACTGAGAGGATTCTGCGGCTAAGTCCAATCATGAGAGGATTTCTGGCGCCGCGACCCCTTGTAACCCATTGAAACAACGGATATTATCCGCAGAATCCCGGTGGGGTGTGTACTAAAGTTGATGCCGATGGATGCGTCTGAACCTGCCGTCAGCCCTTCGCGTCTTCGAACTCTTCGTGCCACGCCATCTGGATGGCTTCCAGGCGCGACTCGTTCGACTTCGCGGGATCGTCCGAGAAGCCCTCAAGCTCCGTGACGTAGCGGTGCAGATCGGTGAAACGCACCGTCAGGGGATCAACCTCTGGAAATTTTTCTTGCAGCTGAATGCCGATCTCTTCCGAATCGGTCCACATAATTTCGCGTGGCATCTAAACGGCTCCTTACTTTCCTTCCGCCATGGCAAGCGGCTTGCCCTCGGATGTGTAGTTGCGATTCCACTTCGGAATTTCAACCACGTAGTTTCCCGGCTTCGTAATCACCGCCTGGCATCCGAGTCGTGAGTTCAATTGTTGATCCGCTGCCATATCCATCCGGTCGAGTTCATCGTCGTCAGCTTCGCTGATGCCCTGCTGATCCTTGATCCACAAATGGCAGGTCGTGCAGGCGCAGACGCCGCCACATGCATGATCGAGAAAGACGTCGAAGTTCTCCGCTACGTCGAGAAACGACATGGGCTTGCCGTGATGCTCATACGGCATCGTGCCAAACTCGAATTCGACCGTCTTGCCCTCGGGAAGGAACGTGACCCGCACCAGCTTTTCTGGGGGAATGGTCTTTCCGGTTGTCTCGCTCATAGTGTCCTTCCTTAGTAGCTCTATGCTATTTGAATTCCGCCGGCGCCATCGGATGCGGCGCCGTGACTTCATCACCCATCTCTTCTCCGGCCGCGTCCATCGTTTTGCCGCGAATTGCCGTTGAAACCGCGGCTTCCATCATCAACTCTGCAAAGCGCCGCGTCGCCTGGTCCAGCGCCACCGTTGCTTTACGAATTGCCTCAAGATCATCACCTTGCTTGACGCTGGCCAACTTGTCCCGCGCTGCTGCGATCGCCGACTGTTCTTCGCCGCGCAATTGCTGCCACGCAGGATTCTCCGGCGCACGCTCCACTGCGGAGAGGATCGTGTCCGCCTCATTCCGCGCCTCAATCAACAGGCGCTTGGCAAAGTCTTCTTCCGCGTGATCGAACGAGTCAAGGATCATGCTCTCGACCTGCTCATCGGTCAGTCCGTAAGTCGCCTTCACTTCAATCTGTGCAGCCTGCCCGCTGCGCTGCTCACGCGCTGAAACCTGCAAGATCCCGTCAGCATCGATGAGAAACTTCACTTCAATCCGCGGAAGCCCAGCACTCATCGGCGGAATGCCTTTCAAATCGAATCGCGCCAGCGAACGACAATCTGCAGCGAGTTCGCGCTCACCTTGAACAACATGAATGGCAACATTGGTCTGCCCGTCGACGCCAGTGGTAAAGTGCTCGGTCGCCGACGCGGGAATCGTGGAGTTCCGCTGAATAATGCGCGCCACCGTTCCACCAAGCGCCTCAATTCCCAGCGAAAGCGGCGTCACGTCCAGTAGCAACATCTCTTCCGTCGTCTTCGACGCACCGGCCAGGATGTCGGCCTGCACGGCGGCGCCCAGAGCCACCACCTCATCTGGATTCAGTTCAATATGCGGCTTCTTCCCGCGTGCTGCGAGATGAAAGAGATCGTCAACCAACTGCCGCACCGCAGGGATGCGCGTCGACCCGCCAACCAGCACCACTTCATCGATCTGCTCCGGCGTCAGACCGGCATCTTTGAGGGCCTGCTTGCACGGGCCCGCCGTGCGATTCAGAACAGGCTCAATCAATTGCTCGAAGACTCCCCTTGGAATCTCGCGCTGATAACGATCTCCATTTGGCAGTTCGATATCGAATTTCGCAACCTGCTCGTTCGAGAGCTGAATCTTTGCGTCAATGGCAGCTTTGCGCAGTCCCTGCACAGCACTGGGATGCGCGCGAAGATCGATCCCGTGCTCCGCGTGAATCTCATCCAGCGCAATCGCAACCAAAAGGTTGTCAATGTCGTCGCCGCCAAGGTGTGTATCGCCGTTGGTAGACTGCACCTCAAAGATACCGTCGCGCAGCTTGAGAATGGAGATATCAAACGTACCACCGCCAAGATCGTAAACCGCGATGGTGCCCACGTTGGCCCGGTCCAGTCCATAAGCAAGCGCAGCCGCGGTCGGTTCATTCACCAACCGCAAAACGTCGAGCCCGGCCATGCGACCTGCATCCTTCGTGGCTTGGCGCTGCGCATCGTTGAAGTAAGCAGGTACTGTGATCACCGCCTGCGTAACCGGCGAGCCGAAAAATCGCTCTGCATTGCGTTTGAGCTGGCGCAGAATATATGCCGAAATCTCGGGAGGAGTGAATCGCAGCTCGCCAAGCTGGATGCGGGGCACTTCGCCGGCCTCGACGTCATCCGCCAGCCTGAACGGAAATAGATTCAATTCGCTCTGGACCTCTTCAAGTCCGCGTCCCATCAGGCGTTTGACGGAATAGATAACGCGCTCCGGCGTTTCGATCAACGCTCTGCGCGCACTATTGCCGACCGTGACTGTCGGTCTGCCGCCCTCAGCCGCTATGGGATCGAGTGCCACCACCGACGGTACCAGATTGGAACCGTCAACGCCGGGAATCACAACGGGCGCATCGCCCTGCATATAAGCGACAAGGGAATTCGTCGTTCCCAGGTCGATTCCAACTACGTGTCCTTCCGCCATGCTTATCTTTTAAGCTCCAAGAGTCTCGGTTACGTCGCGAACCAGGTTGTTGATATATCGCCGGCGGTCAAGCAGAGCCACCATCTTCTTTTGCGCTGCTGAGCGTATTCCGGCATCGCCACCATCCCACGCCTGCCACTCCGTACGCAGGTCGCGATCAACGTCATCCAGAAGTCCGTCAAACTTTCTCTTCGCCTGTTCGAGGCTCGCTTGCAATTCCCGGGCCCCCAGCGACAGGTCTTCGTTGCTGGGGTGGAGTTCAGGATCGGAATCGCCCATCTTGCGGGCCATGCGCATCTCTTCCAGTTGCATATTGAGATCAAATGCTTCTTCAAGCAAATCAGCCGGAACCCGCGACGGATCCTTGCGATCTTTCCCGCTGTGCTCTTCGCCAATCTCCGCGCCATGCAGTTTGAGCAAATATTCCGTGCGCCGAATCGGATCTCTCAAGGTGCGATAAGCATCGTTGAGCAGCGCCGTGTCTGCGAGACTCCACTGCTTCTCGTTCTCCCGTGCGCGCGCAAACCGATCGGGATGGAGCTTACGGCTCAGCCGATGGAACTCGTGCTCCAGGGAACTCAAATCCAGATCCAGTCGCGGCACTAATCCGAAGACAGAAAAATAATCGCCTCCCGGAGGAGGCTGAATCTTGCTGCAATGAGGGCAGAAAAGCGTCGCGTCATTGTGCGCCACGGAACATGACCAGCATGCGACCGGGACTGCAGAATCAAGAACTTTTAACATGATGGAACTCCGGCGAAGGACAACTGAACTAAGAGAAAGAGGAACCGCAACCGCAGGAGCGCGAGGAGTTCGGATTTATAAAATTAAAACCCTGTCGCATCAGTGTTTCTTCGTAGTCCAGCGTCATGCCGTGCAAATATACAAATGACTTTGGGTCAACGAAGACACGCACACCGTCGAATTCGTAAATGCGATCACGTTCCCGTGGCCGAGTATCGAACTTGATGGAATAGGAAAGCCCGGAGCAACCGCCGCCCATAACCCCGAGACGCAGTCCGCCCTCTTCGGGCGACACGCCTTCCTTGGCCATCGCCACACGAATGCGCTTGATGGCCCGCTCGGTCAACTGCAAACCCTGCGCAGGCGAACCCGGTGCCGGCTTTACCTCGGCCTGCACCGGAGCCGCGGAAGCGCCTTGCGCCGGCTTTGATTCAATTGTCACCATGTTCGACATAATTCTCTTTCCCAGTCGCCGTGCGGCCGATTCTGAACCCGTCGGCCGCTTCAGTGCAGACTCCTTAGTGCGCTGCGGCTGTCACTTGAGCAGCTTCCGCGACACCGTTCTTTTTCTTCCAGTCGCCGATCGCCGCGCGAATCGCATCCTCAGCCAGTACAGAACAGTGAATCTTGACCGGAGGCAGCGACAGTTCCTTGACGATGTCAGTGTTCTTGATCGCCATCGCGTCTTCAACCGTGCGGCCCTTGATCCACTCTGTGGCGAGCGAGGAACTCGCGATCGCCGAGCCGCAGCCAAAGGTCTTGAACTTGGCTTCCTCAATAATCTGGGTGTCGGGATTAACCCGGATCTGGAGCCGCATGACGTCGCCGCATTCAGGCGCGCCCACCAGACCCGTGCCCACTTCTGCTGAAGCCTTGTCGAGTGTGCCCACGTTGCGCGGGTTGTTGTAGTGGTCTACGACCTTATCGCTGTATGCCATGGTTCTATCTCCTTCCGCGGGGAAGCCGCGTACTTCTTTTTGATTCGGCAGGCATGCCCGCCGATGCTTCTTCCAACCCAGAAACGACGACCCGTCGCTGGTAGCCCCGGAAAATCCGAGGCACAAATCTTAATGCGCCTGCCATTCAATCTTCGTCAGGTCAATTCCCTCTTTCACCATTTCGTAAAGCGGTGAAAGTTCAC
The DNA here is from genome assembly GCA_963737915.1 of uncultured Acidobacteriaceae bacterium. Classification (GTDB taxonomy): domain Bacteria; phylum Acidobacteriota; class Terriglobia; order Terriglobales; family Acidobacteriaceae; genus Telmatobacter. The sequence goes on along the minus strand of CAVTUP010000028.1, from coordinate 338,369 downwards.
GCAGTTTCTTCACAATGTCGATGACCTTCGCCGCGACATAATCCACTTCAGCCTGCGTATTGAATCGGCCAAGCCCAAAGCGGATCGAGCTGTGTGCAACATCGTCGCCCAACCCCAGCGCCTTGAGCACATACGATGGCTCCAGGGTTGCCGACGTGCAAGCGGAGCCGCTCGACACTGCCACGTCATTGATTCCCATCAACAACGACTCACCCTCGACATACACAAAACTGACGTTCAGGTTGCCCGGCAGGCGATGCTCCATCGATCCGTTCACGTGGATGTAGTCCAGTTCCGACGTAAGCTTGTTGTTCAGCCTGTCACGCAGGCCGCGTAGATAGGCCGCCTCGTTCTCCATATCACTGAGAGCAATCTCGCAGGCTTTGCCCAGTCCAACAATCCCCGGCACATTGAGCGTGCCGGAACGCATGCCGCGCTCGTGGCCGCCACCATCAATTTGCGCTGCAATCTGCACACGCGGATTGCGGCGGCGAACGTAGAGGGCGCCCACTCCCTTTGGCCCGTAAATCTTGTGACCGGAAAGCGAAAGCACGTCGATGTTATCGGCCATCACATTCACCGGCACTTTGCCGACGGCCTGCACGGCGTCTGTGTGGAAGATCACGCCCTTCTCATGACAGATCTTCCCGATCTCGCGAATCGGCTGCAGAACACCAATTTCGTTGTTCGCTGCCATGATGCTTACGAGTATTGTCTTGTCGTCCATCGCGCGCTTCAGGTCTTCGAGATCGATAAGCCCATCAGCTTTCACCGGCAGATACGTTACGCGATAGCCGTATTTCTCAAGCCGCTTGCATGTATCGAGAACGGCCTTGTGCTCGGTCACCTGCGTGATGATGTGGTTGCCGCGCTCCCGATACATCTCGGCGATTCCCTTGATGGCCAGGTTGTTCGACTCGGTGGCTCCAGAGGTAAAAATGATCTCCTTGGCGGTAGCGCCGATGAGCTTCGCAATCTGCTCGCGGGCCGTCTCAACCGCCTGCTCCGCCTCCCAACCAAAGGAGTGATTGCGGCTCGCCGCGTTGCCAAATTTGCTGGTGAAAAATGGCATCATCGCCTCCAGCACTCGTGGGTCGAGCGGGCTGGTCGCGTGATTGTCCATATAGATCGGCAACGTCACCCCTGCCGGGACTTCTATCTGGCTGGCAACTGTACTCATCTGACCTCTCCATCCTGTTGCGGCTCCGCGTTGAAGCGGAGGAGATATCTCTCGTTAAATCGTTAAAGAAACCAGTCGACTTGATTGGTGTACCCGATCTGGTGGATGTTCGTGCTCGGCCAGATCCTGGATACTGATGCTCTTGAGCACTCCGGCGATCGTCTCATTGACGCGCGCAAGCGGTTCTTTGATCGTGCAACTGGGAGTAAGGTCGCAACCCTTGGCGCCCTTGGTGCACGATGTGATGAAAAATGGGCCGTCGATCGCGAGAATAACTTCGTAGGCCGAAATCGCACGCGCCTCTCGCGAAAGCGCATAGCCGCCATTCATGCCTGCATGCGATTTCAGCAAACCGGACTTTGTAAGTTGCTGCAGAATCTTCGCCAGCAGCTGAGCCGGAATCCCGTAAGCGTCAGCAATGTCTTTGGCGCTGAGCGCAGCCGTCTCCGGATGCTCGGCAAGGAACTTGAGCGCCATCAACCCGTAATCCGCCTTTTTGGTCAGCTTAAGCATTGAATATGCGACTTCTTAGGTCCGTATTTAGTATACGACCGTTTATGTCCGTATTCAAGCGGACCGGACAATGCGTTTGCGTGGAATGAACTAGATTACGAACGCAAAAGATTCACCAAAAAGCGGTTTGAAATTGTTTAAAAGGCCGCTACAATCTGCGGAAAGAGCATCGAAATCTCAAATCGACTAAAACAATGGTTACCGCCTGCAAACACCCAAGGGTTCGAATTGTCTCCCGACACGAAGACACGGAATACGTGGAGTGCCTGGAATGTGGCGATGTCTTTGATTCCGAAGAGTTTCACGATATGGAAATCGAGGAGTCTGCCGAGTCTAAAGATGATGCGGATGAGAACCAAGACGAGCTGAAAACTCGCAAATAAGCCGATATACCCAGCTCGAGAGATTCTGCGGCAAGCCTCCAGACAAAGGGATGTTGTCGAGCATCTGGGCATTTAGGTGGCAGTCAATCGTCACTTTCCTTGCACGTTGCTCACACTTACCCGATGTGAGGCAATCCAGGCATAGTGCAATCCAGAAGCCACTGTCAGCCCGACTGTAGCGTCGAGCGCTACAAGGCGCAGAATCACAACCCACCCCGAGCTTATTACCTGATGCAGCATTACCACGCCGACCGCGGTCACCTGGGCCACCGTATTGGCCTTGCCGAAGATGCTGGGGTAGAACTCCCGCCTGCCCACTGCCGCATAAAGAATTGCCGCAACCAACAGAATTCCCACATCTCGCCCCAAGACTAATACTGTCACCGTAGTTGGAATGAGTCCTTTCAGCATCAGGACAACGAAGAGCGTGCTCAAAAGAAGCTTGTCAGCTACCGGGTCGAGATACTGACCAAGCATCGTTCTTTGCTTGAGAACTCGTGCCAGAACTCCGTCGAGCGCATCGGTTAAACCGGCTGCGACGAATAACGAAAAGCCAAGTAAGAATCTATCCTGCAGGATTGCAGCGACCAAAAAGGGAGCAAGACAGATGCGCAGCAGGGTGAGGATATTTGGCGCCGTCCGGAAGGGGTTCGTTCGTCGGTTCAAGGCTTCTGTCATCACTGGTTCAAGGCAACCGGCCACGCAGGCAGAAAGGGAGCTGAATTATCAGGCCTCCCGACCATAAGTTGCAGCAGACATGGTTCTTGGAGGCTCATTGATCCGTCAGTCAATGATGGTACAGCATAGGCAGCGGACGCTGGACGTTCTTTCCCCACCGCTCATATCCTGATAGACTACTCTCTGTCACACCGCAGGCGCGTAGCTCAGTTGGTTAGAGCGCTTCCTTGACACGGAAGAGGTCGCTGGTTCGAGTCCAGTCGTGCCTACCATTTTATTTTCAATGGTTTAGGGGGTTTCAAAATTCTCCCTCCCATCCTCCTCCAACCCAAGTTCCAACCCAAGAGTCCTATTCAATCACGATATTGATGGCGTGCAGGTATTTCGCCTGAGCCGTCAGTTGCGCTGAGTTGACTCGGTGCGTGTAGAGCGCAGTGGTTCCCGGTCGCGCATGTCTGAGCATGCTCTGGATAACCGGCAGATTCACCTCATTAGCGGCGAAGAAAGTCGCCAACGAGTGTCGAAGGTTGTGCCACCCGAATCTCCCTCGATATCCCGTGGGGATCGCGCCCGCCTTGACCGCTGCGGGTCGCAGATAGTCCTGACCAGCGACGCCTGCGGAGCGTGGGTTTTCCCTTTCGACCTCGTCGAGGCGAAGACCCAGTCGTCATCCTTAGCGTAAACCGACTCCTGACGCCAGGCTATTAGTGCCTGCGCCAGGGCGGGATGCATTACAACCTGCGACATGCTTCCCTCGGTCTTGCCAAACGTCTCCTTCCCCTTTGACCACGCACGGCAGATCCTAATCTGGCCGTTCAACCAGTCGATATCTCGCCACTTCAATCCGAACGCTTCTTCGGGTCGAAGGGCGGTTGACGCATGAACAAGCGCTAGGGTCCATTCCAGACGTGTATCCGGAGTATCGAGTTCGTTCAGAATCACGACCATCTGCTCGGGAGTGACAACAACCGCCTCGTAGTCCGTGCCAGATTCAGACCGCGCCATCACCAATGGATTGGTAGCGCGACCATCCAAGTCGATAGTCGCTTCGATTAATTCATGGCGTTGCGCGTGCCTGAATACCTGAGACATGACTGACTTCAACTTCGAGACCGTTGCCCAGGCGAGAGGAGCCTTCTTCTTGCCTTGCGGTTGCGAAGTCAGCGCTTCGAACCAACCCTCAACTTGCAGTGGCTTGATATCTGACGCCATGAAGTCGCCCCATCTCGGGAGAATCCACTTATCGAGGAGCAGTTCATTGGTGGCAACTGTCTCCTCTGCCTTAACACCGATGCCGGATTTCTTTTTCAATTCGTGTTGGCGGAAGTGCTCCGCCAGTTGACGAAAGGTCAACCGAGATCCGTTCACCCGGTCAAGGTTATTGTCGAGACCCAGTCGGCCGACTTCTCTCCATGCTGCTGCTTCGGACGACCCGATGTCTTTCACCAAGCCGACTACCTTGGTGTTCTCCACCTTCTTGCCGTCCAATGCCCGCGTGGTTTGAAACCGGTAGATCCAGGTCAATCCATTTGAGCGTCGCTTCTTGCTAACCGTCCCTTTACCCACTGTGTTTCCTTTCCCGGGTAACGGGAACTGCCAAGGCGATCGTAGCAGGGCCCTGCTTCTCGTTGCGAAGAATGAAGTGTGCATCAATCTCCGAGATGCGAAATCGCCAGATCTTACGGCACCCTCCAATCGGGTGCGCCGGTAGGAGCCTTCTGCGTGCCATCTCAAGAACCCGGCGCGGCTTTATTCCCAAAAAGTCAGCTACCACGTGCTCATCCACGAACGGTTCGTATTGGCCCCATCGCGTCCCCTGCTCAACTTTGACCGCAGAGAAGCTCGATCGCATTGCGGATTGAATCTCTAAAACGTCGGACATCACCAGTTCTCCATACATGTGCTGCGCGGGGCGCGCATCTTCGTGCGCATCTTCAACTCTGGGCTACGCAAGGCATCTATCAAAGGCTCGAAGAGAATTTGCACAGAAGGATGGAAGTCGAACCCGAGGAAGCGGGCTCTCGGCCGCTGGAGGAACAGACCAGATTGGCGCTGGCACAATCAGTTGCAAAATAGCAACTAACGGGATGGACAGTACTTGTTGGCCATTTCGATCTTCTTCAGCTATCGTTGCGAAATGGCAACAAATCAAGCCAGGAAGTTCGCTGCGCAATCAATCCTTGTGGACAACGTATTAGACGCTCACACCGTGGCTGGCAACGCCGGCCGGGTGGTCTTCATTCTGGACGCAGCTAACAAAACCGGTGGGGAAACTCAAAAACAAATATTGGAAGCAACAAACCTTCCGAAAGACGTCGTGAGCAAGTTGGTTAAATCGCTCTTCTCGGCAGGCTTGCTGATGCGTGCAACGGAAAACTCGCGGATCAAACGTCTACATACCACCGAAAGCGGAAGAAAGTTATTGTCCCGAGTGACGGCTGCTCTGCAACCATCTCGTCCGAAGGAGATGGGGCCAGTAAGGAAAATTGAGCGCCTTTCATTCTTCTGAAATCTATTGTTGCGATTTCGCAGCCGTTGTATGTTGCTTTAGGTCAATCTGTTGGTACCCCAGAACTAAATGCGGTTGTTTGACTCAGATCGAAGTGCAGAGCAGCGGCTCGAAACCCTTATGCACCCTTTTGTCACACACCCAACCGCGCTCTGTGTGAGCCTGCCATCAAATCCGCTCTCGCGGGGAAGGTAATTGCGTGTGATGCCTCGGACCTGTTTGACCAGGCTGAGTTTATTGGTCATGATTCTCGACGGTGTTTCTGCCAGGATTCATCCGACTCGCATTCGCCTCCACCGACTTGCCGTCTGATACCCGGGAAGGCAAACTTATCAGTTCCTATAGATAGATACCCTTCTAGATGCCGAGCCCGGCAGCGGCGCTTCCGGCGAAGATTCGGCCCCGCCTTATCCGCGTTGCAACGGCAAAAGCCGCATTTTTCGGGGTGCGTTTGGACCGGTCTGACAAGCAATTGGAAAAATCAGAGAGAATGTATCTATTCGGCGAGCCCACAACAGGGTGAGCGGTCACTTGTCCGAAAAACCGTGCGAGTTCAACAGGTCGACGCAACACTTGCTTGCAGTTTACTGGCAGGGGTCTGGAACTCTAAAGTTTTTCGCGGTCGTTGGTTGAGGCGGAGCGCTATCTTGTCCAGCTCCGACTGCGTATAGCGTGACAGGTCCATTTTCTTAGGCAGGTATTGGCGCAACAGCCGGTTGGTGTTTTCGTTTGTGCCGCGCTGCCAGGGACTGTGGGGATCACAGAAGTAGACTTTCACATCGGTGGCCACGCTGAAGATTTTGTGTTGGGCCATTTCGTGTCCTCGGTCCCAGGTCAACGAGCGGCGCAGGGAGACGGGGAGTTTACGAATGTGCCGGCTCAGCGCGGCGACGACAACGGTCGTCTCTTTACTGGGTATCTTGATGAGCGTCGTGTAGCGTGAGTGCCGTTCCACCAGGGTCACGATGTGGCTGTTTTTTGTGCCGCTGATGAGATCGCCCTCCCAGTGTCCTGGGATCGCTCGGTCCTCGATCTCCGCTGGTCGTTCCCGGATCGAGATGGCCTCGATGATCTGACCCTGTGCATGTCCACTCTTGCTCGCGTGCTGCGAGCGGCGGATGAGGCGTTTGGACCGAAGGTGTCCAATGAGCTCTTTTTTCAATACTCCTCGCGCTTGAATAAAGAGGCTACGGTAAATGGTCTCGTGGGACACGCGCAGGCTCTCGTCCTTGGGATACTGGATCTTTAGCCATCCGGAAACCTGTTGAGGCGACCAGTCCAGCATCAGTTTACTGACGACGATCCTTCGCAACCGCTCATGGGTGGCCAGTAGGCAGTGCTTAGGTCGCAGAGCCAACCCCCAGGCTTCACAATCAGCTTCGCTCGCTCGGTACTCAGAACGGCCACCATGACGTGCGACCTCCCGGCTCACCGTTGAGCTAGCTCGGGAAAGGCGGGTGGCAATCGCACGAATCGATAAGCCGGAAGCGATTCCTCGCGAAATGTCCTCTCGCTCAGCTAACGTGAGCGCTTGGGGTGAGCGCCGACGGACGGCCGGAACGATCCCGCCATGATGCGATAACAGCAGATGGATGGAGGTATGTTTGCGGCCGAATGCTCGCCCGATCTCATGCAACGACTCTCCCACCTTCCAACGCCGCCAGATCTCTGTCCGCTGCGCCGCGGAAACCTCCACTCGCTTCCCTTGTGCCATAAACACCACCTCCTGTGAGACCTCTCACTCAGATGGTGTTGCATCGACCTGTTGAACTCGCACGGCTGCTCGGACAAGTGATTGCTGCAGATGGACCCGTAATCGCTCTCCGAAAGGCGTCGGTTTTCGATGCTCGGCAGAATCAGTTCCAATGTTGACGCCCGGGAAACGACTATTCCCGGGTGCCAGAAAGATCGGAGCCAGAGATACAAAGTCCGCCGTTAGCTCCGATGGCGTTTATCTCCCCGACTGCCTCTGCCGAGCCAAATCCAGCGCAGTACCTCTGATGCCCTCGTCAGGAAAAGCAAAGAAGGACCACTTGCAGAGCCACTGAGCGAACCATGCAACGATATCGATGCTGTCGTCAATGAGAGCGGGAGGTTTGGTGCGCTCGATGATCTGGGAAGTGGGCATATCGGAGGACGCAACAACGGATGGGTGCAGGCCGGCCTCCTTCATGGCGAGGAATTCCCGCTGCACCTCTTTGACGATCATCTCGCGGGCTGGACCGAACAGTTGAGTCTGAAGAAGCCAATCGCAAATAAGATCTGCCGCTTTGCCAGGCTCTGGAGTGCGATCGAGAACGATCGCCTCTCGTTTTTGAGCGGAGGGCCGCGGGCCAGCGGCCTTGGCGCGGCGAACCAGTTCGTTTGTGCTTATCTTTCCCCACTGAGCGAGAACTTGGTCGCTCACCGGAGCTTGGAGCGCCAGAAGAAGGTGACGGAGCAGAGACTCGCTGAGCTGAAGTTGATTGGCAACCTTGCGGATGGAAATTCCCGAATGTTTGATGGTGAGGATGGCACGGGCGCGATCGAGATCTGAAAGCTTGAACCAATCTGACTGAAGCTGCGCAATGGAGGGAGCGTCGATCATGGAGGGATGATTCCTTCCCGATGGTCCTAATCGGAGCATCCCCCCTATCTAGTATTGTGTGCACCAGAGGAAAGCGATAATTGTCTCAAAACAGCAGAGAACTGCGATCCGGCCCACCGTTGCGCAGTCGCTAGGAACTGTGCGCAACGATTTAGATGTTGCATGTGCCGTTGCGCAGTCGTCTCGGTTTCTGTGCGCAATGCGCAATGGCCATTCCGAGGTGTTGCGCAGATGCGTTGTGGATTGGCACCGCAGATGGGAGCGCGGCCGAGCCGGAAGGGAACTTCGTTTATTAGCGTCGCTTCCAGTTAGGAAAATGCCCTTCCTAACTTCTCGAGCCAGCAGAGCCCTATCGATTTTCTACAACGCTACATCCAGAAAAAGTGACTTTTCCTTTCGATCGAGGTGCCGGCCGAAGCCGAAGACAGCCAAGGGCTCTAAATTAGGTACTACTTAGTACTCTTGCTCGGTTTTGATAACTACTCAGTACACAGCAAATCATCGTACTTTGCCCTGCGAACCTATACTAGAGCGGCAAATTCGAGGTCCCAACCCATTGCTTAACGTCAAAAGTGCCAATGCTACGTAGGGAAAACCGGGTTCCCCCACGTTTGGGCTGCGAATTTCAGAAGTAAAACGGAAGGGTTGTGGGAGCCGAAAACCAACTATTTTCAAAGCCCCGAAAAGCGCCGGAATTTGGCAGCTGCGGGCAGGTTTTGGGAGCCCGGCGGGCGAGAAAAACCACCCGATCTTGCCCTCCTTATATAGAGGGTGAATAAAGCAGGAATAAGGCGACCCCGATTATGGACAGGTTCCGGCTTGTCGCACCCATGATGTTTTCGTGTCCGCCAGGACAGAGAGACCACCGCCAGCCTGAGCCTCGTTGAACAGACGCAAGAGTCCCGAGGGATCCCATCGGATCGGGGATGGGTCTGTGGCCGGTCGCGGGCGCGCGTGAAGTACTTTTCTGTCAGGCAAGACAGAAGAACGCGAGAGCTTGTAGCTCACTCGAGAGGATGAAAGAGCCAGCAAGACGCGAAGGCCGGATGGTGGAGTGATCTTCTGTCCGTCGCGCGCGCGTGAGGTCTTTTGTGCCCGGCAGGACGGAGAACCCTGGTATTGGGGAACATTCCCTGATACGCGCTCTTGGCCACGAAGCCATAGAGGCCGGTGTACTCGGCGAAGATGTTGGCTTCTTTCTTGAAGACGTTGCCCAGGGAGTATTCATCCTTGGGCATGGGCGGAGGAAGCGCACCGGGGCCGCGCGGTTCGAGCCGCGGCGAGTAGAGGGAGTAATCGGATCCGTCCCAGTCCTCTTCGTGCATGCGAACGGTCGGCCTGACGAGCCGGCCGATGGTGGCTGCAAGGATGGGACCAATGAGAGGCACATTGGTGAATGCCGGTGAGGAGCAGGATAGAGAGCGATATATGCCGTAGCTTTGGTTCTTGCCCATGTAAGCACATACTCATCGAGTGGTTCAAATAGACCGCAATCCTGCAGTTTGCTTGACAGGAGAGCGTATAAGGAGTATCTGAGTATGATGTTCTATGGACAAGATGATCTTCGCCCGGTCCGCCGCCTGGTCTGGGGCCGGCTGTTCGGCCAGTGTGTTGGCAAGACTCGCCAGGCCGCCGGCCGTTCCGTAGAGGAAGCAGCCCGTTTGGCCGGGATGGAGGCTTCGGAATGGGCTTCCGTCGAGGCCGGCTTCGTTCCCGATCCAGCACAACTGCGCCCCATGGCCGATGCCCTTGAGCTAGGTTATGACCGGATCGCCACGATGGCCGTGCTCTGCAGGGACGCCTGGGAGCAGTAAACCCGTCCAGCCGCCGCCTCGGACCATCCGGGGCACTGGCGGCGGGTACTCACATCCATATAAGCTCACCTCCAGAGAAAGGAGGTGAGTCAGATCAAGATAAAGGAAGGAAAAGGGCTAAAACGCTTGAACGTCAATATCACCACAGAGCTTCACCGCCGCTTCAAGTCCGCAACCGCAGCGCAGGGCCTCGAAATGACCGACGTGGTTTTGCAGTTCATCGAGCAGTATGTTGCCAAGAACGGAGTAGTCGCTTCCAAGAAGAGCAGGCGCGCTTGAAGCGCGCCGGGCTCTACATGAGGGTCTCGACAGTCGATCAGCATCCGGAGACCCAGCTACACGACCTGCGCCAGATGGCCGCCCAGCGCGGCTATGAGATCGTTGCGGAGTACACAGACAAGATCAGCGGCACGAAACCCAAACGGCCGGGACTCGATCAGATGATGGCCGATGCCCGCCGCGGCCGCTTCGATGTTGTTCTTGTGTGGGCTTCAGACCGGATCGCCCGGTCGGTGAAGCACTTTTTAGATGTGCTCGACGAGCTGAATCGGATAGGCGTCGAATATGTCAGCTTCCGGGAAAACATCGACACCGGCGGCCCGTTGGGCCGCGCCATCATCGTGATCATCGGCGCTATCGCCGAGTTGGAACGCAGCCTGATCGTCGAACGGGTGCGCGCCGGCATGCGGCGCGCACGGCTGGAAGGCCAGCGGATCGGCCGGGCTCCGCTGGAACTGGACAGCCTCGCCATCCAACAGGACCGTCAGCATGGCCAGAGCATCCGAGAGATCGCGAAGGGCCATCGTATCTCGACGGCCACGGTACAGCGTGTCCTTAGAAAACAGGAGCGCGCCGCATGATCCCAGAATCAGAGATCTTCCTGGGGGTGCTGTTGTCGGCCAGCTTCGGCTTCCTCATCGGCGAGGCCTTCGGCGACAGCCGCCGCCATCGCAAGTGTCTCGAACAAGAGAATGAAGATCTACGTGAACAGCTCCAAAATAACCCTTCCAACACAACGCTTCTCCAAAGCGCACTCGATCAGCAGCGCCGCGTCATCAATGACATCCACAGGCGCATTATCGCTGTGACAAAAGGCCTCCAAAAACCCGCCTCGTAAATCCCACAAAACAAATGGCCGGATCTCACCGATCCGGCCGTGTCAAAAGGTGTGGGTTCCCATACAGGCCCCCAACGATTAAACGACGGTTCTGCACTAGCAATGAAGCGTTCCTGGTTAGAAGGGCGTTTATGAGGACTAATCGAGGTTTCTCGATTCACCGCCGCGGAGGAGCCTTAAAGCCTATGAAGTGTTTCTCGGTCAAGAGACTGCCCGCCGGTGCAAAGTGGACCTATGAGATCAAGCTCGACGGCTTCCGGGTCGTGGCTGTTCGTTCCAGGGGCTCCCTTAAGAGAGATTCTCTTCGCGCCCTCGGAGGACGCAACGACCACCTCTGGAAGTTCCAGTGATCTGCCATTCCAGACGTTAAGTTCAGCTTGCTATGCGGCCAACTGGGCGCGCATTTCAGCGGCATATTGGTCGGCGTTAAGCCCAGCTAGAAGATGAATAGTCTGGCCGTCCACCCGGACGATAGCGGCGATTCCCTCGGCTTTCAATTCGCCTTCCTTCAGCAGGCCTTCGTCGCGCAAAACGAGACGCAGCCGAGTCTCGGCGCAGGCATCCACGCGGACGATGTTCTTCTTGCCGCCGAGCGCGGCAATGTAGAGATTAGCTCTGCGCGCAGCGTCCGGATCGCGCAAAGTCGGTTGAGTTCCCGCTATAGATGGCGCCTTGACCGGCGAGACCTTCTCGATTTCGTCAGCTTCGGGACCAGCAGTCTTGAGATACTCCTCCATGTCGGTCTTCAGGTTCCCACTCTGCGTGCCAAAGATCGCCTGCACACCATCACCAACCATTACAACTCCGGCTGCGCCGAGAGCCTTGAGTTTGTTCGCATCGGCTCTATTTACGTCGTGCAGTTTCACACGCAGCCGGGTAATGCATGAATCGAGGCTAGCTATATTGCTTCGCCCACCGAATGCACGTACCAGTTGCAGAGCAAAATTGTCACCGCTGACGCTACCGGTGGCTTTCACAGCTTCGTCTTCCTCACGTCCGGGAGTTAGCAGGTTAAAGCGCCGGATCGCATAGGAGAAGACACCGTAATACATTGCTGCCCAGATAGGGCCGATGACCAGGAGCCATAGCGCGTTGTGAGACTTCGGATAGAGCACGATGAAATCAATGAGCCCATGCGAGAACGTAAATCCGTGTCTGATATTCAAAGTGATGCAGACAAAATAGGCCAGTCCGGCGAGCACTGCGTGGACAGCATACAAAACCGGAGCGACAAAAAGGAATGCGAACTCGATGGGTTCCGTTATCCCGGTAAGAAATGCAGTGACCGCGGCGGAGATCATGATCCCGCCAACCTTTTTGCGATTCTCTGGGCGTGCGGCACGCCAGATGGCGAGAGCCGCGGCGGGCAGGCCGAACATTTTGAAGAGATAGCCCCCGGTCATCCTTCCCGCAGTTGGATCGCCGTGAATGAAACGAGCTATTTCCCCGTGCACGACGGTGCCTGTGGCGGGATCGGTATAGTCGCCGGCCTGAAAGAAGAACGGAACGTTCCAAACGTGATGGAGACCGAAAGGAATGAGTGCGCGCTCAACCACGCCATAGATCGTGAAGGCGATAGCCGGACTCTCATGCACGGCCCAATGGGAGAACGCATCAATTGCTTTGTCAATTGGCGGCCAAATGAAACTGAGCACAGCGCCTGCTGCGATCACCGCAAACGCAGTGATGATGGGAACGGACCGCTTTCCGGCAAAGAAGCCGAGGTAGTCTGGGAGTTTGATGCGGTAGAAGCGGCTGAACACCATCGCGGCGATCAACCCTACGATGATTCCACCGAAGACGCCGGTCTCGATGGACGGAATTCCCATCACGTCTGTGGTTTCTACGCCGGAGAGCTTTGCGCATGTACCCATCGTGGCGAGAAAGACAACATATCCCACCGTGCCCGCGAGGGCGGCCACACCGTCATTCTCCGTGAGCCCAATGGCTACGCCGATGGCGAAGAGCAACGCGAGATTCCCGAAGATCGCACTGCCCGCCGTCGCCATGATCTGTGACAGCCATGCTGGCAGCCAGCTGAAATTTGCGCTCCCAATGCCGAGCAGAATGCCGGCGACCGGCAGCACGGAAACCGGCAGCATCATGCACTTGCCGATCTTCTGGAGAAGAGAAAATGCGCCTTGGAACGATATCTTCATGCTAGACACCCGTGCTCATTGATAACAGTTCAATTTCCCGATCAGGGACGAGAGCCCGCACCTCTTCGGCAGATTCAGCGGCGAGGGCGTTTTCTGCCAGCTTCCTGCAGGCGTCAATGCGAAGAGTTCGAATTTGCGCCTTCACCGTGGGGATCGACGGCAAACTAACGCTGAGTTCTTTCACGCCGAGTCCGAGAAGGATTGGCACGGCACAGGGATCACTGGCAATGCCTCCGCACACTCCGACCCACCGGCCCGCGGAACGAGCGCCTATGACCGTTTGCGCAATGAGCTTGAGCACCGCCGGACTGAGGCCATCCACTTGAGGAGCGAGCTTCGGATGCCCCCGGTCCATCGCGAGGGTGTACTGCGTGAGGTCATTCGTGCCGATGGAGAAAAAGTCTGCTTCGCGCGCAAATTGCTCTGCCATGACCGCCGCCGCGGGCACTTCAACCATAATGCCTGCCGGCACTGGTCGTACTCCGAGGCTGTCGGCCTCTTCGGCGAGGATCGCCTTCACGTCTCGTAATTCGCTCAGCATTGAGATCATCGGAAACATCACGCTCACGTTGCCGAAGACGGAAGCGCGCAGAATCGCTCGGAGCTGTGTGCGCAGGATTTCGGGACGATCAAGGCCCACCCTCACCCCACGCTCGCCAAGGAACGGATTATCTTCCTTCGGGATCGGAAGGTACGAAAGCGGTTTGTCGCCTCCGACATCGAGGGTGCGGATGATGATTGGACGCTCAGGCTCCACGGCCTGGACGATGGCTTTGTACATCTCGAATTGCTGATCTTCAGTGGGTGCATCGGAGCGCTCCATGAATAGAAATTCGGAGCGGAGCAGGCCGACTCCTTCGCCTCCGAGGCCGCGCACCTGCGAAGCGTCTTTCAGTCCGCCAATGTTCGCAACCACTTCGATGTGTCTGCCGTCGAGGGTGACCGCGGGTTCGAGTGCGCGTGCGAGGTTCGCCTTGCGGCGCTGTTCGGCTACCTCCTGTGCACGTCGAATCCCGGCCACTTGCTCAGGGGTGGCGTGAAGTCGCAGAGTGCCCTTGTTCCCATCCAGAATGACAAGAGTGCCGTTCGGTATTTCGAGTGCGGAGGGCTCGATTCCAGCCAGCGCGGGAATGCCGAGTGAGCGGGCAAGAATTGCCACGTGGGATGTTGAGCCACCGCGCGTCGTGCAAAAGCCCATCACGAGAGAGCGGTCAAGCGCCGCCGTGTCCGAGGGAGTGAGATCTTCGGCAACGAGGACGGTGATTGGCCGATACTCCTGCGGCTTGGTTTCCGCTCCGGTAAGGATTGACAGCACGCGCAGACCGACATCGCGCAGGTCATTCGCACGTTGCGCGAGCAGTTGATTGCGCAGCCCGGCCAGTCGGTCAGCGTGGGTCGTAATCGCCTTCTTCCATCCGAATGCGGCACTCTTTCCTTTAGCGATTGCAGATTCGACAATCTCTAGAAGATCAGGATCGGACAGCAACTCTTCGTGCGCAGCAAAGATCGCGGCCTTCGCGGGCTCTGCTTTGGCATGTAGCTTGGCACGTAAAGCCGCAAGTTGCCCCTGGGCAGTTGCGATCGCGGCGGCAAGTTGGCGGCGTTCTACCTCCAGGCCTGAACCCTCCTCGGGCACTGCAATCTCCATTCGGCGAACCTGGAAAACTTCGCCGACCGCCAACCCCGGTGAGGCTGGAACGCCAATCAGCAAGTCGGGATCGTCAGACTTTTGTCGGGGAGCCGGCGCAGCGGCCTGAGAGACGGTAGTGGTAGCCGGTGCAGGCGCCGGAACGCAGCCCTCGTCTCCGCAGCCTTTAGCCAATATGCCGGTCAATTTCTCCACTGCGGAAGTCGCATCAGGACCGCTGGCAATTACCTGCACCTTCGACCCAAAAGCTACTTCGAGCGCCATGATCGCTGTCACGCTCTTGGCGTTTGCGCTCCGATCGCCAAGCTGCAGCTTGATCGTCGATTGATATCCCTTCGCAAGGTTTGCGAGCACGGCTGAAGGCCGGGCGTGCAGGCCGGTGCGATTCGGAATCACAATGGCCTCTGAAGTAACCGTCCTTCCTCCATCCGCCGCAGCCGAAGCGGAATCTGAAGCAAAAGTCACAGTGAACAGGACGTCCTTTCCAGCCGAAACAATTCCGCTGGCGCGTTCCCATGAGGTAATGCGTTCGCTGTTGGCGATGACAATCTGGGTCAGGAGACTTTTCGCGTGCGTTGCCAGGAAATCGAGGTCAAACTCGATCAGTGGCGTGCCTGTCCGCACCTTGTCACCTAGCTTGACGCGCGGCGTGAATCCTTCGCCCTTTAACGTCACCGTGTCGATGCCGACGTGCATCAGAACCTCGATGCCATCAGGCGTTCGCAAGGTCAGTGCGTGTCCGGCGGCATGGAGCGAGATCACCTCTCCGTCGCAGGCTGCCAGAAGGACGGCGTCAGTGGGATCAATGGAAAGGCCGTCGCCGACCATCTTCTGCGCGAAGACGGGATCGGGAACCCGTTCGAGCGGCCAGACCTGGCCGCTTAGTGGGGACAGAATCTTGAGTTGTGACATAGGGTAGGTCACTCTTTCGGCTGCCTATCCTACTTCCGATTTTCAGTTTCGTCCTCTGGCAGAACTGACAGTCGGGACTTCTCCCTGAACCTGGCCGGAGACTGGGAGTTCTACTAGTAGCAACAAAGCCAATCTCAATCGAAGATACTCTGTCAATTCCGCGGGGAGGGCTGCTCATGTTTTCCAGAAAGTTAACGATGGGGTTTGTGCTACTCCTTGTCTTCGACGGTGTTCATTCCAGAGGACAGGCCCAGCAAAACAGCGAACTCGGGCAGGTGCGTCAGGAGATGGAGCAGCTCAAACAGGAATATGAGCAGCAGAGGCTGGCATATGAACAGCGCCTCGGAAAGCTCGAAGAGCAATTGAAGCGGATGGAAACCTCCAGCCACGAGCCCGCAGCCGCTTCCGTTGCGACGGTCTCGGCTCCAAAATCATCATCGGAACCCGCTACTCAGACTCGCTCAAATTCCGCCGTTCAACAATCGTCCCTCCCCGCGGACCAGGCTGGCCAGAACCAAAATCCATTTGCGCAAACGACGGACTCCATTCAACTGGCTCTTACCGAGCAGGAAAATAACCGCGTCCGTGAGCGAGCGGAACGTGTGCTGCGCGAATACGTCGATATCGGGGGATATTTCAGAGCAGGCTACGGACGCGATGATGAGGGTGGCCCTCAAGTCGGATTTCAGGCACCCGGGGCCTTGGCGAAAGGCCGCCTGGGCAACGAAGCTGAAAATTATGGAGAGCTCATCGTCGGCAAGAATTTCTATCTTCCGGGTGCATTCTCACTGAACCGAAGCCCTCGGGCGAACGGTACGCTCCTCGGAGCCCATTGCCCGCGTTCAGGTGCGCCTTTCGATGTATAACCCGTACACAAACTATCTTGTCTCGAGTGCCACCCAATTTGGACTTGCAGAAGCGTGGGCAGCAGTTGGAAATCTGAGCGCCAGCCAGCCTTCGATGAACGTCTGGGCAGGAAACCGGTTCTACCGGCGCCATGACATCAACATCAATGACTTTTTCATGTACAACATGAGCGGCGGAGGGGGAGGTGTGGAAGATATCAAGACACCGATCGGAAAAATCGCCGTCGCGTGGATCGGTCTCGGGTCGCAGAGCGGATTCAGCGATATCCCGCAGCCCGATCCTCAGAACAAAGCCGGTTTCAACAAATCGAACTTTGATTTTCGCCTTTACGACTTCAAGCTTCCCGGTGGCACTGGTGAATTTGGTTTCGATGTCTCCCACGCTACTTCTGGAAAGGATCAAAACGGGCTCGATGCGCCCAATGCCACTGGCGTATCGTTCACGTTTATTCACATAGCCCAGAAGTGGTTGGGCGAAAACAACTTGAACAAGTTCTACATTCAATACGGCCGCGGGCCCGCGAAGACATTCACATCCAGCTTTGAGACGTTTACGACGAGCGCGGGGACGTTTATCCGGCCGGACGCGTCCGATTCCTATCGGTTCCGCGTGGCAGAGAACATGATCTTTGAGACCGGCAAGCATTTCTCCATCAGCCCGGTACTGCTGTACCAGGATACCGATTACAAGCAATTCGGAGGCCAGCAATACTGGTTCTCGGCAGGCGCCCGGCCGCAGGTTTACTTCAATAACTATGTAAACCTGGCCTTCGAGCCGTTCGTAGATTGGGTCAATGACAAGAGCACCAACAGCAGCGATTACCTTTTCAAAATGACGTTCGCGCCGCAGATATCGCTGGGCAACCACTTCACGAGCCGCCCGGCAATTCGGGCCTTCTTGACATATGCGCATTGGGGAAATGGATTCGTGGGAAGAGTAGGCGGGCCCGATTACGCCACCAGCAACGAAGGCTTGACGTGGGGAGTCCAGATGGAATCCTGGTGGTAAGAGCGCGCGCTGGCCAAATGCCTGTAAGAAGGAATGCGGGATCAGAGTTCGGCTTGATGGAAAGTCGGGAAGCCGAGCATAGACCAGCTATCTGGCGCAAATTGACCGAAAGTAAACTGTACGAATTGACAGTTTCTCTGACCGACGGGGACAGCTAGTCTGCCCGTAGAAGATTTCTCCAATCACGGATGGACAAAATAAGTAGCTGTACGATAAAAAACCGGCTCGGGGGACTCTTTTCAAGTCTCAATCAACTCTTCCATGTTCTGGCGCGTATAGCACTTCCTTTAAAGATGACGTATCGAGTGCAGAGGGAGACACCATGCGGGCACTTCAGTTGACTAAAGGAAGCGAGAGCAGGATTAACGAGCATACAGCCAACCTGTCCCGGCAGTTTACCGGAGGCCGCAAAGAGTGCGTTCACTATGAGTTCCCTGCATCTGTAAATCGCGAAGCTAGATCGGCCGATCCGCGGTCGCCATATCGTGCAGGAGATTTTCTAGAGCGCCTGTCCAAGGCGGCCATGGAGGACTTTGAATCGCTCGCGCAGTACCGAAGCTGTCCAAGCAGAACGGTACTTTTCAGGGAAGATGAACTGCCGACGGGAACTCTCGTATTGATTGAGGGGAGAGTGAAATTGTCGATGAATTCCGCGGACGGGAGACGGCTGATCGTCGGAACCGCATGCCCCGGAGAGATTCTCGGCCTCACGTCTGCGATCTCAGGCTGCCAATACGAGATCACAGGCGAAGCGTTCTACAGGTGCGAGGTCGCCCTGCTGTCGCGACAGAGCTTCCTCGACTTCTTGTTTCGTCACCCCGCAGCCTTTCAGAACATGGCACGCGAATTGAGTCTTGATAAGAAACGAACCAGTGAGCAAGTACGTACTCTCGGCCTTGCGCTGACGTCACATGCAAAGCTCGCCCGCTTATTGCTTGATTGGTGTGCAAACAAGAATTCAGGGCCGGTGGCATACATCCAATGCCCGTTCTCACATGTAGAGATAGGTCAGCACATCGGCCTCTCCCGTGAAACTGTCACTCGCTGTTTGACTGACTTTAAGAATCAGGGTCTGGTGAAGCAGCGCGGCTCGACATTCATTGTTCCGAATCTGCGTTCTTTGGCAAACTATGCCGGACAGAGCTGAGAGAAGCGCTCGAAATTGTTCCCGTTTGCGGACGCGGTACAGGAAACCCTAATGATGTATCAAATAAAACTCCTCTCAAATCGGCGGCAGTCCCTTCCGATTACGGGCGACACCTTATCGCACTCGCAGCAGGAGCGTCAGTCCGGATTCCGCAACCAACGGTGAATAAAAGACTCTCGGAAGCTTCGAAGCGCAACAAGTTCGGGCATAGGGCCACGAAGGCGAGATGGACTTTCCGACAAGAACCGCGCCGCGAGCGGGGGTTGGTACAGGCAGGGACGACTTGTGCCTCAAAATCCTAGTACGGAGTACTGTCTTCAGCCTCTTGCACGGGAGCCCATGATTTGTCGGGGTTAAAGCGTTCCATCTTTTCAAATTCGTCGATACTCTTCGGCCCCAGATCTTTCTCGTAGACAACACCGTCCTGGCTGACAATGTAGCTTCGAACACCGGTCACGGCATATTCGGCCGGAGTAGCGACAAGGGCAAAACCTCCGATCATGACACCCTTCACCATGTAATCCATTTCTCCGAGCGGCGCATCGGGGCCCTGCCCCTTTAGAATTTTGAAGAAATATCCGTGGTACGGATCCGCACTCATGGTGTACCCCTGCTCAATTGCGCGGGCAATTTTTTCGCCGATCGGACCTGCCCAGGTGCCGTCAGTCTCTTGCCACGCCAAGCCGTCCTGAGTGCCGGGAGTGCTGATGATGAGTTGCGCATATTGGTTCACATCGTAGCCCTGACGCTTTCGAAACGCGTAATCGTATTGCGCTTCCACATAGCCGTGACAAATCGCGATGGCGTCCAGTTCATTAGCGCCGATGCGGCGATAGAGGAGTTCCTGCTGGCCGGCTTTGGCGTCGAAGGACCACGTGTCACCGCTTTTCACAATCGGTACAGGAAAGGGCCAGTCTTCGTTGCCGACGAGGAGGAATGCGCGATTCCCGGTCTTTGGATCGATTGAAACGCTTTTCTTTTCGCGTGCCTCGGTGACGAAATCTGCGGCATGCTTTCTGTCCTGCGCGAATTCGCCGCTGAAAACGACACTGTCGCCACCAGGCCCAAACATCTGAATAAGCGCAGCCACATCGAACTTGGCCGCCGCGTCGATCAGAGAATCGGCAGCCTGTTGTGCACTCGCGAAGCTCTTGACCGCCGTTGCGGCTGGAGTAGCAGGCGGGGAAGCTTTTGCCGTTTGAGACTGCTGCGCGGCGAGGAGGGCAGACGCGCACAAAAACGCATAGGCCACTGCGCCCACGGGCGAAAGATTCCCAAAGCGAATTCCAATCTGAAAGGGCAGTTTCGTTTTCATAGCAGTGCTCCAGTGAATACTTGTCCACGATGTATGCCGTTCATCTGCGCCCTCCGCCACCTCTACCTCCGCCGCCCCGACTGCCTCCACCTCCGCGAGATGACATGCTGGAGGAACCACGACTGCTGCTGTTTCGCGCGCTCGATCCGTTGTACCCTCGTGAACCTCCGCCAAAGGCGTCCCGGTTGCCGCCGCCGCTTCTCGAGAGATCCTGACTTCCTATGCGATCCGCACCGCCCGCACCGCTCATGTTACCGAGACCGCCTCCACCCGCACCTCCGCCACGCCCAGAGTTCCCGGATCGGTTGTTCAAACTGGGTCCGCCGGAACGGTTGCCGGCAACATTGCTGCCCTGGCGGCCAAGCTGTTGACGGGCGCCTGCCTGCCGGTTGGCAAGCGAATCCCCGCGCGTGGTGCCTCCAAATCTGCCTGCGGTTGCTCGATCCCGGTACGGTGCGCCTCCCCGATGTTCAGGGTTGTGCTGCCATCGATCACCGCCTCCGCCTGCCGGTTGTTGCGAAGGGCGATTGCCGGCTCCGGTTCCTCCCGCTGGTAATTGCGAGGGACGGTTGCCAGCTCCGCCCGGACCGCCAGCACCGCCAACTCCGCCCACGCCTCCAACTCCTCCGACGCCACCAGCTCCGCCCACACCTCCAGCACCTCCCACTCCGCCAACTCCTCCCGCACCGCCAACTCCGCCCACGCCGCCGATGTTTCCCCGGTTGCCTCCGGAGGGAAGTTGAGAGGGACGGTTGATGTTGGAATTGCGATTGAAATTGTTGTTGCGGTTGATGGTGATGTCGCTGCCTCCCCAACCGCATCCCCATCCCCAACCGCCGCTCCAGAACGCCCCCATCATCACACCAACACCAAAGGAAATGGCCACGCCGGCCGCGTAGTAGCCGACCGGGGGATAGTAAATCGGAGGATACGGGTAGTAGGCGGGGCCATACACGACCACGGGGTTATACGAAGGCACGTACACGACTTGCGGATTAGCCTGTTCGACAACAATGACGGTTTTGCTTTCGACGACCTTGGTTTCCACCTTCTGTTGCTCGGTCGATTTCAAGTTGCCAGTGTCCTGCGCCTTCTTGCGCATTCGCTGAACGGCATCCATGACATCGCTCTGCTGCGCAAGGAACGCGTTGCCCAGATCCGTGGTCCACTGAATATCGTTTGCCAGACGGTTTACCACATCGGGAAGAGCAGCCAAGGCCTGGACGCTTGGGTCCCAGGGCTGTTTCGCCACGGCGTCGGACAAAGCCTTGTCCTTCAGCGTCTTGTTCTTGTCCAGCCACTGCTGGAGCTGAATGATTTCAAGAGGATAGGTGGATGCTGCGAGGGTTTGGGCAAGCAAGGGGTCTGGATAAAGGGCAATGGGCGCAACAAGGGAATCGAGTTGCTCGGACGGGATCTTTGCAGCCTGAGTTCCGGGTGCGGAGGCCGGCGCTTGCGCTGGGGGCGCCTGCATTGCAATAGTTTCGCCGGGCAAAACCAGGACGGCGCAAAGAGTCGCGATCAGAGAGCGAAACATTGAGCACATTCTCGTATTCGGGTACATGGACTTGTCTTCCTGTCTTTGCCTACGAAAGGAGTACGGCCCAGCCATATCGGCTTCAAACTCATGAAGCTACGATCCTCGGGATCGAGGATGGAACAGACGTACATCCCCCGTGGAAAACGGTAGGACTTTCCACTTCTCGAGTCATCTGTCAAAACGTACAGGTGGGCCGCTCTTCGTCCCGCATTTCAGCAACAACGGGAGGCATGCGCGCTAGTGCAGAACCGTCGTTTAATCGTTGGGGGCCTGTATGGGAACCCACACCTTTTGACACGGCCGGATCGGTGAGATCCGGCCATTTGTTTTGTGGGATTTACGAGGCGGGTTTTTGGAGGCCTTTTGTCACAGCGATAATGCGCCTGTGGATGTCATTGATGACGCGGCGCTGCTGATCGAGTGCGCTTTGGAGAAGCGTTGTGTTGGAAGGGTTATTTTGGAGCTGTTCACGTAGATCTTCATTCTCTTGTTCGAGACACTTGCGATGGCGGCGGCTGTCGCCGAAGGCCTCGCCGATGAGGAAGCCGAAGCTGGCCGACAACAGCACCCCCAGGAAGATCTCTGATTCTGGGATCATGCGGCGCGCTCCTGTTTTCTAAGGACACGCTGTACCGTGGCCGTCGAGATACGATGGCCCTTCGCGATCTCTCGGATGCTCTGGCCATGCTGACGGTCCTGTTGGATGGCGAGGCTGTCCAGTTCCAGCGGAGCCCGGCCGATCCGCTGGCCTTCCAGCCGTGCGCGCCGCATGCCGGCGCGCACCCGTTCGACGATCAGGCTGCGTTCCAACTCGGCGATAGCGCCGATGATCACGATGATGGCGCGGCCCAACGGGCCGCCGGTGTCGATGTTTTCCCGGAAGCTGACATATTCGACGCCTATCCGATTCAGCTCGTCGAGCACATCTAAAAAGTGCTTCACCGACCGGGCGATCCGGTCTGAAGCCCACACAAGAACAACATCGAAGCGGCCGCGGCGGGCATCGGCCATCATCTGATCGAGTCCCGGCCGTTTGGGTTTCGTGCCGCTGATCTTGTCTGTGTACTCCGCAACGATCTCATAGCCGCGCTGGGCGGCCATCTGGCGCAGGTCGTGTAGCTGGGTCTCCGGATGCTGATCGACTGTCGAGACCCTCATGTAGAGCCCGGCGCGCTTCAAGCGCGCCTGCTCTTCTTGGAAGCGACTACTCCGTTCTTGGCAACATACTGCTCGATGAACTGCAAAACCACGTCGGTCATTTCGAGGCCCTGCGCTGCGGTTGCGGACTTGAAGCGGCGGTGAAGCTCTGTGGTGATATTGACGTTCAAGCGTTTTAGCCCTTTTCCTTCCTTTATCTTGATCTGACTCACCTCCTTTCTCTGGAGGTGAGCTTATATGGATGTGAGTACCCGCCGCCAGTGCCCCGGATGGTCCGAGGCGGCGGCTGGACGGGTTTACTGCTCCCAGGCGTCCCTGCAGAGCACGGCCATCGTGGCGATCCGGTCATAACCTAGCTCAAGGGCATCGGCCATGGGGCGCAGTTGTGCTGGATCGGGAACGAAGCCGGCCTCGACGGAAGCCCATTCCGAAGCCTCCATCCCGGCCAAACGGGCTGCTTCCTCTACGGAACGGCCGGCGGCCTGGCGAGTCTTGCCAACACACTGGCCGAACAGCCGGCCCCAGACCAGGCGGCGGACCGGGCGAAGATCATCTTGTCCATAGAACATCATACTCAGATACTCCTTATACGCTCTCCTGTCAAGCAAACTGCAGGATTGCGGTCTATTTGAACCACTCGATGAGTATGTGCTTACATGGGCAAGAACCAAAGCTACGGCATATATCGCTCTCTATCCTGCTCCTCACCGGCATTCACCAATGTGCCTCTCATTGGTCCCATCCTTGCAGCCACCATCGGCCGGCTCGTCAGGCCGACCGTTCGCATGCACGAAGAGGACTGGGACGGATCCGATTACTCCCTCTACTCGCCGCGGCTCGAACCGCGCGGCCCCGGTGCGCTTCCTCCGCCCATGCCCAAGGATGAATACTCCCTGGGCAACGTCTTCAAGAAAGAAGCCAACATCTTCGCCGAGTACACCGGCCTCTATGGCTTCGTGGCCAAGAGCGCGTATCAGGGAATGTTCCCCAATACCAGGGTTCTCCGTCCTGCCGGGCACAAAAGACCTCACGCGCGCGCGACGGACAGAAGATCACTCCACCATCCGGCCTTCGCGTCTTGCTGGCTCTTTCATCCTCTCGAGTGAGCTACAAGCTCTCGCGTTCTTCTGTCTTGCCTGACAGAAAAGTACTTCACGCGCGCCCGCGACCGGCCACAGACCCATCCCCGATCCGATGGGATCCCTCGGGACTCTTGCGTCTGTTCAACGAGGCTCAGGCTGGCGGTGGTCTCTCTGTCCTGGCGGACACGAAAACATCATGGGTGCGACAAGCCGGAACCTGTCCATAATCGGGGTCGCCTTATTCCTGCTTTATTCACCCTCTATATAAGGAGGGCAAGATCGGGTGGTTTTTCTCGCCCGCCGGGCTCCCAAAACCTGCCCGCAGCTGCCAAATTCCGGCGCTTTTCGGGGCTTTGAAAATAGTTGGTTTTCGGCTCCCACAACCCTTCCGTTTTACTTCTGAAATTCGCAGCCCAAACGTGGGGGAACCCGGTTTTCCCTACGTAGCATTGGCACTTTTGACGTTAAGCAATGGGTTGGGACCTCGAATTTGCCGCTCTAGTATAGGTTCGCAGGGCAAAGTACGATGATTTGCTGTGTACTGAGTAGTTATCAAAACCGAGCAAGAGTACTAAGTAGTACCTAATTTGGAGCTCTTTCCTGTCTTCGGCGACGGTCGGCACCTCGATCGACAGGAAAAAGGCACTTTTCAGGATGAGAGGGAACTCATTGCAGGCGTCTCGCGTCACTATTGGTTTCCTCACTGGGTATCCTGCGTTGGAAGGTTCGGGACCGCGGTTTTCTTCGGATTTGAAAAAGCAATCACTGACGAAGGTCTAGCCAGCGGAGGACTTGCTGTGTATACCAGTGACGAAGAAGCCGGAACCATTGGGCTCCGTGAAGATGCTGGAGCCCTTAGGGCGTCCCTCGCACGCCTTCCGAATATCTCCCACCGTTGCGACGCCTTTGTGGATGCTCGTGACCCCAAACACTTCCGTTGCGTCTGCTGAATCGGGAAGATGGCCGTAGTTGCGTTCAAAGTAATTAATGGTCATGGGCGAAGTGTAGGACAGGCACTTCGTTTACTGCAATGCCTACAAATCGGCTCCCTCTAATCGAAGCCACACAGAATTCGATGGCGACCAAAACTTGACCTTTCAGTTGTCGCAAACTGGGGCCGCTGAGATGTGGACCATTCTCCCACCCGGCAATGAGCGATATGCTGAGGCCTCAACCTTGATAAAGTGCAGGGCCACCGGAGCAAGGATCATGCCGGGTATCCCCATCAATCTTTCACCCACCAGCAGCCCAATCAGTGTGAGCCACATTGGACTGTTGATGCGTCTACCAACGATCTTGCTGTTGAGGAAATACTCCAGTTTGTGAATAACGATCAGGAAGAGCAGCGCATAAACTCCCGTTCTGGACGAAAAAGTAAAACCGACACCCACAATCACGGCGTTGCTGATGATGTTTCCGACGATTGGAAGTAAACCAAATAGAAACACTAAGGCGGTAAGCAGGCCCGCATATGGATAGCTGTTAAAGATGAGAAACGCTGCGGTCAACCCGGTATTAACCGCAGAGATTGCAATCTGCGCTCCAATCACCTTGGCGAAGCTTTCATACAAAGTTTTGAAGCGCGCCGTAAGTTCTCGCGTCACCGCGGAATAGAAACTGTTTGGCACGGCCGGCGCACCATTGTTAGCTGTCCAGCCAGAACCCAGGAAGACACTTAGAGGGACCACTAATCCCGCCACCAAGAGCACGAACTGGATCGACGCGACCGTGGCGTATCGTCCAATAATGTCAAAACCTTCCCTGGCCGCGTCCATGGCTGTACTTTTCAAGCTCGCATAATCTGTGAATGGCAGTTCGATTCCGTTCTTTTCGGCAAACCCTACCATCGCCGGAATTGATATTTCGGCAATCCTCGGCAATGTGTGATAAGCGAGATTGGAGAAATACACCAGTCCGGCACCAATAACGGTCACGGCAATCAGATAGAGCGCCACGCTCATCGATTTGCTGCCGCGAATGCTGAACGCCTGCAAAGCTAAATAACCAAACAATGAGGTGAGCAGAAACGTGCCGAGATGCAGATACACGACTAGAGCCATCAGAACGACGAAGATTAGGTACGAGAGGCGGGAAGGTCGACTCATGGCGTAATCATAAGCTGGCAAAAGCCGGGAGAAATCCCGGTGTGCTCAAAAGGCGCAGTCTATCTCGGGCCTTTGCAAACGCCCTTCGCTCCGCCCTCTGGATGGTGAACTTATACAGCAACACGGACGAGAATAGTCCAACGCTGCGCGACCTCGAGATCGCAATCGGATGTGCAATCGTGGAGCTAGAGGCGCACGCGGCGATCGAATGCAACGCCACCGCCCCGCGTCCCGAGAGGGAAGCCTGAGAACTTCAATTCGCTCGCAGGGGCTGACCCTTTCCTAGTTTGCCCTCACAACTGTCAATTCCGACAGTGGCATTTGCCTCCGAAACGAGACAAACTACACGCGATCGGTATCACGATCCTCATGGTTCACATTGAGTAGCGCGGGCTAATCCCTGACCTGCGGAGCTTACAGAAATGAGAGGAGCCCTATGGAAGCTGTTCGGCTGAACGCATCTCGCCCCCGCATCCTCATTGCTGACGATCATGCGATCTTCGCGGAGACTCTGCGCGTCTACCTGGAGAGAACTTTTTGTGTCATCGGAACGGCAGCTGACGGTCGGTCAATGGTGGAAGAAGCCATCAAGCTAAGGCCGGACCTGGTTGTGGCAGATATCTCCATGCCTCTGCTGAACGGGTTTGAGGCCGCCAGGAGAATTCAAACGCAAGCTCCAAATGTGAAGTTCGTGTTTCTGACCATGCACGAAGATCCAAACCTTGCAGCCGCGGCAGTTCAGCTCGGGCCCGTTGCTTTCATTCTCAAGAATTCAAGTGTACGGGAATTGCTGGAAGCGATTGAGCAGGTCTTGCATGGTAGAAGCTATATGACACCCAAGCTTAAAGCTGCAGACTGGGTCGAAGCCAAGGCCAGGGTACGCCAGTTTTCTAGGGATCTGACCAAAAGGCAGTGCGATGTTTTGCAGTTGTTTGCTGAGGGTCGGGCCATGAAGGATATCGGTTCAATCCTTAAATTGAGCACCAAAACTGTCGAATTCCATAAGTACCGCATCATGCGCGCATTCAACGTTAGGAGTAACGCCGACCTAGTTCTATTTGCACTGGGGCTTGGTTTGATCGACGTCGAGGCCGATCCCAAGTTGGCTTTGAAGGCACCCAGCTATTGAAGAGAGATGCCGAAGTTTCCGAGTTCCGAGCGAGTAACCGGCAAACCCGACAAAACCTAAAAATGGGGATTATGTCCGGAATGCCACAACACATTCAAAAACCAAAAGACAGGGTCACCCCATTTTCGAGTTCTGTCCCAAAACGAGACGAAAGAAGACTGTACGTCTGTTCGTGTATAGGTCGGTGGCTGACGGTTTCAGTTGTCAGCCACCTGGCTTTCATTTCCTTTTCAGGGGTGTGATGCTATGCGTCGAGTTTCTGACCGAGGAACTCCTTGCCCTTGGCAATTTCGTTGTCCCACTTGGTCAGTTGTTCTGGACTCAGAAAGTTAACAACACGCTGACGAATCTCGTCGCGGTGCGCCTTCACTTTCGAAATGATGTCGGCTCTGGTTGTGCTGGGATTGTCCTTAAGGTACTCTGCGACCTTTTCCCGCGCTTCACCCAGAGCGGTCTGAAGTTTCTCTTTCTGCTCATCGGTCAGTTTGAGATCTGTAGCGAAACGCTTCAATTCAGTCGCTACCTGCTCGCGTTGATCAGCAGTCAACATAAAAATTCTCCTTGGGTCATTGTTGAATCTGGGTTAGGCACCACTTGGAGTGCTTGCGAGATCCTCAGGGTTGCTTAACTCGGTTGCTGCATCGGTCGACTGGCGTCGAGCCGTGCACGGATTGAGGACTGGCCAAACTTTCGCGGAAAGTATAAGCGCGGAGCACTTCGGGATTATTGTCCGCAAGAAAGATCCGGGGTCACTGCATTTATCAGTCTCCTGTTGTTGATCACAATCTGACACTCTGAGAGGAGTTAAGCCCACTCCGTCCACCTTTGGAACTGTCATTGTTGCTAGTTGTGGTTGACGAGGGTTTGCCGATGTGGACTGACAACGGGAGGCTGCGAAGAAGCGAACGAGTCGCAGTTTCGACGCGGTTAGACCTTGCACTGCCCATTCGAGCAAACAAAGGAACAGCTTCGCGAACGGATTCCTTTGCGTTGAATACCTTTTGCAGCATTGCTGCAAGCGAAAAGCGGATGGCGTAAGGAACAGTGGCCGCGCAGCAGGAACAATGTGCTATTTCTTGTGTTTCCGGCCGAACCTCTAGCTCGAACTCGACTGAAAAGGGTCGGAGGCATTCCGTGCAGGTGAGCTCGATGCAAGGTACACGCCGCCCCGGTCCGTTTCTGAAGACCGGCACTTGAGCCGAAGCCGGCTGACTCACAGGGGGATTCTCTCGAGCGGGTGCTGCACGAAGCAAATCGGCGACGATCCGTCCAAGTTCTTCGGGCTGGCATCGTCCCTTGGGATAGACGGCATCGACCATCAATCGGTCTGGAAAGTGATCTTTGGAATCGTACGCACCGCTCATCGCGATCAGAGGAATTCCAGGAAAGCGGACACACATGATTTTGAGAAATTCGAATCCCGACATTCGCGGCATGTTGAGATCTGAAATGACGAGATCCGGGAGAGTGCACCTGAGTTGCGCGAGCGCATCGAAACCATCGGCCGCAGTTGCAACGTCGTAACCTAGCTCGCTCAGGACCATTGTCCAGGCGTCACGCAATGTCGGCTCATCGTCTACAAGCAGAATTCTGTACCTCTGCAGGTCGTTCATTCTTTCACCACGCCGCAATCTTCGAGATTGAATGCTTTTGCCTGAACTCAAACTCGAAAATTCCTCCTGGATTGCGCCGACTTTCATTGCTGAGTTGGTTTGTCGAGGGGTGCCGGGTACTTTTATCCCCCTACGCGTATCTGCACGAAATCGTGCGGTGCGAAGGTGAATACCAACATCCTACGGATCGGGGAATTTGCGTCAACTAGTAGATCTGCCAGATGGGTGAGCGGGATAGCGGCTACGAAGCAGGCCAGAGGACTCGGCACAGCACCCTTCTCTTCTGCCAAGCTTGGCATCCGTTTGTGGCGGTCTGACCAAATGAAACAGTCTGCGTCGTTAACTAGCAGCCCTCCCAAACAAAGCTAACAAAAGTCGGAAGAAATCCCGGTGCGCTTAGCGGACCACATCACGTAACTTCATTTCGATCGTCGGTGGTGCCCCTCTCTCACTATCATTTTTGTCAGTTGTCAGCCGTCCCGACTCATGAGATACTCCACCCGTTATTTTACGAAGATCCAACGTTTCCCCTTGGTGAATTCTGTTGCAGGACCCGTGAAATGAGCCACACCCTACCCATCTGCGGTTACTCGCGAAATGTGAATCCCATCGCGAAGCTGGTCCGTGCCCAACCACGCAATTGCCCAACCAAAGCAATTAAAGGAGCTTGCTTGTGATCACACAAAAAACTTGCAGTCGACTCGCAACAGCAGGCATTGCCGCTGCCGCATTGTGCTCCGTCTCATTTTTGGCGCAAGCAGAATCGCCAAGCGAAAGAGTCGTTAGTGCCAACACGGTGTTTAAGGAACTTGCGGCTGACAAGGAGAACGGCTTGCCTATCAACTTGCTCAACAAGTCCGTTTGCGTGATTATTCTGCCCTCGGTCAAGAAGGCCGGGTTCATCGTTGGAGCCCAATATGGCCAGGGAGTCATGAACTGCCGCAGCGGTACGAATTTCGATGGACCTTGGAGCGCACCTATTATGATGCGGTCCAGCGGCGGAAGCTTCGGCCTGCAGATCGGCGGGCAGTCAACCGACTTTGTCATCATGGTGATGAACGACGCCGGGGCCCGTTCCGTGATGAAGGGAAATGCCAAGTTGGGCGCTGAGACCAGTATTGCCGCTGGTCCTGTAGGCAAGGCTGCGGAAGCTTCAACGACCGCAACCATGCAAGCCCAGATGCTTTCCTACTCACGCTCGAAAGGCGTGTTTGGCGGTGTCTCCCTGTCCGGAACCTCTTTAGCCCCCGATAACGACGATAACGAGAAGCTGTATGGAAAGAAAGTCACAGCGAACGAGATCTTTTCAGGAACCGAAAAGGCGCCTCCATCCGCTTCGGACCTGACTGCAACTTTGGAACAGACGTCGCCAAAAAAGGTTGTGGAGGCGGAAAAGGAAAAGTAACACTTTGCCAATGGTTCCCCGTCCTGCTCGTGCTGGAGCTCTGATTGAGCAGCGCGGTGAGGGAGGTGTGCCGTTAGAGCATCACCACTCTTTTCCAATAGCGGAGTCTGAAGATCAGTCCCCAAAGGGTGCCATCGCGGGCACTCGACGTCGTCGACGGTCTTCTGCCCCCGGTTCAGCAGGAAAACTCCAAGGATTTCGCGATCATGGCAGTGCCAGACCAGATGGCAGATAGCTCTCTATGCCAAACAGCCTTATATGGCCGAGGCTCTCTGGACCTGAAGGCCGCCGATGCAAAATACGGAGCTTCTTACGAACGGTGGGACAGAATGATCTATGTACATTCGTATCAGGCAAGCCCAACGAACCTTTCGTGTCTTTGGTTGGGAGGCTCCGACGTTCTTGGTCCAGATCCCCCGTCCCAATTACCAATGTTTCGTTAGGACTGACTGGGTATTTTCGCAGTGACATACATGCACTGGGTGGTGTTAAGTACATATTCGAGGTTGGGCCGAGAAACTGAGTTCACGGAGGATAAACCATGAAGCTTGGTGCCAGTTGGATTAAGACAGGACTCTCGCTCGCTACCGGAACACTCGGTCTCGCATTTGCTGTTCAAACCGGCGCGCAGGTCCAGACGACAACAAAGACAACGACGGGCGAGAGCAGCTACAAAGTCACGGTCAACCGCGGTGAAGTTTACGCTGTGGACGGTAATGATTTGGTCGTGAAAATGGAAGATGGCACCTTCCGGCATTTTCCGAATGTTCCCGAGTCTGCCAGAGCCACGGTTGATGGGAAACAGCTTGACATCCACGACTTGAAGCCGGGCATGAAGCTCCAGCGCACGATCACTACCACAACCACTCCTATGATCGTCACCACAATCCAGACCGTGACAGGCAAGGTCTGGCACGTCAATCCACCAAGGTCTGTGATCCTCACACTCGAAGACAACACAAACCAGGAGTTCAAGATCCCTAAGGACCAGAAATTCAACGTCGACGGCCAAATGGTCGACGCTTTTGCCTTGAGAAAAGGTATGAAGGTCTCCGCGACGAAGATCGTGGAGGTTCCGTCGGTGGTCTCATCGGAGCAACAAAGTGTGACTGGCACGACGCCTCATGCGGCCCCAGCGCCGCAAAAGGGTGAGGCAACCGCTGCGGCTCCGAAGGAGGTCGCAACGAAGCCACAGCAGGTCACTGGCACGGTCCCTCCGTCTCCGGAACCCGATGCTCCTTTGCTCGTTGCCGAAGGAGAGCCCACTCCTGCCCCGGCCGAGGCGGAAACACCTGCTGCTCCTGCCGAACCGACTCCGAAAAAGCCGAACTACCTTCTTTGGGTCGGTTTGGCCGTGCTTCTGGTTGTGATTTTGTTCGTGGTCAGAAGGCGCTCAAAGTCCAGCAAGTAGGACGGTCCAGGGTCAATTCGATGACTTTGATCGGGCAGCCCTAACATCCGCTCGGTACGCAGCGGTAACTACTCTCAGCCTTCTTGTAAGGGGCATGGCGCGAATTCTTGTCGGAATACGCATTAGGGGACAGAGGCGAAATTTTGAGTTCGCCTGGAGACGGAGGTCCCCAATGAAAAGCATTCTGACAACGGCTCTTTTGACCATGTCGTGCCTCACGGCATACACACACGCATCTGCGCAGGCGTCCGCGCAAGCCAAGGTTCCCTTTGAGTTTTCGGTTGGACAGAGGGTACTTCCACCGGGCACCTACTGGATCAGGGAAGTCTCGTCGAACATGATTGAGATCGAGAACCGAGAGCAAGGCACCACCCTCTACTTTTCCACTTACCCTTCGGATCGCGTCAAGGGGAAGCCCGACATGCTTGTATTCAGCAAGCATGGCGACCAGTACTTTCTACATGAAGTGAGAGGCGGTTCCGGTGAATACGCCGAGGACCTAAGCCCCTCAAAGCTTGAGAAGGAAATCCAGCGTCAAGAGACCGCACGCGCCAACCAGCAAAGTGTGGACATCGCAATGAACAAGAAGTAGATTCTCAGCCACCCCTGCGACCCGGAGACTAAACACTCCGGGTCGACTAATTGGCTCTGCTTTTGAATAGACTCGCAATCCTTCGACCTGAACCATTCCGGCAAGCTCGGGCTTAGCCGAGCGAACAAAGAGAGCTTGTGAGCGCATGAACCTTGTGAGTTGAAACGTCTGTTCCGGACTGCATCAATTTCAATAAGTTCTGCGGTTGCTACCTGCTTAGCCGGTGAGTTACCGCCCTCTCGGAAGTTGGAGTGAGCCAAATCACAGTAGAGTACGAGTTGCCCACCACAGACCAACGACTCATTTCCATTATCATTTCCCAGATCAAGCGAACATTTTCAGGCGTTGACATTCCTCTCCGTTCTGGCTACGATGGCCCGGATTCTTTTTCACGGGCCACCCAGGCTCGTCTCCCCGTGCTAAGGGGTCAAGATTCCCCACCGGCGTTCATTGTGCAGATGCGGATGTCTTTGCACATTCAGGCTTGAATTGTCTCTGCGGACTTCATCAATAACGGCCTTCTCTGTCCGGGTGGGCAAACTCTTGCTGTGAAGGAGAACATCGCAATGTCACTTCCCATGCTGAAGTGGGTCTTCCCCTCCTGTCTTGCATTGTGTATGGGCCTCTGTTCGTTGCAGGCGCAGACTCAGAAAAACATCGTAACCGTCGACAGCATCAACGTCGTTCTCGGTCTTCGGACAGTCCCGCCAATCGCTATGCCTACCACCCAGGCTCGGGGACGTAAGGCTCTATCGAAATCCGCACTATCGCCCTTTGCGGGTTCCGTGTCGAGCAACGCCGCACCCCACTCGGAAGGGCTGCGTTTCCCTGGCGATTTGCAGTATCACGGCGGGTCTGTCGTCGATTACGCCCAAAACCACTCGGTTTTCCTGAACCCGACAGCCGCCTGCCCGCCGAACTCGTGCTTTGGCGACCCCATCGACTTCCTCGATGACCTGGGACGCAGCCAGTTCATTCACATCACCGATCAGTACGTCAACGCCCACGCATCGCATCGGTATTCAAACGGCACGAATTACGCCGTACCTAACTACGCGCCTTCCGCTGGTGCCGGCAGGCCGTTCACCAACCTGGACCTGGCTATCGCTGCCTATTCGCTGGCGGCTGCAACGGGCGGTTTCGGGTACAACCACATTTACCACCTATTTCTGACGCCGGGGCAGGATGTCTGCTTCGACAGCACCTTCAACGTGTGCTACTCCCCGGATAACAACGTCACTTGGTTTTTCTGCGCCTATCACGGAAGCGTGTCCGACACGGCCGGCAGCATCGCCCTCTACACCGTGGAACCGTATCAGAACGTCTCGGGGTGTAATTCTCGCCCGGACTGCCCCAACGGACAACTGGCCGATTCCACAAATAGTGTGCTGTCGCACGAGATGATCGAAGTTATCACTGACCCGCTCGGCAATGCTTGGTGGAATCAGCTGAACCTTGCATTGAATGGCGAAGAGATCGGGGACGAGTGCACGTTCCTCCTGTTTACGCCCACCAACGTGTTTTTCGATCCCAGCGTAGTGCGTCTTAACCACAAAGAATATGCCTTGCAACCCGAATACAGTAATCTCCAGCACGCATGTAGTACGAACCGCGATTGAGGGATGCCGCGCATCGAGCACGATGGAGACACGCATTTCAGTTGAAAAACAGATCGCTAAGCATCGGATTGGTTATTGTGGCGCTGGCTCTGATTTCTTCGCCATGTGCCTGGGGGGCCGATGGAGCGGCTCTGTACAAATCGAAGTGCGACACCCTCCTCTGAGTACCACAGGTCGTGGTCTATGACATCACGGCCTGTGAATGCGAATGCCCACGATTCGCTCGCAACCCCGGGTGTTGGAGACATACTCTGCGCAAAGATGCAGAACAAATAGGGGCTGAGGAGGCATTAGAAAAGCGAGTGGTTGGCTATTTATTCATAGCATTTGTGGTGTTCGGCGTTATAAACAATGCGGTCTTGGTGAGAATGAACCGCCCAGAATTCGGATGCAGTCTCTCCCAATCGATTTCCGCAGGTCTCCCTTCTTTGTGCGGCACCTCGCCGAACCAGGCGAATGTCTTCTTCATCCCGAAGAATCTACTCCGAAAGTAGCTCTCGGAAAACGCGACTGGGCGGCGAGGCATCGTGCTCGCCGCCCAGCCTTCGCCGGTTACTTTTCGCTCAAAGCAAATCGGTGAACTTTGTACCCGTGGTGATGCGGGTAGCCGAAAGCGATCCAGTAAATGTCACCTCTACGTTGCCCGACGTATCGTAGGCTGTCAGGGTGAACGACCCGGAGTAATGGTCTCCGTCCGGACTCAACGTAACTTGCTCGAGAATCTGCGCCCCACCCGCCGGATTGCCGATGCCGCCAGGACCGCCTGAGGGATCATTGCCCTGCCACGGAATGTGATTGAGGAAGTAACTATGTCCTCCCGTCTTTTTCCAAACACCCAGGCAGAAGTTTCCATCCTGTGCCGGACGCGCGGAGTTCATGATTTCCGTCCCGTCCGCGTGCCACACAACCACCGAGTTGTCGATTACCGCTCCAGGGTCGGGAATCGCTTCCCCATTCACGCTGTGGGCGGTAAACACCACATGCCACATTCCGACGATCGATACTGGATCATTGTCGTCATGGCTCTCTGCTAACCCCGCATTCATCAGGTGAGCGCCGCCCATTTGCAACTGCCAACTTGATGGTTTAACCAGTTTCGTCGAAAAACCGCATTGTGCAAGGGCGCCCGGAGCCGTTGCCAAGGCGAGCACCAGTGCGACCAACATTGATGCGAACCTGCAATTTCGTGACCTCATGTCCTTTTCCTCCATGATCTTCATTTTTTCCTCTCACCTTTCTTTCGCCAATGCACGCGACGAATCGAGCGGGACCAGACTGCCGCCGAGTCCGCTTGAAGCCTGTCTCAGACGCAGGTCCGCACAAATGCGCGAGAATTGGGTAGATACAGCGCGTGATGCGCACAAAGCAACAGGTTGCGGAAGGGGCCCGACTGAGCCGAACCTGATTAGCCTTGCCCCCGAAAAGGAGCAGCCGGGAGTTTGCTGGCAAGGAGGCCGGGGAAGCCGTTTCTAGATCGGCGAAATCGACCATAGGCGGATTCAAAAAGAGTGTCAACAAGAATCCCGTGCAATCTGCAAGAATTACGCGTTGGTGGATTATCTCTCGTCGATTTCGAAGGATGGGGCCTACTATAGACGAACGGTTTTTAACCAATGTGGTTCAGTCTCTCTCGTGGAGATAATGAGAATGTACGATTTTCCGAAGCGCCGGCCAGCATAAAGAGCAGTCCAGGCCTGGGACTTCCGCCAGTGAGGCCGTGGTGGTTCATCCCCTTCATCATGCCGTTCTATGCAATCTGGCCAATGTTGCGAAGATTGACCAACAAGTTCGGATGGCCAGGGCTTGTCGGTTGGTTGATGAATCACCGAGACACTCACCGAACCGCTCAGTGCGGAATCTTTGGTTCCGGTCGAGTAACCGCCAATCCGGAACTAACCCAAAAACGGGGTTATGTCCGAGTTTTGCAT
The DNA here is from genome assembly GCA_963737915.1 of uncultured Acidobacteriaceae bacterium. Taxonomy (GTDB): domain Bacteria; phylum Acidobacteriota; class Terriglobia; order Terriglobales; family Acidobacteriaceae; genus Telmatobacter. The sequence continues at coordinate 302,950 of CAVTUP010000028.1, read as the reverse complement.
GGGTCTGCGACCCACCTATATGGATGAAACTCATTTGGCGTAGATGAGTTTCGACGGTAGGCCACAATCCGACCGGAACCCGAACATAGTAGCCGACCAGGCGTTCGTTGTTCTGGTTTTTCCTGGCTACTCGGTAATCAATTCTAGGCGACCGGGAATGAGTAACAAAGACCGGCTCGAACCCGAACCTGCTCAGAGAAGCATCACGGGAGCGACGGTCAGGCCGCGCAGAGAGGTGGCAACGGAATCAGACTCATGTACCCGCTCGATGGCGACCACGGTGATATCGTCAACCTGCCCGAAGCCTCGGGCGGCATCTGCGATCTCGGCGGCAGGCCGGCGCGAGAGTTCGCGGCTGCGGTCGAAGCCGAACAGTTCGCCTTTCTGGTTTTGCGCCTCCACTACGCCATCGGAGAGGAAGGTGAGCCGGCTGCCGGGCTGCAGGCGGAATTCAACCGCCGCATAACAAACGCCGCTTTGGATGCCCAGCGGCAACGCGCCGGGCAGCTCCAGTTCAACACCATCGAGATAGGGCGGGAGATGGCCGGCACAGGCAATGGACACCTGTCCGGAGGCGGCGATGTGCGCGGCGAGCGCCGTGGAGAAGCCGCCACCCGAGCGGCCCACCAGGCGCTCGTTGAGGCTGGCCAGCAACTCCGCTGGGTCTGAAGTGTAGGCGGACACTCCGCGAATGGCGCCCACCAGGACCGAGACGAGCATGGCGGCAGGCAGGCCCTTGCCCGCCACATCGCCCACCACCACGAGCATGCCGCCGGAACCCGCGGGTATGACCTGGAAAAAGTCGCCGCCCACCTGTTGGGCGGGCTGGTAGACGGTCTCCACGAGGTAGCCGGGCACGGTCCCAATCGCTTCCGGCAGGATGAGTTGCTGGACTTGGCGGGCGGCCTCAAGCTCGCCTTCCATCAGGGCCTGCTGCCGGCTCACACGAGTGGAGCGGAGCACGATGATGAGGGAGAAACAGAGGGCGTAGAGCAGGCCGGTCAGAACGCCCAGGTTGATGAAGAAAGGACCGATATGGGGGTTGAGATGGGTTTTCCAAAAGTCGTTGGCAGCCTCTGCCGTGGCTGGAATCGCCACGAGGAAATCGAAGGTGTACGCGATGTATAACCAAAGACTTTGGACCAGTGCGGCGATGAGCAGGATGCCGGCCTCGCGATTGCCCCGGCGGTAATGGATATAGAGGAGGATGGGCAGAACGACGGCATCCAGTAGGCCATTGGGCACAGACGTAAGCACGGAGGCGAGCGCCGATAGGCTTCCGCCGGAATATCCGAACCAGGAGATGACAAGTCCGGCGCAGGCCAGGGCGATCAGGCCCCGAATCCACCAGTTGAATCGAATACGCAGGATGGCAAAGTACACGAGCAGACCTAAGACCAGTTCGGCGATGCTGATGGGCTGGCGGGCCAGTTCCCAGGTCGCGGGGATGGTGTGAAAGTAACGTGCAATGTCGAATGGAAGAGTGGCGATCGAAGCCATTGCGGCGAGGAACAGCCAGAGGTATTCGCGCTGCCCTCGATGGGCGGCGAAGAGGGCGAGGCCGACAATGCCCAAGGCGAGCCAGGCGAAACAGTCAAGCCACAGAAGTGCGTGATTGCCGATGATCCTCAACCAGTCGGCGTTATCGAGCGCCGCGTAGTTGCCGAGGGTCAGGTTGCGGTTGTCGTAGCCGGGGTGGAGGTCGTCCCATTCAAAGCGGGAGATGTGCACGCGCAGGGCGATTAATAAAGAGCCGGACGCAGTGTCCGCTTCTGGGATGGGAACAAGCAGGAGGCCGTCGGAGGTGTACGGTTTGAATGGCGCTATGCGGCCGTTTTGCAGGACGCGGCGGCCATTGACGTAAACCTCAAATGCGCTCGATATGCTCCATTCGCGGAGGGCCAGGCCCTCCTGACCGGGACGGATCTTGACGCGCAGGCGATACCAGAGGACAGTCGGGCGGTTGGGGAAGATTTTGCTGATCGAGTTGCGGGCGTCGAAGGCGAGCCACTGCGAGTCATCGAATGTGGGGCTGGCGAAGCCGGGATCGTCGCCGGCGTGGACGCGCCAGCCGGTGGCGAGATCCGCAGGGGCGGTGAGGTCGGTGGCGTCGAATCCCTGGGCTGGCGCGCTGGCAGGCACGGCGATCGGCAACAGAAAAAGTACAGCGCAGATGCGGAGGGGAAAACGCGCCAAGCCACGGAGAATCATTATTTTGGGGTCCTCGCACGGGGTGATTAACAATAGCACGAAGGCAACTAATCTAGGCATTTGCCTGCCTGCCACTATGTGGGGGTCTCGGAGAGCATTGTCAACGCTTCGTGTTGGGTTGAGGACTTCGGGCAAGTACTACTGGCATGGTCCGCCGCCTACCTTCCCGAAGGTGTAGAGGTAAGCACAGGAGGTGTTCCATGGAGATTCGCACGATTGGTGTCGATTTAGGGAAGACAGTGTTTCACTTTGTAGCCGTCAACGCACGTGGCGAAGTTGTGGTTCGCAGGAAGGGCTCGCGGACTCAGCTGCTGCGCTTTACCGCGAACCTTCCTCAGTGCCTGATCGGCATGGAGGCCTGCGGAGGATCTCATTTTCTCGGCCGTGCATTGCGGGAACAAGGCCATGATGTGCGCCTGATGCCGGCGCAGTATGTGAAGCCATACGTAAAGACGAACAAGAACGATTACATTGATGCCGAAGCGTGCGCCGAGGCCGTAACCCGCCCGACGATGCGTTTTGTGCCGATCAAGACCGACGATCAGCTCGACCTGCAGTCGCTGCACCGCGTGCGTGAGCGGTGGGTTGTGCGCCGCACCGCGGTGATCAACCAGATGCGCGGGATGCTGCTGGAGCGCGGTATCACCATCCGCAAGGGACGCCATTATATTGAGGAGTCTCTGCCCAGTATCCTGGAGGACGCGGACAACAAGCTGTCAGGCGCATTGCGCGTACTTCTGACCCAGCTGCGGATGGAGATGCAGTACCTGCACGGGCAGATCGAGGAAACCGACAAGCTGATCGCGCGCATCTGTGGCGAACTTGAACAGTGCAGGCGCCTGGTCGCGATCCCCGGAATCGGACCGATCACAGCCACGGCCACAGTGGCAGCCATCGGCAACGGTGCAGCTTTCAAGAAGGGGCGCGGATTTTCTGCCTGGCTGGGAGTGGTGCCTGGCGAGCACTCCACCGGAGGCAAGCAAAAGCTGACCGGCACCAGCAGACGAGGAAACAAATACCTGCGCAAGCTCTTCGTGCAGGGAGCGCACACTGTGCTGCTGCAGAAAACCAAGCAATCTTCCGGCTTAAGTACGTGGCTGGTCAATCTCACCGCACGCAAGCGCCCTCAGGTGGCAACAGTGGCGCTAGCTAACAAGATGGCGCGCATGGCCTGGGTACTGCTTGCCAAAGGAGACGCTTATCGCCCGCCCTCAGCACCACAAGTGATCGCAGCCTGATGGCCTGCACATGACGCCTGGCACAAGCGCCAGGCTTGGAAATCGCTCAAGCGATTCCCACATCTGCAGTCCAACGGCGGCTAATCTGAGTTTTGAGATTCCTGCCAGGTTTGCTGGCGAAACATGAGATGGCACAACGGTCGATCCCGGCGCTCTCGAGAACCTGTACTCGGAAAATCCTGTTGTTAGAGCGCCCCACGCATTCGACTGATAGCAAATGCAGTTAATCGCTGGTACTTTTGCCAGTTGGAAGCGGTACAGGACCCAACTATGTTGCCGCCTAGGTCGATAGGATCCGAGGTCACGAATATGATTCCCGAAACTACAGCTTTAGCTTCGACGTCTGCTGTCATTCCTCCTTCGGTTACGACGCCAGACAAGGTCACGTCCCGAATTGGCACACTCCCTGAGGGAGCCGCCATTCGAAGACGAGACGCAGAGCCGATTGAGGACCCCGTTCTGACGGACGCAGAGGAGGAGGAACTCGCGGAGTTGTGGGCTGGCGACCCGGGGAATCAGGGCGCTTAACTTGGATCACTCGAAATCGCCCCTTCTAAATTTGAGACTATTTTTGTGAAACGACTTTTGCAGAAACAGGCAGATTGATGCCTCCAGAGGCTTGAGGAGCGACATTTCGGGCGAATTACCGCCCAACCGGAACTAACCCAAAACAGGGTTATGTCCGAGTAGCCCACCACTCGACCGGAGTTTGCGCGAAGCATTCAGATTCAGTGACCCACTCTGCCACTTTACGCTTCCCTGCCCGTTAGTCTACTTGACGGCCTGCGCCCGGGGGACGAACGCGGAGGCGGGGCCACGGTTGAAATGTTTAGACAGTTCGACCCAAGTTGCAACCCAAGAATCTTAGGATCATTACGTACTTCTGCGTGCTTACAGGTATTTGGCAGTTACCGTACCCACTTGTAAGTTATTGAAAATCCTATCCTAACCGCCTTGACACGGAAGAGGTCGCTGGTTCGAGTCCAGTCGTGCCTACCATATTATTTTCAATAGTTTAGAAGGTTTTAGATTCTCCTAAACATCCCCGCCACCTAAAAGTCCTATTCACTCGTTGCTTAGTTTGACCGCCACGCTTCGCGCGTCTCGGCTCCAAAATCATGTAATCGCAGAAAGGTCAGAGACAAGCGAGATTGTCCCGGGCGTTCAAATCCATTCGCCCTTACAAGCCGCTTCATTGTCGCCTGAGCCCGAGAATGCTTAGAAAAAAGCTGCAGCAGACAATTTGCACACCCAGGGTAAGTGAGAAGACGGCCGGCATAACGATTCGCAGAATGTGCACGGGATCCAGCTCTCCGAAACTACTTTTGGCCCAGCCGGAGACGGCAAAGATCGACCCAGCAATCCCCGCCGCCATCAGCAGGACACCGGAAGTCAGACCAGTTTCCAGCGTGATGTAGTCGAAAAGGCGTGAGAAGCGAGGATCTTCGGGAAGCAGACCCTCGGAGATGGCGAATACCTTGGTGAATACGGCAAAGGCAATTAGCTGGAAGCCGAGGAGCACCGAAACGAACGCATAAAGAAGTGTATGAACGTCGAATTCGACGCCGTGGAAGACCCGCGGACCCGGCAAGAGCCAAACGCATACGCCCAGCCCCAGCAGAATCAGAAATGTTCCGGGATAGAGAAAGAGCCAGCGCGGGCTATACATCAGCAAAAAGCGCAGATGCCGCCAACCATCGCGCCACGTCCGCAAGTGGGGCGGATGACTGCGTCCGTCTGGGCTTAGCGTAGTGGGGACCTCGCTGACATTCATGCGCAACAGACTGGCCTTCACGACCATCTCACTGGCAAACTCCATCCCCGTAGAACGTATATCCATGAGCACAAAGCTGTCTTTGCGGAACGCTCGCATTCCGCAGTGGAAGTCATCGCACGGCGAGTTAAAGAACAATCTTCCGATGGCTGTCAGCACAGGGTTTCCAAGATAGCGATGGAGCAGGGGCATGGCACGCTTTGCAATGCCTCCCCGAAATCGATTGCCCATTACCAGGTCTGAACCGGCGCGAAGCTGCTTCAGAAACCGCATGATGTGACCGAAGTCATAACTGTCGTCAGAGTCGGCCATCAGCACATATTCTCCGCGCGCGGCAAGTATGCCGCCCTTCAATGCGTTGCCATAACCTTTATCCGCGACATGAACTACGCGTGCGCCCTCTGATCGTGCGATTTCTACCGACCCGTCCGACGATCCATTGTCGCCGACTATCACTTCACCACGGATGCCCGCTTCGTTGAGACTTGCCAGCGCTTTGCGGACGCACACACCGACAGTCTCTCGTTCGTTCAGACACGGCATGACGACAGACAACTCAAGCATTTCTCCAGCAACCACTGACTCATCCATTTTGCGGTCGAGATCCTTCGTAGCGAATTTCAAGATCGATACTCATTGCCGAGACGCTCCCTTAGTTGTCAGTGATAAGCAGATTCCGAATTAGCCTTTGAGGAGCCGGCCAGACCGGAAAGCGGATATGCGTAGTAGCTCGATGAGCCAATGCGTTGCCACCCCGCAGCTTGGCTCGGGTCGGGAGGAGACTCCTCTGAAATCGCGAATTTGGCTCCCGTGGAAGCCAGAGCTGCCAACACACGTTGCCGGTCCAGTTCACTGAGTTGCCAGAAACTAACACTCCAATCTAATTGCGCAATGATTCGCGCACGTATCAGACGCGACGCGAAAACCAGCGGCGTTCCACCTCCATGGCCCGCGCAAGCAAGCTCTTCGTGTGGCTGAATTCCGAAATGCTCCATATCAGTCGCGAGTTGCCACGCCTCATTTTGCGGTGTGTATTGAAATGCAAACGTCGGATCGCCCTTATATGTTGTGACAGAAGAAAAGGCGAGAGCCCACGCCAATCCACCGATCGCGACAGCGCCGCCGAGAACCTTGCCGATACGACCAGGCAGCGTTGTGAATGGGATAAAAAAAAGTGTGGCGACAACTGAGGCGATGTATCTCGGCTCAACGAGGACCGCGCATAGGAATAGCAGCGCGCCAAGACCAACAAGCCATGCGACCCAGCGAGGGGCCATATCCTTACGGAGGGTTTTGTCTTTTTGCAGTAGAAGGCAGAGAATCCATCCGATGAGAAATCCCCCGCCCTGACAAATCAGGAACTTTGCGAGGCCAAGACTGTTGTTGAAGTAAGCGCGCGCCAACAACCTCGGTGCAAACCACAGGCGAAGGCCACGATACCAATAGGATTGGTCGTACCAGATTGCATTGGTTACCGGAAAAACGCCGCCGTACCCGTACACCCTTGGAGAATCCAGAAGAATGTGCGCCGGGTGGATTGGTGTGCCTGCTTTGGCCGGTCCACCTTGCCAAAAGCGTCCCATGTCTAATTGGTTGACATACCAGGCATAGTTGAGTCGGCTTGTGTCGCCGATGGTCAGGTGACCGGTTGAAATCGAGACCATAACGATCCACGGTGCGCAAAGCAGCAGAAATGTACTTGCAGCGATCAACGTACTGCGGCGCGGAAGCAGCTTCCAGGCCGCAAACAGGATCATAAGAGCAAGCGGGAACATCCAGGCTTTGGTGCAGTATCCGATTCCCAGCACCGCACCCAGGGCGACAGGCCTGGTGTTCGGACGTCGCAAAAGCATACCGAGAGCGGCATACACGCAAGCGCAGATAACCATGTCCGGCTCAATCATGGACACGGGAATGAGCAGCAGCGACGACCACAAGAAGATCGAATACCCGATGGAGCGTATCGCGAAGTCATCTTCCCGATCTCTTAAGAGTCCGCGAAGGAAGTACTCGAAGGCAAAGGTGGTAACAACAAAGATCCCAAAGTTGACAAAATGAACGAGCGGATACTCCCAATAGGCAGAGGGATGAAGCGCAAGGCGCGCAAGAGCTTGTATCCAGGCGTAAAGCGGATTGAAGTAACCATTGATGGCGGTATGCCAATCGCCCCTCAGATAGGCATCGCCTATGTCCATGTAAGCGACGCCGTCGTGGGTCATTAAGAAGCGGCTGCGCCAAGCCTGTGCCAAGCCCAAAGCAAAAGAGACGGCCATCCATGGATTGATTGCCAGATTCTTGAATCTGCTCCGCATTCGGGAGGATTCTCCTGTCTGTATATGGGCCTGCATTGGACCGGAGGCACAAAGAACTATTTCCAAAACGCTCTTCTGCCCTGGTCGACTCTACCCGGACTTTGTTGATCGTTTGCTGATACTACACGTGAATCACGAGGCTGGATAGCCTGACATGAGTCACTAGCGTTGATGACTTTTGGGGCACTCAGCGCAAGACAAGAGGCACGAACGTGGGAAATAGGAACCATAGCGCCGGTCTCTCCAAGGGGCCAAAGGTCAATGCGGAATCGTTCCGGCGATGTGACTGGCGTGTTAGAGTCCCGGTCGCGTCGTGCCTTACTCGTGAACTACTACTCTGTCACTGAAGGGTTGATGGTCTTCCGCCCATTTGCCCTCTTCGGCGCAACGTCGTTCGACACTGCAAAACCAAGCCGGGATTCGATCTTGTCCCGCGACTGAAGCTCTTTCAGCAGCGCATCGTAAGCTGGTTTTTTTCGGTACCTCAGGTCAAAGGGCAACGCCCACCCGTAACCGGGGTAAGCTATTGGGATCCACGAGTATCTATCGGTGAACCCCCACGTCTGGAAAAGCGTGCAGGCAGATTCACTCAGACACACATCGAGTAAATCCTTGTAGATGTCCGCTTCCGCCTGCAGGCTGGCGTCACTGCTGTCCTTCAATCGCACATCCACTTCGGTGAATTGCACCTCAAGCCCAAGGTCAGCAAGCCGATGGATGTTCCGGCGAAGCGATTCAAACGAGTTGAAATCAGACTCTACATGCAGTTGCAAGCCAATTCCGTTCAGGGGAACACCCCGGCTCAGAAAGTCCTTGGCCATTGCGTACATGGCATCCGATTTTCTATTCAGCGTTTCCGCGTTGTACTCGTTTACAAACAGCTTCGCGTCAGGGTCCGCGGCATGAGCCCAGATCAGCGCCTGCTCGATGTACTTCGTGCCCTCGCCGGCGAACCCGATCCCCGGCTTCTCATACCAGATGGAACTGCGCATTGAGCCATCCTCATTAAACGGCTCATTCACAACGTCCCAGGCGTAAACCTTGCCTCTGTAGTGTCTAGCCACCGTTGTGATGTGTTCTGCGAGTATCTTGTTAAGAGCCTTTGGTGTCCATGGAGCAGATGGGCCGTGCTGGGATTGCATCCAATCTCTGGCCAACATCCAAATCGGTAGTGAGCGATGCCAAACCAGAACATGCCCGCGCACCCTCATCGAATGTGCCTGCGCAAACGCCACCAGCGCATCAGGGCCAGAAAAATCGTAGGATTCCGGCTCCGGGTGGATGGCGTCAAACTTCATCTCGTCCGCCGGTTCCAGCGCGGAATATTCTCGTCCCAGCGTCGCCGCGTAGGGAGCCTGAGAAAGAAAAGATGAATCGGCAGCGGCTCCCATTCGCAAATGGTGCTTTTCGGCTGTGGCCCTCAGGGTTTGCTCAGCGTCAGATGTCTGCGAAATCGACTCTCGCTTTTCGCTTGGGCTTTGAAGTGACGGGTATGTTGAAGCGAGGTACCAACCGACTGCTCCTAGCGCCAACCCGCACATCGCCAGCTTCGGCAAGCTGAAGTATCGAGCTGTCCGAGTTCTTCCCGCCGATTGAAAACCAAAACCCATTCGAGTCACTTCTCCGGGTTCCTTCCCGAGTCGGTCCGCCGTCAAAGGGAGATAGGTTTGAGCAGAATGTCGGGCGCCTGATACGGCCAACCGTGGACTCGCGTATCCCGAGCCATACCAATCTTTCCGAATCGTAAGTACGCTTCGCAAAAACCGGCATCGTTAATCCCTACCGGTTCCATATGTAGATATTAGTGCTTCGGTGTCTCTCTGTTCCGCTTCCCAGATCCGGATGTCTTGTCGTTGCAAAGAAGTTGCTCTCAACACCGATTTTGCCGGTCTCACGAACCGCCAGCGCAGCTAAATCCAGACCTTCGAATCCACTATGGAATCGTTCTCGGCGATTTCCACTTTGGGGTAAGCGGGCGGCGGTCCGACACGGTTCATCCGGGCATAATTCGGAATAGCTACCATCGGGGAGCCATCTGCCCACTTGCCCGCAATGACCATTGTTCCGCCGAGCAGGTCCGGTTGCCACTTCATCTCGAGCGGAGCATCGCCGAGCTTCTGATGTATGTTCTGATTGTCCGGCTTCTCTACGTTGTAAACGAGCGGGCCATATTGCAGAGCTACTGCGCCGGTGTCAGCCTTGATACGTGGATCTGCGACTACGCGCTGGGGCTCCATCGGTAGCTCCAGCTCGATGATGTCGCCGGCCTTCCATTCACGTGTGACTACCGCATAGCCCTTTTGAATATTCGGCTTCTCTTCGCGGCCATTGACGGCGAAGCGCTTCACACCGCTGACAAGAGGAGACTCGGTATAGAGTTTGCTCGTGTTTCGATTCGGAATCCGGACATACATTGAAAATGTCTTGGCCTGCGCCGGGTTCACAGTAATTGAGATCGACCCCTTCCACGGATATTCAGTCTTCTGAATTACCTCAACCCCTGTGCCGGCGACTTGTCCAACATTCACACGGCTCCCAACGAACATGTTGACGTATAGCCCCGTATTGTCCTTTACATAAGTCCATGTGGGAATCATGAGCAGAGTTCGCGCAAGATTGCCGACGCAGCAGGGGCAATCATGCCACAGGGCACGCTCCGTATTGACGAGCGGATTCGTATAACAGTAGCTCTTTCCATCAAGAGCAACTCCACCCAGCAGCGCGTTATACATCGTTTGCTCGTAAAGGTCGGCGTATTTTGCGTTGTGATACGCAAGGTTCAGCTTGTACTGGAAGAAGACCAGCCCACAGCTCGAACAAGTCTCGCAGTAGGCTTCATTGCGAAGCGAGTAGTTCGGCCCGAAACCTTCAGAAGTCTCGCCGCTCCCAATTCCACCGGTCAGGTAGTACTTTTTGTTGACCATGTTGTCCCAAAGCGAAATAACGGCACTCTGGTAATCCGGCTCGTGCGTCTCGGCGGCAATGTCCGCCATACCCGAATAGAAATACGTAGCACGCACAGCATGGCCAACAGCCTCATACTGCTGCCCCGGAGGCAAGTGGCTCTGGTCGTACTCCGAACCACCCCGGCGCGAATCCAGAAGAAACTTCGCGAGGACAATGTAGGAGTCGCCTCGGTGATTGCCTTCCTGATCGTTAACGAATCGCCCGAAGCGCACCAGTGCCTGTTCCATCTCCTGATGGCCGTCGTACCAGTCCTTCTTGCCAGGGCCAATGTTCGCCACCCAGCAATCGGCCAGCTTCTTCGCTGCGTTATAGAGGCGAAGATCCTTTCCGTCGGTCAGGGTGTAGTGGTTGATGGCGGATTCAATGAAGTATCCGGAGACATACCCTTCGTGATTTCCGCGATGATCTGGCGACCACCTCTCTGGCCAACTCTGGCGGTCAGCAAGTATGTATGCAGTCTGCAGGTAGCCGTCCTGCATCTGCGCAGCAAGAATGATCGGAATCCACCGTTCAAGCGTCGAACGCATCATCTCCTGCGCCTGGATAACTTCCGGATCGCCCTGCGGGTCAACCATCAAAGCGATACACATGGATTCCACTGTCTGGTGAACCCACGCGTTTGAGAAAACATAGCCCTGATGTTTGCCATGAGGTTGTCCCGCGTTCGCTTTGCCGGCCTCGATGAAGTTGTCGATTCCGCCGTCTCCGCGCCCCGGTGCGATATCCGTTCGCTCGCACATGCGGATGCAATGAGGAATCCAATTCACAATGATCGTCTTCGCGCGCTCGTTCCAAAACTGGCTCTGGATTGAGTATTTCCGGGTGTAGACCACATCAAGGCGGTCCTTCGGTGGTTGAGATTCAACATGCACGTTGAACGAGTGCGACCGGTCGTCTGACCCTGAAGCTGCAAGCGTAATGACATAGTCACCCGGTGCAGAAAATGTAGCGGTAGAAACGGGAGAAGAAACACCCTTGAACGCAACCGTTCCAGGACCGGAGGTTTTAATCCAGCGTGCGACGTTCTGGGGTGAATCCTGAAGCCAGACCACCTTACCGCTTAAATAAGTTTGACCGCCCAAAACGACCGACCTGTCGATGCCGGCATCGATCACCGGCGGAAGGGCCGGAACAGGGCCGAAGTTATAGACTCTCCACTCGAGAATTCCAGCCGTATGCTGCTCTTGAGGTGTGAGTTCCAGCCTGATTTTGCTGGTTTTGACAGCCTCGAATGTGCTCACATTGAACGTATCTACCGCCACGCCGAGACCCTGCGGCTTGTTGACGGGTACGTATGCGCCACCGTTCCAGTACAGGATTTGATAGCTTTGCGGCGCAAGCATCGTTTGCAGGCTACTGCTGCCAGGCAATGCGCCTGGACGCGGATGTTCAACGGCCCAATAAACTTCGATCTTATCGACGGTGACCGGCTCGCTCCACTCATACTGCACCCAGGGTTCACTGCTTGTGATGGACAGATCTCGGCGAACCGCGTAGACGCCATGAGTGCGATCGAATGAATTCGCAGGTGCGAAACCGTCATTAAGCGCGGAGATCTTGTTCTCGCTCGTGAACGTGAAGCTTGAAGGAACCGCAACCCGAGCGATATTGAATGCGCCATCAGGGGCCTGCGCGGCCGCACTGGTTCCATTCAGCGCGGTGACAACCGCCGCTCCCGTCAGACCCGTGATGAACTCCCGCCGGCTGGTCTCAGGGTGAAATGCGCTTCCCGTTGAATGATCAGCCACATCAGTCTTTGCAATGACTTTCTTGCTTTTCATGAGAAATGTTCCCCTTCAGGCGTCTCAGTAAGCGTTTTCTGGAGCCCGCGCAAGCCTGAGTCGGTTAGTCAGTTTTTGCTGCTCTCCCATTCTCAAATCGACGCGGAAGTCTGGCTCCAATGCAGTCAATGCGTTCTAGCCGGGCGTTGAATACTGTCATCCCAATCTTGATTCGCAACCTAGGTATCCCATGGGCACGCCTCCAGCGTACAACTCTTACCCCGCGGGAGAAAAGTCCGGACTCCACGCAGCAAGCAGATTTGCCGACTCATTCCGGCTAAGCATACCGGAACAGCGCCTTGAAGCCATAGTCCATATGCTGCTGAATGTGGCAGTGGAAGAGCGAGAGCCCAGGCTGGTTGGCCGTGAAATCAACCACGGCGCGACCGAAATAGGGCACAACCACAGTGTCCTTCAAAATCCCTGCCGTCTTTTTTCCGTTGATTTCGATCAGTTCCCAGAGGTGCCGGTGCAGATGCATAGGATGCGCGTCGTCGGTGCGGTTGCGCATCGTGAGGCGATAACGCGTTCCCCGCTGCAGTACGAATTCGTGTTCGTGGGGATAGGGTTTCCCATTCACGAGCCATAAGTTGAACTTGCCGGCACCTCCGGGAATTTTCTCGAAGATCAGTTCGAGGTTCTGTTCCGGAGCCGGCGAATTGGAAGCCTGAACGCCGAACAGTGTGTAATCCCATCGCGCCTTCGGCGGGTCGATCCATTGCGGCTGCCGGTGTTGTCCTGCGTACTCGACAACCACCCCCATCCCAGACTCGCGGATCATCTTTTCCGTCGCCCCCAGGATCCAAACTCCCGGCCGGTTCATCTCCACCTCAACGTCTGCGCGCTCGCCTGCACCCAGAAACACTGAGTCGAGCGTCTGTGCCGTTGGCACGGGATTCCCATCCATGGCTATCACCCTCATCCGGTGGCCGGCAAGAGCGATTCGCCGGTTCTCGATCGCGCTGGCATTCAGGAAGTGAATCAGCAAACGCTGCCCCTCACGAACACGGATCGGCTCGCCCGACCCAAGCGACTTGTCGTTGATCGAATAGGTCATCGAACCCACTTCGAGACCGTTTGGATCGGTGTTCATTGTGGCGGGCTTTTCGAGCAGTGGCCCGTCATGGGTATCGTCGTCGAGGTCCTCCATGGTTCCAGTGAAGAAGGGCTCCCAGTCGCGCAGTGCGAGGAAAAGCTCCTGATCGTAGCGACCCGGGTTGTTGGCGCCATCCACGTAGACGAATCCAAATTGGCCGGAATAGGCGCCCTTGTGCAAGTCGTCCATCGCCATGGCGTGAGAGTGATACCAGCGGCTCCCAGCCGGGGTTGGCGTCAACTGGAACCGCTGCTGTCGATGTGGCGCGACTACGGGAGAACCCTCCTCCTCCGTACCGTCCACCTCCGAGGGGATAAGCATGCCATGCCAATGGACAAACTCCGGAGTATCCGTGTCATTGATCACCTCCACGGTCACCGGTTTGCCCTCTCGCATGCGCAGCACAGGCCCTGGTGCAGTTCCGTTGTATCCAGTCGTGGATAGAATGTGCGAGCGGTCGAGTTCCACCGTAACCGGGGCAATGCGCAGCGTATAGTCCGCCTTGCCCTGGGGATCCGCGCCTGCCGGCCGGTCTGCCTGGCCGAGTAGGGGCACGCCCGCGACTCCAGCCTGCGCCAAAGCCATGCCGCCCAGTTTCAGAAGATCGCGCCTTTTCACGGTTCGCCCCAGGTCAGGCTCAACAGCATCGTCTCATGCGAAAATCGCTGGTACAAGCTATCCTCAACAAACAAAGACCGCTCGTTGGGGCCGCCGCCCCGAGAGCATTGTCCGGGCCGGAAGACTGCAACCAAGTCCAGAGTCGTTCCGTCTAACGGGCAAGCGTTTCCAGCGCCGTTCGGGTTCTCTTGCGCACATTCTCCGTCGCGGAGGTCCACTCCATGAATTTCTCACGGTTGGCACTGCCCATGATTGCGGCTGCTGCTTGCTGTGCGGGACTGTGGGGCTTGCAGCGAACCACCGACTTCGGATTCGGCAACGAAGACACCCCATCCAACGTTAAGGCAGAGTTCTACTGGTCACGGCTTGCCTACAACACCAACATGACCAGCGCTGGCGCCTACACCCGTCATGGTTGGTGGGGTCCATCGTGGTCGCGTGACTATCCCAAAGCCGATCGCCAGTTCCTGATCGCGATGCACCGCCTCACCCGCATTGATGGCCGCCCTACCGAGCAGGTCGTCACGCTCGACTCCAACGAAATATTCAATTACCCGTGGATCTATGCCGTTCAGGTGCAGACCTGGTCCTTCACCGATGCCGAAGCCAAACGGCTGCGCGAGTATCTGCTCAAAGGCGGCTTCCTCATGGTCGACGACTTCCACGGGACGGAGGATTGGGAGAACTTTCTCAACGGCATGCGCCAGGTCCTGCCCGACCGTCCCGTTGAAGATCTTCAAAGCGGCGACGAGATATTTCACACCCTCTACGACATCGACGACAAAATGCAGATTCCCGGTGAACAGTATGTATGGACAGGCCGCACATATGAAAAGGACGGCTATCAGCCCAAATGGCGAGCTATTCGCGATGAAAAGGGACACATCATGGTCGCCATCTGCCACAACATGCACCTCGGCGATGCATGGGAGTGGGCAGACGACCCCAACTACCCGGAGACCTTCGCGTCCATGTCCTTCCGGGTTGGCCTCGACTACATCCTCTATGGCATGACCCATTGAACGCTTTGTAACAGAGCAAGACTTCAGGCTGGCCGCAAAATGTTTTGTAACAGGGCACGACTTTAGTCGTGCCGCTAGCGATCAAGAAAACATGGAGGGCTTTAGCCCCTGAAGCAACCCCTGCTGCCTCACGCACCAAAGAGGTCCGCGCAACTTTCAACAGCTACGGAACTCAAGTTTGTCTCACCGGCGTGCATGTTTCAGTTCTTCTTCAAATACCCGATTCCGGTGTTCACCAAAGGCCGCTTTGTGCTGCTGAGCACATGGCCCGCCTGGCTGCTGCCGGTCTTTATCGCGACGGCCGTCGGCGCCCTTGCGCTGCTCATCCGCTGGCGTATTCGCAACGCCACGCCTAACCTGCGAAACTGGCGTGCCTGGATCATCTGGCTGATGCAGTCTGCTACGTTGGCGCTACTGTTGCTTCTACTGTGGCAGCCGGCCATGACGGTTGGGGAACTCAGCTCGCAGCAGAACATCATTGCGGTCGTCATCGACGATTCAAGCAGCATGGCCTCAACTGATGTGAACGGCCGTACCCGCGAAGATGCCGCACTGGCAGCCCTCAACAGCGGAGTTCTCGCCGGTCTCCAGAATCGTTTCCAGACGCGTCTTTATCGTCTCGACAAAGATGTCAAGCGCATCGACAGCACACAGGGCATCACGCCCTCGGGAACCGCTACCCGCATAGACGATGGACTTAGACAACTGGTCGCGGACACCGCAGATCTTCCAGTCGGTGCGGTCGTCCTTCTTAGTGATGGCGGACAGAACACCCCCGGCCTCGGCGGTTCGGGAATCAGTTCTGACACTCTCCAGTCCCTGCGCAATCGTCGTCTTCCCGTGCACACCGTCGGATTTGGTCGCGAACAACTCGCGCACGATGTCGAGATCGAAGATGTAAGTATCGCGGAAAAGGCTTTCGCCAACGCACGTGTATCGGCCACCGTAACCCTCACGCAGCATGGCTACACGGGCGAGAAGGCCACACTCATGGTTCGCGATGGCAACAAGGTCCTGGAAGAACACCAGGTCACCCTGGGCCCCGAAGGCCGCCTGCAGACTGAACCACTCTTCTTTCCCGCCGGAGCCGCAGGTGCAAAAAGCATTGAATTCGCCGTGAAGCCGCTTGATCGTGAAGAGAACCTAAGCAACAATGCCATCCCTCGCCCCCTGATGGTCAGCGGTGAAAAGCGCCGCATCCTATACGTCGAAGGTGAGCCGCGTTGGGAATTCAAATTCATTCGTCGTGCCGAAGAAGACGATCCCACGGTGCAGATCGTATCCATGTTGCGCACCAGTGAAAACAAAGTCTATCGCCAGGGCATCAGTGACCCCAATGAACTCGCCGACGGCTTCCCCGTACGCCCCGAGGATCTTTTTAAGTACTCGGGCATCATTGTCGGTTCCGTTGATGCCGATTACTTCACCCCCTTGCAACAGGAACTCATGCGCGAATATATCGATCGCCGCGGCGGCGGCATCCTCTTCCTTGGCGGCCGCTCCTCATTGAGCGACGGCGGCTGGGCCGTATCAGCGCTGAACGAACTCCTTCCCACTTTCCTGCCCGCGGGCCGCAACAATTTTCATCGCAATCCTGCGACTGTTGAATTGACTCAGGCCGGGGTGGACTCTCCCATCACGCGGCTCCTCGACGATCCGGAAAAGAACGCCGTGCGCTGGAAGAAGCTCACCTACCTTGCCGACTATGAAGATGCCGGCTCTCCCAAGCCCGGAGCCACGGTACTGGCCAGCCTGAATGGCGGCCGCCGCAAAATGCCGCTGCTTATTACTCAAAGTTATGGTCACGGCCGCACCGCGGTCCTCGCGACCGGTGGCACCTGGCGGTGGCAGATGAGCGAAGCCCTCGGCGACCCCTCGCATGATCTCTTCTGGCATCAGCTTCTTCGCTGGCTGGTGGCCGACACCCCCGGCCCCGTCGTCGCCTCCATGCCGGCCCGCATCCTCATGGACGAAGGCCGAGTGCAAATCAAAGCTCAGGTCCATGATCTGCAGTTTCAACCCTCCTCAGGCGCGCATGTTACTGCACACATCGTTGGACCCGATAGCGTGAATGCCTTTATCGATCTGACGCCATCGCAAGAGCCTCCAGGAACATATCAGTTGGACTGGACAGCCGAGAAACCGGGCACCTACCTTGCCGAGATCACCGCTGAATCAGCGGACAGTCAACCGAACGAACTGGGACGCGACGTGGTAACTTTCCAGCGCGAAGATGGAGTGGCTGAGAAATTTCACACAGGCCAGAACCGCGCTTTTCTTGAAAATCTGTCATCGCAAACCGGCGGTCGGTACTGGAAGCCCGCGGATCTGAAGGATCTCCCCCGCGATATCTCCTATTCCGAAGCAGGCATCTCCGTCCGCAACACCAAGGAACTTTGGAACATGCCTATCGTGTTCGCGCTCCTCATGGGACTGCCTGCGTCGGAATGGCTTCTGCGCCGCAAATGGGGTGTCGTATGAAACATCGCGCAACGACTCAATCGCAAAACCGTGTTGCGGCAATGCGCGAAGTTTTGAAAGGGCACGACTTCAGTCGTGCCAAAATCCGAACCAAATTACGGAGGGCTCTAGCCCCAGAGGCAGGAATTCAAAACCCGCGTGTTCTCGCTCGTTGCGCCTTGCTCCACGCAATCATTATTCTCTTCACACTTCCGGTCCGCGCGGCCACATACTACGTCATCGTCGCAGGCCTGGGCGGCGAACCCGACTACCAGCAACGCTTCAATGCGGCGGCAAAGGATCTGG
The DNA here is from genome assembly GCA_963737915.1 of uncultured Acidobacteriaceae bacterium. Classification (GTDB taxonomy): domain Bacteria; phylum Acidobacteriota; class Terriglobia; order Terriglobales; family Acidobacteriaceae; genus Telmatobacter. The sequence goes on along the minus strand of CAVTUP010000028.1, from coordinate 285,165 downwards.
ATCGCGTCTTCAAAACTTCCAGCGAGTTGGCACATGTTTACACCTTGAGCGGAGAGCAATCTACTGCGGCCCAATTGCGCAGCACGTTGGGAACGATTGCGCACGATGCCAAAGCTGACGACGACTTCGTACTCATTCTGATCGGCCACGGCTCATTCGATGGCGTCGAATACAAGTTCAATGTCGTCGGACCAGATGTTACGGCGGCACAGATCGCGGAAATGTGCGACCGCATCCTATCGCGCAGGCAGCTTGTCGTGAATACAACCAGCGCCAGCGGTGGATCGGTGGCGGCGTTGGAACGGCCGGGCCGCGCCGTCATCGCCGCCACAAAATCCGGCACCGAAAAGAACGCCACCATCTTCGTGCGCTACTGGGTCGAGGCGCTCCAGGACCCGGCGGCCGATACCGACAAGAGCGACTCCATTAGCGCCATGGAAGCGTTCACTTATGCGGCGAAGAAAACCGCGGCTTTCTACGACGCGCAGAAACGCCTCGCCACGGAACATCCGGTCTTCGATGACATCGGCCATGGCGAACCAGTGCGCGCAGCAGGCAACGGACAAGGCCTGCTCCTTTCCAGCATTATCGTGTTGCGCCTGGGCGATAACCTGCAAGCGGCGAACGACCCAGCTAAGCGTGTACTGCTTCAGAAAAAGGAGGAACTGGAGCAGAAGATCGACACCCTCAAATATCAGAAAGCCGCGATGGACCCCGCAGATTACAAGCAACAGCTAACCGCCGCACTTGTCGAGTTAGCCAAGGTGCAGGAGGAGTTGGACAAATGAGATCGACCGCCTTCCTGCTGGTCCTCTTTGCTTGTAACGTATCCGCGCGCGCAGTTGCCCCAACCGACTGCTGGTCGCTGCGCAAGCACGGTCAAAACAACAGAAGCGCACGGTTGCTTCGAAACTATGACTCGCAGCGCCGACGCATACCAGCGTGCCGAGGGCTTCTGGGGACTTGAAAAATGGGAAGAGGCCAACGAGCAATTTCGCCTCGCCACTCGGGCCGCCAACAGCAAGGCTCTCTACAAAGTGCGCTGGGGTATGCTGCTGCACGAGCGCTTCAACGACTCCGAAGCGGCCGATCTCTTTCGCGAGGCTTTAACTGCGGATCCATCAAACGCGCAAGCCTACGTCGGCCTCGCCACGGTGTCAGCTGAAAGCTTCAACGGCAAAGCATCAACCTACGCAATGAAGGCGATCGAGCTTGATCCAAAGCTCGCCGCGGCCCATGAACTTCTTGCGGATCTCGCGCTGGCCAATGATGATCGCGAAGCCGCCGCAGCCGAAGCTGACAAGGCTATCGCGCTCGAGAACGATGCGCTTGACGCGATGGCAATCCATGCCGCGCTCGAACTCATCGGCGACCGCTCGCCCGATGCCTGGCTGGCAAAGATTCGCGCCATCAATCCCAACTCCGGTGAACCGTACGCCCGCGTCGCGCATCAGCTCGAATTGCACTATCGCTTTCAGGATGCGGTTACCTACTACCGCAAAGCGATTGAAGCAGATCCGAGACTGTGGTCCGCGCATTCCGCGCTTGGCATCGAATTGATGCGTCTGGGCGAGGACCAGGAGCCGCTCAAGCAACTCGAAATGAGTTATCAGAACGGTTATCGTGATGCCGCAACGGTGAACAGCCTGCGCCTCCTCGACAGCTACAAAAACTTCGTCACCACTCGCGACGACTCGACCATACTCAAGCTGAAAAAGACCGAATCCGATCTGATGTTGCCTTACCTGCAATCGGAGTTGCACACCATCCTCGCGACATACGAGAAGCAAGTACCATATGAAACTGCCGGGGCCGGTGCAGGTCGAGGTCTACCCTGACCACGAAGACTTTGCCGTGCGCACCATGGGAATGCCCGGCCTGGGCGCGCTCGGCGTAACTTTCGGCCAGGTCGTCGCGATGGACAGCCCCTCCGCCCGAAAGCCCGGCGACTTCAATTGGGGCTCAACGCTCTGGCATGAAATGAGCCACGTCTTCATCCTCACAGCGACCAACTTCCGCGTGCCGCGCTGGTTCACCGAAGGTCTCGCAGTCCATGAAGAAGGCGAGCGATCCTCCGAGTGGAAGAGCCAGCCAACTCCGGAAATACTGGCCGCCATCCGCGACAAGAAACTTCTTCCTGTGACCAGGCTGGACCGCGGCTTTGTATACCCCGACTATCCATCGCAGGTCTTCGTCTCGTATTTCCAGGCGGGCAGCATCTGTGACTTCATCAAAGCCAAATGGAGCGAGCGACAAGTTGCTCGACATGGTCCACTCCTACGCGCAGCTGAAAACCACTCCGCAGGTCATCCAAGGCGATCTCGGGCTGACTCCTGAAGAATTCGACAAGCAATATCTCGCATGGATCAATGAGAAATATGGCAAAGAGGCCGCGCAGCTTCGACCAATGGCGCGAGCAGTTGAAAGCACTTGTCGCCGCTGCGAAACAGAATGACCACGACGCGGTCTTGCAGCGCGGACAAGCCGTGATTGCCATGTATCCCGAATATGTGGGTGATGCCAGCCCTTACGAGTTGATCGCCGATGCTGCCAAAGCCAAGGGAGATGCAAAGACCGAAGCGGCCACCCTGACCGCGTATGTTCACGAAGGCGGACAGATGCCGGCTCTCCTCAAGCGTCTCGCATCGCTACAGGAATCCGCAGGGCAACGCGCCGAGTCTGCTGCGACGCTTGAGCGCCTGAATTATATCTACCCCGTGAAAGATGAAGAGCTTCATCGAAAACTGGGCGACCTGCTTTACGCGCAGAAGCAATACGACGGCGCAATTCGCGAATACAACGCGGTGGTAGCATTCAAACCCGGTAGACAAGGCCGGCGCCGAATTCAATCTCGCGCAGGCCTATCTTGGCGCGGGCAAAAAAGACAAGGCTCAGGAAAGCGTGCTGGCTGCGCTCGAAACTGCACCCGGGTATCGCCCGGCACAAAAGCTGTTGCTCGAACTACAAGGATCATCACCAAAACAAACTGACAAGGATGGATTGGATGGCTACGGTTTACTGAAATGAACACTGATGCAGCCGACCTCCAGCAGCGCATTGAGCGCTTCCACGCCGTTCGTGAGGGAATCTTGCAACAAGTGCGCCAGGTGATCGTCGGCCAGCAGGATGTCCTCGAACAGATCCTGATCGCGCTCTTTGTCGGCGGCCATTGTCTTGTTACTGGCTTGCCGGGCACGGCGAAAACACTGATGGTGCAGAACGATTGCGGATGCGCTGGGCCTGCAGTTCCGTCGCATCCAGTTCACGCCCGACCTCATGCCGTCTGACATCACGGGAACCGACATCATCGAAGAGGATCTGACCACCGGCCATCGCAAGTGGACATTCGTCGAAGGACCGATCTTCGGCAACATCATCCTCGCCGACGAAATCAACCGCACCCCGCCCAAGACGCAAGTCCGCCCTGCTTGAAGCCATGCAGGAGCACTCATGCACAGTGCGCGGCCACCTCTATCGCTTGCCGGAGCCGTTCTTCGTGCTCGCCACGCAAAACCCGATCGAACTCGAAGGCACATACCCGCTGCCCGAGGCGCAACTGGATCGCTTTCTCTTCAATGCCATACTCGACTACCTGAGCGCCGACGACGAGTTGAAAGTCGTCGACCTGACAACAGTCAACCGCGCTACCGGAAATTGAAGCCGTAACTTCGGCGTCGGAGATTGCTCGACTTCCAGCAGCCTCGTGCGCATGGTGCCCATCGCCGAATTACTGGCGCGTTACGTCGTGAACCTGGTCCGCGCCACGCGGCCCAAGAGCCGAAGGCGCGCCCGACTTCGTGAAGAAATATGTGAACTACGGCGGCAGCATCCGCGCCGCGCAATTCATCGTGCTCGCCGCCAAGGCGCGCGCTCTCTCACGCATTCGCTATCACGTCACCTACGACGACATCACCTCTGTCATCGTTCCCGTTCTGCGTCATCGCGTTCTGCTGAATTTCCATGCCGAGTCCGACTCCATCGACACCGACGAAATCCTGAATCGTCTCGTGGCCCACGTTCCGCGGCCGAAGGAGACATGATGCAGCGCTTTCTCGATCCCGCGGTGCTGGCAGGCATCTCCTCGCTCGACCTGGTCGCGAAGACGGTTGTCGACGGCTTTGTGGCCGGCCTGCACCGTTCGCCCGACTTCGGCTTCAGCCAGGAGTTCGCGGAGTACCGCGCCTACACGCCGGGAGACGATCTGCGCCACGTCGACTGGAACCTCTTCGCGCGCACGGAGCGCTGCTATCTGAAGCGCTATCGCGGCGAAACCAACAGCCAGCTCACTGTCCTTCTCGACGCGAGCAACTCGATGGAGTACACCTCCGGTCCGCCGAAGAAGATGGATTACGCGCGCTTCATCGCCGCGTCGCTCTTCTATCTCGCCATTCACAACCAGCGCGATGCGGCCGGACTCATCGTCTTCGATGACGAGGTGCGCGACATACGTCCGGCCGTCCACGCGGCCAGGGCCAGCTTGCTCGCCTCTTCGCCGCCCTCGAACGCGCCGAGCCGCACGCGCGCACCGATTTTGCCAAGCCCCTGCACCACTTTCAGGAACTTCTCCACCGCCGCGGCATCGCCATCGTGATCTCCGATTTCTACGAGGATCCCGAAAGCATCGTGCGCACCATCGAGCCGCTGCGTTTTCGCGGCAATGAGGTCGTGCTCTTTCACGTCCTCGATCCCCAGGAGATTCGCCCCGTACTCAACAGCTCCGCCATTCTCGTCGATCTCGAGACCGATCAGAAGATCGAAGTCGTTCCCGAATACGCCAAGACCACCTATCGCGCCAAGATCGACGCGCACATCGAACAATTGCGTTCGCGCACGCGCGCCGCAGGCATGGATTATCAGCTGCTCGTGACCGATCAGCCTCTCGACGCAGCGCTGCGCGAATATCTCGCACTGCGGAAGGAGCGGAACTGATGGGCTTCCTTGCGCCATGGTTTCTTGGGCGGACTCGCTCTGCTTGGCGTGCCGGTATTCGTGCACCTGCTGCGCCAGCCACGTCACCATACCGCGGCCCGTCAGTTCGCTGATGTTTTTTGAGCGCGGCATCCAGAGTTCCACGCGCCATCGTCGCCTCAAACACCTCGTGCTTCTTGCTTTGCGCTGTGCGCTGGTCCTTCTGGTCGTCCTCGCCTTTGCCAATCCGTTCGTGCGGCGAGTCGCGGCAAACACCAATGGCCGCTTGCTCCTCATCGTTCTCGACAACTCGTTCAGCATGCGCGCCGGCACGCGCTTTGCAGATGCAAAGCAGCAGGCGATTGCAAAGCTCGCCGCGAAGCAGCCATCGCAGAAGGCGCAGATCATCGCGCTGGGCGGCCAGCTTCAAATACTGACCCAGCCGATTGCGGATGCCGCACAACTGCGCTCCGCGCTCGAGAGCATCCAGCCCGGCGATGGCCACGCCAGCTTTGGCGAGTTGGGCCGCGATTCGCGCGCTCGCAGAAAACGTGCGTACTCCTATCGATGTCCATCTATACAGCGACATGCAGCGCACCGCGATGCCGGCAAATTTTGCCGACCTGGTGCTGCCCGCAAATGCAACGCTGACCTTCACTCCGTCGCGAACAAGATCGCACCAGCCAACTGGACCGTCGAGAGCGTCGATGCGCCCGCCGAGTTGTCTGATCCGAAAGACCCGCATCGCTCGCGTGTACGCGCTGTTGTGGCGGGCTTCAGCACGCCGGCAGCATCAAAGACCGTGTCTCTGGTCGTGAACGGCAAGGTCATTGCGACGCGCAAAGTCGAGGTTCCCGCCAATGGCCGCGCGACGGTTGAGTTCGCTCCGCTCGATGTCAATTACGGATTCAACCGCTGTGAAGTCCGCATCGAAGGCGGCGATGCGCTTGCCGCCGATGATGCGAGCGTGTTTTCCGTCCGTCGCTCCGATCCGGAACGGGTGCTCTTTGTGCACGCATCTGGTGACGCGCGGTCGCCGGTCTACTTCGGCGCGGCGTTGAAGGCGGCGTCGAAGTCGTCGTTCGTGCTGCAATCTGTCCGCAAGAGGAGACGACCAATCTCGATCCGTCGCGGTTTGCCTTCGTTGTGCTGTCTGACAGTGCTGCATTGCCGGCGATCTTCGAGCACACGCTTGCTCAATATGTGCAGGGGCGGCAACGTGTTCATTGCCCTCGGCACAGCGCGGCACGTCGTGCGCGCATCCCTGTGTGGGACGGCAACGTCACCGACACTCACAATTATGCGCGCAGGGCAGACGCCGCCACCGTCGGCCAGGTCGACTTTACGCATCCGGCGCTTCTGACTCGCAACCGGGGCGCGATAATGGCGGCTGGGCTGAGGCGAAGGTGTTTTATGCGGCTGTCGTTGACCCGCGCGGAGCGCGCATCGCGGCCCGCCTCAATGACGGCACCCCGTTTCTGCTGGACAAGCAAATGGGGCAGGGACACGTGCTGTTGCTTACGTCCGGCCTCGAGAACCTCACCAACGACTTGCCGCTGCATCCGGTCTTTGTCGCGTTCGTCGACCGCGTCTCGCGCTATCTGTCGGGCAGTGAGCGGCTAAGCGGATCGAGGCTGGTCGACTCGTATGTTCAACTGCGCGCGCCGGCCGGGTCGCAAGAGCAGGGAAGCGTCGAAGTGATTGGCCCGGATGGACGCAGGCCGCTGTCGTTGAGTGAAGCCCGGACTGCACAGACCCTGCGACTCGAAAATACAGGCTTCTACCAGATTCGCCTTGCCAACGGACGCGACATGCTCATCGGCGTCAACGCAGACCGGCGTGAATCGGATCTGCAGCCAATCGCGGACGATGTGCAGAGATTGTGGACCGGAACGCATCCAACAGCGCATCGCAGGCGGAAGCGCTCGCACGCGATGAAGGATATCATGCAGTGAGTTTGTGGTGGTACGTTATGCTGCTTGCACTGATAGTGGCGCTGGCGGAGATTGCCTTCGCGAGCGGCTATATGGGCACGCAGCGGGAGGAAATATGAGCAAGCAGAATGAGCTCAATTCCTATATCGGGCGTGTACGACAGCGGCTGCGGCTCGGAGCCTGGGTGCGCGGCGCGGCGATTTTTACGGGCACGGCGCTCGTCGTTACGTTCGCCCTTGTGCTGGTGCTCAATCGCTTCGCGTTTCCAGCGCGGGGTCTGACAGGCGCGCGACTGGCGTTGTTCACGCGCTCGCCGCTGCGGCTGCGTTTGGTATCGCCCTTCCCCTGGTTCGCATGACGCGTGCCCGGGCCGTGCGCAAGGCGGAAGCCGCGAATCCCGAACTCGAACAGCGCCTGACAACCTTTCACGAGGCCGAGCGCAAGGGCAGCGATCCCTTTCTCGAACTGCTGGCGGCCGACACGCTGGAGTCACGGAGCATGCCGAGCCATCGTCCTGGTTGAAGACAAGCGGCTGTTCGCATTGGGCGGCGCCGGGGCTGGCCTGCCTCGCCGTGCTGGTGTGGATGATTGCCGCCGGTCCCGGCTACCTGGGATACGGCGCTTCGCTCATCTGGACCGGGCCAAATCGCAGCCTTACTATTCGATCTCGGTCACTCCCGGCGACATCGCCGTGCGCCGCAACAGCGATCAGATGATCACCGCGCAGGTGATGGGAATGCACCCTTCGAAGGTGCAGCTTTATGCGCGCTATCAAAGCGCCGGACGTTGGGAGCCGGCGGCATGCAGGCCCAGGCGAACACCGACGGCGCCAAGTATCAATTTGTCTTCGCGGGGTTGCCGGAGAATGTGGAGTACTACGTCGCCGCCGGCGCTCTCCTCGCCGCATTACAAGCTGCGGGTTGTTGATTTGCCGTCGGTAAAGAGATTCGCGTCACGTATCACTATCCGAAGTGGACCGGCATGAAGCCAGTGACGGCAGAGCACTCGGGCGATCTGCGCGCGATTGAAGGAACCGATGCCGCCATCGAAATTGAAATGGATCATCCCCTGAAGAAGGGCCAACTCTCGCTCGACGATGGCCAGACCATTCCGCTGGCTGCCGGAGACGGTAACAAATATCAGGGCGTTGTTCACATGGAGAAGGATGGTGCCTACCACGTGGCTGCGATCGACGAAGGCCAACCGGTTCGGCTTTCTGAAGACTATTTCATTGCCACCGACAAGGCGCAACCTCCGGAGATTTCCATCGATCGGCCGCGCGGCGATTATCGCGCCAACCCCATCGAGGAAGTCACTCTTGGCGTGAAGGCGGCCGATCAGTTCGGGTTGCGTGATGTTCATCTTCACTACTCGGTAAACGGCGGACCCGATCGCGAGTGAGCCTGCTCGACGCCCGGCGCGAAAAACGCCGACGGCTCGCACACGCTGCCCCTTGAAGATTTCAAGCTGGTGCCCGGCGATGTCGTCAGCGTCTACGCGAGCGCGCGCGACGGCCATGCCGAAGCGCGAACCGATATCGGCTTCATTCAGGTTGATCCCTTCGAGCGCGAGTTCTCGCAGTCGCAACAGAGCGGCGGGGACGGAGGCGGTGGAGGCCAGGTGGAATAACCAGACGGAAATCTCCAAGCGCGAAAAAGAACTGATCGCCGCCACATGGAAGCAGCAGAACGACAAGGTCGCGACTCCAAAAGACGCGACGGTGACAGGACAGTTCCTCTCGGATGCACAACAGAAGCTTCGCGATCAGGTCCTGGCGTTGTCGGCCCGCATGGAGAGCCGCGACTTTCGGCGGCTACCGAGGAATTCACGGTTTCAACAAAGACATGCAGGACGCGGCCACGGCCATGGCGCCTTCGGCGGACAAACTGAAAGCCACGCAATGGAAGGACGCTATTCCACTTGAACAGAAGGCCCTGCAAGCCTTGCTGCGAGCCGAGGCCACCTTCCGCAAAATCCAGGTTGCCTTTGGCCAGGCGGCGGAGGCGGGGGCGGCGCTAATGCCGGGCGCGATCTCGCCAGTCTCTTCGATCTCGAACTGGATACGGAAAAGAATCAGTACGAATCCGCGCAGAGCGTTTCGCCCGAGGAACAGCATGCGAAAGACGTGCAAGACGCGCTTGCGAAACTCGACGCCCTTGCAAAACGCGCGGAAGAGCAAGCCAATCAGCAGCCGAATCCGCAGCAGAGTTTCGAGCAGCGCTGGCAACAGGAAATGCTGCGGCGCGAAGCCGAACAACTGCAGCGACAGATGCAGCAGATGGCGAAAAACGGGCAGCAAGGTCGTCAGGGGGCGAGCGCATCCGCTGGCTCGTCATCGCAGACTGATTCTCAGCAGCGATCGGGTTCGCAAAACCGTTCGCAAACTCAGCCCGGTTCGCAAGATCGTACTGGTCAGCAATCTCAAGACGATCAGCGCGTGCAACAGGCCATGCGGCGCCTTCAGGACGCGACCGATGCCATGAAGCGCAGCGGAGGGGCCCAGCAGAACGCCGATGCGGCGCGTCGGGCTGCCGAGCAACTGCGCGAAGCGGCAAATCTGCTCGCCGGCACGCAACAACAACTGGCATCCGGAAAGGTTGATTCCCTGGCAAACGAAGCGGCTCGTCTCAAGGACGAAGAGCGTGCGCAGTCTGAGAGAATCGACAAAGCAATGAACCAGCAAAACAGCGACACTTCTGACCTCACCGGCACTATGGCTCGAATGCGCGCGCGCGAGCGCCTCTCGCAAGAAAGGCAACAACTCTCCGACGATCTGTCAAAACTCGAAAAGAATATGCGCGACAGCGCGCGTCAGATGGCCCCCAACCAACCGGGCGTCGCGAAACAATTGCGCGATGCCCTCACTGAGATGGACAACTCCGACCTCAATAACCACACACAGCGAACCGCAGACTGGCTGCGGCGTGGCGTCAACCCAAATGCGAACGGCACGGAACGCGAGATCGCGCAAGGACTGGACAAACTCAAGCAGCAGTTGCAGCAGGCGCAGCAGGCAATGAACGATCAGCCACCCGGGCAGCGCAATTCCGGCCCTAAATCCGGACAGACCAATCAGACCGCCGCGCTCGATACAATCGAACGCCTCCGCAATAAGATTGATTCGATGACGCGCACGCCCGGCGCAATGGCGGTGCCGATCGCGGCCAGCAAAACGCGCAGGGCAGCCAGCAGGCCGGCGAAAGAAATGGTTCCAGTGCTCAAGGCCAACAGCACACGCAAGCCGGACAAAACAGTCAACAATTGACTCGCAACGGCGGCCTTCAGCCGGGACGCAGCGGCAATGCCGCCACCCGATCAGGCGACGTTGGCGGTCCCACGGGCGACATTCGTTTTGGCGGCGCACCCAACTCAGATAGCACCGTGTGGGGAACATCAACACGGGCAACAATCGATACAGTTCCTCCCCACAGCAACGCCAGGCTGATGATCCATCTGCCAATCCGGCGGACACCGAGCGCACTTTCCAGCAGGGACTGCAAGAATTGAACCAACTGCGGCAGCTGCTTAGAACCGATCCAGAAGCCTCCAAAGAGGCGGAGGCTCTCGCTCGCCAGATGCAGCATCTCGACCCGCGGCGTTTTCCGGGAAATCCGGCGATCGTTGATCAGATGCACCGCGAAGTGCTCAGTACCATCGACCGCCTTGAGCTACAGTTGGTGCGCAGCGCGACTGCCTCCCTCGCTTCGCGCACCGGGAAGCCGCAGACAGTTCCCGATGGATATCAGGACTCGGTCGCTGAGTACTATCGGTCCTTGAGTAAAACTCAATGACCTTTCAATTCAACTGCCTCAACTGCCGCGAGGATTGGTGTCTTCTCACGAGATTGTGGCGCCTTCGTGCTTGATGAGCTACGTTGCGAGTGCATCTGAACCACCAATATACTGACCACCATGCGTACGTTCGCTCTCTGCGTTGTCGCCGGTTGCGTGTTATCTGCTGTTGCATGTGCTGAAGATCGTGATGCAGTCTCCTATGTCAATCCGTTGATTGGGACGCAAATGAGTGCGATCGGATATGGGGGCACCATGCCGTTCGTGGCGCCGCCATTCGGCATGACTGATTGGACCCCTCAGACGAGGCAGAACAAGATTAGCGTCACGTCGTACAACTACGACGATGTGGCTATCTCCGGCTTTATCGGCACACATCAGCCGGCGATCTGGATGGGGGACTACGGTTATGTGACGATCATGCCGCAAACAGGCGCATTGCGCACGACGCCTGATGGCCGCAAATTGCCATTCAAACACAGCACCGAGACGGCCCGACCCGACTATTACCTGGTGTCCCTTGATGCCGGTGAAGGTAACAGCATCGGCGTGGAGATGACAGCCACCGAGCGATGCGCGATGTTCAGGTTTCGCTTTCCAAAGAGTGACGACGCGCGCGTACTGGTAGAGACGTCCCGACCCGGAGTGCCCGGCTATGTTGCTATCGATGAGCAATCGCATGAGATCAGTGGATACAACCCACATCGCATGGATGCTCACCTGGGGCCGAATAAGTTACCGAACTTCAAGGGCTATTTTGCTATCCAGTTTCGGCAGATCCCACGCAGTGCGAAGACGTACGGAATGGAGAAAGCAGAGACGAACTCCAGCCGCGGCGCCTATGCGGAGTTCAATCCGGGCGAAACCGTTGAAGTACGAGTCGGTACTTCCTTCCTGAGCATTGACCAGGCGCGCAATAACCTCAAGGTCGAAATTCCAGAGTGGGATTTCGATGGGGTCAGGCAACGTCTGCGGACAGCATGGAACGAGAAGCTGAACCGGATGCAAGTAGATGGCGCAACAGAGAAGGAGAAGACCCGACTTTACACTGCGCTTTATCACGCACTCTTGTACCCCAGGATTTTCTCTGAAGGTGGCCGCTACTATAGCGCCTTCGACGACAAGGTCCACGAGGGCGAAAGCTACACGGCGTTTTCCATCTGGGATACTTTTCGGGCAGAAAACAGCCTTCTGACGCTGCTTGCGCCCGAGCGTATCGACGGCATGATCACGGCATTGCTGCAAAACTATAAAGAAGGCGGCTGGATGCCAAAGTGGCCGAATCCTGGATACACAAACATCATGATTGGTACCCACGCGGACTCCCTCGTCAGCGAGGCAGTGCGCAAGGGCTTCCGCGGCTTTGATCGCGACCTGGCGTGGCAGGCCGTCTATAAGGATGCGATGACGCCGCCCGATGGTGACACCACGCGACGGTGGCTGGACCGCGAAGAGCACACTCCATATGAGGCCCGGGCGGGTCTGACTTACTACAAACAACTCGGCTACATTCCGACAGATAAGACCGATGAGGCGTCTTCGCGCACGCTGGAGGATAGCTATGACGACTGGTGCGTGGCCCAGATCGCAAAGTCATTGGGGCGTGAAAAGGACTATAGGTTTTTCCTGCACCGCTCATTGAACGATCGCAATCTCTACAATCCTGCGATTGGTTTGATGAACGGAAAAACATCGGACGGCAAATGGGCACCCCTTGGCGGAGCGGAAGATACGCCTGCAAACCGGTCGGCTTCTGGCTGGACCGAAGGCGATGCGTGGGTATACACCTGGTCGCCGCTACACGATCAGGCAGGTTTGCTGCAGTTGATGGGCGGTGCCGAAGCCTATGACGCCAAGCTCGACTTGCATTTCAGCGGCGGCCACAATGTGCACCGGAATGAGCCGAGCCACCATTATGCATACCTGTACGATTTCGGAGGCCAGCCATGGAAAACGCAGGCAAAAGTGCGCGAGATTGCCGCCAAAGAGTATGGCTATGACGCCGGGGGTCTTGATGGGGATGACGATTGCGGGCAGATGTCGGCATGGCTGTTGTTTACTGCGATGGGCTTTTACCCGGTGAATCCAGCGAGTGGCGAGTACATGATTGGAAGCCCTCTTTATCCGAGAATAAGTTTGAAACTGGGCAATGGAAAAACCTTCCGCGTCGAGGCTGAGAACAACTCAGCGACAAATGTATATATACAATCCGCAACCATCGACAATAAGCCGCTCGATATTCCGGTAATCACCTGGGAACAGATTCAATCTGGCGCGTCACTGCACTTTGTCATGGGACCCCATCCATCAAAGTGGGGGAGTAAGTGGCGGCCGGCATTGATCCCTGACCTTTGAACCTGAAATTGGGCGCGAAGCATTACACTGAACACTCTCCATCGGTCAGTGCATCTGCGATTTTCAAGAAGAACCATGCATCCAGTCATTGAAGTCTCGGGAGTCCGCAAGACCTACGGCAAAACTGTGGCCGTCGACGAGGCTTCGTTCGAGGTAGATCAAGGGGAGATCTTTGGACTGATAGGGCCCAACGGAGCCGGGAAGACCACCACGATGGAGTGTATCGAAGGGATTCGCAGGCCTGATTGCGGCCGTATCGCAGTGCTTGGTCTTGACCCCTTCCGACAGGTGTACAAACTGCAGCACCGCATCGGAGTTCAGCTTCAGCAGGCACAGTTGCAGAAGCGAATCAAAGTATGGGAAGCAGTCGATCTCTGGGCGTCGCTCTATGGGAAGAAAGCAATCGATGGAAAGCAACTGCTGGAACAGCTTGGCCTCACAGAGAAGCGGGGTGCATGGTTCATGAATCTCTCCGGAGGCCAGAAACAAAGGCTGTTTATCGCTCTTGCATTGATAAACGATCCGGAAGTCGTGTTTCTCGACGAGTTGACAACCGGCCTCGATCCCCAGGCGCGGCACGCCATCTGGGATCTGGTGCGCGGCATCCGCGAGCGAGGTAAGACCGTGTTTTTAACGACCCATCTGATGGAAGAGGCCGAGCGGTTGTGCGACCGGGTAGCGATCATGGAGCACGGACGGATCATCGACATCGACACGCCGGAGAGCCTCGTCCGCCGGCATTGCCCGGAACGTACCGTCGTTCTCGATGCGGATAACCCGGCCGCCGGTGACCACTTTCAGACAATTCCGGCGGTAGAGTCGGTAACCTGCGCGAACATGCGATTCACCATTCGCGGGCGAGGCGACAATCTTGTCACCGACGTGATTCACTGCCTGTCAGAGAATCGGATTCGGGTTACTGAATTCCGCACCATCATCCCCAACCTTGAGGACGTCTTTCTCAAGCTGACTGGCCGCTCTATTCGAGAATAGGACCGAAAATGATGCTGCGCGGACTGTGGAAGTTGACCTGGATCGAGATCAAAGTCTTCCTGCGCGAACCGCTTGGCGCATTTGGCACCGTCGCCGTGCCTGTCTTGATCTTCGTTGTCCTGGGGCGTGTAGGAAAGCTCAGAGTCGGCGCACCGTCACCTGCTGCCAGCGGTCTTTCCGGAGCCTATCTTCCTGTTCTCGTGGCACTTTTGATCTCTCTCAGTGCCGTGCTTTCGCTCGTTACCATCATCTCCATCTATCGCGAGGGAGGCATTCTCAAGCGGCTTCGCGCGACACCTCTTCGCCCACAAACCATCCTCAGTGCTCACGTGATCGTCAAGCTTCTGCTCACGGCTGCAACGTTGTCCTTGATGTTGCTTGCGGGCAAACGCTACTTCCCGCCTGGCGCCCATATTCCATGGTTCTCGTTCACCATTGCACTCCTGATTAGCACTTGGAGTATTTTGTCAGTCGGCTTTCTCATCGCCAGCATCGTTCCCACGGCGCGCTTTGCGCAGCCCATCGGCGCCATCATCCTCTACCCTATGGTTGGTTTCTCTGGACTCTTCGTGCCCATTGCAGATCTACCGCCGGTGCTGCGCGCGATAGCGCGGGTATTGCCCCTGACCTACGCCGTTCGCCTGCTCGAGGGCATCTGGAACGGCGACGTGTGGCTGGCTCATCTGACTGACGTAGCAGCATTGACGGGGTTGTTTATCCTGTTTACAGCAATCTCAGCAAAAGTATTTCGCTGGGAGTAGCAAGACTCCCGATCGTCTGCGCTCATAGCGGGTTGAGGTTCGGCGATCTGTAGCGTGAGCGATATAGATCGCTATGCCAAATCGTCAGTTCCCCACTACCAGAACCTGAAAACTGCTGTCGACCGAATTCATCTTCAATGTACCAACGCCGTTGACGGGCGGACGATCAAGTGGAAAGCCATAGATGGCTGTGGCCAGATAAACCTCGCCAGTAGAGGAGTTGATTGCGAGAGTCCTGGCTCGTTGACGCGTGGGCAAAATCTGAATGACGGAGTACGTGTCCGTGACATTCTGCCTAATCACTGTGAGGCTTCCGTCGCCGCCTCCGTTTGCCGAAAAAATCAGACCACGGTCGGAATCATAACCCACAGCATCCGCCCCCGGACCGATCGGCACCGACGAGACCGCCTCTCCCGTATCCGCATTCAGCACGATCATCTTCTGGTTTGTACACGCTGCGAAGAGGCGAAGGTGCGCGGCATCGACAGCTAAAGCCCGCGGTTCCTGGCAGCCCGATCCAAGCGTGAAGAAGCGCGGTCGGGATTCGGCGGGCGGCAAAGGCTGGGCATCACTTGTCCAGTCGAGAATGGCGGCCGCTGGATTCTCGGTTGCGGACCCCTTTGACGGCACCGCGCCTGCCGCGTCCAGAAGTCCTCGCAGCGTTGAACCGATTGCCTCCGCATCCAGGCGCACGATCTGGTTGCTATCAGCTACAGCAACGAAGATCCGTCCATTTCCATCGGCCTCGGCGAACCCCAACCTGCCGGAGAGAACAACCTGAGCCAATTGCTTTCGTGATTCCGAATCGACAACAGTGACGGTTGACTCAGCTCTCCCGCGACTCGTTTTCGGATTTGCCCGGCGTCGAGGTAACGTCCCATCGGCCGCGCGAACAAGCTCTTCAGAGACCGGCTGTGCCCCAATCACAAAGACGAGCCTCGTCTGGGGTTCGAAAACGATGGCGCGCGGCATGGGTCCCGTCGGAACGCTCGCAACCACCTGCAAAGACCGTCGATCAAAAATCCTCACTTGTGCTGCCGGCCCGTCGGTGATGTACCCGAACGCGCCCTCAGAATCAAGCGCTATCGCGTGAGCTTCACGAAGACCGTTGATCGTGCCGGCGAGAGTCCCCGTCGCGGCGTTCACTACCTGCACCGCGGGCCCATGGGCGATGAAGAGTTGTCCAGCGGTTGGGTCCATCGTCAGGTAGTCCCAGCTTCCACTGCCTCCCAATATCCAATTCTTCTTGATGTAAAACGGATGTCCGGCCAGATCGGTGGGGGAGGGCGCTCGCTGAGCGCCAAGCGACGCACACACCATCAGACAGCATGCGACATACATCTTCATCAAAAACACCCCTTTAGCGTTTGACGCTTGACTGCCGTCTCCGTTCCGTCTCTTACAAGTTCAACGAATCCCGTCGTCTTTGCAAACCGGATGCCCCCGAAGGGCAACCCTTCGCATCCAAAAGAAGTTAGGGCGCGCTGACCGTGCTGGCAAAATACTACACACATCAACGCGGACCCAGAAAATAGTTCGCAAGGAATCCGCCTCAGAAGTTGGAGTCACCCGAAATGAAGACAGAAGAACTTCGCAACACTGCCCAGGCTCTTGTCGCCGGCGATAAAGGCCTGCTTGCGATGGACGAGAGTATGCCAACCTGCAACAAACGATTCGCCGCTGCCGGGATTCCTCAAAATGAGGAGATGCGTCGCGCCTATCGCGAGATGATCGTCACTACTCCGGGGCTGGGTGATTGTCTCAACGGCGCAATTCTCTTCGACGAGACGATCCACCAGCAGAAGAAAGACGGCACGCCGTTCGCAAAAGCTTTGTCCGATGCTGGCATCATCCCCGGCATCAAGGTCGACTCGGGCGCAAAAGAGATGGCTGCTCATCCCGGCGAAAAACTCACAGAAGGGCTCGACGGACTCCGCGACCGGCTCGCCGAATACGCAAAGATAGGCGCGCGCTTCGCCAAATGGCGAGCTGTAATTACCATTGGCGACGAAATCCCGAGCCCCGCCTGTATCGAGGCAAACGCCGCGATTCTTGCAGTCTACGCCGCCCTCTGTCAGGAGGCCGGCCTCGTCCCCATCGTGGAACCTGAAGTGCTTATGGACGGGAGCCATTCCCTGGAGCGCTGTGAAGAGGTTACGACAGAGGTACTTCGGATCGTCTTCGAGCAACTAACATCGCAGAGAGTGATGCTCGAGGGCATGTTGCTAAAACCCAACATGGTGGTTCCGGGCCTGAAATGCACTCGCCAGGAAACTGCTGAAGAGGTGGCCGACGCAACCGTCCGCTGCCTTCTCCGCACCGTGCCGGCAGCCGTACCCGGAATTGCGTTCCTGTCGGGTGGACAGTCGGGCGAACTTGCAGCTGCACGATTAAGCGCCATGAACGCTCGATTCAAATCGCGCCTTCCATGGGCAGTTGCTTTCTCCTTTGCCCGCGCGATTCAGGAACCAGCCATGCACATCTGGCACGGAGACGATGTCAATATACCGGCAGCTCAGAAGGCATTACTGCATCGGGCAATGTGTAGCAGGGCAGCACGCCGTGGCGAATACTCTGCCGCGATGGAGAAGCAATGACCGACAGCACCTTCTTCAAGGAGTTTCGCATCAGGCCCTCCTCACATGTTCGGCTCAAGAAGTGGGATCCCAGGTTCACAGGCGAACACACCAAAAAAGAGGCTCTCAAGAAGATTGAGAAATTGAGAGAGCAAATCAGCGATATGCAGATGCGGCTCTATGCCGAGCACAAGCGGTCGCTGTTGATTTGTCTGCAGGCCCAGGATGCAGGCGGCAAAGACGGAGTCGTGAGACACGTCGTCGGATCAATGAACCCGGAGGGTTGTCGCGTCGTCAACTTCAAAGAGCCCACAAAAGAAGAACTGGATCATGACTTCCTTTGGCGCGTAGAGCGCGAGACACCCCGCAAGGGCGAGGTGGTCATCTTCAACCGATCTCATTATGAAGACGTACTCATTGTGCGGGTCCACGATCTGGTTCCGAAAAACATCTGGTCCAAGCGATACGAACAGATCAACGATTTCGAGCGGCAGCTTCTTGCGAACGGCACACACATACTGAAGTTCTTCCTGCACATCAGCAAAGAAGAGCAACTGCGGCGCTTTGAACAGAGACTCGATGATCCCGCCAAACGCTGGAAGATAAGTGAGGCCGATTACACCGAGCGAGATTACTGGAACGAGTACGAAAAAGCCTATGAAGCCGCCTTGACCAAATGCAACACTTCGAAGGCGCCTTGGTTCCTGATCCCTGCCGACCACAAATGGTTTCGCGATCTCGCAATCTCGGAGATCATCGTGGCAGCTTTGGGAGCACTCAAGATTCAGGTTCCCAAACCGACAGTCGACCTCTCCGAAATTCGCAGGAAATATCACGAAGATGTAAAAAAAGCCCAACGGGCTAAGTAGCGCCTGGCAAACACGCAAAGGGCTCCAATAGAACCGGAATCAAGAATTGCCAAGTGCGCTATCCTGAACTTCGGTACGCTGGCCCCGGGGGACTGCATAGGAGTTCTGCATGGCCGAGTTTGTTCTCAACGTCAACGGCGCACGCATCAAAGTCACCTCTTCACCCGAAGAATCATTGCTTTCCGTCCTCCGCAATCAGCTAGATCTCACCGGAACCAAGTATGGTTGCGGCGAAGGCCAATGCGGAGCCTGCACCGTCCTTCTCGGCGGACATCCCACGCGTTCCTGCCTGACCACAGTCTCCGCCGCGCAGAACGCGAAAATTCTCACCATCGAAGGCCTTGAACAGGCTGGAAAACTCAGCGCCGTGCAGCAGGCATTCCTTGACGAAGGCGCGTTTCAATGCGGCTACTGCACATCAGGCATGATCATGGGCGCAACGGCACTGCTGCGTGAAACACCAAATCCTACCGAACAACAGATCGTCGAAGCAATGAACGGAAACATCTGTCGATGCGGTACCTATCCCCGCATCGTCGACGCCGTCAAACGCGCCTCAGGTCACCCGTCACAAGGGGGAAGCCGATGAACCTTCCCGATCGAAGTGAAAGGGATCTGCTTGGGAGCGGTCACGATGGAGCGCACCAGAATCCCGCGATCGCCAGTTTCCAATTGGATCGCAGAAATTTTCTCAAATTGTTGGGCGGAGGACTCCTCGTCTGCCTTACGCACGATGTCGAGTGGGCACAGGAATCGGGTCGCGCCTTTGGCGGTCATGAGCTCCCAAAGGATTTGGGATCCTGGCTGCACATCGCCGCCGATGGTCAGGTAAAGGTCTTCACCGGCAAGGTAGAGGTCGGACAGAATATCCGCACGTCTCTCGCGCAGCTTGTTGCCGAAGAACTGCGTGTTCCATTCGATTGCATCACCATGGTCATGGGCGATACGGATCTCGTTCCCTGGGACGCTGGCACGTTCGGTAGCCGTACCACGCCAACCATGGGTCCGCAGCTTCGCACAATGGCTGCCGCCGCACGAGCAATGCTCCTGCAATCGGCAGCACAGCGGTGGAACGTTGACGCAGCAATGTTGACCGCCGCCGATGCCAAAATCACCAATCCTAAGACATCGCAGTCCCTCTCCTACGGTGAACTCACGCGCGGCGAAAAGCTGGTAAAGGTCATTTCGGGCGAAGAGGCCCTGACTCCCGCCTCAGATTGGAAAATCGCCGGCAAACCAGTTCTCAAAGCGGAGGGACGCAATTTTGTCACCGGAAAGCACAAGTATCCTGCCGACATTGTGCGGCCCGAGATGCTGTTCGGCGCTGTGCTTCGCCCCGATGGGTTCAGCGCGACTCTTGCATCCATAGACACCAGTGCGGCAGAGAAACTGCCTGGAGTAAAAGTTATTCATGATGGAGAATTCGTTGGGCTCGTTGCACCCGACGCGTACACCGCCCAGCATGCGCTCTCCCAGATTCAGGCAAAGTGGAATGTTCCTACGCAAACCTCCAATCAGGGACTCTTCGAATATCTGAAGACCAATCCCGACAACGGAGGTAATGATGCTCCTCAGCACGTCTCGGGATCGGTGCCGCAAGCCATGGCAAGCGCCGAAATCAAACTACAGGAGCAGTACACCGTCGACTACATCGCGCACGCGCCGCTTGAACCACGCGCCGCCGTTGCAGAGTGGAACGATGGCAAGCTCACGGTTTGGACTGGCACCCAGCGCCCATTCGGTGTTCGCGACGAGCTTATGCAAGCGTTTCATCTCTCCCCAACGCAGGTCCGCGTAATCCAACCGGATATGGGCAGCGGCTATGGTGGAAAGCACACCGGCGACGCGGCAATTGAAGCGGCCCGCCTCGCCAAGGCGGCAGGCAAGCCCGTGAAAGTAGTTTGGACGCGACAGGAAGAATTTACCTGGGCCTATTTCCGCCCTGCCGGCCTCATCGAAATCAAGGCAGGTGCAACGCGCGACGGAACACTCGTTGCGTGGGAACACCACAACTACAATTCCGGACCCGCGGCCATCGGCACACCGTACTCCGTTGCCAACCAGGTGATTCAATATCATCCTGCAAAGTCACCGCTGCGCCAGGGTTCTTATCGTGGCCTTGCTTCCACCGCAAACCATTTTGCGCGCGAGTCGCACATGGACGCCCTGGCACACAATGCCGGAATGGATGCGCTCGAGTTTCGCCTTAAGAATCTGAAAGACCTCAGGCTCCAGGCTGTCTTTCAAGCCGCCGCTGAAAAATTTGGCTGGGGAAAATCCAATTCCACTCCTGAGTGCGGCTTCGGCATTGCGGGCGGCACAGACAAGGGCGGCTACGTCGCGACATGTGCCGAAGTGGCGATCGACCCTAAGACGAAGAAGGTGCGGGTCCTTCGCGTCGTCGAAGCATGGGACTCGGGAGCGGTAGTGAATCCTGATGGCCTGCGCAACCAGATGTCGGGCGCCATAGTTCAGGCCATCGGCGGCGCGTTGTTCGAGAGAATTCTCTTTGCCAATGGCCGCATTCTGAATCCACACTTTGCCCAATATCGCGTTCCGCGTTTTAGCGACATACCGAAAATAGAGATCGTCCTTATCGATCGCAAAGATCTGCCCTCCGCCGGAGCAGGTGAAACCGGACTTGTAGGCCTCGCACCCGCCGTTGGCAGCGCAATCTTCGCCGCAAGCGGTGTGCGCGTTCGCAGTATGCCCATGGCGCCACGTAAAAGCGCATCAGAAACGTCTCAGCCCAAGTTTGAGAGTTAGCTATGCACTGCAGGCTGTTTTTCCGGTCTCTCCATCGCTAAACCTTGTCCGACAGAGGAGTCTGCCAGTTCGCGATTGAATGCGGCCGTCCGACTCGCGCGTTCCTTCATCATCAGGAAAAATACGGGCACAAGAATCAAAACGTGAATTGTTGAAGTGACCATGCCGCCGACAATCGGAGCCGCTATAGGCTTCATAACATCCGATCCGATCCCCGATTCCCAAAGGATCGGGACAAGGCTCGCCAGAACCGCAGTCACTGTCATTAGCTTGGGACGCAGACGCCGAACCGCGCCTTCGATCACTGCCTCTTCCAATTCGGTCTTCGTGAGCGCTCGACCTGCATGCAAATGTTTCTCGAACGCTTCGTGAAGGTAAAGAACCATCACAACACCCGTCTCCACTGCAATTCCGAAGAGGGCGATGTATCCAACCCAAACTGCGACGCTGAAGTTGTAATGCAAATACCACTGCAACAGCAGCCCGCCGGTCATCGCATAGAGTGTGGGAAAAATAAGGACCATGGCCTCCAGGACAGAATGGAAGATCATGTAGAGCAGCATGAAGATTACAAAGAAAACAACCGGCAAGATGAGCAATAGCCGCTGGCGCGCTCGCAGCTGGAACTCGTATTCACCCGACCACTGATACGTGTAGCCGGCCGGGAGGCTCAGTTTTTCATGAAGCCTCTTGCTCGCCTCATCTACAAATCCTCCATAGTTGGCGTCCTTCAAATCGATGTAAATATATCCGGTGAGTGCTCCGTCTTCATCTCGAATCATCGCCGGACCGCGCGCATAACCAATTGTGGCGATTTGTCCCAGCGGGACCTGCGCTCCCGATGGAGTGGCGAGCAGTACACCGCGCATCCGGTCAATGCTATTGCGAAAGTCCTGCGCATAGCGAACGTTGATTGGATAACGTTCGCGCCCTTCAACATTCTCGGCGATGTTATCGCCTCCGATGCCTGACGAAACAACGCTTTGCACATCTGCCACAGTGAGCCCGTACCTTGCAGCTTCTTCCCGTTTCACTTCGACCTGAATATAGAAGCCCTGTGAGACACGTTCCGCAAATATGGATCGCACCTGTGGCATCCCTTCAAGCGCCTTTTGAATCTGCGCTGCAAGATGTTCGATTCCCTCGAAGCTTGTGCCCTGCACCTTAATGCCCAGCGGTGTCTTGATTCCGGTCAGCTCCATATCCAGACGACTGGCCACCGGCATCGTCCACGTGTTGCTCAGTCCTGGATACTGCAGCTTCTGATCCATTTCCGCGATCAGCTTTTCATATGTCATTCCAGGTCGCCATTGATCCTTCGGCTTCAGCATGACCGTCGTGTCATACATATCGAGTGGAGCATTGTCCGTCGCGCTGTCAGATCGACCAACAGTCCCGAATACTCGCTCCACCTCGGGAAAGGTGCGGAGAATCTTGTCCTGAGATTGCAACAGCGTCTTTGCCTGCTCGATCGCAATTCCGGGCAGTGATGTAGGCATGTACAGTGTCGAGCCCTCATACAACGAAGGCATGAATTGGCTGCCGAGTTTGAATGCAAGCGGCAACGTCGCTGCGAGAAACAACAGGTTCACGAGCACCGTTATCTTGCGATAGCGCAGACAAAGCCGCAATACCGGCAGATAGAGCGCCTGCGTAAAGCGGGATACGGGATTTGCTCTCTCCGGGCGCAGTTTTCCGCGTATGAGCAGCACCATGAGAACAGGAACGATAGTGATTGCAAGAATCGAAGAACAACTGAGTGCCAGCGTCTTCGTCCACGCCAGAGGACGGAACATTCGCCCTTCCTGTGCCTCAAGCAGAAAGATCGGCAGGAAGGAGACAATGATAATCAGCAATGAGAAGAACAGCGCGGGCCCAACTTGTCGCGCTGCACCGATAAGAATCTCCTTGCGTTCGGGATTCGAAACCGGCTCACCGCCCTCCTGTTGGCGTTCGGCGAGCGCGCGGTGCCCATTCTCAACCATTACGATCGCGGCATCCACAAGTACGCCGATTGCCAGCGCCAGCCCACCCAACGACATAATGTTCGAGCTCACGCCGAGCCACACCATCGGCACAAATGAAATCAAAACTGCAATCGGCAGAGTGAGAATGACGATAAGCGCCGAGCGGAAGTGAAAGAGAAAAACCAGGCAGACGATGCTCACGATAACCGCTTCGGCAATCAGATCCCTCTGCAGTGTCGCAATCGAATCTCTGATCAGGCCCGAACGATCGTATCCCGACACGATCTGCACCCCTTCCGGCAGCGACGGCGCTATTTCCTTCAGTCGCTTTTCAACGCCCTTGATGACATTCAGCGCATTCATGCCCTGGCGCATGACAACAATGCCGCCAACGGTCTCCCCCTCTCCGTTCCAGTCGGCGACCCCTTCACGAATGTCTGGGCCAAAGCTTACGCTTCCAAGGTCGCGAAGAAAGATCGGCGTCCCGCCTTTATTCCCTACGGAAACGGCCTCAAGATCGCTCAGGGAACGAAGATAGCCCACGCCCCGAATCATGTACTGCGCTCCATTCAAATCGAGAACGCGGCCACCCACTTCATTCGAACTCGCCTTCACCCGATCGAGAACCATCGACAGGGGTATGTTGTAGGCGAGCAGTTTTTGCGGATCGAGTTTCACCTGGTACTGCCGCACATAACCGCCAATTGTCGCGACCTCGGCAACGCCCGGCACAGTTTCAAGCTGATAGCGAAGACGCCAATCCTGCAGGCTCCGCAGGTCCGCAAGGCTGTGGGTGTGGCTCTTGTCGATGATGGCGTACTCATAAACCCAACCTGCGCCCGTTGCATCCGGCCCAATCGCCGGATGAACAGCAGCCGGAAGACGTCCGGTAATTTGCTGAAGATATTCAACGACCCGCGAACGTGCCCAATAAAGATCCGTGCGATCCTCAAACACGACATAAACGTAGGAATCGCCGGGCATGGTTTGTGCCCTGACCGCTTTCACATGCGGCGCCGCAAGAAGCGACGTCACGATGGGATACGTCACCTGGTTTTCAATAATGTCCGGCGGCTGGCCCGGCCACGAAGTGTGCACAACAACCTGCACGTCTGAGATATCCGGAAGCGCGTCGAGCGGAACATGCCCAAGACTCCAGATCCCTGCAAGAGTCAGCAGCAACACAACCATGAACACCATGAACCGGTTGCGCGCGCAAGCATCGATGATCGCTGCTAGCATCACATCCCTCCCGCAACATCGGTCGTGGCAGACTTTACGGCAACAACTGTGCCGTTCCTCTTCACGGTGATCGTGAGTTGCCAGGTTCCGCCGTAGTTGAGTGAAACACCGCCGGTGTAGGTGCCGGGCCGCCTTTCGTTAAGGTGCGCAGAAACGCGCGACGCCGGCATGCCCATCGCAGGCATCGCCTGCATAAAGAATGTCGCGGTAACATCTGCGCCCTTGCAAGGTGAACCATTTGCTTCAGATACCGTCACACTCAGCTGGTTGTTACCCTTTGAGGCGGGGCTGGGGCGAGTGTTAAACTCGATCTTCAATTGCTCCGTAGCCTTCTGCGCAACCTGCGGAGCCGGAGCCTCCGAGGCATCCGACGAACCTGCTGCCGCCTGAATCTGGCTCTCCGAATCGATCAGAAAGTTCGCCGAGGTAACAATCCGTTGATGAGCCCGAAGACCGCCCGTCACAACCACGAGGTCTCCGACGCGAGCGCCCAGTTGAATGTCCGTCGGCACGAGGCTTCCGTTCCCGTCATCCACAAACGCAATATGACGTAGGCCAGACTCGAGGACAGCCGAGGAGGGAACAACGAGTTCCTTTCCCAGATTCGCCTTGAGTGCGACGTTGACATACATCCCTGGTTTCAGGCGCAGGCCTGGGTTCGCCACCGCAATCCGCACCGCAACGGTGCGCGTCGCTGCATCCACCAAGGGAAGAATGCTCTGCACCGTCCCGTGCAGTATCTGGCCGGGATAGCTATCAAGCGTGATCTGCGCTGACTCGCCCGGTCTTACCCTGCCGATATCGTCTTGAAAGACCTGCGCATCGATCCAGACGCGAGACAGATCGGCGATCGTGTAGAGGCGCGTCGAGGGTTCCGCATAGAGATTCGGCAGTGCATTTCGTTCCGTAATGTAACCGGAGACAGGAGAACTAACCGTGATCTCCGTTATCGGCTTTCCGGTGCTTCGCAGCTTTTCAATGTCCGACTCCGGAATATTCCACTGGCGCAGACGTTCTTCCGCAGCGTGAACAAGCGACGTAGATCCGCTTGCCACACCCTCCACGCCACTTCCCGACATCGCTTTCTCATTCTGCTGGGCGAGCACAAATTCTCTCTGCGTTTGAACAAGATCGGGGCTGTAAACCGTGAAAAGCGGCTGGCCCTTGTGCACCTGCATGTAATTCGCATTCGCATACACATCGCGCAGATAACCCGGAAAGCGAATCTGCACATACGAGACGCGTGTTTCATCGATCGCAACTGTGCCCGTCGCGCGAATCTCATCGCTTAGCTGCTTGTATTCCACAATGCCGGTCTTGACGCCAATGCTCTGCATTCGTTCCGGCGTCAGTTGAATTGGAACGAGTGGGATTTCTACCCCGCGCTTTTCATCCTGTGTGGGCACCTTTGTCCCAAGTCGCGGCCCTTCCGCGACGGGCTCAATCTCGTGCGATTTGGCCTTCGCACTTGTCTCTGCGCGGTGCCGATAGAGCAACACGCCCGCAACACCCGCAATCAACAGCAGCCAAACCAGGGAAGTGCGCCAGACATATTTGTTCATCGCAGTTCCGCTCCTGTCAGAGTCTCGAGGTGTGCCAGGGCAGTTTCATGATCAAGAAGTGCTTGCTGGTAGTCGTGTTCGAATGCGATCCGATCCATGAGCGCCGTTAGAACTGCTTTCAGCGGTCCGCGATTCGATTGATAAGCCGTCAGTTCAGATTGAAAAACGCTCTCCGCCTGCGGAATGAGGCCCTGCTGATACTCCTTCATGAGTTCGGCTGAGCTTTTGGCGGCAATGGATTCCTTCTGTGCCTCAGAAACCTGCTGTTGCTGATCCGTGTCCGCTTCGGCGCGCGAACGCGCAACCATCTCGGCAGCCTCGGCAATCTCCGCGTTTACGCGCTTCTTGCGAGGAAACCGCACATTGAACGTGGCGACATAGTAGTCGCGATACGAAGTGCCGGTCAGCTGGAACATATAGCCAACGCTGAAGTCCGGCTTCGTTCCTCGGCGTGCCGATTCCAGCCGCGCATACTGCTGCACCACCATCGCGCGATCCGCTTTCAGCATTGCGTTCTGATCCGCAACAAGCGCGGACGCTTCATGCTGCTGTGGCGAGTCTTCAGTCGCCTTCAGTGGTTCCGGCACAATGTTCGCTGAGTCCTGAGGCCGATGCAGAAGCGCCTTCAGGGTCGCTTCCAGTTGGCCCATCTCCTGCTCGTGCATCGTGGTCTCGCGGATCAGTTTGGTCCGTTCAAGTTGGCCGCGCAGAATATCCGCCTGGCTCCCTTGCCCGACGCTATAGCGAGAAACCTCGGTCTTGATCAATGTATCGAGCACTGTCCTGTTGCGATCCAGCAGATCGATCGTCTGGTCCAGGTAGGCGAGGCGCAGATAAGCCGTCTTCACCTGGTCCGCGATGTTCGTGCGAACCACATCGATTTGTGCCCTTTGCGCATCGGCCTCACGTTCTGCCGCCACACCGCGCAGGCGGCGCTTGCCCGGATAAGGAAGATCCTGCGAAGCGCCAAAGCCTACGTAAGCAAAGTCGCTGTTGCTGAATCCGGCCCAGGGCTTCGGGCTGCCGACACTCAAATCCTGAACCGTGATTTGCGGATCAGGAAGCGCAGTCATCTGCTCAGGGCGATACGTCGCAGCTCGCCACGCGTGTTCCGCGCTTGAAACCTGCGCATTCTGGCGCTGCGCCTCTGCGACCAGGCTGGCGAGGGAGGTCCTAGGACCCTGCATCTCCTGGTGTATCTGCGCCCCTCCGCTCATCGCGCTTGCGACCGCGGCAATCCATATATACTCTTCGCATTGAGAAACTCCGCTTCCATGTCTTTAAACAGCGACAACGACGCAATTCCGCGCACAGCGATGCGGATGCATCCGAAGACGGAGTTTTCTAAATTCTTAAATGTGTGCTGCCGGAGAGATCTGGACCGGGTGGATGCGCTTGCGACCACTCCATCAACCGGGATGGCTGGCTCAAACTTGCACTGGCATCAAGCGGAAGCTCAGAGATTCGACCGCTAATTCCCTTTTCAAGCGAGTATGGATCGGGCGGCATCGCCTCCGATTGACTGGCGCCTGTGGCTCTGACGCAGCATCGCTGAGAATCCGACATGCTTCCCGAGCCACAACTCATGCGCATGTGCTTGCAGCACAAATGGCTCGCGGATACTCCACCAGGACCCTCTGCAAAGCAAGCCAACACCGTCGGCGAGGGCATGGCAATCAGCACCGCAATTGCAAGCACGAATTGGTGCATCTTACGCATTACGCTTACCGATTCTCCTGCTACGTCAAAAGAATTACATGGATCAGCGGATCGAAAAGTGATCCACCTCACATCGCTCAGCAGTCGCGACAGCTCTCAGTCTACTCCCGGCCTGAATATCAGGCCATCCCAATCACGCTCGGCTCTGCTGCCGTCTATTTAGGAGGAACAATCTGCGGCACCCAGATTTTCCCGTCTGAGCTCACCCAGGTTTGAAGGTTGTCGTTAACTAACTCAAACACTGCGTTATTGTTGAGCGTTGCAGCGTCGGCCCGGGCAGTCGTCTCGCGAGTGCGAATCAGAACAGCACGCCCAGTCCACTGCGACGCGATCAGAACCCAGCTCTTGCCTGCGTCTTCAGTCAGGTACATTGTGCCGCTCGGATCGAGCGCAACCGTGCGTCCCTTTGCAGCCGCAACGGAGAGCGCAGCCGTTCCGTTTGGCAGCAAGGTGCGCTTTGCCTTCAAATCGGCCATCACCTTTCCACCTGTGGCTCCCTTGTAGTTGCTCGCGGATAGCGTAGGTTGGCCGTTTGCGACCGGCGCATTTGCTGCCGGGCTTGCCGCAGCCCCAAACGAAGCACTGTCCGCCTGGCTCACAGGCGGTGCCGAGGGCGGCATCCCTGTCCCGCTGCCCACGGAAACTCGCGCCGTTTGAAGTTGCTTGTTTTCCTTTTGACGTCGTTGTTCATCCTTATCCAGGTTCCCCGTCTTTTTGAGCGCCTCCTGTTGCGCTTCCTGGTGAGACAAAGAGACCGCCCCAACCGAATTACTCACATCCGCGGAATCTCGTGCCCTGTCCCTCTCGTTTTTGGATGAAGGCGTCACGGAATCAGCGGCACGTTCCGCAGGTTTCTTCGCCGGCTCGATCGCGTTGAACTTTGCCATAGGCGCGTTTGAATCAGCTCTCTCCGGCGCGGACTTTGCAACAGCCAGACCATGTTCTGGCGTCAACGATTTGGCCTTTTTCGAATCGGACTCCATCTTATCGACGGCACTCGGGTTCGTAACTCGGCTCGAAGAAGCCCTTTCCTCCACCTTTTCCTGCGGCGAGCTGACCGCAACCTGCGATCCCGCCGGCGTGTGCCGCGCATGCTGCAAAACCGCAAAACCGACGAACCCTGCCAGCGCAGCGACTGGAATCCACGCCAATCGCCATCCTCCAAACCAACTGCTTCTCTGCTTGAAATTCGTTGCTTTCTCTCGACCCGGCTCCCCCGACGCAACCGGTGCCGCAACCTGACCCTCGATTCCTGCCGCCTCCTGAGCCAGGTAAATAACTTGACGGCATCGGCCGCACGTGGCCATATGCGCAAGCACCTGCTCACGCTCCGTCCCTGTAAGCGCCTGCTCGACGAAAGCGTTGAGACTCTCCGCATCGGGATGGTTGCCGGATTGAATCGCCTGGTTCATTCTGCTGCCTTTTTCGTTGAGCCCTCTCCTGAACCTATGCCGGACGAGGGCTCCAAATCTGAGAACGATTGAGATCGTGATCTTTGCATCAGCGTTTTCAAATCTATCTGTAACTCCACATCTCGCGGATCGGTACCGAGCGCCTCTTCAGCAGCCCGTTTGCTGACTCCCAAATCCCTGAGATTGCGTAGAATTTGTTTGCGCACAGCGTCTGTTGCACGCCGCAACCTCCGACTTATCGTGGCCTCGTGAACGCCCAGCACTGCCGCAATTTGCGCCAGCGTCCGTTCATCAAGAAAATAGGCCGCGAGCATAAATCGCTCCTCAGCCTCGCTTTCTCCCAATGCTTGCTCCACTGCTTGTGCCACCATCGGCAGAGCAACGGGTGATTCCGCTACCGGCCGCTCGAGACTCGGAGCATCAAAATCGTCCAGCGGCTCCTCCCGATAGCTTCGCCGGTATTGGTCAACATGGCGCTGGGCAAGCGTTGTACGAAGCCAGCCGAGCAATGATCCTCGTCCGCGATAGGAGTTCAACGGACACCGCCGCAGCCCGTCGCGCTCGGTCAGTCCGTAAAGCTCGGCATAAAGGGCGCCAGCCAGATCGCGGCCAATCGTCTCATTGCCGCTGATCGCAATGGCTGCACGGGCCAGCGGCTCCTGATAGATCGCGACAAAATGCTCCCACGCCCGCTCATGTCCGATCGCGCACGCTCGCGCAAGCACGAGATCGCCTAGCTTCAGGCCTTCGAAGAAGGCTGCCTGCAGCGCGCGGGAAGCAGGCACCCCCCGATCCAGGCCAAAGTTGTGCGTAGTCCCCTCGACATACAAAATGTTGTCGAACTCGTTCCGCCCAAGTCCCCATTCCCCCGCACCGCACTCCCGCCAAAGGGTGTCCAGCAAGTCCTTTGGCAACCCTGCGATACCAGCAGTCACGTCGCCTGCAAGCGGCTCGTCGACAGGTTGAAGGGGCGAAGCGTCCACTCCTCGAAGATACGCCAAAAAAATCCTGCAAGAAAAGCGCAACGCTTCGTTCTCCGCTCAGAGACCGGCACGATCGGGGAGGAAGAACATGAACATTCATCTCAGGCTAGGGTTAGGAAAAGTCGCATTTGCAGCTGCAGCACTCGCTGCAACCTTCGCGTTTCAATACGCCGATCGTGTGCGCGCGGCAGCCGCCGGTCCGGTAGAAAAAGATACCGCCACTTACCGCGTATTGCCTGCGATTGAAAGCGGCAATTTGCTCCTGTTTCCCATCGTGCGCGACACCAAGGCAGGTGCCGGATCGCCATTTCTGACCCTCGATGAGAGCCTCAAGAGCGGGCAGGTGGAAATCACAGAAGCAGGTAAAGTTCGGGGCCTGGTGCGTCCCCGACCCACCCCTCAAACGCCCGACGGCGCCCTTCGCCCCTATCCCGAAGCCCCTCACGTCGAATCCCGCGGGGATCAGGTGAACACGCTGGTGCTGGTCAACAACTCCGACCGTCCCTTGCTTCTATTAGCTGGAGAGATCGTCACCGGCGGAAAACAGGACCGCGTCATCGCCAAAGATCGCATTGTGCCCTCCGGCAGTGAGCCAATCAATCTGGGAGTCTTTTGCATCGAGCCCGGCCGCTGGACCGAGGACACCGCCACCTTTGGCGCTTCAGCCAAGGCGCCTTCGCACAGCCTGATGGTCCAGCCCAGCGTTCGCGAAAAGGCGATGGCCTCGAAAGACCAGCATGAAGTCTGGAACTCCGTGAATGGCACGATCGACCAAATGGCCGCCGCCGCTGCACCTACTGGTCAGACGGGAATCCCATGGAACGGCCCGCCTCCCGGCCCAAGATCCAACCTTGGCACCACGAGTTACGCCCGCGCAATGCAAAACACCAGCGTCAGCGCAAAGGTGGACGAAGCAGCGGCACCGGTAATGAAGTCGCGCGAGAAGTTGCTGGAACAGCTTCGACAAGAACACGCCGTTGGCGTGGTCGTTGCGGTTCGCGGTGACATCGTATGGGCCGATATCTTTTCTGACTCCGATCTTCTAGCCTGCTATTGGACCAAGCTGATTCGCTCCTACGCGGCCGAAAGCCTTCTCAACGGAGACACTCACTCCGCACCAACAATTGCTGAAGCGCAACATTTTCTCGATGCCCCGACAGGCGGCACAGAAACGAGCGAGGGCGCAGTGGGCGTTTATCGTTATCGCGAACTTCGCTCCGGCAAGACCGAAACCTTTGTTCTCGAGTCGTTGCTTCCCGGCACCAGATACGACGTGCACATCAGCAAAATGAAACTCCGCGGCCTCGCCCGCCAAGTCACCTCGCCCCAGATTTATCGCTGATACCTGACGCCAACGACCTCCGGCCAACGCATCCCATGCCTCTTCATCGAGGTTTGGGATCCATCGCCGACGAATCAGACCTTCTTCGGCATAGTGATCTCCGCCCCCATTGCGGACCGAATCTTCGGCGCGATCCGGGCGAGCCGCGGAACTGCAATCAGCGTAACCGCGAACAGAAATATCGAACCCGCGATAAACTCCATACGCCCGTGGCGCAAGTCTTCGAGCGCAATCTTTGCCGCCATAAAAGCCAACGCCCCGTAGGCGATTCGCTTCATCTCGAGCCGGTTCCAACGGGCACCGCCAAATGCGAATGCCATGGCAACAGCGCAAATCGTCACGGTGCGAGCAAACGCCAAATGAAATACATCAAGCGCTACCACGCGTGCGGCCAATGCCAACAAGCCGTGAACCAGCAGCGCTGCCAACGCGAACGCGGCCAGTAATGCGGGGATGGCGTGGAGGACCTGTTGCTTCCACGCCTCTCCGGCACGCTCCTTGCCGGCCGCATAGCAGAGCAAAGCAAACGCTGAGACCAGAAAGATGCTCAGGTCCGGTTTAACCGGCGACGAGCCAGCCAACTCTCTGTATGCATATTCCGGCGATCGAGAAATCACCGCTGCTGCCACAAGAAAGACTAGACCGTGAAATTCGAGCATCATGCATTTCGCGCGGACGCCGAACACGATCGCTAACAGCGCGATCACCCCCAAGGCTGCCGCAGACCAACTCGGCGGCAAACTCCACACCAGGCCGGCCAGCAGCAGCACAGCGCTCCACGAGCCAAACACTCTTAAATTTCGTTGCTCGGCAAATGAGCGAAAATGGACGAAACTCAACACGTAGCTGGCCGCCGAGAGCGTCAGGCAAACAACCGCAAGGATGCGAACGCCCGATTGCGGTACAAACAAGATCACGCTCGAAGCCGCGAGCACAAAGGCGATCATCACCTGCACGGTCTCGAAGATCGTGATCGTCTTCTGCATGAGCCCTGTCTTGATAACGACGCTTGCTCCATTGATGAGAAATAGCAGAATCCCGGGAGCAAGGAGTGCCACTGCACCCAGCGCCGGATAGTCCGGACGTGCATTCTGCGGGCCGCCGTAAACAAAGATCAGCGCACATATAGCAACATCCGTAATAAGGAATGCCACCGGCCTGATCGGTACTCTGCGGCCTTTCAGATTTGCGTACTCGCCCAAGAGAACCAGCAGAAGAAGCGCCATAACAAACGGCATCATCACATGAGTCGCAATCGACAACGCGAACGCAGTAAAGACAGCTGTCCCATGCGCAATCCATGCGATCGGCGAGGTGTCGTCCTTCCTCGTGAATGCCGTCGCAGTGATCCCATAAAAAACAAGCACGTATGCAGTTGCCGCCGGCGACAAAACCTTGAAGTGCAAACAGAGTTCCCACAACATCGGAGCAAGGATCAGGGCCGAAGTGCCCGCATACACCACACGCACAAGGAGGGAAGCGCCGACTGCCTTCGCAGCCCACAACAGCCACGCCACCGCATACACGATGGCGACTCCGGCAATCGCAAGTTTAGGCAGGGAGTTTGACTCCTCGATTGCCCGCAATGCGTAAGCTCCCGCGATGCCGAGCATGGCTCTGCCCAGCAACGGAAACATCCCGCCATCCCGCTCTCTCTCTGTATCTGCTGAGTCGAGTGGTTGCGCAACCGCCGACGAAGCCTGCATCGCAGGCGCGACTACCTCGGCAGTATGCTCCAGCGCGTGTACGCGTTTCTCCAATTCATCCACGCGGGTCGAAAGCAATTCCAGAGTTTCGGGAACATCGTTCATCACTGTCACCCGACCGCCGGTTCGCCCGGCTGTTATGCCATCAATCTCCCGTCACAGCTTGTCCATTGCGCTCCGTCGGCCACGGTGGCAGAAGCTTCACCAGTGCCCAGAGAAAGAGCAGCGGAAGAAGCGACAACGCAACTGCAACAAGCGATCCTTCTCGTGTCACGAGGTCCATCTTGTAGGTCGTGTAGCCGAGAAAACTTTTCGAAAAAAGTTGCCCGCCGATTACTACATTCCACCGCATGGCAAAGATTCCGACCAGTGCCAGGCACCCCGCGGTGACATACATCCGTTTCCGAACAATCTCCGGCAGTTTCACAACCTGAGTAACAAACAGCAGGATCAACGGCGTGACTGTACCCAGGAATATCTGGACCACGATATGTGAAAAGTAGAGCTTCGTGTGGACCATGAAATTGAGGCTGCGAAACGATTCGTCGGCCTCATAGACCCGGTGAATCAGATCAAGCATCTCCAGGCTGAAATCAATAATGAAGATATAAAACAGATACATTGCGATTGTGTCCACGCAATGCATGTCAATTACTTGTTTACGAATCCTGGTGATGGCCATGTAGAGAAGCATCACCCCGGCGACACCCGACACCATTGCCGAAAAAATGAAAACCACTGGCATCAGCGGCGAAGACCACCACGGATTCGCCTTGATCGAACCGAAGATGAAGCCAACATATCCGTGCAACAGGAAAGCCGACGGAATGCCAATCAAAGTCACAACCCATCCGACACGTTCGTCGATATGGAGCGAACGCTCGCTGATGTTGCTTGAGCCCAGCGTCATCAATCGATAGATCCAGCGCACAGGCCCCTTGGCGGTCTGGGACAACAGAACAATATCGCGCCTGTAATCGAGCCAGATCTCTAAAACCAGCACCGCCATCAAATACCACAGGTATACATACCCGAACATCGCCATCGCTGATGTGCTGTGCGGCGTGAAGTACATTTCAGGCGAGCGCTCCGGATGCCCAAGGTGCAATTGAAGCGGAAGAGGCGCCACCAGCAGAAAGGACAGCGCCGTCAAAAGAGCCAGTCGATACGTGGGCTTCACAGCCTCGACTCTGAAAACGCGCTCAAGAGAGGCCAGAATGAATGCGCCCGCTACAAGTCCCGTGATAAACGGGTACAGGACTATCAGCACACTCCACTGAAGCCCAACTTCGTTTGGATACATGAAGCCTTCAACACCGTTCATAAATAGCACCTGTTTCCCGATACCAACTCAACTACCGCACCGATCCATCCAGACCGTTGTAGAAGGCCTTTGCGCCGGTTGCCATCTGCGGCTTCAGCACCTGGACGCTGTGTATCTTTAGAAATTCATGAATGGGATCTTTGGGGTTCTTCAAATCCACGAGCTGCCGCGCGCCTGTCGGGCAGGATTCGCAGCAAGCCGTCGTCAGTCCCTTCGTGATGCGGTGATAACAAAGCGTGCATTTGTCCGCGACCTTCTTTTCTGGATGGATATAGCGGCATCCATAAGGACAGGCCTGCACACAATAGGCGCACCCCAGGCAATAACTCTGATCCACCAGCACCACGCCGTCCGGGCTCACAAACGTCGCACCCACCGGACAGACTTGCGTACACGGCGAATCCGCGCACTGGTTACACATTTTCGGAACGAAGAAATATTTGCCCGCGTCTTCCTTCTCTACGACCGGAAAACCTTCCTTGCCCCCGTCGGGCGAAATGACTTGCGGGTTAGTCATGTCTTCGTCCGAAACGTGGTAGCGCTCAACCCACGTGCGGAAGTAGCCTTCTGGTACATCGTTTTCCGCCGCGCACGCTCGCACGCAGTTTCCGCAGCCAATGCACTTGGGGATATCGATCAGCATGCCCCACCAGTGCTCCGACATCTTGTAGTTGGGCGATTCTTCCGGAGTTCCTGCCAACACCGACTTCCACGCAACCGCCGCTGCAGGAAGAAGAATCAGCATTTGTCGACGAGAGAGTTTCATTTCGCACCTCCCGCGTCGATCGCTGGATTGTGTGGCTTGTGACAGGTCCCGCAGGCAACCCCGCTCGAGTGTTCCTCTGGGTTCACCTGGGGAAAGCTCTTCGGCTTGGCTACGCTCGCCGTGTGACAACGCGCGCATAGAACGGCCGTGTCGGGCCTCACCGGAGTGACCGATGTCGGATCCTCCGCGTGCTTTGACAGGGGACCATGGCAGGCCTCGCAGTTCACAAGCGCGTGCTTACCGGCTTTCTTCACATCCAGCACGTCCGTATGACAGTTCTCGCAAGCCTGGTGCCCGGCAAACTTCACCGGATGGGCGGCGATATCGCCGATCGCGTTCCCGCGGTAGTGGCCGTACTGCCCAAAACTGCGCGGAACCACGTATCCACGAATTACGAGAAATAAGAGGAAAGCGAGAACAAAAAGTCCTGCAAAACGGAATAGATGCCCGGCATCCCTGAAGACGCTCATCCGACCAATCTCCTTGACGCTGGAGACAGGAGGCAATGTAGAGGCGCCTCATGTGATCCAGATCATGTGCGAGACGAGCGTACGCGCTTCAATTACACGACTGTATGTGAGACAAATCACAAGCGAATGTGACCTAGCTCTCATCGACGCTCAAATAGGTCCAGGCAGACGCACGAGCAGCGCTGAGTTTGTCAGATTTGAAGGGAATGCGCCTGGATCCGACGCATAAGACATTTACACCTGCAGGCTCGGCACGAGGTGCAGCGAGACCGCATCCTCTCCGGTGGCCAGTCGAGTTAATGTAAGCACGGTGATGTCGTCGTCCTGCCCAAAGTTCACTGCCGCCTCGGTCGCTTCGGCAGCATTGGTATTCGAGGCAAAGAGATTCTCCAGGCGCGCAAACCCGTACAGTTCGCCCGTATTGCTGCGTGCCTCGAGCAGGCCGTCCGTGTAGAGGGCGAAATGGTCCCCCGGACAAACGCTCACTTCGCTCTGCGCGTAAGTAGTCGAAGCGGAGATTCCAAGCGGTAAGGCGCCCGGCAGGTCAATCTCATCCCGGTTGAGGAAGGGCGCCGGATGGCCCGCGCTAGCCACCACGCAAGTGCTGTCCGCCCTCAACAGCATGATGAGGCACGTCGCGAACCCGCCCTGCAATCGTCCGTACAGCCGGCGATTCAGTTGCGTCAGCAATTGAGCGGGATCAGGATAGTCATCCGCAAGCGCACGCATCGCGCCCACAATTAGCGAAACTGCCATCGCAGCTTTGAGGCCTTTGCCGCTTACATCACCGAGAATGACCAGCGTCGATCCGCCCTCCAGAGGAATGATTTGAAAGAAGTCTCCTCCTACCTGCTGAGCGGGCCGATAAGCGCTCGTGACCGTGAATCCCGGAACAGAAGGCAGCGTGTCAGGCACCAGTACCTGCTGCAGTTCGCGTGCATTTTGAAATTCCTGTTCAATCGCGGCCTGCCGCCGGCGCTCGTCAATGGAATAGCGGATGACGGCGTAAATGATCGAGATTAAAAGCAGGGTCGTTGCCAGCGTGTGTGCATTAATGTGATTCCCATTCACCGAAAACAGCGACGCCCGGATCTTGTCGTCAAATGTCCAATGCGTGAAGCGCTTGAACTGCCCGGTAAGGTTCGGCAAAACATACGTCATTTCGGCAAGGAATGCACACGTGGCAACGATCCAGCGCGACGGCTCAAGCCGACTGCCCCGCCAAACCGCTACACCAACAATGATGAGCGGAATGACTTCCAATGGAGTAAAAATGAGCGTCAGAACGGCATCGGCAACCTGCAGGAATCCGATCCATTGCACCGAGCCCCAATAAACAACAACGATCCCGTCAAGAGTGAAGACAGCGCCAAAAACAATTGCAGCGATTCGCGTGAAACGAACCAGCCGCTGATTGTCCTCAAGCTTGAGCAGCCACAGCAGCAGGAACCATAGTGAAATGTCCTGAAACATGATTGCCGGCTGCAGCAGACCCTGTCCCAATGCGCTCGACCACGGCAGGCGAAGTCCTACAAGAATCAGTCGCACCAGCGGAATGATCGTGTATCCCGCCATCCAGAAAAGCAGCCACTGTTTGCGATCGCGTAGCCACGCAAGCAAACTCAGTACCGCAACCAGCAGATAGAGCGAGTCAAGCCCAAACTCGAACTGACTGCTGCGCAGCCACTGAAAATCCATCGCGGCCTTGCGTGCTGCGATCGCTCGCGAACTGCCCAGTTCGGGCACCGCTTCGAAGCCGCCTAACTCGGCAGCATCCGACGAAGCCAGCGCAGACTTCCAAACCCGCACCGCCAACACACCGCTGCCGACACGCCCCAGCCCAAAGGTCTGCGGCGGCTGCGAAAGATACCAGAATGCTTGAGGCGGAAATGTCCCGTTTTTCCCCACCAGCGTTCCGTTCCAGTAGATTTCATACGAATCGTCGATCAGCGGGATCAGAAGCGCCAACTCCGGCGACGTCCCCGACACCGGGTCAAGCGTGATGTGGCGTCGGTACCAGCCATATCCGACCGTGCTGCCGAAACCTTGTGCTCCCCATGGTTTATCTGACGTGATTTGCGTCCAGGTTGAATCATCGAATCCCGGCGCGGCCCAACCCTGATCGTCGCCCAGGTGGAATTGCCATGGTCCATCCACATCGGCCAATCCCTGTCCAATCCCGGTCAGCACAAGCTTGGGTACAGATTGGGCGGTCGGTGTCTGCGTCTCCACAGCCGGCAATGTAACCGAAGCAAACGCCAGGCACGCGAATGCGAACAAACACGGAAAAACCGGTAAGCGGGAAAGCATGCCGCAAGCATACGCCGCTGAGGACGATGAAAGTAAAGCGGAATCTTCGCCTTGCATCGACTTTGGAAACGTCCCTGTCGCGCTGAAGCGATACGATTATCTTGGAGAACGCCATGCTCAAGAAGCTTGATGGAGCCGCAATTGCCGCATCGATAAAACAGGAAGTGGCTGATGAAGTTCGCCTCCTTGCAGCAAAGGGAATCCGGCCCGGCCTGGCAGCAGTATTGGTCGGCAATGTAGCCGCTTCCGAGATCTACGTCCGCAGCAAGGTGCAAACGTGCGCGGACATGGGCTTGTTCAGTGAACTCATCACCCCGCCCGAATCCGTAACCACCGAAGAGATGCTCGACCTCGTTCACGCGCTCAATGACCGCGACGACATCGACGGAATTCTGATTCAGTTGCCCTTGCCGAAACAGGTCGACACCAAGGCATTGCTTGACGCAGTCTTGCCCGAAAAGGATGTAGATGGTTTTCATCCGGTGAACGCAGGTCGCCTGCAGGCCGGCCGCCCGGCACTGGCGCCATGCACCCCGGCGGGCGTAATCGAAATCCTGAAGCGAAGCGGCCTTCCCATCAGCGGTCAACATGCGGTCGTCGTAGGCCGCAGCGACATCGTTGGCAAGCCCGTAGCCATGCTCCTACTCCATGAGAACGCCACCGTCACAATCTGCCATTCGAAAACCCGCGATCTCGGCGCCGTAACTCGCGAAGCCGACATCCTTATCGCCGCCATCGGCCGCCCCGGATTCATCACGCCCGAGATGGTTAAGTCCGGAGCCACCATCATCGACGTCGGCATCAACCGCATCACTACTCGCGAGGAGTTCGATCGCTTTTTCTTTGGAGATGCAAAACGCGAGGCCGCATTTGCAAAACGCGGCTCCACCATTGTCGGTGACGTCGATCCCAAAGCCTTTCAAAAGGCGGGTGCGTATACACCCGTCCCCGGAGGAGTAGGCCCGCTCACCATCGCGATGCTGATGGCCAACACCGTTCGCGCCGCCAAAATGCGGCGAGGCTTGTAAGAAATGCTGCGCGTCGGCCTTACAGGCGGTTTGGGAAGCGGCAAGAGCACCGTGGCGCGTTATCTGCGCGAGTTTGGCGCCGATGTCCTTGAATCCGACGAGCTAGGTCGCGAGTTGATGGAACCCGGACAGCCGGTGTACGCGGCAATTTTGCGCGTCTTCGGCCCTGAGGTCGCTGGTCCCGATGGCAGATTGAATCGTCCAAGGCTGGCAGAACTCGCCTTTGAAGGCGGGCGTCTTCAAACCCTTAACTCCATCGTCCATCCCGCAGTAATTGAGGCTCAGCAACGCTGGATGGAGAACGTCTTCGCGCGCGATCGCACAGCGGTCGCAGTTGTTGTCTCGGCCCTTATCTTTGAAGTGGAGCGGGATGCCCTCGCGAGCGGTGTCAAAGACAGCGTTATGGCCGATTGGCGTCGGCGCATCGATCGCGTAGTCGTTGTGACCGCTCCCGATGACACGAAAATCGCCCGATATGCGGCAAGACTTTCTCCTGATGGAGTCGGTTCTGAAGCGATTAAGGCCGATGCGCGAGCTCGCCTGACACATCAGATTCCTGACGCAGCAAAAGCCGGTCGCGCCGACTACGTGATTGAAAACACCGGAGATCTCTCCTCTCTTCGCGGCAAGGTTCAAGACATCTGGGCTCGCCTCAAAGCGGAGAGCAACAAATTATCCACGTCCGAGTCTCTAAAATAGGATCAGGCAAATAGGGTGGCGGCAGCCGCGCTTCTTCCCACGGAACAATACCGCGCAGGAACCGTAACCATATGGAAAGGTCTTGGGGTTAAGCACCATGAAACTGC
Organism: uncultured Acidobacteriaceae bacterium; assembly: GCA_963737915.1. Lineage (GTDB taxonomy): Bacteria > Acidobacteriota > Terriglobia > Terriglobales > Acidobacteriaceae > Telmatobacter. Next base: position 245,575 of record CAVTUP010000028.1, on the reverse strand, counting down.
GTCGTTTATTTCTCGTTGTTCTGCTTGTCGGTGGATTCTGGTACCTGACCACCCATTTCCCTTCGGGACTCAAACAGCTTTCGGTCACCTCCGCCAGCGGCGCAAACTCGCCACTAGAATTGACCGAGGCCCAAGCTGCGCCCGCATTTGACGCTGAAGAGCAAAACAACATCGCTGTCTACCGACGCGTCCTGCCATCTGTTGTCAACATCACGTCGCGCGCCGTGATGTACAACTTCTTTTACGGAAATGTGCCGCAGGAGGGTCAAGGCTCCGGCTTCATCCTCGATAAAGCCGGCCACGTGCTCACCAACTTCCATGTCGTAGAAGGCGCCAATCGCGGCATCGAGGTCAAACTCAGCAACAAGCGCACTTACAAGGCCAATGTAGTCGGCACAGACAAGGTGCACGATCTCGCGCTTCTGCAAATCGACGCGCCCAACTTGCAGCCGGTCATCCTTTCTAACTCCAGCGAACTCGCAGTGGGTGAAAAGGTCTACGCCATTGGCAATCCCTTTGGCCTCAGCGGCACCATGACCCGCGGCATCATCAGTTCCATCCGCTCGATTCGCACCGCAGACGGCGCACCCATCGAAGATGCGATTCAGACCGATGCGGCCATCAATCCTGGAAACTCCGGTGGCCCACTGCTCAACTCGCGCGGCGAAGTCATCGGCATCAACACCATGATCGCTTCCAACGGCGCAGAACAGAGCTCCGGTATCGGATTTGCAATTCCCATCAATACCGCCAAGGCCGTGCTCGCCGATCTCACACGTTATGGACGCGTCAAACGCCCCTCAATGGGCATCGTCTCGTATGCCATCGGTCCGTCTCTTGCAGACCAAATGGGTCTCGCGGCCGACTACGGCGTTCTGATCCAAAAAGTAATTCCCGGCGGCGCGGCAGAGCGGGCGGGCCTGCGCGGAGGCAATGAACAAGCCTACGTAGGTAACACTCTGATCATGCTCGGCGGCGATTTGATTGTGGCCATCGACGACCAGCAGGTCACCGATCCCCAGGACATCAGCGCAATCATGGACAAGCATCAGGCGGGCGATACCATCGCGATCACCGTTATGCGAGCCCGTCGGCAAATGACCGTTAAGTTGACGCTCGGAGAAGCCAAGGGAATGACCACCTAGAAAAAGCACAATTACAAAAAAATCGGGGCCGCCGTCGCCACGGAGCGGCCCCCATTTCCTCGCAGCTAGAATTTAACTCCCAGCGTACGCAGGAAAACTAGCACCTCGGGCCACACGGCCTTCAGGTCGTTTGCTGTCTGTATATCGAGCGCTATGTTCAGCGGATTTGATGCAGCTCCGGCAAGCTCCGCAAGCGGCTTCTCACAAGCTCCAATAACCGTTGCGAGCGCCGCGATCACCTGGGGTGCCGCGTGAAGTGCCTTGTTTGCGCCGGTGAGCCATTTCAAGGCGTCCTCGGCTGCAATCTCAATACCTTTTTCGATGTTTACAAGAATGTGGGCCATCGCGATTGATCCTTTTCTAGACCGCAGCCGGCTCTGTTCGGTGCCGGCCGCAGACTCGGGTTATGGCAGCTCTCAACTTGAAAATGTCGTGGTTTCGACAAGATTCCCGCGAAGAGCCGCGTCGCTCAAACTGCAAACAGTCCCGCACCCCGGCACCCTCCGCTTTGGGAGGGCGTACGCATTCGCCCGGCGCAGTGTTTCTATCGCTGGTTTGGCTACCTCTTAAGGCTACGCAAATCGGAGAATATATCCGGCAAACAATCGCTGAAGGTAAGTGTTGGATCATCAATGGCTTGGACGAGGGTCCCCGCAAGCGCCTATTGACAAGGATCGCTGCCCTGCATTCACCCGCCTCAATTGCCCCGAGGATTGACCTACTCAGTCCGCGACCGATGCAGATACCGTCGCCCGCGAACTTCGTGCGCACCACTCGCTACGCGAGCAATCGCCTCGGAGTAAGCGATATGCTCCTCCGCCAGGATGCGGTCAGCCAGCGAATGCGCGTCATCGCTCTCCAGCACCGGGATAGCCCGCTGCAAGACGATCGCGCCGTGATCCAACTGCTCATCTACGAAATGCACCGTGCATCCGGCCACTTTGACACCGTAGTCAAAGGCCTGCTGCTGCGCATCCAGACCCGGAAACGCCGGGAGCAGCGAGGGATGAATGTTCAGGATGCGATTGGGAAACGCGGCGATGAACTGAGGCGAAAGCAAGCGCATATAGCCCGCGAGGCACACCAGGTCCACTTGATGCGCTCTGAGGCAGTCGGCAACATCGGCATCGTGTTCCTCTCGCCTGCGACCCTTCGAAGCAAACACCGCCGTCTTGAATCCCGCTTGGCGCGCGAACGCCAGTCCGGCCGCCTCGGCAACATTCGAAACAACAAGAGCAATCTCGACGCCCTTGAGCTGGCCTTCGTGTATGGAATTTGCAATCGCCTTGAAATTCGAACCGCGCCCCGAGAGCAGAATTCCCAGTCGCAGCGGACCGCCCCCTGGATTCGGCGGCCATGGACTCATGTGTACTGCACCCGGCGCTCGCCCTTGACCACGCGCCCGATCACATAGAACTTCTCTTCTGCCCGATCCAGCAGGCTCTTGGCGCGCGTAAATTTGGCCGCCGGAACAGCCGCGATCAGCCCAATACCCATGTTGAACGTCCGCATCATTTCTTCCTGTGACACCTGTCCAAGCGTCCGCAGGTGTTCGAAGATAGGCAGCACCGGCCATGAGCCAAGCTCAATTTGAGCTGCCGTGCCTTTGGGCAGAATTCGAGGGAGATTCTCGGTAATGCCGCCGCCTGTAATGTGAGCCATACCAGTTGTCATGCCCGCGCCAACGAGCTTCTGAATCACGTGCAGATAACTGCGATGCGTCTTCATCAGCGCCGCGCCTGCCTTCTCCTTGATCGCGGTCACATATTGCGTTGGCTTGTACCCGGCGACCTCAAACAGCAATTTCCGCGCCAGCGAATAGCCGTTGGTGTGCAGTCCGGTCGACGGAATCCCAATCAACACGTCGCCCGCCTTGATCTCGGCTCCCGTCACCATCTTGTCGCGATCCACCGCGCCTACGATGAACCCCGCCAGGTCGTACTCGCCTTCCGCATAGAACCCGGGCATCTGCGCCGTCTCGCCGCCGATGAGCGCGCAGCCGTTGGCCTTGCAGGCGTCTGCCAGCCCAGTGACGACACTTTCAGTTACCTCGGGATCCAGCTTTCCGCTTGCCAGGTAATCCAGGAAAAAAAGAGGCGTTGCTCCCTGCACTGCGACGTCATTCACGCAGTGGTTTACCAGGTCCGCTCCGACCGTCCTATGCTGGCCTAACTCGAACGCCACCTTAAGTTTCGTGCCAACTCCGTCGGCGGAACTCACCAAAATCGGATTCTTCCAGCGTTGTAGGTCGAGCCGGAAGAGCGCCCCAAATCCCCCGATACCGCCAATGACGTTACGGTTAAAGGTCTTCTGCGCCAGATACTTGATACGATCCTTGGCGCGGTCGCCTCCACTGATGTCAACACCCGCGTCGGCATAGGTTACGGATTTGGACTTCGATTCGTCAGGCACGTTGCAGGCTTTCTGGGGGTGGAGTTTGGTGCGTGCTGCTCACCGGAAAGGTCGATTCTAGCAGGAAGCACCGCAGTTGGCTGTGCAGTGCAAAACCGATCTGTTGTTCAAAACGTGAGAAATAATGCGGTTGCCCCTCGCCGGATAGCCCCCCGGTACGACGTCATCGCCGCACCGCAAATAGGGAATTAAAGAAATCTTCCCCGTTCCTCGGCCGTCGGCACCGGACAACTTTCCAGCCTTCCCCAGATGCGATAACGCCATCGCGCAATCAGCCGGTAAACAAAATCCCTGAGCCAGCGCGGAATCCACCGCAACGCTCCAGCCACCGCCGCCCACGGTCGCGGCAACTCCTCTAGAATCGCCATCACCCCGTCCGAGCGCTCCAGCAGACTTTCCGTTCCCCCACCCGGATCGCGCACCACGAGAATCGTGTCCGGCCCCGCCGGGTCCGCTGCCATATTCACCCCATGCCGGCGCAAAACCTCAGCGACCTTCGGCGACTCAGATGGCACAAACCGCAGCCGGTCTTGCCGATCGCGAACCAGAAACCATCGAATAGAACCATTGCACAATCCGCAGTGCCCATCGAAGATCACCAACACCCGACCGGCAATGTCATCCAAATCACTCACACTCAACCGGATGCGAGCCGGCACTCTGGCGATTCAATCACAACTCGCCATCGGCTCTTATACTGAAGCCACAATGAGTCTGACCGCCAAGATCCTCACCTCCACTCGCTCTCAAGCCCTTCAGCAGCGTGCCGAACGCTTCTTTCCCGGCGGCGTCAACTCCCCGGTCCGCGCCTTTCGAGCCGTTGGCGGAGCGCCCCCGTTTGTGGAGCGGGCCCAGGGCGCCTGGCTCACCGATGCCGATGGCAATCGTTACATCGACTACTTCGGCTCCTGGGGACCGATGATTCTCGGCCACGCCTTCCCGCCCGTCGTCGAAGCAATCGAGCGCGCTGCGCGCAATTCAGCCAGCTTTGGAGCCTCCACGGCCGCTGAGTCCGATCTGGCCGAGCGAGTCATCGCCTGTTATCCCGCAATCGAAAAGTTGCGCTTCGTGAGTTCGGGAACAGAAGCCACCATGTCGGCCATCCGCCTCGCCCGTGCCGCCACCGGCCGCAAGATCATCATCAAGTTTGAAGGCTGTTATCACGGCCACGCAGATGGCCTGCTGGTCAAAGCCGGATCCGGCATCGCGACCTTCGGAATTCCCGGCTCTGCCGGAGTGCCCGAGGAGATCGCCCGCCTCACGCACGCGCTGCCCTACAACGACATCGCTGCCGTCGAAGCTGCCTTCGACGCGCACCCCGGAGCCATCGCCGCGGTGATTCTGGAACCCGTCGTCGGCAACGCCGGTTGCATCCCACCCGCTCCCGGATATCTCGCCGGTCTCCGCACCCTTACACAACGCGAAGGGGCGCTACTCATTGTGGATGAAGTAATGTCAGGCTTCCGCGTCGCGCTCGGCGGTGCTCTCGAGCGCTACAACCTCGACGCCGATCTCGTAACCCTCGGCAAAATCGTCGGCGGAGGTCTCCCCGTCGGCGTCTTCGGCGGCAAGCGTCTCTTCATGGACATGCTCGCTCCCCTCGGCCCCGTCTACCAGGCCGGAACACTCAGCGGCAATCCCCTTGCCATGGCTGCTGGCATCGCTACCATCGGCTATCTTCAGGATCACGCCGCCGAAGTCTACCCGCGCCTCGAAGCCACTTCAAAAGCCGTCGCCGACGGAGTCGCCGCCGAAGCCGAACGCGCCGGCATTCCACTTACACTCAATCGCGTCGGCGCAATGTGGACCTGGTTCTTCAACTCCGACCCGGTCACCAACTATGACGAAGCAGCAAAATCCGACACCGCCGTCTTTGGCCGCTTCCACCGTGCAATGCTCGAGCAGGGCATCTGGCTTCCTCCCTCGCAGTTTGAAGCAGCTTTCCTCAGCACCGCGCACGGCCAGGCCGAGGTGGACGCGACGATCGAGGCCGCCCGGAATGCCTTCAAATCCTGATCGCGGGAGCGCACACCCTTGAACCCCGATGCACTCACGCTTCCACGAAGGCCCAGTCGGCTCTCACTCCGCCTGCTCAAGCACCACCTGCCCTTGTGTGCATTCACACTGGTCTGCATTTTTTCTCTTTATGTAACGCGTCCTTACAACGACGTTCTGAGCAAGGTCAGTTTCGCAACTGCATACCCCGCGTTGGCGTTACTGACAGTGACGCTGCTTATCGGTCCCCTGAATCTTCTCCGCAAGCGCCGACAGCCTCTATCGAGCGACTTGCGCCGCGATTTCGGCATCTGGGCAGGCCTGCTCGGCATCATTCATGCGGCAGTCGGTCAATGCGTACATCTCCGTGGCCGCCCATGGCTCTATTACATCTACGGCCCAAGGGAACATCATTACTTCCCAATCCGCCACGACCTCTTTGGACTCGCGAACTACACCGGCGCCGCGAGCACCATATTGCTCCTGGCCTTGTTCGTTACCTCGAACGACTACTCGCTTCGAGCGCTCGGCTCTCCACAGTGGAAGCAGCTTCAGCGCTGGAACTATGCAGTGTTTTTGCTCGCGGCAATCCACTCCGTGGCATATCTTGCCATTGAAAAGCAGAAACCTGCTTTTTGGGTGGTCGTGGCAGCTTCCATGGCAATCGCCACCTTCCTACAGGGAGCCGGATTTCTGAAACGGCGTTCCGCGATGGCCGCGAAATCATCCGTCAACTAACGCGGCCGAACTACTTATTGCCACTTATCGAGCGTCACAAATTGGTGGGTGGATTTGTAGCGTTCTATCAGCAGATCGCTTGCAGTCACCGATGCCCCACGATCGACATGCTGACCCCTGTTGCTTCCGTCGTGAAGCACCACATTAGACGCCGATCCGTGTCGTCCGTTCGCGTCGATCTTCCTCATCAGGCTTTCTACAATCCTGTCGCTCGAATTCTCTTTCCAATCCCCAGTCATCGCGTTCCACATCACCGGCGTCATTCCCATTTGTCGCGCCGCACGCAGGGCCCCCGGCCGGCGGCCCCCAAACGGCGGACGAAAATATCGCACCGGCGATCCGATGATGTGCTCCAGCGTCTCACTTGTCTGCCGAAGTTCTTCGCGGATCTTTTTCATTCCCGTCACCGCCATGTTCGGATGGCTCCACGAATGATTGCCAATCAAGTGCCCGCCCTCTGCGATCCGACGAACCAGCGCCCCCTCTGTCGCCGCGTAGCTCCCGACGAGAAAGAATGTGGCCCTCACGTTGTGGCACTCAAGAATATCCAGCAGCCGTGGCGTCCACGCAGGATTGGGCCCGTCATCGAACGTAAGAGCCAACTCACCGGGCCGAGCCGGCGCGATCAATGTGCGCCCGAAAAGCTGCGAGCCATGAGACATGGCCCCATAGGCGTAAACCGCCGCCGCCGCTCCGAGCGATCCCACCCCGCCAAGCAGGAGTTCCGTACTGATTGCCAAAGGCATCTTCTCCTTTCAGTGTGCGACCCCGTGGTCAGAACCGCAAGCTCAGCCGCAACGAATCTGCATGAATCTGAAGGTCTTCATCCATCTAGCCCTTCAAGCGGACTCTCGTCTCACAGCCGCTTCGACCCGACCCGCCTTCAGGCGTATACTCATTTTGTTCGGGTCGCATCCTGAGTCAACGGAGCGGCACTGGAGACAACATGAGCATCACGAACTTCCCCTCAAGCGCGAATCCCTCGCCGCTCAATACTTCCATCACCGACAAGTCGCTCACAAAAGTTACCGTCCCCGCGTTGGCTGAAATGAAACGCCAGGGCAAGCCCATCTCAGCGCTCACCGCATACGATTACGCGACATCCCGACTTGTAGACGAAGCCGGCGTCGACCTCATCCTCGTCGGCGACTCCCTCGCTATGGTCGTGCTCGGCCACGAAAACACCCTTGCCGTCACCGTAGACGAGATGCTGCACCACACACGCGCCGTGCGTCGCGCCGTCCGCCGCGCACTTGTAGTAGCAGACATGCCATTCGGCAGCTACCACGGCTCCGTCTCGGAAGGTCTTGCCAATGCCGTCCGCTTCGTAAAGGAAGCTGGCGCCGAAGCCGTCAAGATTGAAGGCCCTCGCGTCGAACTCGTTCGTGCACTCACCGCCGCTGAGATTCCCGTCGTTGGTCACCTTGGCCTTACCCCACAAAGCGTCCACCGCATGGGCGGATACCGTGTCCAGGCACGCACCGCCGAAACAATCGCGCAACTCAAAGCAGACGCCCATGCCTTAGCCGAGGCGGGAGCAGGCTTGCTCGTCCTTGAAGGTATTCCACGCGAAGTCGCTGCTGAAATCACCGCCTCACTGCCCATTCCCACCATCGGCATCGGCGCCGGCCCCGACTGCGATGGTCAGATCCTCGTCTTCCACGACATGATGAACCTGACCTTTGCTCCCGCCGCAAAATTTGTGCGCCGCTACGCCGACGCCAGCGCGCTCTTCCGCGCAGCCATCGAACACTACCGCGAAGATGTGGAGCATCGCGCCTTTCCGTCCGATGAAGAGAGCTACCATCTCTCTGAAGCCGTCCGTAAAGAAGTGAGCACCGCCCACGAGGCGCCCATCTCGATTCAAGCCCTGCATAAAGCCTGATGGAAATTTTGCGCACCGTTGCCGACCTGCGCCATTGGTCCCGCACAAACAGATGCAAGGCGCAGAATAATTCCCTTGCCTGCATCGGCCTTGTACCGACCATGGGCGCGCTCCACGCCGGTCATGCCTCGCTGATTCGAGCTGCCGCCTCTTCGTGCGAACAAGTGGCTGTCAGCATCTTCGTGAATCCCACTCAATTCGGCCCCAATGAGGACTTCGCGCGCTACCCGCGTAGCTTCGATGCCGATTGCGCGATCGCTGAAGCCGAAGGAGCGACCGTAATTTTTGCCCCGGCGGTCGAGGAGATGTATCCAACCGGCACCGTCACCTATATCAATGTGGACAGCCTGAGCGAACGCCTCGACGGCCTCTCACGCCCCGGCCATTTCCGCGGAGTCGCAACAGTCGTCGCCAAACTCTTCAATGCCGCTGAGCCTGATCTCGCCTTCTTCGGACAGAAAGATGCCGCGCAAGTTGCCGTGCTTCGTCGCATGGTGACGGATCTGCGACTAGCCACGAAGATCGTTGTCTGCCCCATCGTCCGCGAGTCCGACGGCCTCGCCCTCAGCTCACGCAATGTCTACCTCAGTCCCACCGAGCACGCCCAGGCGCTCATCCTCAATCGCACAATTCGCCACATCGAGAGTCTGGCCGCCGCTCGCGAGCACCGTGCCTCCGCACTTGTCGCTGCCGCCCGCGAAATCCTCGCAACAGAACCCGCAGTTCGTGTGGACTACGTTGAGCTTGTCGATTGGGATACGCTCCTGCCCATTGACACGGCCTCACCCCGCTCCCTCTTCGCCGTCGCCGCCTGGATCGGCGCAACGCGACTCATCGATAACACCATCCTCTCGTGACCGCGTTCAAGAACCCTGTTGCGCGCCCGACCACCCTGCGGCAAGCTGTATTGAGTGCCTGAACTCCCCGACATCTCCGCCTACATCACCGCGCTGGAAGCGCGCATCCTCAATCAGCCCCTCGAACAAGTGCACCTGGGCTCTGTCTTCCTCCTCCGTACCGTCGATCCACCGCTAACTGCCGTGAACAGCCGCACCGTGCGCGAGTTGCGACGGGTCGGCAAACGCATCGCCATCGGCCTCGAATCCGCATCAGGCGAAAACCTCTGGCTCGTGCTGCATCTCATGATCGCCGGCCGCCTACATTGGAAACCACCCCACGCCAAACTCGCAGGCCGCAACGCCCTCGCCGCTTTCGATTTCCCGAATGGCTCCCTCGTCCTCACCGAAGCCGGCTCAAAGCGTCGCGCTTCTCTGCACGTGCTGCGCGGCGATGAGGCGCTTCAAGCCATCGATCCCGGTGGCGTCGAAATCTTCGCGACCGATCTCGACGGCTTTCGCGAGGCCCTCACACTCGAAAACCGCACCCTAAAGCGCGCACTCACCGATCCGCGTCTCATCAGTGGTGTCGGCAACGCTTACTCCGACGAAATTCTCCACGCCGCTGAGCTTTCTCCCATCACTCAGACCCACAAGCTCAACCCAGCAGAGTGGGAGCGCCTCTATTCTGCGACGCGCTCAACTCTAACTCTCTGGATCGATCGACTCCGCGCCGAGGCGATGAAGAACTTTCCGGAAAAAGTCACGGCCTTTCGTCCGGAGATGGCGGTACACGGCCGCTTCAACCTACCCTGCCCGCGCTGCGGAGAAAAGGTGCAGCGTATTCGTTACGCCGACAACGAAACCAACTACTGCGCCAAATGCCAGACCGGCGGCAAGGTGCTCGCCGACCGCAGCCTCTCGCGCCTTATGGGTTCTGATTGGCCCCGCACATTGGACGAGCTTGAAGCCCTCAAGCGTCGCTAAAAACTGCCCCCCGTGTTCGATTGCATCTCTAAGCCGCCTTCGTCACACCACACCCTTAAGGCGGTTACAAATTTCTTATCCCGACTTTGCATCGAATTAATTCTCAAAAGCGCACGATGGAATCAAGAGGAATTCCGCAATGCACACAACTCGTTCTGTTCGAAATGCAACCTGTCAGACATTTCCCGGTCCGTACCCGCGGAAAGGGTACCACCCCCTCCCTAAAAAAATATATGCATAAAGATTTGCAGATAATTAGCTGATTCTGTGAAACAGAGCGCCGCGCACCACGACCGCAATCAGCAGTTAACGCCACGTAACATCCTCTGAAATAAGCGCCTTGAACCTCCATTTTGACTTCACCGGATTTGACACAGCAGGACGCTTTTGCGAGACTCAAAGTTGCTGCCGATCTGGCTGATGAGGCTAGATTCGTATCCCGTGCCGAAGTGGCGGAATTGGCAGACGCGCGTGGTTCAGGTCCACGTACTCGCAAGGGTGTGGGGGTTCGAGTCCCTTCTTCGGCACCATAGAATCTAAGCTGCACAGAATGAGCCGCCTTCGGGTGGCTCTAATCGTTTGTCCCTGCCACGCTTCAACAATCTGTAGATTTTCGGGCTAATTGTTTTGAAGAGATTCTATCGGCAGGCCTCATCGCCCGTAATCAATATCCGGGCATCAGACCGGCAATTACAATGGATTGTCAATTGAGAGAAGCCGGCGGCTTTCACTTCAACGGCGCAGTTGCTGACTGAATCGTCATGAACAATCAACCAGTGAGGATCTTCGAGATCGAAACGTCGCGTGCCAACTCGACCCGTCCAGCTCGAGAGTCGAGACACCATCGCCGCAGGGCTTTCTTCTGGATTGCCACGATTTTCGGACTCTCAAATCTTGCCGCAGTTGCACAGGGAACACCTCAGATTCCAGCGCGTGGCTCCATCTCAGGAATTGTTCGCGACTCGGCAGGACAACCCGTCAGCGACGCCTCGGTACGATTGGAACAGCAGGGCAGACCAGTCGCTGTTTCAACAACGACCAATTCTCAGGGCGGTTTCGCATTCTCGCCCGTTGAACCTGGCACTTACATCGTCATCGCTGAGAAGTCAGGTCTCCGAAGCCATCCAGCTTCGGTAGTCAATCCGTCCGAAGCTAATTCACCCACCGTCACTTTAACCCTCGAACCATCGGGACAAGGCTCTTCGAAGGCCAACTCCTCGACACAATTCGCTGGACCAATGGAATTTGCCGATACACCGAGTTTCACAATTGCGGCAGTAACCGACTGGACCGCAGCCGGTGGACACGGATCGGACTCGAGTCTGCGTACGAGCGAAGCTCTCACTCGCGACACGCTCACTCTCAAACCGCGAGGTACCGGAACCGCAGATCCCGCTGCGAATCGAAGCAACTCGAGCGTGTCGGAACAGATGCTGCAAACAGCGGTTTCCAAGTCGCCCGACAGCTTCGAAGCCAACCATGCGCTAGGCAAATTTTATCTTCAGTCACGAAAATACCGGGAATCCGTTCAGTTCTTTGAGGCCGCGTATCGGATCGAGCCAGCTAACTTCGACAACCACTATGATCTTGCGCTGGCGCTGAAGGATAACGGCGACTTTGCACAAGCTCGCGACCATGTCAATCAATTAATGGCTTACAAGGAGACGGCAGACCTGAATCGACTCTCAGGGGAACTCTACGAGAAAACTGGAGATCCTTTGTCTGCGGTGCGCGAGTTTGAGAAAGCAGTCCGCGCCGATCCCAGCGAACAGAACTATTTTGCGTGGGGCTCTGAACTGCTGCTGCATCGGGCAGTTCTGCAGGCCAAAGATGTTTTCGCCGCGGGAGCAAAAGCGTACCCGCAATCAGCCCGAATGCTCACCGCGCTCGGAGCAGCACTTTTTGCTGGTGCATTCTACGACGAGGCTGCCCTCCGGCTTTGCGAAGCTTCTGACTTGAATCCGAACGATCCGGAGCCCTACCTCTTCATGGGCAGGATTGAAGTCGCCGCGCCCAACCCTCTCGCATGCGTTGAGCAGAAGCTTGCGCGGTTTGTCGAACTACAGCCCGCAAATCCGCTCGCCAACTTCTTTTACGCGATGGCTGTCTGGAAACAGAAAGGACAGTCCATCAATCCTGAAGCGCTGCAGCGCGTGGAAACCATGCTCACCAAAGCCGTGACCATTGATCCCAAGTGCAGCGAAGCGTATCTGCAACTTGGGGTTCTCAATGCCTCACAGCGTAATTATTCAAAGGCAATTGGCTACTACACGAAGGCAATAGAAACAAACCCGCAACTCAGCGAAGCTCACTATCGGCTGGGTGTGGCCTATGATCGCGTCGGAGATCGCTCCAAAGCCCGACAAGAATTTCAATTACACGACGAGATTGAAAAACAACAGGCAGCCGAAGTTGAGCGCCAGAGACGGCAGGTCAAACAGTTCCTGGTCGTCGAACCCGAAAAGCCCGCGGACGCGCAGGCCCACTAGCAAAACATCTCAGGGTGATAGTTTCTCTAGCACTTAAAGAAAGATCACAAACTCTAGGCCGTTCGAGGCGGCTTGAGAGTAGAAATAATTCCGTCACCCTCACGAATGGTAAGGATCTGATTCACCTTGACCTGCGTGAACCGCTCCAATTTCTGCGTGGTCGGCCACTTTACTTCGATCAGATCCACGGTCTCGATATTGCCCACGCCGAAGTGAAGGCGAAGGTCGTTTTGCGACATGACACTTGTGCCGCTGTGCACTTCGTCCATCTGCGCGTGTTTGCCCGTCACAACTCGCACTCGCGCGCCGATGGCAGTGCGATTGCATTTCGTTCCAACAAGCTTGACCTTGATCCAGTTCTGTTTGTTGCCGCCAACATTGTGCAGCAGAGACGGCAGGTCGTTCATATTCAGAATCAGGATGTCCATGCTGCCGTCATTGTCATAGTCGCCGAATGCTGCGCCGCGGCTTGAAAAGTGGGCGTTGATTCCAGGTCCCATCTCCGCGGACACATCCTTGAATCGGCCATTGCCAAGGTTCTTGTACACAAGCCGCGGGTTCTTGAAAGTCTCGCCAAAGTTGTACTTGTCGATCTCCGGATAGACATGCCCGTTCACTTGTATGATGTCGCTCCATCCGTCATTGTCATAGTCGATAAAGCCGCAGCCCCACGCGACATAGTTATTGTTGATTCCAACGCCGGAATTGAACGAGAGATCGCTGAAAGTACCATCGCCATTGTTGTGGTAAAGGTTGCTGGTATCGTCCGCAAAGTTGGTCTTGAAGATGTCAAACCAACCGTCGCAGTCGTAGTCGGCCACACCGACGCCCATGCCGGCCTGCTCATGCCCATCATCGTTGTAAGCGCATCCGGTCATGACAGCCACATCGGTGAACGTACCATCCTTGTTGTTTTGAAACATCATGCTCGGCTCTGAGTCCACCGCGACGTAGATGTCCGGCCATCCATCGTTATCAAAGTCGTAAGACACTGCTGTAATGGAGTACCGCGGACCTGGCTTCGTGATGCCCGCCTTCTCCGAGACATCCGTAAAAGTTCCATCGCCGTTGTTGTGGTAAAGAAGATCGGTGTCGCCCGGTAGTCCGCGCGGTCCGCACATCGTCGGAACACCTTTCCACTGACAGAAACTCATGTCGTCGACACTGGGAGGCTTGTCCGGATCGAGTTTGACGAAGTTGCACACGAAGAGATCCAGGTATCCATCGCGATCGTAGTCGAGAAAAGTGCAACCTGTGCCCCATCTGCCTTTGCTCTGCGACAGCCCGGCCTTATGAGTTACATCCGCAAAGGTTCCATTCCCGTTGTTATGAAAAAGGATGTTGTGTCCCCAGAAGGTACAAAACAAGTCGTCCCATCCATCGTTGTCGTAGTCCCCGACACAAACACCAGTCTGCCAACCGCTTCGTCCGATCCCTGATTTTTCTGTCACGTCGGTAAAGGTACCATCGCGGTTGTTCTTATAGAGATGAGTGGTCGGCTCTTTTCCTGCGGGCCAATGAGCATCGAGCCGGTTTCCATTGGTGAGATAGATGTCCAGCCAGCCGTCGTTGTCATAGTCGAAGAAAGCAATCCCGCTTCCCTTAGTCTCGATGATGATCCGTTTATGATCAACTCCGCCCCATACGTTGGGTATTGTCAGGCCTGCGTGCTCAGCCACGTCGATGAATTGAACCGGCGATGAAGCGGGACTCGAAACGGCAGCTCGCACGATCGATTGATCTCCCCATTTCCAGAGCGGAGTCATGAGTGCGTCCAGCAGCGTGCTGCCTGCGACAAAGAGAGATGATCCGATGAAGCGACGACGCGGAATATTCATAAAACCCCAGGAGGAACGAGAAATGACTTCAATGCAAGCATCCGACTGTTCTTTGATGCTGATCGCATTTGTCTATCGGGTGCGTACTTTAGGAAATGAGCGAGGCACAATTCCGACACCTTCTTTGATAGCGATGATCCCGTCGATGGGTACATTTGTCAGTTTGTCTACCTGACCGCTCGGCCAGGTAATTACGAGCGAATCAATCTTCGAGCGCGTTCCTAAGCCAAAGTGTATCCGCGGGTCACTTGCGGACATATAACTTGTCCCACCCTTAGCCTGATCCACCTGAACAAACCCGCCCGATGTGAGTTTAAGCACAGAGCCAATACCGTCCCGGTTGGACTTTGTGCCGATCAGCAAAACTTCCAGCCAGTGGTTGGAAGTTCCGCCATCATTGCGGAATATCTCCGGAGAATCACCCCGGCAAACAACAGCGAATCCCATTTGTCCATCGTTCAGGAAATCTGCCGTTGCCAGGCCGCGTCCTGCTACTGGTCGAACAAAATCCGGTCCAAGTGCATCTGAAGTCTTCTCGAAATGGCCTTTCCCCAGATTGCGGAACATAAGCAAGGGCTCTTTATAGGTAACCAGGCTGTGGTAGAGATTTACATTGTCTACCATGGCGCCATTCGCCTGTAAGATATCCGGCCATCCATCGTTGTCGTAGTCAATGAATTTTGCCGCCACGCCGCTCAATAGCATCGCCTTGTTTCCAATATCGGAGCTGTAGGTAACGTCCGTGAAAGTGCCGTCTCCGTTGTTGTGGTAAAGACGGTTCAGTTCAAAATCGAGATGGGTGATATACACATCCAAAAGCCCATCGCCATCCATATCCGCCGCATCGATGCCCATGCCCGCTTCGTACTTGCCATCCTCGCTCGCTGCGAGACCAGAGATCAACGAAACGTCGGTAAACGTCCCGTCATGATTATTCTGAAATAGAAAATTCGGCCAGGTATCATTGGCAATCGCAATGTCGGGCCAGCCGTCCATATTGAAGTCGGCAAGAACAACTCCCATGCCCTTGGACTCCGGCAAGCCGACACCTGACTTATCGCTGACGTCCGTAAAAGTGCCATCGCGGTTGTTGTGGTAGAGCGTGGTTCGTAGCCCTTTGTAATTTCCCGGGGCGCAGTAGGAACGATAGCCAGGCTTGCGCTCACCACACCATGGATTGTCTTTCGTCGACCACTCGAGATAGTTGATTACAACCAGATCGAGCCACCCGTCCTTATCGAAATCGAACCATCCAGCACTCGATGACCAATTTCCCAGGTCGCCAACTTTCGCTTTCTCCGTCACGTCTGAAAAGGTGCCGTCCCCGTTGTTGTGATACAAAATGGCCCGGCCATACCCCGTTACATACAAATCAGGAAAGCCATCATTGTCGAAGTCACCCACCGCGAC
Source organism: uncultured Acidobacteriaceae bacterium (assembly GCA_963737915.1). Lineage (GTDB taxonomy): Bacteria > Acidobacteriota > Terriglobia > Terriglobales > Acidobacteriaceae > Telmatobacter. The sequence continues at coordinate 229,840 of CAVTUP010000028.1, read as the reverse complement.
TCCCTGGCCGTAGTGCCCTTCTCCTCCTACATTCGCTTTTGCGGTTACGTCAGTGAACGTTCCATCACCGTTGTTGTGATACAGGGCTGATCGCAAAGGCTGCGCAGGCTTGTATGCGTCCGTGGCGCCCGCCTGCACAAAGTAAAGGTCCATAAGACCGTCCTGATCGTAGTCAATCCAGGCCACGCCGGTGCCCATGGTCTCGAGGTAGTATTTTTCGTCGCTTTCCGTGGAGTCCTGAACAAAAGCGATCCCTGCCTGTTTGCGAATATCAGTGAACTGAATTTTCACCGGAGAGTCTTGTGCTTTCCCTGCCTGTTGAGCACAAACTCCGGCGCCGATCGACACTACACCACCAATTACCACTAACGACAAAGCAACGCCGCCGCGGATTCGATGCCTCATAGAGTTCTATCCGCGAGCGAGATCGCGAGTTGCAGCAGTTGTGTCTTGTTGGCCGCGGTCATTGTTTGATTTCCCGTCGGAGAGATAGCCGACGCCTGATCCAGAACCTGCTCAATGCGGTTGATGTCCAGACTCGCACTCGCGTTGCTGTTCTTGAACCGGCTGAGAACTTCCCTGGCCTTGTCTATCTGGCCGATCTGAAAATAGAAGACGCCTAAGGTGGAATACCCACCCGACCACTCTGGAAGCAGATCCACTGCGCGTTCGAGTTGCTGAGCGGCTTCTGCGTTGTTTCCTTGCATAGCCGCAGCAAGTCCCAATCCCCAAAAAAGTTTCCCGGAACCGGGAATGCGGGATTGGCCTTTAAGCAGCGTTTGCGTCGCACCTGCAACATCACTTTCCCGCAACTCGATCAATGCCAGCGACAGATAGTTTTGATCGTTGTCGGGATTTCGGCTGATGGCATCTCGAAAGATCTCGGAGGCTCGGGTGGTATTTCCAGAATGCGCGTAGATATCGCCGAGCAATGCGAGATACGCATCATCCTTTTGGCCCTCTGGTGATACCTGCACAGCCACATTAAGCGCATCGGAATAGAGACGCTTGCGAAAGTACGCGTTGGCGAGGTTGAACTTGACTTCGTCAGAATTCGGGTTCGCTTGCAGCGCTATTTGAAAGTGCTCGATTGCCTCATCGTATAAGTGGTACCGGGCCAGCAAGACCCCCGCTCCGGTCATACTGCGGAAATCCTTGGAGCTGATCTTGTCCAATTGGGCTATCGCGGCTTTCGCATTGTTCACATCGCCGGCCTTCAAATAGGCCTGCGCAAGCAGGTAAAGATTTTCAGGCTGATCTGGATGCTTCTTGATCTGTTCAGTAAGCTCGGCCAGATCCAATTCTTCGCGAGCGCGAGGAGTCAGCGTGGACCGGTTATCAAGGTAGTCGAAAAGATGCTGGTAAGGATACGGACCGGTCGGAGCACTTTTTGAGAGCGTCTTGAAAACGCTCAAGTCGCGATCGGCAGCTTCCGTTTGATGCAAGCCCCTCTCCACCATTGCAAGCTTGTAGTACCCGGTGGATGGATCCTGGCTAACCTTGACGTATTTTCTTAACAGATCCGCCGCCTCTTGAAGCCTCTTTTCAGCGATTCGAAGATTCGCGAGTTCTAACAGCGCGTCAGGAAAGTTCGGATTTGATCGCAGTGTTGCTTGAAACATCGACTCGGCTTCCGCTGCGTCTCCCTGTCGTTCTCCGATGAAGCCGAGGTTGAACAAACATAAGGCGCTGTGGGGATCCAGCTTGAGACCCTGCTGAAAATACTTCTTCGCTTCGTCAAACCGCCCCAGGTTCCTATAGGAAAGCCCCAAAAACGCATACGAGCGCGCTGACGGTTCAAGTTCAACCAGCTTTTGGAACTCTTCGATGGCCTTGTCAGTCTTGCCCGCCATGAAATAGCTCTGGCCGAGAGCAGCGTGAAGATCCGGTCGCTTAGGGGAGATTTTAATTCCCGATTCCAGAAGCGGAATCGCATCCTCATAATAGTTCTGAGTCATGCTCACCTGAGCCATCAGGAATATGACATCCGTATTTTCCGGCGCGATCTTGTGCGCACGGAGAAGCAGATCGAGTGCATCGAGCGGACGCGATTGATTGGTAAGGGCCTGCGCAAGCAAATACAGCGTCTCGGGGGAGTCAGGCTTCAATTTAAGCGCTCGCCCCAATGCGACCTCTGCCTTCGAATAGTCGCCCGTGCGAAGCAGGTCTTGTCCAAGGTTGTAAAGAATCTCAAAGGTCTCGGGCTGTAACGAATCCGCTTTTTCGAGTTCTAATTGTGCAGCTTTGTATTGCTTCTCTGACGCCAGCAGAACGCCAAGCGAAAAGTGCACTTGGACATCGTTCTTGTTCTCATCCGATAACTCAGCCGCAACTCGCAGAGCGTCCGAGGTCCGTTTGGCCTGGAGGTAAGCCCGAACGAGGTTGAAGCGCGTCTGAATATTCACCGGGCGCACTCGCTCAAAATGCGGAATAGCCTCAGCAGGCGAGTTCTTCATCATCAAAAGGATGCCCAGGTTGTAATTCCCGTCCCGATTCCCTGGATCGAGACGTAGAACAGTGCGAAACTCTTTCTCGGCGGCGTCGAGTTCCCTCTGAGCCACGTATGCATTCCCAAGATTGTTGTGAGTCTTTGTGAAATTGGGGCTCAGTTGAAGAGCTTTTTTGAAAGATTGGATCGCCCCGGCATAATCTTGCTGATTGCTTTGAATGATCCCGAGCAGGTTGTACCCTTCAACACTTGAGGGGTATTTCTGAAGTTCGTCCAGCGCTTTAGCTTTTGCCTCGTTCAGGCGGTGTTGCTGAATGAGATCTTCAACTTGCTGGAAATCCGCAGATGCCTTCGAAGCCTTCTGCTGCCCCATGCACTCCAGCGCGACCGCGAGAAGCGCGCACTGGATGAGGGCAGCGGCTAACCGTGAAAATCCCACCAATATTCCTTTCAAATTCTTTGATGAGGAAGGCAAGCCATCCTCCTGATCCGTGCCGTTTAAGGCGCTCATTGTAGCATTTCCAAAGCTTGCTTTGCGCCTGCGTTCTGAGGTTGCAAACGAAGCAATTCGAGCAATATTCCCTTTGCTTTCTCGTTGTCGTTTCGCATGACATATAGACGCGCAAGATTCATATAAGACTGATCGTAGTTTGGAGCGACACGGATTCCGGACTTGAATTGCTCTTCCGCCTTCGCATAGTCATGGCCGCGAACAAACAGAACTCCGAGATTGTTCAATGCCTCGGGATAGTCCGGGCGCAATTCAACAGCTCTTCGCAGATACTCAGCCGCACGCTGCAACTGATTCTGCTGTGCATAAAGCATCCCCAGGCTGTAGTTGATTTCAGGATCGTCGGGTTGAACCTTTAAGGCATTGTCCAGGCATTCCTGCGCCTTCGCAAACGACTGCTGGCGCCGATAAACATTCCCCAAATTGAGAAACGCGACAGCATAGGTCGGTCTCAGTGCCAGAGACTTTTCAAAGTTTCTGATCGCCTCTTCAGGATGCCCTCGCTGTGCAGCAATCATTCCAAGGTTGTTCCATGCCTCAGGATGGTTTGGCTGGAGAGCTACCGCCCGTTCGAGGTCATATCTCGCCTTTTCAAAGTCATTTCTACGCAGGTTGAGAGTGCCCAGATTGTAATATGCATCGGCATTGTCAGGCTTCGCCGCGATCACCTGTTGAAATGACTCCGCAGCCTGATCCAGATATCCGTGCTGAAACATGGCCACACCATACGTGAAGTCATTTCGCACAAAGGCGTCCTGGACAAGAATCCCACTGAATGGGAGCGCCTTATGCATACGCTCAGCAGCAGTCGAAGGCATCGACCTTACGTCCCCGAGCAACATCCCGGTATCCACCGGGCCCTGATAGACCTTGACGATCATGCCATCGCGATCGAGCAGGAAGGAAGTAGGGATCCCAAGATCGCGTCGCCGATCGAACATATAGCGATAGATAAGGTTATAGATACCCGCCACTTCTTCGTTAGCAAACAGAATCGGGAAAGAGAGCCGCTCGCGAGTTGCAAACGACGTGACTCTTGAGTCGCCCTCTGCGCCGTCGACGTTCACCGCCAGAATCTCCAAATGATTCGCAGTCAGTGCCGCACCGTGTCGATTGATGTCTTTGAGTTGATCAAAGCAGAAGGGCGACGACTGCCAGAAATGAAGCAGCACAGACCTGCCGCGGAACGACTTGAGTTCCTGCTTACTGCCTGTGATATCTGGCAACGAAAATTCTGGCGCCTTGAGTGGCTCGATGAGCCACGTTGCAACCTCCACGGGCAACGGCTTCAAAGCCGGAGGTGCGCCGGCATTCGCATACGCTGCGGGAGCCGCGGCGAAAGGGTTCGCCGAGAACTGACTCGAACCCTCTTCGATCTCGATGCGACTGTTCAATGGCAAATTTTGGAATTCTTGCACCAGGCCATTTGGCCATCGGATCGTCGCTTTGACAGACTCCTTCCGCTGTCCAACGCCGAAAAACAACTCCTTGGAGTGCTGGGAAAGAAATCCAGACCCTGCCTGCAGATATTTTGTTTGCCGCAGCTCTCCCGCTTCAACAGTGATTGCAGTGCCGATAGCATCGCGATTGCTTTTGTGCCCTCGAAGGCGAAATGAGACAGAGGTGCCGATCTCCTTCATCACGTTATGCAAGATTCGCAATTGCGGTGCGTTCCTGTTTTTGAGGATGATTTCCAGTCGCCCGTCGTGATCGATGTCGGCGAGAGCAAAGCAGCGGCTGTCCTCAAGAAAGTCCAACCCAACCACACCGGAAGCCTCTGAAAGAGTTCCGTCGTGGTTGTTTACAAAGAAGACATTCCGCGCATAACCGTGCCAGGTCTTGTCCGACCGTACCAATTCGTTGATTGCATTCCATCCACGCTCATAGGCCAGAGCCGGCGTAGCATCTTCAGACGACTTTGCGACAACTTGTCTCCAAAAGAAACTTGCCAGATCTTCTTTCTCAGGACCGGACAAATATCCGTTCGCCACATAGAGGTCAACGTAGCCATCGTGATCAAAATCCCAAAAGTCCGAAGACCAGGACCAGCGGCCCATCTCAACTCCAGCCTTGTGGCCAACATTCTCGAATGTTCCATCTCCTTGGTTTCGATAGAGCGCGTTACCTCGGGCGTGACGCTGATAAAGTTCGCGAATATTCTCCGGAGCATGTTGATGAAACTGCCTCTGCGCCGATACCCTTTGGCCCGCAGCCTCCCACATGCTGGGTACATAAATGTCCTGATGCCCGTCGTTATCGAAATCGGACCAGCAGCAGCTCATGCCGGCTCCAACGCTCTCGACATGTGCTTCCTTTGAGACAACGGAAAACGTCCCATTCCCATTATTTCGATACAGCTGAGAACTCCCGAAATCGTTGGCAACGAAAAGATCGGGCAAACCGTTGGAGTTCGAATCTCCCCATGCGCAGGCAAAACTATAGCGATCGTTATCTGCGTTCAATCCCGCAGCTTCCGTCGTCTCTACGAACGTTGCATTTCCTTGATTGTGAAACAGGCAGTTCGGCGGGCCATTTCGGGCGTCGTAATACGGAATAGGGTAGTGATACTGATCCAGTCCCAGATAGTACATGTACATGCAGAAGTAAATGTCCAGGCGACCATCGCGGTCATAATCTGCTACTGCCGCGTGAGTGAAGGTCCCTTGGGGTGGCCGCTCAAACTTGAAGGCATCGTGCTTGAGTGAAAATTTGCCGTTGCCTTGATTAAGAAACAGCAGGGGCCCGGTTCCGCAAACGACAAGCAAATCCTGCATTCCCTTATTTTCAAAGTCGGCAAACAGCGCGCACGCGGTGTTGTCCAAAACGCCGACCCCGGCTCTTTCCGTTACGTCCTCGAATGTTCCATCGCCCCGATTGCGATACAGACGATTTGGCAATCCCGCCGGCTGACAGACGTAGAAATCATCGAAACCATCGTTGTCGAAATCGCCAGTGGCCACGCCGTTGTTGCCGTAAACGTCGACGCCAATTGCTCCATCCATCACAGTTCGCCAGTCATCGGCGCTGCGAAGCATTTGCTGTTTATAAGACTCGTCAGCGCCGAGAGCTTGCGAAGTCACATCCTTGAAGACCGGGCCATCTGCAATGCAAATCGTCTCTTCAAGCGATACCCATCTCCGAGCTTTCCAAACTTGCGATGCGTCGCGCGACCAGTCGACAGTCCAGGATCCAACCCGCTCCTCGCGTCGCTGATCGTGGTGGCTGCCAACAATGTCGTATCGAACCTCAAGACGGAGAGAAAGTGGCGCATTGGAGATTTCTTCAATGCCATAGATTTCGAATTCTGCCGTCTCAACTTGCGTTATCTTTCCCATCCATGTCTGGAAGTCCCGAACAAAGCGATCCCCTTCCGCAATCAAGTCAGGAGAAAACTGCCTCCGAATGACTTCAAGACCGAAACCGGAGCGCACGGTGGATTCCTTCGTCGGAGAGAGTGTGGAAGCCTCTATGGATGGATCAAGGAACCTGCCCAATGCAGCAGAACCGTCACTGACGGACTTCTTCAGGTCTTGACTCCATTGCCCCAGCACCAATTCGATCTCGAATGCATATCTCTCGGTGATGTAATCATCCGAACCCGGAGGAACAAGTCGGAGTACTTCCGACAAAGGAGATTTGGCCGGGTAATGAGGCGAAAGCCGAGTTTCGGAAAAGGGAAATGGAGAATTGCGCGTCCCTGGGCTCTGCGAAAAGAGCAAAGACCCCAAAAATGGCGCCGGCCGAAGAAACAGCGCCCCCAATCCAAAGCTCTGTAGGACCGCCCGCCGGGAAATCGACCAAGCTTCGTCTTTAGATTGCGACATCATTCCAAGGATCTCTGAAGCCGGCGAGATGTCCGCATAATAGCATTTAGCCCATGGCTTGTTCGGGTTGGAGCACGTCGCGGTAATGGCGAGCTCCCGATGTTTCAGCTGTGGTCGTGAATTACCACCCTAACCCGGCAAAAACCAATCGCGACGTGCATTGTTGAACTAAATCGCTTTTCCATTGCCCTCGAAATCATAAACACATGTGGTTGATATCACGTTAGATACGGTGGTTTGAGAAGAGTCCCCGGACCCCAAATTTCGTCTCCACCTTTTGATTGACAAAGATTGCGCGAATGTACTACTCTTCGGAGCACGCAAAAGTAAGCGTTTACAAAATCACTCAGGAAAATGCACTACTTCCCTGGGAGCGCCAAGAGGAAACAGAGAAAGACGGAGGGTATTCGGATGGTCAACGAGCGCAAAGATTCAGCATGGTCGAGGGCATTGTTTTTCAGCGTCCTCACATGCGTGTGCTTCTTCCTCGTCCAAGGTCGATACGCATTCGGCCAAGTGGATCAGGGAGGAATCAATGGAACAGTTCAAGATTCCACAGGCGCGGTAATTGCCGACGCTCAAGTGACCCTCGTGAACAACGACGTAGGTCTTACTATGGAGACCAAAACGAGCGCTAGCGGGGCCTATACCTTCTCGCCACTCAAAATCGGGCATTACTCTCTGTCCGTGTCTGCAAAAGGCTTTTCTAAGACCACTCAAAAGAATCTGACCGTGCAGGTTTCTCAGATTCTGCAGGTCAACGTTGAACTCAAACTTGGCGCTGCGACTGAAACTGTCGAAGTCAACACTGCGCCCCCGTTGCTGCAGACCGAAGAAGCCTCCGTGGGTCAAGTCATCGGCGAGCAACAAGTCAATGACCTTCCTCTGAATGGACGTAACTTCACTTTCCTTGCCCAGCTTGGCGCTGGCATGCAGACACCCCAGGCAGACACACGCGGAAACGCAGCCTCTGGTGCGTTCTCGGCCAATGGCCTGCGTCCGGCGCAGAATAACTACCTGCTTGACGGCATCGACAACAACTCGAACGCCGTCGACTTTCTCAATGGAACCAACTTCGTAATCCTCCCGCCAGTTGATGCCATTCAGGAATTCAAAGTTCAGACCGCAGACTTCAGCGCCGAACTAGGCCGCTCCGCAGGTGCGGTTCTGAACGCAACGATTAAATCGGGTACCAACAGCCTCCACGGCGCGGCTTGGGAGTTCTTCCGCAACGACGTGCTGGATGCTGCTGACTGGTTCGAAGCGAACGCCGGAATTAAGAAAGGCGAACTTCGCCTGAACCAATTCGGAGCATCCGCTGGCGGCCCAATCCTTAAGAACAAGCTCTTCTTCTTCGGTGACTACGAAGGCAAGCGGCGCGTTCAGGGCACGGCATCAACCGGCAACGTACCGACTCTTTTGGAGCGGAGCAGCAACTACACGGATCTTTCTGACATTCTGACCATCAACGATGGAACGACCAGAACAGATGCTCTTGGAAGGGCCATCCAAAAGGGAACAGTCCTCGATCCTGCCACTACGAGGCTGGTCGCGGCCGGTGCAACCGATCCGGTATCGGGCTTGAAAAACAATTCCGGCAAGGATGGATATGTACGCGACGCGTTTGGCTGCGCCCCGAGTCAGACAACCGTCACCCGCGCGACCTGTCCTGGTCTGAATCAACTGCCGGCCAGTCGGGTTGACCCGAATGCACCCGCAGTGCTCAACCTGTATCCTGAGCCCAATAATGGATTGCAGCAGTTTGCATCCAGCCCCAATCTCTACGAGCATTCCAACACGTTCGATATCCGCACCGATTACAACCCGAACGAAAAGAACCAACTCTTCTTCCGCTTCAGTTACGCCGACGACCCGATTTATATTCCGGGCATCTTCGGAGGCGTTGCTGACGGTGGCTCCTTCCAGCAGGGCGTTCAGACTGCGAAGTCCAATCAGGCCGTTGCGGCCTACACCCGCGTATTCAACCAAAACACCATCAACGTAGTGCGCGGCGGCTTTGCCCATCTGCATACCACGCGTTTCGGACCGGTTGGTGACCAAACCGGAATTCCCGAGCAGTATGGCATCGCGGACATCCCGCAGGTCGCCGAAAACGGTGGCCTTCCCACATTCCAGATTGGCAACTTGGCCAATCTGGGCAGCAACAACTTCCTTCCGTCAGACGAAGTCAGCCAGACGTTTCAGGTCACCGACGACTTCACCAAGATTTACGGCAAGCACAACTTCAAGATGGGAATTGAATACCAGACCGTAAAGTTTTCCACTTTGCAACCGGCCTGGTCGCGTGGCCAGTTCCAATACAACGGCGGCTTTACGGATATTCCGAACCTCGGCTCTACCGGAGGCGGCCTCGCTCAGATGCTTCTGCCTCCAACCGCGGCGACATATCCGGGAGCCGGAGGCTTTGATTATTCCGGAGGTGCAGACGGCATCTACGCTTCCAACATCAACAAGACCTACGACGCAAAGAAGTATTTCGCATCGTACTTTCAGGATGACTGGAAGATTACTTCGAAGTTGACCGTGAATCTCGGCCTGCGCTGGGACTACTTCGGCCCGATTAATGAGACCAACGGTGGTCAGGCCAACTTCGTTCCCTACGGAGCTCCCGACGGCAAACCAGAGTTCATTATTCCGGCCACAGGCAAGTCAAACAGGGAATTGTCTACAGACGCAACTTGCGCCGGTATCGGCTGCAAAGGCTTTGTCGATCTGTTGGCGCAGGATGGCATCGCTCTGAATAGCACCGACAAGTACGGGCAGGGTCTGCTGCAAACTCAAAAAGCGAACTTTGCTCCTCGCGTAGGCTTAGCCTGGGAACTTACTCCCAAGCTTGTAATGCGCGGTGGCTTTGGCATGTTCTACAACTCCTTTGAGAACCAGGGATATGGACCTAACATCGGCGAGAACTATCCCTTCGTTTTCAATCTCTCGTACTTCCCGCAGTCGAATCCTGCCGATCCGAGCATTGCGTCTCAGGTCGCGCCGATCAAATACAACTCACCGTATTCAAACTGCGCAACCTCTGGCCCTGGAGGCACCGCTTCCTTCGAGTCCGGATTCTCTTGCATCCCACTCGTGACAACCGCTTTGAATGCGAAAGGGCTGGGACTACAAGGGTTGCAGTTCGATTACCAGACCCCTCGCACCTACAGTGCCAATCTCACCTTCCAATACTCGCTGACACGCACCTTGTCTGCGCAGGCATCGTACGTCTGGACGAACGCCCAGAGTCTGCAGGGCGGCGTTGGATATCAGAACGTGACCCAGCTGCTGCCGGCAGGCATTAACACCAAGAGTTGCGGCGCCTATGCGAATTTCCCTGGAGGCAGTTGCGTTCCGTTCCCAGACTTCGGAGGCGGCAGCTACCAGAGAACCTACGGAGAGAGCGCCTACAACGGCCTTCAAACCAAACTCGAACAGCAGTTCTCAAATGGCTTGACCTTCCTTCTCGCCTACACCTGGTCAAAGACGATGTCAGATGCAGGCGACTTGCTCAACGGCGGCACAACTGGCGGGCTGCGTGCTTTCAGCGTGCCAGGCCTCGGACCCAGATTTGATTGGGCTCCGGCGAACTTCGACATTCGCAACGTGTTCCACTTGAGTGGCGGTTATCAGCTTCCGTTTGGCAAGGATAAGCGCTACATGAACGCCGGCGGAGTCGGCAATGCCGTCCTCGGAGGGTGGGCAATAAACTGGATCATAACGGCGCAAGGTGGCCAGCCGCTTAACTTCGGCTGCCCAACCGGAACGACATCGGGAACAAGCTGCAACGACGTTCTGGTGAAGGGACAGAGTCCCGACCTTGGAATGAAGAGCAAGACCATCGACGGCGCACTTAAGCCGTTCTGGATAAACAACGCAGCGGCATTCAACCAACCTTGCCAATTGGGGCCAGGTGGTCCGATTCCGGATTCTCCAAGTGGATGCCTCCCCTTGGAGGGCTCTGCAGCTCTTGGCAGCAAGCCGGGGCAGGTCACAGGACCTGGCTTCCATCGCTTCGACTTCTCGATGTTCAAAGGATTCAAGCTCAACGAGCGGTTCTCGATGCAGTTCAGAGCTGAGTTCTTCAACATCCTCAACCACCCGAACTTCAACGCGCCAAACTTCGGTGGCAACGGCGTCGTGGCTATCGGAGGCTCGGGCAACTTTACTGATCCCCACTTCGGTGAAGTTGGATCAACTCGCGATGCTCCATTCGATCCGAGACAGATTCAATTTGCTCTGAAGCTGTACTACTAGACTAAGATGGAAACACCCCGGGACGGCACGCCAACTCGGTGCCTTCCCGGGGTTTTCTTTTGGAGCGCGCATTGCTCACGCAGCAATCACGGAGGTGGACAGTGAGCAAGAAGCCTCGGACGCGATTTACGATCCTCTCTTGTCTCCTGGTTTGCGTCGCGTTGGCAGCGGGCGAAGACACCCAGAAACAAAAGCTCGACAGGCAGTATCAATCCGCAGTGGCAGATTATGAAGCCCAGCGTTACAGTGCGGCTGCCGAGCAGCTTGAAAAGCTCCTTCCATACGCACCCGAAAGTTTTGAGATTCACGAGTTGCTCGGGCTGACTTACGCCTCGCTATCCCAGAACGTCAAAGCGATGGAGCACCTCAAGAAGGCAGTTCAACTGCAGCCGAATTCTGCCGAGGCGAGAACCAATTTCGGCACCAGTCTTCTGCAAACGGGAAACACTCAATTGGCCGGCGAGCAGTTCCGCAAAGCCTTGGCATTGGAACCACAAAACTACGACACCAACCACAATCTAGGTGAGTACTACGTCCGGACCGGAAAGCTCGCGGAGGCACTTCCCCTTCTCGAGGCCGCGCAGAAGATCAATCCCGACTCATACGATAACGGCTACGATCTTGCGATGACGAATTTTGTCCTTGGCCGATTCAACGACGCAAGGGCGGTGGTGCAGGACCTATTGAAACGAAAGAACACCGGAGAACTGCACAGTCTATTGGGCCAGATCGAAGAGAAGGACGGAAAGTTCGTGGCCGCGGCAAACGAGTTCGAGATTGCCGCCCACATGGATCCGAGCGAAGATAATCTCTTTGCCTGGGGAAGCGAAATGCTTCTTCATCGAACTTACGAGCCTGCGATCGCCATCTTTCAAGAAGGAGCAAAGAGGTATCCGAACTCTCCTCGGATTCTGATTGGATTAGGACTCTCGCTCTACTCGCGCGGCAAGTACGACGAGGCTGTAAATGCCTTGCTGTCCGCGGCAGACCTCAGTCCGTCCGACCCTCGTTGCTACCTCTTCCTTTCCAAGGCCTACAATAGTTCACCTCTTCAGGCCGACGGGGTGACCGAGAGATTTCGCCGATATGCTCAACTCCAGCCAGAGAATGCACTGGCTCAGTATTACTACGCAATCAGCCTTTGGAAGGGTAAGCGCGCAGGGGACGCCAACCTGGATCTTCAGACCGTGCAAGCTCTGCTCAAGAAGGCCATTTCATTGAATGATTCCCTTTCCGAAGCGCATGTACAGTTAGGAAACCTCCTGGCCGACCAGCATAAATATGAAGAGTCGATTCCAGAGTATGTTCGCGCTCTCGAACTGGACCCGAATCTTGCGGATGCGCATTATCGCCTTGGTACGAACTATGTGCACGTCGGGCAAAAAGATAAGGCGCAGAAGGAGTTTGCGATTTACCAGAAGCTTCGTGCTGAACACCTTGCTGAAGTCGACAAGGAAAGGGCCGAGGTGCAACAGTTCGTCTATTCAGCGAAGGCGCCGGACGTCAACAAGCCTTGATTAAAGCAAGAGAACTTGGTGAGGCGATTCGAGTCTGACCCGGTTCGGTGGGATCGAAATAAAAGTGGAAGATGGTTTTGGAAAGATTTGGTTGACGGATCAAATGGATCGATCACTATTCAACGGCGAACCTGAAACAGGCCTTTCGAAGTGGGACTCAATGAGTCGCAGACAGGTTGAGACCGAGCTTAGTCTCAGCAGGCGTGAATTTCTGCGTGGAGCAGCCGGTCTGGCATTGGGGTCCACGCTCGTGGGCGCCAGCCCGTTTCTGTGGGGAGAATCAGCTCGCAAAAAGCGAAAGGTGATCGTAGTCACCTTCGGCGGCGGCGCACGTGATCAGGAGACCTTTGCCCCGGAAGGCCAGGAGAACATCCCACACCTGATGCACGATCTCATTCCTCAGTCGAGTTTCTTCACACGTGTGACAAACCAGGGGATCCTGGGCCACTACGTTGCCACAGCCAGTCTCGCAACCGGCGTATACGAGACTCTCAATAATTTCTCCGCGGTGGCGCCTGAACATCCCACCGTTTTTGAATACTTTCGCAAAGACCTGAAACGGCCGACCTCAGATGCATGGGTTGTCGCTCCTAGTAACGGTTTCAATCGCATTGGAGAAAGCGAGTGCCGACCATACGGACCGGGGCAAGGAGCAAGGGTTATCCTGCCTAAACATTTGCTGAGTGCGGCAACAACCGGCTCCATAACGGACTACGAACATCTGTTGCGCGATAACTACGAGACCCCGCTCTACGCGCCACAAATCGCCGGCAGTGAAGTTGAATTGCAGCAGCTGGAAATGATTCTGAAGCTATCAGTCGACGATTTCACCTCGCACGCACGAACGCTGTCCAGCCCTGACGAGCTTTCGGTTTTCATCGCGAAGCGACTGATGCAGGAAGAAGCACCAAGTCTCCTTTGGATCACGATGCACGACATTGATATCGCGCACTCCGGCGCCTACTCACTCTATGTCGATGCTATCCGGCGCACCGACCGCCTTTGCGCCGACCTTTGGAAAGCGGTTCAAGCAAATCCAGAATATGCTGGAAATACAACACTGTTTATTCTTCCGGATTTCGGCAGGGATTCCGACTATGATGCCGGCGGCAACGGATTTCAGCATCATCGCACAGGCGACGTCGCCAGTCGCACAACGTGGATGATGGCACTCGGCACTGGTATTCGCCAGGGTGTTGTGTATGACGATCCTATGCAATCCATCGATTTGGTTCCGAGCCTGGGCGCAATCATGGGTTTTTCTCCCAATCAATCCCAAGGCAAGCCCATAAGGGAGCTTCTCTAGCTTCATGTTGCCACGCGATCTAAAACCCGAGCAGTTCGCAGCGTATCCCCCCCAGGCCAGGGCGCTGATGATCGCCCATCTTGAAGCGATACGAGAGCTGCCTCTGAGCTTTCTGCCGAGCTTGCTGCGAGAAGCCATTGAATACGATTTCAAGTTTCCCGCGGAACGCTCTGCGATCGAACGAGAACTCGCAAACCTAAGCTCTCTCCCGCATTCCCAATCTATCGAGTGGTTTCAAGGATTCGCACAGCTTTCTCTCTCCCCGGCGCTCGAGCATGCAGACTGGATCAACTTTCCTGCGCAGTTTGTGGAACAGGAGGCCGCGTACCTTTGGAGCACGCACCAGTTGGACGCATTTCGAAAAGCAGCCTCCGAATACGGACTCCGATTGGCCGCGGCAGCTCGCCCGGATCCTATCCCGATTCGGCGATTGGGCATCGCAATCATTGGCCAAGGTGCACCTCCCTATGAAGGAGTTCTCTTTCGCAACCTGCGTAAGCACGGGATATATTTCGGACAAGTCAAGCCTGACAACGGCCTCGCATTGTTGCTTTCGGCAGCCAATGAGCGGGCCAGGTTACATCCTGCACCATATGCGCATTGGTATGTCGATGGCGGGCAACCAGCCGAGCACAGCTCAACCTTGACATGTGTGTCATATAGAAATCTGGAGCCCACCCGTGCAGCCTTACTGAACTACATTCAAACGGAAATCAAGAGACCTGGTATGGGGCCAGAGGAATTGCGCACCCACTTGGCTCGTCTAACGCCCTCGGATCTGGGTTTGTCTGGAGATCCAGTGCTCGACCGCTTTCAGGTCAAGTTGCTTACTGAGGGCTCAGGGACCCAAATATTCAGCACAACATTCGCTCAATGGACTGCGCGCGAGGCCCTTCGCCGAGCCGAGGCTCTCACCTTGGTCGTCCGCTTCGCTCCGCGCCAAAAGCAACGTCCGATGAACGAGCTGCTCTCAAACGCAAACAGCAAAATAGAACTCGACTATCTTGGATCTCTCATCGATGCAGACATGGGGTCCTACTATCACTGGATAAATCAACAGCGGCTGCCCGGATCCGAACAGTCATCTTTTCTTGTATGGCTTGAAGGTCAAAGTAAGGCAATCGCAATTGCTCCGTCTCTTCCAAGAGGTGCAGAATCAAACTCGGAGATTGACCTTGCCAAACTGATTTCGCTTGTTGTCGGTTGAGATCGTATGTGCACCTTGATCTGGCCTAATGAGACGCCGGGCAACGAACCAAACGGATGCTTATGAACGATGATGTTCGAGTAGACAATCAAAGCGATTCGAACGACGCTGAGTTTCTCGTTGACGATTCAAAGCGTACATTTCTGAAAGCTGCCGGGCTTCTCGCCGCCGGCCTCATACTCCCACAGCCTCGCCTGGATGCGAGTTCCATCGCAGCCGACAGTTCAGCCCAAAAAGTGGTAGTGATCGTGGTTGGCGGTGTTCGTCGTGCCGAGACGTTTTCCCGCGAAGGTCTCAAGAATATCCCGCATCTCTCCACGGACCTGCTCCCAAAAGCTCTGTTTTACCCTCACACGCGAAACGAAGGAGTCACCGCGCATTTCAATGCGATTTCGAGCATCCTTACGGGCAACTGGCAACGCGTAGATGATTGGGGCAAGCTTGCTCCCGCTACTCCAACCATCTTTGAGCAATTCCGCAAGGGTCAGCACACGGATCGCAGCGATACGTGGGTTGTAGCGAGCAACAAGGCGCTCACCAGTCTTATAGGTGCCAGTTCTGCGTTGGACTACGGCCCCGCATACGGCGCAAACGTGGTGTTTCCCAAGCAACTGATGCTGATGGCTGTCGTCGACGCCTTGCGCGGGGGTCGAACCGCAAACATGGCCGACCGGGAAAAGGTTGAAGCCGAGTTAGCCTCCGCGATGGCTGGCAGCAACTACGAAGGGCTCGGCTGGAACGTATTCGATGCGGCTGATCGCTTGGATCCACGCGTCGAGACCAGCATTAAAACCGCCGTCGCAAGTTTTGTGCATGCCGGCGGCCCGACGTCAGGCGACGAGTTGACCTTCTACATGGCCCGCGAAGTAATGCGCAAGTTTTCGCCACGCGTACTGGTCGTTGCCTTTTCTGACGTTGAGGCGGCTCACTTTGGTTCTTATGCACTTCATGTGTCCGGTATTCAGACCGCTGATCGTCTCGCTTTCCAGCTATGGCAGGAAATCGAATCGAACCCCGGCTATCGCGGTAAAACAACGATGGTGATAGTGCCGGAGTTTGGAAGAGACCCCGATGGTTCAAGCACGAACGGTTTCTTTAACCACAGAGCGAACGAAGAATCCACGCGGGATACATGGATGATGGCGCTGGGTGCTGCCATTGATAAACCACAGATCATCGAGCGTCCCATTCGTCATGTCGACCTTTGCCCCACTCTCGCCGAAGTGCTCGGCTGCAGGCCGATGGATGCGCAAGGATCCATGCTCAAGGAATTTCGTGGATAGCCAATCGCGAACTGAATCAAGGGATCGCGGGATTCGAACGAGGAAGGAAGTATGGTAGGCGCGGGACAGTTGCCAAACGATCTGCAGAACGCTTTGGATAAAGGCGTTCTCGCGCGGCTGCCGCTGACTTTCCTTCCCTTTGTCAACCAACAGCTAAAGCAGTGGAACAACCTGTTCCCCAACGAACGGCGCGCCGTCGAGAACCTTCTTCTCTACGTTGCCAGCTTGAGCCCGGAAGAATCTTCAGGACTTTTTCGGGAGGTTATCGAACTGGAAGAAAAGATGGGAGTCCGTCACTGGCAATTCTCAACGAATGAGCAGACCATCCAGAATTCCTCTCAGTTGGCGCGATCCCCTTATTTCCAGGAATGGCGCCTCGCCGTACAGACAGTCTTCGACGCCGCCGACCGCAATGCGCAGGAAACCAGGGGCGCTGCGATCCAGACCGGAAATCGACTCATCCTTCTTGATATTCCTCAGTCGCTTCCCCTGGATGCGGTGACCGCCTGGGAGCGCTGGCAAGGAATTGGTAAGCCGATCAAGATAGATCTGAGCTCTTTCGAACAATCCAAAAACCCCTTTGAGTTCCTTCTCACAGGAGGAGCAACAACCCCGTCCAATGAAGGACTCTTCAATGCTGCTCGAAACCGTCCCAAAAGCTCCATCGCAGATACTTGGGTAGTAGATGCGGGCCAGATTCTCGTGGATGCTGTTCTGACTCGGGACGTATCTCCCCCAGCCGGCACTGACGCCATCCTGCTGAGCTACTCCAGGCTCGATGCCTACCGGCAAAATTTTTCGCACGAGATGAATTCCATGCGCAAGGACCTTGCCGACGCTGATGCCGTTTTCGATCACTTACGCACCGTCGAAGTCGCTCCATGGTGTCCTCCAGAGGTCGCTGGGAATCAGGCGGTCCGTGAGTTCGTGCGGTCCTTATATCTAAGTGGGAACGGTGCCGTGATCTTCGGCAACTCATTCGTTGAATGGGCGTCCTCCGAGGCATTTCGGCGTGCCCGCCCGTCTTTTCTGGCCGCAAAATTTGGGGTTCGCAGCAAGCCCAAGCCCTTTACAGGTGTCGCTGTATTCGAAAACCCTGATCAGATAAATCCTCTGCCTGCTGTCGACGACTTTACGGGAAGTGCCGTAGACGCTCAAATCCTGGCCCTCTATGTGTGGCTTGCTGCCAGCCGGTACGAGGAATATCGACGCTCCACCGTCTGCGTCTGCCTCGCCGAAAGCATCTCTCAGGTCTACATCATCTCGCCACCGGAGTTCACTCTTTCGCAACACACAGAGCCAATCACAATGGATGGGCTCAGCCGCGCGCTTCGTAATTGGATTGCTTGACTAGAAAGGACCTTATCAATGATTCGACGCGACTTTATGAAGACAGCTGGTGCGGCATTGGCCTCGACCGCCCTGTCTGGAACTTCGGCTCTTGCTGATGAACCCATCACGCAAGGGAGGGTTGTTTATCCCATCAACCGCAATTGGCGGTATCACCCGGCAAGAGTCGCGGGCGCCGAAATGCCCGGGTTCGACGATTCGAAGTTTGAGCGCGTCGTCATTCCACACACCAACATACAGCTTCCCTGGCACAGTTTCGACGATAAGGATTACGAATTCGTTTCGACATATCGACGCCGCTTCAAGTACCCAAACGGGGCACAAGGGAAACGTGTCTTTGTGGACTTTGAAGGGGTGATGACAGCCTCGACTGTTTGGGTCAATGGCGTTCGCCTCGGCGAGTACAAAGGCGGATTTACCCCATTCTCTTTTGAACTGACGCAGCATCTGCGCCGCGACGCGGAGAATGTACTGGTCGTGGAAGTTGACTCCACTGAGCGCGCAGATATCCCTCCCTTTGGCTACGAAATTGACTATCTGACGTTCGGCGGAATCTATCGCGAAGTTGCCCTTCGCATTGTTCCTCCCCAATATATCGACAACATTTTTGCGCAACCTAAAAATGTATTGAGTGCCAATCCCTCGCTTGATGTGAACTGCTTCCTGGCGGGCACAATTACCGGCGAAGGCGGGTTCTCTCTTGAGGCTGAACTGCGAAGCGGCGATCAGGTTATTGCCAAAGGGACGCATACGATCGGACCGATGGGTGCACCCAACCAGGAGGCCGCATCGCTCGACACATACACCGACGGCGCAGTCTATTCCACGACCGAGACCCTGAAAGATCCGGCACGCCACACGGTCACACTCACCAACCTGGGCAAAGTCCAACTCTGGGATATTGAGCATCCCAATCTCTACACGGTGCACGTTAAGCTCCTCCATTCCCATCAGGTCATTGATCAAGACTCGCGCACTGTAGGATTCCGCGAAGCGGTCTTTACCGATCATGGCTTCTCGCTGAATGGAAAAGTCATCAAGCTGCGAGGATTGGACCGTCACCAGACATTTCCGTTTGCAGGCCAGGCGATGCCAGGACGCGTTCAACGCAAGGACGCCGATATTCTGCGCAAAAACCTCCATTGCAACATCGTGCGTACGTCCCACTATCCTCAGTCTCGCCATTTCCTCGATCGCTGCGACGAGATCGGCTTGCTCGTGCTCGAGGAGATTCCAGGCTGGCAGCACATTGGAGATGAGAAATGGAAAGAGGTTTCCATCGACAATGTAGGCCGCATGATTCGCCGTGATTGGAATCATCCATCCATCATTCTTTGGGGAGTTCGAATTAACGAATCACGAGATGACCACTCCTTCTACGTGCGAACGAATGCCTTCGCGCACGCACTCGACGATTCTCGCCAGACCGGCGGTATTCGCTATTTCCAGGAGTCGGAATTTCTTGAAGACGTATTCACGATGAATGATTTTGGCTTTCCGCTCAAACCTCCGAACCATCCCCTCTACCTAAATACCGAGTTTGTCGGCCACACTTTTCCAACCAAAACGATTGACGATAACGAACGTCAACGCGAGCACACTCTACGCCACGCACGTATTCATAATCAGCTTGCTTCAAACCCTCAATATGCTGGCGGAATCGGATGGTGCGCCTTTGACTACAACACTCACGCCAACTTCGGTGCCGGTGATCGCATTTGCTATCACGGGGTGACCGACATTTTCCGTGAACCGAAACCTGCGGCAGGCTTCTATAAATCCCAATGTGATCCCTCAGAAGAGGTTGTCCTTGAGCCAGCCTTTCACTGGGCCCGCAGCGATGAGTCCATCGGATTCACCAAGGCGGTATTTTGCTCAAACTGCGATCACATAAAGCTCTTCGCACGTGCAGAGAGCAAAGAAGGCAATCCGTGGGTTCCGATTGCTGAGGTTGATCCCGATAAGACTGAATTCGATCATCTGAAATACCCGCCATTTGTAGTGGATATGAGCAAGCTGAACCTGAGAGATGTCCGGTTCGGATGGGGTGATTTGCGCATGGATGGCTATATCGATGGTAAATTGGCTATCTCAAAGACCGTCTCCGGAAGAGGCGTCGATAGCAAACTAGTCATGCAATCTGACGATCGCGAGCTCGTTGCCGACGGCGCGGATACCACGCGAGTCGTCGTGCGTGTCACGGACGAATTCGGCGCCGTCAGGCCATTCGCCAACGACCCGATAACCTTTACGCTTGATGGACCGGCAATTCTCATTGGAGATAGTCCCTTCTCACTTATCGGCGGCGTATGCGCGGTTTGGATTCGTGCAGGAGAGACACCTGCAACCATAAACCTGACCGCCAAACATCCACGTCTGGGTACTCAGACCACATCCGTCACATTGAAGAAAGGTTCAGCAGAGGTTCTCTAGATCTTCCTCACGCAACCGCACTTCAGTTTGAAGCTGCCAGGGCTGGGCCTCTTGTAGTAAAAGGATTTACTGCGGGCGAAAATAATGAAGGTCGTTCCACTTCTGTCCGCGTTGCTCTCGACAGCCCTGGAACCACTTGCACTCGAGGCTGATTTGTCTGATAACACCAGGGAGGCGGAATGATCACTCGTAGAGATTTGCTTATAGCGCTGTTCAGCGCCGCGTTGACTGCGAGCGCATTCGCAATTGCAGACCAAGGTCCTGTCCTTGGCTCTACTGCATTTGACTTCAAAACCATTCCGGTCAAAGTGACCGATGTGGGCTCAGTTCGCTCGTTCGTAAATCAAAGAACTGCCACGGTCGACGAACTCGAAATCCATATGACCACCCTGAATCCCGGCAAGTCACCACATCCACCACACCGCCATCCAAATGAGGAATTGATCATTCTGGAACACGGTACCGTCGAGACCCTGTCAAATGGAGAGTGGAAGCAAGTAGGTCCAGGATCAGTAATATTCAACGCCTCAAATCAGTTACACGGGCTGAAGAATATTGGCAATGAGCCAGCTGTCTATCATGTCGTAAATTGGAAGACGCCGGCTACTCCTGCGCCCTCTCAGTAGTTAACTCAAGCAACTCAGATAACTAAGTTCACCATTGAATAGATTGGAAGAGGAGTTGAGCTGTGGCGACAAATCATCTTGGGCGAAGGTCATTTCTGAAGACGATGGGGGCCACAGGAATGTTGTCTGCACTTCCAGAGTCAGCACTCGGACTTCATGGGGGCATTGGGCAAAGTGCTCAGGAAGTCGCTGAGCCCGGACCGGGTGCCGATATGAAGCCGCAACACACGATCAAGTTTGGCGTTATCGGTCTCGACCACAACCACATCATGGGGATAACAGCAGCTGTGATCCGCGGTGGTGGCCAGCTTGCGGCATTCTACACAACCCTTCCAAAAGCCATTGCCGACTTCAAGAAGATCTATCCCGACGCACGCCTCGCAACCAGCGAAGATGAAATCCTGAACGATCCTTCGATTCAACTTGTGGCGAGCGCTTCCATTCCGAACTTGCGTGCGCCATTGGGAATTCGTGTGATGAAGCACGGCAAAGATTTCTTGAGCGACAAGCCCGCCGCTACAACTCTCGAGCAATTGGCAGATGTGCGGAGAGTATCTGCCGAAACTGGCAGAATGTTCGCCATTATGTATTCCGAGCGCCTTGAAGTGCGGGCGGCGGTGCAAGCCGGGTACATGATCAAGGACGGTGCGATAGGTAAAGTTGTCCAGACCATCAATATCGCGCCTCATCAGGTAAACGCGCCGAGCCGCCCCGACTGGTTTTGGGATCCGGATCAATACGGTGGAATCCTCTGCGATATCGGCTCGCACCAGGCAGACCAGTTCGTTTACTACACGGGATCGACCCAGGCAGATGTGACGGCGTCGCAGATTGCAAACGTGAATCATTCAGAACATCCGAAGTTCCAGGACTTCGGGGATATGATGCTGCACGGAAACGGCGGCGCCGGTTATGTGCGCGTTGATTGGTTCACTCCTGACGGCCTCGGCACATGGGGTGATGGCAGGCTATTCATTCTCGGGACCGAGGGCTATATCGAATTGCGCAAATACGTCGATATCGCAGGAAGGCCGGGTGGAAATCACTTGTTCGTCGTGGATCAGAAGAAAGCGCGGTACATCGATTGCAATAAAGTCGTGCTTCCCTTCGGACCTCAGTTTGTTGCGGACATCGTGAATCGCACCCACACTGCGCAGGACCAGACGCAGGCTCTTCTAGCTGTCGAGCTGGTATTGAAGGCCCAGAAGGGCGCGAAGGTACTCACCTTTACTGACTAACAGAGATGGCGAGATCAGTACCGCTGATCTATGCGGAGGAGCTCTTGTGATGAATGAAGTTGAGAGTAGTGTCAATTCGTCGCGAAGAGAATTCCTGAAAATGTCCATTGGGGCAACAGCTATCGCAGGATTTCCCGCCATCGTGCCCTCCGTTGTCTTCGGCAAGACGGCTCCAAGCAATCGCATCAATGTTGGTGCCATCGGCGTCGGTCGGATCTCCCGAGTTCATGACCTGCCGGGAATCTGGCAGTTCGACCAGGCCCGCATCATTGCGGTGTGCGATCTGGACTCAAACAGGGTCAACGAGGGTAAGGCGTTGGTCAACGACTTTTACACAAAAAAAGTCGGGAAGGACTACGTTGGCGTAGCAGGCTATCAAAACTACCACGACCTGCTCGCGAACAAAGACATCGACGCCGTGGTCATTAGTACCCCTGATCATCAACACGCCACTCTCGCCGTCGACGCGGTGCATGCCGGGAAAGATGTATACCTGCAGAAGCCTGCATCATTGACCATCGCCGAGGGGCGCGCAATGAGCAACGCAGTAATGGCTTCAGGGCGCATTCTTCAGGTGGGCTCGCAACAACGGTCGTGGAAGCAGTTTCACCGAGCCTGTGAACTTGTGCGTAATGGCCGCATCGGTGAAATCAAACATGTCGAGATTGGCCTGCCCGGGGATCCGAGTGGCCCGGATGCGCCACAGATGCCGACTCCGACTAACCTCAACTACGATGCGTGGCTGGGATCGACACCGGAAGTCTATTACACCGAAATGCGGGTACATCCACAGCAGGGATTCGGGCGCCCCGGATGGTTGCGATGCGAACAATTTGGCGCCGGAATGATCACCGGCTGGGGCGCGCACCACGTTGACACCGCTCATTGGGGCATGAACACGGAGTACACAGGCCCGCTGGAGGTTTGGGGATCGGCAGAGTTCCCAACCCACGGGCTTTGGAATGTACATGGAAAATTCCTCACGCATGCCGTGTATGCGAACGGAATAACTATGGATATCAGTGGCGACTTTCCAAATGGGATCAAATTCTATGGCTCAGAAGGATGGATATTCGTCACGCGCGATTCCGAGGTAACTGGCACAGACCCAGGAGGAAAGCCTGTAACGATGCAGCCACTGATGGCTAGCAATCCGAAGATTCTCGACAGCGTGATCGGCCCAGACGAAATTCACCTCTACGAGAGCGCAGACCAGCATGGAAACTGGCTCGAATGCATTAAGACGAGAAAGGCGCCGATCGCACCCGCTGAAATCGGACACAGGGCGTGCTCCACTTGTCTGCTCCACCACATCGCGATGAAAACGAAGCGGAGATTGAACTGGGATCCAACGAAAGAGCGCTTTAAGGATGACGATGGGGCCAACAGAATGCTGTCGCGTTCGCAGCGGTCTCCTTACCAGATGAATGTCTGATATTTGCCCCCGGAGCGGTCCTCAAATGCTGTTCTGGGAAAAGAAGGAGTTTCAGTGATCGTGAAATCCCATTGCTTGCGGCCGGCAGTTCTCTGCGCCTTATTCCTATGCTTACCGGCATCAAATATCATGGCCCAGGCCTCACCTCAGTCAGGCATCTTCGAAGGTCGATCGGATATTGGCGATGTAACGCCTCCGGGCACGCTGGCTTACGATTCGAACGAGAATACATACACCGCCACTGCAGCCGGTGCCAATATGTGGTCCAAAGCAGACGATTTTTATTTTGCCTGGAAGAAAATATCAGGTGATGTTTCCCTCACCGCGGACATACGTTTTCCCACTTCAACCGGTGACCCCAATCCACACCGCAAAGCGGTGTTGATGTTCCGACAGGATCTCGATGCAGACAGCGTCTATACTGACGCCTCGCAGCATGGGTCGGGAATGACAGCGCTGCAATACAGAAGTGCGAAGGGCGCGACGACGCAGGATATAGAACTGGACATCCAGTCACCACGCCGACTTCGCCTGGAAAAGCGAGGCGATACGATAACGATGTTTCTCAGTATGAGCGACGAGCCTCTTCATCAGGTGGGCGCGTCAATCAAGCTCCATCTCGTTGAGCCGTTCTACGCCGGCATCGGTGTTTGCTCGCACAACAAAGACGTGATTGAAAAGGCCACGTTCGCGAATCTCGAGCTAAAAACGTTAACAGCGCCCGCCGCCCCGGCCAGAAGGTTCTCCACAGCACTCTGTTAACCATCGGCATTGAAGACAACTTCCGCCGCGCAATGGTGGTGACGACGGAACGAGGTCGACTTGAAGCACCGAACTGGACCAGAGATGGGAAATCCCTGTTCTTTAATCGAGACGGCCATATTTGGACAATCCCCGCAGCGGGCGGCAAGGCAGCCATGATTGACACCCGCAATGCGACCAGGTGCACCGGGAGTCACGGCCTTTCGCCCGATGGCAAATGGCTAGCGATAAGCTGCAGCACGCCAGATAAGCCCGAGACCCGCGTTTATATCGTGGCCGCCACTGGAGGTGACCCGCGCCTGTTGACCGAGAATCCATCTTCTTACTTCCACAGTTGGTCCCCGGATGGGAACACGATCGCTTTCACACGACCGAGCCACGGTGGCGGTAACATCTTTTCAATTCCTGTCGAAGGTGGAGCGGAAAAGGCGCTCACAACTGGAAGCGGAATCAGTGACGACCCGGATTACTCAGCTGACGGCAAATACATCTATTTCAACTCCGATCGCACCGGTGGTTCCATGGAGATTTGGCGTATGAGGCCGGATGGCAGCGAGCCGGAACAAGTCACGTCAGACGGCGAGAATAACTGGACTCCACACCCGTCTTCGGATGGTAAGTCGATCTTGATTCTCAGTTATGGCAAGGGAGTTACCGGCCATCCGACTAACAAAGATATTACGTTCAGAATCCTTAACCTGAGCGACGGCAAGCTTCGCGAACTCGTGAAAGTAGTGGGTGGTGCGGGCAGCGACAATGTTCCTAACTGGGCGCCGGATGGGACACACTTTGCGTTCGTAAGTTTTCAGATGCTTCCTGCGGAAAACAATGGATCTACCGAATAATGCGCCGCAGAGAGAAGAGTGGAAATGATGAAGGCCATACATTTCATCCTGATAGCAACGCTTCCTCTGCTTGTGCCTCATGCATGGGCGCAAAATCGTCCCTCGCATACTCACGCCGCGGCAGGCACCCCGATTCGCGTGCTTCTGCTGGATGGTGAGAGCGCGGGCGTCTATCACAACTGGAAAGTCACCACTCCTGTACTTAGAAGAGAGTTAGAGGAGACGGGGCTGTTTCAGGTAACAGTGATAACTGCCCCTGCTTCGGGAGGTGACTTCAGCGGCTTTGACCCAAAATTTAACAACTACCAGGTCATTGTCTCGAATTTAGATGCTCCTGACTGGCCAGAGAATCTTCGAGCACAGTTTGAAGAATATGTCAGGGCCGGCGGCGGATTAGTCGTAGTCCACGCTGCTGATAACTCGTTCCCAGATTGGCCTGCTTATAACCAGATGATTGGAATCGGCGGATGGAGAAATAGAGACGAGCATGCGGGACCATACTGGTATGTAAAAAATGGAAAGCTGGTTTCTGACAATGCGCCGGGCAAGGCAGGGGCACACGGGGCGCGGTTGCCGTTTCAGGTAGTGGCGCAAGTGCCTGATCATCCCATATCGAAGGGGTTGCCTCCGGTATGGATGCATGCACCGGACGAGCTCTACGGTACCCTACGCGGCCCCGGCAAGAATATGACCGTTCTAGCCACCGCATATTCCGACCCGCAAAACAGGGGCTCCGGCAAAGACGAACCGATGGTAATGGTCCTCACCTACGGAAAAGGCCGAATCTTCCACACGCCGATGGGCCACGACGTTGCTGCGCTGAGCTGCATCGGGTTCATGACAATCTTTCAGCGTGGTACCGAATGGGTCGCGACCGGAAAAGTATCCCAGAAAGCTCCCGCTCACTTTCCGGGTGCCGAGAGCGTAAGTTATCGCGTAGATATTGCGTCAATGGACCCGAGCTTCTTGAAAGGTCCTTCCCCCAGCGTGCCTCCCAAGGCGCCAGCGCCTCCGTCTGATCCCGCACCTCCGCATTTCTAGTTATTTCGACGCACTCATGAATTCCGTGGTGAAAACTCACCACCAAATCGGGCCGCTTGCGCCATGCACGGCCAGCAACTAAACTCATCCGGTGCAGTTAGATTGGAGATGTTTGATCAGTCTGGACGGTGCTGTGCAGCCGCAGTTTCGCCCTATCGGGTCTATGTCGGACTAGTTTCGAACCAGACGTTAGTCCGCTGTTCGACGAAGACGCGGGACGCTTGCTCGAGCCATATTGGAGGTCGCACGAATGCGGGTTGGATTATTCACGCGCGAATACCCGCCTCAGGTTTACGGGGGAGCGGGAATCCACGTCGAGTATCTGAGCCGCGAGATGGCCAAAGACATCGAGGTTGAGGTTCACTGCTGGGGTCCGCAACAATCCGACCAGGGTAATCTACACGTACGTGGAGCCGAACCCTGGGCCGAGATTTCCAATGGAACTGAGGGCAAGTTCAAGGGAGCTCTGGAAGCCCTCAGCCTGAATCTCACGCAGGTCAAGGCTCTTCGTGGAATTGACGTTGTTCATACGCACACCTGGTATGTATCAATGGCAGGGTATCTTGCCAAAAAGCTCTACGACGTCCCGTTCGTCCTGACCACGCATTCGCTCGAACCATTGCGCGCCTGGAAGGCGGAGCAACTCGGCCGTGGTTATGCCATGAGTTCCTGGATGGAGCAGACGGCAATCCTCGACGCGGACGCAATCGTTGCAGTTTCCAACGGCACCAAAGCGGATATATTGACCGCCTACCCCGATGTAAATCCAGATCGCATCCATGTGATTTACAACGGGATTGATCTAGCCGAATATCAGAAGACCTCTGAAACGAAGGCTCTGCTCGATTATGGTGTCGACCCTTCCGTACCCTACGTTCTGTTTGTCGGCCGCATCACACGCCAAAAAGGTGTCACCCATCTGGTGGATGCCATCAGTTTTCTACCCCCTGAGACGCAGGTCGTGCTCTGTGCGGGAGCGCCCGACACGCCGGAGATTGCAGAGGAACTTCGTAACAAAGTCGCGAGTGCGCGCCAGAATCATTCACGCATCGTGTGGATTGAAAAGATGGTCACCAAGCAAGAGGCCATTCAGCTCTATAGCAATTGTCGGGTGTTCTGTTGTCCGTCTGTGTACGAGCCCTTCGGCATAATCAACCTCGAAGCCATGGCCTGCCGTGCGCCGGTTGTCGCAAGCGCCACAGGCGGCATCAAAGAAGTAGTGGTCGACGGAGAGACAGGGTATCTGGTGCCTTTCGATCAGGATCCTGTGACCAGCTTTCCTCTCAATCCGACAAAGTTCGCAAAGGATCTCGCGTCAAGCATCAGCCTGTTGCTTCAGGATCCAGAAAAGTGCCGTCGCTTTGGCGACGCGGGAAGGCGACGGGTAGAAGAGACCTTCAGTTGGATCGCGATCGCCAAACAGACAATCAACCTTTATGAGCGCCTCATCGAACAAAAGAAGGCAGGCGCACAGCAATAATTCCAAATTTTACTCGCGGGAATTCCGGATTGCGATGTGCGCCCCGCTAAAGATCAACAGGAACTCGCAACCAGAACGTGTAATCTCGATGACAGAGATGAAATCAGACGGACGAAGGCGCGTCATCATTGAAGCGGTCACTCCCAACGTGGATGGCGGGAGGTTTCCAGCGAAACGCACCGTGGGCGATCAGGTTCACGTTGAAGCTGACATCTTCACCGATGGCCACGATGCAATTGCCGCTTCGCTGCTTGCTCACCGAGAGGGATCTGACGAGTGGACAGAGATCCCCATGAGCCCGCTGGTAAATGATCGATGGGAAGCAACGTTCCGGGTTTCAGAGTTAGGACGCTACGGATTCAAGGTCCAAGGTTGGGTCGATCACTTTGAGACATGGCGCCGTGATCTGCTGAAACGAATCAATGCTGAAAGTGATGCTCTGGTTGACTACTTGATTGGCGCAGAACTGGTCTCTGACGCCTCCAGCCGTGCAGCGGGCGGTGACGCACTTTGGCTCCGCGAAAGAGCGACTGTTCTGCGCTCCGGCAAAGAGACAAAAGCGCTCCGAATCCATGCCACAGACCCGATGTTGCACGAACTCGTGCTCCGCTATCCTGACAAGCGATTTGCGACCGAGTCTGATCGCGAACTTGACATTGTTGTTGATCCGGTGCGTGCGCGATTCAGTTCATGGTACGAATTCTTCCCGCGTTCCACCGCTCCACAACCCGGCGATCACGGCACTTTCGCCGATTGCGAACGTCTGCTGCCATACATCGCAGAGATGGGTTTCAATGTCGTGTACGTGCCGCCGATCCACCCCATTGGTAAAACCTTCAGAAAGGGCCGCAACAACTCTCCTGAAGCGGAACCAGGCGACTGCGGCAGTCCGTGGGCCATCGGTTCTGAAGAAGGCGGTCACAAAGAAATCCATAACCAACTTGGAACGATTGAAGATTTCAGGCGCTTCGTTGAGAAAGCCAAGAAACTCGATCTATCAGTCGCGCTTGACATAGCATTTCAGGTGGCGCCCGATCATCCATACGTCCAAAAACATGAATCATGGTTCAAGAAGCGGCCCGATGGAACCATTCAGTACGCCGAAAACCCTCCAAAAAAGTATCAGGACATCTATCCCTTCGATTTTGAGAGTCACGATTGGTCCGGAATGTGGGAGGAGTTGAAAAGCGTATTTCTGTACTGGGTTGGAGCGGGTGTGACAATCTTTCGCGTCGACAATCCGCACACCAAGGCGTTTCCGTTCTGGGAGTGGGTTATCGGCGAGATCAAGCGGGAACATCCCGAAGTTCTGTTCTTAGCAGAGGCCTTTACGCGACCGAAGATCATGTACCGTCTCGCGAAGCTGGGCTTCAGTCAGTCGTATACATACTTCCCCTGGCGCAACGGAAAGCATGAGATTACCTCTTACCTGATGGAGCTTACGCATACCCCGGTGCGGGAGTTTTTCCGGCCAAACCAATGGCCAAATACTCCCGACATTCTGACCGAGTTCCTGCAGATGGGCGGGCGGGCTGCTTTTGTAGTACGCCTGCTGTTGGCGGCGACGCTCGGCGCGAATTACGGCATCTACGGACCGCCATTCGAGGTGTTCGAAAGTCGCCCCGTTCGCCACGGCAGCGAAGAATACCTCGACTCCGAGAAGTACCAGATTCGTCATTGGAATCTCGATCAGCCCGGCACTCTCCGCGATGCAATAGCGCTAGTAAATAACATACGCAACAGCAATCCTGCCCTGCAAAGCGACTGGTCGCTAAAGTTCCACCCAACTGACAACGACCAGCTCATTTGCTACAGCAAGGAGTCGGAGGATCGCTCAAACCTGATCGTGACCGTCGTGAATCTCGACCCGCATCACCGGCAGTCGGGATTTGTGACACTCCCGCTTAACGAGCTGGAAATTCCTCAGGACCGCGCGTATGAAGCTGAGGACCTGCTGAATGGTGAGCGATACCTTTGGCATGGACCCCGAAACTACGTGGAGTTAGATCCGTCACGAATCTCTGGACACATTCTGAAGATCCATCGCAAGATGAAGATCGAAACAGACTTTGAGTATTTCCTCTGATCTCTGGAACCCATACTTCCGGCGTATTGGGGGCGAGCGGCATATAGACAAAGGCTCCAGCCTCCGCGCAGACGAGGTGGACCCAAACTCAGTTCAATGAGTAAACAGAAGACGGCAAGGCACGCATCCAACTAGCTTGGAGACCACTGAGTGAAAAAGCTGGCCAGTGCAACTGATCCGCTCTGGTACAAAGACGCGGTCATCTACGAACTCCATGTGCGCGCTTTTGCCGACTCGAATAACGACGGCATCGGTGATTTCGCTGGGTTGATGTCGCGGCTGGATTATTTGCAGGACCTCGGAATCACCTGCATTTGGCTCTTGCCCTTTTTTCCTTCGCCGCTCCGCGACGACGGCTACGACATCGCCAGCTATGATGATGTGAATCCCTCTTACGGAACGCTGAACGATTTCAAGACGTTCCTGGATGCGGCTCATCAGCGGAACATGCAGGTTATGATCGAGCTCGTCATCAACCATACCAGCGATCAGCATCCATGGTTCAAGGCTGCCCGTCAGGCTCCGGCCGGCTCTCCCCAGCGCGACATGTACGTTTGGTCGCAGTCCGATCAGATCTACAAAGAAGCTCGCATTATCTTCACCGATACAGAGAAATCAAACTGGACCTGGGACGAGACAGCTAAGGCCTATTATTGGCACCGTTTCTTTTCGCATCAGCCGGACCTTAATTTTGACAATCCGCTTGTGCTCGAAGAGGTTCTCAAGGCCATGCGCTTCTGGCTTGATATGGGTGTTGATGGGCTCCGCATGGACGCAATACCGTATCTGCTCGAACGGGATGGCACGTCATGTGAAAACCTGCCGGAAACCCATGGAGTCATCAAGTCGATTCGTGCGGCAATCGACGCAGAATACGCAAATCGATTGATTCTCGCAGAAGCGAACCAGTGGCCCGCGGATGTGCGCCCTTATTTTGGCGATGGCGACGAGTGTCAAATGGCATTTCATTTCCCATTGATGCCGCGCATCTACATGGCTCTACGGCAGGAAGATCGGCTTCCTATAACCGACATCATGGCCCAGACACCGCCCATTCCAGACAACTGCCAATGGGGCCTGTTCCTTCGCAATCACGATGAGTTGACCCTCGAGATGGTCACCGACGACGAGCGCGACTACATGTACTTCGCCTACTCTGCGGATCCGCGCATGCGCATCAACGTGGGTATCCGGCGAAGGCTCGCTCCGCTGGTCGATAATAATCGTCGTCGCATTGAATTGTTGAACTCACTCCTCTTGAGCTTTCCGGGAACACCCATCCTCTACTACGGTGATGAACTCGGAATGGGCGACAATATCTACCTCGGCGATCGCAATGGCGTGCGCACCCCAATGCAATGGACCTCCGATCGCAATGCTGGTTTTTCCAAATGCGACCCTGCTCGACTCTATTTTCCTGTGGTCATGGATCCCATCTACGGGTATCAAGTGGTCAATGTTGAGGCCCAACTGTCAGATCAATCCAGTCTTCTGCACTGGACTCGAAATATGATCGCGCTGCGCAAGCTCTTTCAAGTGTTTGGCCGCGGCACGCTCAGCTTCCTGAATCCCTCCAATCGAAAGATCCTGGCGTACCTTCGAAGCCTCGATCGCGGAGACGGTTCTCACGAAATTGTGCTCTGCGTTGCCAACCTGAGTCGCTTTGCTCAGCCCGTCTCCCTCGATCTGTCGTCCTATGCAGGTATGGAGCCGGTAGAGATGCTCGGATACGTCCCCTTCCCGACAATTACCGACACTCCCTATCAATTGACTCTAGCTCCGTACTCCTTTATTTGGCTTGAACTGCAGGCTGCTCCAGCGGAGTCAAGATTCGTTCCGGGATTCGAGCCACAACTCGTCGGAATGGAAGACA
Organism: uncultured Acidobacteriaceae bacterium; assembly: GCA_963737915.1. Classification (GTDB taxonomy): domain Bacteria; phylum Acidobacteriota; class Terriglobia; order Terriglobales; family Acidobacteriaceae; genus Telmatobacter. Next base: position 198,311 of record CAVTUP010000028.1, on the reverse strand, counting down.
CAGCTGGCCAAGATTCTTCCCCTCTCGATCTGGCCGCTGCGGGATGGGCCGGGCTCCTGGCCGGAGCTGAATTGGCGCAACTCGAAACTTCCCTTCCCGCATGGTTGTCGCGACAACGTTGGTTTGGGGCGAAGAGTCGTAGAATCCAATCGGCGCGCATTCTGGATTGGATCGATCTGTCAAAAGCCACGGTCGACGAAAAGGATTTCGACCTCGCGGGACAATCCAATACGCTGGCTCCGGCATTGTTCTTCGTTGAAGTCAGCTACTTCGATGGCAAGGCGGACACTTATCAGCTTCCTCTTGCAATCAGCAACGGTCCAAGTGCCGATGACATAACATCCAAGCACCCAGACAGCATTATTTTCGCCTTCGCGTCCGCTTCTGGACCAGCTTTTGTTCACGACGCGACGATCCAGGAGAATTTCCGCCAGGCACTCCTTACGTTGATCGAACGGAACATGACTCTCGGCCTGTCAGGGACCTTGACCCGAGATCACGCCGGCATCCCATCGCTCGCGACTGTAGACCTCAATGATCCAACAGATCTGGTGCCACAAAACATCGAATCCAGTAAAACTGTGCCGTCGGAACTTTCGTCACCCGAATCGAGGCAGAGCCCTCTCGATAAATCGTACTCCGCAGATATCCCGGTTGCCCCTCTGCCGCTTGACGTTCAGCCCGGAGAAGCGGCACTAGTCCACCAAAGCGATGGGACTTCTTCGCCCCCCGCGAGCGCGCAACGTAGGCAGCCGCGTGAGTCTCCCTCTGCCGGAGATCCTCTTCCAACCGGAGGCCGTCTTGATGCCCGCGCATCGACTGCCTTTGTTGATGCGCAAATTCCACGACGCGTGAAATCGCGCGTCGGCTCCGCCGAACAATCGAATACATCCATCCTCTATGACGACAAACTGATATTGAAGTTCTTCAGACGGATACAACCGGGAGAAAATCCCGATGTGGAGATAGGACGGTTTCTAACTGAAGTCGCCCATTTTCCCGCTGCTGCACCTTTCCTCGGTGAGATATCCATCACTCCGGCGAGCGGTAATCGGGCCACGGTCGCCATGTTGCAGGGTCTCGTCGCAAACCGGGGCGATGGTTGGGAGTGGTACCTGAAACAACTAGCCAGCTTTTATAGCCGTGTAGCTGTTCTTCCCTCTCCCCGAGAATCATCGGCTCCCAGTTTCATAAATCGGAATGAGTCGAGAGTGGGTGAATTGAAACACGCACGCGTTTCGCTGGAGGCAGCTGCACTCCTCGGGCGTCGCACAGCAGAGATGCACCTTGCACTCGCCGGCCATTCTGATCGCCCAGCTTTCGCTCCGGAGCCCTTGACAAAGGACGACCTTCAGCGAGACTCGCGCCGCATTGAAAAGCAGCTTTCCTCCACTCTAGAGGCGCTCAAGTCAAGGCTCTCGACCCTTGACGAGCCGACATCAGACTCGGCAGGCTTGCTGCTTTCAAAACGGCTCGCCCTCATTGCCCAAAGCCGCTCGATCGCTTCCACACATGCCGGCGGTCAACGGATCCGAATTCACGGCGACTACCATTTGGGTCAAATCCTCCTGACCAACCATACTCGTTCTGACGATTCACGCTCTGGAACCCAGGATGAACCGGAGGTCGAAGACTTCGTTTTGCTGGATTTTGAAGGCGAACCCGCACGACCGCTCGAAGAACGCCGCCGAAAGGAATCGCCAATAAGAGACCTGGCAGGCATGATCCGATCGTTCTCTTATGCCGCATATGCTGGCCTGGGTCAATTCGTCAGCGCCGGTCGAGATAGCTCTCATCCCGTAGATTATGAACGAATGGCAGGATGGGCCCGTCTTTGGCAGAATTCCGTTGCAGCAGAGTTTCTGGATTTCTATCGCCAAACAATTGGGGCCGAAAATGCGCTCCTGCCGCCTCCGAGCCAGGCGCAGGCGTTGCTGAATGCCTACTTGCTCGAAAAGGCTCTTTACGAGTTACTCTACGAACTGGATAATCGGCCAACATGGCTGCGCATTCCAATTGCAGGTATCCTATCGTTATAGGCGAACGTTAGCGTTACAAGCGAGAGTGATGATCAAAGGCACTCTTCGATCGGATGAGATTCTCGGATCCGTATGGCGACAGCAAATTCAATCCCCGATACCCGCACTACTGCTGCACCTCCAAAAACCGGATTGGTCGTGTCTATCGCCGCGATGCCCCCGGAGCAAGTGGAGAGTGTATTCGCAAGCCTGATTGCGTCTTTTCCTGCCGATGACCTCGTCATTGCAACTCCTAATGACACCGCGCAAACGTCTTATCCGAACCTCCGTGTCGTGTCCACAGAGGCAACCAATGCCGTGTGGCCAGTAGCGCCTGGTGACTTCAGCGATGCATATCGCATTGCGAAAGAGTGTGATGCGCGTGCAATTCTTATGCTGGGCCCGGGATCAAACTCTCTTGTTCCTTCGGCGCTCCGCGACCTCGCCAACGCCGTCCTTACTTCGCATAGCGACCTTGCGACGCCCAACTACACGTTGCCGCCCAATGCTGGTTTGGTCAACTCCGCGATACTCTATCCGCTAACCCGTGCCCTGTTCGCATCACCAGTGCGGTTCCCGCTCGCAATTGATCTCGGTCTTTCTGTGCGTATGGCCGAGCGGATGGCCAGCGCTGCTCATCGCACAATCGCACTCAACCAGCGCGACGCAATATTGTGGCCAACCAACGAGGCCCTGGTCGCCGGACTAAAGATCGACGAGGTCGACGTTGGCGGACGGATGCTGCCCCAACCCGCGGAGCCCAACATCAACGCAATCCTCACGCTGGTTACGGGCTCACTCTTCGCCGAGGTAGAGGCAAGGGCGGCTTTCTGGCAACGACCACGCCGTCTGCCGGCCGACCGCACTCCCCCTCCAGAATCACACCAGGTCGTGAGAGACATTGACATCGTCCCGATGGTAGAGGCATTCAGACTTGCCTTCTCGAACCTACGGGAGATATGGTCACTCGTTTTGGCCCCAAACTCGTTACTCGGATTGAAAAGACTTTCCGTTGTTGAGCCTTCAGATTTTCGAATGCCCGAGAACCTTTGGGCTCGTATTGTCTTCGACTTTCTAATCGCCTACCGCGTGCGCACGATAAATCGCGGTCACTTGCTGGGCGCGCTAATTCCCCTCTATCTGGCGTGGGTTGCGGGGCACATCAACGTCATAGCGTCCGGTACCAGCCCTGAAACGCACATTGAGGCTATTGCTGCTGCATTTGAGGTGGATAAACCCTACATCGTTTCGCGTTGGCGCTGGCCCGATCGATTCAATTCGTGAAGAGTGGTTTTCTCGAGTCCGGCGCCTGAATTTCGCTCGAAATGGGATTGAGCTTTTAAGGAGTGAGTCCGATGAACAAGTTCCTCGCTACGATGCTCCAGACAATTCAAAGCTATACGCCGCCGCCACCTGTTGATAATGGTTCGATCTGGCAGCATATGTCAGAGGCTCTCCGTCAGTCCCTCTTCCGAGTGCTCTCGCTTTTGATTGCTGTGCTGCCAGGCATCCTTGCAATCTTCGTAGCCTTGACCCTCTTCACCATCATTGGAATGGTGCTCTCGGCAGCACTGCGGCGTGGGCTTACTTTCCTGAAATTTGACGAGCGCTTGAACAAGAATCGAGCCAATGCAGATTGGGCGCCCTCAAGTTCTCCAACCGAACTGGTTGCTCGTGTTTCGTTTTGGGGATGCGCCTTGCTCGGCTTGATCATAGGCGTGTCCGCGTTCGACGCATCCTATGCAACAGGCGCTGCACTTCCAATATCTATGCTGCCTTACTTGACGCACGCCGTAGGTGCCATCCTTTTGCTCATCGCAGGAACTCTTGTAGCTCGTTTTCTTGCGCGTTCCGTGCTGATCGGAGCTGTCAATGCGCAACTTCAATATGCACGGTTTCTTTCCTTGGGCGTCAAGTGGCTTGTTCTTGTCCTCACCGCCGCGATGGTTCTTGATCATCTCCAAGTCGGCGGGCATGTTGTCGAGATTGCATTCGGCACCCTGTTTGGAGGAATTGTCCTGACCCTGGCTCTGGCGGTGGGCTTGGGTTCCCGTGATCTTGTGAGCCGGTCACTTGAAAGCCACGTCGAACGCACGTCTGATCGACCGTTCCCTCAACAGCCAGACACGACGCCGAATCCAGTTGAGCCTATACGTCATGAGTCGATCCGCCACTTCTAAGGGAGCGGATCGTGCGAAGCCAAACGAAGGGACTGGATCCATCGCGGCCGCGAGAAAGTACCTCTTCGGGGAATTATCTCAACCACCGAGACTCTTGACCACCGCCACGGAATCTCTCGGGAGCCTCAATTCCTCGTTCAACAGTGACAAGCCGGGGCGCGATGCTAACATCAGGCGACTGCCTGTAGAAACTGGAAACATCCTCTCGGAGTCGCCCAGATTACAGATCAGGTGAATGTCTCCACGTTGCATGCATAGCCACATCTGCTCTTCGCTGTACCGGACTTGCGTGTGTCCGGGTTCGCCGTCGTTCAAACACATCGTCGAACGCCGCAGTTGGATTAGCTCGCGGTACCAGTCGAGCATTTCGGCATTCGAAGGGCTAGTCACTTCGCTCCAATTGAGCTTCGATCGTTCGAACGTCTCGCGGCTCTCCGGGTCAGGAATCGAGTCGGGACTCCAACCGAACGCAGCAAACTCTCGCTTTCGTCCTTCAGAAACAAGCCGTGCGAGTTGCTCATTATCGTGATCTGCGAAGTATTGAAACGGTGACGACGCAGCCCATTCTTCGCCTTGAAACAACATAGGAACGAATGGGCTCAAGAGCATAATAGCCGCTGCAATCTTGCTGCGATCAAAACCTACGACGTCACAAATTCTATCCCCGATCGCCCGATTTCCAACCTGATCGTGATTCTGTATGAAGCCGACAAACCGATGCCGCGAGAGATTGCCTGCGGGACGTCCGTGTACTCGATTGCGATGCTCCGAGTACAACCCGTCGTAAACGAATACTTGCTCGAGTGCTTTGGCCAATTTGCTAACAGAACCAAAGTCCGAGTAGTACCCTCCCGCTGGACGGCGATTCAGCACGGTAAAGAGCGCGTGATGGAAGTCGTCGTTCCATTGCGCATCCATGCCAAACCCACCGACCTCTCGTGGAGTCACGATTCGCGGGTCGTTCAAATCGCTTTCAGCGATCAAAACAAGATGTCGCGCCGCGGTCGCACTCAAGGTCTCTACCTCGGCTGCAAGTTGTTCGAGGAAGTGGATTGCTGATCGATCAATAAACGCGTGAACCGCATCCAATCGCAATCCATCGACGTGAAAGTCGCGCATCCACATCAACGCGTTATCACAAAAGAATCGCCTGACCTCACTCGACCATGCGTCCTCTAGATTGACAGCTCCTCCCCACGGCGTGGGATGCCCTTTTGCCAGATAGGGTCCGAACTTGCCAGTGTAATTACCGGATGGCCCGAAGTGGTTGTACACCACATCGAGCAGCACAGCGAGACCCTTTTCGTGGGCCGCGTTAACAAATCTCTTCAGAGCATCGGGCCCACCATATGGTTCGTGCACAGAATAGAGGGCCACCCCGTCGTACCCCCAGCCATACTTGCCGGCAAATGATGCAACCGGCATCAGTTCGATGTGTGTGATGCCGAGTTCAACTAAGTGATCTAACTTTTCAATCGCTCCATCCAGCGTGCCGCTATCAGTAAATGTCCCGATGTGCAGTTCGTAGATCACACCGCTTGCGAGGGGAAGAGCCTGAAATCTCCTATCTGTCCATAGAAATGCATTCTGGTCATAGACGCGCGAAAAGCCATGCACGCCATTAGGCTGCCATTGAGAATGAGGATCGGGGTAACACATTTTGTCGTCGTCAAGAAGATAGCAATAATCGTCCCCGGCGCCCGCGTCGCCCACGTCGATCCCCCACCAGCCGTGATCGTCTGGCCCATACATCGAAAAGTCGTGGCTATTCACTTTCACGGTTACCTTCTTGGTGTCTGGTGCCCAAACCATGAAGCGATGCATGTCTCAAGCCTCTTCTCTAACCAGCAGAGCAACTGGAAAGCGCTTTAAGATGTCCTGGATCCGAAGTCGCCCTCCTTCCACAATCTCAGCGGTCAACAAATTCTTCCAATGGCCTTTTGGAAGGTTCACGATACTACCCGCCCATCCCCCGCCAAGTTTCAAATTCCATCTAGAAACGATCGTTGCGACCTGATCACCTCGAAGAAAGGCGACAACATGTTCCCTCTTTGATCCTTCAACGGAGAGCGGAATATAAGCCCCAGCGACCCCAAAGCACTCGGGCTTTGTCTTCCGCAACTTGAGCGCACTATAGATCACCCAAAGCTTCGGCATTCCGCTGTCTACCTTTCGGATAATCTCCTCGGTGCTCAGGCCGGCTTGAAGCTCTGCAAGCATCGCCGACCGTATGCCGTAATCTACAGCGCCACGATTGTCTGGATCCACCAGGTGCAGATCCCACAGTTCGCTTCCCTGGTACGTATCCGGAATTCCAGGTGTCGTGTAATTCAATAAGGTCTGACCTAGACTGTTTAGCCGGCCCGGCATCGTAACCCGCGCAACGAACTCTTCCAGTTCCGAGACAAACTCCTTGGAGATCAAAATGCTTTCGACGAACAATCGGAGAGCCTCTTCGAATCCCTGGTTCGGCTGTGTCCAGCTTGTCTGCTGTTTGGCTTCGCGTGTTGCCTTTTCCATGTAGGAAATCAGTCGCTCCGACGAGATGGGCCACGCACCGATCAATGTCTGATACAAAAAGTATTCCGTATTGCGGTCAGGATAGTGCCCTGTTTTGAACCGCGCATTTCGCCGCGACCAACGGCTCAGTGCGGTCTTCCATCGTCCAGGAATCTCTGTGAGCACAGCTAGTCGGGCACGAACGTCATCAGATCGTTTCGTATCGTGAGTTGACAGCGTGGTCATGGTCAGAGGATGCGTCTCTTGCATCTTCACTTGATAATCGTGAAACTGTGAGACGGTCATTCCATTGATGTCGGGCGCTGATCCCACTTCGTTCAATCCGATCATCCTGTTAAAGCAGTAGAAGGCTGTGTCTTCGACGCCCTTTGCCATCACAGGCGACGTGAATTGCTGGAATCGATATATAAACTCGGTCTCAAGTGGACCTCGAGCGCCCAGAGTTAGCACTTCACCAACAAAATCCAATAGGCCCGCGTCCAAATCGGGTCGGCGCACTTTTGCGCGATCTACGGCGTTCCCGATTTCCCGAATGTCCTCCTCAACAATCTGGCCTTCTGCCGCGACAACATACGTTCGATAGACAGAAAAGCATGCGGCAACCTCTCGCAGTGCTCGTCGAATTTCGGCCCGCGTATAGTCGCGGCGATCGCGGTTATTTTCGCAAATTTCAACAAAGAGACTCGCAAGGCGATTGACGTCGCTCCCAAGAGCCTCATGCTCTACGGCCAGCTTCTTGTCGTGCGAAATGGTCTCAAAATCGACCGGCTCACCAGTGAAGTCTCTGTATATCGCAGTCAATTCCTCTAATCCGTGACCATAAACGAAGAGATTGTTGCATAAGTTGAGAAAGTCGTACCCGCTCGTTCCTTGAATCGGCCAATTTCTGCGCAGAAGCTCGCCGCGCTCGAGAATTTTTTCGCCAATAATCCAGGCGTGCGGAGCGCGGCCCTGCAAACGTTCAAAATATTGCTGAGGATCGCGCAGGCCATCCGGATGGTCGACGCGAACACCATCTAATGTGCCGTCGTTAAGCCACTCAAGAATCCGACGATGCGTTGCATCGAAAACATGCGAGCGTTCCACTCGCAAACCAACGAGCGAATTTACATCGAAGAAGCGCCGATAGCCCAGTTCCTGATCGGCCACTCTCCAGTAGGCAATCCGATAATACTGAAGGTTCAGTAGCTGATCCATCGCCTCGTGATCTTCGTTTAATTCGTTGATACCCTGGTCGATTGCGTGCGAAATCGTTGGTCGCTCATCGCAAAGCCTTCGCAAAAGGTCGAATATTACTGTCTTGTCTCGATGCCTCCACATGATTGCCAACTCGTCAGTCGCTTCGGGCTCAGGGAGGCGTGAGAAGCTGTCCGAGATGAAGCTTAGCTCTGGACTGTTCGCGTGCTTCGCCGCTTTTGAAAGTACGATTGGAAGCGATCGAGGCGCCAACGGAAAAATATCTCCGTTATATCGGACTCTGAGTGAATTAGCGTCGCGCTCCACTGTAATCTGGCCGGCGCTAAGCACTCGCCCATATTGATCGCCTAAAACGGGAATCAGAACCTTGTTCTGAAGTTTCACTTCAGACGAATGCCAGTCAATGTCAAACCATGTCGCGAACCTGCTCGACTGTCCATTTTCCAGAACATCCCACCAATAGCGATTGCGATTTCCAATTGCCATGTGGTTGGGAACAATGTCTAACACCTGCCCGAGCCCTAACTCATTCAAGCACTGGCAGAGGCGTTTATGGCCCTCTTCGCCGCCGATTTCTTCGTTCACATTCTGATGATCTACAACATCGTACCCATGCATGCTTCCAGGTGCAGCCTGAAGATATGGGGAGCTATATAGATGCGAAATACCAAGCGCATTTAGATAAGGCGCAACTCTCGCGGCGTCCTCGAAAGTAAAGTTGGCGTGCAGTTGTAATCGATAGGTCGACGATGGCACGCGCCCCATAGTTCGCTTGCTCCGTGATTCTGCCAGGTCTGACGTTCACGGTTTGAAATTAACGTCTGGTCCCGGAGGGTACACGGGACACGGCATCCGAGTGCTGCGTCGCAGTACCGCGCACAAATAGAGTCGACTGCACGCGAGGTGTTATATCAGATGCAGCTGAAGTAGGTATAGGATGCTCGCGGGAGGAGCAAGCAGGGACCGGAGAAAGATATGTCAAGGATATTTCGGTTTTTGAATCAACCTGCGCAAATAAGCTAATTTGTCGCGAGTGTCTGGATTTTCCTTCAAGCGGCGGAAGCCAGCCTGCAAAAGCGCTACAAGAATACCGATAAACAGACCAACGAATGTAGCTCCAATTACTATTAAGGCGCGTTTTGGGAACGACTTCCTATCGGGTGGGATCGCCGGATCCACAACCTGAATCAGCGCTCCTTGCTTCGCCTCGTCCAGCTTGGCCACTTCGAATTGTCGCGCAAGGATTTCGAAGATCGTCTCGTTATATTTCACGTCGCGAATTCTGCGAATATATTCGATGCCAGCTTGCGGCACCTTTCCCTTGGGAACAATAAATTCATCTGTGCCGGCGTTCCCAGACCCTCCCAGCTTGGCCAACTGCGCCTTAAAGCCATCCAATTCACGTTGTGCCTGTACCAACTGAGCATTTTCGCTAGTCGCATACGTCTGCATGCCTTGAATCTGAACTTCCCGTGCGGCAATCTCTGCACGTAGAGTGGCGGCCGATTCGATCAACGCGCGGGATTGACTGTCGAGCTGAATCAATCCCGTTTTCTCTTGTGTCACCTTCAGCGCCTCCTCGGCGCTTGCAAGATTGTTTTTCGCTTGTTCAAGCTCCTTCTGAAAAAAGAGTCGACGCTGAGAAGCTTCAGTGATTGCTAGATGCTCAGATAAGGATCTGAACTGCTCGACGTAGCCATTGGCAAGTTCCGCAGCACGATTTGGGTCGCGAGCCTCGACTGAGATATGGATCATGCCATCCTTGCCACTTCCATCAACCGTTACGTGCTTCTCGAAGGCCAGACGTGCATCTGAAAGATACCGCTTGCGGTACTCCTTCATAAGACCGTATCGCTGCACCATGGCATCTTCGACGGTGCGGCTTTTGAGCATGGCAACGAACATTTCATTGGGATTCTTAATGCCAAAACTGCTGCCAGCGAGGGCGGCCATTCCCCCAAGATTGCCGAGCTGAGACGCAAGAGCAGCGCCTACCGGGGAACTCTGTTGAGGTGGTAGCAAAGTTACAGCGGCTTTGTAACTCTTTGGAAGGAGCAGTGAGACGATGACGGCGGAACACGCAAATCCAATCGTGATCCAACTTATGAATCGTTTTCTTTCGGCAAGGATGATTAGAAGGTCAACGACGGAGATATCATCGCTTGGCCCGGCGATGCTACCGTGCACACTTGGAGCCGCAGTCTGCGGCTTGAGTTCGGCTTGCGGGACTTCTAATGCCATCGAATCCTGCCGGTTCGGGAAACTCGAAACCCTTGACGCTTCCTCAACAACGTAGCTCCCTTAGGGGCCTACTGGATTGAGTTCAGAGCCGCCGCGGTCAACGCTAGCTGTGAGAACAACTGCGACCATTCAAGCACACCCCGCAGGGCAGACGGCTTGTAGGTCTTCAATGGAACAACTATCGTATCTCCCGGGCTCAGCGGTAAGTTTGCAAACTCGTTACCCCAAAGTTGCTTCATTGTATCGCGGCTCACAATGTCACCGTTTGCTCTGATGACGAATTCGTGCTTTGCGTCAGCTTCCTTCGTTGCGCCGCCTGCTAATAGAAGGTAAGATCCAGTCCTTCGAGCTTGTACATAGAGGAAGGAATTCTGGTCGTATACTGCCCCGACCACGTTGACCACCGCGGGAACCGGTGGGATCACGAAGCGATCTCCATTCTCCATTGCAATGTCGGGAATACTCGCGAGATCCATGCTTTCCGGTTTGAACTCCAGCACGATGCGGCCCGTGGCACGAACTTGTCGTAAATTTGCGAGCAGGTCCCGCTGGGTTACTTGGGCGGCTGAACCGGTAGCCAAATCCTGCGCCGCTCCCGAGGAAGATGCTGCCAGGGCTAGAGTGCCCCTCTGCATTCTCATGGTCAGATTTTGCACATACTCGTCTATTCGGGCTTGCTGCACGACCCTGACCGACTCTCGAGAAAACTCTGAGCCATAAAGGTATGCCTTCGATGTGATGCCGCCCGCACGCTCGACAAGGTGACGGAGCGTTTCACCCGGTTGGACTGTATAAGGACCCGCATGCACGAACTCACCATCCAGCGTCACGATCTTCGTTTGCTGGTCGAGTGGAACCCGAATATCCGCCTCTGAAAAAATGGAGACTACATCCCCACTTTTCAACTCCAGATCGTGCGACGCGTCATGTTGTAGGACGAGCTTGCCCAAGTCGAACGGGATAAGCGTGGTCTTCATCGTATCCGGGTTAACGCGCTCAACTACGGCATAGTCCCAGTCAATTTCGGGAGCGAGAATGCGAACTTCGGTCCGTTGTGCGGCGCGGGGAGCACGCGGAGAGATCATTGCTTGTTGTGCAGCAATCGAGGAACTGCCGCCGCGCTGCTGCGCGCTTAGATTCTGATTCTGATCCCGATCTTGCTGTCGAGAGCCTGAATAGCTTGGGTTGCTTGAGTCTTGCTGCTGTCGAGAGCCTGTTTGATCGTCGATCAGATTCGGCTGCTGCGAGGTGTTGGGCTCTTCCCGTGCCGGGGGTCTCATCGTAAATGGATAATTCTCAGGAGGCTGGCGCAAGTCCTGGAAACCGGGAATGGGCTCAAATTCCGGTGCAGGAAGTCCAAGCTGAGCTCGTTTCCACCAGTAATTCCTGGTGAGGAGTGACTCCTTATCTGGAACTAACTCGCTGACGTGCATCCCTGGATGCCAGGCGAATCGACCAGGGTTCGCGATATTGCCGCGAAGAATGATCGTTTTTGCATACTGCGGCACAATTGAGTAGACATGAACCAGATCTCCGTCAGCGAGTGGAGTTGCCAGGCCGTTGGGGTCATACGCTACTTCCATCGCATGACGCTCGTGGTGACTCTCAATACGTTCAATCGAGACGCGAGCTTGGGAGGCCACAGCGGAAACTCCGCCTGCATCCGCTACAAGATCACCAAGTGTCTCGTTTGGAAGCAGTTCATAGATCGCCGCGACACGAACACTGCCCGTGACAGCACTCTGAGGACCGACGGGAGGAATAAAGATCACGTCCCCTGACAGCAATTTGACGTCGTTTGACTTGTCTCCATGCACCAGCAGTTTGTACAAATCAAAATCCGTGATCTTCTCACTGCCGCGCCGGAGCTCTATGTGACGTAGCGAGCCTTGGGTACTTGGGCCACCTCCCGCGAAGAGGGCGTCGACAAGGGTGCTCAAGGAACTGACAGTGTAGACGCCGGGTCGGCGCGCCGCTCCTGCCAGGTAGATCTGAATTGATCGAATCTGGCCGAGGTCCACAGTCAGGTCAAAATTGTGATAAACCCTCCCAATCGCCGCGCGCAAATGTGTTTCAAGCTCAGAGAACGGTAAATTTGCGACGTGAACCGGCCCAACTTGCGGGAGATAAACGTCGCCGGTACGATCCACTCGGACATTAGCTTGAAAGCTTAGCTGTCCCCAAACTCTGATGCGAAGCTCATCGCCCGGTCCAATCACAAAGTCAGCCGGCACCGGCGTCATATCCAGAGGCGCAAACGTCGAGGGCACACGTCTGAAAAGCTGCGCTCCAAAAATTGGCAGAATCTGCCCACTAGTGGAGGCCACGAACTTCTGGAACTCAGTCAGAGGCTCCGGAGGAGGAAGCTGAATCTGAGAAGCCTGATTCTGAGTGGGTTGGTTCTGAGTATTTGGTTGTCGGTAGAGTTGTTCGGTATCTGAATAATTGTTGTTTGGATTGGCGGGCGTACCGCCATATCGACCAGGTAGCTGCGTACGCGAAGGTTGCGATTGGAGCGAATTCGGTCCGTAGGGTCCGTAGTTGGAGCAGTCTCCCAAGGTTGACGCCGTCGGATCCGAGCAGTCGGGCGTGTTTTCGTTTTGGTTTCCTGGGTACGAATTCTGATTGCCTTCAGGATACCCGCTCTGCGGCTGCTGTTGAGCAGTGAGGTGGAGACTCAAATGGGAAAGAAAAAGGAAAAATGCGAATTTCGTGACCCTTCTAACCCGTGTTTCTGGCCGTTTAGAGACATCGTTAACACGGCAATCCCCAACCCTCCCTTCTCCGCAATTTGAGCAATTCATATGCCATGAGTCTAGCATGTCCTTTAGATCGAATCGCAGCCGGGAAACAACCCCGCCTGGAGCGATTTCGAGCACAAATTCCGATGCTAAATCGCCGCTGCCGCGGGGGCTGGCATTCCAAGTTAGTCAAAATGACTACCCGGAATAAATAAAAGATTCTAAAACGCTTTTCCTTGATCTTCGACCGTATGCAAGGCACTGGCCTGCCATTTTCTGGCGCGAGAATGCCAAGGGCCGAGACACTTTTTTTCTACCAGCACAATTGCTGCGGAAGAACCTGGTGCAGACCACGTCGTGATGGCTCGTTTGATTCACACCCTCCGTAAACGAGCCCCCCTTGCATGAGGTCGAGCATCCGATTTGAACTTGACCGCACCTGGATTCTGCAGTTAAGTCGCCAAATGTCCATCTAAAGTAACCTCTGTCTACGGAGATAATCCTTTGCATATGTGCGTCACATCACTAGTCTTAACATCAACATGCGGTAAATTATCTGTTTGTAATTCCGTCATAGGTGAAACTGCTATGATGGATCTCAAGGTATCGCTCCTATGCGATCCACTGAGGGCCAAGCACCGTTTCGGATGAATAGAGACAACTTCGTATCGTCGCTATGATTCTGATTTCTCGAAACTCTCTCGTGGTTGTTTGATCGGTAATCGCTCGGCTGGCAGATTTGACAGTTGAAGGTGCGGGTTAAGAACAAGTACCTTCTCAGGTGATTCCGTGGCGGTCCGTGCACACTGGTGACCGCCCGTTCTGAACGCGACTCAGCCCGTTAAAAGACGTAACCTTTTCAAGGATCAAGCGCTGGCAAGTGCGGAGGGTTAATTGAGCGCCAATCTGTTTGTTCAACCGAGTGCCGAAAACTCTTCTTTGAACGAACATCCGGTTCACATTGCGCCATCGGACTCGAATCCATTTCAAGAGCGTGTTGCCGGAGCGAGATCGGGACTGACAACTCGGTTCTACTTCAACTTGAAAGATGAGAGGCCGAGTTCCTGGTCGCGCTCCCGTCTGAAGCGTCTTTTTGACGTGAGTTGTGTTTTCCTTGCGCTCCCCTTCCTCCTGCCGATCTTTCTTGTCGTCGGACTTGCAATTCGGCTCACATCACGCGGTCCGGTTCTCTTTCTGCAAACGCGCATCGGACGACATCGCCGTACCTTCACAATCTTGAAATTCAGAACAATGGAGCATCGCGAACAGGGCGCACACAACTGTGTCACTACCACCGAGAATCAGCGCTTCACTCCTGTTGGCCCATTTCTTCGTCGTTGGAAGCTCGATGAGCTGCCGCAGGTATTCAACGTGCTGATGGGAGACATGAGTCTGGTCGGTCCACGACCTAAGATCCCAGAACATCAGATAGGTGGTCTCCGATGCCGTCCGGGAATTACAGGTGCTGCTACCATGGCGTTCGCTAGAGAAGAGCAAGTCTTGGCAACCTTGACGGACCTTGATCTAGATAGCTACTACCGCTCGATTATTCTTCCCGCTAAACTCCGGCTGGACATCGAGTACATGTCCTGCGCCACATTTCTTTCCGATCTGAAGCTCATTACTAATACAGCATTGCGCCGCTGGGATACTTCTGCGATCCACGGCTTAATTGAAAAGGAAATAGCTGAGCGCCGAAGCAAAACGCACAACCTCAAGTCACCTTCATCTAACAGCTCAACCAGCCGCCGGGCGAGCCTTGATCGTGATGAATCACTCGTTAGTGGAGACTAGGCAGGATTCTCCTCGTCGTCAATCCTCCAGCAAAGTCTATATCTATAAAGGAAAGTAGGAACGAGGATATGCCTTTCGCGGTCGACGCAGGAAGCGTGCGGAACCGGGTCTTCTGATCCTGCAAGTTGCCGGCATCTCTGCACCTCATTCTCTTCATTCATGCTCTCAGTAACTCCCGATACCTTCGGTCTCCTCGACAATGCAAACGGTATCTCACCTTGATCGATTTTCAACTCTCAAGCCTGCGCGCTCATTCAAGCGCTTTCGCTCAACATCGTGAAACCATCCCCATTTCGAGAAGTATCGCAAAGCTGATTGAGCGTGATGCCGGAGCAATCCAAAATCGTTATAGGATCCCTTGGCGTATGCATGCGTAACAAACGCCCCTGGGTAATACACACATTTTGAGGATCGGCCGATCCGCCGGCATAGATCTACATCCTCCAGGTACATGAAGAATCTCTCGTCAAACATTCCAATTCGCTGTAATTCCGTAGATCGAATGAACATAAAGCAACCCGAAAGGCACGGAACTTCGCACGGTACCGTCAAGTCAGAGCTCTTAAGTTCATAGCGGTCCCCCAGCTTGCGAAATAGCGCCTTACCTATTCGCCCCAGAAAACGACGCACGATCAAGTCCGCTGGAGTCGGAAGCAGTTTGCATAACCCCTGAGGACTTCCGTCTGGATATCGTATCGACGGCATCACAAGCCCCACGTCCGGGTGATTCTCCATGAAGTTGTACAGTTCGTGGATAACTCCCTCTCCGAAGTGGATGTCCGGATTTACGACAACGTGGTACTTCGATCTGGTCAGGCATTGGCCCATGACAAGATTATGACCGCTGCCGAAACCGACATTTCTTTCCGTGTGAAGGTAGGCATGCCCCTTGCCGGTAACTACGGAGCGCAGTTCTTCGGTAGCGGAGTTGTCGACCACCGTAACCCTAATCGATTGCGAACTCCTGGAAAACGAATCAAGGAGTTCCTCGAGCTGCTTCTTGTTGGAATTGAATGTCACCACCGACGCTGTCACAGAGAAGGGATCAGGGCGACATCCAACCTCCGAATTAAAACCGCTCCCGGAGAACACTATTGTCTACCCCGCCTTCCGTCGGTCTGACGCAGTCGCACATGAATGAGTCGCTCGCCGTTGTAGGTTGCCATCCATACAGAAATGTTCATGCGAGCTGCGGCCCATTCTGAAGGTCAGCCTTGATAAATATCTGGCTCACGACAACTCTCTTCTAAAGAGCGCATTGGATGAAATGCTATTTTAACAATCGTTGCAAAGGTAAGCCGGGAAAGGCTGGGCTGCCCTTGAAACATCAGTCTTGCCGACCTGACTAGCAACCGCAATAAATAGAATGGGATTTGCACCTTTGGCTTATAAGTAGTGATGAAGGTCGACTCTCCAGCAAGAATGCTTCGGTAACGCTCGATTCGGATATTGCGCCGATAGTCCTGCACAGAGAGACTGTGTTCAATCGTACAGTTCCAAATCGCGACCTTCCTGCCTGTTGCATATATCTGCCGGAACAGCCAATGATCTAAATAATCCAACCAGAAGGATCGGTTGAAACCACCCACTGAACGGACAAAATCACACCGAATTACCGACCCCGAATTGATCGACATGACCTCCATGTCCTGGATTCCATGACACGAGTCGGGCAATGCCTCGAGCCCAAAGAATCCTACCCTCTTGGGTGAGATCACAACGTCCCCACTTCGGACCATCGGGACAAGCGCCGCAACGCCGGAATCTCCTTCATACTCCCCGACCTGCTTAAGAAGCGAACCGAGAAAATCACGAGGTAATGCTGTGTCCTGATCGAGAAGGAGGAGCCACGAACAGCCGTGCGACTGAGCCACGTTCAGAGCACGGTTGTATGCGACAGCAAGCCCAGCGTTGTGACCTGCCGACTCATACTCGACTCGATCTGGCAAAGGCCCGGGATCGCTCTTCCCCGGGGTGTTGTCAAAAAGAAGGACCCGAATGCATCCAACCGTTCGGATTTTACATGCCGCAGTGCTTCCAGCAGACTTTCAAATGCTCTGGAATCGGTGGGGGCTGTTTGGTAGAGCACTATGACAGCGCAGAGTGTGCCGTAGAAGTTGGAGAACTACTCATCTGCAGGATGTTCTCCCAGGGTTGATGACGAATTGAGTGCTCGCCTAGCGAGCAAACAAGTCCGACAAACGAGATGATAAAGGGATACATCCCAATTGGGTTATTTACAAAGGGGTTGGTCTTCAAAGAGAATAAACGCAGCTACAGAACAGAGGGTATGCAAGATACGCTCGCCCAGCTTTATCGCCTTCGGAGCCGAATGGGCAAGCCCGAATTAGCGCCGGTCCACAAAGCCAATCCGATCATTCCCTGCTTTGTGCAGTATCTCAAGATAAGTGATTTCCATGTGCTCCGGTTTTTCAGGAACTCCATTGCCAAAGCCATGGCCCACGAGAAAGCTCGCGGCATTTATTCTGCTGGAATACCTGGGATATTGTATTCAGGCGGGTCGCGTTAGACTCCGTCTTATCGCCGGCGAAGGAAAACAGCTGCGGAAGAGCAGTTGCCGCTACCAGGATGACAATGCAGGAAATGCTGATTTTCCTCACGACAGACATCTGTCCTATCAATACGTAGAGAAGAGCAGCAGAGTGCGAGCGCTAGAAACAGATCTCGGCTTCCAACAAAAAATAGCGTCAGAAGGAGAATGCCCGCAATCACCTTGCACCGGCGTCTATTCTGAAACGCCAAGAAGATAATTGCGATGCAGATGAATATCACGCCCTTATAGAAAAATCTCCCGGTTTCCCCTTCAAATACGAAGTCTTCGCCTCCATTTAGCGTGATCCACCCGTATAAGGTTCCGACGGACACGATCTGCAGCAATAGCGAAATGATGATAGTCATATAGCCCGCAGCCATTACGATTGCGGCAAACACAATAATGCGCATCACGAGAAAGATTTCGTGCTTTCGACGTATCGTCAACTCAAAGAAGGGGAGAGTCAGGAAGGACAGCAATGGACTTACATCTTCGCCGAGAAACTTCATGTTTGAGGCGTGGCCCACACCATTCATAATGCCAATGCAAAGCAACGCTGCAAATGAGCTGGTAAGAAGCATGGTGCTGTATTGAATTCGATCTAGGGATAATAAGCTCCACGTTGTATAGATAAGCGTTAACGAAAACAGCAGCATCTTTAAGGTAAATGGGCCAAGCTCCAGCATTCGTCCGCTGCCGAATAAAGCAGCTTCAAAGACAACGAGATAGAGCAAACTCGTGCCCAATGTCCTACGAATGTCCCACTGAAGATGCCTATGGAGGAGAACGACCGACCATCAATGGGTGCCGACGTGACATCGTGTGAAATTGCGCTGAATATCACGAAATCAGAACCTCCAGTGTCCTTGGGCGTTTAACAACGGCTTGTTGAGTCAGTGTAATCGCCCGAAACACCCCAGCAGGATTGCTTGAGGCTATGGTATAAACCGTATGGCTGATCTTGCGGGCCAGACCGCCTGATCCTAACACCGACATAGTGAGCTTCAGTGGCTAGATCATACGCTCCATGCACACGGCAAACGTCCAAGCGTTTGAACAGCCCCGTGACGAAGTATCTTCGGCCGCAAGATCGCGCCCAACTAAGCCTTTTACTGCCAAGGACTAGGCGCACGTCGACCGAGAACAAACAGGTGGGGAGGGTCGAGCAGCGGAGTTTCCAATGATTCTCCGATCACTTGGAAATGGGATAGCCCAAAAGCCGATCCATGCGATTAATCACCCTCAATGCCCGCAGCCACACCTCCGCCAAAGGGAGTGGCAGTCGAAGAGAGGGGTGCACAAAGACCCAATATCGCGGGTTGTTGCGGAAAAGATTCTTGAGAATAGCCAGTGAATTTTCGGGCAAATGTCTGCTGTGACGACCGCGGCGGCTTTGCAGCATCGCCCATGGAAACCAGCATTGAATTGTTCGATTCAGAATGGCCCGACCGACCGGGCTCTGTAATCCAAAGAACTCTTTGACAATCGCTTGTAAGTTTACTCCGAAGACCTGACTAGCGGCATACCCGCCTGAATTCTCCACATGGCTCGCGATCAGGCTGTCGAGAAGACATACGCAACGGGGATTGCCGAGCAGCAAAGAGAACGTCCAGGAGAGCTGAACCAGGTTGGTCCCTATGAATCTTTTAAAGTCGTCATGTGGGAGGCTTTCGAGAGTAGATTTGCGGAAGATGATTCCACTTATAAAGGTAAGACCGGCGTTAACATAGAGAGCATAATCTCGTGCATGAGCGAAGACCTTTATCTTGCGCGAAAACTTCTGAATGTCAGAGGCAGAATAGCGACCACTAAACCCCACAGATCGGACGTGCAAAAGATCATATGTTCGTGTTTCAAGGCGATGGAGAACCTCGCCCAGTCCACCAGGGACAATGATGTCGTCATCTCCGAATATCCACACATATTCGCCTTGCGCCAGTTCGTAACACCGTATGAAATTGGCATCGGCGCCGATGTTTGATTCATTCTTGCTGTAGGTCAGCGCAAATCCCTTCTCCCGGAAGGATGCGACGACATCTGAAGTCTCGTCTGGGGATGCGTTATCTGAGATGATCAGTTCAACACGCGACTCTCCGGTCAGTTGAGGCGCGAGGGCTTCGAGCAATTGGGCAAGGCACGCGCTCCTGTTGTATGTCGGAATTGCGATGGTCAGCAACGGTCGGTTAGGCTGCATGCCAAATCCTTCGGTACTTTAAGAAAACGTACGTGTTGAGAGGCAATCCCATCACGAGACTGACCAGAAACGATCCAGTCACCACGCCGAGCGCGCCATAACTCCTGCCGAGAAAATAGGTCGATGATCCCACGAGAATCGCGCCCAGGACGGAATTGAGGACGAATTTCTCCTGCTTATGCGCCCTTAAGTATGTAGCCTCCGCAAAGACAATGACGTTGAGTGGAGCAGTCGCCAGCAGGATCCCTAGCGAAAGCGGGTCAAGAACTCGTCGCGCCAGGGCAATGTGGTTCCAGTTCAGATAGGACACCGCAAGCCAAACGATCAGCGCACCTGCCACGCAAACTGTAAATGACTGTCGGGCCGCTCGAAAGAAGAGGTGATCGAGGCTCGCATACTCCTTACGGGCAATCATCGCTCCGAATGGAGCGGCCTTAGTGTTGATCCACGAGATCGCGATCGATATGAGCGCGCTTGTAAGGCTGAGCGACATACCCATTTGGCCTGCCACAACGGAGCCGTGAAACGCAAAGAGAACGGGGTTGTAAAGCTGGAAGATGAAGTAGCCACTAAGCCAGCTGACGGCGATGCGCCATTGAAAGGGCCATACTTCTTTCATCCAGTGAATTCGGTGCTCCCCCGGAGGGTACCGCAGCAGCGGCAGCAATAGGTTTCTCTGCCTGAGTATCCAGATGGATGCAACGCTGGCATTACCGAAGATGATCATTGCAGGAGCGAACAGTCCATGATGAGTTCCGAGTGCCAGCCACGCGAGCGTGCTTCCGGTAACAGCTTGCGCGAATCTCAGCCGCGCTACGTTCGGTACAAATCCGCATCCTTCCATAAACGAGAGAATCGGATCGATCTGGAATGTGACTGTCGCGGACAGCGCTGCGGCGTACCAGGGGAAATGCCAGGCAACATTATCTCCAGCATGATGGTGTCTGGCAAAGAAATGTGAGCCCGCAGTCAGGAGGAATACTGCTAGAAGAACTGCCGCGCTCGTATACCATCGGATCGTCTTTTGAAGGACCGAGGCCAACCGGGCATGGGATGCTGCATTTCCCGAAATGCGCCCCCCTGGAGAGAAGACCAGATGCGCCCGCTCATGACTTGCCACCTGCATGATGACGAATGAAAAGCCCAGCTCAAAAACGATTTGAAGGGCGATAAGGCTGCCAAAGGTGTAATAGTAGCCCTGCTCTGCCGGCGACATGAAATGCGCAATCAGCGCCACTGTTACCAGTCCGGCGAGGCTGGCCCACCCTCTCGCGAGAATGGTAAAGGCGATGGCCTTATCAATTCCAAGGCCTATTCGCAACCAGTTCTTTGTAAATGTTTGTTGCCTTGCGAGCCAACTGATCCGCGGCGCGCCTCCGGAGGTTTCAGACATCAGCGATGCCTCAGC
Organism: uncultured Acidobacteriaceae bacterium; assembly: GCA_963737915.1. Taxonomy (GTDB): domain Bacteria; phylum Acidobacteriota; class Terriglobia; order Terriglobales; family Acidobacteriaceae; genus Telmatobacter. Next base: position 177,464 of record CAVTUP010000028.1, on the reverse strand, counting down.
GTAATCAATGCAGTCTCAATCTTCAACATCGGCTCTATGAGAGATTATAGGCTTTACAACTCACAGACGTAGGTGGGTCGGGTCATCGCTGAGTCTCGATTTAAACCCTCCATTCCGCGATAATCCTGGAATTCTATTTGACCTTCCTCGCTAGGAAGCGCCCCATCCGTCCGCGTACCCATCCAAGATCCACGACATCTTCTGCATCGTCGATAAGTTCCAGTTCAACGATGGATCCAACGAGGGCTCGGATGCTCTCTCGTCCAAACGTGTTGATATGCTCGTGAATGAGAATCGGAGAATCTATAATTCGTCGCGTGAAATCGTCGCGGACGGACTCCGTCAACTCGAGAGGAACCTCGAGATACATCAGGCCCTCGGACACCAAGAGTCGGGCCGCTTCAGTTACCAGCGCTCTTGGATTCCCCACGTGTTCGAGCACATGCATGCACGTTAGCAACGAATATGTCTCTGGATCTGGGTCTTTAACTCTTTCTACCTTCTGGGGATCGACTGAGACATGCAGCGGCGCGCTGGATGCGTCGTAGATATGGATTCTTTCAAATTGCTTGTATGCGAAAGAGGAGATGAACCGGCCGTCGCTTCCACCATAGTCGATCATCGCGCCGCCTGCAAAATGGCGCACGTTTTTGCCAAGAAAGGCGTCGACGGCGAAATTCCTGTTCTTAATCTCAAGCGCGTGGCTTCCAACATCTTTCGCAATTCGCGAATATGAAGGCTCGACTGAAATACGATCCCGGTTGTAGGTCTCCGTTCGATAGTCGCGATAGAGACCCAACAGATCCTCAAAGGAATACTCATGGCAAGGTGTAATAGCGTCGCAAGTCATGCAAGCTTGCATGTAAGTTCTGAATTGAATAGCGGGCCTGACTTTTGTTCGGAGAAGTTTGGCTATCCTTTTCAGTGCCCGAACGGGTCGCGGTGTTGAGCTCACCCGGATGGAATCGGCTCTGGAAAAGAGAAGAAATGGATCTTTCTCCGTGTCCACTTTCATGCGAAAGAATTCTGCATACCTCCCAATCGGTAGCACGCGAACATTGTCCCCTCCGCAGACCCTGCACGACATCTGCGACCCCGCTGAATTGAAAATATTCACGGTGCTGGTTGTGTCGATCATCCGACAATTGCCTCATAGGCGGCGATCTGGGCTCGCGTCTCCTGCGACATGTCTGCACCTCGTTGCCAAGCGAGATACCACGAGACGGTCCATTCCAAAGCCCCATGGATTGGCAAGCGCGGTCGCCAGTCAAGCTCCGTTCGTGCCCGGCTCGCGTCGAGCCTCAAATAGCTGGCTTCGTGCACGCTTTGACTGGAATCGCGCTCCCAGGAGGCGCCGGGGCCCCACAGATTGGCAAGTTCACCTGCAATGCACCCTACCGTCCAGGCATCCTCGTCTCGAGGACCAAAATTGAATGCTGTTGCAAACTGCCCTTGTCCGGCAAGTAGCTTCTCTGCCAATAAGATGTAGCCATGCACAGGCTCCAGTACATGCTGCCATGGACGAATGGCGTCGGGACGCCGAATCAGCACAGCACGCTTCGCCTGAAACCCGCGAATCAGGTCCGGAATCAGCCTGTCCTCCGACCAGTCTCCCCCTCCAATCACGTTGCCGGCGCGGGCGGTCGCCAGTGAGACATGGTGCTCGTTCAACCGGTCTACCGTAAAGAATGAACTCCGGTACGCCGCAGCCACAATCTCTGCACAAGCTTTGCTTGAAGAGTACGGGTCGTGTCCCCCGAGAGGATCCGTCTCCCGATAGGGCCACACCCATTCCTTGTTTTCATAGCACTTGTCCGTCGTGACGCAAACTACTGCCCTGACTGAGGGCGTGCTACGAACGGCCTCCAACACGTTGGCGGTGCCCATAACGTTGGTTGCAAAAGTGCCCACCGGGTCGGCATAAGATCTTCGCACCAAAGGTTGCGCTGCCAGGTGGAAGACGACATCGGGCGCGAATTCCGCCATTGACTTCTTCAGCCGGTCAAGATCGCAAATATCGCCACGAACGTCATCGAGAATCTTCCCCACCGAGGCGGCGGTAAACAGATTCGGATCGGTCTCCGGATCGAGCGAATACCCCCGGATCATGGCGCCCTTGCTGGCGAGCCAATGGCAGAGCCACCCACCCTTGAAACCCGTGTGGCCCGTAATGAAGACCCGCCGCCCCTCCCAGGTACTTACCAGGTCTTCCATGGCGCTTTCCCGCTTGTCCAGAGTTCCTCCAGCCGCTGCTTATCTCGAAGCGTATCCATAGGTTGCCAGAATCCATGGTGAAAGAACGCTTGCACCTGATGCTTCGCGGTCAAACTCTGCATCGGCTCTCTCTCAAACATGTATCGGTCGTCGTGAATTTCCTCTAAGACAGCCGGCGAAAGTACGAAGAATCCCCCGTTGATCCACCCACCTTCTCCCTTCGGCTTCTCTTGGAAATCAGTGATTACTGAACCCTCAATTCCCAGACCGCCGAATCGCGCCGGGGGCTGTACCGCTGTTACCGTGGCCAGCTTTCCATGGCCCTTATGAAAGGCAATCGATCCCGCCACGTCTACATCACTCACTCCGTCGCCATAAGTCATGCAGAAACAATCGTCGCCCTCCAAAAACTGGGCAACCCTTCGCATTCGGCCACCGGTACCCGCGTCGTCCCCCGTGTCAACCAAAGTCACATGCCAAGGCTCCGCGACGCTCTGATGCACCTGCATGCGGTTCTCCCGCATATCAAATGTGACGTCCGACATATGCAGGAAGTAGTTGGCGAAATACTCCTTGATCATGTAGCCCTTGTATCCGCAACAGACAACAAAATCGTTGATCCCATGTTGCGAGTAGATCTTCATGATGTGCCAAAGAATAGGCCGTCCGCCGATCTCAACCATTGGCTTGGGGCGCGTGCCCGTCTCTTCACTTAGCCGAGTGCCCGTTCCGCCCGCCAGAATTACCGCTTTCATTCGCCTCGTCTCGCCTGTTGCAAGCTTCATCCTCGAAGCTGAGCCCTCGATTACAAAGGTCTTGCCGTCCAACCATTACAGTACACTGGCCAATCCCAATTGTGTATTCTTAGAACGCAGACCTCGATGACAGACAGAGCTTCATCTCTTCGCCGCCAGATTCTTGAACTTTCCGCACAATTTCATGCGGAAGCCTTTCCGGCAACCGAGTTCAAACCCGGCACTACCCCGGTCCCGGTCTCCGGTAAAGTCATCGATGGGAATGATTTAGGTGCTGTCGTCGACTCGGCGCTGGATTGCTGGTTCACCACCGGCCGCTTTGCTGAGGACTTTGAACGAAAACTGGCTCGTTTCGTCGGCGTACGGTGCGCCTCGCTCGTCAACTCAGGCTCCTCCGCCAACCTGCTTGCCGTCAGCGCTCTGACATCTCCGAAGCTCGGCGACCGCCAGCTTAAGCCGGGCGACGAAGTCATCACCGTGGCGGCGGGCTTCCCAACCACACTGAACCCCATTATCCAGAATCGGCTGATTCCGGTTTTCGTCGACGTCACGCTGCCCACTTACGAAATCGACGTCAGCCAGCTCGAGGCAGCTCTCAGCGAAAAAACAAAAGCAATCTTCATCGCCCATACCCTGGGAAACGTCTTCGACCTCGACGCCGTATCCGCCTTCGCCAAAAAACACAGCCTCTGGCTCATCGAAGATTGCTGCGACGCGCTCGGTTCAACTTGGAAGGGACAGTCCGTCGGGACCTTCGGTGACATCGCAACGTGCAGTTTCTATCCCGCTCACCACATAACCATGGGCGAAGGCGGCGCCGTCCTCACCGACAAGCCCAGTCTGCAGGTCTTCATTGAGTCCTTTCGCGACTGGGGCCGCGATTGTTGGTGCGATCCCGGCAAGGACAATACCTGCGGCAAGCGTTTCGATTGGCAACTAGGCACCCTGCCGTGCGGATACGACCATAAGTACACGTACTCCCACATCGGCTACAACCTGAAAGCCACCGACATGCAGGCGGCTCTCGGAGCCTCACAAATCGAGAAACTGCCGAAGTTTGTTGCGAGGCGCAAAGAGAATTTCCAATATCTTTCCGCAAAGCTGAAGCCACTAGAGGAGTGTCTGATGCTCCCCCAAGCGACCCCGGGGTCTGATCCCTCGTGGTTCGGATTTCCGATTGGCGTTCGGGAGAACTCACCATTCAGCCGTGACGAATTGATCCACGCTCTCGAATCAAAGAAGATCGCGACCCGGCTGTTATTCGGCGGAAACCTCCTTCGGCAGCCCGCCTACGAAGGTTGCGAATATCGCGTTGTCGGAGATTTACCCAATACCGACTTCGTGATGAACAACGTGTTTTGGATCGGAGTCTACCCAGGTCTTACGACAGAGATGCTTGATTATGTCGCGGATACAATTCAACTTTTCACGAAAAACTCGCTGTCGGCTAGTCGGCTCGCAATTTTATAACCGGCTCGCAATTTATAGGAGCCATTTTCCAGCGATGGTGCTTGTAGTACTGCAAGGAGCAGATCAATGAACCTCACAGAACGAAAAATGCTCGACATCTTAAAAAAAGGCAAAAATGAATATGGCTATGATGGCGTAAAGGCGGAGTTTGAAGCCGAAGGGACTCGCGTAGAAGAGCTTCTGCGTTTGGTAGAAATAGGCCGAAAGGCTGATTTAAAGCTCGGATTGAAGGTCGGTGGCTGCGAAGCAATGCGCGATCTCATCGAGAGCAAGCAGATCGGCGTCGATTACATCATCGCGCCTATGGTCGAGAGCCTCTACGCCCTGACCAAGTTTTCTGAAGCGGTCGATAAAGTCTATTCCAAAGAAGAACAGGAAGAGACCGACTTTCTTTTCAATCTCGAGACAATTCAAGCCTTTCGATCGCTGGATAGCTTGGCGGACTTCACAAGTCAATCCGAAGCGCTCTCGGGAATTGTGTTCGGAAGAGTGGATTTCTCTCTCTCCAATGGCTTGTCACGCGACTCGATTAATGACCAGGTAGTTACGGATTATGTGCTGAAGGTTGCGGAGGCTTGCAAGACCAAGAGACTCGATTTGGTTGTTGGAGGCGGCGTGTCAATGGATGCGTTGGCAGCTTTGCGCTGCATCAAACAAGTCCATCTCTCTCGCTTCGAAACACGCAAGATTATATTTTCTGCCGACGGTCTTGCTGCGCCCGGCATGGAGAAGGGCCTGCTCAATGCTGTGCATTTTGAGTTGCTCTGGCTCCTGAATAAGCGGGAATATCATGGCAGAATCCTCGAAGAAGACGCCAAGCGCATCGACATGCTGGAGAAGCGCTGGAAGGTTTTGAATAACTAGGCGAAGAAAAGATATCTCGCTAGGAATACAGAAGGACTGCATTTGCACCGCTCATTCAAATCGGTTCCTGGATGGCTTTTTTTCGATCTTGACGGAACCATTGCCGATTCTTTGCCGGGTATAGAGTTCTCAATTCAAGAAGCCTTTGCCGCAGTTGGAAAGACAATAAGCGTCAAAGATGTTCGCCGCTTCGTCGGGCCGAGTATCCGAACAATCCTGAGGAATATGGAGCCGTCCCTCACCGACTCAGAATTGGAACTCATGGCGGTGTCGTACCGACAAAGCTACGACACCACGGGTTGCTTCAAAACAATCCTTTACCCTGGCGTTCGCGAGACTCTGGACCTTTTCTTAAGGAATGGGTCGGTGCTATTCATCGTTACCAATAAACCGAAACTGCCAACGGCCAACATCTTGGGGGAACTCGGGATCACGAATAGCTTTCGCGAAATGGTGTCTCCTGATTCCCGAACACCCTCATTCAATTCCAAGGGCGAGATGCTGATCGATCTGACCACGCGATATAGCGTGGATTTACGCATGGCCCGGATGATCGGCGACACGGCAGAAGACATGCAGGCGGCGCGCGAAGCAGGCGTCGCTTTCGTGCACTCAGCCTATGGATATGGGACTTTGCCAGCGTCAGAAATGGATACAATTCACCAATTCTCGGCTCTGCCTGCGCTATGTGGATACTGATTCGGTAGTTATTCGCGGAGACTGATGCATTCAGGAGACACACTTGAAATTTAGCGATCTGATGACAGATTGGCTCGTTGAACTTGACTACACTCACTGCTTCTTTGTCGCCGGCGGAAATATCATGCATCTCCTGGAGAGCTGCAGCCGACGATTCAAGTGCGTCCCCGTCGTCCATGAGGTCGCCGCTGGAATAGCCGCGGAGTACTTCAATGAAGTCTCGAAGTCCGGTAAAGCATTCGCCCTTGTAACGGCGGGTCCAGGCCTCACCAACATCGTTACCGCGATTGCCGGGGCATTCCTTGAGAGCCGGGAGCTACTTGTGCTCGGCGGACAAGCGAAGATCGCAGACCTTGCACGCGGCAGTGTGCGCCAACGTGGAATTCAGGAGATCAACGGTGTCGACATCGTGCGGCCAATCACCGTCCGATCAGTTTTGATGGATGAGGTCGTTGACCGCGCCTCCTTCGCGAATACGGTCCATTCCACCTCTCACGGACGCAAGGGGCCAATTTTCATTGAAATCCCGCTGGATATCCAGGGACGCGACGTTTCTCCAGATGTGTTGAACGTCGAGGGCCGATGCGCTCCAGGTATTGAACCAGTATCTGACGACACTCTCGAAGATCTCCTCAGGCGTTTGCGGAAAGCAAAGCGACCGGTGCTCCTGATCGGAGGTGGCGTCACCCGAAAAACCGCCACGGCCGTGCTTGATCGACTCACGGAGATAGGGATTCCGCTGATGACGACGTGGAACGGTATGGATCGAGTCCCAGGAGACCATCCTCTGTTTTTTGGCCGGCCGAACACGTGGGGCCAGCGATCAGCAAACATCCTCCTGCAACAGTCCGACCTGTTAGTCGCATTGGGAACACGGCTCGGTCTTCAACAAACAGGGTTTAACTGGCAAGAGTTCATACCGGTCGGTGAGGTAGTACAGGTGGAGTGTGACCCATCAGAATTACATAAGGGCCACCCGAATGTTGCGCTTCCCATATGTGGCGATGCCAACGCGGTACTGGATCATATCGCTTCCGCGACTCTGGGAGATTACGACGAATGGAGCAAATTCTGCCGCTCGGTACGTGAGGCACTTCCTCTTGTGGAACCGGTAAATCAAACTGGAGAAGGCTTCATATCTCCATATTCGTTTGCAGAGCATCTGTCACGCCTTTGTGACTCTCATGACGTGGTCATCCCTTGCAGCAGTGGCGGCGCAAACACTGTCATGATGCAGACATTTGAGCCGAAGCTCGGACAGCGGGTCTTCAACAACAAGGGGCTCGCCGCGATGGGCTATGGCCTCAGCGGTGCCATAGGTGCCGCCATAGCGGCCGATGGGAAGCGAACAATCCTCGTCGAGGGCGATGGCGGTTTCATGCAGAATCTGCAGGAGCTTGGAACCGTTGCCGCAAACAAGCTCAATCTGAAGATCTTCCTCTTCGCCGACAATGGTTATGCTTCAATCCGCATGACTCAGCGCAACTACTTCGGGGGCAGCTATGTCGGATGCGACGTCGAAACTGGACTCGGAATTCCACGGTGGAATCAGATATTTGCCGCCTACGCAATCCCGATGATGGAAGTGGGCCCGGGATTTGATCAGGATCCCAATTTCCTCGACGCGTTCAACGGTGCCGGCGCGGCAGCCTTCCTGGTGAAAATTGATCCAAACCAGACCTATTTTCCAAAAATCACCAGCCGGATTACCAACGAAGGCAGCATGGCTTCTAACCCGCTACACTTGATGACACCTGAATTACCTGAAGAACTCGCCGCGATGGTCATGCGATATCTCAAGCCTTAGCTCCGAAAAGGCAGTTCCGCCGTCTCTGCCGTCAAGTACCATCATTTCGCTCAGGAACGGATCTGAATCTGATGTCTTCTCCACTACCCATGACAGACTTGGAATCCGTTCTGGCGAACACCCGCCAGCTCTGGGACGAGGTGCGCGGAGAGCGCATCTTTCTTACCGGCGGCACCGGATTCTTTGGCTGCTGGTTGGTAGAAAGCTTTTGCCACATAAATCGCCACGTGAACCTCGGCGCATCTATCACTATCCTCACGCGCAACCCGAAGGCGTTCTCCGCCAAGTGCCCACACGTGGTTACCGATTCTGCAGTCACCCTCCTCGATGGGGATGTCCGGACATTCCCATTTCCGCCGGGACAGTTCAGCTATGTGATTCATGCCGCGACCGAAGCTCGCGCACGACAAGCTACGAACGCGCCGTTGGAAATGCTATCTACGATCATTGCCGGCACGGAACGCACGTTGGAGTTCGCGGCAACACATGGCGCCAGAAAGCTTCTCCTGACGAGTTCGGGAGCAGTCTATGGAAAACAGCCCGCCGAACTAACACATGTGCCGGAGACCTTCGCCGGAAGCCCCGATCCACTGGATCCGCTGAGCGTTTATGCCGAGGGCAAGCGCGTTTCTGAACTTCTCTGCGCCGTCTACCAGAAGACGTCGAGGATCGAATGCAAGATCGCGCGATGCTGGGCTTTTTGCGGACCGCACCTTCCCTTGGACGAGCATTTCGCCATCGGCAATTTCATTGGCGATGTACTCGCCGGTCGCAGCATCCAGATTCAGGGCGATGGAACTCCAAGACGCTCGTACTTGTATGCAGCAGATCTGGTCGTTTGGCTCTGGACAATCTTGTTCAAGGCGCCCCCGCTCGTGCCATTCAATGTTGGATCAAGCCGCGACATCAGCATCCTTGAGCTAGCTCAAATCACAGCCAAAACCCTCCGGCCCGAGACTGACATTATCATGGCCCGCCAGCCAGTTCCCGGCGCGGCGCCCTCTCGCTACGTCCCATCCGTCGACCGCGCAAAAGAAATGCTAGGACTGCGAGAATTGATCGGGCTCGAAGAATCCATCCGGCGAACAGCTAATTGGTATGCGGAGAAATGAGAATTGTGCGCCACCTTAAGTCGATTCGACTCCGGGATTTCCCCACTGGTAAAAGTGACAGTTCTCATAATCACCCCTTCGAACTAAATTCGCCTAAGAGCCTGCGAAACCGCTCCGCAATCTGTTTCCCTCCCCTGAAATCAAGGTGTGGGCTTAAGATTAGATGCCGAGAGACCGGATCTCCCTGCATCGGTAGTAGCGACGGAGAGCGGGCACTTCGGACCTGGCAGAACCCCCGCCCGTGGCATGATCTGGAATGTTCGCTCCCAAAACATCGCCCCTCGACTTGAAATCGCAGCATTTTTAACTAAGGAGACGCAATGCGCATCAGGAACTTCTACCCATCGATTGCCCTGTTGACCGTGCTAGCTGGACTGACTGTGGGATGCTCCAAGCACCCAAATGACGAAACGATTGCAAAAGACATTCAATCCAAGGTCGCCGCCGCTCCCGAAACCAAGGACTCTGACGTACAGGTGACGGCAAAAGACGGAAAAGTCACCGTGACCGGGAAAGCAAAGGACCCTGCGGCGCAGCAGAAGATCGAGCAGATCGCACGCGAGGAGCCAGGAACAACCGGTGTCGAGGATCAGACCACCACTGAGAACGCGGCCGCTCCCGGAGCCCAAGAAGTTTCCCAGGCGCCGCCGGCTCAGGCGCCGCCACCTGTCGTGGAGCAGCCAAAACCTCAGCCAATTGTTGTGCCTGCAGGTACTCCGCTCGCCGTCAGAGTGAATCAGGCGCTGGGCTCGAAGACAAGTCAGACGGGTCAAACGTTTACCGCTACCCTGGCGCAGCCATTAAGCGTGGGAGGGCGCCATGCAATCCCTCGTGGATCCGACTTCCTCGGTACAGTCTTGAATGCAAAGGCGAAAGGCAAGGTCAAGGGCGAGGGCGAACTAAGCCTCCAACTGACAAGCGTAACCGTGCACGGACACACTTATAAGATCCAAACTGCCTCTCTGGATAGCACGGTCAAGGGCAAGGGCAAACGGACCGCTGCTACAACGGGTGGAGGCGCAGCAGGAGGCGCATTAATCGGTGGCATAGCAGGCGGAGGAAAAGGAGCTGCAATTGGCGCACTTGTGGGCGGAGGCGTCGGATTCATCGGAGGATCTGCGACAGGAAACAAGCAAATCGAAATCCCTGCCGAAACGGTTCTTACCTTCGAATTGACTGCTCCCATCACACTTCCGCCGCCGAGCGAATAGCAGGTCATTTCCGACGTCTGAACCCGTTTCGGCAAACGGCTTCAAGTACGAATAAAGCGATTTCAATGAAAAGGCGGAGCATCCCAACCTCCACGGCGTGGGACGTTCCGCCACCTTTCATTTTGCCTTTGATTTTAAAACCGCATTCACTCAATTGGATGCAGGCTGAAACAGGCAGCGAAGCCTCTCGAGCGAACTTCTCCACAGCCCTTCATGCCAGACCTTCTCTTCGTATGACGTGAGTCCAGTGTGACTGAGACAAAGAGTTGTTCGCGCAAAATCTCCGATAAGTCTGACCATAACAAGACTAATTGGCGCATTGATCTCGACATGCTTCTTCCACGTGAATAGTAACTTGCTCCGCCGGACTACCTTATAAGTCGCGCTGATATAGGTCCTCGCGCCGTGAAAGCCGTCTTGATATTCCAGTAGATAGCTGTCAGCAACACTGGAAACAGTTACTCGCGGCTCCTCGTTGCCCGGAAGACGGAGCCAGGCCTCCATATACTCAGGCACAGTTAGCGCTTGGGAAATTCGCTGCCTGTCCGCATTCAAGCTCAACTTGAATTCGACGTTCCACGCTTGGATCTGCGATTCAACGTCCCAGCGGACGCTACGCTTAAATCCACTCTGTTGCGGGAAAATGTATGTGCTCATGGGGGAAGCCACTCACAACGCACAAGAAGCATGTACTAAGCCGAACTTGAGACAGCAATGACCTTTGTGACGGCTGCGCTATTTCTGGGACGGAGTGTAGCTTTCCAAGGGAGAGCGAACGGAATGCGCAACTTCGCTTGCGCGCATCAATTTCAATTTCTATAACTATTGGAAGATATCCACTCTGCTCTCTTCCTTTTTGCAGATTAGGGATGAGTGCACGAAATCAGGGATGAAGTGCGACTATCCTGAGATGGCCAGCCAATTTAGCGACCAAAAAGCCAAAACAAATATTCATTCCACTACAGAATTTGGAATCGTGCTTAGTGAAGCAGCTTTTGAATGCGAGAACGATAGCTTCGACTCATGGCGATTTTCTCGCCGCTGCTCAATATCACCGTGGCTTCACCATCCGCCTCACTCTTGACTTCTTTCACATATCGCAAATTCACAATGGATGACCGGTGTACGCGAAGGAATATCTGCGGGTCGAGTCTCGCCTCCAAATGGCTCATGGTCTCGCGCAGCAGATGCGATTCTCCACCCGTGCAGATTCTCACATAATTCTCTTCTGCGCCGATCCAGCGAATATCTTCAACTGAGAGAAACAAGATCCGTCCCCGCGACTTGAAGACGATTCGGGTCGTGTATCCGCCAGCGCTCGATTCGGCATCGCGCACGCCACCCTTTGGTCCATCATCAAGCATTCGCTCTCTAACACGCTGAACCGCGGATCTCAATCTGTCGGGGGTGAATGGCTTGAGAAGGTAGTCAATGGCATGAACCTCAAATGCACGGACTGCATATTGATCATAGGCAGTCGTGAAGATAATGTGCGGAAGGGCCGTGTTCTGATGCGATGAAAGTGCGCCGACCACATCAAATCCGTCCATATCGGGCATGCGGATATCAAGAAATAGCAGTTCGGGATTCGTCGAGTTCACAAGTTCGATCGTCTCCGAAGCGGTCGCACACTCCCCAACAATTTCGATGTCCTGATCATCGCGAAGAACTTGGCGCAGCTTTTGACGCGCCAGCACTTCATCGTCCGCGATGACTGTACGGATCATTGTGCACCGTGCCCAGCGATTTCCTCGAATTGAACCGGAAGGAGAATCGTTACCTGGACATGTCTGGGGTCGAGTTCGGCAATGGAGAACGAGGATGCGTGCCCATAATGAAGGTTCAGGCGGCTCTTGATATTCGAAAGCCCAAAGCCATGGCCATTTGACGAATGCGCGCTAGTTGGATTCAGACCTAAGCCGCTGTTCGTGATGGATACTCTCATCTGCATTCCCTGCCTTCGCACATCAACTGAGAGCTCACCATTGGCGTCGACCCTCGACAACCCGTGCACATACGCGTTTTCGATGATCGGCTGCAATAGCATCGCCGGCACCAGCGCGTCATACAACTCCGGCTCGAAATGCATCGCCTGTTCCACCCGCCCCGCATACCTCCGTGCCTGCATCGCCAGGTAGAGTTCTATGAACTCCATTTCGTCCCTGAGCGAAATAAGTTGTGCATTCCCGCGCTCCAACGTAATACGCATCAGGCTGCTTAACTGTTCCAGCATCGTGTCAGCCGCGTCGATGTCGACACGCATGAGACTGGAAATGCTGTTCATCGTGTTAAACAGAAAATGTGGGTTCAACTGCATGCGCAAGGCAGAAATCTGCGCATTGGCTAATTGAATCTCAAGCTGCGCTGCGGTACGTTCGTTCTCGCGATAACGCTGGTAATAACCCACTCCACGAAACAAGAAGAACGCGCACCAGATGATCACGAGATTCTGAAACAGATCTGAATATAGATAGAAGGTTAACCTTGACCAGTAGCTCACGTGCGGACGATTCAAGGGAAGGTCCGGAAATGAGAACACAAATGCTGCTACGACAGCGGCGCCGATAAAGATGCTGGCAGGCAGAAAGTAAAGCAATAGAGAGCGGATAGACGCCCTTTGTATTTGCTGTCCCAAAAAACGCCACGCCAACCAGCTAACGATTCCGAGGGCGAGGAATTGAAATCCCCACGCCGCAAAAAAGATCGGCGCGCGAACGTGATACCCCTCATGCCGCAGACTGATCCAGCCCTGCAGCGCGAATAGAGTGCCCAGTAGAACCGAGGCGCCTATGAAGATAGCCGGCTTCATGAACACCGGCTCGTTCCGACCTTCTTTTCCCTGCATGATTGCTGCTGTTCGCGCTCACTTTCTGTTGCTCTGCGTCAATCGGACCAAATCCACACTCGAGATCCCGTTAAGAAGGTGGAGTGGCGACTATTCTCCCCGCGTGGTCATCGCCTTCAGGATACTCAATCGCAAATAAAGGAAATTGCTGCCAATTCTCGCCGTCTTTGTAGACAAATTGAAGAGGAGTCTGATGTTTTTGGAACCATGCCTCTGCTTCCGAGTTGACTGTTCTTGCCTGTTCCGCACCGAGTTCGCTACTAAGAATGCGGAGATCATTTGCAAGGAGATTGCCCGCCGCTTGCCCGCTTTGAAGTTTTGCAACTAGAAAATGATAGTACGCCAGTTTCTTATCCGCTGGCATTCCCTTTCCATCTCGAGCGAGCATCGCCAATGTTGCAGACGCCTTCCACGAACCGGCCTCGGCAGCATCAGTGAGCAGCGAAATTGCCTGCCCCTCCGAGGATGTCAATTCAGGGTGACGCACCAACAGAATTCCCAGCCCATATTTAGCGGGGATATACCCTGCTTCTGCGGATTCACGGAACAACTGCGCGGCCTTCCTCATATCATGCTGGTCATTCTGATGGTTCGACAGCAGGATACCCAGCCTGTATTCGGCGAGAGGATCGTGGAGTTTTGTACCGGCTTCATACCAGTGCTTGGCTGCAGCGTCGTCCTTTGCCATCCCGTGTCCAAAGTAGTACATGTCTCCGAGGTAACAGGCGCCAAGCCCGTTTCCCTTTTCTGCCGCTTCCTGGAATAGTTGCGCGCTAAGGGCCAGGTCCTTTCGAACTCCAAATCCCCATAAGTAAACGACCCCCAGGTTTACTTTTGCTTCAACGAGCCCTCCGGAGACTGCACGTTCGAACCATCGCACTGCGCGCACCGGATCCCGAGGCACACCAATCCCCACTTGATAGAAATACCCGATCTGCTTCTGCGCAACAGGGTCTCCTGAGTTAGCGGCCTTTTCATACCAGTACGCCGCGAGTTTTTCATTTCGGTCTACCCCGCGACCGACGAAGTATGCTGCGCCCAATTCAATTTCTTGCTGCACCGAACCCCGATCCGCGCCTGCTTGTATTCGCGGAATATCAGGCTTCACTGCCCACCCTGCCGATGGTTCGAACAAGAGTGCCAATCCCATTCCTATTGCTAAGGAAGAGATGCCGATGCTTACGCGACTGCGATGAATGCAGGTCATGTTTCCCCCTGGGTTTCTGGAGAGATCGTGCAGTAGTTACTCTCAAGATGTGACTAGAAACGATGCCGTAACCGGTCGAGTAGACTCGGTCATTGCGTGGAGGTTATCACCCACAAACAATCACTTTGGCGGATGTTATCGCCGAATAAGATGCCTCGGCTGACGTAACATGCAATCCGTCGCCTTGGAAATGCAGCTTGTCACAAAATGTGAATCTTGGAATCGTTTGGAAGTTAGTTCGGACCGCTCCCTGACAAGAAGCTATGAGTGACAGAACGCCGTTTCCCTGTGTCTGTAAGCGGTTACTCGCTGTGGTGTCCGTTTTCGAACGACTGCGTTCACAAACGGACGGTGGTCAGCATCCGCACCCCGACTTGCACGCTGCTAGGTCCTTGATTCCACGAGAGCAACCGTCATTGCCGCTTGGCGATGAACGTGCGAGTAGAAGCTGAAGACGGTTCCCTCGACTCCGCGTTTCGGTCACAAACTAAACGAAAGCAACCATTGGTGGACATTATGCCCATTCAAACAATCATTGCGGATGATGAAGTACTGGCGCGACGAAAGCTCCGGCAGCTCCTGTCTCAAGAACCTGACATCGAGATTGCGGGTGAGGGATCATCCGCTTCCGATGTTATTGACTTAGTGCAAATAGTCTCTCCGCAACTGCTGTTTCTCGATATCCGAATGCCTGGCATGGATGGACTCGACCTGGTCTCGAAATTGTCCAGCGATCCCAGTGTCGTTATGCCGCACATCATCTTCACGACTGCGTACGACCAATACGCATTGCGAGCCTTTGAGATTCACGCAATCGATTACTTACTCAAGCCGTTCACTTCCGAGCGTCTTCAGTCAGCGGTCCAGCGTGTGCGTGATCAGATTCTGCTTGCACAGAGATCGACAGGTCGCAATCAACGCCGGGAACGGGAAGACGAAACTTATGCAACGCGCATCGTCTTCAAATCACGCGGAAGTATTCTGTTTCTTCCGGTGCCGGAAATTCGCTGGATAGCAGCGGAAGAAAATTATGTGCGGATCTGCACAGGTAGCGAAACGCATCTGCTGCGCGAGACGATGACATCGATGGAACAGAGGCTCGATCCAAAGTCGTTTCTGCGCGTCCATCGTTCAGCGATCGTCAATCTGCACTATGTGAAAGAAGTTCGCACCGAATCGCGGGGGGATTTTATCGTTCAACTCGTGAACGGCCAAAAGGTATCAATGAGCCGCGGCTATCACTCTCGCATCAGTGAATTGTTAGCAAATGCGTGAGCCCTTTTCGCAAATTCTCTTGGCCCAGAGGCCGTGCACCAACCGCAGCCAGACTTCGCATGGCTCCGCTTCAAAATAAATCCTTCTACTTTGCAGATAATTAGCCCCGAATGGCGCACGATAGATACAGGTAAGTTTCGTGACCGGGAAAACCCTCGGCGTCCGAGTTCTCTTGGAGAGGGGTACCCCCGGGTCAAAAAAATAAACTTTTCCTGTGGAAATTTGCCGATTATTACGCGGTCTTGTGAAACACCCCCCGCACCGACAACAAATCAGCTCGTCTAGATCCGCTCCTTACTGTTGGTGCCACGGCGAATTTCAAGTGAATATTGGAAAAATACGCTGCGGCACTGTCAAAACTAACAGTATCTATTAATGCCTTGATACCACTATGCTTCATAGGCGTAGATTTGCGTTTGTACTGCCTCTCACCACGATTCAACCGCCGGGCCCGATACAGTAGTAATTGACTGGAGACCAAGCAATGAACGGGAGTCCTCGCCCGAGAATAATCATCGCCGACGATCACGTCTTGATCGCCGAGGCTTGCAGACAGCTCCTTGAAACAGAATTCGATGTCGTCGGAATCGTGAATAATGGCCAGGCCCTTATCGACTCCGCATGCAGGTTGAATCCTGACGTCGTTCTAGTGGACATTGGCATGCCACTACTTAACGGCCTGGACGCGAGCGAGCAGCTCAAACTCATAAAGAAGTCGATCAAGATCGTCTTCCTGACCATGAATGCGGATCCCGCTATGGCTGCGGAAGGGTTTCGTCGCGGCGCTTCCGGCTATTTGCCAAAAACGGCTGCTGCTGCCGAACTGCCGGTTGCCATCCGCACTGTCCTGCAGGGCAAACGTTACGTCTCGCCGCTTATCGCCCCGAACTCTTTTGACCTGAAGACAGAGTACGAGGGAACAACCGGAGCCCCAGGACAGCTGACTGCGCGCCAAAGGCAGGTAGTCCAATTGCTGGCTGAAGGAAGGTCGATGAAAGAGGTCGCCGAAGTTCTGAACGTCGCCACAAGAACGGTCGCCTTTCACAAGTATCGGATTATGAAGGTTCTCCATTTGAGAAACGGCGCTGAACTCGTGCAGTATGCGATGAAAGAGCACATGCTCTCTTCGTAGACCTGCCGGACACTACTCGGCTCATCAGTTTGCCCGAGCACCTGCAGACCTGCTCCGCCTCTCTCGTGTTGAATAGCTCACCCAATAACTCTTCGCCAAACAGTCACATCTGCCAGTAGCCAAGGCAGTGGCAATCGCCTAAAGTCCAGACGCATAGGAACCTCGTGCCACGAAGGTGAGGGGCGTCATGGCTGATTCCCATGTTCTGTATCCCCTAACAAGGATGGATTCCATGGCGGAGGAAGGCGAGAGAACGGCTTGTACTCGCATTCTGATCGCCGACGACAATCTTGAGATCTTGAATCACGTAAGTAGCATGCTCGCGCCTGAACATGCGGTGGTGGGCAAGGTCTCCGATGGCAACCTGGTTTGCGATAACGTGGCGACCTGCAGGCCGGATCTCGTCGTTCTTGACATATCAATGGGAGACCACAGTGGCATCGAGATCGCTCGAAGGCTCCGCGAACAAGGCTACGCGGGTGAGGTCATATTTCTTACGGTGCATGAAGATCCGGATTTCGTTACGGCTGCCTTCGGAGCAGGTGCTCGCGGCTATGTAACGAAATCAAACATGAACGGCGATCTCAAGCGGGCAATTAATGCGGTGCTCTCACACCGGATATTTATCTCCGCACCCGTGCACTGACCTCATGTGTGGCCTGCACGATTGCTGGCGCTAATCTCGGCCTTCGAGCGCCGGCCGCCCTGCCAAATGAATTATGAACTTCACACGGCAAAAGAAGCAGCCAGTTCACTCATCACGCCAGATACCGGCCCGAGTAGATGGCACTCTCAACGGAACGCTCGCTCCTTTCTCTGCGCACCCTCAAGATTCAGTGCCGACAAGGTCGGGACCCACTAAATTGCCTGTCAATGCTGACAGTATGCAAAGGAAAAAGCCGATAGATACTGTCTCTTCAGATTGACCTTATCCAGGATCGGGTTAAAAGGAGTTTCAATCCAATGTGGTTCAGGAAAGCCATAATCCCGTTGTTGTGTGCGTCCCTATCCACAGCATGTCTGGTCGCGCAGGAACCGGCAGTCGACGCGGCCGGTACCCAGGTCGCTACGGAACAATCGCCGGCAGCGGCAGAGAATGCAGACGCGCTAAGAAAGGCGGCGCAGAATCCCATCGCCAGCCTCATCAGTGTTCCGGTACAAAACAACAGCAATTTTGGAGTCGGCACGGACGACCGCATTCAGGATGTCCTGAATATCCAGCCGGTAATACCGGTGCCCATTACCAAAAAACTAAACATGATTGCGCGTGTCATTACACCGATCGTGTATCAGCCGACTACCAACCAGCCAACCGACCAGGGCGCCTACGGGTTCGGTGATTTGAATCCCACTTTCTTCTTCGCTCCGTCGAAGGCTACAAAGCTTATCTGGGGTGTCGGGCCAGCGTTCGTGTTGCCCACAGCCACTAACAGCTATCTCGGACAAGGAAAGTGGAGCATTGGCCCTTCGGTCGTGGCTCTGGCGCAGCCCGGCAAATGGACGCTTGGTGCTCTCGTGAATAACGTCTTCTCCGTCGGCGGCCAATCCAGTCGAGCCGACGTGAACCAGATGCTGTTTCAGTACTTCATCAATTACAACCTCAAGCATGGCTACTACATAACGTGGCAGCCCACGTTGACTGCAAATTGGGAAACTGACGAAGGCCGTTGGACGGTGCCGTTTGGTGGCGGTATCGGAAGAATCATGAAGCTCGGATTTCAGCCAGTAAATCTCACCGCGCAGTTTTACGGCAATGCCGTGCACCCTGCAAATACCTCATCATGGAGCATGCGACTTCAGATTGCCTTTCTGTTCCCGAAGCTGAGCAAGGAGCAACAGAAAATGATGATGGAACAGAAGCTGAAGCAACTGAATGCGGAAGAGCCCAAAAAATAGAGGCGTTAGTCTATCGCGATAAAAGTCGCGCTATGATCACAAACCTTTTGATGACGCATCGAATACAACCTGGTCGTGCCACCATAGACGTTCGAAGAATGCGCGTGTCATCTCGAGGTCTACGGATCGCTTTGAGTGCAACAACGTTTCCTCTCTAATCTCACGAATGCTGCGATTCCCATCGATCGCATCAAACAGTAGTTTTTCTGTTGGTCCGATGGGCAAAAACAAATCTCTGTACGTGTGGCTTTGGTTAATCAAGACCGCGGCAGCACCTGCTGGAAGCCGTTCTTGAACAGTGATTGTTTCCGGCATGCGAATGGGCACGTATTCCGGCCAGGCATCACCGGCGAAACTGATTTGCGAAGCGACTGGACAATCGTCTCTGTATGCAACAAAACTGTGCCGGATCATCGTGCCTCGGAACAGTTCGACCGCGGCGTATTGCTCTGCAAGGGGAAGCTGCGCAAGACGACCTACCTGTGGGAGGCCGGCAATCACTCCGCAGTGAGGATTGTAAGGCGCCTGCTTTATCCACCTGCCAAATGTCAGTCCACCCTTTTCAACGAAATCGAATAATTGGGGAACGGAATAGGCGCGATCTTGCGGATGCAATAGCGCGTCGGCAAGTGCAGCCTCATGGCGAAAATCCGGCGCTTGGCGAAGCAAGTTCTCCAGTGGATGACCCGGAGGCAACATGCTAAGCGCACTGATCAAATCGCGAATTCCTGCTTCGGTGGCCTCGATACCCGTCCTTCTGCAGAACTCCTGCAGCATGTAGATCCCGGTCCGTCCGTAGGGCGCGTACACCATCAGGTGCATTGCACCGTCAGGTTTCATCACAGAGCGCAGGGCGCTCAGGCCCGCATTGGGATCTTTCAAGTGGTGGAGCACACCTGTGCAGACGATCTGATCGAAGCACTGGCCCAACTGACCCGCTTGTTCGATCCCAAGTTGATGGACTTGGAGATTGGTCAGGTTGTGTGCTCGCTTCAGCTCTTCAGTACAGCGAACACTCGTTGCGCTGAAGTCTATGCCCGTGACCTGCGCGTGTGGCCAACGCATGGCATGCTTAGCCGCTTGGGATGTCCCACAACCAGCGACAAGGATTGACTGGTCCTCGGTATACAAACGCGACGGCCAGAAAAGATGAAAGTCTGCCCGACGCTTCAGAGGGTCGTTCCAGGTGCGCGCATAACTGGCCAAGCTATCGACGGGGCGAGGATACGGATAGCGTTCGTAAAAATCCTGCACGGGCCCTGGATGTGTCGAAACTCGACAATCCCTCTCCGGAATGTTTGCTGATGGCCATTCTCTGCTTTGAATATCACTGCTCGCCTGAAACTGTTCGCTCCTGGGAGTAGGCTAGCTGGACTCATTTCATTTGTGGAACTGTCAAAATATACAGGATGTCGGGGCGAATGGACTCAGTTTTTGCCAGTACGGCCATTTGATCTTGTCTGTCACAACTGACAGTTACATCACAACGCTGCCCGTGGTGGACTAACTAACGAACACCAAAGCCCGGCGGTATAGGTCGAACGGTACGCGAGTGCCCAGGTTGCCCGTGCAGTCTTTCGGACAATGGTGGGGAGGAAATATGGATAGAGAAGTCCGGCGTGACATGAGTATCGTACTAACATCTCTTCTGGTTTTTGGAGCATTCGCGGGATTGGTTCGCACTGCAAATGCACAGAATCCGGAAATGCAGCAGCGAGTTGCCGAGATCAAGGAAGCATCCGCAAAAAACAAACAGGCCCTCATGTCCTATAGCTGGAATCAGCAGGTCACGATCAGCCTGAAAGGTGAAGTGAAAAAGGTTCAGCACTATCAGGTAAGACTCGGACCCGACGGGCAGCAGCAGAAAACCTCACTGGATCCACCGACCGAAGCTGCTCCCCCAAGCGGCGGGCGAATGAAACAGAAAATCGTAGCGAAGAAGAAGGAAGAGTACCAGGACTATGCGGAAAGCATGAAGGCCCTCGCGCAGCAGTATGCACCGCCAGACCCCGCCAAGATTCAGCAGGCCGCTGCTGCAGGCAATATCACCCTCGGTACAGTTGCAGGCGCACCAGGTCAAGTGCAGCTGGTGATTCACAACTATCTGAAATCTGGAGATTCGATGACACTGGTCTTTGACAAGGCGCAGAAGTCGATTGTCAGCGTTCAGATCGCTTCCTACATGGATGATCCAAAAGATGCAATGAACTTGACTGTGCAATACAGCAAGCTGCCGGATGGAACCAACCACATTGACAGCATTGTTGTTGATGGCGTGAGCAAGCAGTTAAACGTCGCGATCAAGAATGCTAACTACGCGCACGTTTGAGTTCTCACATTCCAAAACAGGTTTCCGGTCGTCGTATTACCAACGCCATCCTGATGATTTGGGATGGCGTTGTAGCAAGGAGTAAACCACCCATATCAATCCCCTACCAAATTCCAACTCGGATCAGGATCAAATGCCGTCATTGTCGATGCCGTTTCGGTTGCGGTCTTGCCCAGGTCCTTTTGAAGCAGGACACCATCCTGGTTGATGATGAACGTCATGATTCCCGTCCTGCCATATTCAGCCGGATATGCAACGAGAGCAAATCCACCCACCATCTTCCCATCAACCATGTAGTCCTTCGCTCCCCCTGGCGTATGACTCCCTTGCTTGCTCATCATGTGGAAGAGGTAGCCATGGAAGGGTGTGCGTGACTCCGCCGGCTTTACGCTGTAGCCTTCAGTTGTTGCGTATGCTGCCAGGGGTCCGAGTGGGCTTTGCGGTTGACCGGCTGGTGACTCCCAGTACAAGCCATTTTCCTTTCCAGGATCACTGATAAACTTCTGCGCGAACTGTTTTACAGTCGCACCGTCGCGGGGCTTGGAGAAGTACTCGTACTGCGCATCCACCACCGCTTGAGAAACTTCGATAATCGCCAATTCATTCCGCCCGATCCGGCGTCTTAATATCTCTTCTTCGCCGGCTCCCGCATCGAAAAACCACTGACCGCTGTTTGTCTTCCTTAGCGGAATCGGAAACGAAAAATTATCAGCTCCGATTAGCAGGACCTCCGCCCCGTCGGGCATTCTGCGCCAGCGGTGCATCACCTGGTACTCCCCAACGAAGGCGTCAACAGCGGCCTTGTCTTCCACAGCATTGCCAGAGGAGAGAATTGGTTTCGAATCGGGGCCGAAAATCGCAAGTATTGCGTTTTCATCTCCGGACTTTGCTGCCTGGATCAGTGCATTTCCTGCATCGTCGGGGGTAACAAATACCTTGTACGACGGTTGTTCTGCCTTCTTGCAAGCTACGAAGACGACGACCAACACCAGTAGGACCAACCAAGGGGGAAAAGAAACCTTGCGAATTTCACGCGACATTACCATCTCTCCAAACTTGCGGCTGAAAGCGATTCACCAAATCATTCCCGAACTTCTTGAGCTTACGCAATTCTGCGGTTGCGTTTATCTGCGCCGTCCGCCGCCTCCTCCGCGGCCGCCCCAGCCTCCGCCGCCCCCCATACTTTGGGCTCCGCGAGCACTCTCCGAGCGCGATTGCCACCCGCCACCTCCGCCGCCTCCCCAGGCTGAAGATCCGCCGCTCTTCTCCTGCCCACCCCAGCCCTTTGCGGCCGCGGAACTCTGCACCGATGCAGCTTGGCTCGAGTTGTATTTCGGAGTATTGTTCGAATTTCCCGTCCAGCCACTTCCGGTATTCTTGTAGGTGTTTCCATTTGCGGTCGCGTACTTATCGCCATTTGCTGTTTGGGCGACTGCCGCGCTGTTGCCATTCTTTCCCGACGCACCGTAAGCTGAGCCACCGTTAGTGGTGTGAACTTGCCCGGTGGTTCCGTTGGCATTTGTCTGATGCTGACTGTAGGCTGTATTGCCGTTTTTCGAAACCGTCGATGCCCCGGCACTCCCGTACGCGTTTGAGCCTTGCACCGTCGACGCGGACGCTCCGGTTCGCGGATTGTAAGCCTGAGCCGCCCCTGCGGATCCGTATGCGTTTGACGCGGATGCACCGCGTGCGTACGTTCCTGTCGAGGGGTTGTAGGCTTGACCAGCGCTCCTCGTGCCATAACCGTTCGACACCGTCGCGCCACGCGCATAAGTTCCAGTAGCCGAGTTATAGCTCGTTCCGTAATGCGCCACCCCACCCGAACCGTAATAGCCGCCGTGCCAAGCGGCGTTCCCGTAGTACGATCCGCCGTGGTAGATGACAGTGGTGCTGTGCCAATTGCAGTTCCAACTGCTGTAGCCCCAACCATACCCGCCGCTCATCATGGCGCCCACGGCAATGCCGACCCCAAACGCAATCACCGCGGTCGTTGCAACCGCAGCGGCGCTATATCCAGGGGTCACATAAGGAGTGCCATAAACGACCGTCGGGTTATATGTGGGAACATAGACGATCTGGGGATTCGCCGGCTGAATGACGATGGTTTGTGGGGACTCTTGTACAACTGTGATCTGCGATCCTGATTTCAAGTTGCCAGCAGCTTGCGCCTTTGCGCGCAAAACCTGGACAGCTTTCATCACGTCGGCAGCCTGCGTGTGATATGCCTCGCCCAGCGCAGATGTCCAACTCAAGTTCTTCGCCAGGTTATCGAGCACAGAGGGGAACTGTGTGAGCGCTTTCACGCTTGGATCCCAGGGCTGCCCATCCACGGCCTTCATCAGATTGTTGCCCGTGAGCTTCTGATTCTGTTGAAGCCAGCCCGCAGCAGCGTCAACCTGGTCCGGAAAGGTCGCAGCTCCAAGAATCTGCGCCACCAATGAGTCAGGATAGAGAGCAATCGGCGCGACAAGTTGCTGTAACTCTTCCGGCTGCAAAGGCGCGCCCTGTCCTGAGTATTCCGGAGGCGCGGCCGGTTGTGCCTGTTGCTCTTGGGCACTTGCTTCAAAATGGACAGTTGTAATCACCAGCAGAAAACATAGAGATATGGACAATAGCTGTTTTGAAATAGTTTTGATCATTCTCAACCTCCAGGCGGCACAGTGCGTTGGGCCCGAGGAGAACCTAGTTCGCCAGCACACTCGTCCCCCGCTACTGGACCATAGTTGGGCCTTCGCGGAAACTGTCACTTCTGACAGCAGGAACAGGGTCCTCCGCGTCAAAAGAAATCCCCGGCATCTCGCCGGGGATTTCTGTTTGCAATTCGAGCGATTCTTGCTTTCCCGAAGGAGTCTTTCGACCCCTTTCGAAAGCGACTTAACGAGTTAGCGCCGGCTCGGGCTTGCCAGCCTTCGCCGCCGCTGCCGCAGCTGCCGCCTTCTTGGCATCCGCAGCCGCGTCCAATTGGCGCAACACACCATCGAGATTGAATGATGCCGCTTTCTGGCGCGGAGGGTATTTGATGTAGTTCGCGATCTGCGCTGCCACGATCGCCTGGCACTGATAGAGCTGGGGTACGTGATTCACCATCCAATCCCAGTACGTGTTGGAATTGAAATCGGCACGCTCAAACGGATCGCGACGCAGGTGATAGATGTGCGGAACCCGAAGCGCCGTGAAAGGATTTGCCCAAAGTTCCATCGTTCCCGTCGCACGCTGCTCAGCAAACGTCAGCTTATAATCGCCAACGCGCACTGCCATGATGCCACCATCATCACTGACATAGAAGAAAGCCTCTCGAGGACTCTTCTTTGCCTCTCCGGTAAGGTAAGGAACCATGTTGAAACCGTCGATATGCACCTTGAAGGTCTTGTCACCAGCCTTGTACCCATCGAGCAGCTTCTTGCTCACGTCCGGATCGCCCGCTGCCGCAAGCAACGTCGGCAACATGTCCTGATGCGAGACGATGTCATTGAAAACAGTTCCAGGCTTGATCTTTCCGGGCCAGCGCATGAAGCACGGCACTCGCCAACCGCCTTCGAAGTTGGTGTCCTTTTGACCGCGGAACGGCGAGTTGGCGCCATCCGGCCAGGTGTCGTTCTCAGGCCCATTGTCGGTCGAATACATGACGATCGTGTTGTCGGCGATACCCAGTTCATCGAGCTTGTCGAGCATCATTCCGATTTGTTCGTCGTGCGTGACCATTCGATCGCTGTACTCGTCCTGCCCGCTCTTCCCGATGTTCTTTGCGGCAACATGCGTACGGAAGTGCATCGCGGTCGAGTTGTACCACAGGAAGAAGGGCTTATCCGATTTGGCCTGCTTCTCCATCCAGCCGAGTGCGGCGGAAGTAATCTCCTCGTCAATCGTTTCCATCCGCTTCTTTGTTAACGGGCCGGTGTCTTCAACCTTCTGCTTGCCCACTTTGCCCCACCGTGGCTGAACCGTCGCATCGTCCGTATCCGTAGCGAAGGAATGCATCACGCCCCGTGGACCAAAGGCCGCCTTGAAGGCAGGATCCTTCGGATAATCGGGCAATTCGGGCTCTTCCTCGGCATTGAGGTGATAGAGGTTGCCGAAGAACTCATCGAATCCGTGGACTGTGGGCAGGAACTCGTTCTTGTCGCCAAGATGGTTCTTTCCAAACTGTCCAGTCGCGTAGCCGAGCGGCTTGAGCATTTCGGCGATGGTCGCGTCTTCTGCCTGAAGGCCAAGATCTGCGCCGGGCATCCCAACCTTGGTCAAGCCCGTGCGGAGGGGGTTCTGGCCGGTGATGAACGCCGCGCGGCCTGCGGTACAGCTCTGCTGGCCGTAATAGTCCGTGAATACGGCGCCTTCGTTGCCAACGCGGTCGATGTTCGGGGTGCGATACCCCATCTGTCCGCGGCTGTTGAAACTGATATTCCACCAGCCGATGTCATCGCCCCAGAGGATCAGGATATTGGGTTTCTTTGCTGCTGCCATGTTTTGTTCCTTCCTTGAAAGAGTTAGGGGAATTTGAGTCGCGGCGCGTCAGAGGGCGGATGGTGCCGCCGAATCAACCGAGCCGAAGCCTGCTTCGCCGTGCAATCGATGGAATTCGTTCCGTTTGCCTAGGAAGAAGCAACGCATATTTGGTTGTTCCGGATCGCCGGGCACCAAATCTACACGAGTACCTTCCTTGGATCGCCGCACGAGATAGCCATCCATAGTCGATGGAAATGCAGCGGCGTGATTTCAACGAGAAGTGGCGCCGGTTCACTTCCAGAGAGCAGAGACTAGTCCACTTCCTGTTTCAGTGGGAACTGTCAGAATAGACAGATCATCAAAGTTCGAGTTTGACCATGATTCTCTTAGGCGCTGGTCAGGATCGGAACGTATTGTTGCACAAAAAATGATCCCCGGCATATAGCCGGGGATCTCTTACGAATCGATCTGCGATTGTGAATGCAAGGTTTCAAGCCGAAACCTCAAGTCGCCTTATTCGAGCCTCCCCCCGCAGTTGCGAACGACGACATCTTTTCGAGTGCGTCGCCAAGGGTGAACGTCGCAGCCTTCTGCGATGGCGGAAATTCCTTGAAGGTAGCAATGAACTCCGCAGCCATGGCCTGCGCCGGATAGACGATGAAACAATTCTCGATGAGAAATTCCCAGTAGGTGTTCGAGGTGATGTCGGCACGCTCGAATGGGTCTGTTCTCAGGTTGAATATCTTGCACAACCGCAGCGGGACGAATGGCTCTGCCCACACCTGTAAGGTGCCCTGGCATCGCTGCTCCATGAACACAACCTTCCAGTTGTCGAAGCGAAGGGCGAGCACATCACCATCGTCGCTGAAGTAGAAGAAGAGCTTTCGGGGACTCTCTTTGACTTTGCCCGTCAGGTAAGGCACCAGGTTATAGCCGTCGATGTGATTCTTGAACTGGCGGCCTATCGCGCTATAGCCACCCTTCTTGAGCTTCCCGATGACGTCCGGCTCCCCGGCCATGGCGAGAAACGTCGGCAGCCAGTCGTGATGTTGCACGATCTCGTTGGATACCGTGCCAGCCTTGATTTGGCCCGGCCAGCGTACGAGCAACGGCACGCGGAAAGCACCCTCCCAGTTAGTGTTCTTCTCGCTTCGGAATGGAGTCATGCCTCCATCGGGCCACGAATTCATGTGCGGGCCATTGTCCGTCGAGTACATCACGAACGTGTTGTCCGCGATGCCTAGCTCGTCGAGATAATCCAGCACGTCTCCGACATTCTTGTCGTGATCGATCATCGTGTCGTGATAAGGGGACTGCCATCGGCCGGCCTGACCCAGGCTCGATGGCTTGGTGTGGGTGTACAGATGCATGTGGGTGAAGTTGAGCCACACGAAGAATGGCGTATCCGCATCGTGTTGTCGTTTGATGTAATCCTTGGCTGCAGCAGCGAATTCGTCGTCGCAGGTTTCCATGCGCTTCTTGGTCAGCGGTCCCGTGTCTTCGACTTTTTGCTTCCCGACGCGACCCCATCGCGGTTCTTCGGTGGGGTCATCCTTGTCTGTGGCCCATGCACGAAGGACGCCCCGAGGTCCGAATTTCTTCCTGAAATCGGGGAACTCTTTAGGGTCTGGATAGTTCGGACGCTCTGGTTCTTCTTCCGCGTTCAGGTGATAAAGGTTTCCGAAAAACTCATCGAAGCCATGCACGGTCGGCAAATACTTGTTGAGATCGCCCAGATGGTTCTTGCCGAACTGGCCCGTCGCATAACCCTGATTCTTGAGACATGCGGCTATCGTGACAATGTCGTCAGGCATCCCCACTGGGGCCGCTGGAATGCCAACCTTAGAAAGACCAGTACGGTACACGCTCTGCCCGGTGATGAACGCAGACCGCCCGGCGGTGCAGGACTGCTCGCCGTAGCTGTCCGTGAACATCATGCCTTCCTTGGCAAGTCGATCAATGTTGGGCGTTCGGTATCCCATCACTCCATGGCTATAGCAACTGAGATTGTTGATGCCTATATCGTCGCCCCATATGACGAGGATGTTCGGCTTCTTCGTTGTTCCCTGTGCCTTGCTCGGCATTGTGTTGACCTCCGTGTTGGGGATTTGGCTTTAGGATTGATTTCCTCTTGAGCTCGATCGGAAGTTCACTGGCAGACATTGCTTCTTCGACGAAGTACGGTGGTACGCATCCACGAAGCATCGATCGCACAATTGGACCTGCGCGGTTTCGCAAGCAGCAATTCGGCGCTTGCCAGTCAAGGGTCGTCCGGGATGAAATCCCATAGCCACCTCATCGTGATTGCCTCAACTCAGGCAACTAGCGGCTGAAGAGAATGAACGGGCTTACTTTTAGTGCAGGAGCGCGGATGCGCTCCGGGGAGTAATTGCCATAAAACTGTGACTTGCTGTGTAAGCTTAAAGAGACTGATCTGAGATTGCAACTGCTTCTTCGTACGTGGCATTCACCGGGATATGGAGCGCACTGAACGGCGACTGTGGCGCTTCATCGCCATGACACAGAGGAAATTTCAAGCCGCTCCCGCAGGGACAATGCGCATTAGGTCCCCGCTTTGTGTCAGAGGCTTTGGTCATTGCCACGATGTCAGAGGGAGGACGACGCTGCTGAAGCAGTTGAGCCATTGTAATCATTGCAGGTCGCGTGTGTTTGAAGAATAGCTCTAATCCTGAGCATAGATAGTTCTGCCCTGGATCGCCGTCGCTCGAAACTGCGAAACGATCTTTCGGACATCCTCCATTACACAGATCCTTCACCTCGCAGCGCTGGCATTGCGGCGTAAGCGAATCGCGTTTGTCATCTCCGAATTTGCGCTGTGCGGGCGACGCGACAAGTTGCAGAAGGTTGGTCTTATGAATATTGCCTAGGAGAAAATTCGGCTCAACGAAGTGATCGCATGAGTAGAGATCGCCGTTGTACTCCAGCGCGGGACCATATCCACAGGTCGGCGCGTGGATGCAGAGGAGGTGACGGCCGAAGTATGCCTCGAGCGTCACATCGAACATCTGCACAAAGACCTCGCCGACATCGTGGCGCACCCATTCCTCAAAAACATCGATAAGGAACTGGCCATATTGTTTGCTTCCCACTGATCGGTTGGTCACAAGGTTGCCCGATTGCGTATATAGAAGGCGCTTGCTTCCAGGCGTCTCGCTCCAGCCCAGGTTGGCGATCTGAATTGTCTCTGCACTTGCGCGCTCCACGATGGGAATAAACTGCACCCACTTTGCGCCCAATTCATCTCGGAAAAACCGATACACCGTACGGCCATGCTTCTGATTGGCCGAGTTAACCGTACATAGAATGTTGAAATCGACACCGTGCTTTTTCAGGTGCCGCCAACCTCGCATCACTTTATCGAATGTGCCCTGTTTCGCCCGGTCGCGTCGATACGTATTGTGCAGCTCGCGCGGTCCGTCGACGCTGAGACCCACCAGGAAATTGTGCTCCTTGAAAAATGCGCACCACTCATCGTCGAGAAGGATACCGTTGGTTTGAAATGTATGTTGAACGGTCTGACCAGGTCGACGATACTTCTCTACGAGTTCGATAGATCGCCTGAAGAACTCAACCTTCATCAATGTTGGCTCGCCGCCTTGCCAGGCTACTGTCACTGAAGGCGTACGGTGTGATTCGAGCAGTTGGCAGATATACGCCTCTAACGTCTCTTCCGACATCCGATGCTTCTCGTTGGGATATAGGGCGTCCTTTGACAGAAAGAAGCAATAGGTGCAATCGATGTTGCACGTGGACCCGCTTGGCTTTGCCAAAAGGTGGAAGGCTGGCGGCGCATTCTTGGGCCGGGTATTGTCGGACATCAAAACCATTCATTGCCTCTTCTGTGACCCCAAACTATTCAGGCTGCCAGCGGAAATTTGAAAGCTGCGGCACCCTTTTGGGGATGCAGGCGCGAAGACAGACTAGGTTGCCCGCCATTAACTGGAAACTGTCATAACTGACAGGCGGCGGCTATAACGGTGTACGGCATTCAGTGCCGGAAGTGAGAGAATATCAACCAACTGGCAGCAATCGTTCCAAGGAGCCAGACAATAGCGACTGCAAAGGGAACGACGAGCGCGGCTGACGATCGAAGCTCTTCCTTCCTTTGTGCCTCGGCGGCATCGGCAAGCTTGCGGCACTCTCTCAACACCTCTTCCGAGGTGATCTTTTGAAGCAACTTTACGCCAAGAAACAAAACAAGCAAGTCGTCAAGGAAACCGATACCAGGAATAAAACTGGGAATAAGCTGAACAGGGCTTAGAAGATAACCCGCCGTGCAAGCTGCAATCATCTTCGCGTACCAGGGGTTGCGCGGATGTTTGAATACGAAATAGAAGACTTGAGCCTGCTTCTGAACTCGTTCAGCCTGTCGCCGCCAGATCATTACTAGCGTCGGGAAGCGTCTGATGCTCTTGATCCCGGTTTCAGGAAGGTACGGAGTCGAGACCACGAAATTGTCGGATTCGCTGCCCATGATTCCCATCCTCTTTGTTCTGTTCTATCGCGGCATTTGGGGATGACTGGTCGTGACTACTGGCACTCTTCGGAACGCGTGTGCGTTACGGACTTTGACGAAATGCAGGAAACCCGCGTTTCAACCCTCAAAGAAGAATCTTTACGACTCGAGAAATGATTTCAACAGGCGACAGAATCGTAAGCGACAAAGGTAACAGCGGCGCAGCAGTGACGGCGATCAGGCGAATGACGTCTTCCCATGCAAACGGAACGATGCGCATCGAAGTCGCAATGGAGAAGCTGTTTCCAAGATCGGCAAGAGACTGAATATCGCCTGTGCCTAGTAGTTCGTCGTTCGTCTCTCCAGGACCGCCTCGAATCCATTTCTTGTTGAAGGCGAAAACGTATCGACTGGCCAAAAGGCTGAGCTCCGCTTCTCCCCTCCGTTTGGCTCGCTCAAGCTGGGGCAAAAACATGAAAAGTGGTCCGAGGACGCACAGCATTAAGAACAGCACGCACGCAGTGGCGTCCACCTCGAAGGAGAACAAAGGCAGCTTCTCGTAGACGACGCGGTTGGCAATCAATCCCGACAATAATGTTCCCTGAGCAAATAAAAGTGGACCGAATGCGTACGAGCTGCCGCCGAGGAAACCGATTCCCCCGGCTCGATCGGGGTGAGCCGCCGATAATTGCAGTTTCAGGCGGGAGATCTTCCATAGAAACCGAAACCAGATAAACAGCCGGAAGTACCACCGTAGCAATAGGAACTGAAAGATGGGGATACTCACCCAGACATACCAGTAGCCGGCAAGAGTGACATGAAAATGTGTGCCATCCCGAGCGCCGTACCACGTTGCTCCTCCAAGAGCGAGTTGGCTCTGCCAGAGCCACAACCCAATCGTGTAGACCGAAGCCAATAATGCGACTTCGAACACAATAGAGTTGCGCAGGCGAAGACTTGAGTCGATCGCGGCCTTGAAGGACGGCGCGTCAGAATTCGAAATGATTCGTTTTTCTGAGAAGTGTCGCACCAGCGGAGTAAGCCGCTCGTGAACAATAACCTCGGCGACAATTAGAAACGGTATCGCGACCAAAAACCTCGCATTCGCCTCAAAGTCAAAAAGGAACGGAATCTTCAGGGTTCCGTGAAGCGCATGACCTTCAACTAGCGAGAAAATCAGCAGCGGTAACCACGCAAACATCGTGATAACCACGATGCGGCGCCTAAGCAACTCCAGCCCGTCCCCGCTCAAATGTGCGCGACGGAAAATTTGGAACAGCGGCCCTCCCAATACCACCGAGAAGTCCTCTGCCTGATTTGGAGTTGAAATCGTACTCATCTCTCTCGGGCTTGTCTCTAAGGACGGCACTGCTTTGTGATCTCCTTTATGTCTATAAAGCCAAATAGATGAATTTTATGGACGTTCGATTGAAAGGAATAAATCGACAGAAGACGAGGCCCCGCGCCTCGGTCGATACTTGAATCGTTCAGCCGTCGATTCGACTGTAAGGCAGAGAGCTGATGGCGAAGATCTCCGATAGAGTGCGCGAGAGTGCAAGCTCTCTGCATCGAAGATGCTATACGGACCGAAACTCGTAGAGGGACTCTCTTTCAACAAGCAGAGTCCCTCCGTGAGAAATGATGACCGATGACTACGAACGGCGCAGAGAACGCATACCGAACGAAGCACCAAGCAGCAGCAGGCCAAGCAGACCAAGGAAAGGCAGCGAGCTGCCTGTCTTCGGAAGAGCTTCGGCAGCAGGTGCTGGTGCTGGTGCTGCTGGAGCCGGTGCCGGCGGAGCTTCCACGACCGCAATCAGGATCGGTTGATCTGGTGGTGGAGGTTGAGGAGGTGGCATCTTTCCAGCCAGGATCCGCTGCTGAGTGACAACTGTCTCCGGGACTTCCACTACCTTGGTAGCGGTTACCTTCATTCCCTTTTTGAGACCCCAGGCATCGAGCATTTGACCATCGACATTGAACTTCTGGCCGTTCGGAATCTTGAATTCCTGGTTCTTATTGTCTTCCATCGTAAGGATTACAGACCTCGGAGGATTCACATACCAGACCTTGCCGGTCACCGACTTCACAGTTGTCGTCATCTGTGGTGTCGAGGTCGTGATCGTCGTCCTTGAAATGGTCATTCCGGGCTTCAGATCATGGATGCCGAGTTGCTTTCCGTCAACTGTGACTCGAGCGCTTTCCGGAACATTTGGGAAATGCCGAATCTGGCCAGCATCGTCCTTTGCCCAGAGGTCGTTTCCGGAGACTGCGACCACCGTCCCATGTTCGACACTTACATGCTTGGTCGCGGCGCCGCTTGTGGTTGACGTCTCCGTCTTCACCTGTGCGTACATAGCTGCAGTGGAGGCCAGGAAAACCAGACCTGCCGCCACAGCTAGTGTTCTGCTTAGAGTTGTGCGGGTAACCTTCATTTTGAGTTCTCCTTGTTGATTTTTTCCGTGACAGCGGAAGTGAATGTGGTTTGAGTTCCTGAGCCGACAAGCGGCCGACGAGATGCGATTGATGCGTGGACGATGAAGCGCTGCGGTGCATCACCCACGAAATAGAATGGATAACAGGTGACCAGCGTAAGAGAGGGTGCGCTGCGTGGCTGCAGCACGAGCACATTGGCGGGGCTGACAATCTCAATCTGATCGACAATGTATGTAGCCTTCTCTGCCGCCGTCACAAGATCAACCTCATCTCCCACTGAAATGTCTTTGAGCCCGCGAAAGAAGCCGTCGCGGTGCCCCGCGATTCCAACGTTCCCCGCCCCCCCAACTGCCGAGGTGCCGATGATTCGTCCCACACCCCGGTTCAGCGTCAAATCATCCGTTCCGTCAAATACGGGAACCCGAATCCGCATCTTCGCGATCTCGAGAACTGCGAGTGGCGGAGTTGCGACGCCTAACAGGCTGGCTTTGTAAGCCTGAACGCGCTTCGAGGCCCAGAGACTGAAATCCACATCGCCAACGGCGCTCGCTGTCTTCGCAAATTCCTTCTCTGATTCCTTCTCTGACACGGCAGCCCGAGCAGTTTCGAATTGCCAAATAGCGAAGCGAGAAGAAATTAAGCCATGAAGCGAAGCCGCCAGCCAAACGGTCAAGAGGATTGCTCCGGCCACCAACAAGGACCGCTCGACAAGGATCGAGGTTGTCTTGAGAATCCTCAATGAGTTGCTTTTCTACAGCCAGTTCATCGTTGATGCCGTTGCCCGAGAAAACATGGAACTCATTCGACACTGCATCTTTCAAAAGCACGTTAATCCGAATCCTTCAGCCTCACAACTGTCATTACTGACAGGGGTCATGCGGACTTGGCCATTTGGATGATCTTCGCGATCACGCAGGCGCGAGTTGGGATCACCTGGGGCAGTAGCGTTTCCCCTTCGGACCCGAGAACGCTTCCCGGTGCGCACAGGACGGAGTTACGATCGTGGCGTAATGACGTGCTCTTGAATTGCATACTGGATCAGGTCGGCGTTGGTCCGCAAGTGCAACCGTTCCATCATCATGTACTTATGAAATGCCACAGTCCGCGGCGTGAGGATCAGTATGTAAGCGATCTCCTTCATCGTTCTGCCTTCTGCGATGAGCTTAAGAACTTCACGTTGTCGATCAGTGAGTTTTTCATGGCCCCTGTGCGAATCGGCAGTTAGAGGAGACAGACCGTGCACTTCGTCTTTAATCGACGGGGATATGTACTGCTCGCCTTTTAGTACCTCACGAACAGCAGGGACCAGTTCGTCTTTAGCCGATGCTTTCAGGAGGTAAGCCGCAGCCCCACCCCTCAGTGCTTCCGCTGCAAAACTCGTATTCGCACTCACCGTTAGGTGCACGATTCTTACCGTGCGCATCAACTTCTTGATGCGTTTGCCAGCCGCCAGCCCGGCCATTCCCGAGATGCCGATATCTAGAATCAAGACATCAGGTTTCAATTCTGGAACTGATTCCAAAAGCACCCTTTCGTCATTGACAATGCCGATCACCTCGAATTCAGGCTCCAGAAGCCTCGAATACTCTTCTGCGACAGGTGTCGCATCGGCGATCAAAATTCTCGGCCGTGTCACAGGGCTCATACTGCACTCCTTGCAAGAATTGGTTCCAGATCACACACAGCATCGAACTTACTGAAAAGGCCTGAGACCCGAACGCTGAGTCGTCCGCCCTGTCTTTCATTCTTCACAAGTTCATGCAACTCTGAAACTGACAATACTGACAGTCAGGCGGCAGATTCGTTTCTGCCCGCACTTGGACTCTAGATTCTCCAATCCGCCGCCCGCTTAGCTATTTCGCCGCAGGGGCTGCTTGTCCCGCCGGTGTCATCAGAAGAGGCGGAAGCGCAGCAGCGATCTCAACGTCGATCACAAGATCCATGCGACGCTCCAGTTGCAGGAACTTGGCGACAGTCAAAGGAGAAAGGCCGGCCTTCTCAAACTCCCCTGCGTACTCCTTCTTGATATCGGTGCGCGCCGCTTCGAATTTCAGACTATCCGCAATTATTGTTTTTGCGTCCTCATCGGTCATTGTGTTGAACTTGTCCGCGTAGGTCTTGATCAACGCCACTCGCTGGTCGTTGATCTTGGTAATATCCGCGTCGTATTTGCGATAGACCGGCCAGAAGGCTTTGGCGTCTTTATCGTTGAATTGCATCGCCGCTGTGATAATGGCGACCCTATCCGCCTTGACATCTGCCCGCAGAGACTCGATGTAGGAGTCCACACTTACATCATTGGTTTGAGCAGTAGAGACATTTGGAAACGCACTCATCGAAACCAGAATCGCTGCGAAAAACAATCTCGTTTTCATATTTCACTCTTCTTTGCCAAATTCGGGCCACCGCGAGATTCGTAGATTCTCTCAAGGCGCAACTTCACCCCGTTGCGCGATGCTATCCAGGTGATTGAGGGAATGCCTACTGTCAAAACGAACAGTCCCATGTAGATCCAGCCGTCAGCCTTCATTCCCGCGGCATCGCATCATTCAGTAGCTGTCATTTCTGCCAGTAGATTTCCGGCCATTGGTGAAAGAGACTCGCCCCAAGTGGGAGCACTTGATTTCTCGTCCTAGACCCCGTCGATGAGACCACGATTGAAAGGAGTTTTCATGAAGCGCATCGCGCATATGGCGCTGAAGGTATTTCTGCTGGCAGCTACAACCGCGCTAACAACCTGGGCGCAAAAAGTGAACGTGGATTTCGACAAACAAGCGAATTTTTCCGGATACAAGACCTACGCTTGGGCGTCGGGAACACGTGCAAAGAATCCCCTTATGGATCAGCGAATCATTGAAGGCATTGACTCCCGCATGGCGGCGAAGGGTTTGCAGAAGGTCGATGCCAATGCTAATCCCGACCTTGCGGTTCTCTACCATGCTGCGGTTGGCGCCGAGACCCAGATCAGCACAATGAACACCGGATACGGCGGCTGGGGTTATCGGTGGGGCGGTGGTATGGGCACATCAACTAGCACTGTAGAGCAGATTCCCATCGGCACACTCTCATTGGATATCGGCGACGCCAAAACCAAGAAGTTGCTGTGGCTGGGGACGGCAACGGATTCGCTCAGCGACAATCCGGATAAGAACACAAAGAAAATCAATAATGCGCTGGACAAGATGTTCAAGAAGTTCCCGCCACCGCCGCCCAAGAACTAGTCTTCGCATGCCAGATATCTCAGCATGGATGTAGCAACCTCCTAGAAGTGAAATCGTCTGGGAACGGAGAAGTCATGGCGAACGCTTTCCTGAAGCTGGCAAGTGTGCGTGGCAGTGTGCCTGTTCGTTCTTCGGCCACGATCTTTCGTGGCTGAAAGCGATCGAATGGTCCCGGTCTGAAAACGCGCTCGTCGCTGTCACTCAGGAGCCGCAGTAGTCGTTCCCAGAAGGAGCTAGACGAACTGCTGCACTCGCATTGGAGGAGCCAAACGTGACGCGTTTTAGCAAGCCTTCTCTTTCAACTCCCCCGATAAATCCAGTTAACGCGCCGACTACAAATGCCGTTTCGTTCCGCTTCGGAAGGTCAACAACCTCTTTTTAGGCGGCTATGCCCTGTCAGTTCTGTCAGTAGGCACGCAATCATGTGCCTGTTAGGGTCGAGTTATTAGAAATTGCCATCGGAGTGTAATCAAAATGAGCCCTTTCAAAGGCGGCCGTTTTACCAGGGCCCTGCTTACTGCACTCGCCCTTCTCGTTGCTCTGCCCAGCATCCGAGCACAAGAGAAGAACGGCGACCTTGATAATTACAAATGGCGAGTGACAGGGATGTGGTGGTTCTCCCACCCTACTGGCAGTGTTCGGGCATCCACCGACCAGGTCGTGTTCGATCTTGATAAGGATTTCAGCTTTGGAAACTATTCGACCTTCACGGGTTCGGCCGATTGGCATTTCAAAAGGAAGCACCACTTCACGTTCGCGGCAAGTCCCGTCTACAGCACCAAAACTGCCACCATGACCCGGGA
The DNA here is from genome assembly GCA_963737915.1 of uncultured Acidobacteriaceae bacterium. Classification (GTDB taxonomy): domain Bacteria; phylum Acidobacteriota; class Terriglobia; order Terriglobales; family Acidobacteriaceae; genus Telmatobacter. The sequence continues at coordinate 141,268 of CAVTUP010000028.1, read as the reverse complement.
TATCACCTTTCAGGGCGTGACCTACCACACGGGAGCATCGGTCACCGCCGACCTCAACTCGCTAACATTCTCTCCAGGCTACCAATACGACATCATTCGCAGGCGACAAGGCAATTTGGGATTAAATGTGTCGATTCACTTGCTTGACACCCAGGCAAAACTCGCCGGGATCGGGACGATCAACAATATTTCTGCCGCACGCACTGCGTCAGCGTCCGAATTTGCCGCATTGCCGGTACTTGGCCCAACGGGCCGCTGGTATCCCATTCGCGATTCCAGCCGGCTTTCGCTCGCGGGCGGTTTCGAGGGGATGTATTTTTTTGGCTACGGAAATTTCATCTATTCCCAGGGAACGGTGCAAGTTGCGCTTTACCGAACTCTGAATTTCAAGGCAGGCTATCAGTTGGGAACAAGGCTCAGCATCCAGGGAACCAACGACCACATCGGCCTGCGCTTGACGCAACAGGGACCAGTCGCGGGACTCGAAGGGTCTTGGTAATCAAAACTAAACAGGCGGGAGGTCCCTCTTGAACTCACGGTTGCTTCTTGCAACGGGAATCCGAGCATTCGGCTGACTTATGTGTGTCGACCCGCGCATTGCGCCGCAAGTTGTTCCCGACCTTAGTTATTTTCGTTTTTGACCGTCCCAGCCATCGCTGTGACTTGGAAAAACGATACCCACTGCTAGCAATTTCGCCAAGCGAACCTCCGATCCGATTCTTTGCCTATGCAGGCGGAAGCAAAGTCGGATAGATTAAATGTCCGATAGTGGATTCAAGGTTCAAGCGTTGCTTGCCGCTGAATGAGGGTTTGAACGAACTCCGAAAAGCACGAAATTTCCAAGAGCCACAGCAAAGTGTCTGCGGAGAGTTCTCATGATTTACCGCTCCCGAATCCTGATCGCCGATCACAACAGTCTCTTAGCGGAGCTCTGTCGCCAATTGCTTGACAAGGAATTTGATGTGGTCGGAGTCGTGAGCGACGGTCGATCCCTTTTGGGTGCTGCGCTCGACTTAAGGCCAGATTTGATCTTGCTCGAAGTGTTTTTCCCCATGCTTAACGGGCTCAAGGCTGGGCAACAGGTGAAAGCAATGCTGCCTTCCACCAAGTTGGTTTATCTCACTATGAATGTTGAGGCCAAGGTTGCCGTCGAAGCTTTCACTATTGGCGCATCAGGCTACTTGCTTAAGACCTGCGCCTCCGCTGAGTTGGAATTTGCAATTGGCGAAGTGATAGACGGTAAAGCGTATCTATCACGAGCTTTTCCAGCGTCACGTTCCATTTTTTGCGCTGGCACGATGCCGTCGAGGGCGATCGCCTAACGCCAGGCCAAAGGGAAGCGATACAACTGCTGGCCGAAGGAAAAGTCATGAAAGAACTTGGTTTCATGCTCAACATGACCAACCGGTTCGTCGGCTTTCACAAGTACAGAATCACGGAAGTACTTGGTGCCAGGACCAACGCTGATCTTATGAGGTACGCGGTTCGGCCGCGTATCGTGAAAACCTAACCACCAGATCTCGACATACGCCGGCCACACAATCATGAATCCGATGTACCTAGTTGTGGGTGCAACTGTCACTAGTGACAGTTGCGGCTTCGAATGTGCGTCTATACCGTCCACAAGGAACGATTACTTAGCCCTGACATGTGTCACGTATGAGGAGACAACTATTTTAAGGAGAAGATTGCAATGAACCTTCCGAGCTTTCCGCATGTCGACTTGTTCTCTGCAGGCATTAACGCTCTGAACGGAGTACTCGTTGCTCGCAATCCATCTCATAATCGTGGCTATGCGGTCGTCGGACTTCTTATCATGGCTTTCTTCGGCGGAATCGGCGGCGGAGTAACGCGCGACGTGCTCCTGGCTGAAGTGCCATCACCGCTCAAAGACCCGACCTATTTCTTCGTGTGCCTTGGCGCGGGATTGCTGGGGCTCGCAATCTATCGCTACGCCGACTCGAAAGAGGAGCAGTTTCGTACCAGGATCCTCGCCTTCATCAAGTCTTTCACGCTGCCCTGGTTTGCAGCCCTAGGCGCGCACAAGGCGCTTGAACACGATCTCGGGCTTTGGGCTGCAATTCTCATCGGACTGGCTGCAACCACTGCGGGCGGTGTGTTTATCGACCTCTTCTCAGGGGTGACACCGGAGATCATGCGGCCGTCGCAACACCTCGTTACCACTGCGATATTGACGAGCACCGTCTACTCGCTCATCGCGATTCAGATGAAGAGTAGTACCTCATTCTTCCCGATCACGTTGATCGCGGTAGGAGTTGCGTTTGCCTTCCGGGTAGTTGCAGTGCGAGAGCATTGGAAACAAATCGTTCCTTTCGACGCGCCGGCCCAAGGTCCCGTTGCGCGCGCGTGATGTCTTCAGGAGCGATGTGGGTTTGTTTTAGCTAGACAATTAGTTCACTTAAAGAGTTGGAGATGCCATGGACGACACATTGTCACGTATCGGAAGTCAATTGATCGAACGCGTAAGCGGGCCGATGAAGTTCCGGCTTGTGTTGCAGCCGTGCATGGCTGCCTTCTTTGCGATACGGGCGGGATTGATCGATGCAAAGCTCGGGAATCGGCCGTATTTTTGGGCTCTTCTGTTCCCGAAACGAAGAGACCGTGCCACCTTGGGCAAGGACGGATGGAAGAGTATCTACAGAGTCGTGATTCTGGCCGTGGTGCTCGACATCATTTACCAAATAAAGGTAATCCATTTTGTGTATATAGGAGAGGCGATCATCGTCGCCATCGTGCTGGCGCTCCTACCCTACCTGATTCTGCGCGGACTCGTGACGCGGCTAGCTCGCAAGAAGAAGACATCGCCGACCCAACCGGCAAACACCTCGGTTTAAGGGACAGACTCATGAACGTAGGAACAGAGCGAAAAGATAAAGCCACGTCTCTTGCCGAGGAACGAACCGATCTCGCTGTTGAGCGCACGGTAATGGGCGCAGAGCGCACACTTATGGCATGGATCCGAACAGCGCTTTCAATGATCGGATTCGGCTTCTCCATCTACAAATTTTTCCAATATATGCCCGAAGAAATTGCCGCAGGCACCGTTCGTCGGCCCCAAGCTCCGCGTAACCTGGGGTTGACTCTCATCAGTCTTGGCACGCTGGCACTGTTGGCTGCGGCGTGGCAGCACCGCCGTTTTTTGAGGCAGGTTGGAGCTTCACAGAAACGGCACACAATGTCGGTTTCTTTCTTTGTAGCAATGGCGGTCGTCCTGATCGGACTCGTCACGTTCTACGGGGTTCTCTTGAAGAGCGGGCCATTTTGATTCGGAGCGACTAGCCCGGTAGAGGAGTATGCGCAAGTCTCCTCGGGTGGACACGAAACGCTTAATGCGCGATCGAGGTCGGCAAGGGTCTTACTCATTCACTGTAGATAGCCAAGGAATAGCGCGAAGTCATCTGGCACGTCGACAAAATGAGAACATTCGCGAACCAGAGAGGTCTGGTGTGGACGTTCAATCACAAACGCAACTCACACTCACCGGAACGGAGAAACTTATGCAGAGGACAACAAGGATCACAAGAATCGTCGTCGGTGCTGGACTGTTCATAGGCTTGTGGATGGTGAACACTCAGCCGGGTCTTGCCAGAGAAAAGAGCGAAACGATTGAGGCTCAGGCGTACGGAACTGGTACCCAACTGGGTTCAAGCATCGGTGTGACACTCAACATTTATGATTTCTCGACTCCCGCAGACAAACAGATTCTTGTCGACGCATACAAGGCAGCCCAGAACCAGGGGCTGGTGAATGCGCTGCAGAAGATGAAAGCTGTCGGCCACGTTGAGATCACTGGAACACTCGGGTTCGACTGTTCCTACATCCACTTGATTCCGACACCGACTGGTCGAAAGATCGTCTTCTTGACAAATCGCCAAATCAGAATGGGGGAAGCGATGACTGATAGTCAATCTCAGTCATTCAACCTGACCGCCGGCATTTTCGAACTCAATGATCAAGACAAGAAGAAAAGCGTAGGCGTACTGTATCCGGCAGCACAGTTAGTCATCGACAAAGAGGGTGAATTGCAGTGGGATCTCAACCAAAACAGCTGGAGGCTCGCCGGCATTATCGATTGGAAAGGAACCCCAGGCGTCAATTAGGCGACTGCGATTTTGGAAATTGTACATATCCAACGACGCGAGCGGCATCCTTGTTGGTTCGTCTTCGCTGGCGAACGTTCGAAGCTTTCCGAGAGCACCATCAACTAAACGCTCACGGGCGGCGTGATTGCCTGCGCCTCAGATGGGGTCTGGACCGACGCAGGGATCTCGGGATATGGACACGTTCCCGAGAGGATCTATCGAGCGGTTGAATGCGAGTCCGGGGAAAGAGCACGGCAGCCTGCTTATGCCGTCGCCCTTGCCAACATCCAGAATGAGTGGTGACTCCAAGAGGCCGACAATCCTGGAATCTAAGGCAACGGAGGTACAGAAACCTTTTCATCAGCTGCAACTACAGCTGGCACTTCGCTATCCAGCCACACCATAAACATTTTGTAGCCCACCGAGAGGACAATGGCACCGACAAAAAGGCCGATGATGGTATTCATAAACATGAACCCGCCAAGCACACCAAGGAAAATGACAGGCATTGGAACCTTGGCGCCGCGCCCCAATAGTATCGGTTTAAGGACGTTATCCATCAGTCCAACGATTATGCACCACACCAGAAAAATAACCGCACGGGTCGTAGAGAATGCGGCGAACCCGTAGAGTACTGCGGGCAGAAGCGCAACCACGCCAACCTGTAAGACCGAGGCAACTAGAAAAATCAATGCCCACAGGCCCGCACCGGGTAATCCCACGATCCAGAATCCTAGGCTGGCGCAAACCGTTTGAATGACCGCTACGCCGAGAATTCCAGTGGCGACGGTTCTGATTGTGGAAAGTACAAGGTCCTTGAACTCCATGCCCCTGTCACGGAAGATTCGAACAAAGACCCTGCTCGCAAAGCGCCCGTTTGCTTCGCTGGTCGCCAGGAAATATCCGGCGAGGATTATGGCAACAACGAACAAGAGTATCGCAGCGCCGACTCCGGCCGACGCAGATACCACAGCAGGAATGCTCTTCTTGATTTGCGGAGCAAAGCGCGTCGCCAATTCAGACAGATTGGTGGAGCATAGAGTCCAAAACTCCTCCAGACGGCGACCTACGATCGGCAACTTCTCGAGACTCGATGGAGGCGGGGGAATGTCGAGCCGGCCAGCTTGCAGTTGACGAGTTATCGTCTGGATGCCATCGGCTACCGTCCCCCCCAACAGCACGGACGGCACGATCAGCACAGCCAACAGCAGGATGCTACAAAGCGCAGCGCTCAGCTTTGCGCGTCCACGCAGGGCCTTTGTGAGCATCTGATGCCCAGGGAAGATTCCGACGGAGATGATGATCCCGCAGATGATCAAGTTCAAGAATGGACGCAGCAGAAGGACGCAGCTAACGCCCATTATCGCGATAAGACTGAGCCGGATGAACACTTCCCGCCCACGAGCGAAATAGTCTTCCGATAACGATTCAGAGATCACACGAGAGTTCATCAATCTCACCAGTCTCCCGGGAGCCTGCTCCGGGCACCAATGCTGACGGTCCAACGGTCCAAATCACCAAGAGCCATTCAATCTCGTTCAGATTGCATCAGGTTTCTCAGTTCTCAGCTACTGTAAAAAGTGCTAGCGGTTCTCGGCACGACAACAATCAACGGCCAGTAGCCCTGACAATTGGCATTTTCATGCCGCGAGCGTGAAAAAGCGGATGCCCGGAACGGCACCCCGCCAAACAAGGTACAGTTTGCTTTTGCAGCCAATGCGTCAGGCTCCATAATGGGTACCACGTTCAAGAAAGGGCTTGCGCCATCTGGCGGTCAGCGCAAGGGGGGTTCTAAGCATGGATCCGGCAGCAGTTTCTCCGTGGAGCTCCAATTGGATCTGGGGCCTGCCACTGATCGTCATTACGGTGGCGTTCCACGGCTTCTGCCTGGGCCTTCTGCACACTCGAGTGTCGAAGTTCCTTTCGAAGTGGCAGGGCGTCTTTCTCCCCCGCAGGTTCATCGCAATTGTGATGGGAGTAACGGCCCTCTGTGCAGCTCTTTTGCATGGGATTGAAGCATTGATGTGGGCTGTCGCATATCTCCTGCTCGGCGCGCTGCCCAACCATAGAATCGCAGTGCTGTATTCGCTCGGAGCCATGACCACGTTTGGAAACGCGGATATTCACCTGGGGTTACATTGGCAATTGATGGGTGTGCTGGAGGCTTCGAACGGTTGGATTCTCTTCGGACTCACAACCGCCTTTATGTTTACGATTATGCAATCAATCCTGTTGAAACCGCATAGCTGACGGTCAGGGTTTGATCGGGAAAACGGGCGGCCGTTGTTTCGACCACCCGGTTGAATTGATTTACTTGAGAGCTGTCATGCGTTGGCGAGGCGAGGCGAATCCCCGCCGAAACCATTAGCATTATTGTTTCGGTTTATTGAGCTTTAGGTGCTTCCGGACTTCTGACCACAAATGATGCTTGCTGGACGTCTTCAACTCTTCGCCGCGAATGGCTGCTCGTTCGCCGCCAAGCGCTAAGACAATCAACTGCGCTTGACTCTCAACTCCGACGCGGTTGTAAATGCGATGTAAAAACATCCGAATCGATCCAACAGTCGTACCGCATTGCTTCGCGATTTCGCGACATTGCAGCCCGTAAGCCGCAAGCTCTGCGATTGCGGTCTGCGCGACGTTCAGGTTGTAACGAGCGGCGAATGACTCTGCATCAAATAGCCGCTTTCCTCCCTCTTCGCCTTGGAGTCCAGTTCCTCTATCGACCCGGAGATCCGATTGGTCGCTGGCTTTGCTTTTACCCTGTGCAAATGCGCGACTGTCAAAACGTGAGTTGATTGGCTGGTCAAAAAATTGGAGACTGAAATCGCTAATGATAGACTCGCTTCGCTTACATCTCGGTAAAAAGAACAATCGCCAGACCTTGTATACATGAATAGGTCTCAGACGGATCCTTCGATCGTCCCGCTAAGCTTAAGTTGTGATTGGTTGCGGGGGCTGGATTTGAACCAGCGACCTTTGGGTTATGAGCCCAACGAGCTACCGGGCTGCTCCACCCCGCAGTTACAGTTTAGCAATACCACGAATAGGGGTCAACCTTGACGCGTGCTCAGCCAGCGCTTTATCCGGTACACTTCTTGGCAAACCTGCTCAGCTCTCTCTTCGATTGCTGTAAGGCCCGCATTTTCTGCCAAATGGCATTTTGTCGCGGCAATCCAGAACACGTTCTCAGCCCGGGCTGAGAACGATGGGTTGAGAACTGCGCTGATCGACACGAGGAACCCCGCGGATGTCCCATCTATATGTTGCAGTCTTGCTCATCATCGTCGTGGTCCTACTGGCAGTTGCTCTTTTTCGTACGTCTCGCGTGAAGACAAAGGCCGACTACCTCGTAGCCGGGCGCTCCTTGCCGGCATTTGTTTTGGTCCTTACACTCCTAACTTCTTGGATTGGCGCAGGTTCGTTGTTTGCGGGAGCGGAGAACGCCTACAAGAATGGATTTGCCGCGCTCTGGCAACCGGCAGGTGGATGGCTCGGGTTGCTCCTGATCTATTTCATAGCTCCGAGAGCTCGCAAGTTCGCGCAGTTCACCCTGCCTGATCTGCTCGAAGCCCGCTACAACCAGACAGCTCGCGTCCTGGGTACCTTCGCCATCCTCTTTGCATACGTCGGGATAACCAGTTATCAATTCAAAGGCGGCGGCGACGTGCTGCACCTCATCTTCCCCGACACAGTCTCAGCGGAGTTGGGCACCTATCTCATTGCCGTATTTGTCATCGTGACCACCGCGTTGGCTGGCATGTCATCCGTGGCATACATGGATGTGGCGATTGGCTCGCTCGTCACCATCATCTGCATCATCGCTGCACCTTACTTGTTTCTTCAGGCCGGGGGCTGGGCCGGTTTGCATTCGGTATTGCCGCCCCAATATTTTCAGCCGCTTGGCAACTATCGGGTCGGAGTGAATGGCGCAATTCGGCCCGTCGGTATCGGTCTGGTGCGCGCTCTTGAGTTTTTAGTGCCAACGATGCTGCTCATGCTTGGAAACCAGGTGATGTATCAGAAGTTCTTCTCCGCAAAGACCGAGAAGGATGCACGCGTATCCGTTGTCGGCTGGATCCTGGGCACTCTGCTTCTTGAAACCCTGATCGTGGCCATCGCCGTGTTTGGGCGCGCCCTTTACCCCACTGGCGAAGTAGCACTGCATCCGCGCGAAATCATCCCCTACACGGCTCGGCATGGGCTTCCCGCCGTCCTGGGCGCGATCCTGCTTGGCGCGGTTTTTGCAAAAGTCATCTCCACCGCATCGAACTATCTCTTCTCTCCCGCGACCAATCTCGTCAACGACGTTTTTGTGCGCTACATGGCTCCCGACGCCTCGAATAAACGGGTCTTGATTGTCTCCCGACTGGCCGTTGTGCTCCTGGGTTGCTGGGCGCTCTACCAGGCCGTCTACGCTGAGAGCATTCTCCAGAAAATGCTTTGGGCCTACACCATCTATTCCGCCGCTCTTACGCCTGTGGTTTTGGCAGCCTTCTATTCAAAGCGCGCGACGGCCTGGGGAGCAGTTACTGCCATCGCAAGCGGCACAGTGGTCACCCTGGCATGGGATATTCCTTCGGTGAAGGGCCTCTTTCCTCACATCTTCGCTGATCGCGATGCCATCTTCCCCGCTCTCTTCGCTGCCTTGGTCGCACTTGTCGTGGTCAGCTTGTTCACCAAGCCACCGGAACCCTCGCAACTCGCGCAGTTCTCTGATTAGTAAACAGACGTTCCCTGTGACATTTCAATCCACCCGTCTCGATACCCTAGACTGGTAATTGGATTAGCGAAATGCCAACGCGCCCCTGCTGGACTGAAATTCGCACCAGCGCCCTTGAAGCAAATTACCGGTTCCTTGCGGATATCGCGGCCCCTCACGCGGAATTACTGGCCATCGTCAAGGCCAACGCGTATGGGCATTCCCTCGACGTGTGCGCTCCTGCCGTGATGCGCGCAGGCGGACGCTGGCTCGGCGTCACTAGCGTCGAAGAAGGGGTCGCCGCACGCGCACTCTGTCCCGAAGCTCGCGTGCTGGTCATCGGTGGGGTCTTTGCTGGACAAGGATCAGCCGTCATTCTCAACAAGTTGACCCCCGTCGTCTGGGAGCCTAGCCAGTTCGACGAGCTTGAACGTGCTGCGCGTGCGATCGGCATCCGATCTCTTTCGGTTCATCTCGAAATTGACACTGGCATGAGCCGTCAGGGTGCAGATCCTGACCAGCTTTCTCCACTCCTTTCCCGCTTTCACCGAGGTTCTCCCTTACGGTTGGAAAGCGTCATGACACACCTCTTCGCGGCAGACGAGGCTGACGAGCTAGTCACCGAAACCCAGTTGGCGCGAATGGAGCAAGCGCTCGAACGCATTAGTTCCGCGGGCCTTCACGCCGGCTACCTCAATGTCGGTAACTCCGCCGCTCTGCTCGCGAATCAAGCGACAAAAATCGCAGCCTTGGCCTCGCGCTATGAGATGAAAACCCTCATTCGCCCCGGACTTGCGCTCTACGGGCTTGTCCCGCACTACGATCCTGGCTTCGTCAGTGAAGAGCCATCTCCGCTCGCCGAGGCGCGACGTTGCCTGCAACCTGTAATGACATGGAAGTCACAGGTCGTCAGTCTGCGCTCGATTCCGGCAGGCGCGGTGGTCGGCTACAACGGAAACTTCGTGGCCACGGAGCCGATGCGGGTTGCTTTGCTTGCGATCGGATATGGAGACGGGCTTGACCGCCGCTTAGGCAGTCATTTCAGCTTGCTCGTGCGCGGACAACGCGCGCCTCTCGTGGGTCGTGTCAGCATGGACCAGGCCGTCATTGACGTGACAGAAATAGAAAACGTCGAGCCGAGCAACGAAGTCGTTGTGCTGGGCAGCCAAGGCGACGAGACCATCACCGCCCTCGATCATGCCATCGCCGCCGAAACGATTCCCTGGGAAGTCTTCACGCGCATTAGTCAACGTGTTGGCCGCGTCGAGGTCTAAAGCGGTTTCGAAATTGGTGTAGACCGAAGGCACCTGCAAAGTGGCCTTTTCATCAAGAAAACGTCACCTTTCGACGAGCACAAAAACTCCACATGAATTCCGAAACTGCTCTAGCAGGGAGCTCCCGTCGGACTGATCTGGCTGCCAATAACCTCTGGCACCGCACTCGTCAGTCCGGCAGATCCTTCAACAGCGGCGATCATCGCGTCAATCCCCATCGCAGAGTTCAGCAGCATGTGGTAGAGCCCGCGTGAGCACCACTCCTGCTGATAAAACTTGCGGATGACGGCAGCGCGGCGCTTGTCATATGCGGCCAGCATCTGGTCAGCCTGCTGCGCCTGCTTTGGAAAAGCTTGCGTGAACCACTCCCGTTTCGCCTTCGAAGTTGCGTAGACAAAGACGTGAAAGCACCCAGGCTGACACGCCAAAGCGCAGGCGGCGCCGCGACCCACCAGCACGCAATTGCCCTCCGTCGCTGCGTCCATAATTTCCTCGCGGATGAGCGACAACATCCGTTCGGAATCAAATACCTGGTCGTCGGAAAGACCCGTCATTTGGTAAGCCGTGTCATGCCAGAACACCTTGCCGTAGCGGTAGTACCACGGATCCAATCGCTCATCAAACTTGGCGGCTAGCTCTGGCGTCACGCCGGCCTTTCTCGCGGCAGCACACACCAGTTCCGAATCCATCAGCTTCCAGCCCAACCGGTCCGCAAGTTCGTGGGCAAACTCCCCACCCCTCGAGCCATATTCCCGCTCCACGGTGACTACTCGAATAGGCGAATGCATCATCGAAAATCTTCCCCTCCCGCCACAGGAGAATACAACGGAATGGGATTCGTTCGGCAAGCGAAGGGTTGGCGCAGCCCATAAACAGCCGAATGTGCACCGTCGAAATCTATACCTTGACGGTCTACACAACTTTGTTGTAGATAATCTAGGTATGGGAAAGCCTAACGATCTCGTTCAAGGCACGCTGGACCTCCTGATTCTCAAAACACTCCGGCCCAGCGCGATGCATGGCTGGGCCATCGCCAAGCGCATTCAGCAGTTGTCGGGAGATGTGTTGCAGGTCCAGCAAGGATCACTCTATCCAGCCCTCCACCGCCTCGAACAGCAGGGATGGATCAAGGCCCGGTGGGCTGAGAGCGAAACCGGGCGGCAGGCCAAGTTCTACTCCCTCACCCCGGCAGGGCTCTCCCAGTTGGAGAAGGAAACCGCCAATTGGAACCGGCTTTCTGAAGCTATCAACCTGATCGTTAGCGAGGCCTGAGCAATCTGGAGTGCTCCACTCCCGGAGGAAACATGCGCTGGATTCAACAAATGCGAATGCGGTTTCAGATGCTCTTTCATCGCGGCGCCTCCGCCGCACGCCTCGACGACGAGTTGCACGACCACCTTGAACGCCAGATCGTAGAAAACCTTGCCGCCGGTATGAGTCCCGAAGAGGCACGCTATGCAGCTCTGCGGACGTTCGGCAATCCCGCCCTCCTCCGCGAACAGACTCGCGCCACATGGAGTTGGGCCTGGGCCGAGTCGCTCATAAGCGATGTTCGCTACTGCATCCGTACCCTGCTTCGCACGCCCGGCTTTGCAGCAATCGCGATTCTGGTCATGGCACTTGGCATCGGCGCCAATGTTGCGTTATTCACGGTCGTGCGCAGCGTCCTTCTGAACCCGCTTCCCTACCGCGACTCCAATCAGTTGGTCTCTCTCTACGAACACGAGGCAAGACTCGCAGACTTCACTGACTACTTGCCGGTCGATGTCGGCAGCTTTATAGAGTGGCAAAAAGCCGCGCAGGGTGTTGCGCAGATGGCCATGTTGTCGCCGTGGCAGAGTTACAACGTCTCTGCGGAGGGAGGAAAGCTTCCGGAAAGAATCGATGCGTCGTGGTGCTCCTGGAATCTGTTCTCCACCCTGGGAGTCTCGCCGGCGCTCGGTCGCAGCTTCAGCGCATCAGACGACCAACCCAACACAGAGGCCACCGTTATCTTGTCCGCGCCGTTCTGGAGGCGTCGTTACGACAGCGATCCGGCAATTGTGGGCAAGAAGATCTGGCTCGATGCTAAGCCGTACACGGTCATCGGCGTACTCCCCGCGTCGTTTGCATATGCTGGCGCGTTCAGCGGCAACACCATGCAGGCTTGGACTCCAATCAACCACGAAGCCCCACCCGCGCTCCTCCACGCCTTTGACGATCATGAATTAATGGTGGTCGCCCGCCTGCTCCCCGGCACGACTCTGGGTGCACTCGTCAGCCAATTGAATGCCTTGCAAAGCCACATTAAGGCGACCCATCCCGGGCCGTCTGTCCACGACGGCGTCTCCGGCCGCACCATGCTCGACGACGTCGTTCATAACTACAAAACCCCGCTCTATGCACTGCTCGCCGCGACCGGATGCGTATTGCTCATCTCATGCATGAATGTTGCGAGCCTGCTGGTGGCTCGTTCCGCTGCACGCAAAAAGGAATTGGCCATTCGAGTGGCGCTCGGTGGCGGACGCATGCGCCTGGTACGCGAGCGATTGATCGAAAGCTCGTTGCTGTCGATTGCCGGCGGATGTCTCGGTTTGCTCTTTGCTGGCGGTGCGCTCCAGTGGCTTATCCACTCCCGGAGCGAAATGAACCGCATCGAAGCAATCCACTTCGACGGTGTCGTGGCGATCTTCGCTTCCGGAACAATCCTGCTCTGTGCCCTCTTCGCCGGACTGGTTTCCGCGTTCAGTTCCAGCGGAAAGAATGTCCTTGCTTCACTTCACGAATCGTCAAGGGCGCATAGCGCCGGGCGCGCGCGAGCCACTCTTCGCAGAACATTTCTTGTTCTCGAAGTTGGCCTTACTGTCGTGCTGTTGGTCGGAGCGGGGCTGCTTGCTGAAGAGCTACCAGCACCTGCGTTCCACCGACATTGGCGTGCCGATTGACAACGTGCTGACCATGCACTTCAGCTTGCCCGAAGCCCGCTACAAAGAGCCGGTTCAGCAGGTGGCTTTCTTTGAGAGCGTGATCGCCCGCGTCCGCGCCTTGCCCGGAGTGCAAGCTGCCGGGCTCGTGAGTACCGCGCCAGGAGAAGGGTGGGGCGGCGATGAAGCAATGTCCGTGGTGGAACATCCGCCTCTTGCAAAGGGTCAGAATATGAGCCTGATGGTGCGGGGAGCGGAGCCGGGATACTTCGCGGCCATCCAGATTCCGCTCTTGCGAGGTCACATCTTCACCTCCGACGAGCGCCTCGATCGCGCTCACGTTGCCGTCATCAGTCAGGCCGCCGCGCAGCGTTACTTTCCCGGCGAAGACCCTGTTGGCAAGCATCTCAAAGTCGCCATGACAGGCGAAGTATTCGAGGTTCTCGGCGTTGTCGGCGATACGCGATGGTATGTTTCGCAGCCCCCGAATCCAACTCTCTACTGGCCCATCTATGGCAATGACTACAGCCATGCCGCGATCGTTGTCCGCTCCCTACGCAACGTGGAAGCTTTGTCTCTTCCCGTGCAGAAGATCATCGGCAGCCTCGATGCCGATCTGCCCGTCTCCGATGTGATGACTCTTCGCCAATCCATCGGCAAAGCCACAGTCGACTCGCAGTTCGACTCGCTCCTCGTGCTCGCCTTCGCGGCAATTGCCTTGATACTCGCTGCGGCCGGCCTCTACGGAGTGCTTGCCTATCTCGTAACACAGCGAACAGGCGAAATTGGCATCCGCATCGCCTTGGGCGCGAGGCGTGTACAAGTGATGCGTAAAGTGCTGCTCGATGGTCTGAACCCGGCATTGATCGGATTGGTATTCGGCCTGGCCGCAAGCGCTGCCGTTGTCCGACTCATCCGCTCCATGCTCTATGAAACGGAACCACTCGACGCCGCGGTATTCGCCACGGTCGCTGCAATCCTGCTGCTCGTAGCCGCGATGGCCTGCGTTGTCCCCGCGTGGCGAGCCTCGCGACTCGATCCGATTCAGGCGCTCAGAACGGAATAGGCGCGAGAGATGCTATCTCCCGCGCCCAAATGATCCTTGGTTGAATCCGGCCTACTGCGTTACCGGCGGTGGTGGCGGCGCCTTTGGCTCCTTCAGATGAGGTGCATTTGGCGCAGTTGGAGCGGGTCCTGCGATCGCCGGTGGCGGATTCGGAACCCCAGTCCCCTTCTTGATCCGAACGTCGCCATTCTCTGCGCTCAGAAAGACTCTCGGGCCGCCCGAGCCAATATTCCCGGTCACCGTCTTGCTTTCGTCGCCCGTGATCGCAAGAGCGAAGTCGGTCACAATATCGCCATTGCGTGTACTGCCTTCCACTTTCGCGTCCGCGTTGGGAGGCATGGTCAGTTCCACGTCGCCCTTGCGGTTCTTGGCTTCCACGGCGTAGCTTCCGGCAGGCTCCACGGCAATGCGGCCATCTCGATTTTCGACGTAGGTCTCGCCGTAAATCTGGCTCAGATCCACATCCTTGGAATGCGTTGTGACTCGCACTTTTCCCTTGGCCTCAGTTATGCGCAGATCGTCGGAATTCAGCGTGAGATCGCCCGGCAACGACGCCACGTCCATATCTGTCACCGAGGTATGCAGATGGAGAGGACCAGCAACATTCTCCATGTGCACATCGCCGAAAAGTTCGCCATTGAGGGTTACCTTCCCTTTGATATCTGAGAAGGTGAGATCGTTGCAGTTTCCTTCCGCAGTGAGATCGCCATCAACTTGATGGGCTGAGAAATCTCCCCGCGCGTTTGAAAAATGAACCTGCACAGATCCCTTGATCATGCTGAGATGTACATCGCCGTGATTCGAAGTGACATTGAGTCCTGCGCCCAGGCCCGCCGCCGTTACATCGCCGTGGCCGGAATTCACATTTACCTGTGCCGTCTTGGGAACTGTAATTGTCAGGTTCAAACGTCCGCTGTTGTTGCTCTCGGATTTCACGAGCACTGCATTGCCGCTCACGGTCACGTGTGCCTGCTGCGCGTCGAAAATCTTTTTCGCCTCGGCATCAGAATTCGCAAAAGCGATTTCATGCGCGTGAACCTCGATGTTGGGCGTGTCACCCGCAGTCACGCTCACATCGCCACGAGGATTCTCGATCTGTATCGATGCATCTGCAGGAATGGCGACATTCATCACTTCCTGATCCAAGTCGTGTTCAGGCAGGCCAAACATGTTGAAGAAATTGTCGTCGTGATCTCCCCACTGGGCGCGCATCGGGCCCCAGAAGTTGCTGTTCCAACCGTTAGCTGCGAAACCCAGAACGGCAAGCAAAATCAAAATACCCACAAACCCGCTGCTCCGGCGAACCGGCGTTTCACGCCGCAGGTCAAGCGCCCATTCGCCGAGCATCGCCAGGCCCGCGGCGATCAAAAGCAACGGCCACCAGTGGCCATACCAGCTCATGAACTGCGGTCCGGAAATGCGCCCGCTGTAAATGAGGACGCCGACTACACCGATTGCGATCAGAATGATGGGGCCGACAACAGAAGGAACACGCGGGCCATAAGCGTGTTGTGCGTTCGCCTTCCACGCGTACTGCTGGGCCTTCCATGCATCGCGCTGGGCCCGCCATGCGGCCTTCTGTTGCTCGCGATAAACCCGCCACTGATTTCGCGAGTCATACGGGGGCGGCATTCCGCCCGGAGGTGTGTTCGGAGGTACGCTGCTCATGACTGTCCTCCCTCGGGACCTTTACCGAAGTCTTGCGTGTGAGCAGGAACGATGGATGAGCCCGGCTGCGCAGGAGGTGTCACTCCACCCGCGTACGGATATGGTGCTCCCGGATACGGACCTTGACCCCCTGGATACAGTTCGTCATCGCCCGTGGCGGCCAGGGCTGCACGTTGAGCCAGCTTGAGAACGCCGATCAGAATCAACAGGAGCGGCACAAATATGCTCCAGTTCACGAGATCTGCCTGGTGCAGAAGCGCAACGACGCCCAGCAGAAGCAATATGGATGGGCCGGTAAGACGGCGAATCAATATGTAGCGGTTCATTGTGTACCCCCCTTCGAGTCACTGACTCGACGAACGATCAGCCACGCGCCGAGAGCGATAAAGACCAGCGGCCAGAGAAAGTGGACAACCCGTTCAGCCAAATACCCCATTTGGTTCAGCAAAAGAATCAATCCAAAGCCAATAAGAATCACCGCGCCAATCGGCTCCTTGCGACGCCAGAAAAGAGGCGGCACCGGTGGAACCGGAGGAATTGCGGGATCGGGAAACCCGGCCGGCGGCGTGTATGGCGTTTGGTACTGGCTCGTATAAGGCGTCTGATAACCGCCTGCCGCTGTACCCGTTCCCACCGGGCCGGTTCCAGTCGGGCCTGGCCCATAAGCGCCAGGATTCGCGGGCCCTTGCCCGGGCTGCGCCGGATTATGCGGACGCCCGCCAAGGTTCATCCAATTGCCAACCTCGTTCAATCCCAATGGATCCGGTATTGGCTGCCCGTCGCGAATGGCCTTTGCTGTGTGGAACGCCTCAAACGACTGGTAGAGGATCCACGCCGGAATAAACAGGCCAAACAAACCATAGTGGCTCGTGATGCTGATCAGCACCACAAAAATAACAACATGAATCAGCCCCTTGAAATACTGCCCGTTGTACATCGCGCCCACGCCGGGGATCAGACCCAGTGCGGCTGCCGCTGAAGGATTCGGCCCACCTGCGGGTGGCGCAACAAATGGCTGCTGATAAGCCTGCCACGACGTCAAACAAGGCTCGCATAGTATCTGTCCTCCTCCGGCATTGCGAACGCAAGCCGGGCAGAGTGCCTTGCCGCAGTTCTGACAGAACGCTGTTGCACTTACTCCACTGTGATTTACGCAGTCCATACTGTGCTCCTTTCCCGTATTGCTACTTCGGAGCCGCCGGAATGCACGGGCCGGTCTTGAAGCGTAACGGAGGTTTCAAGGTAATCAAATGAATCTTTTAATGCCGGGGCCCCAGACTGTTGCGGCGGATCTACGCGGGACCCTCCGTCTTTATGGCTGGGGTTTTGCTTTGACTCCCCCGGCGCTACCGGTTGAGCGTTTTTCTGCTGCTTGTTGCTGTTTCCTTCGCCGGCACCACGCAGCTCCCGCATCCGTGATTCAACTTCATAGACAAGGCGCAGGTGGTCGTAATAACGAATGATCGGCGTGGACGCCATCGTCAGGCGTCGTTCCATAAAAGAGCGCACCGCGCTCGGCCGAAGATTCGATATCCGAAGATCGGTAAGCTTGACCCCCGTCATGTTGAGCGTCAACGCGATCGAAAAGAACGCCATCGCCGCGGTCATCAACAGCCGTGGCTCGGCGAAGCGACGAATGCGACCCATCAGCCCCGGACGCTGCCAGGCTGGAGGCATGGGCAGCACATTGCTTCCCGCCACCAAACCGTAGCCTTCCACTTGTCCCGGCCCGGTCTGCGCCAGAATCTTGTCCAAAAGCCCTTCCGGGACTTCCGGCTCGGTCGTCAGGAACCCAAGCCACTCCCGTCCACGCTGGGCTTCCTCAAAGAGGGCGGTGCATGCCGGGCAGACAGCCATATGCGAGGTGAAAGTTGCCTCATCCTCGGGTCGCAGCAGCCCGTCCAGAGCATCGGCCAAAAGCGTTTCCCAAAGGCCGCAAGCTGGAGAATTCGGAATGTTACCGCGGTCTGCCATGATCACATCACCTCCCGCTTATTACGTTCCAGAAGGCGCGCTAGTTCCGCGCGTCCCCTGCTGATGCGAGACTTTACTGTTCCTTCGGGGATGCCCAGCACCTGGGCAATCTCTTTGTAGTCCATATCTTGAAGGTCCCTTAGAATAACCGCCTCGCGCAACTCCACTGAAACGCGCGCCAGCGCGTTCTGCACCATTTTTGATAATTCCTTCTGCGCGGCCGATTCGTGTGGAGAAGGGCTGCTCGATACCAGCCTGTCCACCGGCCTCAATTCGTCGGTTATGTCCCAGCCCTCGTCCAGCGAACCCGTGGCACGCAAGTTTTTGGTCCGGCGGAAGTTATCCACCAGCAAATTGCGGGTCATGGTCGTGATCCACACCTGCAGGCTGCCCCGCGCAGTGTCAAAGCTGGAAAGGTTCGAATAGATTTTTAAGAAGACGTCCTGAGTAAGATCTTCGGCGTCAGCGCCGTTCCCGGTAAAGCGATAGCAGAGGCCGTAGACACGCCGATGGTGTGTCTTGACCAGCTCAGCCCATGCGCCGGAATCTCCGTCCATGCAACGGCGGACAATTTGGGACCAGTCGATCTCCAGCGGTCTCACCTCCCCGCGAGTCAGGTAGGCGTCCGGCTTGGTCTGCTTGACCGTCGTACCGTCCTGAATGTGGTCTGCAACCAGCTGCTTGGCCGCGTCGTTTGACCGGGGCTCCAGCTTGCGCCGCAAAGGCTTAGGCGGCGATGCCAGTCCTACCACGCTCCAGCTTAATGTACCCACGCATTGCATAGGTGGTCTTACGAAGATTTTGCTGACTTAGTTCCATTGCGGTCACCCCGAAGCGCTTTGTGGGCGATTGATAGGGTATTGGGGCACCGAGCTTAGCCACCTCATGTCGGACAAGGCACCCTGCGGTTCGCTGGCAATTCACAGGCACGCTCAGCAAGTCAGGGCTACACCCATCAGAAGGCATCGCCATCGCGGTCACTTCGCTTTGACGAAAGTAAGTGCCCTGGACCCGAATCAGACATGTCCCACCGTCAGTTTTACGGTAATCGCAAATTAGGCGCTATCTTGTTGAATAATTGCAGCTTATATCATCCCCTCTATCATGACCTAGTGCGCGCCCGCCACCTCCGGAAGGTAGAAGAACACGATCCCCAGAATCAGGTACACCGCCAGCAACAGAACCCCTTCGAGCCAGTTGGATTCACCGTCCGAAGCGATGAGACCGCTGATCAGCACTGAGAGGAAAATTGCCAGGACTTCCGCTGGAGTGAACACCAGGTCCATTGGCTGGGGTCCCATAAAGTAGCTGACTGCAACGAGTACAGGTGCAACGAAAAGGGCAATTTGCAGACTGCTGCCGATGGCTATGCCAATCGAAAGCTCCATCCGGTTCTTCATCGCCACCATCACCGCGGTGCTGTGTTCTGCAGCATTACCGACGATGGCGACGACAATCACGCCAATGAAGACCCGAGTCATGCCCAGGGTCGCAGCCGCCTGCTCTACCGAACCAACTAATATCTCGCTGATCCATGCGATGAGCGCAGTGGAACCCAGCAGGACAAGAATCGACCTTCGTATTCCCCACGCCGTCTTACCGGTTTCCGCGGGGCTTCCTTCGAAGAGTTGCCTGTGTGTGTACAGCGAGAAAACCAGGTGCGCTACATACGCGAGCAACAACACCAGCGAGATTTCGAGGCTAAGGTCGTTTACCCTCATCTGCGCGCCGGAACCAGCCAGATAGTGGAAGGCGGCGGGCATGATCATGCCGATCGCTGCCAGCGTGAGCAACGTAACCTGTTCACGCGCTGCGACCGCGTTGAACCGCTGCCGGGGGTATTTGATACCTCCCGCGAATATCGCTGCACCCAGCACCAGCAGCAGGTTCCCGATCACGGAGCCGGTCAACGATGCTTTCACCACGTCATAAAGACCCTTTTGGATGGCCACGATGGCAATGATCAACTCTGCCGCGTTGCCAAAGGTCGCATTCAGCAGCCCGCCAATGCCTTCATTTGTATTGTGAGCAAGTTCCTCCGTTGCGCGGCCCAGCCACCCCGCGAGCGGAACGATCGCAAAACAAGCCGCCACAAAGATGAGCATGTGGGAGGAAGGCGACAGATACCTCAGCAGGATGGCGACGGGAACGAAGATCAGCAGATACTTGAGCATAGGGATTTAGCAATGACGAGCCGTTCTCACCATGTTGCGGGCCAGAACTCATCAGATTTCTCCCCGTTCCGCCGCCTTCTGCGGAACGGGCATAGCTAGCATATGGCTTTGCACCCTTGACTATGTCTGGAAATGTCCACGTTCCGCACATAATTTGACCCCACCCGCAAACAGGGAATCGAATTCTTCCTCGACCGGTGACGATGTCCGAAAACCGCCAACCTGCAACCAACGCGGTGAGAAAATCTGGATATGGAACTTCCCGCCCCAGAAGTTTGCTATCGAGCGCTGCAGAGCCGGGACGCACGATTCGACGGCCTGATCTTTGTGGGTGTTCGCTCCACAGGAATCTACTGTCGCCCCGTTTGTCCCGCGCGCACGGCGAAGTTCGAGAATTGTCGCTTTTTTGCTTCAGCCGCGGCGGCCCAGGACGCAGGCTTTCGTCCATGTCTTCGCTGCCGCCCTGAAACCGCTCCTCATCTTGCCTCGTGGCGCGGTACTTCGAACACCGTCTCGCGCGCGCTTGTTCTTATCGACGACGGGGCACTCGACGGCAAAGAAACCAGCGTAGAAATACTTGCCGAGCGACTTGGTTTGGGCGAACGCCAGCTTCGCCGCCTCTTCCTCCAGCACCTTGGCGCTTCCCCGGTCTCTGTTGCGCAGACCAGGCGCGTCCTCTTCGCCAAGCAACTCATCCACGAAACCCGGATGCCCATGGCGGAGATCGCCATCGCCGCGGGATTCAGCAGCGTACGCCGGTTCAACGAAACATTTCGCGGACTCTTCCATCGTGCCCCCAGCGCCTTGCGCCGTAAGAGCGCCGACCTCCCTGCACAAGCCGAAGCAAAGGTCACGCTGAGATTGCGCTATCGGCCTCCTTACGATTGGGAGTCGGTGCTTGCCTTTCTTGAAACGCGTGCTATCGCCGGGATGGAATGGATTGAGGGCGGCATCTATCGGCGCACTGTCGAAATCAACGGAACCATCGGCAGCATCGAAGTATCGCATCTGCCTCGTCAGCAGAGCCTCGGAGTCACCATCCGTTTCCCTGAAGTCAAAGCCCTGCCCGCCATTGTCGCCCGCGTTCGTCGGCTTTTCGATCTCGGCGCCGACATCGAAACCATCGATGGACATCTCGCCCGTGATCCTCTGCTTGCGCCCCTCGTAGCCATGCGTCCGGGCCTGCGCGCTCCCGGCGGATGGGATGGATTTGAGTTGGCAGTACGCGCGATCCTCGGGCAGCAGATCACCGTCACCGCTGCCCGCCGTCTTGCAGCACAGTTGGTCGCACTTCACGGTCGACCCGTCCCGGACGGACTCGCGCATCACCCGTCTCTGACTCACGTGTTTCCCACGCCAAGGCAACTGGCCTCGGCAGACTCCATCGGCCTCGGGATGCCGGTTGCCCGCATCCGGTCATTGAAAGCCTTTGCCACCGCGGTCGCAGCCGATCCCAACCTATTTCGCCCACAGGGAACAATCGACAATGCGATCGCCCGCCTGCGCACAATTCACGGAATAGGCGAATGGACTGCGCACTACATTGCGTTGCGCGCCATGCGAGAAATGGATGCATTTCCATCCTCCGACATTGGCCTGCTTCGAGGCATCGCGCGAATCGATGACAACTGCTCCACTGCCGCCACACTCCAGATGCGGGCTGAATCGTGGCGGCCCTGGCGTGCCTACGCCGCGCAGCACCTGTGGACTGTTGACGCAAGCGCAGCTTCGAAGGATCTCTATGACTAAACCTCTGCTCCTTTTGATGGACCATCTCAACACGCCCATCGGCGAGATGCTCATCGTCGCCGACGAGGAAGGAAACCTCCGCGCCATAGATTGGTCCGACTATGAGACGCGCATGTACCGGTCACTGCGTCTCTACAATGCCGAACAGTACACACTCGAACCAACTCGAAACCCGCATGGCCTGACCCACGCCATCGAACGATACTTCGCGGGCGAACTCAGCGCGCTCGACACTTTGCCCGTCAAAACCGAAGGCACGTCATTCCAGCAGTCGGTCTGGACCGCGTTGCGCACCATTCCTTGCGGCTCAACGCTTTCCTACGCCGCTCTCGCCGCGCAAATCGGCCGACCTGCTGCGGTAAGAGCAGTCGGCCTTGCCAACGGTTCCAACCCGGTGGGAGTCGTCGTGCCTTGTCACCGCGTAATCGGAGCCAATGGATCACTCACCGGTTACGGCGGCGGCATCCAGCGAAAATCCTGGCTCCTCAAACACGAATCCAGCGCAGCGCCAAAAGATCAACGGTCAGGATTTTTGTTTTGATTCAGCAGTGATCGCCATCGCCGCAAGAGCGGGGGACTCCCAGCTCTTGCGGCGGAGCACATCGATCAAAGCGCGAGCGATAACACCGAGTAAGATCGCGGCGGCAACTTCAACGTCATCGCCGACCCGACCTTCGGACTCTCCAGCTTCTGCGGCACCACTCGATTTGGCTCCGCAAAAGTATTGACCGCCTTCAGATCAGATCCGGTAATCGTTTCAAAACCCGTGACCTTGCTTGGAGTCAAATCGCGCCAGTTGATTTCCAGGTCCTGCGCCTTTTCGAGATCGCGGTTAAGCACAAAGACGCTGGCCGTCTTCTTCTCTGCATCGAGCGTGGCCACCACGTCCAGATAGGGCACAGCCCCAAATCCCGGAGCAGGCAGGCCGATGCTTTCAATCGGCCGCCCGAGAGTAGCGACTTCATACGTCGGGCCTTCAGGGCTGATGCTGAGAGCACGGCCCTGCGCATGCTTCAGGGCCCACGCATACGGGTAGTAGATGCTGTGACGCAATGTGCCATTCTCGTTCGTCATGATGGGTGCAATCACGTTCACCAGTTGTGCAAGGCACGCCACTTTGACCCGATCAGAATGACGAATAAGAGAGTTGGCAAGCCCGCCAACGAGCAGCGCATCTTCGAGGTTGTACGGTTCCTCGAGAAGGTGAGGAGCGGTCGTTCCGTGGCCGTTCGTGGCATCGCCGCTGCGTGCGCGATACCACACGTTCCATTCATCGAACGACAGGAACAGTTGCTTCTGCGAGCGCTTGTGTGCTTTCACCGTGTCGCAAACCGCCACGATCTCTTCGATCTGACGATCCATCGCCAGGTTCATCGCCAGGTACTTCGAACTGTCGTTATTGTTTTCTTCCGTATTTCCCCAATACCGGTGCAGAGAGATGCCGTCGACCTCGTCGTAGCACTCTTCCAGTACTGTGCGGTCCCACTCGATATACGTAGGCATGAAAGGACCGCTGGAGCCACATGCGATCAGTTTGATCGAAGGATCGAGCACGCGCATCTGCCGGGCGGCGTCCGTAGCCTTGATTCCGTACTCCCGCGCCGGCATGTGACCAATCTGCCATGGTCCGTCCATCTCATTGCCCACGCACCAGTACTTCACAGCGTGAGGCTGATCATAACCATGAGAGCGGCGCAATTCGCTCCACTTCGTCCCCTTCGCCACATTGCAATACTCGACGAGGGCGGCCGCATCTTCCGCTGTTCCCGTGCCGAAGTTGAGGCCGAAAAGCGGCTCAGTTCCCGCCGCACGCGCCCACGTAATGAATTCGTTCGTGCCGAACTGATTGGTCTCCAGGGTGTTCCACGCACGATCGAGAACCGTCGGCCGATCTTTCTTCGGACCCACCCCATCCAGCCAGTGATACCCCGAAACGAAGTTGCCGCCGGGATAGCGAACGATGGGCACTCCCAGGTCGCGAACTTCCTTGATCACGTCGGTTCGGAATCCGTTGGCGTCTGCGAACTTCGAATTGGGTTCGTAGATCCCCCCGTAAATGGCACGGCCAAGATGCTCGAGAAATGACCCGAAGAGATGGCGATCGATTGGCGCGATCTGTCGGTTGGAATCGATGATCACGCGAGTTGCTTTGGGCGTACTCTGCGCAAGACCGAATCTGTCCAGTGCGCTGCTCGTTGCAACGGCCATGCCCGCCTGTGTCGCCTTCTTCAGAAACCGCCTTCTTGAAACTGTCTTCATGGCATTCCCTTCTCTGTTGCAAAGGCGCGCAATCCCGTGAGGCACCATCCGATGGCCTCGAGTAGCGTGGCCCCTGAGTAAACGTTTGCTCGAGACAAAGCATAAAATCCGGACACAGGTTTGTCAAAAACAAGTCACAAGATAACTAAGGCGTAGTGACTCGCAACCTCGGCGGCCGCGATGGACTGCACACCAATTTCCCGTCTAAACCCTGACCATTCCCCTTCGGGGATGGACTGCGCATATTGCTGGACAGCGTTAATGGATCTTGATTCCATCCGAAGGTCGGTCCATTGAAAAGGGGTCACAAAACATCCATAAGAGGGAATCATGACTATGCTTTGTATTCCTCATCGCTCACCTGCTCCATCCAGTCGACGGTTTTGCCGTTAAGCTTCTCTTGAATAGCAAAGTGAGTCATGCCTGTGGCTGGCGCCGCTCCGTGCCAATGCTTCTCTCCCGGAGCAAACCAGATCACGTCCCCGGGCCTGATCTCCTCGATTGGGCCGCCCCAGCGCTGCGCTCTGCCACAGCCCGAGCTAACTACAAGTGTCTGGCCCAGCGGATGCGTATGCCACGCGGTGCGCGCACCGGGTTCGAAGGTAACGCTTGCGCCAACGACGCGTGCCGGATCGGGTGCGTCAAACAACATGTCGACGCGCACAGTGCCTGTGAAGTATTCAGCCGGTCCTTTTCCTGAAGGTTGTGAACCAACGCGCTTGATTTCCATGATGGGTTCTCCTGGATCTGATGCCGGTGCCAGTTCGCCGACATTGTGCGCAGCCCTACGCTTTCCGAACCGCTCAGATGCCGGTCATTTTCTCGATGTGTTCTGGATACCGTGCGCCATGCACCTCGATTTCTGCTGCAGCGTTTTCAATCTGCCGAAGATCCTCGGCCGAAAGCTCAATCGCAGCAGCGCCGATGTTCTCTTCGAGGCGATGGAGCTTCGTTGTGCCTGGGATAGGAACAATCCACGGCTTCTGTGAAAGTAGCCAGGCCAAGGCGATCTGCGCCGGAGTCGCATTCTTGCGCTTTCCGATCTCCCCGAGTAGATCGACGAGGGCTTGGTTCGCCTTGCGAGCCTCCGGGGTGAAGCGTGGGATGCTGCTGCGAATGTCGGTTTTGTCGAAAGTCCTGCTCTCTTCGATCTTTCCCGTCAGGAATCCTTTGCCGAGTGGACTGAAGGGGACGAAACCGATGCCGAGTTCTTCAAGCGTGGGAATGATCTCCTCCTCAGGCGTCCTGTACCAGAGCGAGTATTCACTCTGTAGGGCCGTCAGCGGCTGCACCGCGTGAGCACGGCGGATGGTCTTGGCGCCAGCCTCGGACAGACCGAAATGCTTGACCTTACCCTGATCAATGAGGTCCTTGACGGCGCCGGCGACGTCTTCAATCGGAATCTTGGGGTCGACTCGGTGCTGGTAAAAGAGATCGATAACATCGACATTGAGACGCTTGAGCGAGGCGTCGGCGACCTGGCGGATTCGCTGGGGGCTGCTGTCGAGGCCCTTCGTGCCGTGGCTTCCGTCGGTATTGATATCAAATCCAAACTTGGTGGCGATGACTACCTGCCCACGAAAAGGAGCGAGGCCTTCGCCCACGAGTTCTTCGTTGATGAAAGGCCCGTAGACCTCGGCCGTGTCAAAGAAGGTGACGCCGCGCTCGACTGCAGCTCGCAGCAGAGCGATGGACTCGTGCTTCTCCGGAAACGGTTTGTACGAAAAGTTCATGCCCATGCAGCCGAGGCCGAGAGCCGATACTTCCAGATTGCTTTTTCCCAATCTGCGCTTTTGCATTTTTCTCCTGCCGATTGTGGATCGCCTACCTCGCGATCGAACAGCGAGGGCGCCGTATGCCGCTACTCCGATTTGAGCGAAGCCATATCGATCGAGAAACGGTATTTCACATCTGACTTGACCAGCCTCTCGTAGGCTTCGTTGATCTTTTGAATGGGGATCACCTCAACATCGGACGTGATGTTGTGTTTGCCGCAGAAGTCGAGCATCTCCTGGGTTTCTGCGATGCCACCGATGAGCGCGCCCGAGAAGCTACGGCGTTTGAAGATGAGGCCGAAGACGGATACAGACAGTGGCTTCTCTGGTGCGCCGACCATGGTGATGTTGCCGTCGCGGCGAAGGAGGTTGATATACGCGTTGATGTCGTGATCGGCGGCGACGGCATCGAGAATGAAATCGAAGCTGCCGGCATGTTTGCCCATCTCGTCGGCGTTACGGGAGATGACAACTTCATCGGCGCCGAGCCGGAGCGCATCGTCCTTCTTGCCGGGAGACGTGGTAAAGACAACGACGTGGGCACCGAAAGCGTGTGCGAACTTGACGCCCATGTGGCCGAGTCCGCCGAGGCCGACGACGCCGACCTTCATACCCTTGGTCACGCCCCAGTGCCGCATGGGCGAGTAGGTGGTGATGCCCGCGCAGAGCAACGGCGCAGCTCCGGCGAGATTCAGGTTTGGCGGTACGCGAAGCACGAAGTGCTCGTCGACCACGATGCTGTCGGAGTATCCACCATAAGTGACGCCTCCGGAATGCTTGTCGGGAAAGTTGTAGGTGAGCGTCATGTTGTTACAGAACTGCTCCAGGCCGGCCTTGCACTCAGGACAGGTGCGGTCCGAGTCGACCATACAGCCGACAGCAGCAAGATCGCCCGGCTTGAACTTGGTAACGGCGGATCCAACTTTTGTGACGCGGCCTGCAATCTCATGACCGGGGACGCAAGGATAAACGGTCGGCATCATGCCACTCCATTCATTGCGAGCCTGGTGGAGATCGGAGTGACAGATGCCGCAGAAGAGGATCTCGATTTGCACATCGTGCTCGGTGAGATCGCGCCGTGCGATCGTGGTGGAGGCAAATTGAGAAGTCGCACTGGCAACCGAATAAGCTTTTGCTTTGTACATGAAATGACCTCATGTTCCGGCGAGCAACTCTCGCCGTAATCAGACTACGAAAGAACGCATTCCGGGTGGTATCCCAATCCTGCCAATCTATTGCCTATTCCTGTCGGTGTATGGATTGTTGTGCACATCTTCCAGGCTCGCGACAGTCGCTTTGAGTCCAGCAAGCAGTGGTCAATTTGGAGAAGATCATCCCAGCCGAAGCGCAATCTTGTAGGTGACATCCAGCGAAAGGCTGGACACCTCTCCTGGAAAGTGAGCGGGCATCCTCCGCTCTCTTTCCCCTGTGGAACTGTGAAAATCGTCGGCCCGGTACTAATACCGTTCTTGGAATTCCGGATCGACGGGATTTTCAAACAAGGAGGCATCGCGCGTAACGATTGTCAAGCCCGACGGAGTAACGAAATACCGCCTCTTGTCCTCCACCGGATCATAGCCAATCACCGTTCCCTCCGGGATGTGGACATCGCGATCAATAATGGCGCGGCGTATGCGGCAGTGCCGGCCAATATTCACGTGCGAAAAGATGATGCTGGCGTCCACTTCCGAGTAGGAATTGACGCGCACATCCTGCGAGAGCACCGAGTTCGAAACCGACGCGCCCGAGACAATTACTCCTGCAGTGATGACTGAATCCCTCGCCATACCTGTACGGCCAGGTTCTCCGAATACGAACTTGGCCGGCGGATACTGGCGGACGCGCGTACGCATGGGCCAGCTCTTGTCATACAAGTTGAAGACCGGCGAGACTGAGCACAGGTCCATGTTGGCGTCGTAGTAGGAGTCGAGCGTGCCGACGTCGCGCCAATAGAGGGCCTGTTGTTTGTTCTCGTCGACAAACGTGTAGGCCATCATTTTCTTCCTGCCCAGCAGATTGGGGAGAATATTGTGGCCGAAGTCGTGCTTGGAATTCGGATCCTCAGCATCTGCGATCAGTGCCTTGAGCAGAACCTCGGTGTTGAAGATGTAAATACCCATCGAGGCTTCAACAGAATCAGGATTGAATGGCGATCGGACAGTCGTAGTGGCGGGCTTCTCCTGAAAGCCGGTGATTTCGCCGTTCGCGGCCACGTCGACAACACCGAAGCGCGACACATCCTCAGGTGGAACGGGCAAAGTGGCGAGGGTCACCTCGGCGTGGGTCTCCTTGTGAAGTTCGAGCATCCGGCTGTAATCCATCTTGTAGATGTGGTCACCACCGAGGATGATCATGTGCTTCGGTTGCTCGCTGCCGATCGAGTATATGTTTTGATAGACAGCGTCGGCCGTGCCCATGTACCAGTTCGCACCAGTGCGCTGCATGGGTGGCAATAGCTCGAAGAACTCACCGAGTTCCTGCGCCACGATTCCCGTCCATCCCTCGCGGATGTGCCTGTTGAGTGAGAGAGCCTTGTATTGGGTAAGGATGAAGACTCTGCGCAGGCCCGAATTGATGCAGTTGGAGAGAGTGATGTCGATGATCCGGTAGTGCCCACCAAAGGGCACGGCCGGCTTGGCGCGATCACGGGTAAGCGGGAAGAGCCTTTCGCCAGCACCACCCGCAAGGAGTACACCCAGAGTGTCCTTCATGTCCGTATGAGCCTGCCTTGTCGCGCTGTCTTCCCGGAGAGCTTCGCGCGAATCCAAGTGCCGTTATCCGGTACGGCATTTCTTCCGGTGACGATTTTCAAAAGTCGTCACTGAACGGCGAAGGATACCACACGGATGTAACGCGTGCAGCCTCTCTGTTTTAGTTCAATTGGTTTTGTCAAAAAACAAAACCGAAGTGCCCGCTTCCTGCTTCCGTCGCGGTACACTTCGGTCTCGATACGAGTGTCTTAAGGCGGACCAAGCGCCGGCTTGGCTCTTAGCGCTTCCTCTTGAACCTGTACTGGACGCCAACGGAGATGGCAAAGTTGACGTCCGTTTGCGTGATCATGGTTCCGTAGTCGGTGCCATAACGAGTGATGATGGCGTCGGGGGTAATTCGGAAGACCCACTGGGCGGAACGGTTCAGGTCGAAATGCCCGCCGATGATGGCAGCCGGGGCGACTTGAGAATTGTAGAAACCGACGACCGCCGGAGACTGACCGCGAAGATTCTGCTCGAAGTTTCCGTAAACGCCGCCGATCATGGCATGGGCCAGCATGGCACCGTGTTTATTATGCGGTCCGAGCCACTCGGCTCCCCCGACAAAGAAGTACTCCATCACAAACGGGCCGTTAATGCTATAGGGATTGGGGGCCGCACCGCTGGTGCCCAGGTAGCCACGACCAGATGCCTCTACGGCCCATCGTTTACTGAACCAATAAGAACCGCTGAGGTCCAAACCGCCTAGATTGGAGCCTTGCAGCAGATTCGGCCCCGCTTTCATGTGGGCATAGGCCATCCCCAGCGAGAGATCGTACTTATTGTCGTAGCGCACATTTGCCAATGGATCGACAGCAATGTAGGTGCCCGTGCCGGCCGTCTGGGCGGCGGTACTCTGGCCCTGGGCGTTGGCGCGCGGGTAGGCACACAAAGCAAGGGCTGCAACAGCGGAAAAGATAGTAAGACTTACTGGGAGACGCATCAATTCAAAGCTTACAGGACCATACCTTGGGGGGACAACGCCGACCCATCCCTGATTGCCGGACCATCTCGACTGAGCTAAGGTTCGCAGCGCTCGGCAAAGTTGGCGTACGTGAGATAGCGCATCGTCTTCAACGTTTCCACCGCAGCGGCCGCAGCCGAATAGAGTGCCGATTGTGGCTGAAGAGGCGGAGCGGCATGGGTGCGCCACTCCAGCGGCAGGCTACTGAATATGAGACCCGCCCTGGGTAAATGGCTGGCAGCTGAAACTACCTCTGCGGATCGCCAGCCATGCGCCTTCATGATTCGCGCCGAGAAACACGCATTCTGGATTGTGTCTTGAGCTTTGGTCTCAATAAAGATGGCCGAAGGTGGAATGCCCTGGGCTGCCGCAGTACGCGCCATCACATCGGCCTCGACAAACTCGTTGTGCGCCGCTCCCCCTGTAAAGATAAGCCGGGGAGCTACGCCGCGTTCATATTCATGTACGCCCTCTGTAACTCGCGCCAACTGCTCAGGCGTAGGGTTGCCATCGGTGTCGACCTTATAGCCGAGTACAACAATGGCATCGAAGCGGTCCCGGCTGGTGTTGGAGGTTGGAGCCACCTGGCGGGCTATGGCCGCCCATGCAAGAAGTCCGAAAATCGCGACGGCCACGGCGATGACCGAGCGACCCCGCCAGCCCATTCGCTTGACTCTGATGGGCTTGTATCCATGGCGATGGCGACTGGGCGAGCGCCTTCGCTGTGCCTGACGAGCTGGCCCTGTCTTGACCAAAAGCAACCCCCTCAGCCTTAACTCTAACGTCGAAGGCGAAGGGACTGCCGCGAATGGCTAGTTACTGACTTTGGACGTTACGTTCAGCCTATTTTGGCTGGCTCGTTCCAGGCTGAAAAGACAATTTCGCTCAAGGGTTTACGGGTGCGGGGAGCAACCTCACCAGCGACAAACAGCTCTTCGAGCCTGGAAGGATCTGCTTGATAACCGAGAGCTATCACCGAACCAAGAGCATAATCCCGGGGTATTCCGAAAGCCTCTCGCGCCTTCTCTCGATCAAAGCCTGCCATTTGATGCGCCTGGAGGCCCAAGGCCGTGGCCTGGAGAGCAATGAATCCGCTCGCGGCTCCCAAGTCGTGTGCTGCACTGGCGTTGGGGTTGTCGTTGTGGCTGAAGCGGGTCTTCGTAGCCCCAAGAATCAGCACCGGCGCCTGAAGTGCCCAAAGTCGGTTGGATGGCATCAGCGCTGCGGCTATTTTTTCGTAAGTTTCGGTGCCTCGTAGTCCGACGAGAAAACGCCAGGGCTGCTCATTGAAAGATGAAGGCGCCCAACGTGCGGCTTCGAAGATCCTTGCCAGATCAGCAGGATCCACATCGCGATCGGCGAAGGCGCGTGGACTCCAGCGCTCGAGGATGATGGGAAGCACACCCTCGACTGGCGGAGCATGCTTAAGCTGATTGACTTCAATGGCAGAGAGAGTCATGGAAAATGCTCCAGGGAACCGGCAATTCGACTTTTGTCCCTTGAGTAAAGATGCGTTTCTTCGACGCAGCCCCGTGCTGAGCTCGTGTCTCGAACAAGATGGCCGCATTCGAATAGAAGTGCGAATACAGGAGCGCCTCTAGGGATAGATGCGGTGAAGAGTGCGGGCGAATGGGATCGTTTCGCGAACGTGGTCCAAGGCGCATACCCAGGCCACAACGCGCTCAATGCCCATGCCGAATCCAGCGTGAGGAACGGAGCCATAGCGGCGCAAGTCAAGGTACCACTGGAACGCTTCTTTCGGCAGCTTGTGTTGCTCAATGCGGGCGTTGAGCAGCTCGTAGCTTGAGACGCGCTGGGACCCTCCAATGACTTCGCCATAGCCCTCGGGAGCGAGAACATCGACGCAGAGTGCGTAGCGAGGATCGAGAGGGTCTGGCTCCATGTAGAAGGCTTTCACGTCGGCGGGGTAGCGGTGAACCATGACGGGCCGATCGAACTGACTGCTGAGCCATGTCTCATCGGGTGATCCGAAGTCGTTGCCATACTCGAAGGGCTGTTCAAGCTCGCCTTTGGCGTGCGCCTCGTTGAGCATTCGAACGGCATCGTCGTAACGCAGACGCGGAAAGGGCGGCAGTATGTTCTTCAGCTTATCCGGGTCGCGGCCGATGACTCCCAACTCGGTAGCGCGGTTTTTCAGGACGCTCTGGACGATGTGGGAGAGAAAGTTCTCGGCGAGTTCAAGCAGGCCGTCGAGATCGCAGTATGCGACTTCAGGCTCTACCATCCAGAATTCCGTGAGGTGGCGGCGGGTTTTGGACTTTTCGGCGCGGAATGTCGGTCCGAAACTGTAGACCTTTCCCAGTGCGAGCGCGGTGGACTCGATGTAGAGCTGGCCGGACTGGGTGAGGTAAGCCGGGTCGCCGAAATAATCTACGGGGAAGAGCGTCGAAGTGCCTTCGCAGGCCGCCGGGGTAAGAATGGGCGGATCGGTGCGGATAAAGCCATTGTTGTCGAAGTATTCTGCTGCCGCGCGCATGATTTCCGCTCGGATTCGCAGGATGGCGGATTGACGCGGAGACCTAACCCATAGATGGCGGTGCTCCATAAGAAAGTCGACGCCATGCTCCTTGAGAGTGATGGGATATGGGTCCGATTCGGGCACGCGCTGAACGACCTGAACGTCTTCAACATCTAACTCGAAGCCGCCGGGGGCCCGTTTGTCGGCGCGAACCTTGCCGGTAACGATGACGGATGATTCCTGGGTCAGGCCTTTGAGCGCTTCGAAGACCGCCGGCGGAACGCTTTTTATGTGAGCCACGCCCTGAACCGTGCCGGTGCCATCACGAAAGATGGGGAAGAGAAGCTTGCCACTTTCGCGCGAGTTGTAAAGCCATCCGTGAAGGGTGACGGACTGACCCTCATATTGACCTAGGGTCGAGATGGTGGCTGAGGGAGCGACTGGTTTAGAAGTGTCAACGATGGGGGCTGCGGGAGCGGTTTCTTCAGGCATGATGTGCTGGCTCTCTGGGCGGCGAGAATGACGCCGGACATTCTAGGATAGCGCGGGGTAGAGGGCGTCGCGGAGTGGGGGATATTCGCGGAGTCTGCGGGATTTGGTTTATCTTCCAATTTGTATGGCCAATAACCCGAGCAGCCAAACCCAGCCCGCGACCACTCAGCCTCACCCAACGCCTGAAGCAGAAGAAATCTATCGTCGATGGATTCGATTTCTCGACGAGGAGTTCCTGCGCCACCGGTCGCCCGAGCGACGCGCTGAGATTGTGCGTGACCAGCTTTACCAGCTCTACCTGGGGCGACCCCACGGCAACAGGCCCGCCGTGACCCTGACGAGCGAGCTGCCGGGAAACGTGCTCGGAATGTCGCTGGATCCGGACAACGTGACCTCTGGAAGCGGAATACTTTTCCGATGTCGATCCAGAGCTTTTTGCGGTACGGAAGCCGCTGCTGTGGTTCTGGAAGATGTTTGACCGTTCGCCGATCGGCTTGAATCTTTGGCTGGGCATCCGTTTTCGGTGCATGCTTGGGCGGCACATCTTCGACCACATGGGCTCGGGGGTCAGGATCTATCACGGTGTCGATTTGACCTATGGTTACAATCTGTCGATTGGAGACGGTGCCGTCATTCACCAGGGCGTGCTTTTGCATGACCGGGGCGGCATTAATATCGGCAAAGGAGCGGTCATAGGCTCTTTCGCGCGGATTTTTTCTCACGGCTATTCGTCGGGCGATATCGATCAGGTAAAGCTCATGCCTTCTACGATTGGCGATCGCGCGCGGATTGGCAGCCACACCATTCTCTTGGGTGGGCAGAATGTTGGTTCGGGTGAAGTGGTTGGCAGTTACCCTATTTTCCGGGCATGAGGTACAAAGGCATCGCCATGCTAACCTGAGCTTTCCGGCTTCAGGAGAATCGCTTTGCAGTCCGCCAACTTTACAATCGGCGTATTCGAACTGGTAATTCTCATCTTTTCATTGAGCGTGCACGAGTGCTCGCATGCATGGATGGCATCCCGCCTCGGTGACCAGACTGCGCGGCTGCAAGGGCGCGTGACGTTGAACCCGATGTACCACGTCGATCCGATTGGCACACTTATATTTCCGGCGATCGCAATCTTCGGGCCGTTCATCGGGCTGAGTATGTTCAGCGGCATGCTGATTGGCTGGGCGAAACCGACGCCGGTAATCTCTCGGAATTTTCAGAAAATAAGACGCGACGAAAATCTGGTCACGCTGGCGGGACCCGCATCGAATCTCTTTCTCGTTTTGATCGCATTTCTCGTGCTTGTGTTCGTTGCGATTGCGTTTCCGGGCGGACATGACATCGTGCGATCACCCTTTCAGCTTGGTGAAAGTGGCGGCGTATTCTCCGCGGTGCAGGCTGTTGCACTCTTGAGCACGCTGGCCGTCTTTATTAACTTGTCCCTGTTCTTTTTCAATTTACTTCCGGTACCGCCGCTGGATGGAAGCCATCTGCTTCGCAACATACTGCCCTATAACGCGATGCAGGCGTATGACCGGATTCCGATCTGGGTCAGCTATATGTTGATGATCTTTGTGGGCGGATTCGTGCTGCGGCTGCTGATGGCTCCGGCGTTGGGACTTGTGTATTTCGGGTTGGCGCACGTCTAGGCAAGGCCGCTCTGACGACCGCACCCCGCTACAATGGAACGAGCGTTCTGAACAGTCTGCTGCTGCGGCTGCATCCTCCTGGTACGACCCCGGAAGCGTAAAACAAAAATGTCCGAATCAGAAATGTTATCGTCCCGCCCCCGCGTTTTGAGCGGGATGCGCCCAACCGGCAAGCTTCACCTCGGCAACTACATGGGTGCGCTGGCCAATTGGGTCAAGTTGCAGGATGAATATGAATGCTACTTCTTTATTGCCGACTGGCATGCGCTGACTTCAGATTACGCGGACCCCTCGGGGATTGCCGTGAGCAGCCGAGAAGTGATGCTGGACTACCTTGCGGCCGGGTTGGACCCGAAGAAAAGCGTGCTCTTTCAGCAGAGCAAGGTATTGCAGCATGCGGAGTTGAACTTACTTCTGGGGATGATCACGCCTCTGAGTTGGCTTGAGCGTGTTCCCACCTATAAGGAACAGCAGGAAAACCTGACGGGCAAGGATCTGTCAAACTACGGGTTCCTCGGGTATCCGTTGCTAATGGCGTCGGACATTTTGATTTATCAGCCGCAGTTTGTTCCTGTAGGCAATGATCAAACCGCGCACGTAGAGTTGACTCGCGAAGTAGCGCGGCGATTCAACCAGTTCTACAAGCTTGACGGACGCGAAGTGCTTCCGGAGCCAAAGGTGCTCCTCACGCCTTCTCCCAAGCTCCCCGGCACCGATGGCCGCAAGATG
Source organism: uncultured Acidobacteriaceae bacterium (assembly GCA_963737915.1). GTDB lineage: Bacteria > Acidobacteriota > Terriglobia > Terriglobales > Acidobacteriaceae > Telmatobacter. The sequence goes on along the minus strand of CAVTUP010000028.1, from coordinate 106,567 downwards.
TCGAAGAGTTACGGAAATACAATTGAGATGACCGATCCGGAGCCGGTGGTTCGACAAAAGCTGAAGACCATGGTCACTGACCCGGCGCGTATTCGGCGGAGCGACCCGGGCGACCCGGACAAATGCCCGGTGGGCGATCTGCACAAGGTGTTTTCGACGCCTGAGACGCTGGCGAAGGTTTATGACGGATGTCGCACAGCAGGAATCGGATGCATCGAATGCAAGAGTTGGGCTGCGGACGCTCTGGTCCAGGTGCTGAAGCCCATTCAGGAGCGGCGAGCGAGTTTTGGCGCAGCAGAGGTAGACGATATTCTCAAGAACGGCTCAGATCGTGCGCGTGTGCGAGCTGAACAAACCATGGTAGAGGTGCGCGAGGCAATGCAGTTGACGGCGCAGGGGTAGCTACGAAACAAGCGGTCTAGACTACTTGGAAACTGAGACGATATTGAGCAATACAACCGACAATCCGGACATTGATCCTCAAGATCCGGCGAGAGACCCAGAACCTGATAAAACGCCCGTGCGTGATCCGGAGCCAGGACATCGGGGACCTGTGTCCGATCCTGAACCTGGACCCGAGCCGAAGCCGGATTCTGATCCTGAAGGAAATCCGCCCGCCATCGACCCGCCTGCCAATGAGCCTGCAGTAAACACTGCTCCGCCGTTGGTGTTGACGCCAAAGCCCGTGCCTGAAGGTAAGCCCGCGGCAAAATCTTCTGCGAAGCCCAAGAACCAAGAGGAACCCGAGCAATCGCCGTTCAACGTCATGGTGAGTCAGGTATACGATGGACCGCTCGACCTGCTGCTGGATCTGATTCGCAAGCAGGATATTGACATCTATGACATTCCGATTGCGAAGATTACGGCGCAGTTTCTCGCTTACGTGAATCAGTTAAAGGCCAGCGACATGGATGTGGCGGGCGAGTTTATCTATACAGCTTCACTGCTGATTCACATCAAGAGCAAGATGCTCTTGCCGCGCAGCCCCTCCGGCCCGGATGAACCAGAAGATCCGCGTCGCGAGCTGGTTGAGCGGCTTCTGGAGCATGAGCGCTTCAAAAACGCAGCTCAGATGCTACAGCAAAAGCAAATGCTCGAGGCGGCGACGTGGACGAATCCAGGCGCCCGCGAATTCAAAAATGATGCTGCTACAGAACCAGAAATCGCGGCCGACACGGTGGACCTTGTGCGAATATTCCAGGAGATCTTGGACCGCGCAAAGAAGCGCCCCATCTTCAATGTTGAAGACGACTCAGTAACTGTCGGACAAATGATTCAGTTCCTGACTCGACGACTCACGATGGAAGACAAACCGCTTGCACTGCGTCGATTGCTCAGTCATACACATTCCTCGCGCGCGTTGGTCGCAATGTTTCTTGCGCTCTTAGAATTGGTTCGGTTGCAGGCAATTTTGCTGCGGCAGGATCGCGCTTTTTCTGAAATTTTTATCAAAAAGAGTACCGGATTTGACAGCGTTCTAAACGAAGGCTTGGCAAACGCTCGCGATGATTGGAAATAAGGTGAGCGGAATTTATGCGCAACTTCTTAGTTGCGCATAAGTTGCACAAAGACATGGGCATTCAGGAAATGACAATGCCGAAGGTGCAAAAATTCCGCCCATCGTTCCTGAGAATCTAAATGAAAGTGTTATTTCCCAATAAATTGGAGGATGCACCAAAAGAAGTTTTGTGTTCGGCAAGTAGCTCAAATTAATAAACTTAATAGCACGTCGCATTTTTGCCAACCAACTCATTCAGCTCTCTCAAGAGCTAAGACCATGTAAAATCAATGGAGCGGGGTTCATCTTTTATCCGCGTGCATCAAAACAACTGTAGGCAATAAAACGGTTGTTGGGGTTATATGCAATTCTTTTTAGATTGCCCTTTCTGCTACGGTCTCCGATCGTCCCATCCCCATTTCAATCGAATCCCTGTTGCTGAATCAGTGCGCAGCACTGGTTCAGCAATTGGCCAAATGTTTTTCCGCGCAACGGGAGACATTTAAATGGCTGACCTAGCGACGACTGCTCAGGCGTTTCCGAAAGGGACGACGCTACTTGATCGCAAGATGAAGCGATCAACCAGCAGGGTCGGCATTGTGGCGTTTCTTTTCGCTTTGGCTGCGAGCGTTGCTTACATCGTCTTTCACGTCGCGAAGGATCTCGATTCAGTTTCGATTACGAGCTACGCTCCGTATGCAATGCTGGCCTTGGCGCTGCTGATCGCGCTTGGTTTTGAATTTGTAAACGGTTTTCATGATACGGCGAATGCGGTTGCGACCGTAATTTATACACACTCACTGGAACCGAATATTGCAGTAGTGTGGTCGGGAATCTGCAACTTGTGCGGTGTCCTTCTTTCATCGGGAACAGTGGCCTTCGCAGTCATCACGCTTCTTCCGGTGGAGTTGATATTGCAGGTCAGCTCGGGCGCTGGCTTCTCGATGGTATTTGCGCTGCTGATTGCGGCGATCTTGTGGAATTTGGGCACGTGGTGGCTCGGCTTGCCGGCATCGAGTTCGCACACGATGGTGGGCTCAATTATCGGTGTAGGACTTGCCAACCAACTTCTCAGTCCGCACAGCGGCACTTCGGGTGTGGACTGGGAGCAGGCGATGAAGGTGCTCAAGGCGCTGCTGATCTCGCCTCTTATTGGTTTCGTTGTTGCCGGTATGCTGATTCTGCTATCCAAGCAGGTTCTCAAATTTCCGGCACTCTATGAAGCTCCCAAAGACAATCGACCGCCACCGTTTCCGATTCGCGCATTGATGGTGCTTACCTGCACGGGCGTGAGCTTTTTCCACGGATCGAATGATGGGCAAAAAGGCATGGGCCTCATCATGGTGATCCTGATCGGCACGGTGCCGACAGCTTATGCCCTGAATCACGCGGTAAGTCCTGTAGAGGTACAAGACTTCATCGCTGCCTCAGAGCAAGCAGGGCACATTTTGGATCGACACGTGGATTCAAAAGGAATTCTTGGCCCTGACGCGCGGGCAGAGGTTACCGATTACGTTCGCACCAAGCAAATGCAGCCAGACACGATTCTTGCGTTGCGCGAACTGGTCGAAGATCTGAACCACGAAGTGGCACTTTACAACTCGTTCAAGTCAGTTCCGGCGCGAGATCAAACCAACGTGCGCAACGATATGTATGTTGCCAGCGAAGCTCTGCGGTTAATGGACGCGTCGCATGACTCGGGTTTCTCGACCGAAGAACGCGCCGTGCTCAAGAACTACAAAAGCAAGGTAGACAAAGCGACCAAGTTCATTCCTACCTGGGTGAAGGTGGCGGTTGCATTGGCTCTCGGCCTCGGGACAATGGTTGGATGGAAGCGCGTGGTCGTGACGGTTGGCGAAAGAATCGGCAAGGAACATCTGACATACGCCCAAGGTGCGAGCGCCGGCCTGGTGGCGATGGGAACAATCTTCGCCGCCGACAAGTTTGGACTGCCGGTCAGTACTACGCACATTCTCAGTTCGGGCGTAGCTGGAACGATGGCCGCAAATGGAAGTGGATTGCGTTTAAAAACGGTGCGCGCCATCGCAGCAGGTTGGATTTTCACCCTACCGGCGGCGGCGTTGCTATCGGGTCTGCTGTATTGGGTATTCCGGCATATTTCGTAGTTCGCTAGATTTCCACGGAATTAACTCAGGCGATTGACCTTTCTGTGAGGGCCAGAGGCTTGTTTTCAATCCAATAGTTTCCCCTTCCTCCGTTCCTCCTTCCCCTCCCGGGCAGGCACTTTGCCATTTCTATTCCGATTTATCTCCGTTTCATCTACGTGGTGTATCGATTGCTAAGTCTGGCCCCAGCTTCCCCAGCGCATCCGGACAGATTCCTAATCTCAGTTTGGAGTTTCCTATGTCCGATTTGGCAACGGCACTTCCAGGCCGCCCCCCCGCCGCCGGCCTTCTTGAAAAGAAGATGAAGAAGTCCCATGCGTTGATCAGCGGCGCCGTCGTTCTCATTGCGCTGATCACAGGAGTTGGCTTTATCGGCTTCAACGTGTCGGAGGACTTCCGCAATGTAGCCCTTGGCAGCTTCTGGCCCTATTTGTTGCTGGTGGTCGCGCTGCTGATTGCACTCGGGTTTGAGTTCGTCAATGGTTTCCACGACACCGCAAACGCGGTAGCAACAGTCATCTACACGCATTCGCTCGAACCCAATATCGCAGTGGTCTGGTCCGGACTATGCAACCTGGCAGGCGTCCTTTCGTCGTCTGGGCTCGTGGCATTCACCGTGATCACCCTTCTGCCGGTGGAACTTATCCTGCAGGTAAGCGCGGGCGCGGGCTTCGCGATGGTATTCGCGTTGCTCATAGCTGCCATCCTCTGGAACCTCAGCACCTGGTGGCTCGGCCTGCCAGCCTCAAGTTCTCACACGATGGTCGGGTCGATCATCGGGGTTGGCGTAGCCAACCAACTCATGAGCGCTCACGGTAGCGGCACGTCGGGCGTGGATTGGGAGCAGGCCACAAAGGTATTCAAGGTTTTGCTCATCTCACCTCTTGTCGGTTTCGGAGCGGCCGCGCTCCTGTTCCTGCTAGCTAAAGCGACCATTAAGTACCCAACGCTCTATGAGGCCCCGAAGGACGCCGCGCCGCCTCCGTGGCCCATACGCCTTCTGCTCGTGATTACCTGCACAGGTGTCAGCTTCTTCCACGGCTCCAATGATGGACAGAAGGGCATGGGCCTCATCATGCTCATACTTATCGGAACTGTTCCCACTGCCTACGCGCTCAATCACGCTGTTACAGCCGGCGGTGTGCAGGACTTTATCGCCGCCTCCGAGCAGACCGGCCACATTCTCGACGGACATGTCGACAAGAATGGCATTCTTGGGGCCGATGCCCGTGCTGAGGTCACCGACTTCATCCGCACCAAGCAGATTCAGCCCGACACCATTTTGGCGCTTCGTGAACTTGTCGAAGATTTGAACCACGAAGTAGCGCTATATAAAGAGTTCAAAGCGGTCCCAGCGAACCAACAGACTAACGTGCGCAATGACATGTACGTGGCCAGCGAGGCGATTCGCCTGATGCAGAAAAACCATAACCCTGCCTTCACGAAGGATGAGAACGCTGCCCTCACCAACTACAAGAGCAAGGTTGACAAAGCAACCAAGTTCATTCCGACCTGGGTTAAGGTGGCGGTGGCATTGGCCCTCGGCCTGGGTACCATGGTTGGCTGGAAGCGCATTGTAGTCACCGTTGGCGAAAAGATCGGCAAAGAACATCTGACTTACGCCCAGGGAGCAACCGCCGAACTAGTCGCGATGGCCACCATCTTTGCAGCCGACAACTTCGGCTTGCCAGTCAGTACTACCCACGTGCTCAGTTCGGGAGTAGCGGGCACGATGGCTGCCAATCGAAGCGGGCTTCAGGTCTCGACCATCCGAAATATCGCCGCCGCCTGGGTTTTCACCCTGCCTGCTTCGGCGCTGCTTTCGGGATCGCTCTTTTGGCTCTTCCGACAGGTGCCCAACTAGGCTGCTTTCTCTCGGTAATCTGGGCGTCCGGCTCTCCGGGCGCCCTTTTTCCTACCTTTGCACGAGAGACGACGTACCGGAGATACGCAGCCCGCTTCCACATCCGGTACCATACATGAAGGCAAAACCAGAGATGGTGCGCCATTTTGAGTTCGTCTCAGGTCACTGCTCCCTTGTGGCTGTGTCGACTCGGACGCTGTTGTTTCGCGCTGCAGCGTCTCTAGTTTTGCGACGATTGGTACCGATTACCGAATGAGCCTCAAAGCCAAGCTGGAAGCCGTTATTTACGCCGCTGAAGAGCCGGTCACGTTGACCCAGCTCGCCGCCCTTTTTGCTGCCGAAGCCCTGGAATCGAAGGCGGCACAGGAAACTGCGCTCGTCGAGCAAGCAGCTTCAGCCAACACAATTGTCGATCCAACAGAGCCCTTGCTTGGTGAGGGGCTGGAGTATTTGGATCTAAGGACCGAAGACGGCACATTGGTAGACCAGCCCGGATTTGCGGTTTTGCCAGCGGTCGAGCCGGAGCCGACTTCGATCTCTCAAGAAACCGCGGAAGCCGGCGGAACGGACGCCAATAGCGGCGAGAATGAAGATGCCCCGGCTGCGGAATTTGCCGCTTCAGATGTTGAAGGCGAGGCAAAACGCCTGGCGCGGCAGCGTGATCGAGAAGTGAAGGCGGTGTTACGCCAAATCCTCGAAGAACTGATGGCCAACTATGCCTCCGATGATCGGGGAGTGGAGATTCGCGAGATTGCAGGCGGGTATCGCATGGCGACCAAGCCCGAATGTCACGATGCGGTGCGAATGTTCATCAAGAGCCTGAAGCCCGCGATGAAGCTTTCGCTGCCTGCGCTTGAAACGCTGGCCGTGATCGCCTATAAGCAGCCGGTCACAGCTCCTGAAGTCAATGAGATTCGCGGAGTCGATTCGTCGGGTGTTTTTGGTTCCCTGCTTGCCCGCAAGCTCATCACCACCGCAGGCCGTAAGCAGGTGATCGGCAGGCCTATCCTCTACAAGACAACGAAGGAATTTCTGCTTCGGTTCGGATTGAAAGATGTTTCTGAGCTTCCATCGATGGATGAGTTTGAGAAGATGGCGGCCATCGAGTTGGAAGAGGGAGACACAGCCGAGGGCGAAACGCCGGAGCCGGCTTCTGACTACGAACCGGGACCAGATGCCGGGCCGGAGTTGGATGAGAATGCTTCGGAAGAACTGGCAGACGAAGTACACGACGCTGCAGTCCCTGCGAGCCAAGTGCCGGCCGACACTTCCCCGGCCGAGTAACTGCACTTCTCAAAATACGCATTGAAGAGGCCGAGCCTGCCGAGCCTCATTGAGCAAAGCAGGCAGAACCGAGATCTTCTCCATGACGGACGAACAAAAACCTGAAGCCGACACTCCTGCTCAAGAGGAACTCGAGCTAAATGAGGGACCAGATAGCGGAGCGGACGCCGCAGAAGCATCCGCGGGCAATTTGGCCTCGTCGGACGGGGAACTAGATGAGGAAGCGGAGCCCGATGCCAAGCCTCGGCCGCCGGCGAAGTTGGAGAGGCTCCAGAAGATTTTGGCTCAGGCGGGAATTGCGAGCCGACGCCGAGGCGAGGAACTGATCGAGCAAGGGCGCGTCCAGGTCAACGGCAAGATCGTGACCGCGCTGGGCACCAAGGCCGATGCCGGACGCGACCACATTCGCGTGGACGGCAAGTTGCTGCAGGGCGCGGAACGGCTTCGCTATTTCATACTCAATAAACCCAAGGGCTTCGTGACCACGGTGAAGGATCCTGAAGGCCGACCGACCGTGATGCAGTTCTTCGAGAAGATGCGCGAGCGGCTTTACCCCGTTGGGCGCCTGGATTACATGAGCGAGGGGCTGCTTTTGGTGACCAACGACGGCGAACTGGCAAACAAACTCACCAAAGCCGCTTCGGGAGTAGAAAAGACCTATCTGGTAAAGGTAAGTGGCCAACCCACCGAGGCTGAACTTGATATTTTGCGTGGAGGCGTCACGATTGAGCGTGGCAAGCCTGGGTCGGGACAGGTGCGTACTTCGCCGGCGCGTATTCGTCAGGTGCGGCAAGGGGACAATCCCTGGTATGAGGTGGTGCTGATTGAAGGTCGCAATCGCGAGTTGCGAAAGATGTTTGAAGAGATTGGCCACTTCGTCGAGAAGATCCGCCGCGTAGGTTATGGGCCGCTGGTGCTGGATCAGGAGCCGGGCAACCTGCGCGAGTTGGAACCCGAAGAGCTTGATGCGCTTCGAAAGACTGCCGATGGGAAGGCAAAGACACCGAAGGCGAAGGATATTCGTCGGCGCAATACGCTCGATAAGCTACTGCCCACATTGCCACCAAAGCCCAGCCGGCATAGGCCACCGGCAGCGGCGTTCGACCGCAAAGAGAGTGAACGGCCGAGAGATCTGCGCGCAGGAACTCGTGTGCCGGGTGAGTTTCGGCCGAAGCCTCGATTCGGCGCGGAACGCCCCGCGCGACCGGTCGGAGAAGGATCTCGACCAACCGGTGGACGTGCGGATTCGGGAACGAGAAAATTTGTCGCGGCTCGATTCGAAGGGAAACGACCAGGCCCGGCAAAGTTTGGGCCTGCGAAGGGACCGGCGAGACCTGTCAGCGGGAGACCCGGTCCGACGATGCCTGGGACGGGGAAGCCAGCATGGAAAAAGGACGATCGGCCTTCAGGGCGCTTTTCGGCTGGTCCTGGGAGAGAGAACCGAGCGGGCGGGGATCGAGGGAAACCTGGATTTGCTGGCAGGGAGCCCTCGGGTGTGAAGGGGGCATTTGGAACCAGGCCGCCCGCGCCAAACAGATCGGGTGGCCATGAGCGCGGAGCACACAAGCGTCCCACGCCCCAGCGTCGCGAAGCTCTCCGCTGCTGAGGATTTTGCGGCACCTAAACCGTCGCAACTCAGGATAGATCCTATTGAGGCGGAACAGCCGCGAGCGGAGAGGCCGAGTTCTGGCCGTCCACCTTATCGGCCGGCTGGCACCCGTCGTCCGAGCAACGCTGGTGCTGGCTCGGGCCGAACTAGCGGCGGACGCCCAACCCCTCATCAAACGCAGTTTGAAAGACCGCAATTCAACCGGCCCAAGTTCGACCGAGGTTCCGCTGATCGGCCAAGTTTCGACAGGGCTTCCGGGAACCGACCTTCTGGCGGGCCGGGCCGTTCCAGCGCAGGCGGTTATGGTCACGGACGTCCGGCGCGTGCCGAAGGCGGTCTGGCCAGGCCATTTACCTCAAGCACGGGCAAGCCCCGGGCAGGTGGTCCGCGGCCAAGCAGCAAGCGTTCAGGTCCGGGAGATCGACCCTATCGTACTGACGGCGCGGGAACTCGGAGTGGATCGCGTTCACCGGGAAAGGCTGCATGGAAACCGAGGCCAGATGCCGTGGGGACCGGTAAACCGACCTCTGGGGGCAGGTCAAAGCCAACCTTTGGCTCTAAGTCGGGCGATTTCTCCAAATCTGGCTATAAGGGCAAGTCTGGAAGCGGCGGGGGCAGGCCTTCGGGCTCCCGGCCTAGCGGCCCGAGGCCAGGCGGCAAGAGCGGAGGCGGTCCATCGCGAGGGAAAAAGCGGGGTTAGTTGTCCGGAATTGGTCTGGACCGCGAACCTGTCCTTCAACGTGTTACGTGCTAAACCCGGCTTCCTCTCCGGCGGTTATTATGCAACCGGGAGATTGCTCAATGGAAAATAGGATTGAAAAGCGAATTGAGCTCAAGGCCCCGGTTTCGCGCGTGTGGCGAGCGTTGACGGACTACCGAGAATTTGGCCAATGGTTCCGTGTGAAACTGGAGGGGCCATTTGTGCCTGGGCAGGAGTCTCGGGGAAATATTACGTATCCAGGGTATGAACACATTGTGTGGACGGCTGTGATACAGAATATGGAACCTGAGCGGCTCTTCTCTTTTACGTGGCATCCTTATGCTGTTGATCCTAACGTCAACTACTCGAAGGAAACGCCAACGCTTGTCGAATTCCGCCTGGAAAAAGCCGGTAGCGGTACACTGCTGGTGCTGACCGAATCGGGTTTTGACAATATTCCAGCCGAGCGGCGTTCGGAAGCGTTCCGCAGGAACGACGGTGGCTGGACAGAACAGATGAAAAACATCGAGGCCCATGTCACGCAAGCATCGTAAGCGCATTCTCGCCAAACCGAAGGCCCGCGCAAGGGTGTTTGCCGCGCTGGGCGACAAGACGCGGCTCGCGCTGGTGGCGAAGCTCTGCGGCGGGGAACCCTGCTCAATCACGCAACTTTCGGAAGAATCGAAGCTGACGCGGCAGGCGATAACCAAGCACTTGGGCGTGCTGGAGCGGGCAGGGATTGTGCGCAGCTCCCATGCCGGCCGGGAGCGGCTCTTTGAGTTCGATCCCGAGCCGTTTGAAGGACTGCAAGGCTATCTCGATTCGATCGCAAAAGAGTGGGATCAGACTGTTTCGCGTCTTAAGTCGCGCGTGGAGAAGTAGCGGACGATCCACCCCAACAGCCCAGTAAATCTGTTACCGAATGAACCCTTGGAGCATCGAATTGGCATGAGTATTGAAAAGGCGACATTTGGAGCGGGATGTTTTTGGGGTGTGGAGGCTGCCTTTGCTGCCATCCCCGGCGTAACGGCGACAGCGGTGGGCTATGAGGGGGGCGCAACGGAGCGACCGACTTATCACGATGTCTGTACTGACCAAACTGGACATGCAGAGGTGGTCGAGTTGGACTTCGACGCGGACAAGGTGAGCTACGAGCAGTTGCTTGACGCATTCTTTGAACTTCACGACCCTACGACGACGAATCGGCAGGGGCCTGACTGGGGCACGCAGTATCGGTCAGCGATCTTCTACCACTCACCGGAGCAGCAAGCGCAAGCTCAGGCGAAGATTGAGCAGTTGACCGCGGGGGGCCCATACCTCCCCAAACGGATCGTGACGAAGGTGGAGCCGGCACAGACCTTCTGGCGAGCTGAAGAGTACCACCAGAAGTATCTTGAAAAGCGCGGCCAGGCGAGCTGCCACATCTAGTCAGCCACGAACCAATAACTTCCGCGGGCACTTTGGGAATCTGCAACAGGGTTGAGCCATCCCTGGGGAAATATCCCTACTCTTTACCCTGACCGAGACGCCAGGCTTTGATGAATTTCCAGTGGGTATAGACGGAGTGGTTGACATGCAGAATCAACCCTTCGCGGCCATCGAGAAATCCCAACCGAAAAAAGTAGTTGTATACAAATGTCGCAGCGGGATTGAGCACCGCGTTCCAAAGGAACGCAGGAAGCGACCGGCTGTCGCGGCCTTTCTGGTGTAACAAGTGCGCAATCTCAGAGCTATAGCGGTTCATGTGCTCTAGATAAATGCCCATTGTGGGGTAGGCATAGTGAAGCATGTCGTTCCGCAGGTTGCCGCGTGGTCCTGCGAATTGCGGCGTGCTGTGCGGGCCCACACCCTCGCTTAGCCGCGCGGCTCCGCGGCGGAAGAGGCGGAGCTTGCGATCGGGGTAGAAGCCGCCATGGCGAATCCAACGACCAAAGTAGAGATTGAGGCGCGGAATCCAGTAGGCACCGAATTTGGGTTCTCCAGCGAGCAAGTTGCGAATTTCGTCTTGCAACTCGGGGGTAAGTACCTCGTCGGCGTCGAGCAGCAGGGCCCAATCACTGGTGCATAGATCGAGGGCCACGTTCTTCTGTTCGCCGTGTCCGCCAAACGCGTGAAAGATGGTCTTTGCGCCGAAGGATTTGGCGATGTCGAGGGTGCGGTCTTTCGAGCCGGAATCGACGATGATGATTTCGTCGGCCCAGCGAACGCTCTCTAGCGTGCGAGGCAGATTCGCTTCCTCGTTCATTGCGATCATCGCGATCGAAAGCGTCTTGCGAGGCAGTGACATTTGAGGGAAGGATAAATCAACCGGGTCTGAGACGAGGTTCATGCCCCTTCTATAAGTGGAAGAGGTGGCTGCGCGGAAGCTATTGTCAGCCAACCGGTGATAACTATCTCAGCGCGGCGGGAAATTCGCCGGCGTTTCGGTCAAACATCCAGGCGCGGGGCAGAATGTGATGACCCGAGGTGCATGTGAGGTCATCCCAGAGCCAGCCTCTTGCAACTTCCTTAACATTTTCGGCTGTGAGGTCATCGCTTAACGTGACGAAAAGCGGAAGAGGAAAGCTGCACGTGTCCTCTGTGCAACGAAGCCAATCCAAAAGAATCGTTCTCCCAAGTGGCACCGCGGAGACCAGGTTATTCCGCGTGTCATATCCATAACCGCCACGGAACAGAGAAAAGCCTCCAACATGATTGCAGTTTCCACAGACGGTTGCGATGGCCCGGACTTCGATTCTTCGAGTGTATGGACTTCCAAAAGGCGAACCCATGTCGTCGTGCGGGAGTGCAAGAGGCGATTCGCACCACCGGCAATAGAAGCGGCAATGCTGCCTTGCGGTGGGTGCTGCTGCAGCCGGTCGGTGTCCCGGTACGGCTTTGTCAAACTCCGGTATGGATTGTTGCGGTGAAGCTGATCTGACTCGCGCACCCCAGGGCGATGGGAGGATGAGCACGTTTCCGCTTTCATCGTGCAGTATCTTCATAATCTTCTCCTCAACGAGGTCTACAGACTGCTCAAACCGCATGAACGAATGCGGAGCACCCCTACATTCATCATTCGCTTTTTGTTGGAAAACGAAAATGCCACTTAGGCGCTAATTACGAGGAATTACCGGCAAGAGTTACTAGACCTTTAAGTTCGCCTGTTCATGAATTACCAGAAGTTACTTAGGAAGTTACCTGGGCCGAATTCAGGAAAGTTGCACCCACGCGCTTGAGATTTGGAGTGAGTCAAAAAGAGAATTTGATCGAACGGATATGCTGGCATCTAAGAACAACGAGAAGGTGCAAGCGATGAAGGTGCTGATTTTTGGGGCGACGGGAATGGTGGGGCAAGCTGTGCTGCGAGAGTGCCTGCAGGATGAGGATGTGGAACTCGCAGTGACTGTGGGCCGCACTGCAACCGGGGCACGGGAGCCGAAGCTTCGAGAGATTGTGCACAGCGACATGTTGGACTATGCGGGAATGGAGGAAAGTCTCAAGGGATTCGACGCATGTTTCTTTTGCCTGGGAGTTGCTTCAAGCGGCATGAAGGAAGCAGATTACGAGCGTGTGACGTATGGATTCGCGATGGCTGCGGCAGAGATGCTGAGCCGTCTGAATCCGCAGATGACGTTCATCTATGTCTCGGGTTCGGGGACCGATAGCTCCGAGAATGGCAGGAGTATGTGGGCGCGCGTGAAAGGGCGAACGGAAAACGCTCTGCTGCGGCTGCCGCTGCAGGCTTACATGTTTCGGCCAGGATTCATCGAGCCGCTGGATGGGATCAAGTCGAAGACGACGATGTACCGGATGTTTTATGGAGTGACGAAACCACTTTTTCCGCTGCTGAGGCGAGTATTACCAAACCAGGTATTGTCCACGCGGGATGTTGGGCAGGCGATGCTCAAGGTGGCGCGTCGGGGGTATGCCAAAAGAGTGCTGGAGGCGAAGGACATCCGCGCCGTGGGACGAGGGTGACCAGCCTCTGGGCAATGCGGGCTAAAGATTTCGCGTGAATACTTGGGGTACACAGAAGTTCAGCCAGCCGCGGGGGATGAAGTGCGGCCGCAGATTGTTGGATGGCTGGTGGATGGGATAAAAGCCAGTTAAAGAAAGGTATCGACGCGGGCACCGTTGACCATGTTAAATTGAGATTCCGCGAATGGAGTGGGGCGTAATGGCGGCAGGGATTCATCTTCCCGGCAACAACGAGACAATCGACTTACAGCAGCAGGTAGCGCGATTACAGGCGCTGCTCGAGGCCTCGCGACAGGTGCACTCCACCATTCGCGAAGAGGCAGTGCTGGGGTCGGTGCTGCGTATCGTGGTGCGTGAACTGGAGATGGCAGGCGCCACGTTTCCCGGTACGGGATTGAGCTACGGCGAGATGCCAGAGTCGGGCACCGACGCCGCGAGCGGGCTGACGCTCCCCATTTATCTATTGCAGGATCGCGAAGGCAAGCGCATGGCGGAGTTAGTGGTTGCGCCCCCAGACGGTCGCGAACTAACGATCTATGAAGCCGACTTTATTGAAGGATTAACGCTACAGGCGGCCGTGGCCCTCGAGAACGCCCGCAACCATGAGCGCAATCTGCAATGGGCGCGCGTTCAGCAAGATCTGGATGCGGCACGCAACATTCAGCGTTCCCTATTGCCACAGAAGCTGCCGCAGATCTCGGGCTACTCAATGGCGTTCCGCTCCGTTACTTGTTACGAGGTCGGGGGCGATTACCTGGATATTGTGGAGCAGCCGGACAGCACCCTCCTGATCGCCGTCGCAGATGTAGCGGGCAAGGGGTTGGCATCTGCGATGATGTCGACCAACTTCAGAGCGGCTTTTCGCGCCATGGCAATCACCGGAATGCCGCTCGATGACCTGGCTACGAGAATGAACCAGCATCACTGGACGGAAGGCGAAGAGGCGCGCCGCCGGTATGTGACGGCCATTTTTTTGCGGTTGCACCCGGAGACGGGCAAGATGCAGGTTGTGAATGCGGGACATAATCCCGGCTTTCTTGTCGAAGTTGGCGGCAAGACACATGAATTCGAATCGATCGGAACACCTCTAGGGCTATTGCCGGGGATGCAATATTCCATCGAGGAAAGCAGTTTTACCCCGGGATCACGGCTTTTGTTCTATACCGACGGGCTGACGGAAGTCTTCCGCGGAGACGAAGAGTTTGGGCCCGAACGACTTATGGCCGAATTTTCGAAGTGTCCAGGTGAGCAGGCCGATGTTATTCTCGATTCACTGTGGTCAGCAATAGACGAATTTGCAGAGGGCGGTCCTCAAGGCGATGACATGACCGCATTGGCGTTGTGTCGATGCGCGGAGGGTACGGAGATGCCGGCATGAGCAAGGTGAAATCCACCAGCGTGGAAGTGCGGCTGCCATCGCAGCTTGGCTATGAGAAAGTGGCCATGAGCACCGCGGCCGCTGTTGCCAAGCTAATGGGATTTCGCGAGGACCGGGTCGAAGACCTTAAGACGGCCGTAGCAGAGGCCTGCATCAACGCGATCGAGCACGGCAATATGTTGAACGAAAGTCTCTCGGTAGGCGTAGTTCTTTCGGCAGGTGCCGATGCGCTGGAAGTAAAGGTCATTGATGACGGCAAGGGACTGAAGGCGGTTCCACCAAAGCCGGACATCGATCGCAAGATTCACGGCGAAGAAGATCCCCGCGGTATGGGGATGTTCCTGATCCAGGCGTTGGTGGATGAGGCCGAATGGGTCAAGGGCTCGAATGGCAAGAGCAGTTATGTCAGGCTGGTAATCCGCCTGGATGCAGTAGCGGAATAACACAGAGAAGACGGAGAAACGAGATCGTGCAGAGCGAAACCAAAGCGCGCGTCGACCAGTTAACATCCCCGGCCGGACACCCGGTGACTGCCCTCCGCTTTGAGGGGGACATCGCCAGTACTTCGAAAGACGCGGTTCTCGGCAGCTACCAGGCTCTCCCCAAGGAAAAAGCCAAGCTGGTACTTCTGGACTTTACAAAGGTCGACTACATCAACTCGAGCGGAATTGCGCTCGTAATCCAAATGCTGATTGAGGCTGCGAACTCCGGCCAGAAGGTTTATGCCTTCGGACTGTCGCCTCACTTTACCAAGGTGTTCACGATGGTGGGCATCACCAAATACGCGGGTCTCTTCCCGAGCCAGGCGGACGCGCTGGCGGCCTTGTAAACAAACAGAGCCGTCACGGCTCCACGCAAGGACACGTGGAGCTTCCGTGGCCTTCCTCCAGAATTCCAATCGATTCATCGTCACGAAGGTGCGCCCGTGCGTGCGCGCCGCCCATGCGCGTTTTTGCCGAGTAGAATTGCCGTTATGAACCTAGAGGCAATTCAGGCGGCAGTGCGCGAGGCGGGGTTCGACGGCTGGCTTTTTTACGATCATCATCATCGCGATCCCATTGGCGGGCGCATACTGGGGCTCGACGAGAAGGCGCACATCACGCGGCGGTGGTACTACTATGTGCCCGCGGTCGGTGACCCACGCAAGCTGATGCACCGCATTGAGCAGGGGCGTCTGGATTCCCTGCCGGGGGCGAAGGAGCTCTACTCGAGCTGGCAGGAGTTGGCGGTCGGGCTTGAGGCGATGCTTCATGATGCGCAGAGGATTGCCATGCAGTACTCGCCCAACAACGCAATCATGTATGTCTCGATGGTGGATGCGGGGACGGTGGAGTTTCTGCGCGGGATCGGCAAGCAGATCGTGAGTTCCGCCGACCTTGTGAGCCAGTTTGAGGCGGTGTTGAGCGAAGAGCAGATGGCAAGCCACAGCGCTGCACAACAGGCCATCGACAGGATTCTCGAAGAGGGCTGGAAGGAGATGGGACGGCGGCTGCGACCGGCCAAAGGCGTTGGAGGACCGGTCAAGTTTACGGAGTTTGACCATGTGCAGTGGCTCAGCAAAGCCATGCGGCGCGAAGGGCTGGTGTGGGAGAACGGGCCAAACGTCAGCGCGAATGCCAACAGTTCAGACTCGCACTATGAGCCGACCGCCGAGAAGTCGGCACCGATTCGCGACGGCGACTTTATTCTCATTGATATCTGGGGGCGGCCTGAGGCGGCGGGCAGCGTCTTCTACGACATTACATGGACGGGAGTGGTGGGACGCGAGCCAACGGATCGAGAGCAACTTGTTTTCGAGACGGTACGCAACGCACGGGATGCGGCGATTGCAAAAGTGAAGGATGCGTTTGCAAAGAAGCGGCCGATCCGCGGATATGAGGCAGACGATGCGGCACGCGAGGTGATCAAGGCGGCTGGGTTTAGCGAATATTTCACGCATCGTACCGGACACAACATCGCCCAGGAACTCCACGGTCCGGGCGCGCATCTCGATAATCTCGAAACGCATGACGAGCGGTTGATCTTGCCGAATACATGCTTTTCGGTAGAGCCGGGGGTCTATCTGCCCGAGTTTGGTGTGCGCAGTGAAGTGAACATGATGACGGCGCTGGGGAAGGCGTGGGTGACGGGGCGGATTCAACGGGAGCTGGTGAGGATTTAAAAGCGCAGACAAAGCGCTGGCTATTAGGGAACGTACAGGGATCCGCATTCGTATTGCTGAGGGTAGTGATTCCATCAGGAGTGCTGATTCTTCCATGAACACATTGCGCAGTTCCCTGCTTCGCGTGGCGGCGCTTGCCGTTTTCAGTACCTTTGCAAATGCCCAGTCGGGCCAAGGCCTGCCGCCTACGGATGATCTGTATAAGACAGTGGCAGAGTTGGACACAACGCTCTTTGACGCATACAACAACTGCAATCTTGAGAAGCTCGGCTCAATGGTTGCCGAGGACCTCGAGTTCTATCACGACCAGACCGGCCTGGCCGTTGGCCGCCAACCGTTCGTCGACGCCATTAAGGCCAACATCTGCGGCAAGGTCCACCGTGAGCTGGTCGCAGGCACGATCGAGGTCTATCCGCTCAAAGGCTACGGCGCGGTCGAGATCGGCGTTCACCGTTTTACCCACCCCAACGACCCGCATTCCCTGGGCGAGGCAAAATTCATCACGCTGTGGCAGTTGAAAGATGGCGCGTGGAAGGTGACGCGCGTTATCAGTTTCGATCATCACTCAGTCAACTGAGCGATGGCGACTGCTATGGAGTGTCCAGGTGTTCAAAGGTAGATGGCAGATTTTGCGCTCGCTAAACGGGCGCAGTATGCTGCTCTCGAGGAGTTCAACATGGCAGAATCCACAGCCTCTTTCCCCTATGAAACGCGCCTCAATCTCCTGCATGGGCCGCTCGAGGTTATCGATATACATGCGATCGAGGACGCCCGCAACTATAAGTGGTTTAACCAGACGCTCTGCAAAGTGAACGACTCCGTTGTGCGCGTTGGGATTATCGAAGGGGAGTATCACTGGCACAAGCACGATGCCGATGACGAGTTCTTTTACGTGGTTGAAGGCTCGTTGCTGATCGATCTCGAAGAAAGAACGGTAGAGCTTGCTCCGGGTCAAGGATTCGTGGTTCCTCGTGGCATCGTACATCGCACGCGGGCGTTGAAGCGCACCACGATACTGATGGTTGAGAACGCCGGGATCGTCCCAACTGGGAACTGAGGCTACGCTTAACCTGCGGGGCGAGTGCGATATAGTCAAAAAGGAATGGCTGCAATCGAAAACAAGAATGCCGGTGGACAATCCACAAAGGAAGGGTTTGTTTATCTTCCCTTGATCCTGGGATGGCTGGTGCCCGGCGGGGGACATTTTCTGCTGCGCAAGTGGGGCCGCGGGGCGCTGCTGGCGATCTCGATCGTGAGCATGTTTGCGCTGGGATTGGCGATGCAGGGCCGCCTCTACGCCAACGCGCACGACATTCTGGACATGCTGGGACTGGCGGGCGATCTGGGTAGCGGACTGCTCTACTTCGTTGGCCGCGCGCTGGGACTTGGCACCGAGTCAGTGCAGTTGACGACGGCTGATTATGGCACGCGCTTCATCGTGGTTGCCGGATTGCTCAACGTGATTGCCGCCGTGGACGCACACAACTTGCGCACCGGGAGGAAGGCGTAATGATCAGCCCTTCTCACTTTGCGTCGGTGCTGTTGTTTGCGTTGTTCGCGTCGGTGGTTTTTGGCATCACGCAGCGCGAGACTCCTCAGCGCATGTTTCGCTACGGGATCTACTGCTTCGCCCTGTTCGTGGGATCGGCGATCGTGCTGAGCTGGGTTATGTACGCCATTGCGCGGTAGGTTTTGAGGACTCGGTCGCTTCGGATCCCAGGTCTCAAAAGCGAGACCTGGGGCACCCATCCGGATTTGTTATTTCGAATCTGTGTCGGAACTTCCCTCATCGATCATTCTTTGTAATTCGGTCTCCTTCTGGAGGGAATCGATGGTCTCGAAGGCTCGGCCGAAGCCATCGCCGGGGCCCGACGCTGCCGCTCCATAGAACATGCCGGGTATGTTCTCGCACGCGAAGAGGAGCCAATCCTTCATCGCTTCATATTCCTCGGTGCTCCAACCAAAAAAGCGATCCGTTAGAGGCGGATCCCAATTGGCTTTGCCGGGACTTCGATCCAATATCATCATGAATGATTGAATTGCCAGGTCAGGATAGTGCTGCGAATCTTGAATGGCGAGAATCAGCAGGCTCGGCAGATAGTATGCAAAGGCATGCGGCGAAAGAAAAATGACACCCCAGTGACGCTTCTCCCAATCGTCGCGAGTCAGACCTCGCCAATCGCGGCCCTGAAACCACAAGGCATCGTCAACGTCGGAATCGATCTGATAACGGCCTTCCATGTTGACGACTTCGGCGGGCATTTGCCGATGTGCAAAGGCGGCTTCGATCTTTTTAATCAGGCTCATCTCATCCATGGCGAGGCTTATGATTCGTTCTCCGGGATGTTGCACGGAGGTTTCGTTCGCCGGTGCGCCTGACTGTTTCATAAAAGCGGTTAATTATCTGCAAATCTTTATACATATATTTTTTTAGGGGGGGGGTGGTACCCCCTGTTCTCTTCCAAGATCTTGCAGGTCCGGGCAAAATTTTGGGCGCGGGAGCCACTTTTATCCTGTGGAATATTTGCCCGGTCATTGCTTCGGACGCGCCTGCCCGGAGCGGCTCTATCTTTATGCTGCACCATTCATGGCCAATTATCTGCAAATGTCGAGAAGATTTTTTCAAGGTAGATTTGCTACTCGTGCTTCGTGTTCCCGCGATGCCTTGTTTGGGATTCGATGGAAGCGGATAATCGTGGCAGATGGCGGGAAGTCTCACGACTCATGTGCGACTAACCAAGGCGACGCCAAGTAATTGGGGAGACGAGCCAGAGGAGGCGTGAATGCGCATTGCGCGACTGGTTACGGGCGTAATTGTGGTACTTGCCTGCGTGACTTTGCATGCACAGGCGCCAGAAGAAGAAATCACCGTTACGGGCAAGCTTGTTCGCGCAATGGCTATCGGGGGAGAATCGACAGGCTGGGTTGTTGAACTCGATCCTGCAGTGACCATTGGCGGTAAAGAACTGCACTCGATTCAAGTGAGTTATGGCGAGACCTCGAGGCTTGAAGAAGAGGCGAACAAGCGCGTGAGAGCTGTTGGGAAGCTCGGCCACCGATCGGGAGTAGAGACGGGGGAACAACCCGTGTTGAACGTCTCCTCAATCGCGGAGGCGCAGGACGGAGAGACGAAGAAGGCGGCAATCGACCTGCTGGGCAGTGAGTGGCTACTCGAAAATCTCGAAGGTGGCTCGCCCGATCACGGCCGGGCGACGCTTGCTTTTCCAGAAACCGGTAAGGTGGCGGGCAACGGCTCGTGCAATCGCTTCTTCGGTCCGGCGGAAATCAAGGGAGATGCGATCAGACTAGGGCCGCTGGCTTCGACGCGGATGGCTTGTGCCGAGGAAGCAATGGATCAGGAGGCCAAATACATCGAGGCGCTGCAGGCAGCCGAGCGTTTCGAATGGAAAGATCCATATCTGCTGATTCACTGCAAGGGGCACGGAGCGCCGCTGCGATTCACGCGGATAGCGCATGAGAAGACGGCGACGCCGTAACTAAGAAACGCCGCAAGGCTGCGCGACTCAGTCCCTGCAAAATCCTTCGCCGGTTTTGATGATCAGGCAATTTGATTTTTCGAGAAGCCATTTCATGCCGGTGTCACGGCCGTTGCCGGCGTGAATGTACTCTGTTTTTCCGTTGCGCTGAAATTCGATGCGATCGCCGGCGGACGCGCCATTGTAGGTCGCTGGACCGTCGAGTGAATTGATCTCGACGACGTATTTTTCGGCGTTCTTTGAGAGCACGAGATAGGTGCCTTCCGGGCCGATCCATTTGCCCAGCCACTTGTTGGTTACGTTGTCTGCGACAGTGGCTGTGCTTCGGTCGGCGGGTTGCGATCCTTACAGCCTTCGATGACAACGGTCATTAACAGGGCGATGATCCAAATGTGAGATTTTGGCATGGTGGTTGCTCCTGGAGACCGCACTTTATTTTGCGCCTGAGGACTGCGAAGACGAAAACGGCGGCCATGTTTCCGGAGTTCGGCGACGGTTTGATGTTGCGACGAATACATCGTAGCCTGTTCACGACTTCGGGCAGATTAAGAAGTGGGCCGGTGCTGTGACTGAGGAACAACCGCAGTCGAGCATAGAACGGTGTTCCACCCGAAACCATGAAAATGCAACCGCGGATCCCTCCACTCCGTCCGCCACGGCGGACTCCGGTCGGGATGACACCTCGGTGGGAGAGTGAGCTTGGGGGAGGTCATGTTTCGTGCAGAGGCTCGGCTTTCCACGCTTTGGCGCGATGAGAATTCGTCAGGCGTTGTGCATCCTTATTTCTTATCGCGCGAGCTTGCGGAGTTTGAGCGCTAGGCAGACGCCAGCCGAGATGCGCTTGCCGGGGGAGCGGATGTCACATCAGCCGCGAGGCGTTCGATGGTCAAGACTGTGATGTCGTCGGATTGACCAAAGTGGACGGCCGCTTCGACGATGGCGGCGGCGGCTTCGGTGGAGATTGCCTTGGCGCGGTCGAAGCCAAAGAGCTCGCCTTTCTGGTTTTGAGCTTCGACGATTCCATCGGTATAGAAGGTAAGGCGGCCGCCGGGCCGGAGTTCGAAGCTGGTGGCCTGGTATTGGCCGCCGGTAGGAATTCCGAGAGGGAGTGCGCCGGGAAGATCAACTTCGCGGCCGTCAATGTAAGGGGACAAGTGCCCGGCGTTGGCGATGGTGAGGCGTCCGTCGCGGGCGATGTGGGCGGCGAGGGCGGTCACGAATCCGCCGCTGGTGCGCCCGATGAGGCGGTCGTGGAGTTTGCGAAGCATGACAACCGGATCGTGCGTGTCTTCAGCCGCAGTGCGAATGGAGCCGACGAGCATGGAGACGAGCATGGCTGCCGGAAGACCTTTTCCGGCAACGTCGCCGATCACGACGAGCAGTCCGCCGTTTGCATCGGGAAGGATCTGGAAGAAATCGCCACCGACCTGTCGTGCCGGCTGGTAGACCGATTCGACGGTGTAGCCGGGGAATAGCTCTCCCTGCTCAGGCAGGATGACCTGCTGGACTTCGCGAGCGGCGGCCATCTCGGCCTCGAGTGTGGCCTTTTCGGTGTGGACCTGTATGTGGCGGCGGCTTTCCCGGATGAAGACGTGAACGAAGCCCGCGTATCCCAGGAACACTGCAGCGGTGATTGCGATGCCATCGAACGCAAGGCGGCCCTCGAGCCGGGCGGTTTCGGCGGCGCTCATTTGATCGTGCCGTGGTGCGTTGGGAAACCAGTTGCTCACCAAACCCATCACGACGAACTGCAGGGCGAACAAGGGCACGAAGGCTTTCCAGAATTTGCTTCGCAGATAGATGCCAGTGAGTGCGTAGGAGACGGCGAAAAATCCGGAGAGCACAACTCCCAGGGCGAATCGGACGGGAAGCTGCCGGCCCCCATTGATCATGTCGTTGGCAAACCCGATGGTCGCGAAGGTAAAGAACACGGCAACGAGAAAGACAATTATCGATCTTTTCGGGGTGTTTCCCCAGGGGTCGAGCGCATTCATGGAATCAGGGGTCTTCCTCTCAGATTTCAATCCGGGACCGAAGTGCCATCGTGTCGCCAATTTCCCGATACTGTGGGTAGAAGTCTATGCCGCGTCAGGAATGGGTGTCCAACGGATGGGCAGACCGATATTTGCGAGTACCAGGTTTCAGGGGCGAGACCTGGTACCCAACCGTGCGGCGTGCGGACGTCAATTCAGTGCGGTGTGGATGCAATTCGCCATTGAGGTCATTTGCCTTTGAGGCCGTCGCGCCAGGCCATTACTTCGAGCTCGGCCCGGACTGCGTCCTCGACCGGGACTACGGGGCGCGCCTGGAATTCAAATGCAGGGAGCATCGAGCAAAACTTGTGAACCGTCAGCGGATCGTCGCAATCGACCAATAGATACCCGCCCCAGTCGCCCACACGAATTACGAAGAAGTCGATTTTGAAATTGGCTGGCGCCTTCCACTGGCCGAACACCTCAAGGATTCGTTTCTGTGCATTCTCATACTCCATCGGAGAGCCTTGGGAGCGCTCGTTCCAGCTGATCACGTATTTCATTTCATGTCCTTTCATCCGGATGGTCTGATGACCATGGCCGCATCAGTCTACTCCTCGCAGAGATAGGTATTGGGAAAGCTTTGAGCAAAGGAGCCTGCCGAGTTCGGCATGACAACACTTTTCAGGACACGAGTGGGCAGGGTTGGATCAGGCGACGCTGCTGCGCTGCCAGACGGCGGCGTCGAAGGTATGGATGCAATCGTAGCCCTCGGACTGATAGAGCTCGATGGCCTGGGTGTTGGCCTCGGTCACGGTGAGGGAGATCTCGCTCACGCCCTGGCGCATGAAATGGGCGCCGGCTACTGAGAGCAGCATGCGGGCGATTCCGTTGCGGCGAAAGTCGGGATGTACGCAGAGCTGAGTGATATGGCCGCTTTGCGGGCTGACGCGTGATCCGAGCACGAGCGCCACGAGTTCACGGGTGCTGCGCTCAACCACCACGTGCGACACCTGGGGTGAGAAGACGCCGCAGCCGGCGAATCGCACAATGTTATGAAGAAACCGCAGCGAGCCATGGACCGAGCGGTACTGGTCGTTGATGAGGCTGTCGGGATGGCCGTCATAGGCCGCGGAGATCAGGCGGGCGGCGGGCGAGAGGTCGTCGTCGCGCCATGGGCGAAGATCAAGTTCGGCGGGCAGGTCAACGCGGGGACGGCTCCAGTGGCCCTCGAGCCGCTGCACCATAAAGTGACGCCGGAAAAGCTCGAATCCCGCCTCTCTGAAGATTTCGGCATGCGTGCCGGTTGGATGAAGGAGCAGTTGCGACTCGATGCGATCGACGTTGGGCGAGTTGAGCAGCGTTTCGAAGAGATGACGGAGCAAAGTCTCTTCGATCTCCTGGGCCGGCCCTGGTGCGATGGAGCCGTCGAGGGAAGCGGAAGCTTCGGGGCTGCGGCCGGGCAGCGCAAACACATCACCGATGACGGCCTTGGTCTCCTCGTAGACGCAAAAAGCGTATCCGGTAACCTGGCCGGCCTCGAGCGCGGCATAGCCGGGAAGCAGATGGTTATCGAGATACTGCATCAGCAGGCGGGCAGAGGCGCGGTAGTCCCAGTGGAGGCGCTCGCTCCAGAGCTCGCCCTCGGCCTCCAGCACAGGGCGGAGCACAGGCGCCGCAAAGTGCCGCAGATCAAGGATTTCGATGGAAACACCAGCTGCCATTTGTTCCTTGCAAGAGTCCTTTGCCGGACCCTGTCCACGCTCCGCGGGAAACAATTTCAAGAATATCTAAACAATCAATCGTTTCGATTGTCGGTGCACCGCCAAGGAGCCTTTCGGTCACTGTGCCACGTTTTATGGGCACACTGCAACTTGAACTCCACTCCATAGTCGCGAATGAAACCAGAATCTACCGGCTGCCGACCAGGTAGACTTCGAGGTTTTGTTCGGGCCAACTGAAAAGCTGCTCATAATGGCGCCCCTGGAGATACTCCTGGAGCGCGGCAGGGGTATGTAGATCAACGCCGCGTTTTCCGGAGATGCGGGCGACGAGGAGGTGCTCTTCGTCTGGGACGCCGGTCTGTTCGTAGTTCACAACCTCATGGTTGCGATAGAACGCGAGGCCATATTCAATGTCACGGCGGACGCGGAAGACGGCGATCGTTTCCGTTGGCGGAGCCAGTTCGGTGATCTTGTCGGCGATGGGACGCGCGGAATAAGAGCGATCGAGCAGGTGGATAACGCGCTTGGTCGCATCGAGAGGCGGAATGCCGAAGAATGGTCCCACTCCATAGAGGAAGAACATCAGCACGATGAGCATGCCGAAGGTTGCCAGCCGTAAGCGCGCCACGCCAAAACCCTTAACCACCACCAGGATCAGCAGGGCTGCTCCAGCGGCGGCAAACAACGCAACAACCAAGGCCCTCGTTGGCGGCATTGCGAAGGTGGGGTGGCTCACGAACCACGGCAGCAGGAGCCCGAACATAGTCATCAGACCGCAGAGCGCGGCGTGACCCAGAAGGACCGGGCGGCTGAGACCGGGGAGCCGGCGGCGGAAGAGATAGTCACCGGTAAGGATTGTGATTGGCGGAATGGAGGGCAGGATATAGCCGGGAAGCTTCGACTTTGAAAAGGAAAAGAAGACGATGGGTATCAGCGCCCAGAGCACCAGGAATTCGGGAAATGCGTCACCGGGACGGTTGGGCGCGGGCTTGTTGGGGTTGGAGTGCCGCAGCCGCCACTCAGCGACCGAGGTCTGGATGCCGTCTATCAGTGCGCGTATGGCGATCACCGTCCAGGGCATGACCGCAAGGAGCACTACGACGAAGTAGTACCAAAACGGCTGCACATGCTGGTAGCGGTTGGTAGCAAAGCGCTCAAGGTTGTGCTCGAGAAAGAATTCGCGAAAGAAGGTGGGGTTCTCATACTGGACGGCGATGAACCAGGGCAGGGTGATGGCGAAGTAGAGCGCCACCCCGGGCCACCAGAGGGAGCGCTGCAGGATGGACCACTCCTTGCGAAGGAAGGCGAATGCGGCGACGATCACGATGGCCAGCAGGGGGGCCACGGGACCTTTGGCCAGCGTGGCCACCGCGGTGAAGAAGTAGATATCAAAGAGCCAGAATTTGGAGTTGGTTTCGTACCACGCGTACCAGCCGAGCAAGCCGATCGAGAGCGGAGCTGCCATCTGCATGTCGGTCGATGCGCCGCGAGAGAAGCCGATGATTCCCGCGCAAGCGACAGTAATGAGCGCTGCATCGAGGTGCCCGCCGGGGCGGAATCGTCGCATGTGCAGGTAAATCAGCGCCACCATAATGAAGGCGAAGCTGGCGGAGGGTAGACGCGAACTCCAGTCGTGTACGCCGAACTCCTGGAAGACGAACATGGCGCGCCAGTAGTAGAGTGCCGGCTTTTCAAGCCAGGGGTGTCCGTAGAGATAGGGAGTGACGCAGGCGGCAAGGCGACCTTTGATGGTGTGAGCCGAGTCGAAGCGGTTGAGCATTTCGTGGGCGATTTGCGCATAGCGAGGCTCGTCAGCGCCGACGAGGCCAAGACCGGCACCGCCCAGCAGAGGCGTTTGTCCATAAAGAATGAAAAAGACGGAAAAGACGAGGAAGACGGAGGCTTCGCAGACCGTAGCCCAGTTGGGCAGGCGTTTGCGTAAGCTTTCAGGTGAATCCGGAACAGGTGGTTTCAGTTGAATCTCCACTTCCAGCGATTCTCCTGGCCGGTCGCGCAACGTTCCCGCGAACCAACCCCTCCAGCCAACAACCGGGATGGGGGGTCCCACTGGCCGGGTAGTAATGCGCGCCATGATGAAAAAGAGAGACCCAAAACGCCGAGAGCGCGGTGCGTTTCGACAGGGATTAGGCTAACAGATTCAAATGGCTTCTCAAGCGCGATTGGAGGTGAGGCGGGTCAGCGCCGAGCGCATCTCAACGAGAATCTGATCCATGGCTCGCGGCAGTGGGCCGGCAAGTGTGCACCCGGCGGCATTTCCGTGACCGCCGCCGCTGAAGCGTCCGGCAATTTCAGCCACGTTCAATTTGCCTTTGCTTCGAAGGCTGACGGCGATGCGCTGTTCTGGAAGTTCGCGCAGGAGGAAGGCAGCCTCGACGTCTGCGATGGACAGGGCGTAGTTCACGATGCCCTCACAGTCCTCCTCAGCTGCGCAGGTGCGGACCATGTCCTGATGGGTGATCCAGAGCCACGCAAGCCGCCCCTCGCGCTTGAGGTTGCTGAGAGCCGCACCCAGCAACAAAAGCTTGGACATGGCAGTCGAAAAATAGACGTTCTGGGCAATTGCAATGGGGTTTGCGCCAGCCTCCACGAGATCTCGCGCCAGGCCGAATGTTGAGGCACGCGTTCCCCCATAGATAAAGCCGCCCGTATCGGTCAGCAGGGTGGTGTAGATGCACGTTGCAATCTCCGGGGTGACGATGCCTCCGGCGGCGACAATGAGCCGGTAAACCAACTCGCCGACGCTGGTTGCTTCGCGATCGATCCAGTTGACATGGGCAAAGCCGCGGCCGCTTGCATGATGATCGATGTTGACGAGGAAGAACTTCTCCAAGCCCTGGAGCCGGGTGCGTTCGAGCCCATCGCACTCGAGCAGAATGGCAGCATCGTAGGGGCCGTTCACGCGGAGCGCGGTGCGAATGGAATCTGCTCGCGGCATGGTGCGGTGGACAATGGGAACGCGGTCGGCTGTGACCATGTCGACCCGCTTGCCCATCTGCTCGAGTAACATGCCCATGGCGAGAATGCTGCCCACGGCATCGCCGTCGGGCCGGGAATGAGAACAGACCAGAAACCGCTCGCCCTCGCGGAGAACCTTGACGATGGCTTGAACCGGATCGGAGATAAGTGCAGAGGCTGCGTCGGGGGCCGTAGTTCCGGCGAGATCCATTTTGGGCTACTCCACCGGCGTTTTTTGCCGTTTGCGTGAGCGATCCATGAGTTCTTCGATGCGCGCCTGGAACCTGCCGGAACGGTCGGCGAGAAAACTAAGCTCGGGCACGTGCCGGACTCCCATCCGCTCTTTCAACTCATAGCGAATGTAGCCCTTGGCGGCTTCGAGGCCGGCGACGGTGTCGACCTCGGCCTTGGCGATGTCGGGAACAGCGTTGTCAACGGCGACGTAGACCCGAGCAGATTTGCCACCGGGATTCAACACCACCTCGGTGACGTAACAAAACGCGATGCGTGGGTCAGAGAGTTCGCCTTCGATCATGGCCCCGATCTCTTCGCGCAGCGTCTCCGCGACGCGGTCCTGATGATGCTTTCGTGCTCTGTGTTCCGGCATAGGCGCCTCCCGCTGCAATCGTCCGAAGTAAACCACTCAGGATAGCAGAGGAGGTGAGGGTGGAATCTGGCCTGGAAGAGCCAGGTTGCAAGGATCAGGATCGTCTGCACATAGCGGGTTGGTAAGATGGGCCGATGCCGACCGATATGGAACGATTACGGGAGTTTGCGACGCGCTATGCCGCGGCCTGGTGCAGTCAAAATGCTGCGAGTGTGGCTGCGTTCTTTTCACTCGAAGGGTCGCTGACGATTAATGATGACGCTCCGTCGGTGGGGCGTGCCGCGATTACGAAGGCGGCGCAAGACTTCATGACTGCGTTTCCGGATATGCGGGTGGTGATGGACGATGTGCGAGTGAAGGGTAATCGCATCGAGTTTCACTGGACGCTGATTGGAACCAACAACGGGCCCGGAGGCACAGGGCATCAAGTTTGCATCGGCGGTTTCGAGAGCTGGCAGATAGGAGCGGATGGATTGATCGCTGTATCAATTGGCTCATTCGACGGCGCGGAATATCGGCGGCAGCTTGAGCATGGCCTTTCCTGAGAGGTAAGCAATCGCGATCCCGCAAATGTCGGGATAGATCTGGCGGCACCGTCAGCTTTCGATGTAGTCCCAGAAAGAGTCGGCGAGCTCAGCTCCGAGTTCATTAGCGAGTCGTCGGGAGACGCGTTCGACCTCGTCGATGAGGCCATGGAGATAGCTGCGGGAGTGTGAGATGGCGACAATGCCGAGTGTGGCCGATTGCCAGGTCACGGCTTCATCGAGTTCCGCGATGGAGATGTTGAAGCTTTGACGAAGCTGGTCTTTCATGGAACGCACGACCTGGCGGCGGTCTTTGAGGGACTGCGCGTGTTCGATGCGGAGTTCGAGAGTGAGTTGGGCGACGGGCATGGCGGTTCTCGCGTGCTGCTCGTTACGGTCGATTGGTTGTCCATTCTATGCCGGATTCTCTTTGAGAATGACAAGAACCATTGCATAGGAGACAGAAAAGACATGGGTACGGCTGAAGAGCGTTGCTCTATGGCAAAAGCGCGAAGGCTACCACGGTGTCGCCGGTCTCTCGGGTTTCCTCGACGAGTTGAGATTCCAGACCATGCGGGATAGGCATTTCGCAGGCGGCAATTTCAGATTCGCTTGCTCCGATAAAGCAAAGATCGCAGCATCCGAGCGCCTCGCCTTCCATGCGAACTGGTGGACCAAAGACGCGGCAGGTCATGGGCCGCCAGGCATAGACATCGCAGAGGCCGGTTGCTGGATTGAGCGCCGGACACGGCGCATCGTTGGCGAAATCTTCGAAGCGGGCCTGGTCTTCTTCTGACTTGCCGAGGAGGCCGCTCGCCGGATCGCCGGGGAAGTTTGGCACATGGGTGGCGAGCCATTCGCGGGCGCGTTCCTGGACCGCCGCGGCGGTCGATGGATCCGACGAGTGCAATGCTTCCATGCCGGTGCGGAGGCGGAGAGCGTCAAGCGCATTGATGGCGAAAGCTCCGTGGCAGCATTGCGTGCAGCCGGGGCGGCAAGCGAGCCAACTGCCCGCGCGCCGCGCCGCGTCGGCGAGCGCAGTATCCATGATTTGCACGAGTTGCCTGTCGCCGGCGGGAAGGCCCATGCCGCCAAGGATACTGGATTGCGAAGTGTCACGGGTTCGCGCTACGCTGCACGCGGAGGTGCTCGATGCCTGAATCCCGTAGCAGTATTATGCCCACCCTGCGTTATCACGACGCTGTCGCCACGATTGAATGGCTCTGCAAGGTCTTTGGCTTTGAGCGCCACGTGGTTTACGCCGGACCGGACGGAACGATTGGCCACGCCGAGCTAAAGCTGGGCGGCGGCATGGTCATGCTTGGAACCACAAAAGATGATGAGTATGGCCGCGGCTTCAAATCGCCGGAAGAAGTGGGTGGCTTTGAGACGCGGAGCACCTACATCGTGGTGCCGGATGCAGAGGCGGTATATGCACGTGCGAAGGCGGCGGGAGGGACTATCGTCCGGGAGATCAAGAATACGGACTACGGCAGCCGCGAGTTCACGGTGAAGGATCCCGAAGGCCACTCGTGGACAGTGGGAACTTATGATCCGTGGGCCGCGCAGGGGTGATCTTGCCTGCCACTTGCTGGGATATATTCGTTGGGTAGCTTTTGGAGGTTCTCGTTGAAGATGGTTCGTTGTGCGCTTCCCCTGATGTTGCTCGTTGGTGTCGTCGCTGCGATACACGCACAAGATGGGCGCCTTCTGGTGGCGCAGAAGGGCGATCGCAGTGTGGCGATTGTGAATCCTGCGGCGGGGAGCGTGGTTGCTTCCCTGCCGGAAGGCGGCGTGACCGGGCATGAAGTGGCGGCGTCGCCGGACGGAAAGATGGCGATTGTGCCAATTTACGGCGACTCAGGCGTGGGCAAGCCGGGGACGGATGGACAGAACATTGTTGTGTTCGATATTGCCGCGAAGAAAAAGGTGGGCGACATCGAATTCGATCACGGCGTTCGTCCGCACGATCCCGTGTTTGGGCCGAAGGATGGACTGCTCTACGTGACGACGGAGTTGGACAAAACGATCACCATCATCGATCCGAAGACATGGAAGATTGTTGGGACAATTCCAACGGGGGCGGCCGAGAGCCACATGCTGGCGATTTCGCACGACGGGCGGCGCGGATACACGGCGAATGTGGGGCCGGGCACGGTGTCAGTGCTGGACATGCAGGCGCACAAAGTGCTGAAGGTGATTCCAGTTTCCGGCAACACGCAGCGGATTGCGATTTCGACGGATGACAAATGGGTGTTCACAGCCGACCAGACCCAGCCCCGCATCGCGGTGATCGACACTGCAACCAACACAGTGGCGAAGTGGGTGCCGATGGAGGGGATCGGCTACGGTGGCGCGGCAACGCTCGATGGACGCTGGTTCCTGATGACGCTACCGGACCAGAACAAGGTGGCGGTCGTCGATCTGAAGACGATGACCGTGGCGCGGACGGTGGAGGTGGGGAAGTTTCCGCAGGCAATTGTTGTGCGTCCGGATGGCAAGGCGGCGTATGTGAGCTGCATGCACTCGGACCAGGTGGCGGAGATTGATCTGGCGAAGTGGACGACGCGGATGATTGCTACAGGGAAGTTAACGGATGGGCTGGCCTGGGCGGGGCGGTGAGTTAGTACCGCTTCGGTTGCCGCGGCGTTCTTAGCCTATCTCGCGGCTCCAGTTTTCCAGCGTGCTCTTGAATTCACTCATGAATTTGCCGGCGTCGGCGCCGTCGATTAATCGGTGGTCGAAGCCAAGGCAGAAGTGCTGCATCGAGCGGATGGCAATGGTGTCGTTGCCCTCGGCGTCGGTGAGCACGACTGGCTCTTTCTTCAACGCTCCAATGGCGAGGATGGCTGATTCGGGCTGGTTGATGATGGGAGTGCCGAATTCGTCACCAAATATGCCGGAGTTGGTGAGCGTGAAAGTGGAGCCTCCCACTTCATCGGGAGACAGCTTCTTCGTGCGGGCTCGGCCTGCGAGGTCGTTGATGGTGCGCGCGATGCTGACAAAGTCGCGCTGCTCGGATTGGCGGACCACGGGCACGATAAGTCCCCACTCGAGGGCAACAGCGATGCCGAGATTGATATTGGCGTGGTAATGGATCGCGTTATCGATCAGCGATGCGTTGACGATGGGGAACCGGCGCAGCGCTTCAATGGCCGCGACGGCGATGAATGGCATATAGGTGAGCTTGACGCTGTTGCGCTGCTCGAAGGCAGCCTTTTCGCGCTCGCGCAGACGCACGATGCGGGTCATGTCGATTTTGTAGACGGAGTGGACGTGGGGGCTGATGCGCTTGCTCTCGACCATGCGCTGGGCGATGATGGCGCGCATCTTAGTTAACGGAACCACCTCGCCCGTCAAGGCTTTCGGCTGAGCAGGTTCGGCTTTGGGCTTGACCTTCGGCGGCACCTCCGGTGCGGGTGACTGCGCCTTTGGATTGCTCAAAAAGCTAAGAACGTCTTCTTTGGTGATGCGGCCGGCGGAGCCGGTGCCGGGAACGTAGCGCAGGTCGATGTTCTTTTCCTTGGCTACGCGGCGCACCAGTGGAGAGGAACGCAGACGCCTCCCGTCGTCGACTGGAGCGGCGATTGTGTCTATCTTGTCGAATTTGGCGATGGATGGAATAGCTGCTGCTGGCGGTCCGGGCTTTGCGCCGGAGGCGCGATCACCCGCACCGGAGGTGCTGCCGCCAATTACGGCGACCACGGTGTTAATCTCGACGGTTTCGCCTTCGGCGACTTTGATCTCAGTCAGGATGCCGGCCACGGGCGATGGAATTTCAGCGTCGACCTTGTCGGTGGAGATTTCAAAGAGCGGCTCGTCTCGTTGAACTGCGTCGCCGACCTTCTTGAGCCACTTGGTGATGGTGCCCTCGAAGATGGATTCTCCCATCTGCGGCATGACAACTTCCGTCCCCTCGGCCACCACCTGCGGTGGGGCAGACTCCGCCTTTTGCGGCACTTCCGGTACTGGCGATTGCTGCTCTTGCGGGGCGTCCGGGGAGGATGATTTCGTTGCGGGTGACCTGCGCCTTCGGCGGCACCTCCGGTGCGGGTGACTTAGCCTTCGGCGCCGAGGGCGATTTTGCGACTACCCCATCGATGACAGCTACCACGGTGTTGATCTGTACGGTTTCGCCTTCTGCGCACTTGATTTCGGTAAGAGTGCCGGCTACCGGTGAGGGGATTTCGGCGTCGACCTTGTCGGTGGAGATTTCGAAGAGAGGCTCGTCTTTCTGCACGGTGTCGCCGGCCTTTTTGAGCCACTTGGTAATGGTGCCCTCAAAGATCGACTCGCCCATCTGGGGCATGACTACGTCGGTTGGCATGAATCGTTCTCTCCGCGATGCACCGTTCCGGGGCACGCCCCGGTTCCTGCAGGATTATAAATCGCGCAACTTAACCGTCGATCAGGCTCAGGCGCGAACGGGACGATCGCTCGCGTCGTGCAGGCGTTCCACTTCGCGGGGCACTTGCAGTGGAGTGTCTTCGCCGAGCACCAGAGGCGGGGCCACTTGCGCTTGCGCGCGCAAGGCATCGAGACTTTCCATTGCCAGAACCTGCTGCGAGAAGACGTGGCCGAACTGGCGTGCGGCTTCGTGCGCGATGGATTCGAGACTGGGAAGAGCCACCGTGGCGGGGATTTCCTTTTCCAGGCTGGTGACGGGGCGATCGGTGATACCGCATGGATTGATGAGCTGGAAGTCGCGGAGGTCGGTCGTAACGTTGAAGGCGAAGCCGTGCGAAGTGATGCCGCGCGAAACGTGAATGCCGATAGCGCCAATCTTGCGATCCCCTGCGGGGGGCAGACCTTCGGACGAGGGCAGTGGCGAGTCATGGAGTCCGCACCAGACCCCGGTGAGGCCGGCGATGCGGTTGGCGCGAACTCCGTAAACACCGCAAAGACGGATGAGCGCTTCTTCCATGCTCCGGACGAAGTCGACGGGGCCGAGGCGGGACCCCGTCGCATTTTGCAGGCTGCGCAGATCGAAGATGGGATAGCCGACGAGTTGTCCGGGGCCGTGGTAGGTGACGTCGCCACCGCGGTTGATCTCGTGAAGGGTGACATCGCGGCTGGCAAGCAGTTCATCGGAGGCGAGGACGTTGGAGCGGCGGGCGTTGCGGCCAAGGGTGAGTACCGGGGGATGTTCTAACAGGAGGAGAACGTTTTCGACACGGCCGTCGAGTCGGAGAGCGGCGATCTCAGCCTGAAGGCGAAGTGCCTCGCCGTAGGCAACGCGGCCGAGATAGAGGTATTGGATCATCGCCTATTTTGATTCTAGTGACCCACGGTGGGATAACTCAGAAGCGATCACGGTCTGGCTTCAAGAATCTTCGCGAAAGCCTCTCTATGCCACCAGAAGACCACGAACCAAAGGACCGTGACCACGATGCCTGGTACCAAGCCGCGGTGATCCATGAGAGTGCCGGTGAGCAGGATGTTGACGATCACCGGACCAAGAATTGTCAGCGCCAGCGGAACAAAGCGATTGACGATCAATAAGATGCCGCCTACGGCCTCGCACAATCCAATGAAGACAAGGTATTTGGTGGACATGAGGGCATCCATGAATTTTCCCGCGGCACCGGGAGGTAAAGGCTGCGGTGGAAAAAAATGGAAGAGCTTGTCGAGTCCAGAAACAAGGAAGAGTAGAGCGAGCAAAATGCGGGCAATCATTGTCACAATCTTCATGGGATTCTCCTTGAATTGACGCAGCGATTAGAGCGAATCAGGAGGCTATCTCAAAGAGACAGAACCGCGAGCACCTTTGGTTCGGCACATCATGTGGATGGTCGGGGCGTTGCCATGGATTCAATTGGTTGATATTTCTGCATCCCTCTGATTCACGGTTCCTCGGCAGCTGCGAAAATGAGCAGCGGAATTTTCGGCAGTCAATCACACATATTTCAAGCCATGCGAGTTGGAAAGTGCAACGCAAAGGGTAGGCTAAGCTGACACTCTCGGCAGAGGGTCATGCGAGGTCCGGGCCGGTATGCAGCGGGGAGAGCAGGTGCTGAGGAATGAGCGTTGAACCCAGGATGACAACCGGGAAACGCGGCCGTGTGAACACCGTGGACATCGTGAAAGGTATCGCGATTGTGCTCATGGTGTTTGGCCACACGGAGCAAGGGGCGATGCATCGGCATTGGTGGAACGCAATGCCTCGATTTGTTAAGGGAATGGAATTTACCGAGTCCTTTATCTATAGCTTCCACATGCCGGCGTTCTTCTTTATTGCCGGATTGTTTCTTGCGGGCAGCCTGATGCGGCGAGGCCCGGTGGGATTCGCGATGGAGAAGGTAAAGACAATTCTTTATCCCTATGCCTTGTGGGGGTTGATCGAATCGCTGAGCGATCCTCTCACGGCACCGTTTCGGAATGGTACCCATCCTTTCAGCTGGTATCGAGTTTTCATGGACTTAGCGTCGGGGAATGCCAGCTGGTTTCTAATCACCCTCTTCGAATGTCAACTATTGGCAATCCTGATTTTCCGCCTGCCACATTGGGCGCAGATGGCGCTGGCGCTGGCGGGCTGTTATTTCATGCCCGTTTCCCCAGTGATCGTTCTATACAGGCCATTTCTGTTTTTTCCATTTGTAGTTGCCGGGATGTGGGTGGGAGGCCAGCGGATGTCATTGGTGGAGAATCTGCCACGAAGAGCAGCATGGCTCGGGTTTGGAGTTCTGATGGCAGTTCAGTTAGCGGCAATTGCATATGGAGGTGAGGTCAATCGATGGACCACAACCCCACTTGGGCTGACGGGAACTGTGATGCTGATTCTTCTCAGCCGGGGCTTAACAGGGAACGTCTGGGACAAGTTGTTTCGATGGCTCGGAGAGGGTTCTCTGGCAATTTTTCTGATTGCCCCTTTCTGCCAGGGTTTTGGGCGGGAACTTGTGTTGCGTGTGCTGCATTCCACCGCGCCCCTGCCGCAGCTTCTGGTGCCGATGGTCGTGGCTCTTTCAATTCCGGCTTTGCTCTGGCATTACCAGGACAGGCTTCACATTGGATGGTTTTTCCACTGGCCGGCACTGAGTAAGCCGGCGGTCCAGTTGCAGCAAACACACTGACGGCGGCGCTGCAGGTCCTGCTCCCCGCAGAAGGTCCGTAGAAGACCTGGAATCGGAAACTGCCCGTTCAGGCAGAAGTTTGATACATTGACAGCACACGGAGTGCCGCTGACCACCACTGTCTAAATCGCCCTCTCACGCATTGCCCCGCTGGCTGGTAGGTCAGGGGTGCGTCTTTCGCTCACAAACGAGAGGAAAACTTCCGTGACCCTGGAACAATTTGGATGGACCAGCTTCTTTGAAAGCCAGGAATCCTCAGGCTTCGTTGGCCGCGTCGCAGCGGCGAATCATGGACGCTTTTTGGTATGGACGGAAACCGGCGAGGTGGATGCAGGCGTCAGTGGGCTGCTGCGCAAGAATTCGTCACTCTGGCCTGCGGTTGGCGACTGGGTGGTCCTGCATGCAGACTCCTCCGTCATCGTGAAGGTTCTGGACCGCAAGACGAAGCTCTCGCGCAAGCAGCCTGAGCGGGAGATTCGGGAGCAAGTGCTGGCTGCGAATATTGATGTGCTGTTCATTGTCAGCGGCCTGGACCGCGACTATAACGAGCGGCGCATCGAGCGATACCTGGTAATGGCTCACGAAAGCGGCGCGAGGCCGGTCGTTCTGCTCAACAAGGCAGATCTGGCCGACGAACTTGGCCTCGTCTTGCCGGACGTGCTAGCGCGCATTGAGGGAATGACCCCGGACCTGCTGGTGCTGCCCCTGTGTGCGCTCACTGGAAGCGGCCTGGAAGCTTTGCCGGCCCAGCTTGCAACGGGTGAGACCGCAGCCCTGATCGGCTCATCGGGGGTCGGCAAGTCCACAATTCTGAATCGGCTCCTGGGGGACGAACGGCAGCGCACCAGCCCCGTGCGCCCCAAAGACAGCCGTGGCCGCCACACTACAACCAGCCGTGAACTCTTCAGGATGCCGGGAGGCTGGCTTCTGATGGACCTTCCCGGACTTCGCGAAGTGCAGCTATGGGGGTCGACGGAACACATCGGTGACAGCTTCACCGACATTGCCGAATTGGCTTTGAGCTGCCGGTTTCGAGACTGCTCCCACGCGGGCGAGCCGGGATGCGCCATTGAGGGTGCCGGGCTGGATGCAGGCCGACTGGCTAACTACCAGAAAATGCAGCGGGAACTTGCACATCTGGAGCGCAAAACCGATCCCAGGCTGGCCAAGGAGACAAGGGCGAAGTGGAACGCCATCGAAAAGTCAGTGCGCAGTCATCCCAAGCGCAAGTGGTAGAAGCGATTTCCGTTGTAAGATCCCTTCGCAACTGGCAAATCGTGTTCGCGGTACACTAGACCCTGGCAGGAGGACCGGGCGGTCGCTGCCGGAGGCTTGGGAAACCGGGAATCCGGGGGAGGAAAGTCCGAACTCCGCAGGGCAGTGTGCCGGATAACGTCCGGGACGCGGACTTTAAGGTTCGCGGACGGCCAGTGCCACAGAAAAGATACCGCCTCGGCTACCCCTTTTCTTTCGGGAGGAGGGCGACCCTGAAGCAGCTTGCTGCGTCAGTGCCGGGGTAAGGGTGAAATGGTGCGGTAAGAGCGCACCGCTCCGTCTGTAAAGCCGGAGGCAGGGTAAACCCCACACGGAGCAAGACCAAATAGGGAGGGAAGCGCAGGCCAGGAGCCAGGCATGCGTTGCGCATCGGCCCGATGCGCCCAGGCGGCTCTTAGCAATTGCCGGAACCTCCGGGTAGGTCGCTGATGAGCGTCCGCGGCGACGCGGCGCCTAGAGGAATGACCGCACATTGACAGAATTCGGCTTACAGGTCCCTCTGCCGAGTTCAAATCAGTAGCTGACAGCCCTGGCTGGGGAAATCCCCGGCCGGGGCTGGCCATTTTCCCGGATCTTTCCAGATTTCCCGGGATGGCAACGCACCCTTCGAGCGTGGTGATGGCGAGAGTTGTCCACCTGGTTTAGTGGGCATGCACCTGTTCCATGGCCATGTAAATCTGATCAATCAATTCATTGAGATGGACTGGACCGAAGAGAAGGATGAAGTCCTTGGCTGCGGAACGAACAGATTCAAGAAGGCTGTTGGCTCCGGAGTGCGTTGAGAAGAGGAGAACTTTGCAACCTGGGGATTGGCGTCGCATTCTCTTTGCGAACTCCAGGCTCGAGAGCGGCGGGATTTCGACATCACAAACCAGCAGATCTGGGGGCGCGGAATGTGCGGCTTCGAGAGCCTCATCAGGGTCGCCGAAGGCCCGAGCATCCCAACCTTTTTCCCGCAGAAGGTCGGCAAGCATTGAGGCGAGAACGTACTCCTCATCTGCCAAGAAGATGCGAGGCGGGATGGGTGTACCTAAGACCATCAGACTCCTCTCTGCAATTCGGAGACTGGCTGAGCCACGGACAACCAAGCAAACAAGTGAACAAGCGAATGAATGAAGCTGGAAAAGGGGAACCTTAATGCAAAGCTATAGTGCCCTTTAGACGGTATCTATTCTTTACCGAACATAGTCCGGTTACCATCAATTCATGCTGAGAGTGAAGATGCTGGAAGATGGCGCGCGGCTGCCTGTGGTGGCGCATCCGGGTGAGGATCTGGGATACGACCTGTTTGCGCTGGAAGGCGTGGTGCTTCAAGCGCGGATGACGGTGCGGGTTCGGACCGGGATTGCTGTCGAGGCTCGACACCCGGAAACAGGTGTTTCGCTGGGATTGCTGGTGCGGGACCGGTCGTCGATGGCAGCTCGTGGGGTTGCGACTACTGGGGGAGTGATCGACGCAGGGTATCGGGGAGAAATCCTGGTGCTGATGACAAACCTGGGTGAGACCACGATCGAACTGAAGGCGGGGGAGAAGATCGCGCAGATGATCCCGGTTCCGGTGCTCACGGGTCTGGTCGAAGAAGTGAAGACACTGGAAGTATCGGCGCGGGCGGCAAAGGGATTTGGGAGCTCGGGGCAATGAAGGGTCTGCAACGCGTTCGGTGCCGTCCATCTGGTAACTTGGTCGGTGGATAGGGATTCCCCGCAATAGGAAATTGGTATTGAGATGACAGTTATGGATCTCGTCGATCGGCTGGCGGGGCACAAGACTCTTGGTGCGGCGCCGCGCGAGGAGCTGGAGTGGCTGGCAGCACATGGCTTCGTTCGGCAGCTTGAAGCTGGCGAAGTGCTGAGCTCGAAGGATAAGCCTGTCGAAGGCATGTTTGTGGTGCTGTCGGGGCGCATCGCCATTTACGTCGACCGCGGCAAGGGGCTCCACAAGATGATGGAATGGCGCGAAGGGGACGTCACCGGCGTACTTCCCTACTCGCGCATGGTGAGCCCGCCTGGGGATTCGATTGCTCAGGAATTGACAGCGGTCCTCGAAATTCCTCGCGACGATCTTCGCGAGATGATTCGCGAGTGCCACGAGATTACTTCCCTTCTGGTTCACACCATGGTCGATCGCGCACGCGCATTTACCTCGAGCAACCTGCACAACGAGAAGATGATTTCGCTTGGCAAACTGTCTGCGGGATTAGCGCATGAACTGAATAACCCGGCTTCGGCCATCGAACGGAGTGCCGCGCTGCTTGAAGATCGGCTGGAGGACGCCGAGGTCTCGACGCGCGCCCTGGGCGCATCGAAGCTAACTGAGGAACAACTCGCAGCCGTCGACGCAATTCGCGAATCGTGCATGGCATCGCAAGAACAGGGTGTTCGTTCCCCCATCGAAGAGGCCGAACGCGAAGAGGCCATCGCCGACTGGCTTGCGGATCATGGACTCGACGAGTCGCTTGCCGGGACTCTTGCCGAGACCAAGGTGACGTTTGAGGCGCTCGACCTGCTGGCCAAGGCCGTGAACGGATCTGCATTGAACCCGGTGCTGAAGTCGGCAGCGGCAGCATGTGCTGTGCGAGACCTGGCGTCGGAGATTCAAGAAGCTGCGATGCGGATCTCGGGCCTGGTAATTGCGATCAAGGGATTTACTCATATGGATCAGGCCATGGTGGCTGCGCCTCTGGACTTGACCGATAGTTTGGGCAATACGATTGCTGTGCTCGGTTCGAAAGCGCGGGGGAAATCGGTATCGGTGGCCCTCAAGACGGAGCCTGAGCTTCCGCACGTGCTGGGACTGGCGGGGGAACTGAACCAGATCTGGGCAAACCTGATCGACAACGCGCTGGACGCCGTCAAGGAATCTGGCAGGATTGAAGTGCAGGCTGCGCGTGAGAAGAAGCGCGTCGTGGTGCGGATTATCGATAATGGGCCGGGGATACCGGCGGACGTCCGCGCGCGGATATTTGATCCTTTTTTCACCACCAAGCCTATGGGAGAAGGAACCGGGCTAGGCCTGGATATCGTCCGCAGGCTGGTGCAACATAACGACGGCGAGATATCAGTCGAGTCGCAGCCGGGGCGAACGGAATTTCGAATCTCCCTGCCTATCGCCGAGATCGATCGGCCCGGCGAGGCGCAATGAACAAACCGGTTCTGCTGGTAGTGGACGACGATCCCCAGGTGCTGGCCGCCGTCCGCCGCGATCTCCGCACCCGCTACCGGGAGCATTACATGATCGTCAGCGCGACCTCGGGACAGGAGGCGCTCACCGCAGCGCGCGAACTGAAAAGCCGGGGAGACTCACTGGCAATGATCATCAGCGATCAGCGCATGCCCGGAATGCTGGGCAGCGAGGTGCTGGCCAAGTCGCGTGAGATCTATCCCCTGGCAAGGCGCGTGCTGTTGACCGCTTACTCCGACATCGAAGCGGCAATTAGGGCGATCAATGAAGCGCATCTCGATCACTATCTTTCGAAGCCGTGGGACCCGCCGGAAGAGTGCCTCTACCCGGTAATCGACGATCTGCTCGATGCGTGGCAGGCCGAATCTCTGCCCGAGGCCAAGGGATTGAGACTTGTGGGACACCAGTGGTCGCCACAGTCGCATGCGATCAAAGGTTTTCTAGCGAGCAATCTGATTCCCTACCGGTGGCTCGACGTTTTGCGGGATCCGGATGCGCGCGCCCTGCTGGATGCGGCGGGGGTTTGCGATGAAGAGCTGCCCGCATTGTTTTTTGACGATGGCACGCCGGTGATGCGCAATCCAGTGGCGTGCGATGTGGCCGAACGACTGGGCAAATCGCTCTCTGCCGCATACGACGTGTATGACCTGGTGATTGTCGGCGCGGGTCCTGCAGGGTTGGCGGCAGCGGTCTACGGCGCTTCAGAAGGACTGCGGACTTTGCTGCTCGATCGACATGCTCCGGGTGGACAGGCGGGAACCAGTTCGCGCATCGAAAATTATCTTGGGTTTCCGACGGGCGTGAGCGGGAGCGAGTTGACGCGACGCGCCATGATGCAGGCACAGAGACTAGGCGCGGAGTTTCTCGCACCTTTGGAAGTGACCGGCGTTTCGATTGATGGGGGATACAAACGCGTTGCGCTGGCGGACGGTCGCGAAATTGTGGCTCGCACGATGCTGGCCACGACAGGGATGTTCTATCGCGAGCATCCTGCGCCGGGCATCAAGGAACTCACGGGCGCCGGAGTCTACTACGGAGCCGCGACCACGGAGGCAGCGGCGTTTCGCGGCAAGCGCGTGATGGTGGTCGGCGGCGGAAACTCGGCGGGCCAGGGCGCCATGCACCTTGCGCGTTTTGCGCAGGAAGTTCAGATTGCTGTTCGTCGCGATTCGTTGCGCCCCACCATGTCTCAGTATCTGATTGAACAGATTGAGAAGACTCCGAACATTAGACTGCGGCCCAGAACCGAGATCGCGCGCGTGGAGGGAAACGGGCATGTAGAAAGAGTCGCTCTCGCATCCCTTGACGATCAGTCGTGCGAAGTGGAAGAGATCGATGCGCTATTCGTGTTCATCGGCACGAGACCGCAAAGCGACTGGCTACCAGCCAACGTGCTGCGCGATGCGAAGGGATTTGTTCTCACGGGGCGCGACCTTTTAGCAGCCGAAGCGTACGCGCGCACGTGGAAAGAAAAGCGAGAGCCGCTGTTGCTGGAGACCAGCGTGCCCGGGGTATTCGCGGCGGGCGATCTGCGTTCAGGCGCGATGAATCGCGTGGCGTCGGCCGTCGGCGAGGGATCGATGGTGGTGCGGTTGACGCATGAATATCTCGCGCTCACGTAGAAGAGACCGCCGTTAGATCGCCGAATCGAACGGCGAGATGAAAACATCCAAATCGCGGGCCTTTGAATTACGGGAGAGTGTCCTTATGATCACCATCCTCGGGAGCGGCGGAGTAACCAGTGATGAATTGGTGAAGTTGCTGGCGGCGCGGGGCGAAGCTTTTCGACTGGTGAGCAGGCGAGGCGGCTCAGCGGCTGGCGCAACCGAGAGAATGGCCGCCGATTTGAGCGACAAAGAGCAGGCGCTGAGGGCTGTGCAGGGATCGAGGATCGTGTACCTGCTCGCGGGCCTGCGGTACGATCACAAGCTTTGGGCAGAGATGTGGCCGCGCATCATGGCCAACGTTATTGAAGCGTGCAAGCGCGCGGGCGCAAGGTTGATTTTCTTCGACAACGTATATATGTACGGCAAGGTCGCCGGCGCGATGACCGAAGAGACGCCCTTCCAACCGTCGAGCAAAAAAGGAGAGGTGCGCGCGAAGATCGCGACATCGCTCGTCAACGAATGGAAGGCCGGGAGCCTGAAGGCGATGATCGCGCGATCGGCGGATTTCTACGGCCCGCACGCGATCAATGGAATCCCGAACGTGCTGGTGTTTGACCCGATGAGCAAAGGGCAGAAGGCGATGTGCCTGGCCAACGATTCTGTGCCTCACTCCTACACGTACACTCCGGATGCTGCGCAGGCGTTGATGACGCTGGCGGAAAGCGAGTCGGCGTGGAACCAGACGTGGCATGTGCCGACCACGGCGAATCCGCCGACGGGAAAGCAGTTCATCGAGATGGCCGCGAAGGCGATGGGTGTGCCGGCGAAGTATCGAGTGTTGAATCGGGGCATGGTTCTCGTCGGAGGCTGGTTCAACCCGGTGATTGGCGAAGTTCGCGAGATGATGTACCAGAACGATTCGCCGTACTTGTTCGACTCGACAAAGTACGCGAAGGCATTTGGATTTGCAGGTACGCCATATTCGGATGGGATTCTGGCTACGGCAGCCGGCTACGGAAGAACCGGGTAGTCGCGGCAAGCGAGACGGAGCAGTGAGAGCCGTGTTTCTCTTATTGGCTGTTCATCACTGGCAGGCCAATGCGCTGCACGAGATCGCGCCATCGCGGATCGGAATGCAGGGAGTCGAACATGGGCATCGTCAGCTCGATGATCCGGAACACCCGTTGCTGGTATGCCTCTTCAAGATGCGCGAAGCCGGCGGTCAAATCTCCGAGACCGATGTGGACGACGGCGAAATCAAACGGGGAGACGTACCTCTGTTGAGACGCCGCCTTCATGCGGTCGAGGATCTCGAGCGCCTTCGTCTTGTCGCCTGACAGGGCGTACGCCCGGCTCAGAAGCGCAAGGAAAAGGGGCGCGCCGGAGATGTTTACTGCTCTTTCGAGCTGGGCGATGGCTTCAGGGAGAAGGCCCTTTTGCTCTAACGACAGCGCCATGAACCACATCGCATTGCAGTAGTAGGGGTCAATATCCAAAGCCCGCTGGCATTGCTCAATCGATTCGTCATAGCGTCGAGCGCGGTAAAAAAGAAGACCCATATAACCGATGTAGACGCGACTGATGGGATCAAATTCGAGCGCTCGTTTGAACTCCGCAATGGCTTCGCCGTGTCGAGCCTGAATCGACATGTAGTCGGCAAGGTGAAGGCGCGCCGCCGAATCTCCGGGTCGCAGCTCCACTCCGCGGCGGCACACGGCTTCAGCTCCGGACCAGTCCCAGTCGTACAAAATATGAATTGCGGCTAGAGCATTTTGAGCCGCGGCAACGCTCTCGTCCAGTTGCAGCGCTTTCAGCGCATTCGCTTTCGCCTTCAGAAACAGGTCACTGGAGGGGCCCATTCCAAAGAGTCCCATATAGAAGAGGCATTGCGACAAATTTGCATAAGCCTGGGCGTATGTTGGATCGATCGCAATGGCTTCAGCGTAGAGTTCCGCGGCTCTTGACAGCTCAACCGGAGTTAATTTGTCGCGAATGAAATTTGCCCGCAGTGCAGCCTCGAACGCCTCCGGATGGACTTTAGGCACGAGACTTGGCGAAAGCTGTTTCGGGTCAACCAGCTTATGAACCTGGGTGGCGATGTCCTCTGCGATCTCTGCCTGCAATTGCAGAACATCGCGAAGTTCGCGCTCGTATCTTCCGGCCCAAAGATGCCTGTCGTCAGACGCATAGATCAACTGCGCCGTGATGCGAATCTTGTCGCCTGACCGCGCAACCGACCCCTCAACCACTGCATCTACGCGCAACTCCCGCGCAATTGCGGGCAGATGACTTGCGCGTGCCCTTGTAGGTCATCACCGATGTACGCGATATTACGCGGAGCGAGTGATCCTGGAGATGGCGGTTGATTAGCTCTTCGGTCATGCCATCGGAGAAGTACTCCTGCGCCGGATCGCCGGAATGGTTTTCGAGCGGCAACACCGCCAGGGAGTCGATCCGCGAGGAGGTTAGTGCAGGAGGAACGTCGCCTTCGTGCGCTGTCAGTGCCGCGTGACGCGCCGATACGGAAGTCTCGGCGATGAAGCGATATCCACGCTGCGGAAGGGTTTCAATAAACCGGGGCTTTTCCGCATCATCCCGCAGGGCTTCGCGGAGTTTATTAATGGCTTTGTTTAAACCGCGTTCGAAGTCGACGAAAGTGTCTTCAGGCCAAAGCCGGCCTGTGAGTTCTTCTCGTGTGACCACTTCGCCGGGACGTTCCAGCAGGAGCGCCAGAACCTGAAATGGCTGGGCCTGCAGCTTGACCTTCGCACCCTTGCGGCGCAACTCGCCGGACCGAGTGTCGACTTCGAAGGTCCCAAAACGAATGCATGCCATTGGGATTTCCCGGAGAAACGTTTCTGGAGTATAGCACTCGATTTCTTGAGACGAGAACAGGAAGCTGCGCCATTCTGCGCAGATTCCATAAGTGTTATTAGGGAAGGAGAGCGCCACACAGAAAGAATGCGCAGGCCATTGAGGGCCGTTGATTTGAGCAGTACTTTTGCTCAGACCCTAAGGAGGTCCCCATGCAAAGAAGGTCAATGTCACGAATCTCCTCTCTGGCGGTTCCCCTCGCGATCGCGTGTGCCATGTTGGCTTCCGGCGTTTCAGCCCAGGCCGATTCCGGCGACAAGAAGAACTGCTCTAACCGAACGCTGAATGGGAATTACGGAAGCAGAGCTGAGGGCTTACTGCTTCCTGCGCCAGGTGTGTCGTTGCCGTTTCGTGCCCTTACCATGACGCACTTCGATGGCCGCGGCAACATTTCGTGGGT
Source organism: uncultured Acidobacteriaceae bacterium (assembly GCA_963737915.1). Taxonomy (GTDB): domain Bacteria; phylum Acidobacteriota; class Terriglobia; order Terriglobales; family Acidobacteriaceae; genus Telmatobacter. The sequence continues at coordinate 62,280 of CAVTUP010000028.1, read as the reverse complement.
GGAACACACGGTCATTAATGGAACGTTAGTGGGACCGGACTGGTCGACAACCGCCAGCGGAACCTATGACGTAAATCCTGACTGCACGGGAACGGCCACCGTCAACACTCCGAACAGTCCCGTTCCGTTAGTCCTTGGAATGGTGATCGTCAAGAACGGCAACGAAGTGGACACGGTGCTTGACTCGAACGCGATCATCAGCGTGTTCAACAAGGTTGATCAATGAAAGGAAATTCCGGGGAAGGAGTCTGGGGCCGCCGGGAGTCGGTCCGGCGGCCTTTCATTTTGAGCGAATGAAACTGATTGGCTTCGCAGAATCGCAACTTGAAGGCGGACGTTAGTCGAGCTTCTCCAGCTTCTCGGCGTGAAGTGGAGTCGCAGGATCTGGCGCGTCTTTGCCGGAGCTTCCATCTGACATGGAGGCAGGCGGCACCAAATCGGCAACGAGAGGTGGCTTGGAGGCCTCGACCGCAGGCTCGAGGGTCAAGGCCACTTCGAGTTCCGCGATGCGGTTCAGCAGGATGGTCTTGAGTTCGGCCAATGCACCAGGGTCTTGCGCCGGGTCGGGATTCTGCTCCAGTTTCTGGAGCGTCACTCGTAGAGATGTCAGTAGTTCTTGAGATGTTTGAAGGCTCATGGTTGGCGGGACCCTGTTCTGCGTTGGATGCGGCGAGAAGGTCAAAATTGAGAGCAAACGGAAAGAAAAATCAAAACGGATGGTCAGCGCAATGGTTCCCTTTGATAAGACCTTTCCAGAAAGAGCAACCAGCACGCCTGTCCGAGTCTCAAAAATCAAGACCCGGACAGAGATGATCGCAGCCGATCTGCCGGCAAATTATTTTCCTAACCCGTCTGTCTTATGGTAGTTGGGGTAGGTTGGGATGGGGATGGCGGGGATGGGGCTGGCCTTCAACTCATCCAGAACCATCTGCACTCCCGTTTCGAGTTGTTTGTCGTGCCCATCGGCGACGTCTTTGGGAAGTTCCTCGACCGGAACGTCGGGGATGATGCCGTGGTTTTCAACTTCCCAATCGCCTTTGAGGCCGTAGATGGCGTAGCGCGGGGCCATGACGTATCCGCCGTCGAGCAGTGATGGATAGCCACCGATGCCGACGAGTCCTCCCCAGGTGCGGGTGCCGACGAGCTTGCCGACTGCGGCTTTGCGGAAGTACCAGGGCATGGCATCTCCGCCTGAACCGGAGTTCTGGTTGATGAGCATGACCTTGGGACCGAAGATGGCGCCGACGGGGTCGTGGATCGCCTTTCCATCGCGCTCGATGGCTCCCGAGAGCGGGAAGCGCTTGAGCACATCGATCACGTAGTCAGCGATAAAGCCTCCCTCGTTCCAGCGCTCGTCGAGCACAAGGGCCTGCTTGTCGAGTTGCGAGTAGAAGAAGCGGTTGAAGTTGGTGTAGCCCGAGCCGCCGGTGTTGGGCATGTAGACGTAAGCAACTTTGCCGCCGGAGAGCTCGTTGACTTTGCGGCGATTGCCTTCGATCCAATCGAGGTTGCGGAGGCCGTCTTCGTCGGCAATGGGAACGACGGTGACGTCGCGGGCGTCTTTGCCGTCGGGGTTCGGTCCGACGTGGAGGATGGTCTGTTTGCCGGCGGTGCCATCGAAGAACTGGTAGAGGTTGTCGTTCGCGTGAATTTCGCGGCCATTGACGGCGAGCAGGTATTCACCCTCTTTGACATAAACGCCGGGCATAGTGAGGGGCGAAGCAAGACCGGGTGTCCAGTTTTGGCCACCGAGGATCTTGACGATGCGATAGCGGTCATTCTCGACCTTGTAGTCGGCGCCAAGCAGTCCGGTTTTGGGAAGGTTGTCGTGATCGTCAGGACCGCCTACGAACATGTGGCCGATAGTGACCTCACCCAGCATTTCGATGGAGAGGTAAGTGAATTCAGAACGAGACGCCAGGCCATCGAGATAGGGCTTGTAGCGGGCTTCGATCTTGGGTATTGAAAGCCCGTGCGTGTTGGGATCGTAGAGGAAGTCGCGCTCAATGCGCCACGTCTCGTTATACATCTGCTTCCATTCGGCGCGCGGGTCGATGGTGGTTTGCATTCCGTCGAGCTTGAGGGGCTTGCCGGGGTTGGCATTGCCAGGCTTCAGGTCGTCGGTCGGGGAGATCGTCCAGCCGCCTTTTTTGCCAATGAGGGCCTTGGATCCGTCCGCGGAGACGACGAACGCATCGACGTCGCTGAGAACCGTTTCGGGTTCGCGTTTTTCAAGGGTGAAAGCGCCAGACAGCGCGAATGCCGGAGCCGCCTCCCTCGCTCGAGGAACGGCCAACAGGCGACCCTTCGAAGAGATAGATCACGCCCGCTTTGCCAGTGCCGATGCCGGCGTAGTTTCGCGGCGGAATGGGGAGAGACAGGATGCGGTTGCCGATGCCGTCGAGATCGACGGTGACTTTGACGGGCTTGTCTTTGTCGTCTTTGGGCGGTTCGTTGCCGGCTTGCTTTGCTTTGTCTTTCTCTTTGTCCTTGTCTGTTGGACTTGGCGTCGTCCTTCGGCTTGTCGGACTTTTTGTCTTCTGCGATGGGCTTCTTCGGCTCGTCTTTCTTCTCTTCTTTGATTTTTTCGTCGTCGCTCTCGGGCGGGATCGGCGACGCGCCATCTTTGGCGAGGACGACGACATAGGGTGCGCTGGTCTGGGCGCGATCGAGAGAGGAGAGATCGATTCCGGCGTTCGAAGGGCCATCGTCGGTGGAGGCGATGAAGTAGAGGTACTTGCCATTCAGGTCGAATGCGGGGCTGATGGCATCGCTCATGCCGTCGGTGACCTGGGTGGCTTTGTGGGTGTCCATTGAGTAGAGAAAGATGGCGTGCAATTGATTGTCGAGATCGCGGTTGTAGGCGATCCACTTGGAGTCGGGCGACCAGACCTGGCCAAAGCTCGCGCCGAAGCTGCCGTAGGTGCCCTTGTCGACGAGGACGGGTTTGCCGGAAGGTACATCAACAAGCCAGAGGCGAAGGTGCTTGTCGGCAAAGCAAATGTGTTTGGAGTCGGGCGACCACTGCGGGGTGTAGAAAAAGCTGGGGTCGGGTCCGAGATCGATGACGACCGGCGGCTTGAATCCGGTCTGGTCGCGGAGGTAGAGCTGGTATTCGCCCGAGACGTCGGAGAAATACGCGATGGTCTTGCCGTCAGGGCTCCACGAGGGATCGCGCTCTGCGGCGCCGGAGGTGTTGGTGAGGTTGCGGGTGTCGCCCTTCTCGCCAGGCACAGTGAAGATTTCGCCGTGCGCTTCAAAGACGGCGCGGGCACCCGAGGGGGAGAGTGCAGCGCCTTTGATTTCGTCGGGCTTGATGGAGGCGAGGTGCGGCTCAAGGTTTTCGAGTTCGCCGTGTATCTGGATCGAAACCACATGGTCTGCATTATTGGCTGCGGTGTCGACAAGGTGAATGGAGCCGAACTGCTCGTAGACCAATCCACCGGGGCCGGCCTGGATTGATTTCAAGTCGAGAGTGGTATTGGGAACGACCTGCCTGACTTCTTTTGCGAACGCGTCGTAACTGAACAGCGAGATGGGACCATTGCGATCCGAGAGGAAGTAGATCAGATTTCCCGCCCACACAGGATGGGAGTCATTCGAATTATCGCGGGGCACTTTCTGGAGTTCGAGAGTCTTGAGGTTCACGATCCAGATGGGCGTCGTCTGTCCGCCGACGTAGTGCTTCCACGCGGGCTGCCACTTGGTAATCGGCTGGTAAGCGAGGGACTGGCCGTCAGGCGAATAGGATCCCTCGAAGCCGGAAGGCAGCGGCAGAGGCTCAGGCACTCCCGAGCCGTCGGCATGCACCGTGAAGAGCTTGAGGAAGTGGCGATAGCTCGCAGCTGACGTTGCGATGAGCACATTTTTGCCGTCGGGTGTCCAGCCGACTACTCCGCTGCCGGCCGGATGCCAGGTGATGCGGCGAGGTACTCCGCCAGCCGCGGGAATGATGTAGACATCGACGTTGCCGTTGAGATGAGCGCTGTAGGCGATCTGAGAGCCGTCAGGCGAAAAGAAGGGTCCGGCGACGACCTTGCCATTGGAGGTGAGGCGCTGAGCCTCGCCGCCCTGGCGGCTGACGGTCCAAATATCATCGGCGTAGCGGAAGGCGATTTTGTCTTGCGAAAGCGAAGGGCTGCGCAGCAGGAGCGGTGAACTACCGGTAGTGGATTGGGATAAGGCAAGGATGGGCGTAAGAATTGCCAGCGCCAGTAGAGCAAGCGCCAGCCGGGGCCGGACGACGTTCATCGATCCTCCATAGGAGTTGGTGGTGCGGATTGGCATCAACGGAAATTGAAAAGCTGTGCCACTGTATCGTACGCCGCGACAGCGGAAAGTGGCTCCAGGAAAGATGAGAAATGTGATGGGTCGCGGTGCTGGATGGCGCCAGTTGGAAGTGCCTGGATGCAAGGTAACTCGTTCGAGGGCGGTGCGATCTCGATTCAGAAGTGGGGACGTGGGCATGAGCGATCGTCCGAGTTGAGAGAGAATGTAAAGGCTACATTCAAGTCCACAGCGAGGAAGTTGTTCAGCATTCCTAATCCGCTGTCCGAGGGTGGTTCAATTGGTGAGGCACAAACGCGTTCTTCTTTCTGCCCTGGCTCTCTTGAGTTCCGTCGTGAGGATCGAAGCACAAAAGCCTCAGATGGTGGTCAAATCTCCCCACGACGATCTGACCATGACGTTGGCCATCCGCTCTCCGAAGGGAGAAGAAGCACAGACCGGCCAGTTGGTGTATTCGGTGCGGTATCGCGACAAGGTTGTGCTTGAAGAATCCACGCTTGGCCTCGATCTGGAGGGAGGCGCCCTACTCGGCGCAAAAGTTCATGTGATGAGCAGCGAACCTGGCTCGGGGGTCGACGATTACACCCTGGCGACGGGCAAGTCGAGCCATGTACACGACCCGTACCAGAGTCTGAAGGTCACTCTGGCGGAGGACGGCGCGGCTGCCCGGATGTTTCAGATTGAGGCACGCGCCTATGACAGCGGCATTGCTTTCCGTTATGTAGTGCCGGAGCAGCCAAAGGTGATGAAGGAATTGAGGCTGCGGCAGGAGGCTACCCAGTTCCAATTCAGCTCGGATGCAATGACCTGGGCACTGGCGCTGCCGAATTATCGCAGCAGCTATGAAAGTGAGTATGTGAATTTGCCGGTCAGCGCATTTTCAAACCAGGGAGGAGTGGCCAGCCACTTTCTGCTCGGCTTGCCGCTGCTGGCACACGAACCCGGAACCGCGTGGCTGGCATTGCTGGAAGCTGATTTGGATGGCACGGCGGGCATGTACCTGACGAATCCCTCCGGAAGTTGGCAGGGGCATGGATTGACCTCGCTGCTGTCGCCCCAATTCGACCATCCGGAGTTGGCGGTGACCGGGTGGTTGCCCTTTCATTCGGCGTGGAGAGTTGTGCTGGTGGCGGACGATCCCGGCCGGCTTGTCGAGTCGAATGTGATAACCAGCCTCAACCCACCGAATGCTCTCAGTGACACGTCATGGATCAAGCCGGGAAAAGCCTCCTGGGACTGGTGGAACGGCGATCTCGACGCAAACAACAAGCCGGCGTATACGACGGACAACATGAAGCGATATGTCGACTTCGCGGCTGAGTCGGGATTTGACTACTTCATGCTTGATGCAGGGTGGAGTACCGACGACATCACCAAGATGCGCGGCAACGTAGATGTGCCAGAACTCTGCCGGTATGCAAAGACCAGGAACGTGAAGGTATGGATCTGGCTTTATTCGAGCTATGTGATGAAGCAGATGAAAGAAGCCTTCCCGCTTTACGAGCAATGGGGCGTCGCGGGGCTGAAGATAGACTTCGTCAACCGCGATGACCAGCAAGGAATTCAGTTTTACTATGACGTTGCCAGGGAGGCCTCGGCGCATCACCTGATGGTTGATTTTCACGGTGCAAGCAAGCCCTGGGGCATTGCGCGGACATTTCCGAATGTGATGAGTTACGAGGGGATCCTGGGCATGGAGCAGTCCAAAGCGGGAAGGCGAGACAATCCGCCGCAGAGGACGGTGTATCCATTTACCAGAATGCTGGCGGGACCGATGGACTACACGCCCGGGGCCTTCAATAACGTTACCGAGGACGGCTTCGTAGCAAGGGATGAGAATCCGACAGTGATGGGTACGCGGGCGCAGCAACTCGCCTTGTACGTGGTCTATGAAACGCCGTTCCAGATGGTTTCCGATAGTCCGCAAGCTTATCGCGAACAACCGGGATTTGAATTCATCAAAGAAGTTCCAACTGCATGGGATGAGACTCGCGTGATTGCCGGCAGGCCAGGCGAGTATGCGACGATCGCCCGGCGCAACGGGAACAACTGGTACGTCGGCAGCATTAATAACTGGACAGGACGCGATGTCACTGTGCCGCTGACCTTCTTGAGTGAGGGTGACTACGAGGCGGAGATCTATGCCGATGCCGCCGATGCGGCAACCGAGCCAAAGCATCTGGAGATTAGCCACAAGACCGTGCGGAGATCTGACACGATGACATTTCACCTTGCACCGGGTGGAGGCGCTGCGATCCGGCTTCAACATAATTAGTGCCTTGGTAGCTAAATTCGGATGGTTTAGCCGATCTAACCGGCGATTGTCGCGCAGGCTGACAGATCGTTGGGAGGGGGCGTGCGGCAGATTTCCTGCATTCATCCATTTGGTCAAAATTGTTTTTTGCCGACTACCAGCAAAATTTATCGGTTCCTTATGACTCTCAGGTTCCAATTGGGGCAGATGAATGCTGGTCACGCATCCGGTTTCCGCGCAGTCTGGCAAAAGAGCATCCGGCTCTTTGCCGGTTGTGGCGCGATGCGCGCCAAGGGTTCGTTCAGGACAGCCATTGCGCTGGCGGTGCTCGTTGCGGTCGCAACTGTGCTGATTGCTCCATCGATCGACATGCCTGAGACCACCTTGCGCGAGCATCATGTCACCTCGCATTCGGCCAGCAATAATTCCTCGGGAAATCTCACTTCTCTTGGAACAGCCAGTCTATTGCGCGTGTTCCAGACGATAGACGCGCACCGCCCTTCAGACGGTCTTCAGTTCTCAAGCTGGGGACACAATCAATCCTCCCTCGTGCTTCGCTGTTAGTCCATCCCGCTCGTCTCCACACGCTCTGACCAATCCGGTAGTCCACGATCCTGTTCTCCGGCGGGGCATTTCCCTGCAGCTGCGAAATGTTGATCGAGCATGAGCCGCGACTCTTGTTCCTTCAACTCGTTCACGGCTCGTTGGGAAATCCATCAGGCGGCAGGTAGTTGAGTGGTGTCTATTTCCGCATGAGCTGACAGCGATCCGTGGACATCGAGGACGCCGTGGCTTTTGCATTGTCAGTTAGAACGATTCCGATCCGACATATCCCAACAGGAGAATTATGAAGCGACATTGCTCAAAACTCATTGGCTTCCTCTTGGCCGGCACCGTCAGCACTGGAGTCTGCCTCGCCCAAACCCCTGCTCAGCCACTTACCGTTTCGAATGCCGACAATGCGTGGATGCTAGTAAGCGCTGCACTAGTGCTGATGATGACCGGACCCGGCCTGGCGCTTTTTTATGGCGGCCTGGTGCGAAGGAAGAATGTTCTTTCGGTGATGATGCAGAGCTTCGCGATGATGGCAATCATTACGCTGCTCTGGGCGTTCGTCAGTTACAGTCTTGCCTTCGATTCTGGAACGAGCTTTATCGGTGGGCTGCACCACGCATTCATGCATGACGTTGGCTTAACCCCGGACGCCGACTATGGTTCCACAATTCCAGTTCAGACGTTCATGATCTACCAGCTGATGTTTGCCATCATCACGCCGGCGCTGATAACGGGCGCCTTTGCAGAACGCATGAAGTTCAGCGCGATGGCGGTGTTTCTTGTCCTCTGGTCCATCGTTGTCTATTCGCCGATGGCGCACATGGTTTGGGGAAAAGGCGGTCTACTCAATGCGGCGTTGGGCGGGGCATTGCCAACACTCGACTTCGCCGGCGGCACAGTGGTGCACATCACTTCGGGCGTGTCGGCCCTGGTTTGCGCGATCTACCTGGGCAAACGGCTTGGCTATCCTGAGCAGTCGGTTCCACCGCACTCCGTGGTGCTGAGCTTTATCGGTGCTTGTCTTCTCTGGGTGGGCTGGTTCGGCTTCAATGCCGGAAGCGCATTGTCATCGGGAGCGCTGGCAACGAGCGCCTTTATCAACACGCACTTTGCGACGGCTGCCGCAGCCGCCGCCTGGGCCGGTGTCGAGTGGATCAGAAACAGCAAGCCCAGCGCGCTAGGCGCTATCTCCGGTGCTGTCGCCGGATTGGTGGCGATCACTCCGGCTGCGGGATTTGTGCAGCCGATGCACGCCATTGTGATTGGGTTGGTTGCAGGCATCGTGTGCTACTTCATGGTCGCAAAGGTAAAACAGATCTTCGGTTACGATGACGCGCTTGATGCATTTGGAGTACATGGCGCGGGCGGAACGATCGGAGCCCTTCTAACGGGCGTGTTTGCCAACAGCGCCATCAATCCAATCTTCAAAGACTCGGCCGGAAATGTTCTGCCGTCAGGACTACTCGAAGGAAACGGCCATCAGTTGTTGAACCAGATCGGAGGAATCGCGATCGCCTGGGCCATCTCGATCGTCGGGACTCTCGTGTTGCTTTTTCTCGTCGACAAAACGATCGGGCTTCGTGTCTCGGCGAGCGATGAAATTGAAGGTCTCGACCTTACGCAACACGGCGAGGAAGGTTACGAGAGAGCATCCTGACAACGCCGCGCCCGATTCACTAATCCATCAAAGCACCTTCTCAACATTTCAAAGCATGGAGGTTTCCGAGATATGCAGAAGATTGAAGCTGTCATTCAGCCGTCGAAGGTGGATTCCGTCAAAGCCGCACTTATCGAAATCGGCATCACCGGCATGACCATTACAGAGGCGCGTGGACACGGACGCCAGAAGGGGCATACCGAGTTTTACCGCGGACGTGAATACTCGGTTGACCTGCTGCCGAAAGCGAGAATCGACGTGGTGGTTCCCGACGAGCTGGCTGAAAACGTGATTCGCGCGATTATCTCCGCAGCTCGAACAGGGAAGATTGGAGATGGAAAGATATTCATCTCCAAGATCGACCAGGTGGTTCGCATTCGCAACGATGAACGCGGGGAGAGTGCGCTTTAGAGTGCCGCCGGGCGGAAGCGGTTTAGCCGCCCGGCGATGTTCCACTATGGAGCGAGGAGAGCAAGGCAGCTCGTTCGAGAGCGGCGGCTTTCGTTCCTGCTCGTGCTATTGGGTGTTTCACAAAACCGCGTAATTATCGGCAAATTTCCACAGGAAATATTTATTTTGTTGACCCGGGGGTACCCCTCGCCGGGCGATTTTTTGCTGCCACTCCGCTCAAGATGACGGCTGTGTTTCTATTTCGGGAGCGAGTGTATGGACGTGTTCCGGCGTAGGACTCTCCCGCATTTATCGTGCGCCTTTCGGGGTTAATTATCTGCAAAAGTGGCTGGATTTTTTTGAAGCGGTGCAGCGCGAAGTCTGCCTCGAGCCGGTGGCAAACAGCTTCATCCAAGCGCTAGAATGTTCAGATTTTCAGTTCCGGCGACACTACGGAAGGTTTGGTTCAGCCGATGCGTGCAGCATTTTCCACCTTCGACGGAGATATTTTCCTTCATCATCCGCTCCATTTCTACAGCCGGCCGGAATCAGCCGTCGCCTAAAGACCCGGGAGGTATTGATGAAAGCATTGATCTTTCGCGAGACCGGTGAACCGAAGAGCGTATTGAAACTGGAAGAGATCCCTACTCCGCCTTTGGCTCCTGGCGAAGCGCTCGTCCAAGTGCTTCTGAGCCCGATCAACGCATCCGATCTGCACATGGTGCGCGGGCGCTATGGATATCAGCCGGAGTTGCCAGCCAGCCCGGGCATTGAAGGCGTGGGGATTGTGGAGGCCGTAGGTCTGGGAGTGCAAGCTCCTGTGGTTGGAACGCGCGTAGTTTTCATTGACACATGGAACACCTGGCGGGAGCAGATCGTGTGCCCCGTGGACAAACTCGTGCCCGTTCCAGACGGCCTCGACGATGCGGCCGCCGCCACTTCCTACATCAATCCTTTGACGGCATGGGCATTGACGAGATCAACTCACAAACTCAAGGAGGGCGACTGGCTCCTGCAGACGGCGGCTGCATCCAGCGTCGGGAAGTTCGTGCTTCAGTTGGCGCAGCAGTATCGATTCAAGACGATCAACGTCATCCGGCGGCGCGAGCAGGAAACAATCATCCGCAACCTCGGAGGCAACGAGGTAATCTGCACAGCCGACGAGGATCTCAGGGCACGCCTGCAGGAATTGACCGCGGGCAAGGGCGTTGAACGAGCGATTGACTGCGTTGCCGGGGAACTTGGCGCTGAGATTGCCCGCAACCTCGCTCCCGGTGGAACCATGCTTGTGTATGGAGCGCTATCCAGTCATCGGCAGACGGACCCCGCGAAATTCATGATGCCGCTCTTCGCTCCGCGTCTGATTTATTCGACGGCGACGGTTCGCGGGTGGTGGCTTCCGCGCTGGGTGCCTTCCCAGCCGCTCGCGGAAGTGCGGGCAGCGACGAGCGATCTCCTCACCATGTTGTCGAACGGCGCGCTTACGCCGCCGGCGATTGCACAGTATTCATTTAAGGACTTCCAAGAGGCAGTCCGCTTGGCCGATGGTGAGGCAGGACAGGAAAAGGTCTTGCTGGACTTCTCCGTAAGGGCACTCTAAATCGTGACGCGAAAGAGATGTTTCGGGCTACTGCCGATGTGGTCACGGCAGCCGCGGGTCCTTCGACTCCTCACTGCGTTCGTCGCTCAGAATGACAGCGCGTGGGGAGGGTCTGCTAGCGGGAGAGAGGGCTTTCCCAGACGCGAAGGAGCAGTTTTTTGAGTTCAGTGAAACGCTTTGGGCCAAGCTCGGCGGCCCATTCGCTCTCAATGTCGCGAAGTATGTCGTAGATTTTTGAGTATGCTGCGTGGCCGCGCCTGGTGAAGCGAACAATCCGCGTGCGGCCCTGGTCGGGCGCGTCGGACCGGGCGATATAGCCGAGACTTTCGAGGCTGCGCAAGAGCTGGTTCATGGCCTGCTTGCTCACGCCGGCACGCTCGGCGAGAGCGAGTGGGCGAACCCCATCGGGACCCGGAAACTGAAACACTGCAATATGAGGCAGACGCAGCTCGTCAAAGCCGGCCGCGTTGAGCTCCTGAATGATGCGACGATGGATCGCCTGGGCTGGAGCGCGCAGCAGCGCGCCGATAAGAATATCCTTCGCTGCGACCGGTGAACTTTTCGACGATTTAATCATTGACATTTCCAGTAAATTACGTTTACCAATATAACATCGGTAAACGAAATTTACCAAAAGAGGAACTCCCGATGACAGAATTTACCGCAGACCTCCAGGTCAATCCTTCCGATGAGGTCATCTCCGTCGGAGGGCTCAAGGTGCGCTTCCTGCTCACGGGCGACAACTCGACCGGCAGCATCGCGGCATTCGAACTGTTTGTTCCGGGTGCGCAGCGGCTGCCGGCGCCAACACATAGCCACGAACACTACGAGGAAACGATCTATGGCGTCGAGGGAGTGATGACGTGGACCGTAAATGGAAAGCCGATTGACGTGGGGCCGGGGCAGGCGCTCTGCATTCCTCGCGGCGCCATTCACCGCTTCGATAACAACACAAGCCAGGACGTGAAGGCTCTCTGCCTCATCACTCCGGCTGCGCTTGGACCGCAGTATTTCCGTGAGACTGCCGCCGTACTCATGGCAGCAGCGGGTGGCCCGCCAGACCGCGCGAAGATGGCTGAGATCATGCTCCGCCACGGCCTGACTCCAGCTCCGCCTCAGGCGTAGTGGTTATGCCTCGCCAACCCTAAAAGCCTGACACAATGTGTTCAACAAACTTTCATCTGCCTGCAATGAAATCATTTCAGGAACTCCAGTAGATTTCGGCGCTGGAGGTAATGATGAAAAAGGCAACTGTCCTACTTTCCCTGGCCGCGGCGTGTTTTGCCGGGACCGCTTTTGCAATGGACGATGAAGACGGTAACGGCCATGAGCGTGAAATCAAGCGCGTGCTTCTGATCAGCATCGATGGTATGCACGCGGTTGACTTTGCGAATTGTGCCAACGGAATCAGCACGACCAACAACGGCGAGCCTTATTGCCCGGCGCTTGCGGCACTTAGCAAAACGGGAATCAACTATGTCGCGGCCGACGCCTCAAAGCCGTCTGACTCCTTTCCCGGCCTGACGGCGATCGTCACCGGAGGCAGCCCCGCGCTCACTGGCGTTTACTACGATGTTGCCTATGCGCGGAACCTCGACGCCCCTGCGACAACGACGGGCAACGGCGTTGCAGCAGGCCCCTGCACTGCAAACACACCCCCGACCGGCGCCAGGACCGAATACGAAGAAGGCATTGATATCGACCAGACCAAGCTGAATGGCGGCGCTCCCGGCGCTTCGTTGACCGACGGCGGCATCAATTCCATCGATCCCAAAAAGCTGCCCCGCGACCCAGCGCATGGCTGCAACCCCGTTTTCCCGTGGGAATTTGTGCGTGCGAACAGCATCTTCAGCGTGATTCACAGGGCCGGCGGATACGCGGCATGGTCTGACAAGCACCCGGCTTACTCATCCGTTGCCAGCGGCTTTGGTCCCGGTGCGCTCGACGACTTCTTCGCTCCGGAAATCAACTCGAATGTCATTGGCCTTCCGGGAGTAACGACGCCCACAGGTCTATCCTGTGCCGCTGTTCTCGACCCGGGTTCGGATATCACCGCATGGACCAACAGCTTTCAAAACATTCAGTGCTACGACACTCTGAAGGTCAACGCAATCGTAAACGAAATCAATGGCAAGGACCACCTGGGACTGCGACGGACCCGGGTTCCCACGATCTTCGGTATGAATTTCCAGGCCGTGAGTGTCGCCCAGAAACTCGTGGAGAAGAGCAACAACACCAGGGGCGGTTATCTCGATGCGGCTGGAACTCCCTCGCAAGCGCTGCTTGGCGAAATCAAGTTCGTCGACGCATCGATCGCGAAGTTTGTCGAGGAGCTTAAGGAGCGGCACCTCTACGATTCGACGTTGATCGTGATCACCGCAAAGCACGGCCAGACGCCGATCGATCCAACTCGCTACAATCCCATTCTGAACACCGGCACTTCACCAGTAACTCTGCTTTCGAACGCGGGCTACATTCCAGACTCTGAATCCACGAACAACCCAACCGGCATCGGGCCAACCGAGGACGATGTATCGCTGATCTGGCTGAAGAACTCGTCTGATACCGCAGCCAGCGTGAAGATTCTTGAGGATAACGGCGATCAAATCGGCCTCGGAGAAATCTTTTATGGTCCGTCGCTTGCGCTGAACTATAACGACCCAACCGTCGATCCCCGCACTCCGGACATTATCGTGAACCCGAACGTCGGTGTGGTTTACACGGGGAGCAGCAAGAAGATGTCGGAGCACGGCGGATTTGCCCACGACGATACAAATGTCATGCTGCTGCTTTCGAACCCGCGCTTCTCCGCGAAGACGGTCTTTGCAGAGGTCGGGACTGCCCAGGTGGCGCCAACAATCCTCAGAGCGCTCGACATCAGTCCCTCGAGGCTCGATGGAGTACGAATCGAAGGAACGGCCGTTCTGCCATCGATCGACTTGCGATAGCGCATCAACTTGTAGCAGGAAGTGGCGGACGCTCTTTGACGGGCGTCCGTCATTTTTTGTGGTTCAAAGTTTGCCCCATAAGTGTTCGCTAGCTATTGTAAGACCGCCAAGGGCTCGATAACTACCACCGGTCACATTCCTTATTGACAGAATTCCGGAAGCGTCCCACACTGACATAGTTAGACTATGCCAGAGTCTCCGGAGACGATTTCATGGCCGCACTTATCCGCCGAAAGTCAGATGCTGACATCGATCGTGACGAGATTCCCCCGGGCACGCTCTACCTGCTCATCCTCAAGACACTCGCGGTTCGCGGCCGGCTTCATGGCTATGAAATCGCCGAGTCAATCCAGAGTTGCTCTGAGGAGGTGCTGCAGGTGGAAGAGGGCTCCCTGTACCCGGCGTTGCAAAGAATGCTGATCAAGGGATGGGTCACTGCGGAGTGGGGTGTGACGGCGGGCAATCGCCGCGCACGGTACTACGCGCTCACGCGCGACGGTGAAAAGCAGCTCGGCATCGAAGTATCGCAGTTCGAACGCGTCATGGGCGCGATTTCCCGGATCATCCAGACAGCCTGAGGAGACCACATGAGCCGTGCGGGCGAATTGAAACGACGACTCGACATGCTGCTCCACCGCGGCCAATTTCAGCGCGACCTCGACGAGGAAATGCGGCTGCATCTGGAACTGCGCCGCCAGCAACAAATCGCCTCGGGTATCGATCCGGACGCAGCCCGCTGGTCAGCGCAACGAAGGTTTGGCAACACCGCTCGTATCAAGGAGAAGAGTCATATGGCATGGGGCTGGAATTGGCTGGAAACATTTCTGCAGGATGCCGGTTATGGACTGCGTTCCATGTTGCGCACCCCGGCCATCACGGTAGTCGCGCTGATCTCACTTGCCCTCGGCATTGGCGCCAACACGGCCATCTTCAGCTTTCTCGATGCCATGATGCTGCGCTCGCTTCCGGTCAAGGATCCGCAGCAACTGGTTAAACTCGGCGTGAAGGATTGGAACGGCATCACCGACAGTTTCGCGTCTACCGAACTCTACTCCTATCCTTTTTACCGCCAGCTCCAACAAAAGAACGCCGTCTTCTCAGACACCGCGGCCATCTTCAGCATGATGAACAACGTTCACGGCTTCATAGATCACCGCGAGGAGCCGGAATTGATCCATGTTCAAACCATATCGGGCACTTACTTTCAAACCCTGGGTGTCGAGGCCCAGATTGGGCGCGTGCTCAACGACGCAGACGACTCGAGCGAAGGCGATCATCCCGTTGTGGTCATCAGTGACGGGTTCTGGAAACGGCAGCTGGGCAGCGATCCCTCGGTTTTGAACCACAAGCTGAAACTGGGCAAAATCGATTACGATATCGTGGGTGTCGCACCGGCCGAGTTCTTCGGCACCAGGGTCGGCGAAGCTCCCGATGCCTGGGCGCCGTTATCCATGGCCCAGGCTATTCCTCCCGGCTGGGGCAGGTATAAGGAGAACTTTTCGGAATCGCTCTACATCATCGGTCGGCTGAAATCTGGCGTGAGCGTGGAGCAAGCCACGGCCAACGTCAACTTTCTCTTTCCCCAGATACTGCACAGCTTTCCCGATGCCAAGCTTTCCCAGGAGAATGTAGCCCGGCTGGCGCGCGCGCATGTGCAGCTGGGAAACCTGGCGCGGGGCATCTCGAATCTGCGCCGCGAATACTCCGAGCCGTTGAAGATTCTCATGGCGATTGTCGGGCTGGTTCTTCTCATAGCATGCGCCAACATCGCCAACCTGCTGCTGGCTCGCTCGACCGCACGGGCCCGCGAACTGGCTCTACGGCAGGCGCTCGGCGCTCGCAGATCGCGCATCATTCGCCAGCTACTCACCGAGAGCCTGCTGCTTGCGCTCACGGGCGGAGCGCTTGGCATTGGTTTCGCCGCGGCGGCCAATCGCCTTCTTCTGCGCATGATTTCGGACGGTTCCGACGTTGTACCTCTCGATGTCTCCCTAAACCTGCGCCTGCTCGCATTCACCTTCGCGGTGACCGTAAGCACCGCGCTGCTGTTCGGCACACTCCCCGCCCTGCGCGCTACCCGCCTGCAACTGACAGAGAGTCTCAAGAGTGGACGCGGCGCTTCTTCCGCAGGCCGGACGCCGCTGGCGAAGATACTTGTGGTCTCCCAGGTGGCGCTTTCGTTGGTGCTGATGGTGGGCGCGTGCCTTTTCCTGCGCACACTTGTCAATCTGAACCGTGTCGATACTGGCTTCAACAAAGAGAATGTGCTTCGTCTGAATATCGACTCAACCCTTACTGGCTACAAGGGCGATGATCCGCGCCTGAAGGCGATCTTCAAGCAGATCGAGGACCGCGTCAATGCGCTCCCGGGAGTCCAGGCCGCGAGCTTTTCTGCCTTCACGTTTAACGAGGGGAGCTGGAACAGCATGATCCGCGTCCCGGGCATGCCTGTTAATCGCAACGTGAATGTAGAGCACAACATCATTGGCGATGGCTTCTTCAAGACCATGCAGATTCCCATTGTGGCGGGCCGCAGCTTCGGTCCGCAGGATACTGCCACGTCGCAGAAGGTGGCCGTCATCAGCGAACACACGGCGCGCACGCTGTTCCCATCCGGTTCGCCTATCGGACAAACCTATTTCATCGGCTCGGATGACGGGGTGGATCCTCCGCTGGAGGAGTTGGTGATCGGCGTGGCTAAAGATGTGAAGGTCGGTGACCTGGCGGAGCCGGCAGGGGATATCGATTACCTTCCCTACACGCAGCGAGACTGGGGCTTCGGCGACTTCGAGGTTCGCTATTCAGGAGACTTCGGCACAGTTTCCAGCGAAGTGCAGCAGGCGATTCATGCCATCGATCGCAAACTGCCAATCTCTCACATCACGACGCTTGAGGAGCAGGTTGCTCGTTCCTTTACCAACCAGACCATCATTGCCGAGCTCTCCGCTTTCTTTGCCCTCGTTGCGGTGTTCCTATCCTGCATCGGACTCTATGGTCTCATGTCTTACCTTGTTAGCCGCCGGACCGGCGAAATTGGAATTCGGATGGCCCTTGGCGCGAACCGCTCGGAAGTGGGCTGGCGGGTCATGCGCGAAATCTCGCTCTTGATCTTTGCCGGGATTGTCGTCGGCCTGCCTGTCGCCATTTTTGGAACTCGGCTGGTCCAAAACATGCTGTATGGGCTGCGCGGAACCGACCCGTTCAGCCTGACCGCTGCCGTTGTGCTTCTGCTGTTCGCTGGAGTGACTGCGGGTTACTTGCCGGCGCGCCGCGCTTCGCTGGTGGACCCGGTCGTCGCTCTTCGTGACGAATAACTGAGGGGATGGATTCGGGCGCTCGTTGAAAAAACTCAGGATCGCGTCGCCGCAAGGATCTGACCGGCGGCGCGGAGGCCGGAGCGCATGGCGGCATGGACGGTTCCCCAATGGCCCGTGGTGTCAGTGTGCTCTCCTGCGAAGAAGAGCGTGTCTTCGACCGGCTTGACCAGGTTCAACACGGTCTCAAGTTGACCGGCGGGGACGTAGCTATACGTACCGCAGCTATGGCAGTCAGTCTGCCAGTCATGAGTCGCGCAACGAATGAGTTGCGTTTGCAGATACTCGGCCGGCAGCGAAAAGACTCTCGAGAGCTCTTTACAGGCAGCCGCGCCGATTTCTTCCGGCGTCATGAAGCCGAAAGCTGTCGATTGCGGTCCACCGATCCATCCAGTTATGGTGTGGGATTCGACGGGATGGTCGGTCCACCAGACCGGTGGCATGGCATCGTGCGCAAATAGGAAACTGAGTTTGGGCAGGTTGATGGACTCGCGTTCAGCCCAGAAGCGCTCCCTGAAGAGCAGGGTAAAACGGCGGGCCGGGCCCATGCGGAGATCTGCAGCTTGGATTACCGGTCCCGGGGTGGGTTGAAATGTAATCGAACCGTCCTGGAGCACGCCAAGGGGCAGCGCGATAATCGCCTGCTCCGCAGTGTATTGAGTGATGTCGCCACCGTCGCGCACGAAGACCTGCACCTGGCCTCGATGCCATTCGATTCGTTCCACGGGCATGGAGAGCTCGATTCTACCGCCGGCTTCTTTGGTCTTGTGGGCGAGAAACTCGGGCACCTGATCATAACCAAGCCTCACGCGAAACAGGGTGCCGCCCTCGACCTCTTCTTCTGCGCGTTGCTGAACTGCGAGCGCATGAACGCTGATCTGGCGATAATCCGCGGCGTTGAAGCTTTGCACATAGCTGATGATTTGAGCACGATGATCGGGCGAAAGATCCTTGAGCGGAGGGTAGTCGGCGAATCCAATGTCAGGCCCCTTCCACGATTCGAGGGCTTCAAGGAACTTGAATGTGCTCTCTTGTTCGTCGCATTTCTGGATTTTTCCGTCTTTATGGCACACGTGTGTGCCGTCCACCTGGTAGGTCTCGAGGTCAGCTTCCTGTATGAGCCGCCACAACTCAGGTGGGCGACCATGGATGAACTCGGCTCCGAGTTCCAGGACCTCATTTCTTTCGCGAAGCGTGAAGATGCGGCCGCCCACGCGATTCCTTGCTTCGAGCACCATGACATGTCGGTGAGCTTCGGCAAGTTTTCGCGCCGCGGTCAGGCCCGCCATGCCTGCTCCAATGACCAGGACGCGCTTGCCCTTACCGTTCATGGTGGGTTAGATGCGAAGACCCGCGCAAAGCCCTCTTTTGTTGCACGGCTTGTCGGATGGGTGATTGTGGGAACCGGGAACCCCGGTCTCGCGTAGATAATGGTGGCGCGGTCTGGAGCCAGGTTTTGCCTTGGCTCTGATTGCGAAGGAGAGCTAGATGAGAAAGATTGTTGCCCTGGCGGCAGTGGTGGTTGTTGTTCTTTCCGCGGCTGCGGGCGGTTTTGCCCAGTCCAGAGCGAAAAAGGGTGGATCCGGGGAGATCGTGCTGGTTTTCAAGGATGGCCACAGGCAAAGCTTCAATCTGGCCGATATTTCGCACGTTGAGTTCGCTGGAGGTGGCGCTGATTTCGGTTCGACGAACCCCTCCGCGCCGCCAAGGGGCCATTTTCTGGGCAAATGGGAAGTTGGCGACGGTACGGGGAACAAGTTTTACATCACCCTGAAAGAGAACGGAGAGGCCTGGCGCTCGATCGGAAACGAACGCGGAACCTGGGCGTATGTGAATGGAGAGGCGCGCGTTACCTGGAACGATGGCGCCCAGGATGCGATTCGTAAAACCGGTACGAGGGATCAGAAATTTGCCTATCGATCGGGCAAGTCCTTCACAGACGAGCCGGACAACGTGACCGAAGCGCACAATACCTCTCCGCGGCCGATTTAAGCCGGAGCAGGTTTTCATTACAGCTGGGGTCGGAACGAGTGGTTGAGACGGCTCGCCGAGCCTTACGGCCCGTGTCTCATGGACCGCGACAATCTTCATCTGCAAAAATAGAATTCGTGATTCCTTTCCATGGGCCATTGAAGTCGCGCCTGATCAACATCCTCTTTGCGGCATTGATCGGGGCTGGCTCGGTGTTTCTGGTTGGAGGGGCAGCGCTCTCGACGACGTTCGGCAAGGAAGATCAGCCGGCCGCGTCCAGGATTTCGATCGACTACCCCCTGAATGGCTCGGTTTTCCCCCCTGAAATTACTCCGCCAACCTTTCTCTGGCACGACCCCGAATCGGCTGTAAAGCATTGGATGATTGAGGTTTCGTTCGCTGATGGTTCGAAGAGCATTCGGGTTCGAGCTGCTGGTGAGCCTTTGCAGGTGGGCGAGATTGACCCCGGGGCGGGTCCCGCCCTCGAACTGACTCCGGACCAAGCAACAACGCGTACATGGAAGCCAGACGGGGAGACCTGGGCGACAATCAAGCGCCTGACCGTGAAGGCACCGGCGACGGTATCTATTACGGGCTTCGCAGACGAGGAAACAAATCAGCCAGTGTCCGTGGGGAGGGTAACGATCTCCACGTCGGCTGATCCCGTAGGCGCGCCGCTTTTCTATCGCGATGTCCCGTTGAGGACGTCGGCGGTGGCCGAGGCAGGGCCCATTGCGCCCTTGCCGCTGTCTGCGATTCCCCTGATCAAATGGCGCGTTCGCAATCTCGCCGAACCCGAGAGCCACGTGGTGATGACGGATCTGCCGACGTGCGCGAATTGCCATTCGTTTTCGCGGGATGGGAAGACCTTTGGGCTGGATCTGGACGGTCCCCGAAATGATAAGGGGCTCTACGCGCTGGTTCCCGTCTCAAAGAAAATGACGATTCGAAACCAGGATGTCATCCACTGGAGTTCCTTTCAATTGAACTCTGAGGCCAGTGCCTCCTCTCCCGCGGTGAAGCGGTTCGGATTCATGTCGCAGGTGTCGCCGGATGGTCGTTACGTCGTGACCTCGATTGGCCCGCCTGACAACACCAGCAAGAACAAAGAGCAGATTCACGGAATGGCCGCGGGACTTCTGGACCGGCTTTACAGCATCAACTACAAGGATTTTCGGTTCCTGCAGGTCTTCTATCCAATGCGGGGAATTCTGGCCTGGTACGACCGCAAGGAAGGCACGATGCGGCCGCTGCCGGGCGCCGACGATCCGCAATTCGTGCAGGCCAGCGCGTTCTGGTCTCCGGATGGAAAGTACCTGATCTTCAGTCGCGCGGTGGCGCGCGACCCGTTTCCGCCGGGTGCTCCAAAGCCGGAGTATGCGAATGACCCGCGGGAGCCGCAGATTCAATACGACCTTTACAAGATTCCGTTCAACGAGGGACGTGGCGGAAAGGCTGTTCCGATTAAAGGTGCCTCAGCAAACGGCATGAGCAACAACTTCCCCAAGGTTTCGCCGGACGGGAAATGGATCGTCTTCGTGCAGAACAAGAACGGCCTGTTGATGCGACCGGACAGCAGGCTCTTCATCGTGCCATTTGAGGGCGGCAAAGCGCGGTTGATGAACTGCAATCTGTCGTTAATGAATTCCTGGCACACGTTTTCTCCCGACGGGCGCTGGCTTGCGTTTTCGTCGAAGGCCCGTGGGCCCTTTACGCGCCTGATGCTGACGCATATCGACGCCAGCGGCAACGACACTCCGGCAATCATTGTGGACAACACCACTGCGGCCAATCGCGCGGTCAATATTCCTGAGTTCGTAAACGTGCCTCCGGACGGAGGTCTCGAAGCGATTAACCCGCAAGCCACGGAGTTCTACAAGCTCGTCGACAACGCATTCAAACTGGCGCAGGGTGGGCGGGTGCCCGAAGCGATCCAGGTCTTGCGAAGCGCTCTGGAACTTGATCCCGACGATGCCATGGCGCACTACAACCTCGGCACGCTTCTGGTCGATAGCGGCCAGCCGCAGGCTTCGCTGGAGGAGTATCGCAAGGCCAGCACCCTGAGCCCGGAAGACAGCACCTTCGCCGAACACTATGGGGTTTCCCTCGCCGCCAACGGCGAATGGAAGGAAGCGATTGCGAATTTGCAAAAGGCCGCAGCGCTCGAACCCACTTCGGCTACGTTTCAATTCAATCTGGGGTTTGTGACGGAGCGAAGCGGAGACTACGCCGGAGCAGTTTCTCCGCTCGAGAAGGCTGTAGAACTGAGCCAGAGCAAGAATTCACGCTTTCTCGGGGAGTTGGCGAAAGTGTACGACAAGACGGGTCGTGATGCAGAGGCCGTTCAGACCGCACAAAAGGCTCTGAACCTCGCGAAACAGGAACACGACCAGAAGCGCGAGAGCGATCTGCGGGATCTGCTAGCCCGGCACGGGCAGGCCAGTGCTCAAACCAGCCCCCAATAGCGGGTGCCAAACCAAGCCAGATGGGGGTTTTGCGGGTTTTTCCGGCTCGCCGGAACTGGCTACCTGCCAACTGCGTATCAGCAAGTGAGAAAAGCGGCAGTAAGTGTGCGCTTTCCCTACCGGATATGCGGCTTAGATGGAATGTTTCTCGTCATAGAAATACCGGAGCGAATTCAATCTCATGTGACCTTCCGCGCCGGGCGGGGTGGCCCCTGGCCTTCATCCCCGGAGACGTGAGCTCGTCACCGGGGATCCCCGCAATTCGGATAAGCCCGAGTTCGGAAACCGGCAATTCTGTGTTCTTCGGTTGGGCGAGCGCCTGATGCCGCAATTTGCGTACACTGGTTAGGCCGGCCCGGGCAAAAAGAAAGTGGATCCATGAGTATTGTTGAGGCCTTTAGACTCGCGTTTCAGTCCCTTTGGGGAAACAAGCTTCGCTCGATTCTGACGCTGATTGGCGTTGTCATGGGCGTGGCTTCGGTGATCATGGTGCTGACCCTCGTACAGGGCGCGAAGAAGTATATTTCCACCAAGCTCTCGGGGTACGGGGCAGACGTGTTCACGGTGAACCGGATGTCGAGCGTAATCTTCTCGGCCGAGCAGTACTTCAAATTCCAGAAGCGCAAGATCATTCGCATCGAGGATTACGAAGCGATCAAGGATGGCTGCTCGGAGTGCAGCGAAGTGGGTGCGCTGCTGAATAAATACACCAAGGTGGTGTACAACGGGCACTCCAGCAACAACACGGGCGTGCGCGGCTACACCGCGACGATGTTAAGCCTGAACAACATCGATATCGCTCTGGGTCGCGGCTTTACTCCCGCCGACGAGGAACATGCGACGCACAGCGCCATTATTGGCTACGACATTGTGGACAACCTGTTGGGCGACGGCGATCCGCTGGGCAAGGAAATACGCGTAGACGGTATTCCCTATACCATCGTCGGCGTGGGCGATCGCCAGGGCAAAACGCTGGGCCAGTCGCAGGATAACTGGGTCGCGGTGCCAATCACGGCATACCAGCAAACCTACGGTTACAACGACTCCGTGGACATCTACGCGCGCGCCAGTGGCGGCGCAGCGGTGATGGAGCGGGCCAAGGACGAAGTGCGGGTCATTATGCGCACACGCCGGCACAATGCGCCCGGGGAACCTGAAGATTTTGAAATCGAGACGAACGATACATTTCTCGATATTGCCAACCAGTTGCTTGGTGTATTCGCGTGGGTCGTGCTGGGGCTTGGATCCATCGCGCTGGTGGTCGGCGGCGTGGTGATTATGAACATCATGCTGGTGAGCGTGACGGAACGCACGCGAGAGATCGGGGTACGCAAGGCGCTCGGCGCGAAGCAGCGAGATGTGCTGATGCAGTTCCTGATCGAGAGCGCCTCGCTGGCATCTATTGGTGGCGTCTTTGGGATTTTGGGCGGCGTGCTGGTGGGTAAACTCATTACGATTTTTGTGGGATTTCCGACCGATGTGCCCATTTGGGCAATTTTCCTGGGGCTGTTTCTGGCCACCGCAGTAGGCATATTTTTCGGCGTATATCCGGCAAGCAAAGCGGCCAAACTCGACCCCGTGGTGGCGTTGCGCGCGGAGATGTAAAGGCTGCTTTTCGCTACCAGCTTCCGCTGTTACCTCATTCGTTGTTGAGCAGGTCGAGGTCAGTCGCGATCAGGTACCAAATCGCATCAGAGCTTTTAGCTAGTGGCTAGAGGCCAGGAGCTTTAAGTATGGCGCAAGGACAAACTCGGGAATCGGTCAAGATGGCCCTCGATACCGTGAGGACGAACAAGCTTCGTTCGGGACTGACGATTCTCGGCATCGTAATCGGCGTGACGACCGTCATCACCATTTCCTCGGTCATCAACGGGCTGAATAATCGCGTGGCCGACTTTGTGAGTTCGCTCGGGTCGAATGTGTTCTGGGTGTTTCACATGCCCGTGATCGGCGTGCGACCCACCATGGAGCAGCTTGCACGCAAGAAGTTGACCGTCGATGATGTTTACGCGCTTCGAAACTTGCCGCATGTGGTGGCCGCAGACGGCGGATTTCAGCACGTAAAAGCGCAGTTTCGCGTCGGCGATGTGTCTGTGAAGTACAACGGAAAAAAAGTTGCGGGAACTGTCTTGCAGGGCGACACGGCGCAAGTCAGCGATGTGAATGATTTGATGTTGCTGCAGGGGCGCATGTTTACCGACGACGAAGATCATCGGGCCGAGCACGTGGTGGTGCTGGGCCACGATACCTGGGAAGAATTGTTTGGCGACCAGAATGCTGTCGGCAAGCAGGTCAGTATCGAGACCGGCCTCTACACAGTTATCGGCGTCATCGATAAGCGGAAGCAGCCTTTTGGCGGCGGCAAAAACCAGGCAGACAATACGGCGTTTTTTCCCATGGGGACGTTCCATAACCTGCACCCGGAAGATAAAGATCTTTGGGTCAGCGTGAAGTACGACGATCCAAAAAATAAGTCTCTCGTAGAGGAAGAGATTCGCGAGATGCTGCGCATCCGCCGCCACGTGAAGGTGGAAGCGGCCGACAACTTTGAAATATTCGGGCCAGATTCGCTCACGAAGCTTTGGGGGCAATTAACAGGCGGTCTGGTTCTGTTCATGATCGCCGTGTCGAGCGTGGGCCTGATGGTAGGTGGCGTGGGCGTAATGAACATCATGCTGGTGAGCGTAACGGAGCGCACCCGTGAAATTGGTGTGCGCAAGGCGATTGGCGCGACCAAGCGAACGCTGCTGGTGCAGTTCACCACCGAGGCGGTAACATTGTGTGCGGTTGGTGGCGTTATCGGGATTCTGCTGGGGGCGATTCTTACGTGGATCGTTTACCTGCTGCCGATTGGGTTACCCGCGACCCTTTCGACGTTGTGGGTAATCACCGGTTTCACCGTCTCATGCACGATTGGACTGCTGTTCGGGATTTATCCAGCGTGGAAAGCGGCGAACCTGGATCCGATCGAGGCGCTCCGATACGAGTGAATCTTCCGTTCGCCATTTAGTCCACAACATTTGGTGGTCGGGAAGGCGTGAATTTATATGGCTCAGTGGCAGACTCGTGAATCGGTCAAGATGGCACTTGATACTCTCCGAGCGAACAAGCTTCGCTCAGGGCTGACCATTCTTGGCATCGTTATCGGAGTCACCACGGTCATCACGATTTCCTCCGTGATTAACGGTTTGAATAATCGGGTGTCCGATTTTGTCACTTCCATGGGGTCAAACATCATCTGGGTATTTCATATGCCTGTGATTGGCGTTCGGCCCACCACCGAGCAGCTTACGCGCAAAAAGTTGAACATAGACGACGTGGAAGCGTTGCGCACACTGCCGCATGTGGTGGCAGCGGACGGTGGCATTCAGCATGTGAAGTCCGTGTTCCGAGTGGGCGATGTATCGGTGAAATACAACGGCAGAAAGATCGCCGGCACCATCTTGCAGGGTTCTACGGTTCAGGTCGGGCAGGTTTACGATCTGACATTTCTACAAGGCCGCAGTTTCACCGATGCTGAAGACGAGCGGCGCGATCATGTCGTTCTGCTGGGCCACGACACGTGGGAGGAACTCTTTGGGGACCAGCCTGCGATTGGCAAAGAAGTAGCGATCGAATCCGGCCTCTACACGGTAATTGGGGTCCTGGACAAGCAAAAGCAGATCTTCGGTGGCGGCAAGAACCCTGAAGACAACCAGGTGTATTTCCCGTTAGGCACGTTCCACAATCTGCACCCCGAAGACAAAGACATGTGGGTGAGCGTGAAGTATGATGACCCCAAAAACAAATCTCTCGTGCAGGAAGAGATACGCGACATGCTGCGCATCCGCCGCAAGGTGAAGGTGGAGGCCGACGACAACTTCGAAATCTTTGGCCCTGACTCGCTGACAAAGCTCTGGGGACAGCTCACCGGCGGCCTCGTGCTCTTCATGATTGCCGTCTCGAGCGTCGGCTTGATGGTGGGCGGTGTGGGCGTGATGAACATCATGCTGGTCTCGGTAACTGAGCGCACCCGCGAAATTGGTGTGCGAAAAGCCCTCGGGGCAACCAAGAAAGCGCTCATGACGCAGTTCACTACAGAAGCCGTTACGTTGTCGGCGGTGGGCGGAGTCATCGGACTTGTGCTGGGCGCAATCTTCACCTGGATTGTCTACTTCCTGCCGATTGGGCTTCCGGCTGCGCTCTCAACCGTATGGGTTATCACCGGCTTCACCGTGTCCTGCCTGATCGGGCTGCTGTTCGGGATCTATCCAGCGTGGAAAGCGGCGAACCTCGATCCCATTGAGGCGTTGCGGTACGAGTAGCGAGCCTGTCGTCGTTCAGCGATTGAGCGCTCGATCGAATAGTTCCCGCCGCCCACTCATCCCATGCCGCAGCCTTCATCCGCTACACTACGGCTGTGATGCCGCACAGCTTAGCTCTGGCCGTGGAGTTGGTCACCACGTTTTTGGCCGTGGCCGGGATGGGGTACTTCCTCGCGGCCCTGGTGGCAGCACGAGTCTTCCTTGCCTCGCGACGCGCACCCCTGGCAACGCCTTCCCCGGGCGTCAGCATCTTGAAATCTCTCAAAGGGCTCGACCCTGAAATGCTGGCAGCGTTTCGCAGCCATTGCAGGCAAACGTATGCGGGTGAATTCGAGATGCTGTTTGGGGTCTCATCGCCAGATGATCCTGCCGTCGCTGCTGTCGAGCAGTTGCAGCGGGAGTTTCCGGAGCGGTCGATTCGCCTGATTGAATGTCCGCTGCGACTGGGAACCAACGGCAAGGTCAGCACACTGGCACAGCTTGTACAGCAGGCGCGGTACGACATTCTGCTGGTGAATGACTCAGACATAACCGTGGGCCCGCGATATCTTGAGCGAGTAACGGCTCAATTCGCAACCGATGGGTTGCGCGACGGCAAGAATGCTGACGGCAAATCTGTACCAGTAGGGCTAGTGACAGCACTTTATCGTGGCCGATCCCACGGCACCCTCGCATCGCGACTTGAATCCCTTGGGATTGCTGCCGATTTCATGCCTTCGGTGCTGCTGTCGCGGATGATTGAGGGTGGTCTGAACTACGGCCTGGGATCCACATTGGCAGTGCGTCGCGAGGCTCTCGACAAGATTGGCGGCTACTCCGCGCTCGTTGACCACCTGGCCGATGACTACGAATTGGGAGCGCGCGTTGTGAAAGCCGGGTATCGCGTGGCGCTCAGCGCCGATGTGGTGGAGACAAGCGTTCCCAGCCTACGACTGGCAAAGCTTCGTCGACCACCAGTTGCGATGGTTCAGAACCGTACGGGATGCGCGTCCGTGGGGTTATGCGGGACTCGTGTTTACCCACGGTCTTGCCTGGGCCACTGCTGAATCTTGTGGCCAGCGGACTGAGCCCGGTAAGCGTTTGGCTCCTTGTCTTGAGCTTCTTCCTGCGGCTGACGCTAGCCATGACGGTCGGTGCCGAAGTATTGGCCGACCACGAGGTGCTGCCGAACCTGTGGCTGCTGCCGTTGCGCGATGCTGTGGCCATGGGACTCTGGGCCGCCGGCTTTGCCGGCAATACCATCGTGTGGCGCGGAGAGCGCTTCACGGTGAGCGGCGGACTGCTGCGCAAGGCGGGCTGATCGGCGACTTAATAGCCGACGTGGCATTGCGGCGGAACGCCGGTTCATCCTGCCTGGCGGACGGTCTGCATCTTCAAGAGGCACTTTGCAACAGATTCACGCATTGGTGCTGTCAGAACCGGTTTGTGTCTGATAGATTTCGTTTTACGCGGCAAACGCCGCGCAAGGAGAGACTGTATGCGTTTCCCCACACGATTCGTTAGCCGCACTGTTTTGTGTTGCGTCATGGCCTGCGCGTCCACTTTTGTATTGGCCCAGGATGCTGCACCTGCCAAGCCGGCGGTGGGCACAAAGATGGAGCCGAAGGCAGTCTACGGAAAACTGCTGAGCATGATGGAAGAGGAGTTTGTCTCTGCTGCTGAGGCGATGCCGGAAGACAAATTCAACTTTGCGCCGACGCAGGGTGAGTTCACCGGCGTGAGGTCATTTGGCGACCAGGTAAAGCACGTCGCAGAAGCCAACGGATATTTCTTCCACGATCCCACCAAGCCGATGGTGGACAACCGCGCCGACATCGAAAAGCTGAAGACGAAGGCCGAGATCATCAAGGCGCTCAAGGACTCATTTACAGAAGCCCACGCGTACGTCGACGCGACTACAGCCGAAAACGCATTTGTGACGACTGCGAGTGGAACACACGCCGGGATGGCCGCGTTTGGCCTGGCGCACATGATGGACCACTACGGACAGTTGGTGGTGTACCTGCGCTTGAATGGCATTGTTCCTCCGGCGAGCCGAAAGAACAACTAGAAGCATCGTGAGTCCCGGCACGGCGTTGCGCATCCTGTATGGATGTGCAGGAGGAGCGCCCGCCGTGCCAGACCCGCAGGTAGAGACCAGCATCTTCCGATCCGATACTGTCGAGTCGCGCTCTCGCGGAGGATTCTCCCCGTATCCGTTGCATCTCTGACAATGGAGCCGATTTCATCTTCACTGTTCGCGAATCGCCGTGACAGGGTCGACGCGCATGGCTCGCTGCGCAGGCAGATAGCAGGCCAGCACGGCGATGGCAGCGAGAACCGCCAGGCCGCAAATGACCGTAAACGGATCGTTGGCGGAAACTCCATAGAGCAGGCCGCGCAAGAATCTTGTCAGCACAAAAGAGAGCGTCAAGCCGAGCACCAATCCGATGGCCGTCAGCCTGAGGCCCTGAAGAAGCACCAGGCGCAGAACATCCGAACGGGATGCGCCAAGGGCAACGCGGATTCCAATCTCATGGGTCCGTAGCTGAGTCCGGTAGGCGACCACTCCATAGATGCCCGACGCTGCCAACACCAGGGCCAGCAGACCGAAGACAGATGCGAAGAGCGCTTCCATCTTCTGGAACATGAGGGCGATTTGCGTGGTCTCTTTCAGCGGCCGGACATCGAATACGGGCACGCGCGCGTTGATCTGATGCACAACTTGTTCGATGTTTTCGGCAAGCAATTGCGGATTGCCCTGCGTTCGCAGTTGCAGGATGGTCTCAGTGTCTCCCATTTGAGAGAGCGAGAAGTAGACGAGGGGCTCGGGATCTTCGGCTACACGCTGATGCTTTGAGTTGCGCGCGACGCCGACGACTGTATACCAGCGGCCGTAGGCATTGAGCCGCCGCCCGATCGGGTTTTGTCGCGGCCAGTAACGGTTGGCGGCGGTTTCATCCACAACGATAACTCGCGGCGCCGTTTCACTGTCATCGCGAGTGAAAGCGCGGCCCTGCAGAATCGGAATGCTCAACGTGTCGAAATATCCCGCGCTGACGTCGGAGCGGCGCACTTCCATCGACTCGTGGAGTTGCGGAACATAGCCTTCAGGATAAGCGTCAGCCGTCTTGCGGTTGAAGTTGAGCGGAAGCCAGTCAGTGATGGAGGCGGACGTAACGCCGGGCATTCCCTGCATCTGGTCGAGGACTTTGCGTTGGAATGCGCGGATATCGTCTCGAGAGTAGCCGGCTGTGCCGAGGCCAACAGAGGCGGTGAGGACATGCTCCTGCTCGAAGCCCGGATTGGCCTCGACAGCGTTGCGAAGTGTGCGAAGGAAGAGGCCCGAGGTGACGAGCAGTGCAAGCGACAGAGCGATCTGCCCCACCACCAGGCCGCTGAGCAGATGGCGATTGTGCTTGCCAGAGGAGACGCTGCCTGCTTCTTCCTTGAGCACTTCGGCAGCGGAGACGCGCGACGACCTCCATGCCGGCAGTGCGCCGCAGATCACGCTGGCGAGCAGTGCAAGCAGCAACACGGCGGCAATGACGTTGTTATCAACATAGCCGTTGAGAACGATGGGGTTGGCGTTGGGCGGAATGAAACGGGCCAGCGTCTTTGACGACCATGACGTAAGCAGGATGGCCATCGCTCCACCGCCGAGGGAAACCAGCAGGCCCTCAAGAACCATCTGGCGCATCAGTTGCAACCGATTCGCGCCCAGCGACTGGCGAATTGCGATTTCGCGACGGCGTGAGATAAAGCGAACAAGAGCAAGT
Organism: uncultured Acidobacteriaceae bacterium; assembly: GCA_963737915.1. Lineage (GTDB taxonomy): Bacteria > Acidobacteriota > Terriglobia > Terriglobales > Acidobacteriaceae > Telmatobacter. The sequence goes on along the minus strand of CAVTUP010000028.1, from coordinate 32,777 downwards.
GTGGCGATGTTGGCGCAGGTAAGCAGCAGGACGACTCCGGCAATGGCAAGCAGAATCGGCAGTGACCCCGCGAGGTATACGTTGGCGCCGAAAGGCGAACGCCACAGCGGGTCGAGCGTAATGGTGTTCGCACCAAGATGGTCATTTGGATACTGGGCGACCAGTTGCCGCATCAGTAATTCGAGATCTTGTGTGGCTCGCGCTCGATTCACCCCGGGGCTCAGCCTGGCCATCACGTTCAGCCAGGCATTGCCGCGCTGCTGCATGCGGGTGTTGCCCGTGAGCTGGTCGTAGGCTGCGAGTGGCATCCAGGCATCGGTGCGGATGCCTGTCTTGCAGCCAATGAAACCGTCCGGCGCTACGCCAATGATCGTGAACGGGAGCTGGTTGATCTCGACCGATTTGCCAAGAATGTCAGGGTCCGCGTTGAAACGCGTCTGCCAGAGCGAATATCCGAGTACAAGGTAAGGTGTGCCGCCCGCGCGCGACTCTTCATCGGGAAGAAAAAAGCGTCCGAGAACCGGCTTGATTCCAAGCACGTCAAAGTAGTTCGAGCTTGCCTTCGCACCGTAGATCCGCTGCGCAGAATCGCCGCCGGTCAGGGTCATCCAGTCGTCGTGATAAGCAAGGATGCCGCTAAGGGTGTGGTTCGTTTCGCGCAGATCGCGATAGTCAGGATAGGAAAGCGGCGGTGACGGGGCGAGATTCCACTGGCCACGCATCACGGTGACGAGATCGCCGGTGTTCCGGGCACCCGGAACAGGGTGAAGCAGCGTCGAATTGATCCAGCTGAATACCGTGCTGTTGGCGCATATCCCGAGCGCGAGCATCAGTATCGCGGCAACGGAAAAGCCGGGGCTCTTGCGAAGCTGACGCGCTGAAAAGCGAACATCCTGAAGCAGTCCAGCCATGGGACGCCTCCTCAAGAAACTTCGCTCTCGGGGAATAAGAGTGTGCCTATCATCCTGCATCCAGCGCGCCAAAGAAGCAAGCGACCTAAGTGATTGGAAATAATGCGAATAAACGAGTGCCTCGTTCTGGTTGGGTGGGTTTGCGGTGTTCGATGACGCACAGAATGTTCAGTTTCGAACAAAATCGTAATTCCGGATTGAATGTCGGCGAATTCCCGTGAACATTTTGCGAGGGTGAGCGTATTATGCTCTGTTGCCGTCTGCGCGAGCGCTCTCCGTGGTTGCGCAGACGGACGGAAAGAGCCGCGGAATGTACTCGCCCGGCGGAACCGACTCAGTCTCCAACGCCCCCGCTGCTGTAACTCAGATGCCAGCTCCGGCCTCACGTCCAGCAAAGCACGGATCTCCGCACATATATGACTTGCGGCGTGGGAACCTCTGCTCCGATAGCTTCTACGAGGAGTTGTCTGGCTTTTGCGATCAGCTTTTGACCCGGTTGGACCGGCGAGCCGGCGTCTTGCTTGACGGATATAGCCGGCACGTTCAGGAGTTCCTTGCTGAACCGCCGCGCAGCCGCGGAGAATATGTCATCGAATTGCTCACACTGGGCATGGTGCTGCGGCGCTATGAGAGTGGAGCGCAAAATACATCCCCGCGGATAGCGAAGTTGGCACGCGAACTATGCAAGGCTCGCACCCGATGGCCGAGACTAAAGCCGCTTGTTGATCTGGCGCGCGGTGGGATTGCCAGATTTTGCCTCGCGCCAAGTCTCGGGCGGAGAGTGAAGATTCGCGCCAGCGCGGTTGAGCGTCTGGAAAAGCTAGCAGATTGGCTGGCGGCGACAGGCGAATTCAAACAAGAATCCCAGCGCGTGGTGAATTGGCGCGACTACCTGGCACGATTGAATCCGGAAAAGGCAACGCATTGGCTGCACGTTGCGCGGGATCTTTTTAATGAATTTGAGCACGAGGCCGCTGCAGAACTCGGAGCCTACACCTGCGGAGTTGATCCGTTTCTAAGCCGATTGCAAGCAAGCTGGAGATGGCGCGAAGATTTGCTGATGTGCGATCGCCCCGAGGTGGAGTATCACCTGAACATGGTGGCGACAGAGGTGATGAATCGGGGGCTTCGCGAAGAGTTTTGACCGCACCGAACAACGGGTGGTGCTGGTGCCGACGTGTATGCGCGGTGAACGCGCCGCTACTTGTCAGGCAATCGAACGCGGCCTGGACATCGTATGCACAGCCTGCGATCCGGATTGTGCAGTAAACCGCATCTCGCGCAGGATGCGGAAAATGGATGTGAAGGTCTACCTGGTGCCACACGCGAGCGGATTCAGCCGCTGGCTCGATCGCTGGCAGCAGGACAAGGAAATTGGCGTAACAGCCGTGGCCTGCATGTTGAACATCCTCGAAGGCGGATACGAGATGCGGGCACGTGGCATCCCTTCGCAGTGTCTACCGCTGGATTATCCGGGATGCCGCAAGCATTGGGATCGCAAGGGAATTTCGACGGCCTTGAATGAAGAGAGGCTTGCCGATCTTGTGACTTTGAAATGAGCAAACTCACGCCGCTGCGAACATTGGAAAAAGCCGCACTCATTTAATTTGCTGGATCGTTTTACTGGGATCGTCGTGCAGTCGAGGATATGTCGCCAACATGGCCAGGGCATAGGTCATCACGAGCGATGAGACGATGATGAGCCCGACGCGAACCTTCTGAATCTTGAACCGCTGCGCCAATGCCACGAGGAAAATGACGATTGCCAACAACACCGAACCGCGTACGAATTTCTCTGAAATGACGCGAGCTTCTGTCCCTTGTGCGAATGCGGTCTGCGCCTCCGCGTCAAGCCTGGCGGACTTCTCAAGCAGGGCATTATGATACTCGGGCATAAATGCGGGTCCGACCGGCGCGTCGTGCCTTGTAAACGGATCGGTTTTGAGCCATGCTTCAAACGCTACGCGATACTCGGGGCTGAACCTGCGCGCGTACAGATCTGCGAGATGCTCGTTTTTTGATTCATGTGCGACGATCCAGGTGTTGAAGGTCGCCACATCCAACAAACGCTGCTGCCCTCCTTCGGTGGCCGCTGCCGCAGCTTCCACACGCAGCCAAGCCGAGGTCCCATAGAGATACCCCTGGCGACCATCCCACTTTGCAGCGTGATATCCGCTCACTGCGGTGGCGATCGCGATCAGCGATAGTACGACGGCTTCGGTAATTTCAAGCCATGCGAGACGGAGACGCTTGCTATGAGCCTCCTCCTCGACCAGGTGATGTGCTACCTCGACGTTCAGCGCTTCGGGCATGCGTTGCTTCCTTCCAAGGGTCACCACGTTAATGAGCCAGCTGGGGCGCTGCAACTGTCAAAACTGACATGGAGCGGCTTCCTGTTTCGCTTTAGGGGTTCACGCCTCGCTTGGAAGGCACGTCAGATTGGCAACAGCGAAGGCTGGAGTGCTATGGTGAGTCCCAAATGCCGTTGCTGACGACCACAGAGGCGGGGGTTCGGATTCAGGGCCCAAGCGCTTCCCTCATTTACGACGACTGGTATCCTGCGCTGCGCACCGAGACTCTGCGCAAGGGCAAACTCGCCACGGCGATGCTGCTGGGTATTCCGCTGGTAATTGGCCGACGCAATGATGGACGCGTATTTGCGATGCGTGACAGTTGCCCGCACCGTGGAATTCCGCTAAGTGTCGGATGGTTTGACGGGCAGCGCGTGACCTGCAGGTACCACGGATGGGAGTTTGAGCCGTGCAGCGGGCGCTGCGAGCTGATTCCCTCGCTCTCGAGCCACGACCATCTGGATGCGACGAAGATCTTTGCAACCTCGTTTCCGTGCGAGGAACGCGATGGGCACGCGTGGGTGTTCGTCCCCGGTCCCGGAAGCGGCAAGAAGAGCGGCAGCACGGAGCGACCGGTGCCCGAAGTTGAGAAATTTGGACCGCGGTATCGGACGGCTTTTCTCACGGCCGATCTCCCATGCAATGTCGACCACGGAATCATTGGGTTGATGGATCCGGCGCATGGTCCTTTTGTGCACCAGGCGTGGTGGTGGCGTTCGCGTGCGAGCATTCGCGAGAAGACAAAGAAGTTTGAGCCCATCCCCGAGGGGTTTCGAATGAGCGCTCATGCACCGAGCGGCAATTCTGCGCCGTACAAGTTGCTGGGTGTTTATGGTCAGCCGGTGGAGACGACAATCGACTTCATGCTGCCCAATCGGCGGACGGAGATTATCCGCTGCGGAGACAAATGGTTTTCAAGTCTGACGACGGTAACGCCGGTGACTGCTTCAACCTGCCGCATCGACGTTGTAGCGGCCTGGAATGTTTTTTATTACGTCCCGTTCCTGACACCGATTGCGAAGTTCTTCGGCGCGAAATTTGTCCGGCAGGATCAGGAGACAATGATTCAGCAGGCAGAGGGGCTAAAGCACAACCCGAGCCTGATGCTGATTGACGACGCAGACAAGCCGGCAAAATGGTACTTCGCCTTGAAGCAGGCACGGCTCGATGGAACAGGTAAACATCCGATGGATGGGCCGGTAGAGCTCCACTGGCGCAGCTAGCGCACGACAGTGCCAGGCTCCCTCTATCCAATGCAAAAAGCTGCTGGACAACACGCCGAAGATTTTTTGGAGAGGACTAAGTGCTGCCGGAACCCGGTGTCGGCGCACGCTGCGCAGATTTCACATCGAGGAAGCGCCAACAGGCGAACCGCCAACCGCGCGATCGTCAAAACGGTGATGTCGTCTTCTTGTCCGAAGGCCTGCGCGGCATCGGCGATGTCTCGAGCAGATTGTGTACTGATGTCACGCGTACGATCAAAGCCATAAAGCTGGCCAGTTGGGCTCATCGCTTCGACGACACCATCGGAGAGCAGCGTCAACGTATCGCCTGGCTGAAGATGAATCTGCGTCTCCGCGTATTCGATGCCGACGAGCATTCCCAGGGGAAGTCCCGATTCAACAGGAATCTCCTCTCCTCCGCGATAAGGCGAGAGATGCCCGGCATTGGCGGCGAGAATGCTTCCCTCAGCCCCAATGCGGACACAAAGGCAGGTAATAAATCCGCTGTCCTGGGTGTCGCGCATCTGGTAGCTGAGGCGGGATAGCAGCGTGGCCGGACCGAGATCTTCTGCGGCGAGCGTGCGAACTGCGCCGATCGCGAGCGCGCCGGTCATGGCTGCTTTGAGGCCTTTGCCGCTGACGTCGCCCACGACAATCAGCGTGCAACCATCGGGTTGCTCAAGCACCTGGTAGAAATCACCGCCCACTTCCTGCGCGGGCATGTAAGCCGCTTCCAGCTTGTAGCCGGCGAGTATGGGAAGCGATGCGGGCACGAGCCTCTGCTGGATTTCGCGCGCCGCGCTGAGTTCCGCAGCCGTACGGGCTTGCTCACGGCTCACTCGCGTGAACCGGAAGAAGATGACAACAGCGATGGCCAACAGAAATAAGAAGTTGCCGATGTCATTTGGCTGAACAGAAACGGGCCCGATCATGATGGAGTTGTCAAGAAACTCAAGGCTCTTCCAGCCGAAGATGATGGCAACATAGCCAAGATCGTAAAGCGACATGGTTGCCGCAGGCAGCAGGCTCGGCAGAATGAGCCAGCCAGCTTCGCGATTTCCGCGCCGGTACCAAATGAAAAGCAGGATCGGCAGGCATATGGCAGCAGGGATAAGCAAAAGTGGCTCGGTAATCAGCAAACCCATTCGCGAAAATTGCCCGTGCCAGGTAAACCACAATCGCAATGGCGCCAGAAGGAGAATCACCGTGTATACGCGCCAAAGACGATTCAGACGCTGGCCGCCAAAACTGAACGTGAACTGAATCTGGACCACGGTAATGACAAACAGAATCGGATCCGCGAAAAGAAGATTGGCAGATAGTGGCAACAGACCGGCTTGCTGGGAGTACCAGAGCAGATCCGCAATCCCAAGCAGAACCAGGTAGAGTCCAAGCCACTGATATTCCGCATGCTTCGGCTGGCTTCGATGCAGCGAATATGCTCCGATTCCAGCGAGAATAAAGAGCACATTAAAAGCCACCGCCGGAATCAATATATAAAGCCGTTCACTCTCCAATGCCTGGCGCTGGGTCTCAATGGCGTCGGGAGTGCCGAGCATCACCACCATGAAGGGTGGAAAATGCAAAGCGGCATAACTTGCCGGGACATAGGTGCGCAAGGAAATTTGAAGATCGGTGCCGGGCATGTCGATAGGCACGACTCGCTCGACAGGCCGATTCACGCGGAGAGCCGAACGCAGTTCCCGACCGGGAACATGATTTCCGTTGAGGTAGAGCGAGTAAATACCTTCGCCGCCGTCTATCAAAAGAGCCAGATCGGGATGATTTTCATGGAGCTTGATGCGCAGGCGATACCAGCGCCATCCTGCTTGCGCAGGTCCGAGGTCGTCGAGTCGAACTGTCTCCCAACTTGAGTCGTCGAAGCCTGGATTTGCCCATGCCAGGTCGTCGCCGGCATGCGTGCGCCAGCCGCTGTCAATGTCGCTGCTCCAATCCTGCGCGTGAGCGCGATCGATGATTACCGCGCCATCGGAGCCCGCGCGCGTCGCCATCCTGCGCGCGCAGCGAGCCGCAGGTACACAAGAGCAACATGATCAGAGCGAGGGAGTAGCCTATTCATGCGGATGCCGAATTAATAGTAACGGCGAAGGGTGCCGAGACAGCGAGAAAAAACGACGATGCAAGACGATGACTCCTCACCAGCCAATTTACTGGCGTTCCTTCGATGCCTGATTCGTCCAAATGTAAAACGGATTGCGCGGCGTCGAAAGCAGAATCGCTACCTACTCGGGCTTCGATTCGCTGTCGTCCGCCTCTTCGCCTTCGACGGAGATCCGAAGGGAGCGAAGGAAGTTCACATCGTTTTTGGTAAATGTGCCGCCGGCGGCTTCTGCGGCAGCATCCGCGTCCTCAGTCTCCTTGGAGACTTCGTTCAGACCGATGGTGGCCTCGAGCATCAGGAGCACGTCGAAGCCATGCTTGCGGATGTCCTGGACCACGCCGGCGATCTGCTCGCTCTCGATGACGGATTCATGGATTGCCTCTCCGAGTTGTTGGATCAGTTCGCGCAGGCGTGAAGTCACGTATTCCTCCGGCAACGGCGGCCAGCGCGCGGGGAGATTCGCGGGGCTGCAATCGATTTATTAACCTTACTTCCACGGCGCCCTGACGGCAACTGGCATCCCGATTGGCTGCGAAGCAGCGAAGCGGGGTCCACCGCTGCTACCATCATATCGAAGTGAGACCGCAAACCATCGGACGGGTATTGGGAATCGGACTACGGATCGCGGGACGCGCGGCCGGACAACGCATCATGGGGGAAGGGCAGACGGCGACCAGCGGAGCCGAGTCCGATGAATTCAAAAGACCTGCGACTGCTGATGCTGCCAGCCGTGGACGCGTTGCCGGACAGGCAACACGAGGGGTTGCGAAAGGTGTCGGCGGATTCTTGCGGCCCTTTGGACGCGTGGGGAGCAAGATTTGGCTTGAGGTCTCGGGTGTCTTCTTTCTGTTGCCGGTGCTTGTGTTCACGCCCACGCTTTGGCGCACCCGATTCAGTTATTTACATGGCCCCGACCACCGATTATTTGTCTCGTCCGCGATTGTTGTGGTGCTCTTTCTATATCTCGGAGTCACTTCTTTTTGGCGTGCTGGAAAAAAGTAACCTTCATCTTTAAAAAGTAATCTTCACTTTTTCGGCAGCGCGGCGGTCAGGATGTTACGGATCTCGCTTTGCTGCTCGGCGGTCACCGCAGATTTGGGAATCATGCAGTAAATACCCGTGGGATACACCACGATGAACATCTGCTCTGATTCCCGCCAATGGCTGAAGTCTGCCCACCGAGAAAATCCGTAGGAGCCCTCCGCAGTCTTCTGCCTGAGACCTTCTGAGTTGATTTCATTGAGGACCTCGATCTGAAAGCTCCGCGTCTTCCGGAATTTGCGTCGCGTGTCGTAGGGAGTGTAGACGCGAAAGAAGAGAACCCAAAGCAAAAAGCCGAGCGCTCCGGGCAGAAGTGCTTTCTGAAACGCAGAGACGTTCTGACCGAGAAACGGGTCGCTTGGATGCTGTCCCTTGAAGATCCACGAAGCGATGAGAAATATCCAGAACAGGCCGGCGAGCGTATAAGCAAATGCATTGGCAATCGTGCGATATGGGGACTTGCAGTGCAGCCTGTAGGCCGCCATGTACTCGTCTTCCGTGAGTTTGGTGGTGAACTGCATTCAAACGAACTCCGTGTCGATTGAGATCCACACGGCAATCAGCCGTGCTTCCGTTGTAACCGCGGCGCAATCGCATAGTTCAATTGCACCAGCACAATCGCGGCAATGCTGACGTAGGTGCTGATGAAGCAGAGTGCGGCTCCGGCCGCGTAGAGCGATTGTGCGATGAGAATGCGTCGGCAGATGCTGGCGCGCACCCCGTCCGTGGTCTCCGGCTTGATGAGGTTGGCGCGCATCGCGTGGGTCCAACTCCAATAGAGCATCGCGCCGGGCAGCAGAATATTCAGCCAGTAGATGCCGAGCGCAACGCGGTAGGTGATGAACTCCGCGAGCAGGCGCGTCGACAGCGGCATGAAGGTAATGGTGAAAAGAAACCCCAGGTGAATCCAGGTGAAATCGCGCGTGCCTTCTGCGATGTGATTGAGTTGGGTCTGCTGCCCGGCCCAGAAGATGCCTAATGTCAGAAAGCTCATCCCATAAGCAATCCACTGCGGCCCAAGTGCTGCAAGCGCGACGCAGAGTTCGCGTTCCGAATGGACACGTTCAGCGGTGGGAATGTGCAGGTCGAGAACCAGCAGCGTCATCGCGACAGCAAAGATGCCATCGCTAAGCGCGGCAAGGCGCTCGACATTGCGGCCCTGGATCAGGTTGTAGAGAGTTGGCATGATTCGAGACCGCCTCTTTCCGCTGTCGATGCCTACGACGGTGTTGGAATGACCTTTGCCGAGCGCAGCGCTACCGTGCCCAGCAGCAAGATGACGAGGCCCAAAGCTATCCAGAGCAGAATCGGATGCCTCTCAGTGAAGGGGCGGTTGTCAGGCCGAGCTTGAAAATCGGCGTTTTCCTTCTCTGGTCCTACCTTGGCGCGAGCCGGATTGACTTGCGCAGTAAACAGCGAGGCATAGTCGTATCTTGGTGCTGCCAGCGCGGCGTCTCCGTAATAGAGCGTGTAGGCTGCTCCACCCGATGCCTCAAAGCAGAGATTGCGTTCCAGCATCTCCAGGCGCACGGAGCCTAGCTGAATGGGCGCGTCGTCTCCGTTTTCAATCACCACTGTCCATTTTGTCGGCGATTCAAAGGTGGTCGATTGCGCAGGTCAGGGTGAGTCTCTCTTCATCGATGCGATGACCATCCTGCACGCGGTGCACGCGCAACAGGCTTCCAAACGATGCGACCGTTGCGGGCGGCTCAGTTCTATCGTTGGCAGGATGTTGCGAGACAGGAGAGGCGCTCACTCTCACGACGCGGCTAAAGCTGGTCGGCGCTGCTCCGGGAACAAAGACAATGCGATCGACAGGCACATGGACTGGCACGCTGAATTCGATAACAGAGTCTCGACCCTTCTGCACTATTTGCGACGACTCGGCGACGGTCAGATACTTCGGTTCGCTCGCCGGAAGGCGCTCAACCGAGAGCCCTGAGACATTCTCTGGCGCGATCGCGCCTGCAATTCTGAAGTGCAGAAATCTGTGGTCTGACGCGGGAAGGTGAAGAACCGTGCTGCGCCCAAGTCTCTGCCGGGTGAGGTCGAAGATCGTGTAGGAGCCGATCCGGGTCTGTGCCGAGCCTTGCGCCTGGCTGCCCGAAACGATCACCGTCGCAATGAAGTCGTGCCCAGCAATGGAAAGCTGCAGGTCGCTGTAGCTGCCCGCGGGCATTGCGAGATCAAAGACGGTTTGGCCTGCCTGGCGGCCCAGGTTCAACGGTGCAATGATCTCGTGGGAGGTCGCAGCAGGAGCAGACGTCTGGATGACATACGGCGTTTCCGTGGTCCCGCGATACAGGCGAAGATCAGCGAGCTGAGACGCGGCATGAGCGAAGATCGCCGGTTCCAGCGTCACACACGCCTGTCCTGATTCCTGCGGAAGATTCTCAATGGCGCGTTCGTATGCGAAGTAGCGAGGCTCGGGTGCGGGAACGGCCAGAGACAGGAGCAGGAGCGCAGCGAAGTGCTTCATGGTGCCTGCTCTCCCCGGCCGCGAAGATTTAGCCAGTCGCGTTGATACACAAAGCTGACCCCGAGCAGCAGCGCGCCCAGGCCAAGGAAGCTGAATATCCGGAATCCCTGGCTCAATTCGCTAATGTCTGAGAGAAAGACCTTTGCAATCGTGAAGGCAATCAACACCAGCGCCTGCCACCGCAGGAACGCTGAGCGCCGCCAGAAGCCGATGCTCAGCAGCAACGCACCAAAGGCCATGAAGAAGGCCGAATAACTGAAGTGCGCATACATATGGTGGCTGTGAGTGAGAGCCCATTCGCCGCTCCAGCGCCGTTGCCACCAGTAGCTGTGAATCTCCCACCCGATAGCGATCAGAATGAGCATATTCACCGTTAGAACCCCGGCCGCAGCCAGAAAGTTCCAGCGCAAAATCGGCTCAATCGCTTCTTCGCTCACAGATTTCCGGGCAAGCCACACCACGAACGCAAAGACAGCGATACCGACACAGTACGTTCCAAAGCGCTCGTTGAAGATCGGTGTCGTCGCTGCCGACGGGTTCACCGTGAGTAGCGCGAACAGGCCGAGCACCAGGCACAGCAACGCCAGGATTCGCAGCAGCACCTGCCTCACCCGAGTCGCGACCCACAGCAGCGCTGCGCCCTCCACCAGCCAGCCGATCGTCAACCAACGGCCCTGTGTCTTCAGTGGAATGGCGATGGTGAGAAAGACAACTACCGCAGCCAGATGCAACGCCGAGAGCAACGCGGGACTTTCCAGCAACGCACCGCGCGCCGGGAGCCGCAGAAGCACGAGGTAAAACGCGGCAAAGGCCACGGCGATCCAAGGCCCCGCCCATTCCGTGGTCGTCGACGAGGGCAGCGCGTAGAACGCCAGAAATCCAAGAGCCGCGTTCAACACGGGCATCACGACCATTGCCAGCGTGTCCCACGGCGAGGAAGTTCCGTGTTCGTCAACCTTGATTCGCACCAGTCGCGGAGCGAAAGCGAAGATGAGGAAGAAGCAAGTCAGAAAGAATGCGGTGCGTCCCAGTTGCTGTACGGAGTAGAAAGCGCTCCACCAACCCGCGATAAATATGACCGTTCCAGTGAAGGCGGCGAAAAGTAGCCGTGACCACGGTCGCAGAATCACCAGGACCAGCACCGCAAGATCCAAAATCAGCAGATAAGAGAACAGCGTGACTTCATGGTTGCCCCCTGTTGAGACCAGCAGGGGCGTCGTGAGGCCGCCGGCAATGGCGTAGAGCGCAAGCAACTCCGCATTTCGCGACCATGAGATGTATCCGTTGAATGCCGTCACGAGGATCATGGCCCCGAAGGCAGCCCATGCCGGCATAAGAGCGTAGACAGAGAAGGCAGCCCATAACGAGAGATACAGCGTGCCGCTTCCAACAGCTTTCAGCGAGTAAGCAAAAGGCGCAAATCCGCGCTTTTCGAATCTCTCAGACCAGGCAATAAGCCCGGCGCCCGCTACCAGGCCGATGAAAACTCTGCCTAGCGGACCGATCCAGTGATTATCGAAGGCCAACTTGAGAAACCAAGCCACGCCGATAAGCATGGCCAATATTCCGACGCGATTGAACCACTGCGACCCGATGCGGCTCTCAAGAGATTGTTGATCTCTGGGGGATGCCTGATGACTTGGATAGCCGAAATGGGGTGGGGCGGCAGGCGGTTGAGATGGCAATTCTTGTGCGGGCTGAGGGTACCCTGCGGCTAGCGGCTCAGGAAAGATCGGCGCCTGAGGGGGCACCGCCTCGACGCCCATTGATGCCGCCGTTGCAATCGGCGGCGTGGGAGCTGCATTCTCAACGACGATGCCGTAAGCCTGCAAAGCTTGCTCCAGCCGAAGAACGCGCAAACGCAATTCTCCAAGCTGATCTTCAAGACTACCGGGAAAATTTGGATTCATCGCCATTCACTGTACAGCACAAGGGATGGCAATTCCAGAAAGGACGGTCGGAACGCAACGTCGTTCGTCCGCCGGATCACGATTTCAATTCGCCTCGGTTCAGGCTGTTCAGTCACGCGGTGCAGGACGATTCCTCACAAAATGCCAGACGCCCAAAGCCAGGGCAACCGTCCCCAATCCGTAGGCCAGCCAGGCGTAGTAGCCAGTGTGAATCTGCCATCCGCGATAAAAGGCAATGCAGCCGGCCAGGATCATCACGATTCCCCGAAACGGATTCATCCCACTCCCTCGCGGTGGCGCAATGGATCATTTTAGTGCCATCGAGCGACGGTTTGACCCAAGGAGGCATCCTCCCTATCGTGGATAGGGTAGATTGCTCACCGCGAAAGGAATACTCATGGCATCCCCCGCAGCACCGGTTGCTCCCGCATTGAAGAAGACAGCTCTCAACGCAACACATCGCGCGCTCAAGGCCAAGATGGTCGATTTTGGCGGATGGGATATGCCGGTCGAGTATCCTTGCCCCGGCGGGGGGCTAATTGCGGAACACATGGCTGTGCGCACGGCTGTGGGCCTTTTCGACGTGAGCCACATGGGCGAGATTCAGTTTCGCGGGCCGGGCGCGCTTGCCGCCGTGCAGCACATCACCATGAACGATGCTTCGCGGCTTAAAGATGGGCAGGCGCATTACTCCGCGCTGCTGACGCCTGAGGGCACGTTTGTCGACGACATCCTTGTCCACCGGCTGAGCGAGAACGACTACCTGCTGGTGGTCAACGCAGGTACAAAAGACAAGGACTACGCCTGGATTCGCCAGCAGGTCGGTTCCCGGCCAGGCATCCACCTCAGCGACTACTCCAGCTACTATTCGCAACTCGCCCTCCAGGGACCGCTCGCGCAGCAGACGCTGCAAAAGCTGACCAAGGTGGATCTGAACACCATCAAGAATTACTGGTTCACCTGGGGCCAGGTGGCGGGCGTCTCCAACGTGATGATCGCGCGCACCGGCTATTCGGGCGAAGACGGCTTTGAGGTTTACATCCCCAGCGACGAGCCGACCACTATAAAGATGTGGAATGCACTGCTTGAGGCTGGCGCTGAGTTTGGCATCCGGCCTTGCGGCCTCGGAGCGCGCAACACGTTGCGACTTGAGGCGGGTATGAGCCTCTACGGGCACGAGATCTCCGATGAAATCAACGTCCTCGAGGCCGGCCTGACTCACTGGCTCAAGCTGGACAAAGGGGAATTCATCGGACGCGAAGCTTTGACGGCTGTACAGGCAGGCGGCGGGCCGAAGCGAAAAGTCATCGGGCTCGAAATGGTCGAGCGCGGCATCGCACGCGACGGGTACTCCGTGCTTTCGCTCGCTGGAGAAGCGATCGGCCAGGTTACGTCCGGCTCACCAGCACCTTTTCTAAAGACAAACATTGCCATGGCGCTGGTCCCCGCGAACGTGGCCACCGCAGGCGAGGACGTGCTCGTTGACGTGCGCGGTAATCGTGTTCGAGCCAAACAGGTGCCGGTCCCCTTCTACAAGCGACCGAAGAAATAACGGGGAAAATTGGCGCAGTAAGCTCACACACGTATCGCAGGACGCAAATTACATCGTCAGCCTTCGCGAAGTTACCTGCGAGTTCCTGGGGTGTTGCTTTCTTCTCGTTGCATTGCCGTTCCGCGTTGCGTAGCGATTTCATGCGCTTTGTGAAGCTCGCGGGCAGCATCCTGCACATCGGCAATTGTCTGCGTCAGGACAAGCTCTTTAAACACCGAGCGATCGCTTGCGGGGAGCGCTGGCGGAGTCGGGGCGAGCAACATTCTCGCGAGTTCTACGAGTTGAAAGCCGGCTTGTCTTAGCCGCTCTCTGGTTGACTCAAGGCGAAACTCCAGCTCGGCCGATTCGAGCGAGATAGGGGCCTTGGGTTCCTCAGTATTTTGGCCCATTGGGGAATCCTGTAGGGGGAATGATCGGACACACTTACTCTTGTCATTTTCTGATGCGGATCTGCGCCGCTCGGGGTGTCTAGCCCGACTCAAAAAAAAAGTGAAAATTCCGGGCTAATTGGAGAAACAAATCGAATTTGCAGGACTTAACGGCAGTCTCCGGTTTCAGCCATCAGCGCGTGCTCAGGAACTATGCCCGCCGCATTGGAGCACTCCAAGGTATGCCGCAAAAGGACCCACTGCGTCCCGGTATTGGTGAGCCAGAATTCTGGAGATCTGATGCAGGTGGGTCATGTCGTGAGCGGCCCAGGTGGCCAGCAACTCCGAGAGCGTTACAGGGCCGAGAGCCGGATGGCGCCCCCGCTTGGTCACCTGCTCGGGCTTCAGATTCAACGCCCGCAGACCATTGAGACACCCCGCCCGTACCACAGCAAATTCATCGAGCAACTGCGACAGGCTCTTGCCCTGGGATTCTTTAACGTGCCCCAGCCGATCGAATGGATCAAAAGGCTGCGCTTCGCCGAATTGCAGAATCTTTCTGGCACGTGGTAGCCAATTCTCGCGATCCGCGTAAATCAAGTGCCCAACAACATCGAAGACGGTCCAGGTGCCCTCCCCCTCGCCGCGATGAGTCCAGTTCTCTGGCAGATCGCGCAGCAACCCATCCAGAGCGGCGGGAGTGCGCGAAAGCAGCGCGATTGTCTTTTCCAGATCGTGTTCCATGCGGCCCCCCTACGGTAAAAGACCACCATTCATGATCAATTTCTAATGACGCCTATTGAGGGCAGTCATACCAGATAACTTCGGTTCGATAAGGAAGCACCGCGACACTCTTCGCGAATCGCTGTTTCCATTCGGCGGCAGGATCAGGAGCGGCCCGATAAGCACCCAGGGTTTTGCAGCGCACCTTGAGAACATCGTTGAGGGCATTCTCCTCATCAACCTGCTCTTTGAGGGCGGAGCCGTTCACGATCACGATTTTGCCGTGGAGTTGATCGGCCCACGTCTTCCACTTGTCAGGCATACGAATGGTATACCCGTGAGAACGATAGATCTCCTCGCCTAAATATGGTCCGATCGACTGCGCGGTCTCCGCTCCCAGACCCAGTTTGTAGTCCAGATAAAAGAAAAAGGGATAATTCTCGCTGACGACCATTGCGCCATTCCGGGCGTCCTGAGCTACAACCTCCGCGACCCTTCCCCAGGGCTCGTGCAGATTCGTAGTGGCGTAGTGCTTGCCAGATGCGATGGCCAGCCAGCCGGCCACGATCAGCACACCGGCTGCGCCTATCGCCATCCGCGGATATCGGGAGGCCTTGCTGCATGCTGCCAATCCGATCGCCAGAAACAGCCAGGGAACCAGAAAGATGACGCGCTTGATGTTGATGTGCGCGCTAAGGGCGAGAAGAGCCATCGACACCAGGAAGTAAACAAGCCACCTTCGCCCTGGACTGACCCAGATTGCCCAAACCAACGCGATAGCCGCTAACACGATGGGAATGCTGAGCGGCAGAAACCATGGGGCAACGGCGGCCGAGGCGAATATGGAAAAAATGGGATATCCGCCTGCCGCAATCGCACCCTTGATATCGAGGCCGCTGCCTGCGGGAGCTGTGTGGGCTGTAAGCTTTCGAAGTGCGATCCCCACAAGTGGCAAAAAACTGAGCACGATAACGGCAGCAACCGTGATCAGCGACCGGGTTCGTCTTGCCGCCAGGTCTCGATGAAAGACGAACAAGTCGACCAGGAGCAAAGCGAGAATGACCACGCCAAAGTAGTTGGACCAAAGCAGCAGCACGCTCGCAACGGCAAAAGCAATCCAGGACCGCCAACCATCTTCCCGTTGTAGCTGCAGATAGATCGATGTCACCCAGGAAATAAGAAAGGCGCAGACGCAATACCAGCCGCTCATGCGCCCATACTGAAACGCGAACGGCCAGACGAAGCCCAGGATCAACGTCGTCCAATACGCGCTCTTTCCTGCGATCGTCTCCGCAGCCCGGGCGATATAGAAGACGGCCGCGATGAAGAACAGGTTCGCAAAGATACGAAGTGCAAAGAATGAGTAGTGCGTTGCCTCAAGCCAGAGATGGAGCAAAATATCTGAGACTGGTGGGTGTTCGTGCTGGCCCCGCCCTGAGACAAAGAGCTTGAGGGTCGGTAACACAGGATGACCCGCAATCGTTATGATCTTGCTCTCGTCGTCGAGCATCGTAATGCTGCCATTCGTCGACGCCATGACGACCGCGTAGACTGCCATGATGGCTAGCGTGAGCAGAGAAGCTCGCAGCGACAGGCGTCTCCCGCTTTGAGGTGGAGACGCTGACGATCGAGAATCTGCAACCGGCAATTCGGGGGAAGTCATAGGCAGAGTAAGCCCGCCGCGAATTGCGCAGGCAATCAAGTTGGGAACAAGGAGAACCCGTTGGTCAGACCTGCATCACTTCGGCTTCCTTCTTGCGCGAGAGTTCTTCCATGCGGCGAATTTCCTCGTCAGTCATCTTCTGGACTTCTTCGAGGGCGCGCTTCTCTTCGTCTTCGCCGATCTTCTTGTCCTTGGCGAGCTTCTTCAACGCATCGTTTCCATCTCGGCGTACATTACGAACTGCGGTCCGCTGCTCTTCGAGCACACGGTTGAGGTGCTTGACTACGTCGCGGCGACGCTCCTCTGTCATGGGTGGAACGGGAACGCGGATGATCTTGCCGTCAGACTGCGGATTAAACCCCAGGTCCGAGGTTTGGATGGCCTTCTCAATCTCCTTCAGGATGGTTGGGTCCCAGGGCGAGATCACGATCAGCTGAGCCTCGGGAGCCGACACTTGCGCAAGCTGGCTGATCGGCGTGTGGGTGCCGTAGTAGTCCACCTTGATCGAGTCGAGCATGTGTACGCTTGCGCGGCCGGTGCGGATAGAGGCCAGGTTCGCCTGGAAGGCGGTGACCGCCTGGTCCATGCGGCGCTTGAGGTCGGCCGAGAGTCCTTTGAGTGCTGGATTGCCGTCCATGAACGATGCCATTGCTGTTCCCCCGCAAAGTGCAGAATGCCAACGGCTATTCTACAACCATCCGCCGGCAAGACCGGAGTTTGAGCGCGTTCAAGCTACTACAGCAGTCTGTATGAAACAACGCTCTTTTTCAGACTACAGGGCGTGTTTAAGCAGCGCGAGGCATCCCCAGACCGTCAGACTTGACCGGCTGATCTGATTTCTTGAGGCGCGTCATCGAACGCGAATGGATTGAGAAATTGTCGGCCGTACAGGAGCGCGCGGTCTGCCGCTGACAATTTCGCCTCATCGCAGATGCCATCCCAGTGAGTTCGGATGGCATTCACTTGCTGCAGAATGATGGCTCTCGCCTCCTTATCTGAAAGAAGAAACTGCGGAGCCGCCTCGAGACACAGGGCTAGCTGGCTTCTGTTGTTGGTGCCAACAATCCGCATCCCCTGCCCAGCTTCGTGACCCGGACGAGACTGCGGGCACACATCATAAGCTGGCGTGAGACGCAGATTCTTTCCATCCCAGAAAGCGGCATGGTTGCGTGCGTGATCATCGGTGTTCCCGCACAGGATGTTAAAGGTAAGCCTCCCGAACAGTTCGCGAAGGTCGTTCTGCGGGTCTTGAAAGCGGAGCCGAATAGTCTCGGCCAGCAACTCATAGCTGGCGTGCCTTGCCATCATTTCATCAAGTTCGAACATCGTGAGGGCCGAGACGAACGCCTTTCTACCCCATCCGTCTTTCAGACGCTCGCGGTCAAAGCGTTCGACCAGCAATACATCTTTGCCGAGCGCCCTTTCCATCCGCACCATCGAGACATTGAGCCCCGCTGCACTTGCCAACCGCATCGCGACATACTCCGCTTTCACGACGTTGTAGATGTCGGTGCTCATGGAGAACTTAGCGATGAACTTCTTGTCGTCGAATGTGAGCAGTGCCTTGGGTCTTGCCCCTCCCAGAGATGTGCTGTGTTGAAGAGCCTTGTCCAACTCTGGAGAGAGAGGAACTCCTTTCTCCACCTGCTCCGCTGCTCGCAGCAAGTCGTCCAGTGAGGCCTGGTCCATTCCTCGCGGCACATACGCGGAGGCCGAAGTTTGAAAGTCCAAAGCGCCAGCTCTGTCCGACCCGGATTCAAGCAGGTAGGCCAGCTCTCCCAGGTCATGACTCACGGCCTCTTGACCCTTGACGCTGAGCTTGCGGTTGATCAGGACGCGGCGACCCCAGGCATCGGGGGATGCATCGCGGATAGATCCCGGCATCGAGAGACCGTTTGCGAGCAGAATTTCACCCGGCAGGAGAGGAAGTTCCGGCTCGTAGATGGAAATTGCCTTTGCGCGCGCCAGATAGCTCCGGCCATAGTTGAACAGCAGCCGATTTCCCACGAGCTGCAGCACGCCGGCGACGACGGGTTTCGTCTCACCGGGGAGCCAGATCCAGACGTATGCCTCTTTGTAGTCGCCCTTAGAAATCATCGTGGATGACCCTCCTCGGTTTGCGAACTCTTTGGGGCAGGAGGCTCAGCTTTTCCGCCAATGCGGAACGTTGTGTGTCGATCCGATCTGGCTCGCCCCCAAAAAGGGGAACCCCCGCGATGGCGGCAACCTCGAAGACGGATCCGATCGAGCAACTCGGATCCGCGCTTTCGATCCGGCGCAGTAGTGGTCGAGAAATGCCCGCGCGGGCGGCCATCTCCTGCGCGCTCATTTTGCGGTCGATCCTGCTGACGCGAATCATCTGGGCCAGCAGTTCGAGGGCTTCGAGGTTCTGGCGGGAATATGTGCGATGTGCTGGTTTTGCCATAGTGTCACCTGAAACATAAATATTCCAATAAGAGGATCAATGGAACTTCTATGTTCCGATATTAGCGTAAAAATCTCATTGTCGTCAAAGCCTCTTGGAATATAAGTGTTCCATTAATAATTTTAATGGCATATTTATGTTGCGGAATTTGCCTTCAATAGATAGAGGCTGCTTATCGTTTGCTGACTGCTTGTTTTTAAGGAGCAACGGCGGCGGGCGTTCGCGCCGATTTTCTGCCTTTTGCGTTAGATAGTTTATTGAGCGGTCAGTCTAATTTCTTACGGTCGTCAGCCCGGTCGATGCCGCCTGCTCGTGCGCATGATAGCTCGAGCGCACCAGCGGGCCCGATTCTACGTGGCGGAATCCCATTTTGAGCGCTTCGGTCTTTAACTCTGCAAATTCGCGCGGCGTATAAAGGCGCGCCATCGGCAAGTGGTCGCGCGAGGGGCGCAGATACTGTCCGATCGTGAGAATGTCGCAATGGACAGCGGCCAAATCGCGGAAGACCTGCAGAAGTTCCACAGTCTCCTCCCCGAGGCCGACCATAACCCCCGATTTGGTTATGCCTTCCGGACGCAGTTCTTTTGAATAGCGCAAGAGCTCAAGGGTACGTTCGTAGCGTGCGCCCGAGCGAACCACCCGGTAAAGGCGCGGCACCGATTCGGTGTTGTGGTTCAGCACTTCCGGCTTCGCCTCGACGACGGTGCGGATAGCTTCAGGGTTGCCCTGAAAGTCGGGAATAAGCACCTCGACGCGGCACCCAGAGGCTTGGCGGCGAATTTCATCGATCACCATGGCAAAGACGCGCGCGCCCCCAACGAGATCGTCGTCGCGATTCACGCTGGTGATCACGGCGTGCTCAAGACCCAGGGTGGCAACTGCTTCGGCTACGCGGCGCGGTTCGTCAAAATCGATCGGCTCCGGACGGCCTTTGGGCACGGCGCAAAATCCGCACCGACGCGTGCAGAGGTTGCCGAGCATCATGAAAGTCGCAGTCTTGTGGTGCCAGCATTCGCCGATGTTGGGGCACTGGGCACTCTCGCATACCGTGTGGAGACCGAGCGACCGGGCAAGCCGCTTGAGGTCGTGGTAATTTTCGCCCACCGGCGCGCGCGCCTTGAGCCACTCCGGTTTCGGAGCGGGCGTGCGGCGGGCCGGCGAGATCTGCACCAGTTCCATCTGATTCATTGTAACGGTGTCGAGTTCGGGGGCTCCCTCTATCAGCTACCCATGGGGACCCATACTTCGATCTTGGTGCCCTCCAGATGCCGCGAGTAAAGCGCAAATTGCCCACCCACAAGTCGCGCTCGCTCTTCCATGCTCCGAATGCCGATTCCGCCCTGTCTTGCCGCGGCCCTCGTATCAAAGCCTAATCCGCTATCGGAGATAGACAGGTGAATCTTCTGGTCCCTCGTCTCTACTCGCACCTCCGCCGAATCTGCGCGGCTGTGCTTCTTGACGTTTTGCAGAGCTTCCTGCGTTATGCGAAAGAGACATAGTGCCACTTCCCTTGGGATGTCGCACGGCATGTCCTCCTCCACGAAATCCACCTCTATAGAATGTTGGTCCGTGAACTCGGCGCACAAAGATATCAGTGCAGCAACGAGGCCCAGGTTGTCGAGCGTGGAAGAATGCAAACGGTGTGACAAGGAATGCAAATCCGAGCCCAATTCACCCACCCGATTCGCGAGTTCGTGGAGTCGGAAATCCAGCCTCAGAGTCCGTCCGCGGATTCTGGGCTAGATTTCCCAGATCAATGGACAGCATGGCCAGCCGCTGCTGGTAATCGTCATGGATCTCTCGTGCAATCCGGCTGCGTTCCTCTTCTTGCGCTTTGATCAACTGCCCGCTCAGGCTGTTGAGCGCTTCCTCTACAAGTTTGCGTTCGGTAATGTCTGTCGCCATCCCGAGCATTCGTTCCGGCTCGCCGTTTGGAGTGAAATAAAACTTGCCTTTCGCTGATATCCAGCGTAAGTTGCCGTCCTTCCGAACGACGCGGAACTCTGCTGCGTATGGTCCCCGCCTGTCTCTGGCTTCGGCAACTGCGGTCTCAAATGCTGGGAGATCCTCCGGGTGCACGTGGCTGCGAAAGTCTCCCAGTTGGCTGTTGTGGTTGTCTCCCTTGATTCCAAACATGGTCAGCAGATCGCCGAACCATCGATTTCGACCACTCCTCAAGTCTGAATCCCAGCCCACTGATCTCCCAGCCTCGACGGCCATGCGAAAGCGCTCGTACATGAGTGCCAGCTCGCGTTCCGTCCTCCTTCGACGCGCTCTCTGCCAGATCAATCCGAGAATCAGCGCGGCTTCTATCGTGATAAGCGAAAGCCCGGCGACGAAGTAAGACTTATACAACTGCCAGGCGCTTGGCTGTCGGAAGAGAACCACGCTACCGGGCGGCAAAGCCGACTCCGATATGTGCCATCTCTGGAGTTGACGCCAATCCACACGGGCCTCAAAATTGGCCAGCCGCACAACAGGAATGCTGTCCGGGTGTTCACCTTGGAGGATTCGAGCGCCAATTTGTCCAGCGAGAACAGCATCCTTTGTTGCGTCGGAGTATGCACCGCCAATCCCGCCGCGATCAAGTCCAAGCGATGGAAAGACGGAATATGTGGGCAAGCGTTGAGCGGCGGCCGCCAAAATGTCATAGGCATTCACCGCTGGCTGTTCTGAATCGTGTGGAAACAGATGAAACAGAACGACTGTATCCGTGGGAAGCGCCGCAACTCTCTCAAGCATC
Source organism: uncultured Acidobacteriaceae bacterium (assembly GCA_963737915.1). Classification (GTDB taxonomy): domain Bacteria; phylum Acidobacteriota; class Terriglobia; order Terriglobales; family Acidobacteriaceae; genus Telmatobacter. Next base: position 11,266 of record CAVTUP010000028.1, on the reverse strand, counting down.
TGGCCACTTGGCGGTCCGATGATATCGAGTTCCTTTACCCGGTCCTGACGGCGAAGAAGCTCGGATTGAACGGCTGCCAAATAGTCCTTCTCGGTTTCCGACTCGCCTGTGATGACTGCGATTGTTTTTGTACCCGGCTGAAGGCGAAGCGCGAGACTGATCGTGTCCCGAATTCCAGGTGCGACGGCAACGCCGGTGACTCCAGGCCATTTCTGCTGATCGGCCAGCAAGGTGCTGACCGACATGAAGACAATGGGAACGCCCGGAAACATCTTGCCCCGATATTCCGTTGCAAAACGGAGAGAAGGGTCTCCCACGGCGACCACCATGTCGGGCTTTTCGCCATACGCAGCCTTGAGAGCTTCTGCCAGGCTCTCACGATAGGAATCATCCTCAAATCGAGGGTTCTCCAGATCGACAATCGAAAAATTCACCGGCCACGGAACTCGGCTCCGAAGTTCGGACTCCATCTGGTTCAGCGACGCTCGTCCGCGGCCACCCGAGAGCACAATTACACTCTTCGCAGTGGGACCTTGCGGATTGGCCGCTGTTGCAGTACCAGGACCAAAGGAACAACAAAGCAGCACGCCAAATTCGAAAGTCTTGCGCTCCGCGGATGTCAGGTGAAAGAACTGCGCAATGAGAGAACCGAAAGCGCCGCCCGTCATAATGATGGGGCCTTCAGCGCCGAAGGGACCGCCGGAACCAATCGCGATTGCAGCGGAAACAGGCTTCAGGACAGCCAGCTTAGGCTCGACCCTGGCGCCGCGCAACAGAATCGCTTCAATGGCTTCAGGGATACCGTGCCCGCGTATCTTGTCCGAGCCAAAACGTGCAATCAGGCCAACAATCAGGCCGCCGACCACAGGCACAGCAACTACCCACACGCCCAGATGAGAATCTCCGGGCGTGACCGGGGCGGTACTTAGCCGATGAAAGAAAAAAACATTGGTAAAAAAACTGATGAGCTTGAGAAGGGCTACAGTCACATAGGCCGAAACCACCCCAATCACAAGGGCCAGGCCCGTGATGGGTAAAACACGCCAGGTTGTGGTGAAATCTCGAAGCGTTCCAACTGGTGCAATATGCGGATTTTCCGCGTTGAATGACTTATCCGAAGTAATTTCTTTCATGGTCCCGATTTCTTGCTTCCTCCTGGCCGCCCTTTGGTCTTGCCTGCGCCATTTCCTGTAAGCCCAAGGATTGCCTCGACCAAAATTTGGCCGTTCTCCCGCAGTTCCTGGCGCGCAGTAACACCAAGATTGCGCAGCAAAGCCTCGCCTTCCGGCAGGATAGACAAAGTTACCTGCCGCCGGTCAGTAGAAGATCTTGCGCGGCGAATCAGTTTATGTTCTTCACAACGATCAACCAGCTCCACCATGCTGTTATGGTTGAGCTGCATCCTCTCAGCCAGATGGCTGATGGTTGGCTCCACATTTTTAGGCAGCCCCTTGATCGCCAAAATCAATTGATATTGCTGGGGATTTGCCCCTAACTGCCGGGTGGCCTCTTCCATGTTCCGGAGAAACCGCCGTAGCTGATAACGGAACTCTCCCAGCGCCAAGTATTCCGGCTCAGTAAGAGGACGCACATTTTTTCCCTTTGACATTTTATATCGCTCCGCGACATAATAACAACATTCTGCTAGATTCGAGCCTGGGCCTTTTCATCGACCACCAAACCGGCGAAAAGGCCCTTTTTAGTCATTGTTGCGGACTTCCTCTCGATTGTAAACAAACGTGAATATATGTAAAGATGTCCTAAGCATTACTACCTAGTGCATCGCAGCCTATCTCATCCTTTGGATTCAAGAATCTCATCCAAGGGCCAATTAGCGGCAAATGGCGGCAGCATTTATCATCGAGAGTTCTGCTTACATTGCCTGCGCTTTTCGAGGGGAAAACCTTTGATTCCACGTTATACCCGCCCGGAGATGGGCCGAATCTGGAGTGATGAAAATAAGTTTCGTTGCTGGCTCAAGGTTGAGGCCGCCGCCAGCCTTACCCTGGCCGATGCGGGGATTGTTCCCGAAAATGCCGCCCGCGCCATTGCCGAGCGCGGCGACTTTGACCTGAAGCGCATTCATGAAATTGAGGCCGAGGTGAGGCATGATGTGATTGCCTTTACCACGGCTGTGGCCGAAAAAGTTGGTCCTGAAGCGCGCTGGCTGCATTACGGCCTTACGTCGAACGACGTAGTGGATACGGCGCAGGCGCTCCAGATCAAAGAAGCTTCACGGATCATCGCGGAAGACCTGGAGCAGTTGAAGCAAGTGCTGGCGCGCCGCGCCCACGAGTTTGAGCACACGCCTACGATTGGCCGCACCCACGGCATTCACGCCGAGCCCACTACGTTTGGGCTGAAGCTGGCGAACTGGTACGCAGAGACCGTTCGCAACATTGAGCGCTTCCAGCGGAGCGCGGAAGAGATGCGAGTGGGAAAACTTTCCGGCGCGGTGGGAACGTTTGCCCACCTGGAACCGGAGTTTGAAGAAAAAATCTGCGCACGATTGGGACTGGAAGCCGCGCCGATTTCAACGCAGGTAATCCAGCGCGACCGCCACGCCTATTACGTGGCCACGCTGGCGACGATTGCTTCCACGCTCGACAAAATCGCCACAGAGATACGCCACCTGCAACGGACGGAGGTCCGCGAAGCCGAAGAATATTTCAGCGAAAAACAAAAAGGCTCTTCCGCCATGCCGCACAAGCGCAACCCAATTACCTGCGAACAAATCAGCGGGCTGGCCCGCGTGGTGCGAGCCAACGCGCAGGCAGCTTTTGAAAACGTGGCGCTATGGCATGAACGAGATATCTCTCATTCGTCAGTGGAGCGAGTGATCTTGCCGGATTCCACAATTCTCGTCGATTACCTGTTGACCAAGACGATCCACCTGATCGATACGCTGATGGTTTATCCCAACCGCATGCTCAAGAATCTGGAATCGACCGGCGGACTGGTCTTCAGCGGGCAGCTTCTGCTGGATCTTTCTGAGCACGGCATGGCGCGCGAGGACGCTTATCGGCTGGTGCAGAAGCATGCCATGCGGGCATGGAAAGACGACCTGAATTTCCGCGAGTTAGTAATGAACGACGCGGAGATTACTTCGCGGGTGCCGGCCAAGCAGATTGAGCAGGCGTTTTCTATTGAGCGGCAGTTGAGGAACGTGGACAAGATATTTAAGAGGGTGTTTGGAAAATAGAGTTCTGAAATCCCGAGCGCAGCGAGGGAACCCTATGGCGACGAATTCTCAGTGGTAAAGCCAGACTAGTAGGGCCAGAACGACCACAAATACCGCGATGCCGCCAGTTGTTGCAAACTTGATCGGCTCTTGGCCTTGAGCAAATGGTATCTTCCCTTCGGCTTGCGCCGATCCCCCAAAAAAGGAAAACGCACAGGCGACTGCCAAAGCTGTGGCGATGTCAACCAGTACTCGGGCTGAAGTGGGCACGTTATTTCCACGCATTGCCATTATCACAAGGGCAACGACAAACAGAAACGCAGCTCCAGCTGAGCCAACACCAATTTTAGGAAACCACGATGGGACTCCAGGTTGATTGTGGGCAGCTGGCTGTACTTGAGTCTCCACTTTCACAGCTTGATTGCTTTTCTCGGATGAGGCAAGGCTGGATTGTAGAAGCACGTCTAATTTCGCGTCTGCTTTCTCAATCAATCGCGCTGCCTGTCGCTGCATCTCGCGTTGCGCTTCGCTCAGAGCCGCCGGATTTCCATCATTCATGCCCCTGGTCCGGGTGTTCAACAGAGCCAGTGTTCCTTGCCAAGCTCCGATCCGCGCCTGAATCAAAGTGTCAAAGCTTGACCGCAACGAGGAAATGGCCCTTTCGACAGCTTCGGCTGCGATTGGTATGCCTGTCTGCTCGTGCGCGTCCTTGATGCTGGATACCTCGGCTTCCGCGAGATCAGCCATGTATTGAATCCATACTTCCATCGCTTGCTGGAACTTCTTACAACCCGGATATGCATCATGGTCGTACAGCCGGAGCGTTCGCAAAGTCTCATCCTTACGATTACGAGCCTCCAGCGCACGATCCCGTACAAGGACTTTCGTCAGGGTTGTTGTGCGATTGAACTCCATTTGTGAGTTGATTGTAAACGCTGCGATCCCACTAGCGTTATTTCTGGCGGTAGGGTTCCCTCGCTTCGCTCGGGATTTCAGAAGAAGCTAAACGGAAATCGTAAATGACGTCTCCGTCCTCGTCACCGGACGATACATCGTATCGCGTTCGACGGGTTCGCGACCAGCTTCACGGATCAGGCGCTCCAGTTCTTTGCGAACCATGCCCTGCGGAGTAGTGGCGCCAGCATCGTGATAAATTTTTTCTTCGATCACAGTGCCGTCAATATCGTCCGCGCCAAAGCGCAATGAGATTTGCGCGATCTTGGGCGAGAGCATTTGCCAATAGGCCTTGATGTGCGGAAAGTTATCGAGCACTAGACGTCCGATGGCGATCTGCTTCACATCCAGCATTCCGGTGGTCACAAACAGATGCTGCAGCGGTGTGTTGGCTGGATGGAAAGCCAGCGGAATGAAGGTCTGGAATCCATGGGTTTCATCCTGAAGAGTGCGCAGGCGGATGAGATGATCGGCGCGGTCTTCTTCGTTTTCGATATGGCCATAGAGCATGGTGGCGTTGGATTTCAGGCCGATTTTGTGCGCGGTGCGCGCGGTATCGAGCCATTGGTCGCCATCAATTTTGTGGTCGCAGATTACGCGGCGCACACGTTCATTGAAGATCTCAGCGCCGCCACCGGGCAGCGAGTCGAGGCCAGCGTTCTTGAGCTGCCGCAAAGTCTCTTCAATGGATAATTTGGCGCGCTTGGCCAAAAAAGCTATTTCCACCATGGTCAACGCCTTGAGGTGTACCTGGGGAAAGCGCTCTTTCAATCCTGAAATCAGATCGAGGTAATACTGGAACGGCAGGTCGGGATGCAGGCCGCCGACGATGTGAAACTCCGTGATGGCCTCAGAATAGCCCGATGCGGCAGTCTGGAAAGCTTCATCCAGCGCCATGGTATAGGCGCCAGGGGCGTCTTTTTTGCGTCCGAAAGCGCACAAGCGGCACGCCGCCACACATACATTGGTCGGATTAATGTGCCGGTTGACGTTGAAATAAGCCACGTTCCCATGGAGGCGCTCACGCACATGATTGGCCAACCAGCCAATGGCAAGAATATCCGGTGAGCGATAGAGGGTGACGGCATCGTCAAAAGAAAGGCGCTCGCGGGCAAAGACTTTGGCGGCAATGGGTTGAAGGCGCGTATCGTCTGTCTGAAACCCATGCCGGGCTGGAGTGAAAGCGCTTGTCGCCATAACAAAATAATACCTTGTTGTGAGGCCGGCTTCAATTGAACCCGCATACTCTTCCCCCAGCATCATCACACTGGAGCAGAAGCATCTCGCCCGCACTTGAGAATGGTCGGGGTTGATTGCGTCGACCTTAATTCGAATCAACCGATGACAAATCATATTGCAGCCTACAAAAAACGGTAAGTAGCTGGTTGGTTTGTTGTGTTCATTGTGCGAATCTCCGTGACCATTTCGCGACCACTTCTGCAAATACACCTCTCGCACTTAACAAATGTTAATTTTCAATGAAAAATTTAACGGTTGATTAGTTTTTTCTCCCCCGATGAACCTGAGTTTAAGGACGACTGGTAAATTGCGGTGACCCTATTGGTGTTCCCCTTTCGGAGCAAGGGTTTGGTAACAGTCGTGCAGCTCTGCAAAGAACGCAAAACTTACTTTAAGAAAGATTTACAGAAGGCATTTGCTGCAAGTGCTTGAAAGGCACAACCCCCAAATTTTCAAGGAGATAAGAATGAATAGCAAACGATGGTTATGTATTGCCGTCATGAGTTGCTTAGTCCTGCTAGGCACGGCAAGCATGTTTGGACAAGCCACCGCCAATGCGAGCTTACAGGGCACGATCACCGATAAATCGCAAGCCGTCATCGGCAATAAAGCTGAAGTCACGATCACCAATAAAGAAACCGGCGCCACCAAGACCACCCACACGAATGACACGGGAGAATATCGGTTCGACTCGTTGGCCGCAGGTATGTATTCGGTAAAGGCCACTGCTCCCGGATTTTCCACAGCTGAGGCCAAGAACCTGGAACTGCTGGTGGGAAGAACTTCGACGCAAAACTTCAGCCTTTCGCCCGGTGGAGTAAGTGAAACCGTTGAAGTAACCGCCTCCGCTCCACTGGTGGATCAGACCAAGACCGACGTCAGCACCAACATCACGCCGGAACAGATCACTGATTTGCCGCTGATCGGCCGTGACATCGCCGACCTGGCTTATCTCGCCCCTGGCGTGAAAGCGGCGGACTCCTACGATCCGACGAAAACCCGCTATGCAATCCTTTCAGTCAACGGGGAAGGTGGGCGCAACGTCAACGTAACCGTGAATGGTGTAGATAACAAAGACAACACCGTGGGCGGACCAGTGATGCAGCTTCCTGCCGAAGCCGTGCAGGAATTCCAGATTTCTACGCAACGCTTTTCGGCCGTAAATGGCCGTTCGGCTGGCGCAGCGATCAATGTGATCACCAAATCAGGCTCCAACAATTTCCATGGTTCTGCTTTTGGCTTCTTCCGCGAGCAGGCCTTCAATGCTGATCAAAAGGTCGCGAATGGTGATGGCACCACCACTGCCTCCAATCCGCCGTACTCGCGGCAATGGTTTGGCGGCTCAATAGGCGGGCCGATCAAGAAGGACAAGTTGTTCGCCTTCTTCGCGATGGAGCGCCAGCGTGAGCACACAGCGATTGCCGAATCCGGCCAGGCTTTGTCGGAGTTGTCACTGTTAACCAGCCTGGGTGCGCAGCCGGCTGCCACCATTCCAACGCCGTTCTTTGAAAACCGTCTCAACGGACGCCTTGACTACATTTTCAATTCCAATAACTCCGCCTATCTGTCGGTATCCACACAAGCCAACAACAGCCTGAACGACCAGAGCAACGGTCTCTTTGATTTGACGGAAGGGAACTTCACGAAGAATCACCTGCAGGTTGCCAATTTGACCGTGAACTCTACCTTGAGCCCCACGTTGATTAACCAATTCACGGCTGGCTTCCAATACTGGAACAACCTGATTGACAGCACCGGGCGCACGCCGCTCTTCACGTTCCCAACCGGCATCGAGTTCGGCACCAACACCAACGTTCCGCAAAATTCGATCCAGCGCAAATACCAGTTCAAGGACGACATCGCCAAGACCATTGGCAGGCACACCTTCAAGACCGGCGTTGACTACATCTGGACTCCGTTCATGGGCGGCTTCTTCGAGTTCAATCCGACGCTGGAATTCGATTTCAACCAGTTGCCCAGCGCGATTCTGGCGTTGCCACAGGGCTTTAACACTCCCGGCCTGCTGGTTGGCGGCAACGCGAACGGCAGCGGCATGAGCATCGCCGTGGGCGATCCCACGTTCATCATTAGAGACGCGAAGCAGCTTGGGTTGTATTTCCAGGACGATTGGAAGATGACCCAGCGCCTGACCGTGAATCTTGGCCTCCGCTACGATAAGGACTTCGACTTCATCGGCGGATCTGACATTGCTCAAAGCCGCACGTTCCAGGAACTTCAGGCAGCAGCGCAGTTCAGCCCGCTGGCGGCAAGTCTGGTGGCAAAGAAGGCGACTGATTACAGCAAAGGATTCAGCCCGCGCATCGGCTTTGCTTATGACCTGAACGGACATGGAAACCACATTGTGCGCGCCGGCTTCGGCATGTACTTTGACAATACCTTCCAGAACATTCCGTTGTTCATGGAACAGCAGGCCAACCCGACGATCTTCCAGACAGCATTCTCGCTCAGCGATGCCGGCGATACCGTGCCGGGCACAGGCCTCACTCTTGCCCAGTGGCACGTGGGAAGCCAGCTACCGACGATTCCGGCTCCACAAGCAGCACTCACGCCCCAATCCATTGGCCGCCTCATGGACCCGAACTATCGCACACCCGTAACCGAGGAATGGAACGGCGGATACACCTGGGCGATCAACAGTAAGACGGTCTTTGAGGCTGAGTATGTACACGTTCTCAGTTTGCATGAGAACAAAACCATCAATGTCGATGCGAATGCGCCTATCGATCCTTCGAACATCTCGCTCGGCTTCCGGAAGCCACTGACGGCCGCATTCACCGCAGCGAACGTGCCAGTCCTGGCCAGTGTTCGCGACGAAACGTCCGGCGGCCGGTCGCGTTATGACGGCATGAACCTGAGCTTCCGTCAGCGTGGCTTCCACAAGACTGACCTGACCGTAAATTACACGCTGGCGCGCGCCGTGGGTTATGACGTGGATGGCACCTCATTCCGTAACTATCCGCGCGATCCGAACCGCCCGCTTGCGCCGGAAGACTTTGGTCCGGCGTTTAACGATGAGCGGCACCATCTCACGGTCGCGGCGACCGCACACCTGCCGTGGGGCATAGATGTCTCCCCCATTCTCCAGGCGGGATCGGCGCGGCCTTACAACGCGATCGACCAGGGCAACGACTTAAGCCTTGGCGGGGGCAGCGCGGCTGGCGCACTCCTGGCTCCGGGCTGCACAGAACAGGGCTACTACAACAGGACCTGTGGCTTAAACCCCATCTTTAACCTACGCGGCGATCCGTACTTTGACATGGATGCGCGTTTGGCAAAGAACATCAAGCTGGGCGAACATCGCAACCTCCAGCTCATGTTCCAGGCTTTCAACCTTACGAACCATGCCAATTACGGCAATAACTTCGACGGCACTGCCGGGCTCTCGAGTTTTGGACACCCGCTCGGTTTCATCAACCCCACCAGCAGCACACTGCCGCGTGCGTTCACCGGCGAATTTGGAGCACGGTTCAGCTTCTAAACACGCTGTATAACCCTTGGGCCGGCAGAAATGCCGGCCCTTTTTTATTGGCTTGAACAAGGCAGAACAAGAGAAGCACAGCGGATGAAGGATCGAAGCGCGAGCGGCGCGGAGCCATGAGCCTTCAGGAATCCTTGGCGCAGGGTCGATTATTCGTTGCTTTCGTTAGGATCCCACGTGATGGATGCGCCCGAGCCTTCCTGGACGGCGGAGCCTGAGATGCCGCTTTCAAATTGGTCAGGGTCGCCGCCGGCAAGCTCGATCTTGCGGCGCTGCACTTCGCGGATTTCACGCAGGATAAGGGCTTCAGCTTCAAGATATTGCTCTTCAGTGATGGAGCCTTCTTCCAACTCAACCTGAAGGTGGAGAAGCTTTTCTTTGAGCGGGGCGTCGTCTGTCCATTGCTCCTCAGCGACCTTGAGCAGGGTGCGCATGATGAAGTTCCAGCCGGAGAAGGGCGCGAATAGCAGATCGTCGATTAAAAGCATATTTTGTGCCGCCCCTCCGGGGCTTGGAATTCTTTCTCCCACACCCTTACCGGCTTGCTTCGCTCGCCTCATGGGCTAACATTGTTTCGCGCCTGCGGCGCTGAATATCCGGCTTACGATGCATCGTCGTTAATCCTTACGAGGTATCTTGCTTTATGCCCTTGCTCATTAGCGGTGCTATTCGACGTTAAGATTTCTGATCCGCGACGATCAGCGAAATCCACGGTTGTTTTCCTGTCTCTGCGATCAGTGTTCTCAGTGTTGATCACTGGCGATTTCCTTATCCCTGTCCGCCGCGCTCCAATTTCAGGCGGATATTCACAAAGTTATAAGGCGGCCACGGACCGGTATATTTAAAATTCAGCCGGTCGCCAAATTTCTGGGCGACTTTGTTTACGGCAGCGTCAAACTCCGCTTCGCGGGCTTTTTGAATCAGGAACGCGGCGTTCATGATCATCTTGTCGCCGATGGGCTTGTTGTCGCGCGAAGCCACGCAGACAGCCCGCAGTCCGTCATAAATTTCACGCACGTAGTTGGCGGCCAGTTCAGCCAGCGCCTTATCGATCATGCGGCCCAACTGCATGCGCGCGAAGTATGTGGATTGCAGGTGCTTGCGCGTTAGTTCCTGGTGGAAACGATGGATTTCATCGTGCTCGCGCTGCAGCTCTTCAATGATGCGGTCGCGGTCCCAGGTAACTTTCAGGCCGAACTCAAGCTTGCCGGTCATCTGCTTGAGAACGTCTTTCAGCGATGAATAAATGCTCTTGAGCACTTCGCGGATATCGTCGTCCGTGCGGAAAACCGTGCCAAAGCTCATGGGAATGATGGTGTAATTTTTCATCACCGATTCGATCACATGCTCATGGGCCAGCGCATTGTCACGCGTAGGATCAAAGATGAAGACCGGCGTGCGGCTGACGACAGCGGCGATATCACCGTAATGCACGGTGTACACGTCTTCATTCACGCCGCCGATGCTGCTGCGTCCGAAGCCGACAGGGGCACGCGATTCAATCACGCCATAAACGTAGCGGCCTTCCTGCTGTTGTCCGCTGCGCGCCTCGACCTTTGTGCTTGCCTGCGGAGGCACGAGATCCAGCACCGCTGTGGCCGGTTCAGCCTTAATGGTCGCTTTGCGGAGCGCGGTTGTTTTCTTCCCTGCCTTCTTGCTTGGGCTCATTGTTTTTCCTCAACATGTTGGAGGTTGTCGCCAAAAATTCTTCAATCTCAATAGGTTTGAACATCACGCCAATGCCCCGGCTGGCTGCTTCATCCGCAGTTTCCTTGGTGGCATACCCTGTAAGCAGGGCCGCGGGAATGGTGGAATCAATGTTTCTTGCCGCTGAGATTACTTCAAAACCCGTATGCTGCTCTTCCAGTGAATAATCGCACAGAACCACATCAAACCGCTGCTGTTCCATGGCTTGAATCGCAGCCCTGGAAGTGCCACACGCCACAACTTCATAGCCTTGCCGCTCAAGAATAAGACGGTAGGTAAGCAGGACGGCAGCTTCGTCGTCCACCACCAGCACGCGGTATTTTTGATCAGCACTCACAATTTTACGACTGGCAAATCAATCTTGAAAGTCGTGCCGTGTCCTACACGGCTTTTCACTGAAAGCTTGCCGGCATGGTTCTGGATGATTCCTTTTACGATCCACAGCCCCAGCCCGGTGCCTCGTTCGCCCTTGGTGGTGACAAAAGGCTCAAAAATGGAACGAATCATTTCCGACGGAATTCCCGAGCCGGTATCGGCAATCAGGATGCGCACCCAACCATGCAGGTCGTCATAGCCCGGAATATGGCGGCTGCGTATGCGCAGCTTCCCTCCGTTCGGCATGGCATCACGTGCGTTGATGACCAGGTTGGAAAGCACCTGGCGGATCTGGTCGGCGGCAATCACGG
>CAVTUP010000027.1:0-90406 GCA_963737915.1 uncultured Acidobacteriaceae bacterium | reverse complement strand
GTTGATGCAGTAATCTCCTTTGCCAGTATTTGTGCCAGTAACGGCTGAACCTGGGGTGTTGCCGCCGTAGGTGAAGACTGCCCAGGGAATCGGTGCTACACCGCACGACGAAACGCAGTTGAATTTGGCGGAAGCCGTAATGCATTGATTTGCAGTTGGCTCATCCTGAGGGCCCATCGTTAGGGGCAAAGTGCCACTTCCAATCACGGCATGAAATCCTAAAAGTAGCCCGTCCCACTGCAGAAGCTTTCGCTCTCGGCATTCATCGTGATGCTGCTGCCGGTACTATGGACGACGAGATAGTAAAACCGATTGGCGGAAAAGACCCCGCAATCTGAGAAATTCGACGAGTTGTAGGTATTGCTGCCTGGGTTGGGCATCACGTTGTTATAAGAACAAAGCAACGTACCCGTGCAGAACGATACACCGGTCGGACAGTTGCTCAAGGCCGCCGAATAGATACCCAGATCTACCTGAGTAGGCGCGCTTACGCTGATCGTAAAGCTGGAGAGTGTGTAACCGCTCGCTCCGCCATACATGAGTATGGGCAGTATGGCTGCAGATTGGTATCCCGGAAAATAAGGTCCATCCCGCCGCAGTGTTGCCAATAGTGATGACACTGTTACCCGGCTGCGCATCGAGTACGCCTTGCAATATCTGCGCTTGCGATGCAATTCCCACCTCGAACAAGAGCAGCGCGAGAACGCTAGCGGTTCGTCCAGCTACCATATCCAGCCCCCGCCGCGGGCGTAATGTGTTGAATCCACGCCGACCAAGCAGATGAAGTCGCCCTTGTGGAAACTGACGCTCGTGGCATTCAGGCAAACAGCTCAGACGAACCGATGAACGGAACTCTAGTCTGTAAGATTCAGGCCCACCAACAACTCAAAAAATGACCGATAAAGGTGAAGTTCAACCATCGGATCTCCGATGTCAAGCCGATTGTTTTGAAGGTTACTCAAGATTACATCGAGGTTAGGGCTTTTGAGTAGCTAAAACCCATACAAAATGCGAGATTGCCCTTCAAGGTCTCCAGAGGTTGGTGACGATCACGGTTCATTCACGAGTGCCCCTCTATTTTCCGATGCAGAAGGTTGAGAAGATCAGATTTAACACGTCGTCGGGGGTAGTTTGGCCGGTGAGTGAGTCCAGAGCCCAGAGCGCACGGTAGAGGTCCAGGAGAATCATCTCGTGGGGAATTGCCGATTCGTTGGCTCGCGCGGCGTCGGCGAGGCCTGCGCGCGCGGCGGCGATCGCTTGTTGGTGTCGAAGGCTGGTCAGGAGGCCGGGCTCGGCTGCGGCTCCTCCGGTTGCAAGGGCGAGGATGCGGTCGCGCACCGCAGGGATACCTTCACCGGTGAGGGCGGACGTGGGCAGCGCCGGGAGGCGGAAGAACTCCGCTGCGAGGTGATCACTCTGCACATACTCTTTGGCGGTCGGGTCAACCGCAAGGTCGCTTTTATTAATCGCAATGAGCGCAGGGCGGTCGGCAACGGCGGACAGCAGGGAGCGCTCCTCGTCGTTGAGCGATTGGGTAGCGTCAAGCACCACGAGAACGAGGGCGGCATCCGCCAACGCTTCGCGGCTGCGCGCGATGCCAAGCTGTTCCACTTCTTCAAATGCTTCGCGGAGGCCGGCCGTATCCACCAGTTCTATCGGAATACCGTCCAACGAAATTCGTTCGGAGACCAGATCGCGGGTCGTACCGGGTGTGGCAGTTACGATGGCGCGGTCGCGCTCTACGAGCCGATTGAAGAGCGAGCTTTTACCGGCATTGGGACGTCCGACAATTGCCATGGTCAGCCCATCGTGCACGATGCGCCCACGGGCAAATGTTGCTTCGAGGGCGGCGAGCTGAGGTGCGAGTTCGCCGATGCGACGAGCAATTTCTGTCTTCGGTGCAACGTCTATGTCATCTTCGGCGAAGTCGATGCCGGCTTCGAGAAGCGCGATTAACTCGAGCAGGGAATGCTTCATCGGCGCGACGCGGTGGCTAAGCGCCCCACCCATCTGGCTTGCAGCCTGGCGAGCCTGGGTGAGCGTTTGCGCTTCAATCAGATCGCGGACAGCCTCGGCCTGCGTAAGGTCCAGTTTTCCTGAGAGGAACGCACGTTGGGTAAATTCACCTGGTTCGGCCAGGCGCGCACCCAGCGCAAGGGCACGGCGAAGCAGAAGATCGAGCACAACGGGTGAGCCGTGCGCCGCGATCTCAACCAAATCTTCAGCGGTGTAAGAATTTGGAGCGGCAAAATAAGTGACCACCGCTTCGTCGATGCGTTCTACCGACTCATATTCATCGAGAACATCGGCCAACCGCGCCCGCGCGTGCTCGAGCGGTTGACGCAGACTCACCAATTGCGCGGAGATGGAGGCGGCCTGGGGTCCACTCAGCCGCACGATGCCGATACCGCCGCGACCGGGTGGGGTGGAGACGGCAGCAATAGTGTCGATTGTTGCCCCAGAATCCGCGGTCGCGTTGTTGATGTCGGCGTTCAAGAGACTTCATTCATTGTAGGGAAGCGAGACGGGAAGGGTGCATCTTAATGAATCTGCTCAGGGAGGGGTGGGGATCCCGTGCCAGGGGGAGTGCCAGGATCCCTGGGAATCAAAGAAGTCGAAGCCCATAAGTCTCTTCGGACTAAATGAAGACCGCTTGACGCAAAGTTAGCGCAAAAACCTTTTAGTAAAGGCTTAAGGCGTATAATTTCCTTGTACCCGGCGTCGGAATTCTTTTGCCATCAGGCTATATTTTCTGGCCTCGCGTAGAGCTAATCAAAGGCAGTATCCAAGTGAAATTAGATAAAAGAAGCGAACGCCTGTCGTGCCGTATTCAATTCGGCTTCAAACTCGGGACAATCTGGATTGTGGCTCTTTCATTGTTGCTTTTGTGCGCACATGCAATGGCGCAAACAGCGGCTCAAGGCGTATGGAAGGGCGTGCTGCATAATGCGGCGGGTGCTCCCATCTCGGGGGCAAAGATCAAGCTGGCCGGCACCGGCAGCTCAAGCGAGGCGATTACGGGCCCGGATGGGCAATTCGATTTTGCTTCTCTGCCCACTGGCCAGTACCGACTGACTGTCGAGACCAAGAGCAGCAAGATCCTGTTTGCGCAGCCTATCGACGTAGGATCGGTCAATCCGGAGATGGCTCTTACACTCTCGGGGCGGGGCGAGCTCGCAGTGACTGCGGTCAAAGGCAAGGAGCAGTCGGCGACGGGCGGCGAAGATCTTTCGGGCCAGGCGGTCAGCGAACTGCCTCTGAACAAACGCGACTTCAGCACGTTGCTTTTGTTGGCCGCCGGAACGATGACGGATTCCAACGGCGCCACCAACTTCACTGCGCAATTTGCCATTAACGGGCAGCGAGGAGTTGAGGCAACTTTCGGAATGGACGGCGCCGACATCAGTGATCCAGAGATGGGTGGCGCAACCTTCTCAAATTTCAACGTGGACGCCGTGGAGGGAATCGACTCTAGTTCGGGAGTTATGCCTGCCGAGATCGGCCGCGGCGCCGCCGGCTACACCAATATTCATACCCGCTCCGGGGTCAGCGGTTTTCATGGATCGTTTTTTGAGTTCCTGCGCAACTCGGCCCTCGACGCCCGCAACTACTTCGATCATCCGACGCCGGCTTATCCCGGACGCATTCCTCCATTTCGGCGCAATGAATTCGGCTTCACCAATGGCGGCCCAGTTTATATTCCCCACGTGTACGACGGGCGGAAGAAGACCTACTACTTCACCCAGTACCAGGGATTCCGCCAGGTTCTGGGCACCACCCAGGTGATGCCTGTCCCGGCGCAAATTCAAAGACCTCAGCCCGGAAGCAATTATGTCAACCACCTGATCACGTTTCCGGATCAGACCGTTGATACTCTTGCCTTGCCCGTTGATCCGGCAATCGCCGCGATCATTGCGCGGTATCCCCTCCCGAACCAGCCTACGGGCTCATTCGGCATCAACACCTACGCGACGGCATCGAAGGTAGTGACCAACGCCGATCAATTCGCCATCCGGATCGATCACAACTTCACCGCGAAGGATAAGTTTTTTGCCAGGTTCAACTACAACAACCTGACGGGCCCTACAACAAATCCCGACCAGACGGCAATTGACCCGCAGTTCGGAGTCGAGTACATCGATCACCAGCGCAATGTCGTGGGTACGTATACGCGGTCGGTCTCGCCGAGCCTGGTTCTCACGTCGATGGTGAATATCATTCGCACCACTCCGGGCTTCCCGACAACGGACTACACCGATCCAGGGGTTAAATTCAACGACGGGCTGTTTGAAGCGTTCAACAGTGCTGCGGGATCGGTCATGCAGGCCTACGGCAACCTGTTTCAGGGGTTCCAGTCGGTGGCATATTCATTCGGCAGCCATTCGATCCACGCAGGTTTCGAGGCACGGATCAATCGCGACACTACCTACTTTGGCATTAGTCCGAACGGCGAGTATGATTTCGGCGGGGGAACCGCGTACGCGACCACAAACATAAGTTCAGCCAGCGGAAAACACGATATCCATGTCGGTGATCCGTTGCCCGATACGTTCTCGAGCTTCATGACCGGAAGCCCGTTCGTGTACAACGTCGCTCTCGCCCCTACCTTTTCATCCGGCGGGCAGCACATTGGTCCGGCAGCGATCAACCGGGAGAACTACAACGCGTGGATACAGGACACGTGGAAGGTCACGCCGAGGCTGACGCTCGATTATGGCATCCGTTGGGAGATATACACTCCCATTTCCGAGCGTGCTCACCGCACCGGCCGTTTCCGTTCGGTTGATGGGCACACACAATATCTGGTCAATCCTCAGCCTGGCTACAAGACCAATTGGAACGGCTGGGGACCGCGCGTTCAAGCGGCGTGGCAGGCAACCCAGAAAATCATGGCACACGTTGGCGGGGCAGTTACGGTGATTCCGCCGAACATCTGGCAGGATAACTTCCTCACCGGCTCGACCCCATACGCGATCTATCCTCGCCGCGTTTCGTCGGCACCCGCGCCGTTCAGTTACGGGTACCAGATCGCGTCATCGCAGTTGCCCAATGTCTACACTCCTGACGGCACAAATATCTTCGCCACGAATAATCCCAAGGCTGTTCCCTCGAACACTGTGATGGATGTGGACCGCTACCAGCGGGACCTCGCCGTACTGACTGACTCCAGCGCCATCACACCTCTCAATCTATCAGGCATCAACCCGGAGTTTGGCAACGGCCGCCTCTTTACCTGGACACTCGGCCTGGAGCGGAAGTTCGGCAATTTGACTGCGAATGCGGCGTATGTAGGAACCGCGGCTCAACACCTTCCGCGTTACAGCTTTCCCAACGCTTATCCCGGAGCCACCGCGGAATTTGCCAAAGACACCAGGTTCGATAGCGCGGGGAACGTGATCGGTGGTTTTGGAGTGGAGAACGTGATCACCAACGACGCGCACTCCACGTATCATGCATTGCAAACCTCGCTGTCAGGCACCGTGGGCCACGGCGGTCCGGGAATCCAGGCAGGCTACACCTGGAGCAAGTCCATCGATAACACGAGCCTGGTGATTGGCGGAACCGGCTCAACCGGCGCAGTTGCATCGGGCTTCTCCCAGAATCCGCTTGATACCCATGCTGAAAAAGCAGTATCGAATTTCGATATCACACACGGGTTCAGTATCAGTGCCGCGCAGGACCTCCATCTGGCGAGTGCGAAGTTCCTCGACTTCGTTCCCAAGGTGATCACCGGCGGCTGGGAGATGCTCGTGATGTCGAGCATCAGTTCCGGGGCTCCTTTCACTGTCTACTCCGGGATACAGCAGACCGGAGCCGGGTCGAACGGCGTCGATCGTCCGGATCAGATTGCGAAGCCCAATCTCTCCACGGCCCGTAAAGACCGCGCAGACTACTTCGGTCATGGCGGGGGCAATGGTCCTGACTTCTTCAATATTCCCGTTTTCCAGCCAGGCGGCACTGGACCGAATCAGGGTGTGTTCGGCACACTCGGTCGCAATTCGTTCCGTGGCCCAGCCTTCTACAACTACGACTTCGCATTCATCAAAGACACGCCGTTGGGACATCGAGCCAGCGGAGCCGAACGGATGGGGCTGCAATTCCGTGCCGAGTTCTTCAATCTGTTCAACATTGTGAATATGGGCCTGCCGGCAAACACCCTCGGTGTTTCCACAAACATGACGGGCGAAGCGCCCTCTGCCAGCATCAGCCGCACGAATGGTTTTGGCCAGATCAGCAAGACTGCCGGTACTTCGCGCCAGATTCAGTTCTCGCTGAAGTTGATTTACTGATTAAGATCGCCGGTAATTCTCGAAAGCCCTTTGTCGGTGGGCGTCTGCTATAAAGGGTGCGGAAGTCGGCCCACCCTTGTGGAATTGCGAACCTGTGGATTGAACAGCAGGACATCTCCCCGAGCGACGTTGGCCGCGGGGAGAACTCAATGAACGTGAATCACTATGCATCCGCCGCGTGCGCGGGCGTGATGAGCATTGCCCTCGGCATTTCGGCTTTGCATGCGCAACAGACGAAGACACCGCAATCAGCCCGACATTCGCTCGATCTCACCGTCGTGAAACCCGAAACCGTGGGCTTCTCATCTGAGCGTCTTGAAAACCTGCATGCGCTGATGCAGCAGGCTGTCGATCAGAAGCAGATCGCGGGAATCGTCACGATCCTGGCGCGGCACGGCAAGATAGTGGACTATCGCACGTACGGGCAGCGCGACATGGCGAGTGGCGCGCAGATGACGAAAGATGTTATTTTCCGCGACTTCTCGATGACCAAGCCCGTGACCGGTGTGGCCATGATGATCCTTTACGAACAGGGCAAGTGGTTGCCGTCTGATCCGATCGCAAAATTCATTCCCGAGTTTGCGCATCTCAAGGTTTACAAGGGTATGGGCGCTGACGGGAAAATGATCCTCGTCGATCCCGACCATGCGCCTACCATGCGTGAGTTGATGACGCACACCGCGGGCTTTACTTATGGATTCTTCGGTGACACCCCCGTAGACAAGATGTATCGCGAGGAGAACCTTCTAGCTTCAAAGAATCTCCAGGAATTCATCGAAAAGCTGTCCAAGATTCCGCTGCTTTATCAGCCCGGCAAAGGCTGGACGTACAGCATGTCGATGGATATCGAGGGCTATATCGTGGAGAAGCTTTCGGGCCAAACGCTGCCCGACTTCATGCGCGGTCGCATTTACGAGCCGTTGGGAATGAGGGACGCGGGCTTCTTTGTGCCGTCTGAAAAACGCGATCGCTTCACGACCCTTTATCGCACGGGACCGAATGGGGAGTTGATCGCCGACGCAAGCGCCAGTCGCAGGTCGGGCGATTATGACGTTCAACCATCCATGCCGTCGGGCGGCGGTGGCATGGTGTCTACCGCAGAGGACTATTATCGATTTGCTCAAATGCTAGCAAACGGTGGTGAACTAGAAGGCAAGCGCATTCTGGCTCCTGCCACAGTGAAGCTGATGACTTCGAACCACGTGCCTACGGAACTGCTGACGGGCCAGTTCGGTATTGGTTACCAGGTGATGCGGCCGGGCTTTGGCTATGGCTACAACGGTGCAGTTGTCTTCGATCCGCCGGAAGCGAATCTGCCCGACGGCAAGGGAGAGTTCTTCTGGGATGGAGCCGCTGGAACCTGGTTCTGGGTCGACCCGACCAACGACGTGGTCTTCATCGGAATGATTCAGCGCATGCTCGGTCCTGCCAGCCCAAATCTCGAATATGAGAGCCGCTCCGTCGTCTACGGTGCCCTGGTCGATCCAACAAAATAGCTACTTGAGCAGGTCCAGTGCGATCGCGGTCATCGCCGTAACACCGGTGGTGATCGCGGGCGAGTAAACCGGCGCGAACAGCGCGGAGTGCGGGCTCGGCAGCGGCACGTTGCTTTTCTTGCTCTCCGCCAGCTTCTCCGGGTCGGCCGCTCCAAGCCAAAACATTGCGCCGGGAATCTTGCCATCCAGCGTAAACAGGCCGACATCTTCGCTCCCCATCACTGCATGCGCGTCCAGCACCCGCTCTTTACCGAGTGCCACCGAAGCTGATTCGTGCATTCGGTTGGCCAACGCTTGATCGTTGATCGTCGCTGGCGCTCCCTCTGCCACGGTCACATCCGGCATTCGATCCGCAGGCACTCCGTAGGCTACCGCCAGTCCGTTCGCTGTTCGTTTCAGGTCCGCAATGATCGCGTCGCGTACCACTGGAGAATAGGCGCGAACCGAGAGACCAAGCGCCACCTCATCGGGAATGATGTTGTTCTTAGTTCCACCGTGAATCATTCCCACGGTTACAACGGCCGGCTGCTGCGGATCGATCTGGCGGCTCACGATTGTTTGTGCCACAAGAATAAATTCCGCTGCCAGAACGATCGGGTCCTTTCCTGACTGTGGCTGCGCCCCGTGACCTCCAACCCCTTTGATCGTGACATTAACTCCCGTTGAACTCGCCAGCAGTGGTCCGCCTTTGATCGCTACTGAGCCCGCGGGCACGTCATTAGAATCGTGTTCTGCAACCACGAAGTCTGGCCGACCGAAACGCTCATACAAACCGTCTGCGAGCATTGCTCTAGCGCCGTCGATCATCTCCTCAGAGGGCTGGCCGATCAACAAGAGCGTTCCGTGCCATTGACTCTTGCGTGCTGCCATCTCGCGCGCCACACCCAGCAGCACAGTCATATGGAGATCATGCCCGCAGGCGTGCATCACTCCCACTGTCTGGCCCTGTGCATTCGTCGTCCGCACTGTAGACGCAAAATCCAACCCTGTCTTCTCCTCGACAGGCAACGCATCCATGTCAGTGCGCAGAAAAACGCGAGGGCCGGCGCCGTTCTCAAGCACCGCCACGACGCCAAAGGCCTGCGAGCCATCCGGATACTTGCCCACATGCTCCGTAACGGTATATCCGAGCTTGCGGAGTTCCGCCGCGACATAGGCCGAAGTCTGAGCTTCGTGGTGCGAGAGTTCAGGATTGCGATGCAGATGCTTATAGATTTCAGTCAGCGCAGGCAGTTGGCGCTCCGATGACCTCTGCAAGTCCGAGGCGCTTGAAGGGGTCTGTGCCGCGAGCGGCACACTTGCAAATGATACGGCTGCAATTGCAAGCAGTCGCAAAATCATGGGGATGGCCTCCAGTTGACTATTGAAAACGTAGCGCCAGCCTAACATGGCCCCGACAGTCTCCGGAATCAGCCCCAGGCTCCAATTTTTGAATCTACAGTCCCTATTGCATTCCCATAGAAGTTTATGTAGAGTGCTCCTATTGGTTGCCAATGGGAGTACGAAATGGGCGATAAGACGGATGTTTGGCAAGGCACACTTGCTCTCATGGTTTTGAAGACGCTCGAAAGCATGGGCCCGCAACATGGCTACGGACTTGCTCGGCGCATCGAGCAAACGAGTGGCGATCTCTTGCAGTTGAACTACGGAACTCTGTATCCGGCGCTGCTCAAACTCGAGCAAGAGGGGTACATTCGTTCCCGGTGGGGCATTTCTGATAACAATCGGCGCGCTAAATTCTACGAACTAACCAAGGCCGGGCAACGCCAGGTAAGCAAAGCGGCAGCGGAGTGGGAGCAGACGACCG
This sequence comes from uncultured Acidobacteriaceae bacterium, assembly GCA_963737915.1. Taxonomy (GTDB): domain Bacteria; phylum Acidobacteriota; class Terriglobia; order Terriglobales; family Acidobacteriaceae; genus Telmatobacter. Next base: position 80,813 of record CAVTUP010000027.1, on the reverse strand, counting down.
AAATTCTGGCGCGTTTTCTGACTCCTGCCGAGGAAGCTTGACGGAGGGCGGATGAACTCGTTATCAGCGCAGCTTCGTGGATTGTGGATGCGTATCCTCGGCGTGGTGCGCCCGGCCAGGGCCGATGCGGAGTTCCATGCCGAACTCGAATCTCACATTGCCATGCATACTGATGATTTCGTTCGCGCCGGTCTCACACCGATGGAGGCGCGTCGTCAGGCACTTATTCGCCTCGGGGGTACGGAACAGGCACGGCAAGCTCATCGCGAGAGGCGTGGCCTGCCACAGGTTGAGTCGTTTGTGCGCGATCTTGCATATGGCGCTCGTTCCCTTAGGAGACATCCGACTGCCACTGCCGTTGCAGTGCTCTCAATCGGACTGGGCATCGGTGCGAACGCGACCATCTTCTCCATGATCAGTCGCTTTGTCCTGCGCCCGGCACCTGTCGGAGACCCGACAACGTTGCTGTCACTCCACACAACGCGAACCGGTGAGCCATGCTGTAATGATTTCTCGCTGCCAATGTTCAACGACGTTCGTGAGCAGGCGAGATCCTTCTCGGGTCTTGCAGCTTACTATGAGCTTCTTCCAGCCTCGATCGGTGGCGCGGGAGAGCCACAAAGAATCTGGGGCCAGGCGGTAACGACCAATTTCTTTGGCGTCACTCAGATCCCTTTGGTATTGGGCCGCGGATTCGTCGACGGCGAGGAACGGCAGCCGAAGGTGGTGTTAAGCGCCGGACTGTGGCAGCGGCGCTTCAATGGTGACAAGAACATCGTGGGTAAGTCGGTCATTTTGTCGGGCCGAACCTTCACCGTGGTCGGAATCTCTTCGGGCCTATTTCACAGCATCGACCAGATCCTCTATACCGAATTTTGGGTACCTCTCGGCAATGCCGAGCAGATGGCGCCCAACCTCTCGAACCAAAGTTCCCGCGATTTCCACTGGCTGTCGGTAGTCGGACGGATGAAACCTGGGTTGCAGCGTGCGGAAGTCACAGCGGAGTTGAATACTCTTGCGCACCGACTTGCGAAGAGTTATCCCAAGACGGACAAAGACGGAGGCTTTGCTTTTGAGCAGGCCGGCACATTACCTCAAAACGTGCGAGGCACGGTGTTTATTTTTCTCACTGCACTGGGCATTGCTGCGGTGCTGGTTCTTTCCATTGCAGGTGCGAATGTGGCCAATCTCCTCTTTGCGCAGGCCGCGGGACGTCAATGCGATATGGCGGTGCGCCTTGCCCTGGGAGCGACGCGCGGCAGATTGCAGCGCCAACTTCTCACAGAAAGCTTGCTGCTGGGACTGTGCGGCGGCATTTTGGGTTTGATTCTTTCCCTTTGGGCGACAAGTGCACTCTCGGCGTTCCACATTCCCGCGCCGGTTCCGCTCCAATTTGGAGTTCAAGTTGATTGGCGTGTTCTTACCTATTCTTTCGTGTTGAGCGTCCTCAGTGGTCTCCTCCTTGGGGTTGGCCCTGCGTGGGCCGCTTCGCGCTCCTCGCTCGCCCACGCACTGAAAAGGGAAGATGCCTTGGCTCGCCCTGGGAGGAGAATCAACCTTCGCAGTCTGCTCGTTATCGCGCAGGTTGCCATGTCCGTCGTGTTGCTGTGTCTCGCTGGGCTATCTCTGCGCAGCCTTCAAAGTGCAGCCAGCATCGACATAGGATTTCGTTCGCAAAACCTTCTTCTGATGTCAGTCGATCCTCGCGTGCACGGCTACACGCCTGAAAGAACGCTGATGTTTTTGACCGAGTTGCAGAAGCGAGCGGCGTCTTTACCAGGCGTTGAGTCAGCAATTGCAACGGACACGGCGCCATTAAGCGGGGGTGGCCGCAGTGATGCTTTTCAGGCAGACGATCTCAGAGGGCGAGCCAGGCCCGAAGCAGGCGTGGACCTCTACATGGTGACTCCAGGCTACTTCGAGACGATGGGGATTCCCCGAATTGCGGGTCGGGATTTCGGCGACGAAACCGTCGGCGGACCGAAACTGGCGATCGTTAATCGTGCTTTTGTCGAGCGCGTTTTCGCAGGCGAAAACCCTATTGGGCGGCACGTCACAGGTGGTGGTGTGACTTACGAAGTTATCGGAGTTTCGGGAAACACAAAATCGCGAACCCTGGGCGAGGAACAACGCCCTGTGCTGTATCGATCGCTGCAACAAAGTATCGCGGGCGATCCGTCCCTGATGGGAAACACCCTGGTCGTTCGCACGGCTGGGAATCCGTCAACAGTGAAAGAGGCGGTTCGGCGGCAGGTCCACGAGTTAGATCCTGCCATGGCCGTCTTTAACGAAGAAAGCATGGAGGAGCATGTCCGCACCGCATTCTTTTTACCGCATCTCGCGGCAACACTCTTTGGAATCTTCGGCACTATCGGCCTGGTGCTTGCCACAGTTGGGTTGTACGGTGTGATGAGCTATTCAGTCAGCCGGCGCACGCGCGAGATCGGCATTCGCATGGCCATGGGCGCACAGCCCGGCACTGTCGAGCGTCTCGTGATGCGTCAGGGACTTGTGCTCACGCTCGTTGCTGTAGGGCTGGGCTGGCCGGTGGCGTGGACGCTATCCAAGCTTGCTTCGAGCTTTCTTTATGGCGTTCAACCGCATGACTTACTGACCTTCCTGTTGGTGCCCCCATTTTTGGTTGCAATTTCCATGGCTGCCTGCTGGATTCCTGCTCGCCGCGCAGCTTCGATTGATCCGATGCGGGCATTAAGAACGGAATAGGGCCAAGATGAGAAAACTGCGAGCATTCTGGCTACGACTTGGCGGCCTGTTTACGGCTGGCGATTCCCTTAGCGAACTCAACGCTGAACTCGAGACGCATGTTGCTATGGACGTAGAAAATGGTGTGCGCGCGGGACTTTCGAATGACGAAGCTCACCGTCAGGCCCTGATCCGGCTCGGGGGAGCTGAGCAAACACGTCAAGCTTATCGAGATCGCGCCACGTTGCCAACCATTGAAAGTGTCCTGCAGGATGTGCGATTTGCATTGCGCCAGATGCTCAAGGCGCCGGGCTTCACAATCACCGCTGTACTAACCCTGGCGCTCGGCATCGGCGCCAACGCGGTCATCTACACACTGATTGATTCCATCCTTCTACGTCCTCTGCCTTTTGCACGGCAAGACAGGTTGGTGCGAATCACGGGCTCGACGTCGCCCGTCTTCCCAAAGGGTTGGATTCGTGAACTAGGAAGGCACTCCACCGCGCTTACTTCCATTGCGGGGTACGGCGCCGATGTAGAGTCAAACGTTTCTGAGTCTGACACGCCGGACCGCGTCTTCGGAGCAAGCGTTACGGTGAACGCCTTCGATACGCTCGGCATTCACCCGACGCTCGGTCATTTCTTCACCGCTGAGGATGAAGTCGCAAGTCAGGACCATGACGTCGTTTTGAGCTACGGATACTGGCAGCAACATTTTGCCGGCGATCCCTCAGCGATTGGCCGCACGATCAGGATTGACGGGGTATCGCGCAGGATCATTGGTGTTGTGCCTGTCGGAGTGCACTTCCCGTATGCGGATACGCAGTTCGTTATTCCGGTTTCTTATCGTGGCGACGACACGTTCGATCCATGGTCCAATTTTGACTTGCGCGCCTTTGGGCGCCTGGCCGATGGAGCCTCACCAGCCCAGGCCCAGGCCGAATTACGCCGCCTGCATTCCGTGCTGCTGCCCATCTTTCCCTTCCGAATGCCCGATGTGTGGGCCTCAGATATGACTACGGTGCCCCTTCTTGAATCTCAAACCGGGGCAGTGCGGCCGCGATTGCTTCTGCTGTTTGGTGCAGTCGGCTTGATCCTTCTCATCGCATGCGCCAACGTTGCCAACCTCGTGCTGGCACGCGCCACTGCACGCGAACGTGAAATCGCAGTCCGAAGCGCGATGGGCGCCTCAGGCCGGCGGCTTATCCAGCAACTGCTCTCAGAGAGTGCAGTTCTCGGCATGGCGGCGGGCGCGGTTGGTTTGCTTGCGGCTCTCGCCAGCCTTCGACTGTTCGTACACCTGCTGCCTGCCGATACGCCTCGTATTCAGGACATCTCGCTGCATCTCGGCGATGTCGCATTTACCTTCGCTGCTTCCCTAGTGGCCGGTCTACTCTTTGGATTGATTCCTTCAATCAAGATGGCATCGATGAATCTGCTCGGCACACTTCGTCTTGGCGGCCGGGGTCTCACTGGCAGAGGATCACGATTTGGCCTTCCAATGATCCTGGTAATGGCACAAATCTGTTTGACAGTAGTTGTAACTACTGCGGCCGGATTGGTGCTGCACAGCCTGTACAGGCTCTCTCGAGTTGATCCTGGATTTCGCACCGACCACATTGTCACGGCTGAAGTCTCGCTCGATGCATCGGCATGTAAGGATAAAGGCCGCTGCCAATCCTTCTTTGCGGCTCTGCTTGATCGGGCACAGGGAATCGCGAGCCTTGAGAGCGTGGCACTTACGGATTCGTTGCCGCTCTGCGGGCGCGAAGATAATTACGTATATGACGCTGAAGGCCATCCTCGTGACGCTCGGCAAGGAGCGCTGCTTGCAACCGGACGCACTGTCTCATCGGGATACTTTGATGTGCTTGGCCTGCGACTTGATACGCGGACGCCTGCTTGATGCACAGGATGCGTCGGGCGCAACGCACGCGGTGGTGATCAATGAGAGCATCGCTCAGCGTCTCTGGCCCAATCAGGATCCGATCGGCAAACATCTGCTCGACGTTGTCGACGAGCCAACCCCTGCGGTATGGGTTCCAGAGAAGGCATCCGTCGTTGTAGGCCTCGTGCGAAATGCGCGCGAGAGTAGCCTCGACGGAGGATTCAGCGACGAGGTCTATCTGCCGATGACTCCTGTGCGGGAACAGCCGGTGATGTACGCGCTGCTCCGCGCACACACTACTGCCACCGAGACTGCCTCGGGGTTCCGGCGTTCCGTGGCCGCGGTTGACTCGCTCGTTCCGGTCACGCACGTGCGTGCGCTCGACGATCTGGTCGCCTCTTCAGTCGCGGCGCCGCGCGCACTTGCAATGTTGCTGCTCGGCTTCGGCTCGCTCGCGGTCATCATTGGAGCGATTGGTGTCTACAGTCTCATCGCATACATCGTGAGCTGGCGTACGCGTGAAATCGGACTGCGGCTTGCGCTGGGTGCGCAGCGTTGGCAAATCGTCCTTGCGGTGGTTCGACAGGCCTTATTTCTTGCGGGCGTGGGATCTGTGCTCGGCCTATTGGGGGCCGTTGCGCTCAGCCGCACGCTTCACAGTTTTCTTTTCGAAGTGAGCGCGCTCGATCCCTTTACCTTCAGTCTTGTTCCTTTGCTGATGATTGTCGTCGCGCTTGTAGCTGCGTGGATACCTGCGCGCCGGGCCGCTGCGGTCGATCCGATTGAGGCGCTCCGCGCTGATTAGGAGATCAGGATGCGCAATCTCAGAGCCATTTGGGTGCGACTCCTCGGACTGCTCGGCTATCGTCGAAGGGACGAGGAGTTCGAACAAGAGCTCGGGTCTCACATTGAAATGCACATCGAAGAGAAAGTGCGTGGTGGGCTAAGTCCGGCAGAGGCTCGACGCGAGGTCCTTATGCATCTCGGTGGCGCAGAACAAACGCGCCAGGCATACCGTGAACGGGCCACATTGCCTTGGCTCGAACACATTTTGCACGATGTGCGTTATGCACTGCGAGGCTTTCGCCGTAACCCAATCTTTGCGTTGACTGCAATCGTTACACTTGCTCTCGGAATTGGCGCAACCACTGCAGTATTCAGTGTTGTAGATCGCATTCTGTTTCGCGGCCTGCCCTACGCTCACGAAAACAGCCTGGTTTCAGTCGGTCTGATCGCGCCGATCATTCCGAGCGAGTTCATGCTTGGAGGTTCTTATTACCATTGGCGTGACAACCAGAAGCCATTCGTGGCACTTACGTCAGAGATCGGCGTTGATGAATGCGATCTTACGGAACACAATCCGCGGCGTCTGAGTTGCGCGAGAGCCGAAGCAAATTTCTTGCCGACTCTAGGCATTTCTCCTGTTCTTGGACGCAACTTTCTAACGGAAGAGGATCGTCCCAATGGTCCAAAGGTCGCGCTCATCTCTTATGGTTTGTGGCTGAGCCAATACAATCGCGACCCAGCCATAATCGATAGGCTTGTCAATATCGATAATCATCCTGTAAGAGTCATTGGCATATTGCCCAAAGACTTCGAATGCCCACGCTTGAAAAGGCGGACGTCATCGTGCCCGAAGCGCTTGATGAAGCTGCCGAACGCAAGGCAGATCCTGGCCGTGTGCTCTATGCATTCGCGCGGTTGCGGCCCGGGGTCAGCGTCGCGCGGGCAACAGAGCAGTTGCAGCCCGTTTTCAACTACTCACTGAGCCTTGCTCCGCCGCGCTTTCGCAGCGAAGTCCACCTGCGTGTCCGCTCGATTCGTGATCGTCAAATGCAGGATGCGCACCTGATAGCGTGGGTGTTGGTGGGAGCAGTATTGTCGGTGCTTCTGATCGCGTGTGCCAATGTTGCCAGCTTGTTGTTGATGCGAACGGCAGCCAGAGAGCGCGATCTGGCACTGCGCTTCGCATTGGGCGCGAGCAGAGGCTGCCTGGTTCGTCAGACCCTCACCGAAGCGATCCTTCTCTCCTTGTTCGGGGTAGTTGTTGGAGGTGCTGTGGCTGAAGGCCTGCTTCGCATCTTCGTTGCTGTTGCGCCCTCGAGTCTTCCGTTTCTCGCAATGGCCCAGCTCGATCTGCGTGTTGCCATGTTCAGTGTTCTTCTGTCACTGATTTCAGGAATTCTCGTCGGCATCGCACCCGCGTTTCATCGGCCTGCAACTTTTTCGTCTTTAACACGCCGTACTGCATCAGACGCACGAACCCTGCTTCGGAGGAGCATTGTCGTTGCTCAAATCGCGTTCAGCATTGTCCTCCTTACTGGCGCGGCGCTGTTGCTGCGCAGCTTTTCGAGTCTCACGAGACAAGATATTGGAATTGGGACGCGGGGCGTGCTGACAGCGAGCATTGCGCTCAATCGAGACCGATTTGCCACGCCGCGCTCACAGATGGACTTCTTCTCGAAGGCTGAGGCGGAGTTGCGCCCTTTACCGGGAGTCTCTGTTGTCGGCGTCAGCGACTCTGTTCCTCCTGGCGGTGTTCATCGGGAGCAGATTTACAGCATCATTTCGGTGGTGGGTCGCGCGGCGGCGACTGGCGGTACCGGAGGCATGGTTGTGTGTCGTTGGGTCACTCCGGACTACTTCAGCGCTCTCGATATTCCGATCGTGCAAGGGCACGGATTCACGCAGGACCAGCAAACATCGATCGAGCAATCCCTTATTGGCGCTCGTCGGCCTCTATGGAGTGATCGCGTTCATGGCCACTCAACGAACGCAGGAGATCGGCGTGCGCATGGCGCTTGGAGCCAGTCGTGCCGACATTCTGCAGCTCATCCTTAGAGAAGGCGTTCGCCTCATCGCCCTTGGTGCAGCTGTGGGACTGGTGGCTGCACTGGCTTTGACGCGAGTTCTCAAAAGCCTGCTCTTCAGCGTCAGCCCGCACGACCCCGTCAGCTACGTTGCTGTTACGGTGATGCTTGCATTCGTCGCGCTACTCGCGATACTCGTCCCGGCACGAGCAGCGATGAAGATCGAACCGATGTCCGCGTTGCGGATGGAATGAGCCTTCGATCGTGGGGCCGGTGGCCTGTAAGCTCTACTGAAGCGAGGCGGATACTGTGAACAAGAACGGCGGGCCGGGTTATCGCGCCAGAAACTCAATTATGGATGCGATAAGGAACAGCGGCACAATCCATACGTAGATTCGGCAAACATCGCGCACGCCTTCTGCCGGGAGACCCAGCCAGCGTTCGCCCGCCTCGTAACCCCATCGCCCCTTGGGGAAGAGAAATGCCAGTCCGAGGCGCACGCCAGTTCCGCCCGCGAGAGTATACGGAATCAGTTGGAGCAGAAGTACTCCGAGATAGTAGATACGCTCGCCGCGGTCGCGCAGCCTGCTGAAGTGCGCGTCATCTACGGAGACAATTCCACCTATCCAGCCGCGGTACGCAACCCATGGAAAGGGCAAAACCACGGAAAGTCCCATCACTGTCGAAGGCGCAGCGCCCACGATCAGGTTGCCGGCGAAATCAGCAAATGCCGCGCGCAGAGCGTGCCCTTGCAACATCGAGATCATAATAGGGTCGCTTTTGATCGCTCGTCCCACAAGGTCATCTCGAGATCGCAGAGCAAAGCTGTTATGTGCGTGCACCATTCCGATACCGACGACGACGCCGAGCAAGTGGGTGAGGCCGATCCACAAGATGGGTGCACGTGCGCGGCAGAGGGCGATCAGGAATGCGTGAGGAGATAGGTTCACGTGAGACTCATTGAAAAGCGAAAAGGGGAAGAGCATGAAGCTCATCCCCATTTCTTAGCTGCGGTATGAAGAGAACTACTTCTTTGGTGGGGCGATGGTGTCCTTGGCGGCCTTGGCCACGCGGAACTTCACGACGGTCTTGGCCTTGATCTTGATGGCCGCGCCGGTTTGAGGATTACGGCCGATGCGAGCCTTGCGCTCTGCCTTAACGAGGCGGCCGATGCCGGGGATTACGAAGACGCCGTTCTTCTTGGTTTCCTTGATGGCTGTCTCGGCCAACAGTTCCAGGCCTGCGGCGGCTTGTTTATTCGTGATTTCCAGCTTCTCTGCCATGTGGCGGACGAGGGCGGTCTTTGTCATTCCAGTTGCCATTCGATTTTTTCTCCTTCTTGGCGCACCCTTCGGGTCGCCGGTGTTGCTTTTGCTTCTTTCGCGTTTCGCGAACCGCATTTGGGGAGTGCGACCGGCTGATCCCTTGTGCACGAAACCCCTGTATCCATGCGGGTCCGGATAACCCGTCGTTCGTAACAATGCGGCTTGGAGCGGGTCAAAGTCAATGGAAAAACGGCTGTTTTCCACAGTTTTCTTAGGGTTTTGTGCCTATTTTAGCCAAAATCGGCGATTTTAGCCTGTTTTAACCGGGTTTTCCGAAGAGTCGAGCTGTTCGGAGGCGTTCTCAATACCGATCAATGAAGCCCGAACAGAACCTTTTTGCGCGGTACTAAAGTAGCGGCGATGGGCGTATTCAGCGCATCAACCATGGGCGCCAGCAGTTTGAAATGCTTGATCAAGGTCTGCGCAAAATCCTTCTTCAGCGCAGTGCCCGCCGGCAGCGTGGTGCTCAGCCCCCACTGCTTCTGCTTGATCAGGTCCAGTGCGGGATGCTCGCACGGAAACCCCTTTGGCGGCCGCGTCAGCGCCTCGCCTTCAAACTCGCTAAACGCCTTCCGCACTGCCGGCTTGCTCAAAATCTTTCTGAATGCCACGTGATTGTCGAGCATCCAGTTTCTGATCGCGGCGAGTTGCTCTTTTTCGGGCATGTAGGCGCCTGCGGCAATGACAACGCCCTTCGGGCTTACCTGGAAGTAGTATCCTGCTCCCGAGGTCTTCTGCAGGCCCATGTGCGACCACCACGCCGCCACGTGAGTCTTGTAAGGCAGCTTGTTGTTGCTGAATCGCGTGTCGCGATAAATGCGGAAGAGGCTTTTTTCTGCGGGCCTTACGTGATTGGGAGCAAACTCCGTCATCGCATCGGTGATCCTGCGAATGATGGCGAGCATCGGCTCTTTCAATTCTGATTCATAGACTGCTTTGCGCTGGTTAAACCATTCACGGTCGTTGTGCTTCGTGAGACTGCGGAGAAACGTTATCGCTTCGGGACGGAAATACGGAAGCGGTGCAGGGGGAGCGGATTTTATTGTGCGCGGCATACCAAAACGAGTTTAGCGGATTACCTTTAATGCGCCGCGGAACAGGCCGTCGAAATCGCCGGCGAGAGCTTTCTCCTTTGCGATTGCCTGCTCGATTGCCTTCTCGGCCGCCGGGCGCTGATAGCCAAGATTGGTGAGCGCGGAGAGCACATCGTCGACCGCGGGGCCGGCGACGGCCGATCGCGCAGGCGCCACGGCGAAGTCGTCCAGTTTGTCTTTCAACTCGACGACGAGGCGCTCGGCGAGCTTTTTTCCGACGCCGGGAATGCGCGTCAATTGCGCGTGGTCCTGCGAGCGTATGGCCTGGACGGTGCGCTCAGACGAGAGGCCACTCAGGATCTTGATTGCGAGTTTGGGACCTACGCCGCTCACGGTAATAAGCCTTTCGAAGAGGCGCTTCTCATCGAGATCGAGAAAGCCGAAGAGCGCGATCTGATCTTCGCTGACCTGGGTGTGAATGTGCAGCGAAGCTTCGGCGCCCAGCGAAGGAAGCGCTGTAAATGTGGGCACAGAAATGGCGACGTCGTATCCGACGCCGCCTGCCTCAACGATGGCCTGGCCAGGTTGCTTGAAAATGAGCTTGCCGCGCAAGTGAGCGATCATTGGTTGTTATTGTACGAGCGCCGCGCGGGTGAAGTCCGTGGCACCGTCGATATGCTTTCGCCGAAAGAGATACGTCCTGTTTCTCAGTTGTGAAGCGATGAGGCTGCTTTATCACAACTAGCGATAATTATCTGCAAACTTTCCTACATATATTTTTTTGACCGGGGGGTACCCCCTGACTATTCCGTCCCGCCAGCTTATCGGTCTCGAAAGAAAAATAGGCAGGTTGTGTCATCTCTTCTCCATGAATACTCCGCACCCTCACGAGAGCGGAAACTCTGCTGCATTCATGTTGCAACATTGGGGCGTAATTATCTGCAAAATCCGGCGCGATTGAGCCAAAGAATTTTCGGCCCCCAACAAAATTTGAGAGAAGTAAGGTTAAATGAGCGCCATACGCCTTGCGACGCGGGTAAGTGTTTCCAATGCACGATCCAATTGGGCCCTGGTATGTTCACTGGTCAGGATCAAACGAATGCGCGCTTTGCCTTCGGGCACCGTGGGAAACGCGATTCCTGTGCCCAAAACGCCTTCGTCGAAGAGCGCGCGCGAAAACTCCATGGCGGCTCGCCCCTCGCCAACAATTACTGGAGTGATCGGGGTCTCTGTTGCGGGAGTGTTTACGCCGCCGATGTTGAAGCCAGCTTGCCGCAATTCCGACTGGAAGTAGCGAGTGTTTTGCCAGAGGCGCTCAATGCGCTCGGGCTCGGTTTCAAGAATGTCGAAGGCCGCTATGCAGGTTGCCGCCACGGATGGTGGATGCGAGGTGGAGAAGAGGAAGGGCCGGGCGCGATGGTAGAGATAGTCGATCAGATCGCGGGAGCCGCAGACGTATCCGCCGAGCGCGCCGATGGCTTTGGAAAGGGTGCCCACCTGCACATCGACGCGACCGTGCATTCCAAAATGGTCGATTGAACCGCGGCCGTTGCGGCCGAGTACGCCGGATGCATGGGCGTCGTCGACCATCATGATGGCGCCGTATTTCTCTGCCAAAGCGGCCAGCTTGTCCACGGGACCGATGTCGCCATCCATCGAGAAGACGCCGTCGGTGATGACAAGCTTGTGGCCGGGCTCGTCGGCGATCTCCTGCAGCAGTTGTTCGCAGTGGGCGGCGTCTTTGTGGCGAAAGACCTTGATCTTTGCCCGCGAGAGTCGCGCGCCATCGATGATGCTGGCGTGGTTGAGTTCATCGGAGAGGATGAAGTCCTCTTTGCCGAGGATCGCGCTAACGGTGCCGGCGTTGGCGGCGAATCCACTTTGGAATACGACGCATGCTTCAACGTTCTTGAATCGCGCGATCTTTTCTTCCAACTCCATGTGAATGCGCATGGTGCCGGCAATGGTGCGAACGGCTCCGGAGCCTACGCCGAAGGCCCGGGTGGCGGCCATCGAAGCCTCAACCAGCCGGGGGTGGTTGGCGAGGCCGAGGTAGTTGTTGCTGGCCAGGTTGATGACTTCCCGGCCATCGTAGTGGCAGACGGGGGCCTGCTGGTCGTCGAGAACACGGAGCTTGAAATGGGTGCCTTTGGCGCGGAGTTCATTGAGGACGGCGGTAAGGTAGGCAAGCTGCGGGCGGCGCGCGACGGTTTCAGCCATGACAATGCACCTCAAACAAATAAGGATAGCGCGGAAGGCGGCTTTTAGAAGCTAGCTACTAGCTACTAGCTTCTAGCCTCTAGCTACTGCCTCCAGGTGCTGGGGGCGTGTCGGCTGCGTGGAGTGAGGGGCGGGGGGGATTGTTCGTCGTCACAAAAAAGGAACTGCTCGTTGACACCCCTAGTGTTCTATGCCTAGAGTTCTTTATACCGATTTGTCCAGGGGTAGTGATGGCGAAAAACGATTTGCAAGGGACACTGGATCTGCTGGTTTTGAAGACGCTTGCGCAGAACGGCACGCTGCACGGCTACGGCATTGTGCTGCACATTCAAAACGCTTCGGGCGAAGTGCTGCGGGTTGAAGAGGGCTCGCTCTACCCTGCCCTGCACCGCATGGAGCAGAGTGGCTGGATTGCCGCGGAGTGGGCGATGACGGAGACGAACCGCCGCGCCAAGTACTACAAGCTCACGGCTACGGGCCGCCGCCAGTTGCAGCAGGCGGAGGAGAGCTTTGAACAACTGGTTAAAGGCGTACGCGCCGTTTTGCGGTTTGCCTGAAGTCCTGCAGAGGGATAAAACACAATGGCAGTCATTCGCCGAATCGGGAACCTGTTTCGCCGCCGTCAAGTGGACCGTGAGATCGCGGCCGAGCTTGAGGCTCACATCGCGCTGCGTACGGACGACAACATCGCTCACGGTATGTCGCCGGAAGAGGCGCGCCGGGATGCACTGTTGCGTTTCGGCAACCCGACGGCAGCGAAGGAGCGAGCAACAGAGGCAGACGCTAGCCTTGGCTCTAGATAGCGTGATCCGTGACGTGCGCTTTGCTTTGCGGCAGTTCCGGCGATCTCCCGGATTCACGATAGTTGTAATCTCAATCCTCGCAGTGGGCATTGGAGCCAGCACGGCGATCTTCAGTGTCGTGAATCCCATATTGTTCGAGCCCCTGCCGTATCCTCACGCGAACCGCATCGCGACGATCTGGGACACGTACAAGACCCAGCGGATCGAAACCACATTTGGCGGCTACAGAGAGCTGGCCCAGCGAGCCCGCTCAGTCGAATCGATCGCGGTTTTCGAACCGTGGCAGCCGGTAATGACAGGTGCCGATAAACCCGAACGGCCCGACGGACAACGTGTGAGCGCCAGCTACTTCCGCCTGCTGGGAGTTTCGCCCCGGCTCGGACGAGACTTTCAAGAAGCGGACGACGTGTTTCGCGGACCTCGCGTTGTCATTGTCAGCGACAGGCTCTGGCGGAGACGATTCGGAGCTGATCGAGCAATCATTGGCAGTCAGATCAAGCTCAATGACGACAACTACACCGTGATTGGAGTAATGCCGCAAGAGTTCGAGAACGTCTTGTCATCATCAGCCGAAATCTGGACGCCGATGCAATACGACCAGGGAGGCCTCGCCGACTTCGATTCTTCGGCCTGGGGGCACCATCTGCGAACGGTGGTTCGGCTGCGGGCAGGCGTGAGCGTCGCCGAGGCAAGACGGGAACTGAATCAGATTGCGACCAATCCGCAGAAAGAGTTTCCGAGGCCAGTGTGGGCATCGATGAGTGGCGGCTTGATTATCGATTCGCTCCAGGTGGACCTGGTGAGCAGCGTGAAGCCGTCGTTGCTCGCCGTGCTTGGCGCTGTGATGCTGCTGTTGGTGATTGCGTGCGTCAACGTAACCAGCCTGATGCTTGCGCGCGGCGCGCAGAGGAGAGGCGAGTTCGCGATGCGGGCTGCACTTGGCGCGGCAAAGGCGCGGCTGATACGGCAGTCTCTGACCGAGTGCGCACTACTTGCGCTGTTTGGGGGCGTATTGGGTGTAGGCGTGGCAGAGATCGGTGTGCGCGTCCTGATCGCACTGAGTCCGCAGGGGTTGCCGCGCGCGAACGCAATCGAACTCGATGCGCCGGTTTTGCTTTTTGCGTTTGGATTGACGGCAATTGTGGGGTTGGCCGCCGGAGTGCTTCCTGCAATGCAGACCCCGCGTTCAGATTTGCAAGCTGGGCTTCGGCAGGGTTCGCGAACCAGTTCACCTCAGCAGCAGAAAGCACGACGCGGGATGGTTGCTGGCGAGGTCGCGATTGCACTCCTGTTGTTGGTTTGCGCAGGCCTTCTGTTGCGCAGCATGGGAAGACTTCTCTCGATTGATCCGGGGTTTTCAACCGAGCATGTGCTCACGATGCAGGTGCAGACCGCTGGGCACAAATTTGACGATCTTGCGACCGCGCCCGGCGCCGGCGACCGCATGCGGCATCAATTTTTCGAACAGGCGCTGCAAGCTGTTCGCGAAGTGCCTGGTGTGAGTGTTGCCGGATTCACGAGTTTGTTGCCGCTGAGCGACGATCCGGACTGGGTCAGCACCTACGGCGCCCACTTTGAGAATGATGATCCGCAGGGCGGTCACAATGTATTTCGGTATGCAATCACTCCCGGTTACTGCCAGGCGATGGGTATCTCTCTGTTGCGGGGCCGCTTTCTCAATGAGGACGATCGTGCCGCGGCACCTCCCGTCGCCTTGATCAGCGAGTCTCTCGCGAGGCGCCAGTTTCCCGGTCATGATGCACTCGGCAAGCGCCTGCATGTTGGCCCCTTAGACAGGCCTTGGTTCACGGTGGTGGGAATCGTTCGAGATGTAAGGCAGACATCGCTGGCGTTGGAAGAGCCGGACGCGGTGTACATCCCGACGACGCAGTCCTGGTTCGCAGACGACACGCTCTCACTTGTGGTGCGGACACGCGGCGATGCCGCGATGCTGGCGCCGGCAATCCAGGACGCCATATGGCGAGTGGATAAGGATCAACCCATTCTTCGCGTCGTGACAATGAGCAAATTGCTCGATGCTTCGATTGGTCAACGGCGGTTCATATTAATTCTCTTTGAAGCGTTCAGCTTCGTGGCGCTGCTGCTTGCGGCTACGGGCATCTACGGAGTGCTTTCGAGCAGCGTGGCAGAAAGAACGCGCGAGATCGGCGTGCGCTCAGCGCTGGGTGCCAGACGCGGCGACATTCTGGCTCTTGTGCTTCGTCAGGGCATGACGCTCGCAGCGGTTGGCGTGTTGCTCGGACTGGGAGGCGCCCTGCTCGCAAGTCGCGCCTTGTCCGCACTTTTGTTCGGAGTTTCGCGGCTCGACCCGTTGACATACGCGGGAGTAAGCATGCTGTTGCTGATCGTGTCGGCGTGTGCGTGCCTTGTGCCCGCTCTGAGGGCAGCAAGCATTGACCCCGTGCAGGCATTGCGCAGTGAATAGGAGGAGGGCCATGGGCGCTTTGAATCGGATCGCGAATCTCTTTCGCCGTACGCGCATGGATCGTGAGATTGATGCAGAGCTCGAGGCTCACATCGCA
Organism: uncultured Acidobacteriaceae bacterium; assembly: GCA_963737915.1. Taxonomy (GTDB): domain Bacteria; phylum Acidobacteriota; class Terriglobia; order Terriglobales; family Acidobacteriaceae; genus Telmatobacter. The sequence goes on along the minus strand of CAVTUP010000027.1, from coordinate 65,487 downwards.
CTGCGCATGGACGACAATGTCGCTCACGGTATGTCTCGGGAAGAGGCGCGCCGGGATGCGCTGCTGCGCTTCGGCAATCCGACGGCGATCAGGGAGCGTGTTGTGGCTTCAGACGCCAGCCTGGGCATTGACGGAGTGGTACGCGATATTCGCTATGCCCTGCGACAGCTGCGCCGGTCGCCTGGGTTTGCGATTACCGCCATTCTGACGCTGGCCCTTGGAATCGGAGCGTGTTTCTGCTGGGCATTCTCAGTCAATGGCAGCCAATCGCAGAATTTCCGATACACGGTGGCGGGATCAGCCGCTGGCCTGGTTTTAGGGGTACTGGCTAGCCGGCTGCTGGCATTTCTCCTGTATGAGGCGACGCCCCGCGACCCGCTCGTTCTTTTGGGTGCGCTGGTGGCGATGACGATGGTTGGGCTTGTGGCCACATGGATTCTTGCGCGACGGGCCCTGGGTGTGAACCCGGCACAACTGCTTCGGGAAGAATAGGGGCGGGGGGCTCCAAATCCGAAGAGGAATGCGTTTCGCCCGGGAGTGCGTCAAATCACCATCCCACGGCCAATCTGAGGCAGGGTTGGCCCTGCCATAGCCCTGACGGATACAATGGGAAGACGCTGCCATACTGGGCGATACACGATCTTTTCTTCAAATCTGGAGCAGGTGCACGTGAGAAGTATGTTCAGCCGCGGTCTGCGGCTCGAGTTGGTGGCGGCATTGGGTATCGCTCTGGCGATATCGGCGACGGCGGTATCCGCGGAAAGCGCGCGAGGCATTGCCACGCAGACCACCATGACGGCGGATACCCACGATCGAGGCGGACACACCGAGACTATCCTCACGATCGCGGTCAATAGTGAAGATGGGCTGCCGGCTTCGGGCGCGGTTGTGATCAAGGATCACGGAAAACCGTTGGCAGGCGTGGCGCTCGATGGGCAGGGGAATGGCAAGGCCACGGTTCAGCTTGTAGGCGGCGACCACAGCCTGAGCGCGGCATATGCGGGGGATGCAACTCACCTGGTTTCAGCTTCGCAGGCTTCCACGGTGCATGCGCTTGTGGGGACAACTCCTGATTTTTCGATCTCCGTAGCGCCGACCACACTTTCGCTGCAGCAAGGCCAGTCCGGAGCGGTGATCGCTTCGGTTAACCCGGTCAACGCCGCATCTCTCACAGCCCCGATGTTCGTTACACTTTCATGCTCCGGTCTTCCCGACCAGACCAAGTGCGCGTTTACGCCCGAGAACGTACAGATCCTTCCTAATGCGAAGACGGCAGTGACCAGTTCCATGGTGCTTGCGACACAGGCTCCATCGCTGACGGGAGCGTTGCCGGCTGTACGCTCCGCGAATCCTGTGGCCTGGGCGATTTTGCTGCCCGGAACGCTGGGGTTGGTCTCGCTTGCATTTGGCGCACGCCGCCGCCGCTGGCTGAGCCGCGTTGTTTTGATGGCTCTTGTGGGTTTTATTGCCGTGCTTGGGGCTACGGCATGCGCGCCGCTTTACAACTACCGGGAACACGGGCCGTCGCAGAACCTTCCCACGCCTGCTGGTACTTACAATGTCACGGTCACCGCGCAGTCCAGCAATGGCGTCACGGCAACGACGCGATTCACCCAATTAGCCCTGACGGTAACGGCCCAGTAAGCGGCTGGCAATCGATTCGTTGCGCGGCCGCAGCGACATGACCATGTCCTGGTATTCCCTTCCCGCGGAGGTTTACGCGCTGGTCGAGCAAACGCCGGCAACGGTGCTGCTCGAAACTTCGAAGCCGGGCAGCGCCTCATTCAGTTCCCTCTTTATTGAACCGTCGCAGATCCTTGTAGCCAACCATCCGGGCGATCTGCCGGAATTGTTTGCGCGGATTGAGGAAGCGGTGGCTGCCGGGCACTTCGCTGCGGGATTCTTCACGTATGAATGCGGCGCGGCTTTCGAACCCAAGGCTGCCGGTCTGCGGAGTCGACGTGCGGAGTCTGAGCCACGGCAGCCGCTAGCGTGGCTGGGAATTTACGAGCGATGCTATCGCTTCAGTCATGATTCCGGTGCGTTTGTGGACGGCGTTCCGCCCTTACTGGGGGACGTGCGGAAGGCTGATCATGGGGGCCAGTCGGGCCAGTCTGGGGGGGATGTCGAGATTGTCCCCGGGATGACGGAGCAACAATACGGCGCGGGCATCGAGCAGATACACGAGTGGATTCGTGCTGGGGATGTTTATCAGCTCAACTACACTTTCCCGTTGCGCGTGCGAGTCGCGGAAAGTCCGGCTGCGCTCTATTTGCGGCTGCGCCATCGCCAACCCGTGGAGTTCGGGGCGTTCGTGCATTGTGAGTCGGGGCGCCACATTCTCTCGTTCTCACCGGAGTTGTTTTTTCGGGTCGATCAGCGGGGCGTTGGGCGGCGCATCACTGCCCGGCCGATGAAGGGCACTGCCCGGCGCGGGCGGACCACGGCGGAAGATCGCGACGTCGCAGACTGGCTGCGGAACGACGTGAAGAATCGCAGCGAAAACGTCATGATCGTCGATCTTATACGCAATGACCTGGGGCGACTATGCGACTACGGAAGTGTGCGCGTTGAGAATCTATTCGAGGTTGAGCGCTATCCCACGCTCTGGCAGATGACTTCCACGGTTACGGGCCAACTGCGACCGGAGATGGGCTTTGAGCAGATCTTTCGTGCGCTGTTTCCGTGCGGGTCGATTACCGGCGCGCCGAAGGTGCACGCGATGCAGTTGCTGGCGGAGATTGAGCAGGAGCCGCGCGGCGTCTACACGGGCGCAATTGGATACTTCTCAAGGGAACGCACTGTTTTCAATGTTGCCATTCGCACGGTGGATGTCGTGGGGAAGCGCGCGACGATGGGCGTTGGCGGAGGGATCGTCATCGATTCGGATGCGAACGAGGAGTATCGCGAGTGCCAGTTGAAAGCAGAATTTCTGACGCGCACAGAAGGGCCCTTTTCGCTCATTGAATCGCTGTTATGGCGCGGTGAGTACCTTTTCATGGAACTGCATCTTGAGCGGCTTGAAGATTCGTCGGAGTATTTCGGATTTGTGTGTGACCCCGCGGCAGTGAAGGCTGCATTATTGACGGCTGGTGAGGCGTTGCCGGATCAACGCTCGCGAAAGGTGCGGATGTTGCTGGATCGCGATGGGGGATTGCACATCGAGCACGAGGTTATTGCGGAGAACGAGGGTGCGCACCCAGGGCGCGTTCGGATCGCGGCGGAGCGCATTGACTCGGGAGACCCTTTCTTCTTCCACAAGACTACGCGGCGTTCTCTCTATGAGAGCGCGTGGAGGGAGGCGAAAGCAGCGGGATTCGAGGATGTGTTGTTTTGCAATGAGCGAGGAGAGGTGACGGAGGGCGCGGTCAACAATGTCTTTATTGAACGCAACGGTCGCTGGTTCACGCCACCCGTTGCGTGTGGGCTTCTGGCCGGTATATACCGCCGCCACCTGCTTGAGACGCGTCCCGAAATCGAAGAGCGGATACTCTCTCTGGAGGATTTGAAGCGCGCAGACGCGGTGTACGTGACCAACGCCGTGCGAGGTCTGCGACGTGTCGTGATTGACTGGGAGGGCTGCTAGGGCAGCCAGGACGTCTTCCGATTGGGAAGGCGCCCTGGCCGTTTGGGGGAGGGCCACCCTAGAAGTAGCGCGACAGGCCGACGATCACGGTGTAATCAGAGAAGGCGGCATCGCCGTGAGTGTTGTTGGCGTAATCCGTCACGCTGGTCTTTCTGTTGCGCTCGACAGCCCATGGGCCACTCGCGGTGAGCATGTATTTGCCGCGCGCATACATCATGCCGGGCTCGATGGAGATGACATAGCCGGGACGGCGGAAGCCGTTGCTGGAGCCAAAGCCATCGCGTACCGGTATACCTTCCATGCGGCCGCCAAAGCTTAGAGCCAATCCACGGAGCGCGTGAACGCCGGTGACGGGACGCGACAATCCGCCGCGCCAGAGGTACTCGTCTGCGGCAGAGATCACACCTTCACCAGGAGCAGCGCGGTAGGTCTTGACGCCGGTCGTGTCCTGCGGATTGAAGAGCCATGACCCGGTGAAGTAGCCTGAGGTCCTCCATATGAATTCGCGATAGGCTTCGGTGGACAGGCTGAAGCCCCAGGTGCCATCGCCGGGTTGGATTGACTCGTCAAAGGGTTGAACCGTCTTGATTCCATTGGCGGAAGTCTTGGTCCCTTTGGCGTCGTTGTAGCCGGTGGGCAGTTTGAGCTGACCCGCGAACGCGATGTTGCCGTGGCTCTCTGTTGGCGGCCGCCACACCCAGGACTCGACGCCCAGGGTGATGTCGCCGAGACCGCCGGAATGATAGACATTCAACGGGCTGCTCTGGCCGTGGCGAGAGGCTACAAGTGCCGGTATGCTGGCGATTGCGCTCAGGCGCGGAGTTATCTGATAGTTCAGATCCAATTCAAAAAGGTCGACGTGATTGACGATGGCGTTGTGATTGATGGCGCGCTGTTCCTGATAGACGGTTCCAACGTAGTGCTTGTAGGAGTTGTAAACGCGAAAGCCCGTCGTGACTGTCAGGCCGTGCAACACGTTGGTGCCAGAGGAGTGCCGGATGTTGGACTGAGATCCCGGCGCGAGTCCCGAGATGACAGGTTGTGGTGCGTGTGCCGCGACGCAACCCTGCGCATTTGCAATGGGATGCATTGCGACCAGAGATGCGAACAGAGTGACAGGGATAGCCGAACGTGGTGAGAAGAAGTTTCTCATCTTATGTATCTCCCTTGTGACGGTTGTGTGCTGACCTCGAAAGTTCCCCGGTGGCGTACCGCACGGCTGGGAAGTCCGTGCGTGGACAATGCTTTCGACGCTATCAGTCCTCTCAGTAAGAAAGCGTCGCCAATGCGGATGAGCACGAAATCAAACTATTGGTGGAGGCTGTTTGCGATGGAGATGGATATAGTCGGAGGGCTATGCCTCAAACGACTCGACACCTGACCGGCTGGGCGGTAGCTTCAATTTTGCTGATGGCGGCCGTGCCACTGGTGGCAAAGCGCGCGCCCGATCCTGTGTTCAAGACGATGGACGGCCAATCGCGCAAGCTATCGTCGCTTCACGGGCAAGTTGTCGTGGTGAACTTCTGGGCGACCTGGTGTGGGCCGTGCCAGGAAGAAATGCCACGGTTGTCGCAACTGGCTGCGAGCTACGCGGGCAAACCGGTCAGCTTTGTGTTCATCTCCATCGATGAACCGAAGGATCGGGCGAAGATTCCCGCAACTCTGGCCAAGCTTCACGTCTCGCTCGATAGCTGGGTGAACGCCGACATCGACACGCTGGACCGGTTCGGCCTCGGAAATATCGTGCCGGGCACGATTGTGCTTGATGAGCAGGGCGAAGTGGTTGCGCGCGTGATGGGCGAGGCAAAAGAGGAAGATGTGCATCAGCCGGTGGATTGGGTGCTGGGCGGAAAGACGGGGCCTGCACCGGCTGCACTCACGAAGCGCTATTAGCGATGGTGTAGCGCAGTCGACGGAGGATTGCGCAGCTACTCCGGCTTGAGGACGACCTTGATCGCTTCGCCGGATTGCAGCAGCTTCATTGCATTTGCGAACTCCGACAGTTTCAGGCGATGCGTGATTACCGGTTCGAGATCAAGCTTGCCCACCGCGAGCAGCGCTTCCATCTGAAACCAGGTCTCGAACATCTTGCGGCCGTTGATGCCCTGCACGGTTGCGCCTTTGAAGATGATGTCGCGGGCAAAGTCGAGCTCGACGGGGCGCGATGGAATGCCCAGCAGCGATGCGCGACCGCCGGTTCTGAGCAATTCGAACCCGAGAGCCATGGCTGAGGGATGCCCGGACATTTCAAGAAGGACATCGACGCCTGTACCGCCTGTTGCCTGCAAAATCCGCTCGGGTATATCGACCTCGGCGGGATCGAGAGCCAGATCGGCGCCCATCTTCGCGGCAACGTTGCGACGGTGCGCGTTCACCTCAATGGCAAATACCTTAGCCGCACCGCAGGCTTTGGCCACGGCGATGGAGAAGAGGCCGATGGCACCGCATCCGGTGACGACTACGGTGGTTGCCGCGATCGGTCCGGCCAAGTACGGTATGAACTGCGTTGCCGAGGGGATCGAGCAGGCTGGCCCACTCGTGCGGAATGGCGGGAGAGAGCTTCCAAATATTGGTCTCGGGAATGACAGCGTAGCTGGCGAAAGCTCCATCGGCATCGACGCCGAGAATGCGAACAAACTGGCATACGTGCGCGAGGCCGGTGCGGCACTGGAGGCACTTGCCGCAGGCTACGTGCATCTCCGCGCTTACAAAGTCGCCTTCCTTGACGGTGGTGACGCCGCGGCCAATGGCTGCTACGGTTCCGGCGAACTCGTGGCCGGGAATCAGAGGCGGATGGATGCGTCCCTGGGCCCAGGGATCCCAGTCGTAGATATGCAGATCGGTTCCGCAGACACTAGCCGCCGACACGCGTACGAGCACCTCGCCAGGACCGGGCGAGGGCACCGGCACTTCGCGAATTTCAATTCCGGGTGCAGCGTGGGCCTTCACAACCGCTTGCATCTTGCCAGGCATAACGCGGAACCTCCTCGCAACACGAACAACTCAGTCTACAACCGGGAGCCGGTGTGGGCCCGAGGTGATAGAAGGGATTGGATGCGCTGGAGCGGACCGGGAGTGACGATGTGTAAAGGGAGAGCCAGCTTATTGCTGAAGATCGCGTTCGCGGCCGTGTTGAGCGTGGTCGGGATCACGATCGCGGGTGGGCAGACGGCCGATCAGGCTTGGCTCAAATACACGCAACTGAAGAATCCTCCCAACGTACCGATGAACGTTCGGTCGCTGGGTCGCGGCACGGTGGAGCAGAGCGCGGTGATCGAGCTTCGGCGAGGCTTGCTGTCGCTTTCGGGGAAGCCAGGCCTCGATGGCGGGCCTAACTTCATTCTGCTCGGTACTGCAGACGAGATGCGATCGCGCACCGGCCAAGGCTCTGTGCCCACGCTTGAGCCGGACGAATTTCTGATCGCATGGGGAAAGCCGGACCTTGTTCGCGAACTGGACATTATTGGCGGCAGTGAACGGGGCGTGCTCTATGGGGTATTTGCCCTGCTGCGCAACCTGGCGCAGGGAGCGAACACAAGCAAATTGAATGTGCGCGAACGTCCGGCGATGGCGATTCGTTGGGTTGATGAGTGGGACAACGCGGATGGCTCGATTGAGCGGGGGTACGCTGGGCGGTCGATCTTTTTCGATGGAGGGAAAGTCCGGGAGGATCTTGCGCCCGTCGCGGAATATGCGCGGCTGCTGGCTTCGGTGGGCATCAACGGATGCAACGTGAACAACGTCAATAATGCTGCGCCGTTTTTGACTTCGGAGATGATTGGCGGCCTGGCGAGGGTAGCGGACACGATGCGTCCGTGGGGCGTTCGGCTGGCGATGAGCGTGGATATCGCGAGTCCGCAGAAGATTGGCGGTCTCTCGACTTATGATCCGGCTGAGCCGGCAGTGAAAGCCTGGTGGGCTGCCAAGGTTAACGAGATTTATGCAGTCATTCCCGACTTTGCGGGATTCACAGTGAAGGCAGACTCGGAGGGGCAACCGGGTCCCGCCAGTTTTGGGCGCACTCCGGCGGACGCGGCGAACACGCTTGCTGCCGCACTCGAGCCGCACGGCGGAGTCGTGCTGTATCGTGCCTTCGTCTACAACCACCACGCCGATTGGCGCGATCCGAAGGCGGACCGTGCGCGGGCTGCTTACGACATCTTTCATCCGCTTGATGGCAAGTTCGCGACGAACGTGATTGTGCAGACGAAGGAAGGGCCTATCGACTTTCAGGCGCGGGAGCCGGTGTCGCCGCTGTTTGGCGGGCTTACGCAAACCAGCCAGGCGATGGAAGTGCAGATCACGCAGGAGTACACGGGGCAGCAACGCCACCTTGTCTATCTCGCGCCGATGTGGAAAGAGGTGCTCGATTTCGACATGCGCGTGAACGGCGCTGCGACGCCCGTGCGAGAGATTGTGGCGGGGACTGCGTTTCATCGCACGACCGGCGGGATGGTGGGAGTGGCAGGCGTTGGCCAGGAAGCCTGGCTCGGCTCGCCGCTTGCGCTCGCGAATCTGTATGCCTTTGGCCGTCTCGCGTGGGATCCGAATTTGAGCGCGAAACAGATTGCGCGAAGAATGGACGCGGCAAACGATCAGCACCGATCCAGCAGTCGTGAAAACGGTGAGCACGATGTTGATGGAGTCGTGGCCGGCGTATGAGGCTTACACGGGGCCGCTGGGCATGCAGACGCTCACGGACATTACGGGTAGTCATTACGGGCCGAACATTGAGTCGAGCGAAAACAACGGATGGGGGCAGTGGCATCGCGCCGATCATGAAGGGGTCGGCATGGATCGAAGCGTTGCGACCGGCACCGGGTTTGCGGGGCAGTATCCGCTTGAAGTGGCGAAGATGTACGAGTCTGTCGCGACTACTCCGGATGAGCTGTTGCTGTTTTTTCACCACGTGCCTTACACGCACAAGCTGCATTCGGGGAAGACGGTTATCCAGCATATTTACGACAGCCACTACGATGGCGCGGCGCAGGCGGCACAGTTCGTCGGCGAATGGAGTGCGCTCAAGGGGCGCATCGATGCGAAGTTGTATGAGGACATGCGGGCTCGTCTTGAATACCAGGCCGGGCATGCGATCGTGTGGCGCGACGCTATCGTGCAGTACTTTCTGAAGCTCAGCGGGATTCCCGATGAACGCGGACGCGCGGGGAATTATCCGGGCAGGCTTGAAGCGGAGAACGCGAGACTGACGGGATACAAAGTCATCGATGTGAACCCGTGGGAAGATGCATCGGGCGGCAAGGCTGTGGCGTGTGGTGAGGCGAAATGTGTCGCGGAATGGACATATTCCGGCGCGGCAGGGCAGTTCGATGTTGCGGTTCAATACTTTGATCTGCAAGGGGGCGCTGCTAAGTTTGTTTTCACGGTCAATGGCCACGCAGCGAACGCCAATGCGGGCTGGGCGGCGGATGCAACTTTGCCGTCGCGTCAACCGCATGGCGATAATTCAACCCGCCACATTGTGCGCGGTGTCGCTCTGAAGCCCGGCGACGTGATTCGCATTGAAGGCGCGCCTGATGGAAACGATGCGGCTGCGCTGGATTACATTGAGGTGCAGCCAGCGCGGTGAAGTTGCCGGTTCCGCTTGAAGCGGCGTTATCATTCCCTCGTGAACTATTACTGCGTGCGTCTGATTCTTACGGCGGTCTTTCTCGTCGCTACTAGAGGCGTCTCTTCCGCGCAGTCCACTGACAGACGATCTGAAGCATCTCTTTACGCCGGTCTCGCTGCGGACTTTGCGCGTCTCGCGCCGCAGACGATCCGGCCGGCGCAGGGTTATATTCGCTATCCGTATCTCATTCCCGCGGGTTATTACACGCAGATGTGGGACTGGGATGGGTTTTTCATCGGCGTGCACTGGGCCAACCAGGATGCGGCAGACGCGAAGTATCTGCGCGACTGGGTGCTGGGCTTCGCGTCTTCTGCGGATGACGCGGGATACGTTGCGGGCTGCATTACGCCGGAGGGACCGCGGCCGCTGTTCGGCAAATTTGCGATGAAGCCGTTTCTGGCGCAGGGTGCGGTGATTGCGTCGGAGAGCCTGCACGATTATGAATGGGTGCGTCCGGTGTGGCCGGCGATGCAGCGCGTTCTTGGAATACCGGGAGCGCACGCAGTTCGATGCCAAGTGGGGACTGTGGTTCTGGGACAACGCGATGCAGTCTGGCGCGGACAACAATGCCGCGCTCAGCAATGATCCGAAGGATCCGAGCGCCATTCTTGCTGTCGATGCTTCGGTCTACGCGATGCGCGAATACCTCGCAATGGCTGTGCTTGCCGAGCATCTTTCTGATCCGATGGCGCGCAAATATCGCGAGAAGGCTGCGGCGACACGACGCGCCATTCAGCGACAACTATGGTCGGCAAAGGATGCGATGTTCTGGAATCGGCGGCGCGACAACGGCGATGTGATTCGCGCAATCGCGTGGACGAATTTTCTGCCGCTTGTTGATGGGCTTCTGTCGCGCGGCGAAGGCCGGCGCATGATTCGTCTGCACCTGCTCAACCGTGCAGAGATGCGGTCGGAGTATGGATTTCGCAGCCTGGCGAAATCAGATGCCGCTTACAGCAACGAGGCGATTATCAAGCCCTATTCCAATTGGCGCGGGCCGATCTGGATCAACGCAAACTTTCTTGATTGGATCGCGCTGCGACGTTATGGGTTTCCCGCGGAATCGCGCTGGCTTGCGGTTGCGCTGGCGGGAGTTCTTCACCGCGATATTGCGAAGTGGGGTTCCATGCACGAAGACTACAGCGCGGAGACCGGCGAAGGCCTCGCGCCCACGGTTGCGCAATCTCAGGGCGGCAAGTTCGCCGGATTCGTTGGATGGAACCTGCTGGCGCAGGACATGCTGCAGTGTGAAGTGGAGAACACGCATTGCATGACGCTGGCGATTTCGAACGCGCCTTGAGATTTCTATTTTGGCGGGTGTGGCTTGACGCCTGACCATGTCCAGCCGCGCATCTTCCATCCGCCTGCCTCGGCGTGGAGCACGACGGTGATGTGTCCCTCCTCGACGAGGGGCTTGCCATTTTCCTTGTACACGTACTTCGTGGGCATGACCACGTAGGCCAGGTCGCCCTCGATCTCTGTCCGCGTGGGCGCGCTGTAGGTGACTTTTCCGTCGGTCACGCCGGTGGCCTTGGCATGCTTGTCATACTCGGCAGCCCAATCCTGCGCCGCGTGAGGGCCGGTCCAGAGATGAGGCGCGAACTCGTCGACGATGGTGATATCGCCGGTGGCATAGGCGGCGAAGGCGGATTTTGTGTCGCCGGTGTTGAATCCGTCGATGAATTGACGGATCGGCGCGGCGACGTCCTTCGGCGCGGCCAGTGCTGCAGGGGCAAGCAAAACGGTTGTGAGCAAGGCGAAGATTACATTCTTCATGGATGTCTCCTGAAAATCGCGGTCCGATGATCTTTGTGGTTTCCAAGAGACTCGCAGGCTAAGTTCTGAATAGTCAATCGAAATTCGCCGGGGATCGGGGCGGGTTTGGTTGTGAGGTTTCCCACCCTTGCTTCGCAAGGATGGGCACCCAGCACCCGGCTGTTTCACAAGAGGAGCTAATTATCTGCAAACTTTTTTGTGGACATAGGTTACTACCCGTTAGGGGGGTGGGTATGTCCACTTCTACTTTCGGCACCAACCTGCGATTCCTCTGTTGGAGGCACTTGTTTTCATTCTGCGCTATTCGTGCGTAATTCGATGCAAAGTGTCAAAAGAAAATCAGCTGGTGGTCTTCACACGCGCGCGAGACCCGTTTCCGCGTCTATTTCACCGCCGGTAGGCCAGCCAGCGCCATGGCGATCTCTTCGGCTGGATAGTCGTAGTTCTCGAGTTTGCCGGCCTGGTAGTCGATGTAGGACTGCATGTCGAAGTGGCCGTGGCCGCAGAGATTGAAGAGGATGGTGCGCTGTTTGCCTTCGGCTTTGCACTGGAGGGCTTCGCGGATTGCGCCAGCCACGGCGTGATTGGCTTCGGGAGCGGGAATGATGCCTTCGGCGCGCGCGAACTGAATGCCAGCGGCAAAGGCATCGAGTTGCTGCACGCTCGTCGCTTCGATGAGCCCTAGTTCAAGCACATGGGAAACGAGTGGCGCCATTCCGTGATAACGCAGGCCGCCGGCGTGGATCCCCGGGGGGATGAATGTAGAACCGAGGGTGTGCATTTTCACCAGCGGGGTCAGGTGTCCTGTATCGCCGAAGTCGTAAGCAAACGGGCCCTTGGTCAAACTGGGGCAGGCGGCCGGTTCCACGGCGACCACGCGAGCATGGCACTGGCCTTTGAGCTTGCGGCCGAGGTAGGGCATCACGAGACCAGCGAAGTTCGATCCGCCGCCGGTGCAGCCAACGATTACGTCTGGCTCATCGCCTGCCATCGCCATCTGCTCGATGGCTTCGAGGCCAATGACGGTCTGGTGAAGCAGTACATGATTGAGCACGCTGCCCAATGCATATTTGGTGTCCGGGTCTTTGGCGGCAACTTCGACAGCTTCGGAGATAGCAATCCCCAGCGAGCCGTTGGTGTCGGGATATTCGGCAAGAATTGCGCGGCCTGACTCGGTTTCGGTGCTGGGGCTTGCTGTGACGGAGGCGCCGAAAGCCTCCATCAATGCGCGGCGATAGGGCTTCTGGTTATAGCTGACGCGCACCATGTAGACCTTGCATTCAAGGCCAAAGAACGCGCAGGCCATGGCAAGCGAAGATCCCCATTGCCCTGCGCCGGTCTCCGTCGAAAGACGCTTTGTGCCGTCAATCTTGTTGTAGTAGGCCTGGGCCACGGCGGTGTTTGGCTTGTGCGACCCGGCCGGGCTTACGCCCTCGTATTTGTAGTAGATCTTTGCCGGTGTATCGAGCGCCTTTTCCAGTCGTCGGGCACGGAAGAGGGGTGAGGGCCGCCACTGCGCATAGACCTGTCGCACGGGATCGGGGATTTCGATCTCCCGTTGCTGGCTTACTTCCTGCATGATGAGACTCATGGGGAAAAGCGGCGCAAGGTCGTCAGGGCCGATGGGCTTGAGCGTTCCCGGATGCAACGGCGGCGCCATGGGCTCGGGCAGATCGGCTGCAATGTTGTACCAGGTGCGCGGAATGCGATCTTGCGGCAGGTTGAACTGGACGGGATTCATGGGCGCAATTCTACCAACGAAGCGCATCCCAATGAGCGGCCGTTAGTCTAGGAGGAAGTTGTCGCTTTCCTCACGGAGGACCATGGCATCGATGATCGAGATTTCGCGGCGCGGATTTGTTCGCGCGAGTGCGGCAGCCGCGGCCGCTGCAGCGTTTGGAGTGCAAAGGGTGCGAGGTGAAGAGCACAAAACGCTTCCGCCGGCGATTGCGGCGTTGCCGGTGCTGTCAGGGCAGGCGCGGCCGTTTACGGTAGCCGAACGGCAGGCGCGTATTGAGCGAGCCAGACGGTTGATGGCTTCGGCCAAGATCGACGCGATCGTACTGAGCAACGGCGCAAGTTCTTCAGTCTATTTCGCAGACTTGGACTTGTACGGTGACGAGCGGTTGTGGGCACTGGTGGTTCCGGCGCGAACCAGGCCGTTCCTCGTTTGTCCTGCATTTGAGGAAGGCAGGGCACGAGAGTTGTTTGACGCGGGGCCGCTGGGCAAAGAGGCCGAAGTGATTGTGTGGCAAGAGGACGAGAGCCCGTATGAGGCCGTGGGGCGACGGCTCAAAGATCGTGGTCTGAGCGCGGGGACTATCGGACTGGATGAAAACATGAAGTTCGTTTTTGCTGAGGGCATTCGCGCGGCCAATCCGCACCTGAGGATCGTGAGCGCCACACCTGTGACGGCGGGATGCCGCATGATCAAAGATGCGCATGAGATCGAGTGCCTGCGGCTGGCAAGCCATGCGACTCTGCTGGTGTATCGCGCCGTGGCACAATCACTGACCCTGGGCATGACGACCGCAAATGTCCACGAGCTGATCGGCGCCGCTTATCAGCGTGTGGGCTTTGAAGGGGAAGCGAGTCTCAACGTCGACCAGTTCACCGCGTTGCCTCATGGGTCGAGCAAAGTGCAGACGCTGCGGGAAGGCAGCATCCTGATGCTCGACGATGGTTGTGTCGTGGAAGGCTACAACTCCGACATCACCCGGACCTTTGTTCTGGGAAAGGCGACGGACAAGATGAAGTCCGTGTTCGACCTGGTGAAGCGCGCGCAGACTGTGGCTCTCAACGCAGCCCGGCCCGGCGTTGTCGCTGCGGATGTGGATGCCGCCGCGCGCAAAGTGATTGTGGACGGAGGCTACGGGCCGGGGTTCACGTATTTCACGCATCGGGTCGGTCACGGACTGGGAATGGACGGCCACGAGTGGCCCTATTTCGTGAAGAACAATATGTTCGGCTGGGATTTGAATCCGCGCTTGCAGGCTGGCAATGTGCTGAGCGATGAACCCGGGGTTTACATCAAGGGCGAGTTCGGGGTTCGGCTCGAAGACGATCTGGTGGTCACGGAGTCGGGTGCGGAGTTGCTGACGCCGCAGAGCCCGTCGCTCGAAGATCCCTTCGGAAACGTGGTGGGATGAGGGGCGGTGTGAGACGCGCACGATTCTTAGGCTTCAGTGCGCGGTCTTTACCATTCGGACTACAGGAAGAGCTTCGCCGTTGGCAAGGGGGACCGCGATTCGTTCCGTCTCGGTGTAGCCCTTGAGGCGATAGAGGGGCACGCCGGTCAGAGTCGATCCCATCTCGAAACTTCGGAAGCCCGCTTCGTGCGCGGCGTTCTCAACGGTTGCGAGGATGAGCGAACCTAGTCCACGACGCGCAAAATCGGGATGAACGAATATGGCTCGCACCTTGGCCGCATCGGTCGCGGGATCGAGCAACTCCGGTTCGCGGCCGGGTCCGTGGTCGGCGCCAAACAAGGTGCGGCGTTTTGACCAGCCACCGCAGCCTGCGAGGGTGAGTTTTGCGCCATCATCGGAGCCGGTTGCCTCGGCGACAAAGTACGTTTGGTCACGAATTAGTTGGGTGTCGAGTCCGAGCACAGTTCCGAGGGCGCCTTCAATCTGGGCGGGCGTGTAGTCACCCGCCTGAAGATGGCGGACGGAGGCTTCAATCAAGGCTTCAAGCGATGGGATGTCTTGTTCCGTAGCGAGGCGAAGTCGGAATGCAGAGTTCATGGACGTTACGCGCCTGCAGGTTATCTTCCGCTGACGATTTTCTCAGCGCGCTCGTACGACCCGAGGTTGAAGGCGTTCTTGTAGCCAAGATCGGTGAGCTTCTTTTTGGCCTGGCTGCTGCGCATTCCGCTGGCGCAATGAAGCAGGAGAACCTTATTTTTATCCGTTACCGCGCCGGGCAGAATCATTTCAACGCGATCGAGAGGCATGTTGTGAGCCTGCAGCAGGTGACCCGAGTTGAATTCATTCGGGCTGCGCACATCAATGACCATAGCTCCCCGCTTCAGATGTTCGGAGGCTTCTTTCGCCGAAATCTGACCGGATCGCTTGATGTAGATATAGGCAATGGCCAGCACGAGAACAACAAGGAAGGGCGTCCAGGACATAGGGTAAGTTTACCGCCTTTGCAGGTGTTGCGCCCATTCTCGCGAATGTCGCATAAGTTAGGATGGGGCGCGCTCTACAAGGGTCCAATTTTTTCGTGTGTTCAATGGCCGG
The DNA here is from genome assembly GCA_963737915.1 of uncultured Acidobacteriaceae bacterium. Lineage (GTDB taxonomy): Bacteria > Acidobacteriota > Terriglobia > Terriglobales > Acidobacteriaceae > Telmatobacter. The sequence goes on along the minus strand of CAVTUP010000027.1, from coordinate 50,252 downwards.
TTGGTCGCAGGCGGATCGTTTCAGGCCTTCGCAACCTCGACCAGCACGGAGTAGAAAGTCGCGCCTGCGCCAAGATCGGTCAGGCGTTCACTTGTGAGGGCGTTCACGTTTGAGCCTTCGGGGTGGAACTTGGCCCAATCGAGGCGCGCGGCCACCACTCCAGCAGGAAGCGTGCCGTCGACGAGGGCGGTGAGTTCAATCGAGCCGCGATCGTTCCAGATGCGGACTTTGTCGCCGTCGGCGATTCCGCGAGCTTTCGCGTCGACGGGATGCATCTCGAGGCGCTGGCTTGTCTTGCTCTCCATTTTGCGGTGGCCGTCGAGGTTGGCGAAGGTGGAGTTCATGTAGTTGTCGGCCTTGCGGCCCAGGAACTCGAGTGGAAAGCGGTCCGCATTTTTACCCCAGCGGGATTCGGTGGGGGGGACATAGGCAGGAAGAGGATCGAGGCCTCGGGATGCCAGCGTCTGCGAATAAAACTCGATCTTGCCGGAGGGCGTCGGGACTGTTCCTGACGTGTAGGGCATGAAGGGGTGCGCCGAAGGATCGCGATGAAACGCGAGGGGGATGTGGCCCTGCTCTTTGAGGTCTTCAAAGCTGATGTGTTCCATCCCTGCGTTTGTGGAGTGTCCATCGAGGCCCGACGGCGAGAGCCTGACGAATCATCTGCTCCTCGGAGTCGCGGAAGCAGGGCTCGGGGAATCCCATGTACTGGGCGAGCTGACCGAAGAGCCAGATGTTTGAGCGCGCCTCACCGGGAGGCTCGATAGCTTGATTGGATAGCTGGACGAAGTAGTGCCCATACGCGCCTTGAATGTCGGTGTGCTCAAGGAACGTGGTTGCGGGCAGAACGTAGTCGGCGAAATCGGTAGTGTCGTTGAAAAACTGCTCGTGCACTACGGTGAAGAGGTCGGGACGCGCCATGCCGCGGCGCACGGCGTTCTGGTTAGGCGCTACGGCACCGGGATTCGAGTTATACACGAACAACGCATGCACTGCGGGGCCGTCTTCCGGGTTGGCATCGGGACCCTGACCGAGTTCAGTAAGGGCCTGACCCAGGGTCGACATATTCACGATGCGCGCCGGGCGGCCGAGGGGCGAGTCGAGAGCAAGATCGAGTCGCTCAAGTTCACGCTTGTTCCACGAGAATGCGCCGGAGGTCGAAAGCGATCCGCCGCCGCCGCGATATTTCCATGCGCCGGTGAGAGCGGGCAGCATGGCAATGGCGCGCGCGGTGGTTCCGCCATTCTCACTGCGCTGGACGCCATAGTTCATGCGCAACGCGGCGGGACGCGTGGTGGCGTATTCGCGGGCTAGCTGCTCAACTTGCGCCGGCGTCATTCCTGTCCACGTGGCGACACGTTCGGGGGTGTACTCGCGAACGCGCTCGGCAAGCTGCTCAATGCCGTACGTGTTTTGGGCGATGTAGTCGCGATCTTCGAGGCCGTCGCGAAGAATCACATGCATCATGCCGAGAGCGAGGGCGCCATCGGTGCCGGGACGAATCGCGATGTGCCAGTCTGCTAACGCCGCCGTGCGCGTCTTGTAGGGATCGATGACGATGAGGCGGGCGCCATTGCGGCGCGCGTGCTCGATCATGGGCCAGAGGTGAACGTTGTTGCCGTGGATGTTGGCGCCCCAGGCAACGATGAGTTTGGCGAGCTTGAAGTCCTCGGCTGGCGTGCCGAGCTTTTTGCCGTAGACGAGGTTCCACGCAACGCCACCGGCCTCAGAGCAGATGGTGCGGTCGAGCTGGCTGCCGCCGAGGCGGTGAAAGAAGCGGCGGTCCATCGAGCCGTAACCGAGCACACCCATGGTTCCGGCATAGCTGTAGGGCAGAATCGACTCCGGGCCATAGTCGTCGCTGATCTGCTGGAGGCGCGCAGCAATGGCGGAGAGCGCCTCGTCCCACGAGATGCGCTCGAAGGCCTGGTTCTCCTCGCCGCGTTTGAGAGGGCCCTTGGCGATTCCGGGCTTGCGTCTCAAGGGGTAGAGGATCCGGTCGGGAGAGTAGACGCGGTCGAGATACTTCGCAACCTTGCCGCAGAGGAATCCCTGAGTGACTGGCTGAGAGGGATCGCCCTGCACTTTGATGGCGCGGCCTTCCTCATTCACCGTGACCAGAACGGCGCAACTGTCGGGGCAGTCGTGAGAACAAACCGTGTGCACGACGCGAAATGGGGAAGTTTCGGCGGCAGCAGCCATAGACACATTGTAAGCTGAACCCGTATCCCTGCATCACGGAGGTTGATCGATGAAACACGTCCTTTTGCTTGTTCTGGCTTGCGTCTCGTTGACGCTAACCGCGCGCGCCCAATCTGCCGATGAGACGGCGATTCGTGCCGCGATCACCGCGCAGAGCGACGCATGGAACAGAGGCAATATACCGGATTTCATGCAAGCGTATGAGGATTCACCGGATACGACGTTCATCGGCAAGACCCTGCGCAAGGGTTTCCAGCCGATACGGCAGCGATATGAGCTGGCCTACACCAACCCTGCACAGATGGGGAAGCTTACCTTCAACGACATCGAGATACGCCTGCTCAAGAGCTCGTGCGGCAAGGCCGAATTTGCTGTCGTGACGGGCAAGTTTCACCTGGATCGAACGACGAAAGGCGAAGCAACAATGGACGACGGCATCTTTTCGCTCGTCTGGCGCAAGGGTGCGAAGGGCTGGAAGATTGTGCTCGACCACACGAGTTGATGAGGCACGGGCATCAGCGATCACTGTCTTTGCGGTGTGGGGCTTGGTGCCGTCTTGACGGAATTGGATCGTACCTTTATCCAATCAAACCCGACGCAAAAGAATGGATTTCATCTGGATAGTTGGTTCCTGTATGGTTAAGCCGGACCTCAAGACTGGGATTCCCCCTGGATTCATGCGCGACCAGCCGGAGAGCCAAAGGGAAAGTGGAGGTTCAGATGAAATTCGTTCGTTCGATTCTCAGTGTCGCCGTCGCGGTGGCATTTTCCGTTACATGTCTCGCTCAACAGCCGGCGGCCGGGTACCACACGGTTGCATGCCTCAAGGTCAAAGCCGACAAGGGGACCGAGTTTCGCAAGTGGGCAGGGGAGGACCTTCATAAGTACTCCCAGTCGAGAGTGGATTCGGGCGCGATCACAACCTGGTATCTGCTGCGCTCCGTAATACCGCAGGGTGAATCTGCGGAGTGCGACTATCTGATCGTAGCGATGTATCCGGCAGCTCCACCGAAGCCGTTGGGTGTGGAAGAGCTGGGAGCGGCGTTGAAGAAGGCCGGCATCGCGATGACAGGGCAGGAATATGTGGATCGGCGGAACTCGCTGGTTACGCTCATCTCGCAGAATCTTTTTCAAAACCGCGCTTTCTCGGGCGGGGCGAAAAAGGGCGACTACTTCCGGGTTAATTACATGAAGTCGGCCAACGTAGACGATTATGTTGCCTACGAGAAGAAGGTCTGGCTGCCGTTAGCGGAGGCCATGAACAAGGATGGCGTCAGTAGTGGCTGGTCGTTGAACGTTCAGGTGTTGCCCGGCGGAGCGGACCTGCCGTTTCAGGCCGTCACCGTGGACGTTTACCCGAGTTGGGAAGCGATCTATAAGGATGACCCCAAGTTCGCTGAGCGCTTCAGGACGGTGCATCCGGATATGGAACTAGGGACAACTTTCGAGCAATTTGAAAAGCTGAGGACCATCCAGTCGACCAAGCTGTTCGAGCTGCAAGACTTTATTACTGCGGCGAAGTAGCCTTCGCCCTGTCAGGCGCTCCGCCGTTTCATGCCGACGGCGGAGCGCTGGTTTTGAGGGCCAATCTGCTGCGCCAATGTTAGAGTCGGCAGTATGAACGATGAGCTTACGCGCCGCGAAGTCCTTAAAGGGCTCGCGGCGGTTTCCCTTTCTCCTGTCGCTTTGAGTGCTGAGCCCAAATCCGAATCCATTTGCTTTATGAGCGCGGTCGAAATGGCCGGTCTCATTCGAGCCAAAAAGCTATCAGCCCGCGAAGCGCTGGCCGAGCATCTGCGTCAGATCGAGCGCGTCAATCCCAAGGTGAATGCGATCGTGACGCTGGTGCCGGAGATGGCGGCCGAAGCGGCGGCTAAAGCGGATGAGATGCAGGCACATAACGAGAAGCTGGGACTACTCCACGGATTGCCTGTTGCGCATAAAGACCTGATGGAGACGCGCGGCATACGAACGACCTTCGGATCGCCGCTGTTCAAGGATTTCGTTCCGAACGAGGACGATCTTGTGGTGGAACGGATGCGTCTTGCGGGCGCGATCATTGTGGGCAAGACAAACACTCCGGAGTTTGGAGCGGGGTCGCAGACGTTCAACAAGCTTTTCGGCGCAACATTAAATCCTTATGACCTGACGAAAACCTGCGGCGGTTCTTCGGGCGGGGCGGCCGTGGCGCTCGCGTGCGGAATGGTTCCGGTTGCGAGCGGTTCAGATGCGGGAGGATCGTTGCGCAATCCTGCGGCATTCTGCAATGTCGTCGGGTTTCGGCCATCGATCGGCCGGGTTCCCAACCCCAAGGCGGGATTTGCTTGGTCGACGCTCAGCACCGCGGGATGTATGGGGCGTTCTGTAGGCGACCTGGCTCTCGGGCTCAGCGCCATCGCCGGCCCTGATGCGCGCGCTCCTCTCTCGATCCAGGAGCCGGGAGCAGTTTTTGCGCGGCCGCTCGACCGCAGCTTCAAAGGGGTGCGGGTGGCGTGGTTCAAGGATCTCGGCGGTGTTCCTTTCGACCCGCGAGTACGTACGGTCGTCGACGGCCATCGCGCTACATTTGAATCGCTGGGTTGCATCGTGGAGCAGGCGGAGCCGGATTTCAAGCCCGCTGAAATTTCGTTTCGCATAATTCGCGCATGGTCAGCAGCGGCGAATTACGGCACGCAACTGCACGCACACCCGGATGCCTTCAAAGACACGCTCAAGGCGGAAATTGAGCAAGGGCTGCGCCTGTCGGGTGAGGATGTTGCGCGCGCAGAGGTCGCTCACGGACAGGTTTGGCGCAGCTTTCAGGCGTTCCTGGAGAAGTATGAGTACTTCATCCTGCCGACGACACAGGTGCCTCCCTTCGATGTCAACGTGCCTTATCCAGCGGAAGTCGCCGGTGTGAGGGTCGTGAACTACATCGACTGGATGAAATCGTGCTGGTACATATCGGCGACGGGGAATCCGGCGGCTTCGGTTCCCGCAGGGTTTACGACGGATGGGCTTCCTGTGGGCGTGCAGATTGTGGGCCGAGACAAGGCGGATTTCAGTGTTTTGCAATTGGCCCACGCATTTGAACAGGCCACGGGCTTCGGCAAGAAGCGTCCAACGATTGCATAAAGACAGGCCGTGAATAGAGTCGGATCGATGACGGTGGACAATCTTCTTCGCATCGGGTATACACTGTATACATGACGACTGCATCCACGTCCGAGAGGATTGCCAAGGCAGCGCGTCTGCTGCTGGACAAGGAAGGCGTGGAAGGCGTGACGATGCGCCGAGTCGCCAAGGCGGTGGGAATTACACCGATGGCACTCTATCGGCACTATCAAGACAGGGCGGGGCTGCTGAACGCATTGGCGGATGAGGGCTTTGAGCAGCTTTCGGCGCAACTGGCGAAGAAGAGCGGCGCTGAAGATATCGAAACGAAGTTGATCAAGATGCTGGAAATCTATCTCGATCACGCACTCGAGAATCCGCGGCTCTTTGAACTCATGTTTCTGAAGCCGCGCGAAGGGGCGCGCCGCTTTCCTCGCGACTTCAAGGCGGGAGGATCTCCCACGGCAAACCTCATGGCGGAAGTTGTGAAAGAAGCGATGGCGAAGGGTTATTTTCGCAAGGACAATGTGTGGGAGATTGTTTTTGAAATGGGCGCGCTCTACAGCGGCCTTGTCACCCTCTATTTCGGCGGGCGCATGAACGTGCCGCCGGCTCGCTTCCGGGCTTTTTGCCGGCGATCTTTCCGGAGGTACATTCGTGGCATTCGCAATTAGTCTTCCCCGTGCAGGCGCGCGACTATTGGCCATCGCAACGACAGCGATCCTGGTGTGGTTTGGCTACGGACTCGATCCATGGTGGCCGCTAATGTGGTTTGCGCCGATTCCGGTGCTGATTTTCTCGGCGCGAGTGTCGTGGCGAAGCGCGGCAGGTGCGGCTGGGATCGCGTGGTTCCTCGGACTTCTGAGCATCTGGCATTATCTGCACTCGGTTCTCGGCGTGCCCTTCTTTGCGTGCCTTGCCATCCTGCTGGGGCAAGCCCTGGCTTTCACGGCCGCGGTGCTTTTGTGGAGAGCGTTGTTGCTGCGCGGGGCCTCGTGGAGCGCGCTTCTTGCTTTTCCTGCGATGTTCACCTCGATCGAATATCTGCATAACCTCACTTCTGTACACGGGACTGGTGGCAGCCTGGCATATACGCAACTTCGATTTTTGAAGTTTCTGCAACTGGCTTCAATTACCGGGCCTTGGGGAATGGTTTTCCTGTTGCTGCTGTTTCCGAGCGCGGTGGCTGTGGGGCTGCATCTGCGAGCGACGGCGCCAATGAAGGCCATAGGGGTTGTGGCCTCGAGCGTCGGAGTGATTGCACTTGCGCTTGTATTCGGGAATGTGCGATTGGCATCTCCGCCGCCTGCCGGATCGCTGGTCAAAGTTGGACTTGTGGCTTCGGACTTTGGGGGCAACGAGAAGGTTGCGGATGCCGGCGCCCCGACGGAGCGGTTGTTGGCGGAATATGGCAAACAAGCGGAATCGCTCGCAGCCCAGGGCGCGCAGGTAGTTGTCATGCCGGAGAAGCTGGGCGCTGCCGTGGATCCATATACAGGGAATGCGGATGCCGTGCTGCAACAAGTGGCCGACACGAGCGGGGTGGCGATCATTGCCGGCGTGGTGAGAGTGACTTCTCCGCTGAGGTATAACCAGGCGCGGATTTATTTGCCAGGAGCGGCAGTAAGCACCTATGACAAACACCACATGTTGCCACCGTTCGAGTCGAACCTGACGCCGGGAACCTCGCGCACCCTTTTGAAGCACGGAGCGGCAACATGGGGCGTGGCCATCTGCAAAGACATGGATTTCACGGGCCTCTCGCGCGCGTATGGCAGGGATGGCGCCGGGCTGATGCTAGTGCCCGCATGGGACTTTCTTGTCGACCGCACCTTTCACGGTCACGAGGCGATCATGCGCGGGGTAGAGAGCGGGTTTGGCATTGTGCGCGCTGCGAAAGGGGGCTATCTCACGGTGAGCGACAATCGAGGCCGCGTGCTGGCCGAGGTGCGCAGCGATGAATCCGTGCCTTTCACCACGATGATCGCCGATGTGCCGGATATCCACGACAAGACGCTCTATCTCTCGCTTGGAGATTGGTTCGCGTGGGTTACGCAAGCGATCCTGCTGGCATGCTTCCTGCCGTTTTTCGAGTCGCACCGTTAGATGCGTGCTGTCGGCCTCGACGACGCGCCGGCGTCAGAACGGCGGAACAGCGAGGAACTGGAGCACATCGAAGTCGTCATCATCAGATTTGATGGTGTATCGGATTCGCGCCTTGATGCGTGTGCTCGGGGAGAAGTGGTTGAGGGAATCTTTGGGCGCCTTTTCGTAGAGATTCTTGAGCAGTTCGGAGCCGCCGATCTGGCCAACCTGGAAAAAGACAATGCTGTGAACGCGCCTTGGGCGCATGCCGCCGGGATAGGGTGGAATGCGGGTTATATCGACTGCGAGATTGCGACACGTGGCGACATTGCGGTTTGAAGTGCGCAGGCAGTAGTCGATGTCGATGCACTGTTGAGCGGTCTTTCCGAGGCAATACTTCTGCACAGGTTGTGGAATCCAGAAGACGCGAATGCCCTGCTTTCCGCCGGGCAAATGCGGGTCTTGCACAAAGAGGATGTCTTCGAGTTCAACAGAGCCGGCATTGGAGGAGGCGGACGCGGCCTGAGCCTGAACCGCGGCGTCGCCGCGGAGGTGCGGAAGAATTATGGCTGCACAGATGGCGATTGTGGTGACGGCGATTGCGGTGCGTCGCAGGACGCGCGCTGATGCGCAGATCGAAGGCATAGGACTGTCGGCATTTTGCCATAGATTGGCGGTGTGAGTTTACCCGTGGGGCAAGAAGAGTGTGGGGGAGTACAATCGGTTGCTGAAATCGGGGCGGCCGCAGTGCGGCTTCTCGCTCGATGAATCTCCATGACTTGAAGAGGGGATGACACAGTCCCCGGAAATGGATTGAACCTATGAACAAGGCCCTGTTTTCTCGTCGTGCATTTTTGCGCACCACGGCAGGAGTTGCCGGTGCTTCGCTGGTGGCGGGGGAGAACTTTCTGAAGCCGGAGTACATGCTTGCTTCAGACCAGGCAGTCGCGGCAAGCGACCGGGTTCGGTTTGGCATTGTAGGCGTGGGAATGGAAGGCAATTCGCTGCTTGCAACTGCCATACAGTTGCAGGGCGTGCAGTGCGTGGCGGCTGCAGATTTGTACGATGCGCGGCACGTGCTGGCCAAGGAGATCGCGGGCAACCAGATTCGTACCACGCGGCGCTATCAGGACCTACTGGACGCGAAAGATATCGATGCGATTATCGTGGCGGTTCCTGACCACTGGCACAAGCAGGTGGTTGTGGATGCGCTGGCGGCGGGCAAGGACGTGTATTGCGAGAAGCCGATGTCGCACAATCCTGCGGACGGGCTGGCGATGGTGGCGGCGGCGAAGAAGACAGATCGCATTGTGCAGATCGGGGCGCAGCGCACGAGTTCTGTACTTTGCGCGAAGGCGAAGGAATTGTTGGCGCAGGGCGTGATCGGGGACATGAACCTGATTGAAGCGACGTATGGAAGGAACGATCCCAATGGCGCGTGGGAGTATCCCATTCCTCCAGGAATTTCGCCGGAAAACCTGGATTGGGAGACGTGGCAGGGGACAGCTCCGAAGAAGGCGTTCGATCCTTATGCGTTTGCGCGGTGGCGGTGCTGGAAGGAGTATGGCACGGGCGTTGCCGGAGACCTGCTGGTGCATTTGATCAGCGGCATGATGTTTTCGCTTGGGATCAATGAGTTTCCAAAGCGCGTGTCGGCGTTTGGCGGGATTTATCGCTGGAAGGATGGGCGCAACATGCCGGATGTGCATCCGGTGCTGTTTGAGTATGACAATGTGCCTGTGTATATGCGGCTGAGCCTGGGGTGCGAGTCGACCGAAGTGACGCGGTTCCAGGGATCGAAGGGGAGCCTCGAACTGCGCGAGTTCAGCGTGACGTTTGTTCCGCAGGCGGGAGTGGATACGTCGCCGAGCTACTACTCGAGCTCATTCCCCGCGGCGATAAGAGATGCTTACGTGAAGAAATGGCATGCCGAGCATGATTCTGTGCCGGGGAAGGAACCTGCGCCTGAGAGCATCACCTTTAACGGCGACGACTACGACGATTTGAAGCCGCATCTCTGGAAGTTCTTTGAATCAGTGCGGTCGCGGAAGCCCCTGGTGCAGGATGCGGTGTTCGGACACAACGCGGCGCTGGGCTGCCATCTGGCGAATGAATCGTACTTCCGCAAGACGCCGGTTTATTGGGATGAGGCTTCGGCAACGATCAAGTCGATGGGGTGAGTCCGCAGAAAACACAGCGTGACGATAGGGACTGAAGGAGTGCTGATCTCGTGAAAATGAAACGGGTAGTTTTTGCTGTTGCGATTGCGATGGTGTTGACGTCGGCGGGAAGTTTTTGTCGGGCGTCGGCGCAGAAGTCGGACGCGTCGGATGAAGGATTTCCTCGGCCGGTGGGATCTCACGTTGAAGGCGCCGGACCGAGAGTATCCTTCGTGGATTGAGATCAGCAAGAAGGACGGCAAGGTGAGCGCCCTGTTTGTGAGCCGATGGGGAAACGCCCGGCCGCTGCCGAAGATCGAGATCAAGGGAACGCACATCATGTTCGTTTCTCCTAAGGAAGAGGAAGACCGCAAGGAGGACATGGTCTTCGATGGAACTCTGACAGGGAAGACGCTTTCGGGAACCACGACGGGGCAGGATGGAACGCCGTGGACGTGGACGGGTGTTCCGGCACCGGCACTGGAAGGAACGCGGACGCCGAAGTGGGGAAAGGCGATCGAACTTTTCAATGGCAAGGATCTGACGGGCTGGCATATGGACAGGGCTGGACCGCCCACCTGGACAGTGCAGGATGGAAGTCTGGTCAGTCCGGGGAACGGCCCTGAGCTGATCAACGATCAGAAATTTCAGGACTTCAAATTGCATGTCGAATTCAATTGCGGCAAGGATGCGAACAGCGGCGTGTATCTGCGCGGGCGGTATGAAGTGCAGGTAGAAACCGAATCGCAGGCGGAGCCGCCCAGCCATCACACGGGTGGGGTGTATGGGTTTCTTGCGCCTTCGCCGGAGCAGCCACGTAGTCCGGATGTGTGGCAGACCTTCGATATCACGTTGATTGGCCGCAGAATTACCGTGGTTCAGAATGGCAAGACCGTGATCGATGGCCAGGAGATTCCGGGCATCACGGGCGGAGCATTGAATAGCCAGGAAGGGACACCGGGCCCAATTTATTTGCAGGGCGGCGAGAAGGGGCACGTCCTGTTTCGCAAAATTGTGATTACGCCGGCGAAATAAAGATTCTTCGATCACTTCCGAATGGGCGAAACATACATCGAAGCGAGTAGACTCCCGCGGTGCAAGGCGGGCAGCGCTCCTGTACACTGAACGCGCTATGAATTGCATCTTCTGCCAAATCATCGAAGGGTGCATTCCTTCCACTGCTGTCTATCAGGACGAGCAGTGCTATGCGTTTTCCGACATCGATCCTAAGGCGCCGGTGCATGTATTGATTGTGCCGCGCGAGCACGTTGCTTCTCTCGCGGAAGCCGGCAAGGAGCATCCGGCACTGTTGGGACACCTGGTGTGGGCCGCGGCGGAGATCGCCCGTATCAAAGGGCTGTCGAATGGCTATCGCACAGTGATCAATACCGGGCGCGATGCGGGGCAAACAGTCGACCACATCCATCTGCATCTGCTTGGCGGACGACTGCTAAAGTGGCCGCCGGGATAAAGCGGATTGTGCGAAGCTTTTCTTCGGGAAATTCATTCCGAACGCAACGCAAGCATCGGATCGATGGAGGCAGCGCGGCGCGCGGGCAAAAATGCAGCCACGCCGGCACAGACCGCCAGAAGCGCAGCAGCTCCCGCGAGCGCGAGCGGGTCGAATCCGCTCACATGGTAGAGAAGACTTGTCATCAGGTGCCCTACATAGAAGCTGGCCGGAATTCCCAACGCCAAGCCGGCAAGAATCTGCCCAAGCGCTCCACGCAGGACCATGCGAATGATGGTGGTCCGCGAAGCGCCGATTGCCATGCGTATGCCGATTTCGCTGGTCCGGCGGGCTACGGAGTAGGACATGACCCCGTAAAGTCCAACCGATGCCAGCAGCAGAGCCACGAATCCGAATGCGGATGTGAGTCGCGTTATCAACCGATCCTGGTTGAAATTCTCAGCCACGATGGCGTCGTAGGAAAGCATGCGAAATACCGGAAGCTTCGGATCGACCTCTGCAATCTTCTTGCGAATCAGGTTCTCCGCATCCTGCTGTGGCGTCGCGAATTCGAGAATCAAGGAGTTGAGGAACATCGAGTGTTCTTCAGCCGCGTCTCGAGCCGGATCCTTGAACCCCGTGAATCGTTGTGTCATGGGACGAAGAAACAGGGGACGCATCTCGCCGCGCGCATCGACCATTTGAAAATCAGAAAACACTCCGACGATTTTGAATGCGCCAGAGTATTGCGGAGATTCGGAGCCGAAATGCTGACCAATCGGGTCTTCGCCAGGGAAGAACATCTTTGCGAACTTCTCGTTTACGATCACGACTTGCTCCGAACCCGTCGTGTCCTGGGCTGTGAATCCGCGACCGCGAACGACAGGCACTCCGATCGAATCGAGAAAGCCTGCGCTCACGCGGTCCCAGTCTGTGAAGCAATTCTCGTTCGGACCCGGTGCGGCGTGACCCTGCCGGATGATGCAATCGCCCCATTGATTTCCGCCGAGCGGGAGATAGCGCGAAAAGCTCATGTGAACCAATCCGGGGATCGTGCCGAGGTTCTCTTCAAGCTGTTTGTAGAGCGGGGCAAGTTGATCGAACTTGTAGCCGGCGCCTTGCAGGTCGATCTGCAGCGTGTACCTGTGCGCGGTCGTGAGGCCTAGATCCTGGTGCTCGAGATTTGACAACGACCTGGTCATCAGAAAGGTTCCGGCCAGCAGCACGATCGATAGCGAAATCTGAAACACCACCAGCATCCTCTGAGGCATGGAAGCGCGATCGCCCGTGAAGCGCGTGGTTCCGCGAAATGCTTCGGCGGGTTGCGCATGCGACGAAGTCCACGCCGGGCCAACACCGAACACAACACCCGTGAGCGCGGAAACCAGAAGTGCAAACGCCAGAACCGGGAGCGATGGAGCGGCTTCCACCGGCATATTTCTGGCCCAGGGGAAAGCGAGCGCAAGAATCATGTGGCTCCCAAAGTACGCCACCGCGAGGCCCGCGGCTCCGCCCATCATGCTCAGGAGCAGACTCTCGGTGAGAATCTGGCGGATGACGCGCTTGCGTCCGGCGCCAAGCGCCATGCGCACCGCCACCTCTGCGCTGCGTGCCGTGCCCCGCGCCAGCAGAAGATTGGCAATGTTCGCGCACGCAATGAGCAGCACGACGCTGGAGAGAATCATCAGCATGCGAAGGCTTGCTCCGGTCTGGTGCTGCAGCATCTGGATGCCGCCGCCAGCGCGTGACAGAACCACGTGCTGCCGATCAATCAAGGGCGTCTTGCCGTTCTTCGTGAATCCCGGCTGCGTGTGCATCCATTGGCGTAACACCGACGAGAGCTTTGCCTGCAGGCTCTGCAGATTGACGCCGGGGCGTAGCCGTCCCACGGCGTAGAGCCACGCCGAGTTGCTTTGTTTCACCGCGGAATTCTCGCCTTCAATCAGGGGCTCGGTCTGAAGAGGCATCCAGAAATCAGGCGGAATCGCAACAATGCGGTCGCCGAAGAATCCGGGAGGCGTGACGCCGGCGATGGTAAACGGATGTGTCTGCACGTAGACCGTCTTGCCGACAATCGAGGGATCGCGCGCGAAGTCCGTCTCCCACGCGCGATAACTCATCACCAGCACCGGTGCCGCTCCTGCTTGATCGTCGCTGTCACTGAACACACGCCCTGCATACGAGCCGATGCCAAGCGCGGCGAAATAGTTCCCTGATACGTATTCCGTGCGCAGGGGCCTCGACCGCTCGTTTCCGACGCGCACACTGTACCCTGATCCACCGGCCTGCACTGCGGCGAGCTGCTCAAACTCTGGCGCAGACTGCTTGAAGTTTCGATAGAGGTCGTAGGAAAAGAGGTCGAAGTCGCCGGTGTCGCTTTCGAATCCGTCGTAGTAGCAGCAGGTAGTGCGGTCTCCGATGCGATAGAGGCGCGACGGATCGGCAACCGGCAACGAGCGAAGGAGAATGCCCTGCACGAGGGTAAAGATCGCAGTGTTGGCGCCGACGCCAATTGCCAGCGTAAGTACTGCGATGAGAGTGAACCCCGGTGACATGCGCAGCCTGCGCCAGCCATAACGCAAGTCCTGTGCCAGGACTTCAAGGAACGGGATTGTTCGCTGCACACGGTAGGTTTCCTTGATCTGCGTCAGACCGCCAAAGGCGCGCAGGGCCGCGGTGCGTGCCTCGCTCTGGCTCATGCCGCGTCTCAGGTTCTCTTCAATTGCAAGATCAAGGTGCGCGTAAAGCTCATCGTCCAGATCGTGATCGAGCCGCCTTCGCGTCAGAAGGGCGCCAAAGCGACTAAAAATTTCGCGTAGCCAGTCCATCGTCGGCTCCTAATTTGACGGGGCAAGAAAGCGCGCCATCGTGTTCACAATCCGCGACCAGTTCTCTTCTTCCTGCGCGATTCGTTTGCGTCCGACGGCGGTCAGTTTGTAGAACTTGGCGCGGCGGTTAGTTTCTGACAATCCCCACTCCGACTTGATCCATACGCGCTGTTCGAGGCGCAGCAGAGCCGGATAGATCGTGCCCTGGTTGAGGCTCAGGCTGTCGCTACTGACCTGCTCGATACGCCGGGCAATCCCATAGCCGTGGAGAGATCCCATCGATTCCAGCGTCTTGAGGATCATCAGATCCAGAGTTCCTTGCAGTACATCCGATTTGTCGTTGGTCACGGAATCCGTCCTACCTGTTGACATTCAACATATAAGCTGCCACCCCATAGGCAGAATGTCAACAGGGAAGGCAATCTTTGTGACGAACTTTCGGGGCTGAAATGAATTGAGGGATGGGCGAACGTAGTCTACCTACTGCGTACACGAGGTTCGCTTCTATTTTTTGCCGGTTGCTATCTTTGGCGCGAAGTATCCCTTTCGGGCCAGAATCTCTACACCAGACTGGTCCACCTTCACCCGCAATCGGTGATAGGCGCCATTCGCCTTCACATCCTTGAGGGAGATCTCGAGCAAATACAAGTTCTCAGGTGCAGCCGTCAAGGTCTCCATTCCGCCTTGGAGATCATTGCTGTTATGGAAGAATCTACCGCCGGTTCCCTCCGCGAGTTCGGACATCACGTTCTCACTCGCCTGGGTCGCGGCGAGGCGGTCCTGCACAAATTGTCCGGAAGCGAGGCCCAGCGATGAAGTGGGTCCGCCCTCGCCCGCGTCCAGGTTGCCTGCATAGAGCCCGCGTGCATCGAGAGTATTTACGATCACATCCGACTCTGCCGCAATGTTCATAATTTCCGACTTGAATTCGATCGTCTGTGGAGACAGCGTGAGAAAACCGGGAGACACAAGGATCAAAACGCGTTGCCCGGGCAGCTTCGACATTGTGCGTACGACGTTGCGCACGGAAAGGAGTGACTCGCGGGCATCCTCTTCACCGATCGCAAGGGCATGTTCTGCGGCGGCCATCGCTGAGCGTTGAAATGGGTTGAGTGGGTTGTCCAAGCCGTCATAGATATTTGGTGAAGGCACAATGACGACTTGGGAGAGTGAACATTGCCTGGCCTTCTGGACTGCGATCTGGAACTCAATTGGATCGTGCTTATTTATGATCTGATCGGCCGAATAGTAGTCGACGTCCGGACAATCCTCTTTCCCGTGCTGTAAGGCTTGGTGCACAGACAATTTCATAACTGCGGATTGGAGCGCAGCATGATCGTGCGTCAAGCCGGAGTTGACACCGTTAAACGACAGCACCGCTGCGTCGTCCGTTTCCGGCAGAGGTTTCTCCAACAAGTGAGTAGCCGCCTTCTGCACGAGCGCCAGGTCTGCACTCGTCAGGTGACGATCATCGAAAAGGAAAACGACGTACCTTGTTCGCAGTGCCGCGGATTCGTTGGTTCTTACGGCGATATCTTTTGCGCTTCCGCCTGTCGTCGAACCTTGCCCGCCATCGAGATTCCGCTTGCTGTCATTCGGTGTGCTTTTGACTAGATTGAATCCGATTATTTTCCTGGGCTTTCCCTCATCTTCGACCGTGAAGTTTGCCGCGCCAAGCCCCGCAAGGAACTGTCCCCCCTTGTCCAGAACGACAACAGGCACGAGCAGGGAATTCACGTCGATCCTAAAGCGAAACTCCTTCTCGTTTGGAGCCACCGCTAATGATGGAGGAGTGTTCAATGCAATTCTTGCCGGTGCCGGCGGAGCATTCAATGTCGATGCTGAGCCCGGCGATGTTTCGCTTTCGCGAGGATTCGTCGTTCGAGCCTCAACGGTTGCAGAAGCCAGGCCCGGCGGTGGTGTAGACGTGGCAGGCTGCGCTTGATCGGAAGCCGCAGTTCTACTTTCCAAAGGCTCCGTTGGCCCGACCGAATCAGTAGCCTGCGGCGTTGCCTGCCTCGCATTTGCAGCCCCCAGGTCCGGTTGTGGAGCAGCAGCAGCGGGCAAAGAAGTGTTTGCTGCCTCTTCTAGAATCCGCGAACTCGATGCAAAGCGGTGATAGTCCGTGAACACAGTTTCGTTAAGCCAGGCCGTCGCAGAGTTGCCCGTGGCGGACTGCGCAGTGGCGAGTGTTTCAGACAGCGCCAGACTCCGCACCGGGCAAATAAACCGGCTCCCGGCGATGTCAATCGGACCATATTCAACCATGATTGCGGCTCGGCGAAACGGAAGGCCCTTGCTCATGTCGGCTTCCATCGTGATCCGATAAATGGTGCCGTCCGCAGGATTGAGCCAGATTGAACCATGGTATCCGGGTCTTGTTCGGACAACTTCGATGTTGCTGGAACTGACGTTCGGCCGAACGTTGATACCCGAGACCCCTCGGTCGTCTGCAGGTCCACGGAGGCCTTCAAGAGATGCCTCGCGCTGAAACGAGCTGATGAGTTCAAAGTGCGATGCGGACACGGGCACCGAGTATCGAAACACCGCTACCATTTCTACAGATGTGCGTTCCCAGTGACTCCAGCTGACCTCGCCTATTGTCGTGTCCGTAAGAATCATGCCGAGAGTGGTTCCGAATTCGCCTCCAGAAAGAAGACCGATCTTCGACTGCCATACCGCGGAACCTTGTGCCGGGGGTTGATTTTCTCTTTCACGGCTCACGGAGATTTCCGCGCTCGACTTGCCGACCAGATGCAATCCACCACGCGTAGGCCATTCCCCCTGCCTGATTGCGTGAGGCGTGTCGTCGTAAAGATTGATGGTTCGTGTGGCCAAGAAGTTTGGCAGCCTTCGCAGCGTCTGAGACACATAATCCTGCGCACCATGAAGCATGCGGGTCTGCGCCGAATTGTCGGGAGCAGCATTAGGCACGGACTCGTCCACGGGCAAGTCCAGAAACTGCGATTGATCAGCGAGCACCCGAAACGCCTGTGACGCTAGCGGGCTCGCGTGGAACTGTTCGTCGAGCCGGGCGAAGGTCGTCTGTGAGATGCGCTCCGCTAGCGCAACGCCTGCGATTTGCCTTGCAATCTCGGAGTCGTGCTTATGGGCTGCAAAATCGGCCGTTAAGAGTTGCTCCAGCTGCGCGACACTCAGGCGCTTTGCTCCCCATGACGGGAGCACGGTCAATATCAGGCAGGCGAGAAGCCATATACGCCGCATGAGACGGCCCGCTTTCTGTGCGAGACCCTGCGTAGAGGCACACCAAAACTATACCTCTTTGACAATTGTTTCGACCAGAATAGCGGCTGTTCCAAGTGAACGGCGGCCGCTCGCGGGCACTTTTTTGTCAAGTGGAATGATGTAACATTGCCCAAATTGGTATTCAGAATTGAGATTCGCGCATGAGTTCCCCAATGGCATCTTTCTGCAACGCGCGCAAGACGCCGTTTCTCTTCGGGGTTTTTCTTATCGCCTTCTCCGTACTGATATTTCAGATTCTACAAACCCGCATTCTGTCTGTGATCGCGTGGTATTACATGGCCTTTTTCGCGATCAGCGTCGCGATGCTGGGTATGACGGTTGGCTCGGTCTGGGCGTATTTGCGGCGCGAATCTTTTGAGTCCGTGCCGCTGCCCGTCACTCTGTCTCGTTTCGCGCTGCTGACCGCCGTTGCGATGCCCGCTTCGATGATCGTGCAGTTTTCACTTGTCACGTCCGTTCATCCCTCACTCATCACGGCCGTTGCCTGGAGCTTACTGATGGCAGCGATGGCTACGCCATATGTTTTCTCGGGCGTCGTGGTGAGCCTGGCGTTGACGCGCAGCCCATTTCCTGTGGGCCAGGTTTATGGCGTCGATCTTCTGGGCGCCGCGCTTGGTTGCGCGTCTGTCATTGGCCTGCTGAATCTTCTTGACGGCCCAACTGCAGTCATCGTGGCCGGCGCGATTGCAGCGTTTTCTGCACTGGCTTTTAGCTCCAGCTATCCAGGACCGGAAACTTTGGAAATTGAAGCCATGGTGGCAACGACCGGGGCCGGTGGCAATTGTGCTGTTGGGATTCGCGGCGTTCAACGCAATTTCGCCCGTGAACTTCCGGCCCATTTTGGTCAAAGCGAATTTCGAGAGCTCACTCCAACATATCTACGAGAAATGGAACTCCTATTCGCGCGTCCGAGCTTACCCCGTTGCTACGGGTTCTCCCGTTCCCGTGTTGTGGGGACCCTCAAACCGAATTCCCCCTGATTTGAGAGTCCCGTACATCGGAATGGACATTGATGGCGACGCCAGCACCACCATGTTCCATTACGACGGAACCCCCGGCTCCATCAACTTTCTCCGCTATGATCTTGTAGGTTTGGCCTATCGCCTTCCTGGGATTCACAAGGCCGCGGTGATTGGTGTCGGCGGCGGACGCGATATTTTGACGGCGCATCTCTTCGGAGTCTCCGACATCACTGGCGTTGAGCTGAATCCTATCTTCATCAACCTGGAGACACGCGACCCCTATTATCGGAGTTTCTCCAATCTGATCATGCTGCCTGACCTGAAGCTGCATGTGGACGATGCGCGCAGTTGGTTTGCGGCCACGCAGGAGAAGTTCGATCTCGTGCAGATGAGCTTGATCGATACCTGGGCTGCGACCGGGGCGGGCGCCTTCAGCTTGAGTGAAAACGGCTTGTATACGCTGGAGGGTTGGCGTGCGTTTCTCAAGACCCTCAACAGCAATGGCGTCATGACTGTGAGCCGCTGGTACGATCCCACCGACGTCAACGAGACCGGACGGCTCATCGGTCTGGCGATAGCCTCTTTGCTGGACGCCGGTGTGAAGGATCCGAGGCAACATATATTTGTCGCCACAGCCAATGACGACATTGCCACGCTAATCCTGTCCAAGTCAGCGTTTACCGAAGAACAACTGCGCATTCTCAACGGTACAGCCCATGACAATGGGTTCTCAGTGCTGATGGCGCCTGGGCAACCACCGCAGTCCGAGTTGCTCCGGCGGGCCATAGAAAGCAAGGATCTGAGTACGCTCAACCCAGTCCTGAATTCATCCTTTCTTGACCTGAGTGTTCCAACCGATTCCCGTCCATTCTTCTTCAACCAGCTTCGCATTCTCGATTTTGGGAAGATGGCGACCGTTCTGCGGCTTCTGAAGACTCACCAGCTGGGAGCGGGGGTGGGTCGCGGCAACTTGATCGCATCCGCTGTGCTTCTCATGATTCTTTTCATTTCGATCGTCGCGGTGATTCTGACCATTTTGGTGCCGCTCCATCGTGCGGAGCGTAATCGTCGGCGCTCCTTTATGGTTACTGGCAGCCTTTATTTCGCCTTGATCGGAATGGGATTTATGCTGGCTGAAATCGCGCTATTGCAGTACTTCAGCGTCTATCTCGGCCACCCGGTCTACTCGCTTGGCGTCTGCCTTTTCAGCCTGATTCTAGCTTCCGGCCTCGGCAGTCTGACATCGGAACGGCTTAAACTGAGCACACGCGGGAGGCTGTTAGTGTGGGGCGCTGGCGTCGTGACCTATCTGGTAGTCATGGCGCAGATTTTACCGGCAGTATTTCAGGCGACAACAGATCGCGAACGCTTGGTACGCATCGGTATTTCTCTGGCGGCAATCATGCCGCTGGGCTTTCTGCTCGGCTTCGCCTTCCCCACCGGCATGCGCC
Organism: uncultured Acidobacteriaceae bacterium; assembly: GCA_963737915.1. GTDB lineage: Bacteria > Acidobacteriota > Terriglobia > Terriglobales > Acidobacteriaceae > Telmatobacter. The sequence goes on along the minus strand of CAVTUP010000027.1, from coordinate 30,755 downwards.
TGGTTGAAGCAGTCGATAACGACCCTACCCCGTGGTTCTGGGGTATCAACGGCGCCGCCGGGGTTCTAGCGTCGGTACTGGGTGTGATAGTCAGCATGTCTTTTGGCATCAATGTCACCCTGTACGTCTCCGCAATCTGCTATCTCCTTCTGATTCCGACGGGCCTCGCTCTGCTGGCCGGCGTCCCAAACTTTCCCATCGCTTCCTTAGAGGGTTGATTCATTGCGGTCGGAATGTTGGCAACACGACCCGTGTTTGGCTTACTTCATGTTTGTCGGTCATCCACACGGATCTACATGTCTCCCTGCAACAACTATCCTAAGAGCCGGGAATTGCGACAATGCCGGTGACGTTCGCGACCTACTCTGCGCGGAGCGCTTCGACTGCGTTGACCCTTGCAGCACGAGCTGCGGGGATGACCGAAGCAATCACCGCCGCGGCCAGAATAATCAGGGCTGCCGCGATGAAGGCGAGTACGCCCGGTTGCCGGATCTCCGCGACGTACCTGCCAAGGACGCGCGCGAATGCAAAGCCGACCACCAGGCCAGCGGCCACTCCGATGCTGGCGATGACAAGCCCCTCCAAAACAACTCCGGAGAGTATGTTGCGTCGCTGCGCGCCAAGGGCCATGCGAATTCCAAACTCACGCGTGCGCCCACTTACTGAAAAAGCAAGAACCCCAGCCACACCCACGACCGAGATCAATAACGCGACAATGGCGAATCCGCCAAACACGATTGCGTTCAAGCGATCGGGCGTCAGCACTTCTGCGCGAATGTCTTCGAGCGTGCTGGCTCGCTCAACGGGCTGGTCTTGCGACATCGTGTGAATGGTGCGGCTAATGGCGGGAACAAGCGAATAGGGATCGTGCTTCGCCCGCACGAAGAGACGGCCTTGCCAACCTTCCTGATCGGACGGTTGGTAAATGGTCATAGCCGGTGAAGGGATGATGTTTTCATCATCGATATCAGGCACCACGCCGATGATCCGTCGCGGCTCGTAGCTGATGCCGATGAATTTCATTACGCCGTCGGTCCAGCGCATTTCGCGGTTCAGCGGGTCCTGGCCAGGAAACAGTGAATTGGCAACGCTCTGGCTCACGATCACCACGCGTTCCGAACCCGCGCGATCGCTGTCTCGAAAATCACGGCCTCCAAGCAGCGGCACTCCAAGGGTCCCGAAGAATCCAGGCGAGACAGACCGAAAGCGCGCGCGCCAATCCGGCATGCCGTTTTCGCGTTTTGCTCCCTGGACCGCGAAAGTGAAGCCAATATTCAGCGCCTGACCGTCGCGCCATGGCACGCTGAATCCAGTCGATGCCTGCTGTACTCCAGGGATTGTTTCTACGCGGCGTTGCACCTCGTGATAAAACTCCTGTACTTGCTCGGGTGTCTTTCCATACGACATCACCGGCAGATTCACGGCGAGAACATTGGCTGTTTCGAAGGGCGGCCGTGTCTTCTCGAGCTCATACAGAGTCCTCATCAAGACAGCAGATCCGGCAAGCAACAGAAAGGAAGCCGTGATTTGCAGAACTGCGAATATCCGAAGCTTACGGTTGCTGCCTCCTGCAACGCGCGTGCCGCCGCTTGCGATGCCGCCGCTTCGCAGTGTGTCGGTGGCGGGCAGGCGGGGTATAAATGCCAGAAAGACGGCTGCGACCAGCGCCAACGCAATGCCAAACCAAACCAGGCTGAAATCGAGAGTCATGTCATTCGCTCGCACCGAAAAGCGCGCGGCATATCGTGCCAGAATCTCCACCATGGGGACGGCGATGAGCACCGCCGCTATCACGCCGCTCACGCAGAGCACGAGACTCTCCGCCAGCAGAGAACGGCGCAAAACCGCTCTGCTGGCTCCCAGCGCCGAGCGCACCGCGAGCTCGGACTCGCGACGCACAGTTCGCGCCAGCACGAGATTGGCCACATTGGAACTGGCGATTACGAAGAGCAGACCCGACGCCGCGAACAGCACCCACAGAATGGTGTTGGCGGTGGAGTTGATCTGGTCATGCATCCGCGTCACACCGATCGCGAAATGATCTTCGGGCTTGTACACCTCAGGATGCGCGGCCAGCATCCCGGCATACACCGTGCGCAGTTCCGCTCGAGCGGCGTCGAGAGTCGCCCCCGGAGCCAGTCGCGCGAAGACTTCCGTCATACGGTGTTCCCGTCCGGTGACCATCGTTGCGGAGAGATGATGTGGGCTGGTCACGACGTTCGCGATGATCTCGGTTGCGACAGGGTAGGGCACGGAGGGCTCGAGTACTCCGACAATCACGGCGGACCGCGCGCCCGTGACGCCCTCCAAGCGTACGGTCTTGCCTAGCACGTGAGGGTCAGACTGTAAAGATTCGCGCCAGAACTTATAAGTGAGCACAACCGCGCCTGCCGCGTTGGGTCCATCGTCGGCTGGAGTCAGCAGGCGGCCAAGTACTGGCCGCAGCCCCATCACCTCGAAGTAGTTGCCATCAACCACGCCCGCGGGAATCTCACGCGGTGTGCCCAATCCAACAAGGGAGAAATCAATTTCGGAAAAAGTGCCCAGTTCCTGGATAGTTTTCAGTCCGGTACCGATGTCCTTGATCTCAGGCACGGAGAAGGTGGCGTTCTGGGCACCGATGCCGGGCGCGCTCTGGCGCACATAAAGCAACCGATCTTCATCGCGATTGGCAAGCGGGCGTAAAAGCACGGCTCGAACCACGCTGAAAATTGCAGCGTTGGCACCGATGCCCAATGCCAGGGTGAGGGCCACCGTAATCCAAAGCGCGGGGACACGAGACAAGGAACGCGCCGCAATTTTCAAATCATGAAGAAAGGACATATGAGACCTCCATAGGGTAGTTACCTCCGACGGCTTTCAAGCTTGGGGAAAGGCTGGAGGGAAAGATTTCATTGACGAATACGTTGATATCAACTAGAATCATCTCGTGTCAAGCCAAAAAACGCTGCCGTACAAGACGACGCTGCTGGTGCGGGACTGTTGTCTCTGCCTTCACGTGCAGCGTGCGGCCCGGTCTCTGGCCCGGCGCTTCGATGAAGTTTTGCGACCCTTCGATCTGACGAACGGTCAGTTTTCCCTGTTGATGTCACTGAACCGACCTGAGCCGCCCGCCATGGGGCCTGTCGCCTCTCTGCTCGCAATGGATCGGACCACGCTCACTGCTGCACTGAAGCCGCTGGAACGCCGCGGGTTGGTCAAAGTGTCACAAGACCCGTCGGATCGGAGAAGCCGCGTTTTGAAACTGACGGCTAAGGGACACAATCTGCTCATTCGTGCAGTTCCGGTTTGGGAGCGTACCCATCAAGAAGTAGAACGCCTCATGCCCAATGAAGCGGATCCCAACGATTTACGCCGAAGCTTACGGGCTCTCTCGAAGTGAGATTCGTTTAGACTCCGCGGGGATTGCCGCGCTGCTGCGAAATAATAGAGCCGATGCAAACAACGAGAAATCAGCTGGATGCCATTGGGTTCGATTTCGGCACCACAAACAGTTCAGTCGCTCTTTTGAATGAAAAATCCGAGGTGCGGCTTGCCTCGTTCTCGTCGGCAGGATCGCAAGTCGAATCCTTCCGCTCAGTTCTTTATCTTGAGCAATTCAGGACAGGAAGCGGCCCAAGGAGAACGCATGTCCACACCGGCCCCGCTGCCATCGAGCATTATCTTCAGGCAGAGGAGAAGGGCCGCCTCGTTCAGTCGCTGAAGTCTCACCTTTCCAGCCGCTCACTCACCGGGACGGAAGTCTTTGGCCGTCGCTACAAGTTGGAAGACCTGATTGCCCGCATGCTCGGCGATTTACGCAAACATTCAGCAAAGCAATTCGAGAAGCCCATTCGCTATGCGATGGTGGGCCGGCCCGTTCGCTTCGTCGGTTCCGAATCCCCGGAGGATGACGACTTTGCCGTTTCGCGGCTGCAAGAGGCATTTCGAACTGCAGGCTTTGAACGTGTGGATTTCGAAATGGAGCCGGTCGCCGCCGCCTGCGCCTATGAGGCCACGCTTGACCACGACGAATTGATTTTGATCGGCGACTTTGGCGGCGGCACCAGCGACTTTTCGCTGCTGCGTGTCGGTCCAGGCGTGCGTGGCCGTGGACGCACTCCGCGGGATCTGCTGGGGAACAGCGGAGTGGGGCTTGCAGGCGACGCCTTCGACGCTCGCATCGTTCGCAAACTCGTGTCTCCCGCGCTGGGATCGAACTCTGAGGCACGCTCGCTCAACAAACTGCTGCCTGCTGTTCCTGCGTGGATCTACGCCAACCTCGAACGCTGGCACTATCTCTCTTTCCTTCGCACCAACAACGTGCGCGAAATCCTCAACAGCGCACGGATTCGAGCTCTGGAACCGGAAAAGATTGAGGCTCTGATTACATTGATCGAAGAAGACCTCGGCTATCAGCTTCACCAGGCAATCCAGCGGGTCAAGTTTGAGCTGTCGCGAAGCCATGAAGCTGAGTTCCACTTTCGCGACGGCAGCATGGACCTCCGTATCCCCGTCACGCGCCGTGAATTTGAATCATGGATCGAGAATGATCTGCAGGCAATCGAGGATTCGATTGACAAACTCCTCAAAACTTCCGGTATCGATCCAAAAGCTGTCGACCGCGTATTCCTTACCGGCGGAAGCTCATTTGTGCCTGCAGTGCGCCGCATCTTCGAGACCCGTTTCGGTGAACACCGCATCCGCAGCGGCAACGAATTTACGTCCGTTGCCTACGGTCTGGCGCTACGCGCAGCGGAGGCGTTGCGCGAAGACTTGTAGCTCAAGAGGAGCTTCACGGGGTTCGTGCCGGGCGTCAAGGCGGCACCATTGACCAGGCGGCTGAGAAATGATCGTCGAGGACATCGCGGGCAGGCCAAGAACAAACTGCCTCCGATGCAATACCGAAGGCGGGGCGTTCCGTCGCAGGAACACCTCGTGCTTTTCTGTCTAAACAGTGCGTTTTTAAAGAGCTGCGAGGTGCGTGGGCTTGATGTGGCGGCCTGGGTAGCGCAACGACAGCGAATTTGGAGGCAATTATCTTGATTTCTCATGCGCGCTAACAGGGTTATGATGGGGTTTTCCATTCTGACTTCGGAGTGGTGGGCCAATGGGCAAGTAACCGTCTGTAAGCGAGCGGTAGCGGAGTTCTTCAGCAATGGACAGTGGAAGCGTCGAAGAGAAGTCCCGCGAAGTTGAATTGGCTGAGGAAGTTAACGGTGCGCTTTCCGAGCAGGGATTGCGAGTTCGCGCCGAAGCCGCGTTGCGCGCAGACGAGGAGAAGTATCGCGGGCTGTTCGATTCCATCGACAATGCGATCACTGTGCTCGAGGTGCTCTACGACGACAATGGGGTGGCCACGGACCTTCGCTTTGTTGAGTCCAATCATTTCTTTGAGAAGCAGACTGGTTTTAAGAATCATCTCGGGAAAACTACGAGCGAATTGATCCCGAATCTCGAAGACTCGTGCCTTCAGACATATGCCAGCGTTGCGGAAACCGGTGAATCGGTTCGGTTTGAAAGCTACTCTCACGATTCAGGCCGGTGGATGAGTATTTTCGCTTCGCGCGTAGGTGGCGAAGGCAGCCGCCTGGTGAATGCTGTCTTCTACGACATTACCGAGCGGAAACAAGCCGAGGCAGATCTACGCGAAAGCGAAGAGCGGCAGGCCTACCTGTTGCGGCTGAGCGATGCGCTGCGACCGATTGCCGATCCTATCGAAGTGCAGGAGGTGGCTTCGCGGCTGCTTGGCGAGCAATTGCAGACGGATCGGGCCTTCTATTCCGAAATGAATGAAGCGCGGGGAGAACTTCGGGTTGAGCGGGATTTTGTTCGAGATGGTATTCCGAGCCTGGCGGGCACCTATCCACTGGAGCCGTTCGCCTGGATTGAACAGTCAACGCAGAAGGGCGAACCGGCGGTCATCGAGAATGTGTGGACGTCGCCTCTGATTCCGGATGCCGCCCGAGCGGTGATTTTAGGCACGAAGGTAGGTGCTTTCACTTCTGTTCCGCTGATAAAGAATGACCGGAAGGTTAGCGCATTGTGCGTGGCTGACATGGAGCCGCGAGTCTGGAAGCCCGGAGAGATTGAACTCGTCAAGGAGACAGCGGAACGGACGTGGGCGGCGGTGGAGCGGGCCCGGGTTGAGGCCGCACTGCGCGCGAGCGAAGGAAAATATCGCACACTGTTCGATTCGATCGATCAAGGGTACACGTTGCTGGAGATGGTCTACGACGCGAACGGGCGTGCGTGCGACATGCGCTTTCATGCAACGAATCGTGTCTTCGAAAAGCAGACCGGATGGTCGGATTATCTCGAGAAGACAGCGCGAGAGGTGAATCCAAATCTCGAAGAGTTTTGGGTTAAGACTTACGGACGCGTCATCGAGACGGGTGAACCGGTTCGATTTGACTACTACGTCAAGGAAATCGGCCGCTGGTTCACAGTATTTGCCTCGCGCGTGGGCGGGGATGGCAGCAAATTGCTGAACGTTGTTTTCGATGACATCCATGATCGGAAGCAAGCCGAGAAGGCGCTGCGCAGCAGTGAAGAGAAGCAGGCGTACATGTTGAAGCTCAGCGACGCGCTGCGCCCGCTTTCAGACCCGATCGAAATTCAAGGGCTGGCCAGCAAGGTGCTCGGCGAGCAGCTGCGTGCAAACCGCGTTTTCTATGGCGAGATCGACGAACAGTCCAGAGAGATGCTAATTGAGCGGGAGTTTGTGCGTGAAGGTGTGCCGAGCGCGGTCGGGAGACGGCCGATGGAAGTCTTCGGTTGGCTTCGGTGGTCACCTCAGAAGTTTGAGCCAGCGGTGGTACGGGATGTAAGAAGCTCGGAGATGCTTCCGGAAGCCGATCGGGCGACACTTGCGGCGGTGCAGGTGGGCGCATTCATCGCGGTACCGCAGGTTAAAGATGGACGGCTGGTGGCTTGTCTCTGCGCTACTGATGCATCGCGGCGAGACTGGACGGAGGATGAGGTCGAGCTTGTCTGGAATACCGGGGAACGAACATGGGCTGCAGTTGAGCGAGCGCGTGCGGAGGCCGCGCTGCGCGAGGGAGAGGAGCGGTTTCGTCTGTTCCTCGAGAACGTTCGCGAGTATGCGCTTGTGCAGATGGATTTGGGGCTGCGATTTACAAGCTGGAATCCGGGGGCAGAACGAATCTTCGGCTACACGTCGGAGGAGGCGCTGGGAAAGCCGTTTTCGCTGCTGCTTTCGCCGGAGGATCGTGAAGCGCAGATTCTGTGCACGGAGATTTCGGAGTTGGAGGCCGGCGGTCGCCAAGAAGATGCGCGCTGGCTCGTTCACAAGGATGGAACGCGGATCTGGGCGCGATGGGTTACGGAGCCGATTCGCAACAAGGACGGGCTGGTTACGGGATTGGCGAAGGTGCTGCGCGACGAGACAGAACGGCTGAAGACAGAGATGAGTCTACGGCAGAGCGAGAAGCTTGCGGTGGTGGGCCGCATGGCGAGCTCGATTGCACATGAGATCAATAATCCACTGGAAGCGATGACGAATCTCATATTTCTGGCGCGCAGGGGCGTTGTTTCGCCGGAGGTTGGCGAGTTTCTGGAGCAGGCGGAACTCGAGCTGGCACGGGTGAGTCACATTACGACGGCAACGCTGCGCTTTCACAGGCAGACGGCGGAGCCGCACATCGTGGATATTGAGGAGATTCTGGAATCGGTGCTTGTGCTGTACGAGGGACGGCTGAAGTCCATGCAGGTTGAGATCGAGCGGAGATACAGATTGCATCCTTCGATCAGCTGCCAGGCAGTGGAGGTGAGGCAGGTGATCGCGAATCTCCTGGGTAACGCTATCGATGCGATGTTGAGGAACACGGATGCTCGGCGGCTGGTTGTGCGGTTGCGGAAGGCTGCGGACCCGGTGACAGGGCAAGAAGGTGTCAGGGTAATGATTGCGGATTCGGGTGTGGGAATCCAGGAGTCGATGCGGAAGCATGTGTTTGAGCCGTTTTTCACGACGAAGTCTGCGACGGGGACTGGGCTAGGGTTGTGGCTCAGCTCGGAGACGGTAACGAAACATCAGGGGACGCTGCGGTTCCGGAGCAGGACGGACGGGAGTTATCGGGGGACTGTGTTTTCACTCTTTTTGAGGGCGTAGAAGAAGACAGGACAAAAGCGGGATTATTGGCAGAAAGCAAAAGGCGCTCCCGATGGGGAACGCCTTTTGCTCCTTCCACTCGCAACCGGCTTTACGCAAGCTGCGGCATGTTGTCTTCTTCCTCTTCCATTCCGTAGCGGCGGAGCAGGTTTGGCAGGCTCTGCGAAAACGCAGAGCGCGGCATGACCGTGTCGCAGCCGGCTTCGATGGCTTTCATCTTCAGGTCGCCCTGGAGGTGATTGAGGAACCCAATAATAGATGTCGCCTTCTTCAGCTTGGCTTTGAACTTGGGAATGAGCGTCATCGGCTTGGCGTTGAGATTATTCAGGTCAAAAACCACCAGTGTTGGTCGTTCGGCTTCAGGCGCATCGGTCAACCTCGCGACGGTTTCCTTTTCGCCCTTGACGAATTCAACCTTGACGCCCAACTTGCGCGCCGTTTCCTGAATCTTGGCCTGGAAGAACAGATCGTCGATGAAGCAGAAGATGCGGGTCGGGGCGTTTTCGCGAACGGCTACCGCGGGAGATGCCTGGTTCGCGTCGAGATACTGGCCGCCGCTGTGAGCGCCGCCGTGTCCGTTGCTCATGATCTGGATCGTCGAGGCCGGTCCATCGGCAACGTTTCCGTTGACGACGCGATAGCTATGGTCCATCGGACCGACGAAGGTCCTTGGCCCCCTCTGCTTTTCCTTGCGTCTGCCGTGCGGCGGACCAGAGATGCTGTTCCCCGGCTGCGCTGGCGGAGCGGAACCCTTCTGGAAGAATTTTTTCTTCTTCCGTCCCTGATTCTGTCGGGGCTGGTTGTGCCGAGGGGCTGCGGGCTGTGATGGGCCCTGCTGCTGCGGCTGTGCCGGCATTGGTTGGCTTTGCTGCGGCTGGCTTTGAGGCCCTTGTGCCTGCTGCGGCGTGCCTTGCTGGCTCGATTTATTCTTGCGGCGGCGCCGGCGGCGCCGATGCCCCTGCGACTGCACCTGGCCGTTGGCCTGGGCTGGCCCCAGTTCAGACTGGGGCGGCGTCGATTCTATTGTCATGCGTGCACTTCCTGGCACTTTGCTATCTGGTGCATTTTGCGTTTTTGAATCAGCTAATTCCTATATGGGAAGGTGCTGAGTTGCCTTTCCTGCCGTTCGTCCAGAACGGGACGGGGAACACGACGGCGTGTAGCCCTTGTTCGCGGATACTGCGCGTTTTCGTCGGGGAACGGAACTCTGAACGCAATCTACCACGACCTTTAAAGAATCCACGACGCTTTCGCGGTGAATGTACCCTTCTTGCCCAGTGCGCCGCGTCTTTGTCATCCGCTCCCGACCTACCGTTGCCGGGTCCCCGCGGAGAATGACGCCACTTATGTGATGCGACTCCGGGCTCAAACATCTATTGAAAACACTCAAGCCGCCTGGCACGCCGAAAACTTGTAACCAATCTAATCCGATTGTCTGGATCGGTACGGTGCGGCCGGCTACCTGGGGTGATGCCATTCCTATGAGATTCCTGGCCGTATTCAACTTCCTATATCTGTCCCTGACGGCGAAGCATCTTTGTCAGCGGCGAGCCTTCTCTCCCCAATTCCGGGTGGTTCGCATCAGCCGCTTGATAGGCAACTCCGATACTACAGGGTGAGACTCCGCGTTGCAAGTGGCGAGAGTTGAACCAAGGTACAAGCGTAATGGCCTTGTTGGGGGATCGACTAAAAGTGCTCAGACGCACAAAACGCCACTCTCTAACGGAGTGGCGTTTTGTGTCCCTGCGCTGGTCACTGGCCTCCCAGCAAATTATGGGCAGTGGTTATATCCACTGCGCCTTTCACAGGCTGTCTCGGCCGGTCTTCCCACTGTGTGGGCCGCTTCGATGGCGGATGCTCTTGCCGAGCGTCTGTTGTTTTTGCGGGCTGGCCGGAATTTCCCCAGCAGCCGGTACATCACTGGCACCCTCTCTATAGCAATCCCCGTGCCGTTTCTGTGTGCCTTTAGAATGAGAGATTTAAGCGGGTGTGTCCTGTTGCGTAGTCTGCAATCCCGTAATCCTGCGGGGGTTACTCTTCAAAAAACAGTAGATTGCGGACTAGCGCTGACATTTTGCGCAGTAATGCGTGCTGCGTCCAGCCACAACGATTCGCCGGATCAGGCTGCTGCAATTGCGACACGGCTCACCGGTGCGCTGGTAAACGCAATGCTCGAGTTGGAAGAATCCGCGTACACCTTCGGCGTCGACGTAGTCCGAGACGGACGAGCCGCCGAGGCGGATGGCGTGTTCCAGAACTTCCCGCAGCGCCACGCGCAGTCGCTCCAGTTCAGCCCTGGTGAGCTGTCCGGCTCTGCGTCGTGGGCGAATGCCGGCGCGGAAGAGGCTTTCGTCCGCATAGATATTGCCCACACCTGCGAGCAGCGACTGGTTCAGCAGCGCCGCCTTGATTGCGAGCTTTCGTCCGCGAAAGAGCGCGGCGAATTCTGTCGGCCCGATTGACAGGGGCTCAGCGCCAGGACCGGTAAAGCCGTTGTCTCTTGAGAGGTCGCGGAAATCAAGTCTACCGAAGCGCCGAGGATCGACGAAGCGAATTTCTCTGCCGCTTGCGAGCGTCAGGCGAGCGTGGGTATGCGGCGCCACAGGAGCTTCGGGCGTAGTCACGAGCAGCCGCCCGGTCATACCGAGATGCACGATCCACTGGGCGTCTGCGCGGTTTTCAAGGTTTGAGGGAATGACCTTGCCGCCAGATTGATTCGCCGTCTGCAGTTCAACCACGATGTGCTTTCCGGTGCGATGGACGGAAAGGATAGATCGCCCCTCAAGGGCCTTGGCCTGGCGAGAGGGTGGCGTTTTGAAGGGTTCGCGGTGGGTGCCGAACCAGACGTCGACAATCCGGTCACCTCGGACGCGGGCGTCGACGCCACGCGCAATCGTCTCTACCTCAGGCAGCTCGGGCATCGGCTAATTGTAGAAGACTACGGCGCGCGAAAAAGGTGGCAGGGAAACGGGCCAGGTGTGGGATTTGCGTCGGTGGGCTTGTGTCTCCGCTCTTATTTCTTCGCGACTGGTTTATGCGAATCGGATTTGCGTGGTTCGGGCTCGCGGATGCGATTGGCCTCGAAGCTCACGATGCGCCAGAATCCTTTCGAATCGCGCGCGTAGACACGCGTATATCGGTAGCTCCCCGAAAAATCGCCGTCTGCACTGACACCTTCCACCTCGGCGCGACAGGTGACGAGGGCGGTCGTTCCGTAAAAGCGAACTTTGCGGTCGTCAAAATCGATGGACTTGAACCGAAGTGTTCCGTTGCGGACGAGAGCGAGTGTCTGTTCTTTCGATTGGATGACCCCGGTAGGAGTGATCGCCATGTAGTCATCGGCGAGGAGGCTGTCCAACGCAGCGGAGTTTCCCTTGAGCGCGGCGTTGCGCCACGTATCTTCAAGATTGTCGATTACGCGCCGGTTCTCATGCTTCTCACTGTGCGGCATTCCCGACAGCGGAGGCACTGCACTCGCCACAAGACTGATCACCGCGATCGCCAGGCAGCGATTCCAGCCCTTAGGCGAGTTAGCCTTCCACGTCCACATAGGCGTAACGGATGTTAGCCCCGAAGTGTTGCACGGGTCAATAACGTCGTCAAAAAAAGCGGTTTAGCTGCCTTGTGTTATGTGTTGCCGATCACATCTGATGACGTGACGTCACGAAGCACAGTTGATCCTCTTGTTTGACGGCACTCAAGCATGAAAGGCAACGAGCGGATTCAACCGTGATGTGGCCACGCTCCATCGTTTTTGAGGCGGCATTCCTCAGGTCAAGCCAGAGAGGCCAGGTCCTCGCGCACGCGATCGAGCATCTTCTGGAAGAGACCGCCTACAGCATAGCGTTTGAAATGTGCCGATTGCCGATGTGCTTCCTCTGCCTTTTGGTCTATGTACTGCTCGTAGATAAGGACGGTGCTGGGCTCGCCCTGAACCCAATGCGGGATGTAGCTCACGCAGCCCGGCTCCTGCCTTGTCGCCGTCGTCAGTTCACGCAAAATCTCGGCGATCTCATCCCGATCTTCCTTGGCAAACTTCATGCGGACAGTAAAGCTGGTCATGGTGGAGATTTCCTCGCGGTTGGGTATTGGTCCCTGAGGCCGGCTCGTTCAGTTTACGCGTGAATGGCGTCGAGCGCGGCAGCAAACTCCGGCAGCACCATGGTCTGCTCGCGATCGGGGCCGGTTGAAACCATTCCAATTTTTGCGCCGCTCTCGCGCTCCTGGAACCGCAGATAGTCGCGCGCGGCCTGAGGCAGTTTTTCAAACTCAGTGATTCCCTCGGTCGATGTGCGCCATCCCTTCAGCGTGGTGTAGCGTGGCTTGATGCGCTCGAGCCCGCGCACGTCCGCTGGAATCTCATCGGTGATCTTGCCGTCGATTTCATAGCCGATGCAGATGGGAATCTCCTCCAGTTCGTCGAGGACGTCCATCTTGGTGACCACCAGCCACTCTGCTCCGTTGACCTGGTTGGAGTAGCGCAGAAGAGGAATGTCGAGCCATCCGCAGCGGCGGGGACGACCGGTAACCGCGCCATATTCGTTGCCGCGCGCGCGGAGCTGATCGCCAACCGGCTCGTGGATCTCGGTGGGAAACGGGCCTTCGCCGACGCGAGTGACGTAGGCCTTGGTTACGGAGATTACGGTGCCGATCGCTGTAGGTCCGACGCCGGTTCCGGTTGCTGCTCCACCGGCGGTCGCTGAGGAGGAAGTCACAAACGGATAGGTACCGTGATCGATGTCGAGCATCGTTCCCTGGGCGCCCTCGAACATTACCGAGCCGCCCCGGGCCAGAATTCCATGGAGCAAGCGGCCAGTGTCGGCGACGAATGGACGTACCTCTTCGGCGGCCGCCGCGTATTCGTCATACATTTTTTCCGGGTCGAGCGGATCGGTTCCAAAGAGCGCATGCGCAATGGCATTCTTCTCGCCACAGGCGGCGTCGATGTGAGTCTTCAGCAGATCGGGCCTGAGCAGGTCAACGATGCGCAGACCGCTACGCGCCATCTTGTCTTCGTAGGCCGGGCCGATGCCGCGGCTGGTCGTTCCGATTCTCTGTCGCCCGGGAGCGCTCTCCGCGGCCAGTTCGATCATGCGATGGTAAGGCAGAATGACCTGCGCGCGGTTGGATACATAAAGCTGGTCGTCGACTTCGACGCCGAGCGCACGAAGTTTGGCAACTTCCTTGAGAAAAGCGATGGGATCGAGCACGACTCCATTGCCGATGATGCCCTTGCATCCCTTTCGAAGGACACCGCAGGGAATCAACTGCAAAACAAATCTCTGCTTGCCATGAATGACGGTATGGCCTGCGTTATGTCCGCCCGCGTAGCGCGCCACAGCACTGAACCGCTCGCTGAGCACGTCTACAATCTTGCCTTTGCCCTCGTCGCCCCACTGGGCGCCCAGCACTACAGCTGTCTTCGCTCGCATCGCTTTCCGTTTCTCACAGGGATACCCCTGCCGCGAGAGCTACTCCGCCCTCGCGCAAGGGCAAAACCGCAGGCCAACGTGCCCAGCCCGCACCACCTTCGATGATAAACCCTGGGTTGGTTCGGTGTTTGTCGCCTAGAGGCCACTGCTTAACTAAACTGCAACCACAATTCGAAATCTGGATATAATGAGCCCAATTTTGAGCGGGCCGTCTGCCGGTATTTTGTGAGGGCCACATGCCGCGAAGCTCCCCCTTCGATGTGCTCAATCCGACCCTGATGGTGATTGCCGGCGCGCTGGTTTTGAGCCAGGCCGGATTTGCCAAGGGCGCTTCGGATTTGCTGGGGCCCACTCGCGCAAAGCTCGCAGCGCTTGAAACCTGTCTCGGGCAGAGCAGCGACCTTGATCTGCTGAAACGGGGGCTGCTGGTCGGGTGGCGCAAAGGCGCACCGAAGGCTCCCACGTTGAAGGATTGGCCGCCTCCTCCTCCCCCTCCTCCCGAGTACCTCGTCAGCCTCGATCAGGATATCCAGGTCTGCGATCTGGCATTGCGTCTGAAGGATGACGAGCAGCGCCGCTTGCTCCTGAATGACGTGCAGAAAGATATCCAGGTGAAAGCAAGCGACTGTCGCAATTTCGGGATGGGGCGCAAAGTGCCCGTCAGTGTAACTACAATACGAGGCGCCAAAACGGAAAATGGCTGGCAGGTCTTCTACAAATGGGCCTGCTCTACTCTGTTACAGCCAGATGAAGTGCGTGTTCCGAATCTGACCAGTCCCGCGACTATCGAACTGCCGCCGGGTGTCTACTCCGTCAGGGCGGAGAAGAGAATTTCGTCCATCCAGGTGCAAAAGGTGGCTCCCGTGACGATTGTCGTGGGTTCCGCTGCAGCCATTCCTCTGCAACTGGCGATTGAATAAGGAGAGACGATGGAGGAGACGAAGCGAGCCGGCCCGGGCAAGAGCATGCGGATTGCGGTGTTTGCGAACTTTTTCAAAGGCTATATGAGCGTCTCGACGATCGTTGCGGCGTCAATTCCGATTCCTATTGCAACCTGGAAACTGATTCCGATCTATTCGCAGCAGCGGGGATACCTCACGGTCTACGCGTCTTTGTTTTGCTTTCTGCTGCTTGCATTCGTGTTTTCGATCCGGCATCGCCTGGCGGTGCCGATGTTTTCCAAAGGGAAGATGAGCTCTTTCATTGCCGCACTGCCGTTTCTCTTTATTGTTCTCACGCTGGCGTGCATTATGACCTACCATGCCGTGCTGCAGCAGTCGATTGAGCAATTGCGCGGTCTTGGGACTTCGATTCACGACGGCAGATTTATTGGACAAGGTGGATGCCACGGAAATTCCGTACGCTGTGCCGCTGGCTGCCTGTTATCTGGGGATATTTATTTTCGCGGAGTCGGCATTCGTGCTGATGGCGATTCGCGAATATCTGCAGGATTTGCTGCAACTGGATGAAATCGCACTCCTGCACGGGAATGCGGACATTTCGCAGCCCAGGACCAAGCCTCAGCCATCTCTTTTGCAGAAATTGTAAAAGAGAGACACGCAGTCGGATCGTTATAAGGAACACGCGCTTGCGATGAAGGGGACTACATCCTTCTAACGATGTGGATTGCGGACCAGGCTAACGCAATCGGCACGGAGCGCAAAAGATTTGCCTGAACTTCCATGAATGGGGAAAGGGCGACTGCGCTCACCGCCCAAACAATCAGAGCCCACGAAAAGGTGTTTTTCTTGTCGGTATAACTGGCTCGCAGCCGGGAGAAGAGTCGGGACTGACGTTGCTCTTCCATTACCTGTCCCCTTTTATAGTTTTTATCGATTCGCGAGCGGCTCGAAGCATTCAGCTCAATGCCCTTGAATCGTTCCATCCTGATTGATGTCTGGGTGGATGCTTTGAATGTAAGCCGCGGCAGGGGCGGCCACAATACGCCTTCCGCGCTATGAACCGTCTACGCTTCACTCGATTTCATAACCCAAAAGTGGAAATATCCGCGCATGAAAGATCGCCGGCGCCGGATTGACAGGCATTCGCGGTATTTCCTATAGTTCCCCCGCCAGCACGGGGGCAATATCGGTGAGCCTGCACGAGCGGCAGATTGAGTGAGGGGAGCGAGGAGCGATGATGGATTGGAGCGAGAGTTCGAGGCGGTCGTTTCTTAAGCAGCTTGGCGCGGCGGGAGCGCTGGCGCTCTCGGCGTCGAAGGCTTCGGGAGCGGAGCCTGGGTCGAGTGTGGGTGCGGACGCGGTATCTGAATCTCCGTCATCGGCGCAGCAGGCAGCGACCCGCGAGAAGCGCATGGCCTGGTGGCATGAGGCGAAGTTTGGGATGTTCATTCACTGGGGACTTTACAGCGTGATTGGTCAGCATGAATGGGCCATGGAGGTCGAAGGCGTTCCGATTCGTCAGTACGAGATTCTCGCGAAGAACTTCAAGCCGAGACCGAATGCGGCGCGGGAGTGGGCGCGACTGGCAAAGCGCGCGGGCCAGAAATACATGGTGATGACGACCAAGCATCACGAAGGGTTTTGCCATTGGGACACCAAGCTGACGGACTACTGCGCCGCGAAGCAGGGGCCCGGACGCGATCTCGTTCGCGAATTTGTCGAAGCGGCGCGTGCGGAAGGGTTGCGCGTGGGCTTCTACTACTCGCTGATGGACTGGCACCACCCGGATGGCGCGAAGTGCAAGACCGATGCGGCGGCGCGAAAGCGCTTTGTCGAATACACGCACGGGCTGGTTCGCGAGCTTATGACGAATTACGGCAAGATCGACGTGCTTTGGTATGACGTTGACTGGCCGCTGACTCCGCAGGAGTGGGAGTCGGAGCGCATGAACCAGATGGTCTTTGAGCTGCAGCCGGAGATCATTGTCAACAATCGCAATGGGCTTGACGGCGATTTTTCAACGCCCGAGCAGCACATCGAGGCGTCAAAGGCAGGACGCGCGTGGGAGACGTGCATGACGCTGAACGATAGTTGGGGGTTCAATCGCGGAGACGATGCCTGGAAGACTCCCAAAAACATCGTCGATAACCTGGCGACCTGCGCCCGTGGCGGCGGCAATTATCTGCTTAACATCGGGCCGAAGCCGGACGGCTCGATTCCAGAGGAGTCCGTTACCGTGCTGGAACTGGTGGGCAAGTGGCTCGAAACCAATGGCAAGGCGATCTACGGCACGGAACGCGGGCAGATTGGACTGGAACACGAATGCCAACTACACCCGCCGCGGCAACACGCTATATATCCATCAGCATTTCTGGCCTGGACATACCCCGGCGGCGGAGTGGCTGAGTTTCTATCAGCCGGAGGTCGTAATCGCGCTTGGCGGGGTCAAGCCGAAGGTTTTGTCGGCGCGTCTTTTGAAGACCGGGCAGAAAGTGGAGTTCACGCAGGACGAGTTCGCGTTTCGGATGACGGGCCTGCCGCTGGTGGCGCCGGATCAGCCTGCCACGGTGATCGAGGTCGAGTGCGATGGCGAACCGGTGGTAAACCACGATGCCATGCGTCCTCTGTGGCCGCGGTACAAAGTCGGAGTGAGCTAGGCATCAAAATAAGTTGTTAACCATCCGTCCCCTTGCTTCGTTGTATGAGCAGAAGAGGTTGCAAGACCTCTTCCCGCAAGGGGACTTCCTGACATGCACACTCGCCCGACCCTCTCCAGACTCCTTTCCCGGCTCCTGTCCAGGCTTCTTTTCTCTCTCGCCGCGACTAGCTTGCTTTTCTCGACGATGGGTTTCACGCAGGCGAAACCTGCGACTCCGGCGGCGGCCGCTGCGCCGGCGGCAGCGGCAGCTCCCGCGCCCAACGAGCAAGATGTCGCAACAGAGCAGAGAGAGCTAATCAAGTTGCTACGTCTCAGCCCGACGCTTACTACGGTTGTCTCTCACGACCCGTCGTTGCTGGCGAACCAGGACTATGTGGCGCGCAACAATCCGCAGCTTGCGGCTTTCCTTATCGCGCATCCTGAAGTTGCGCGAAACCCTGAGTTCTATCTCTTCTCGCATTTGAGGCAAGAAGACGGTCAACCCGACGAAGCGCTTGAGCGCGCGGTCTGGCCCGATGTGTATCGCTCGCAGGGCGCGCCCTCCCCCTTTGGAGAATTCATGCGCGATCTATCGCCGCTGCTTGCGTTTGCGTGTGCTCTTGTGGCCATTCTCTGGCTCACGCGTGTCTTCGTCGAAAATCGGCGATGGGCGCGGATCTTCAAATTGCAGAGCGACGTACACGGCAGGCTGATTGACAAGTTCACCACTAGCCAGGAACTGGCACTTTATATGGAGACCGAGGCAGGCAAGCGCTTCCTCGAAGCTGCGCCGATCCCGGTAAACTTCGAGCCCAGCCAGCGAGTGCCGAACGCCGTGGCCCGCGTGCTCACGCCGCTTCAGATCGGGATCGTGCTGGTGTTGCTTGGGGTGGGCCTGCTGTCGCTGCGTCACGCCAGCGCTGAGATGAATATACCGATGCTCTTCTTCGGCACGGTGACAATGATGCCGGGGATTGGATTTATCATCTCGGCAGGTATCACGTGGCTGCTGGCCGCGCGTCTCGGGTTGATGCCCGATAGCGCAACGGCCCGTGAACACAGCGAGCCACCCTACAGTTCATCGCCGGTATTCAAGGACAGGCCGTGAGCGGCGGGGAATCCGTAGATGGCGAGGAAGCATCGGCCCATGCCCTGGGAATCCACAGTTCCGAACGTGCTGGCAGGCGAGGCGCAGAAGCTTGCCTGCCAGCCGATGGATAACGAGCAGTTCGCCGCGTTCTATGAGCGATCGGCACGCTCCCTGTGGGCCTATCTGGCGCGCGTGTCGCGCGATCCAGCGCTCGCCGATGACCTTACGCAGGAAAGCTACGTTCGATTTCTTTGCGCGGACCATCCCGAAGATGGCGAAGTTGCGGCCCGCCGCTATCTTTTTCGAATTGCAACCAACTTGTTGCGCGATCACTGGCGTCGACCGCATGCTTCTTCGATTGACGAAGTTCCTGAAGAGTATCTGATGGCGAAATGCGGCGCTGCGCAAGCCGATTCGCAGGCCATGCTGGGCCCTGCAATGGCGCAATTGCGGCTGCGCGACCGGCAACTGTTGTGGCTGGCCTATGCGGAGGGCTACTCTCACCGCGAAATTGCCGAGGTCACGGGGCTGGCATCGGCAAGTATTCGGCTGCTGCTCTTTCGCGCACGGCGCAAAGTCGCGCGCCTGTTGCGGGAGAAGGCATCGGATAAGGGAGGGAATCTATGACGGCCTTCCGTTGCGCGCGGGAAAAGGAAGTGGCCGATCTGCTGCACCGTGGCCACTGGCCCCAGGCATGCCCGGCGGAATTGCGAGCGCATGTCGATAAATGCAACTGCTGCGCTGAACTGATCCTGGTTACGCAGACTTTTCAACAAGCCCGCGCTAAGGCGGTCGTCATGCCGCGGCTGGACGCTCCCGGAGTTGTGTGGTGGCGGGCCCAACTTCGCCGCCGGAATGCGGCAATTGAGCGCATCGGAAGGCCGCTGCTCGGCGCGCAAATATTCGCTCTCGCGATGTCTCTTATCGTTGCAGCGGGGATGCTGGCGTGGCAGACGCGGCGTGGTTTTCACATCACTTCGTGGCTGATGAACGTGCCAGGCGCGCTTCATTTCAATGCGCTGCTGCCCTCGTCGCTCCCCAAGTTCGAAGGGGGAATCTGGATTGTTTTTCCGATCCTGGCTACGATCGCCCTGCTGAGTGGCGTCGTGGTCTATCTTGGGTCGGAAAGGCGCTAAAGCGCGGGCTTCGGACATCACTCATTTACACATTGCGCAAGGAAAGCGCAGCCTGCTCGGCCTGCCAGAGGTGACGCCGCTCGTGTGCCGCAGTCACGACGAAGCTTGACCACACGCTGTAATGAACGCGCTGACTAAACGGCGAGGCGATCTTGACGCTGTCTACTGCGAGGCCTCGGGACTTGCGCAGATTCTGAATGATCCCCTGCTGCCGGTCAAGGAAACCCTGCAGGACCGGCCCCATCTCGCTCAGGCTATGGGGGTTGGAAGGGCTTTGACGTTGGAAAGCGGAACCTTGGGGGCGGCTCAAGAGACCATTCCAATAAGCGTCCCCAGAAGTCCATTCGGTAAGGAGCGTTGTCTGCGACGCTGCGCTTGCCAGCCTGGGCGATTGCGCTCTCCCAAAGGGGAAAATATGGATCGGCACTCATGTTCAAGTGCTCAATGCACTCGATGATTGACCACGAGCCTTCGCGAGGTCTGCGAGCGAGCAGTTGCGCGTCAACCGAGTCGACCAGGGCTGAGGCTCGCGCGCAGATGGCGGTGAACTGGGTTTCCAATTCTTCAAGGTTGGCGGCGCGTTTGGATAGTCATGGCGATCGCAGGGTGCTTCCGACGCTCCATCGTACAGAAAGATTGATGTCGCGGCCAAGCATTACACTCACTCCATCGCCGCAAGGCGACGGGGAGGATTCATGCCTACGTATATCGTCCTTCTTCGCGCCGTAAATGTGGGTGGATACGGCAAGCTGGCGATGGCCGATTTTCGAAAGCTGCTGGAGGAGCTTGGATTCAAGAACGTCGAGACTTATATCCAGAGCGGCAATGCGGTTTTCGATGCAAAGGGCTCGGCAGCGACGGTGGCCAAGTTGATTGCAGCCGCGCTCGAGAAGCATACGGGCGCGCCGGTTGGTTTGCTGATACGAACCCACGAGCAACTTGGCGAGATCATCGACGGCAATCCGTTTGCTGCGGAAGCCAAAGCGGATGGTGCCAGGGTGCACGCAGGGTTTCTCTTCACGGCACCGCCCAAGAACGCAACCGAGGGACTGGATCGCATCGTTGCCCAGTACCCCGACCGCCGCGATCGGTATCATCTCAGCGGATCCACGCTCTATTTGCATCTCCCTGACGGTGCTGCCGATACGAAGTTCGCCGGAAAAGCGGTTGAGAAGGCGCTGGGTGGAACGCTGGGGACAGGCCGCAACTGGAACACTGTTGTGAAACTGCACGCGATGTCGAAGCGGTGAGACGACGCTTATCGGGCCGCTATCACGGCGTCGGCGATTCGCGCTGCCTCGACTGCGGGCTGTACGCGGTGTACGCGCACGATCGAAGCCCCCTCGAAGATCGCGGCAACCATTGCCGTGATGCTGGCTGTCTCCCGTGCGTCGGTGGGAACGGGGGCGCCCCCATATAAATGGGCAAGTGTGTGTCCGAGGAAGGATTTTCGCGAGACTCCGGCGAGTAGCGGGCGCCCGAGGGAAAGCAGTTCCGCCTGGCGCGCGAGCAACGAGTAATTCTCGTCGAACTTTTTGCCAAAGCCGTATCCGGGATCGAGAACGATGGAATCCGGCGAAATGCCTGCTGCGCGGGCCAAATCCAGACTAGCCGCGAGACCTGTATGCACCAATTTCAACAGCGCATCAGGTGCGAGTTTTTCTTGCGCACTCCACTGGTCGGGACGTCCTCGTGTGTGCATCAACACCACGCCGCATCGGGCCTCGGCGCAAACGGCTGCCATCTGCTGATCCCAGGTGAATCCGCTTACGTTGTTGATGATTTCGGCGCCGGCGGCCAGCGCAACTCGGGCAGTGGCTGATTTGTAGGTATCGACGGAGATCACCGCATCGGGGCGGGCTTTGAGAATGTCTTCGAGCACGGGAAGCAGCCGCGCCTGCTCGGCTTCTGCGCTGACTGCGGGCGGTGTCGACGGCTGGTCGGTGCCGCTGATGTGAGCGCCGACCATGGTGCCGGGCCGCGTGCTCTCCGCGCCAAGGTCGAGCAGGTCCGCACCTTCGTCGAGCAATCGCAGCCCATGGGCCACGGCCGCTTGGGAATCAAGGAACAAGCCTCCATCGCTGAAGGAATCGGGAGTAATGTTGAGCACGCCCATCACAAGCGTTCGAGGGCCGAGTTCGAGCGTGCGCGTGCGCAGTTTCCAACTCGAGTTCGTGCGGGTGGTGGAATTTTGCAAACGCACCTCTGCGATTCGTACCGTTGGTGCTCGATACTCCTTCGATTCTAAGAGCGGCCGACGGCGCGGGAGCCGACGCCAGCCCCAATTGTGTCCTGCTAAACTCCCTCCATGCTTGTCATTTGGCGAAATTTGGCGCTTCCGGCTGCGCTGTTTCTCGTCTCATCTATCGGGCTCACAGGTCAAGCGCGCCCCGCCCCTCATTCCGCGCCTCGCGCTCGTGCTGTTCCGGCGAGGGGCACGCTTGCCCAGCGCATCCAGGCTATCCTTGCCGACCCGGCGCTTAGCCATGCTGACTTTGGGATAAGCGTTACCACTCTCGATGGCCAGCCGCTGTTTGGCCTGAACGATGGGCGCATGTTTACGCCCGCGTCAAATGCGAAACTTGCCACGACTGCCGCCGCGTATGCTCTGCTTCCGGTTGAGTCGCTGACGTGGACCACGCATGTGGTGGCGAACGGCGAAATAGACGCGGCGGGTGTTCTGCACGGGGACATCGTCATTCTCGGCTCCGGCGATCCGACGCTGAGCGCTCGCCACTATCCATATCAGCCTCCCCAACCGCAACCGACTCCGGCCCCGCCACCTCCACAGTCGTCCACCGGCAAGCCGGCGGAGGCACCCACGCCGCAGGAGGTTGAAGCCAAGCCTCAGGCGATGGATGTTTTGGATCTGCTCGCCGCCCAAGTGGTGCAGGCGGGTGTGCGCACGGTCGAAGGCGGCGTGGTGGGGGACGACGGCTATTTCCTCAGCGAACCGTACGGTACGGCCTGGGCATGGGACGATCTGCAATGGAGCTATGGCGCGCCGGTTTCCGCGCTGAGCTTCGCTGAAAACTCCGTCGAACTCGCGATTACCGCCGATCCAGCCAAGCCGGGCGCTACGGTGGAGCAGTGGACGCCGAACCTCGACTACTATACTCTCGAGAACGCTATGACGATGGCGCCGCAGGGAGAAGTGGCGCACCCGGGTCTTGAGCGGCGTCCTGGAAGCATGCTGGTGCGTGCGTGGGGAACGGCACCGGCGCAGGGGCTCCATGCCCCCTTGGCTGTTGAGGATCCCGCCCAATTCGCGGCAGCGGCTTTCAAAGAGGTGCTCGTGCGACGCGGAGTCACGGTCAACGGCATTGTCGCTTCGGCGCATCGCTATCCAGACGGGACCGGAGAATTTGTGGCGGAACGCGGCCAGTCGCTCAAGCTTGCGCCGCGCGCGGAAATCACAATGGCTGCGCCTCTCGCAGGGCGGAGGCTTTTGGCGACGCGGGTGTCCGTGCCTGTTGCGCAGGACATCATGGTGACGAACAAGGTGAGCCAGAACCTGCACGCCGAGCTGCTGTTGCGCATGCTTGGCAAGGCGTTCGCCAAGGATGGGAGCCTCGCCCAGGGCACGCGAGTGGTGCGCCAGTTTCTTATCGATACCGGCGTGAGCGATGCGGATTTCTTCTTCTACGACGGTTCGGGGATGAGCATGGATGATCGTATTGCTCCCCGTGCAGTGACGCACCTGCTGTCGTACGCATCCCGTCAGGCGTGGGGTACCGCATGGCGCAATACTCTGCCGGTGGCCGGGGTGGACGGGAGCCTCGTCAACCGGTTCAGAAACTCGCCGCTGAAGGGCCGCCTGTGGGCAAAGACTGGCACCCTGAACGAGACGAATGCCCTGTCAGGCTACCTGACTGCTGCGAGCGGCAAGACTGTCGCTTTCTCAATTCTCGTCAACGGACACCGGCCGGGAAGCGCGGCCGAAATTCCGGCAATGGAGCGAATCTGCGAAGCGATCGCAGCGGCTGAGTAGGCGAGCGCTGGTCGTTCTGCGCGGGAATCGGATCGAACGCAATGTAGAATTCGTTTGCGGAGATAGGGTATGCGCGCTCTATTTCGAATTTTGCTGATTGTGCCATTCTCCTTGCCCTCTTGTTCCGCGCAGGAGACGCACATTCATAACGCTCCTGAGAAACTTGGCAAGGTTTCGTTCCCGATTTCCTGCAAATCAGTTGTTCAGAGTGAGTTCAACCGAGGCGTGGCTCTGCTTCACTCCTTTGCATACACTCCCGCCGAAAATACATTTCACGATGTGGCGAAACAGGATCCGCAGTGCGCGATGGCGTATTGGGGAATGGCCATGACGTACTTTCACCAGCTGTGGGAGCCGCCCATCGTACCTGCGACGCTTACGGCGGCGCAAGGCGAGATCGCGCGGGCGCAGCAGATTGGAGCAGGCTCGGAGCGTGAGCGCCAATTCATCGGGGCGCTCAGGCTGCTGTATCAGGATGCGGCAACGGTTCCATACAGTGCGCGGGTGTTGAAGTACGAACAGGCGATGAGCAAACTCGCTGCGGAAAACAGGAATGATGTGGAAGCGCAGGTGTTCTACGCCCTCGCGCTGCTGGCAAACGCCTCTCCTTCAGACAAGACGCACGTGAGGCAGAAGCAGGCCGCTGACATTCTCGAGCCACTTGATCAGGTTTATCCGGAGCACCCGGGAATTCCCCACTACCTGATTCATGCGTATGACAATGCGGAACTCGCACCGAAAGGTCTTAGGGCGGCGAGAGCTTATTCACAGATTGCACCTTCAGCGCCGCATGCATTGCATATGCCATCGCATATTTTTACGCGACTCGGGCTTTGGGATGATTCTGTCGCTTCGAACCTTGCCGCACGCGAAGCGGCGCACAAGCAACGTGACACAGGGGAAGAACTGCATGCGATGGACTACCTGGTGTACGCCTATCTGCAGAGCGGGCGCGAGCAGGACGCAGCGAAGGTCATTCAGCAACTCAACGAGATGGTGAAGCTGAGTGAAGGCGATTTCAAAATTGCTTACGCCTCTACCGCGATGCCGATTCGCTATGCGATCGAGCGAGGGCAATGGCGTGAAGCTGCCGGCATTATTCCCCCAAGCGGAGCTCCGGCGCAGGTTGTCGCCATTGCTGTCTGGGCGAAGGGCATCGGAAACGCGCGAAGCGGCCGCGTGACCGAGGCACATGCGGAAGCCGAAGAGCTGAGCCGGCTCGAAGAGCAGCTTCGTAGCTCGGGGAATAGTTATTGGGCTACGCAAGTGGAGATTCTGAGACGCGAAGTGGTGGCATGGCTGGCACAGACGGAGAAAAAGCCGGAGGAAGCCGCGACGTTGATGCGCTTGGCCGCCGATGAGGAGGATGGAATCGAGAAGCTTCCGGTAACGCCTGGCCCGATTGTTCCGGCACGAGAACAACTCGGCTATCTGTTGCTGGAGCAGAATCGTCCTGATCTGGCGCGCCAGGAATTTGAGAAGGCGCTTGTGAACTCCCCGGGACGACGCGGCGCTCAGTTTGGAGTGGCACGCGCGGGCGCAGCGTCGAGTCAGAAGTAGGTGCGGTAAAACCTACGCGGCGGATTCAGAGTTGCGCCGCAGGGGTTCCCATTGCAGGTAGGTGAGGGAGCGCCACAGCCATTCCGCGGGGCCAAAGAGGAAGCGCTTAAGCCAGATCGATGAGAAAGCGATTTGAAATGCCCATACGACGAACACGATCGCGAGCTGGCCGACGCGTTCGACCCTTCCGAACAATCCGAGACCGTGCCCATAAAAGATGGTCGTGCAGATGAGGGACTGCATCAGGTAGTTGGTTAGTGCCATGCGTCCCACGGCCGCCAGAACCCGGGTGAATGGAAGCAAGGCCGGATTGCGCGAGGCGAGCATGATTGCGCCGATCCATCCGAGACTGACGAGAAGGCTAGCCCAGTAGTTGAATTGAGTGCCCACGGCGAAGGCGTAGAGAGAGTTCCAGTCGGAGGTGAAAGTGTAAAGAGTGCCGTAGAGCGTCACGGGAATCCCGATGCATACGGCGACGGCGATCATCGACCAGTACACCCGACGCGGAAGTTTCGCGTGAAGCACTCCCAGTTTCAAAAACGCCATACCGGCGAGCATTAATCCCGTGACCTGCCAGAAGGTGAGGATCACGAACGAAAATGTCTCGGCTTGAATAGAAGTCTGAATGCGCGCCGGCATCTGGGCGAGCCATGATCCGCGATAGGCTGCGACTTCGGCCGAGGCCGAGAGGGGCCTGGGCATCCACGCGAATATCATTCCTAAAACTGACTGCAACGCGGGCCACATGCCATATGCCAACAAAGATGAGGAGCCGGCCGCTATGAAAAGAATTGCAAGGACCAGCAGTGTGCGCGGACGAAGGTGGCGACCGAGGAAAACGACCAATCCGCACAATCCGTAGGCGACAAGAATGTCTCCGCTCCACAGCAAATAAGAGTGCGCGAGACCGATCCCAATGAGCCATCCCATGCGCCGATAATGGAGTGCTGCCGGGATCCTGCCGGCGGCTTCTACGCGACCGGTCATCAGCAGGATGCCTGCTCCGAACAGCATGGAAAAGATGGTGATGAATTTCTGGTCTATCAGCAGATGGCTGAAGAGCCAAATGTAAAAGTCTGCACCCTTGGGTTCTCCTGAGGCGGTGGAATTCCAGTAAGCCGCCCGGATCATCGAGAAAGCCTGGATGTTCATGGGGAGAATTCCCAGCAATGCGAATCCCCGCAGTACATCGATGCTGTCGATACGCTCTTTCTCAACCAGGGGTTGAGGGAGTTGGCGTTCGTTTAGATCCACACGCAAAGCGCTTTCGAGAACTGTGGGGCCAGTCATTCGATCTCACCTGGCCGGAAGCTCTGGAATGCGTTCGCGGCTGAAACCTTATTGTAAAGACCGAAATCGCAGACGCTACCGCTATTTAGTGGGAGTGAAACTCCCTAGTATCATGGGGTACGAGATGCGTACTGATAGATTTTCGGCCTCTTTGGCGGTTCTTATCGGCGTTGCAGGTGCTGTCCTGGGCGTAGCGGGCTGCCGTTCGCTACCGCCCTCAAAGCCCGAGGCACAGTGGACCGCGGAAGAAGCCCGTGGCGCGCAGGAGTTCCACAACGCTTGTGCCAAGTGCCACTACCCGACGACGACGAGCGGCCTCCACGGTCCCGGCCTGCAAGCCATCACCAAGATCAAGGCGATGCCTTCCGGGGCGCCTCCCACTGACGAACGGCTCGCGCAGGTGATTCTTCATGGGCACGGAACGATGCCGGCGACGCAACTGAGCGATGACGAGCTCCACGACCTGCTGGCCTACCTACACTCCCTATGAGCACTGCCGACAAGGACGACGCGGCGCGGCGAGGAGAAGTAACAGCGGCGGGATCGCGGTCGTCGCGCGTCGAAGACTCAGAAGAGCCGGAGGAAGCCAGCACGAACGACGCCGGAACAAAACAAAGGTCTGCCACCATCCCGGCAAGAGAATTGCTGCCGCTTCCGGGCCTGGGAGCCATCGCCCTCTACCTGCTGACGCTTTCCGGAGTCATCATTCTTGGTGTCGTTGGGGGCGGTCATTACCCGAAGACATTTCTTATCTTTTCGGCCGTCTTTCTCGCCGCCAGTGCGGGGCTGATGCTGCTGCTGCGGTGGGCCTGGGCGCTCGCCCTGGCCGCGGTGCTCCTGCTCGGTTGTTACAACCTCTGGATCTTCTCAAGCTTTCGTCAGGCGCCGTCTCTGGTGCAGGGCCTGCTCAACCTTGTGTTCTTCCTCTATTTGATCCGCAGCGAAGTTCGTGAACGGCTGCGCTAGCCCGGTTCGGCATCGTTGGTCACAGATTCTCGGTGACTTAACCCAATCGCGCGGTTCCGCCGGCACATACCGGCGGGCCAAATGTTAATCTCTGCCCATGCTGCTCAAACTTACAAAGCACACCTGTGTACTTGCACTGATTGTTCTGGCCGCTCTCTCCGCCCTTGCCGCGGACGCGCCCAAGAAGCGCGCGATCAATCTTGACGATCTCGCGCGGCTCAAGCGCGTTGGTGCTCCGGTCGTTTCTCCGGATGGGGACTGGGTGCTGTACACCGTTGGACAGGTCGACATTAAAGAAGACAAGACGGTGAGCCAGTTGTGGCTGGTGAAGTGGGATGGATCGGTTCACCTGCAGCTTACCTACGCCAAAGAGGGGGCATCGAATCCAAAATTCAGCCCCGACGGCCGCTACATTAGTTTCGTGTCTTCGCGTCCGGGTCCGACGAAAGGAGACCAGGTGTGGATCATGGATCGCCGTGGCGGCGAGGCAGAGCAACTGACCAAAGTGACCGATCAAAACATTGAAGGGTACATCTGGTCGCCCGATTCGAAGAAGCTCCTGCTGACGCTGCACCCCAAGGCCGAGCCCGATCCTGAAGAAGGCAAGCCGCCGGTTCCGCCGAAGCCAATCGTCATCGACCGCTATCACTTCAAGCAGGACATACAGGGCTATCTTCGCGACGACGCTTATAACGCGCTCTACCTCTATGACCTCGGAACCAAGAAGGCGGAGAAGCTGACGACCGGCAAAAATTCCAACGAGAACGACCCTGAGTGGTCGCCCGATGGCGCGTCGATCGCATTCGTGAGCAACCAGGACAAGGATCCCGATCGCAGCAACAACACGGATGTCTTCGTGACGGATGCCAAGCCGGGTTCCGCGCCGCGCAAACTCACGACGTGGCCAGGTCCCGACTCGGGCCATCTTGCGTGGTCGCCTGATTCCAAATCCATCGCATACACGCAGGGAGCCAAGCTTGAACTGCTGGAGTACTCCCAGGCCAAACCTGCGGTCGTGACACTCGATGGCAAGGTGAGTTATCCCGCGGCGACCTTCGACCGCAGCGTGCATGGGCCGCTTTACACTCCCGATGGCCGACTGACTTATCTTGTCGCGGACGATCGCAACCAGTATCCCGCCGAGGTTGAGCTAAACGGAAAAGGTATCAAGCGGTTGCTTTCAGAGAAGGGCACCGTTGTGGCATCGGACATGGCGGCAGGCCACACCGCACTTCTCTACACCAGCGATGCCGTGCCTCCCGAGATCTACGCTCTCGAAAGCGGCAACCTGCGCAAGCTGACGACGCACAACGACGCGCTGGTCGCCGAGCTGGACCTGGTGCCTACGGAAGACATCGAGTGCAAGAGCAAAGACGGCGCAGATGTCCACGGCCTGCTCACGAAGCCTGCCGATTTTAAACAAGGCACTCCGGTGCCAACGATTCTTTTCATCCACGGCGGTCCAAACGGGCAGGACAGTCACGCGTTCGATTTTTTGCGTCAGTGGCTTGCCACCAAGGGGTACGCGGAACTGAATGTCAACTATCGCGGCAGCTCGGGGCGCGGCCAGGCGTGGTCGCAAGCGATCTTTGCCGACTGGGGAGATAAGGAAGTTCTCGATCTGAAAGCGTCCGTCGATAAAGTGGTCGCGATGGGCGTCGCCGATCCGGCGCGGCTTGCCATCGGTGGGTGGAGCTACGGCGGCATCCTGACGGACTACATGATCGCGAGCGACGACCGATTCAAGGCGGCCATCAGCGGCGCGGGCACTGCGTTTCCGCTGTCGTTTTACGGAGTAGATCAGTACATTCTGCAATATGACAATGAACTCGGCCCGCCGTGGAAGGCTGCCCAGCTTTATCTCAAGCTGAGTTATCCACTACTCGAAGCGGATAAGCGCATCCACACGCCTACGCTGTTCATGGGTGGGACGTCGGATATGAATGTGCCGCTTCTGGGCGGGGAGCAGATGTACCAGGCCCTGCGCTCGCTTGGAGTTCCGACGGAGTTGGTTGCGTATCCCGGGCAGTTTCACGGATTCACGCGGCCCAGCTACATCAAAGACCGCTATGAACGCTGGCTGGCTTGGTATGACAAGTACCTGAAACCGGCAGCACCGGCCCCGGCCGCTGACACAACGAAGAAGGGCGAGTAGCGTCGATCACTACCCTTGTGCCAAATGACCGAAGAAAGATGGGGTGGATTTACTCGGCAAACGGCTCCTGGCGCCGGGTCAACGGGACATCCCTGCGCTGGAGCGATCCAACGAGCGCAATGATTGTCGCGACGATCAGGAGAAAGGCTCCCGCTGCGGTCAGGCCAAGGCCTGCCAGTGCCGGCAGCCCCTTGGTCGTGATGTCGATGTGCAGGGAAGTCCCCGACACAGGAAGCCCGAAGTTGAACGCGGTCGTACCATCGCAATAGCCGAAGATCAGTCCCACTCCAGCAGCGAGACAAACGACAGCAACGATCAAAACACCTTTCACGTGAGCCTCCTTTTCCGCAGGACCCTACTCCGGATTGGATGCGCGTTTCTGAGGCTCAGGCTGCAACGGCTTCACTGGCAAATGCTTTTCAACTGCGCAAAGGGCTTTGGCTTAAAGGGCGGATATTTGAGCTTCCGCGAGTCCATGAACTGGTCCGGCAGCGTGCCGCCGTACTTCAACGGCGCGTCGGGATCCATGGCGTAGGCAGCGTCCTGCTCTACCTCAGGCAGCGACGTGAAACGGAACCCCTCCTTGCGCAACAACTCCAGTAACTCCGGCAGCATCAGCGTGGTGAAGGCGGTCTGATGCAGCAACATCACGTTTGGAATCTCGTGCCCGAACGCGATCCATTCCTCCTCGCGCCCAAGCTTGATGTACTCCGCCGCCGTATCGAGATAACTCTGCCTGAGCCACTCAATTGCAGCCCCATCCTGCTGAGCTGAACACCTAACATAGGCGTCGTTCCATGCGTAGTCTTCAAAGTCGAGGGACACCTGCGCTACGCGGTAGCCGTGGTCTTTCAGGTAGGCTCGCACCGCGTGTCGCTTCTCCAACGTGTCGCCTTCCCACAAAAACGGGTAGCGAAACCAGTGCCAATCGCGTGTTCCCGCATACAGCTTCAAGGCCGGCTCATTCAAATCGATCTCATGCTCAAACACTTCTGCGGTGTTCGACGTGAGCGAGAGGTGAGACCAGGTGTGGCTGCCTATCTTCATGCCCGCATCCACCCACGCGTGCAGCGCCTGCTGCTCATCGGAAACGCTCTCGATCCCACGCGCATTCACAAACCCATACGTCCCTTCGAGATGATTGGCCTTCAATACCGCTGCCAGCTTCACGGCAATCTCCGTCCGCGTCATGCCCGCGGGCATTTTGCCACCTCCCGGCAAATCGTCAAACGTGAGCGCAACGACAGGATGCGCAATGAGCGGGAAATTCTGCGTCGGCTGGGAGTGGACCTGCTGGGTCGCCGGATCAGGATCATGGGACGACTGCGCAGCCAATCTGCACGCAGCGAGTGCAATTCCTATGGTTGCGATTGCCCACCTACGCTTAGCCAGCGCCATCCAAGCTCCCATCCCACCCCGCGCAGTGTAGCAAGCTCAATTCCGCGGCCCGAAGCGGCCCGTTCTCGGCCTCCCATTACAATGAAT
>CAVTUP010000026.1:0-36684 GCA_963737915.1 uncultured Acidobacteriaceae bacterium | reverse complement strand
CCGCCCAAGCAGCGCGCGGCCGATTCTAGCGCTCGATTTTGCGCATGCGATGCTGAGCCGTGGGGCTCTGAAATTTTCGAATCGTAAGCCGGGGCAATCCCGCGCCGTCGCACTTGAAGCCGACGCACTGCATCTTCCGATCCGGTCCGAGTCGCTTGATCTGATCGTGACTGCCTTTGGCTTTCGAAATCTGGCCAACTACGAAGCAGGCCTTCGCGAGTTCCATCGCGTTCTCAACCATGCGGCCAGTTAGGCATTCTCGACTTCAGCGAACCCGGAGGCCTTATCGGAAAGGGCTATGCAGTCTATTTCCGTCGCGTCCTGCCTGCGATCGGCCGCATCATCTGCGGCGAAGACGGACCATACAATTACCTGCCCACATCCGTCGGTAATTTTCCCCCGCCCGATGAGATGTTGGCGCTGATGAACAAGACCGGTTACAGAGATTGTGCCTGGGAGGCCTACACGTTCGGGATCGCCGGGTTGTACACAGCCGTGCGCCCACTTGTACTCTAGGTACGCAGATGACTTTTGCCGCCTCACCTCCGCCCGTTTCCAATACGGCTGGACATTCCGCAGAAAAGCGCAGCGTAGCGTTGCATTCCATGCTCGCTGCGGCAGCCATGACTCTGCTGAAACTGGCTGCAGGCATTGTCTCTGGTTCCCTCGGTGTCTTGTCAGACGCGGCCCATTCTGCACTCGATCTTGCCGGCGCGACCCTGACCTTTTTTTCCGTCCATGTATCGGACAAACCCGCTGACGAAAACCACACCTATGGCCATGGGAAGGTCGAGAATATCTCGTCCTTCTTCGAGGCCGGTCTCATGGCCATTTCTTGCGCGTGGATTATCTGGGAGGCTGTGCATCGGATCCTCCACAACGAAACCCAACTGCGCCATTCCATCTGGCCTGTGCTGGTACTGTTGACTTCCATTGCGGTCGACTTTTGGCGCTCACGGAAGCTAAAAGAGGTGGCCGAGCGCACAGGCTCGCCTGCGTTGGCCACCGATGCCTTTCACTTTGCATCGGACATCTGGGCTAGCTTCGCCGTGTTAATTGGGTTAGCCGCCTCCTGGATAGGATCTGCCTACCACTTGCAGTGGCTGCGGTTTGCAGACCCTTTTGCCGCCATAGTGGTCTCGCTCATGATTCTGCGAATCACATGGAAGCTTACGAGCGAAACCATCGGCGTGCTGATGGACAAGATTCCGGCCGAAACCAGACAGCAGATCATTCACGAAGCGGAACAGGTTCCCGGAGTGCTCGCAGTGGAACAGGCACGTGTCCGTCGCTCGGGTGCAGCTTACTTCGCCGACCTCACGCTGGCGCTGCCACGCCGTTACACCTTTGAACACACCGAAGAACTGGTCCGCGCCGCAACCGACGCCGTTCACCGCACGCTGCCTCAAGCCGATGTCGTGATCCACACAGTCCCGCGCCAGCCAAGGGCAGAGAGCATCTTTGATCGTGTCCGCGCCGTAGCTGCGCGCAACAACGTCGCGGTCCACGACCTGAGTGTGCAGTCCCATCATGGCCGCCTGCGCGTGGAACTGCACGTCGAACTGGACGAAACAATGTCGCTGCTGACCGCACATAGCTTTGTAAGTGCCATGGAGGCGGAGATCCTGCGCGAAACGCCCGAGATCGATTCGGTATTGACCCACATCGAGAGCGAACCCGCCACCATTGAACAGCCCGAAGAGATGTTTGAAGAGGATCGCAGGATCGAGCAGGCGCTCCGTAGAACTGCAGCCCATTACCAGGAAATCATCGATGTACATGAAATCACCGTCGGCCGTACTGCCGAGCATATTTCGCTCTCGTGTCATTGCACTCTACCTGACGGTCTGGTCATGCAGCGCGTTCACGAAGTGATCACATCGCTCGAAGACCGCTTCAAGCTCGAGTGCCCCGAGGTGCACCGAGTCACAATTCACCCCGAGCCAGTGACGGATAACACGCGCTAGAGCGTTGGAGATTCAAGGCAAATGATCGCGCACAGCGAATGGAAGCAGGGAGAAATCTACGAAGGCACAGCGTCAAACGGCAACGTCATTGTCTTCGATGCAGACTCAAAGCACACCCACGGCCCAAGCCCGATGGAAGCCGTCCTCATGGCGCTTTGCTCGTGCAGCTCTGTCGATGTCGTAAGTATTCTGCAGAAGAAGCGGCAGTCGCTTAGGGGCCTTCGCGTAACCGCCACGGCAACCCAGGCTCCCGCGCCACCCCGCACGTTTACTCACATCAAGCTCACCTACGCGGTGAGCGGTCAGCTTAACCGTAAAGCGGTAGAAGACGCAGTGGCGCTTTCGAAGAACAAGTACTGTTCCGTGTCGAAAATGCTTGATAAGGCGGCAACCATCGAATTTGAAATCGTCTATCCCGACGGGGAACCCGAGTCATGACAGGCAACTTCTTCATCAGGTTCTTCCGCATGGCATCCGTCGTGATGCTGCTCGTCGCCGTGGCGCTGCTGGCAGCCGTCACAACCATGCACTTCGCCATTCACGGCGCCGAGGTTCAGGTGCCCACACTCAAAGGGATGACCGTGGCCGAAGCGCGAAGCCAAACCGCCGGCATGGGCCTGAACCTCGATGTCGATAATCGCTATTACTCCTCCGACGTCGCAGCGGGACACATCCTTGCGCAATCGCCCGCACCGGGAACAGTTGTACGCCGCGAATGGAGAGTGCGCATTGCCGAGAGCCTCGGCCCGCAAAAAGTGGACGTACCCGACACAGTTGGCACCGAGGGCCGCGTTGCTGCTTTGCGTTTGCGCCGCGTCGGGCTCGAGGTCGGCGTCACTGCAAAGCTACCTTATGGCGCAGCGCCCGATGGAGCCGTGCTCGCACAGGACCCGCCGGCACATGCGCAAGGCATCGCACAGCCCAGTGTGAACCTGCTTGTTGCCGCGCCCGACGATGCCGCTCCCGACGGCTACGTAATGCCCGACATGACCGGAATTCCAGTCGTAACCGCGCAGGACATTCTCTCCAAAGTCGGTCTCAAGACTGCCATACCGACATTCGCCGATATACCAATTCCACCCGTGGGCGCGGGCGATACACAACCTGTCCCTCCAGTCACTCCTGGAACCGTGATCGCACAGCAGCCGCTGGCTGGCGCGCGCGTCGACCAGTCCGTTGAAGTAAAGCTGACCGTCGCGAAGTAGAACGCGCCTAATTCCCTGCCTGCCACATCTAAGTAAGGGACGCATGACGCCGGAATCAAGCTCACAACAGGATGCCTCGCCTCGGGACTACTCACACGCCTGGCGTGCTCTCCGTCATCGAAACTTCCGTCTCTTCTTCGGCGGCCAAAGCATTTCGCTCATCGGTACGTGGATGACGCGCATCGCCACCTCATGGCTTGTATACCGTCTGACAAAATCGCCGCTGCTTCTCGGAACTGTCGGCTTCGCGGGCCAAATCCCCACCTTCCTTTTGGCGCCGATCGCCGGCGTCATTGTCGATCGCATCGACCGGCGCAAGGTACTCGTCTGGACACAATCTTTGGCAATGGCGCAGTCGCTCGCTCTCGCCTGGCTCACGCTGTCCCGTCGAATCACCATCACCGAGATTCTGGCGCTCAGCGCAATGCAAGGCATAATCAACGCCTTCGATATGCCCGGCCGCCAGTCATTCATGGTCAAAATGGTGGAGGATCGCGCGGACCTGTCCAACGCCATCGCCATAAATTCGTCAATGGTTAACACCGCGCGACTGATTGGCCCATCGCTCGCGGGCTTGCTGATAGCCGCCACAAATGAGGGCTGGTGCTTTTTTGTTGACGGCATCAGCTACATCGCCGTCATCGCTTCGCTTCTTATGATGCGTCTCCCGGCCGCAAGCGAGGACCGCACAACCGCAACGATGCTCTCGCAACTCCGTGAGGGATGGACGTACGTGGTTGGCTCCGCGCCCATTCGCACCATCCTCTTGCTCTTCGCGCTCCTTAGCCTGATGGGTTGGCCTTTCATGGTGCTAATGCCAGTCCTCGCCGGCGAGACATTGCACGGTGGCCCGCACACGATGGGCTTTCTCATGGGTGCTGTCGGAGTCGGCTCGCTCACATCGGCCCTCAGCATGGTCCTTCGCCGCTCTGTACGCGGCCTCACAAAAATAATCCCTGTTGCCGCAGCGATATTCGGCGTCGGACTCATCTGCTTCGGTCTATCTCGGGTTTTATGGTTGTCGATGGTGATGATGCTTGTAACGGGCTTCGGTATGATGCAGGGCCTAACGGCGAGCAACACCATTCTGCAGACTCTGGTTGATGAGCGTATGCGCGGCCGCGTAATGAGTTACTACACAATGGCGTTCGTCGGAATGGCTCCTTTTGGGAGCCTTTTATCCGGCGCTCTGGCTCACGCAATCGGCGCGCCTCGCACCATCATCGTTAGCGGCATCGCCTGCATTTTCGGCGGAATGTGGTTCTGGTCGCGCCTCGCCGCGATTCGCAAAGACATGCGCCCCACCTACGAGCGCCTGGGAATCGTCCCGCGAACCACCGTTCCCATTGAAGAGAGCGCGGAAAGCTGAGGTCCGCGCATTATCATGGCTCAGCGAGAGGATTGAACAAAATGGGAATTAAGGAAGACCTGGACCGAATCGCAATGCAGGAGCGCGAGCTTGTGTTGCCACGCCTTGATGCTCAGATCGCGTGGGCCTTGGGATCGCGATTGAGGACAATGGCTGCGGAACGCGGATTGGCGGTCGTGATCGATGTGCGCCGTTTCGGGCAACCGCTCTTCTATGCCGCAATGGATGGCACCACTCCCGACAATCTAGAGTGGGTTCGACGCAAAAGCAATGTCGTGGCACGATTCCACCACAGCTCGTATGCTGCCGGCCTGCGTGAGAAGCAAAAGAACCAGACTCTGCACGAAAGCCAGGGTCTCCCTGTGGCAGACTACGCCACGCACGGCGGATCGTTTCCGCTCACCGTTGCCGGCGCGGGCGTTGTGGGCAGCGTGACTGTCTCCGGGCTTCCAATGCGCGCGGACCACGAGTTGGTGATTGAGGCACTCTGCGCAATTTTGGGTCGTTCCTATGAAGAATTGAAGCTCACTACGGAGTAGTGGATGCCAGCTCGGCCATTCGCCAAATCAGCGAATTGTTAAGAGCACAAAATGAGCTCAAGAATCCTTTTCAATCCTTGCAACAAAGAAACCGTCGGTGTGAAACTCGCCCGGCAGCAGTC
Organism: uncultured Acidobacteriaceae bacterium; assembly: GCA_963737915.1. Classification (GTDB taxonomy): domain Bacteria; phylum Acidobacteriota; class Terriglobia; order Terriglobales; family Acidobacteriaceae; genus Telmatobacter. The sequence continues at coordinate 31,482 of CAVTUP010000026.1, read as the reverse complement.
GCAAACCGCCGTCGGGCATGAGACACCCGCGCAGACGATCAGCACCTGAGTGAGTCAGAATGCCGTCGTCGTAAAGCTCTTCAATGCGAGATTGAAGCGAAACCTGCCGCGAATTGCGCGACTCGGAAAGGACCGCCGTTACAACCTGTTCATTCTCTTCTGGCTCCAATGAACATGTTGAATAGATAACCTGCCCGCCAGGCCGCACCGCCCTCAACGCAGCCCGTAATATCGCCTGCTGCCGATCGGCCTGTCGCGTTATGTCTTCCGGACGTAGCCGATGGCGAATCTCAGGATTACGTCCCAAAGTCCCGGTCCCGCTGCAAGGTACGTCCGCCAGCACCATGTCGTACGCCGACACGTCCGCGAGCAAAGTAACGTCGACCAGCCTGCATTCCAAACGGTCTTCGATCGCATTGAGCCGCGTGCGTAATTGGGTAAGTCTCTGCGCGTTCGACTCGCAAGCCACGATTCGGGCATTCGGATTGCGCTCGGCCAGGATCAGCGTTTTGCCACCCGGCGCAGCGCAGCAATCAAGGATTGCTCTTCCCCGCCCCGCAAGCTCCGCAACCAGTTGTGACCCTTCATCCTGCAATCGCACGCGACCTTCGCGAAACGCATCCGTTTTCGTTACGTCTCCAACTGCAACCGTACGCGTATTACTCAGCAATTCGCCAGGCTCCAACTTGATTCCGGCGGCTTCGAGTTCTTCCTCGACTGCGGGAGCCATCACACGCACTGAAACGGAAGGCTGATGCTGGCCGTGTTCGCAGATGGCTTCGGTTGCGGCCATCCCGTATGTGACCATCCAACGCTCAACCATCCACGCGGGATACGTCTCGCTCGACGCCAACCCCTCGTTGCGCTCTTTGCCCAGCTTTCGCAGTACGGCGTTAACCATCCCCGATGCGAATCGGTGACCTGCGTTCTTTGCGAGTTCCACACTCTCGTCAATGGCGGCCCGCGGAGGTATCCGATCCAAATGCAGAAGCTGAAACGCACCCACCCGCAATGCGATCAGCACTTCCGTATCGAGCTTTGCATTTGGATGTTTCAACAGTGGCCGGATGCGGCGATCCAGTTGGATCTGCCAACGCAGCACACCCATTACGAGCGCAGTCGCCAGGTTCCGATCCGCTTCTGAGAGTGCCTCTACATTCTTCCTGCGCAGCAAATCGTCAGAATGCGATTGGCTTCGTTCTACCGCCGCGAGAATCGCAAATGCGGCTCGACGAGCCGGAGAGATCGCACCCATCGCGCTCAACCCAGCCGTGTTCCGGGGGGCATGGTCACACCGCGCAAAAACTCGTCGGCCCCGAGGCGCTTCTTGCCCTCCAACTGCACCTCGATCAACTCCAGCCACGTCCCTGCCGCGCAAGCAACCAGCATTCGATGGCCTTCAACTCGCACCTCTCCAGGGGCACCCGACTCGGCTTTCTCCGCGATACGCAAACGATGAACGATCAGCTTCTTCCCATCAAGCATTGTGAACGCACCTGGCCAGGGCTGGAACCCTCGCCACCGATTCCAGAGATCAACGGCCGCGCGCGCGGCAAAATCCATACGCCCGTCTTCGCGCTCAAGGAGAGGGGCAAGTGTAGCCCGCGAGTGATCCTGCGCCCTTGGCAGAATGCTCCGATCCGAGAGGCCCACCAAGGTTATAACGATCAATGGCGCGCCAGCCACGGACAGCACTTCAAACAGATCCACTGCTGTCTGTTCCGAACCAATTGCAACTTCCTGCTGCAGCAGAATCGGCCCCGTATCGAGTCCTTCTTCCAGCAGCATGGTTGTGTTGCCGGTGACCGTTTCGCCCATCGCAACCGCCCATTGGATAGGCGCTGCGCCGCGATACTTGGGCAGCAACGAGGCGTGTAGATTGATACAGCCCAACCTCGGTAAAGCAAGCATCCACGCCGGAATAATGCGCCCATAAGCCACAACGACAATCGCATCCGGCGCAATTGTCTCCAACTGCGCGCGAAACTCTGGATTGTTGCGAATCTTCTCGGGCTGCGTTATCGGCAAACCCGCCACTAGTGCGGCCTGCTTCACGGGTGTTTCGACCACCTGCTGCGAGCGGCCGACGGGACGATCCGGTTGTGAAACCACAAGGGGGATTTCATGACCAGCCGCAAGCAATGCCTCCAGCGTGGGCACGGCAAAGCGCGGAGTTCCGCAGAAAACCAGCTTCACGGATTTACCATGTGCCTTCGCGCTGCATCTTGCGAATCTTGCGCAAGTTCAAATCGCGCTTGAGCCCGCTCATGCGGAAAATGAAGAGCATCCCGTCAAGGTGATCGATCTCGTGCTGGAAGGCGCGTGACAGCAGTTCTTCGCCGTCCATCTCAAACCACTTGCCTTTCAGATCCTGCGCGCGAATCTGCACCTTGGCAGCGCGCACCACCTTTTCGCGAATGTCAGGAAAGCTGAGGCAGCCCTCTTCTTCGTACTGCCGGCCCTCACGAAAGATTATTTCGGGATTGACCAGCACCAGCTTCTGCGCGGGATCTTTTCCCTGGCTCAAGTCGATGACCGTCACGCGTTTTGAAACCGCTACCTGTGGCGCGGCAAGACCGATGCCTTGATTGGTGTACATGGTCTCGAACATGTCGTCGACCAGCTTCTTCAAATCCGCGTCGAATTCGGTGACCGGTTCGCCGGGCTGCGAAAGAACCGGCTCGGGATATTTCACAATCTTGAGAATCATTTCGATCTACTAATAGCTCCGTATTTGTTCGATGTATCCGTCAAAATTCCGTTTCATTTCGACTGCCGAGTCGCCGCCAAATTTCTCCTGCGCCAGTCCTGCAATCGTAAGTGCCACCATCGCTTCCGCGGCCACTCCAGCCGCCGGTACAACGCAAATGTCACTACGCTCGTAACTTGCGCTGGTGGCCTCTCGAGTGTCAAACCGAACGGATTCAAGGGGCCTGCGCAACGTGGAGATCGGCTTTAGATAGCCCCGCACCACGATGTCCTCGCCGTTCGAAACCCCGCCCTCTACTCCGCCTGCGTTGTTTTGCTCGCGGGTGAAGCGCGTCGGTTTCCCAATGTCCTCACTGGCGTAATGGATCGCGTCATGCACCTTGGATCCAAATGACTCCGCTGCGGTGACGCCCCGGCCAATTTCGACTGCCTTCACAGCTTGCAGGCTCATAACGGACCAAGCCAGCAACCCATCCAAACGCTCGTCCCAATTGGCATACGTCCCAAGCCCCGCTGGCGCTCCGTGAACCACTACTTCAAAAACGCCGCCCACCGTATCTCCGGTGCGGGAGGCATGCTCGACCTCTTCCTTCATGCGCGCTTCCGTCACCGGATCAACGCAGCTCAGCACAATTTCCTCGCGCGCGGCAACCGAGACGATCTCATCCCAGGTTGCGGCCCGCTCCAGTTCCACTCTGCCTACTCGAATCACATGGCTGCTAACTTCGATTCCCAAATGCCGCAATAGCAGCTTCGCAAAGGCCCCTGCGGCCACGCGCGAGGTCGATTCCCGGGCTGAAGCTCGCTCCAGCACATACCGGGCATCGGGAAAGTCATATTTGAGTGCACCCGCAAGGTCTGCATGCCCCGGACGCGGCGATGCCACCGGCTGATGTTTGGTCGCGTCACCAGCCTCGATCGGAAGCTTCTCTTCCCAATTCTTCCAGTCGCGGTTCACGATTTCAATGGCAATCGGCGAGCCGATGGTCTTACCATGCCGCACGCCACTGAGAATATGGGCTTTATCCGTCTCGATCTTCATACGACCGCCACGCCCATAGCCCTGCTGGCGCCGCCAAAGCTCCCGGTTAACGAAATCGAGATCGACAGGCACGCCGGCCGGCAGCCCTGAGACCAGCGCGATTAACGCCTCCCCGTGCGACTCTCCGGCTGTTGAGAAACGGACCATGTTCTTTAGATTGTAAAGGGGACAAGCAGCGAATTGGAGGTGTGGAGGAAAGATCAAGATATGTCGATTGCGAGATAATGCTGCATTGTCCGGAATTGGGTAAATCTCGATGCGGCTTGGGAAGTTGAGAATCATCGGGCTCGCGCTTGTCTGCTTGATTGCGATTTGGCTAGGGTTGCGACATCTTCGCGTTGCACCGCTTCCGGTTCGGGCCCCGCAGGCAGTGATCAAATCGATGCCGAAGCCAGACTATGCGCTGCTGCCGGAGAGTGAAGCGCTCGCCTTCGCCAAGGCGTTTGGAGAGGATTCCAAGACGAGGATGGAAAGTTGGGAACCCACGGTGGCAGATATCGAGGAACTTGAGGCGAGTTTGCCCCAGATCTCCGCGCTCAACGAGAACGGAAAAGGGCCGAGCCGACATATCGACGATCCGCACGGGTATATGAGGCAATATCTGGCCGTCGTGCTGGATGGAAAGCCTAAAATCTTCGTCAACGCTCTATGCATGACGGCACCAGACGACCCCAACGAATGGCGCAAGCACCTCGTTCTAGCCTTTGATGGAGGAACATGTTTTTGGCGGGCCGTTTACGATCCATCGACGCAGAAATTCTCAAACTTGGCCATTAACGGAGCCGGCTGACAGACTCGCTGATCCGCTCGACTCAGTTCTTCCCTATTTCCGGTTCTCTCACATACCATGGTGCACATGGACTACTTCCTCTTCAAGACCGAGCCCGACGCGTATTCCTTTGATGACTTTCTGCGCGATAAAGAGACCGTTTGGGACGGCGTAACCGCGCCTGCCGCAGTCAAGTTCCTGCGCGAAATGAAGGCTGGCACCAAGTGGATCTTCTACCATACGGGCGATGAGCGGACCGCCGTTGGAACCGGCACCGTCGAGAGCGTTGATGCGAAAGATCCCAAGGTGCCGATTGTGCGCGTGAAAGTGGGTAATAAGCTCAAGAAGCCGAAAACACTCGCCGCGATTAAGGCGGAGCCTATATTTGCCACGTCGCCGCTGCTTGTCATCGGTCGTCTTTCTGTTGTTCCTCTCACCAAAGAGCAGTGGGACTGGCTCGTGCAATGAAACGGCCCTGGCTACTTTCCGCCTTCGCTGAGCCACGCTCGCGTATTCAGCATCTGCCTTTGATCTAACGCCCACACTTTACCGGTAAGCTCATCGGCAGCCCTTCCCTCCCGCGCAGATTTCTCAAATTCACCGGCCACCGCCTGCATCTTGGCGTCGAGGTCGTCGATAAAGCTCAGCACCAGCGCTTCCGGAATCATCGGCAACTTTGGGGAGCCGAACTCCATCTTGCCGTGATGCGACAGGATCATGTGCAGCACCAGAGTCTTCAACCTCGGCGGAAAGTCGGGAATGCCGGCAATTGTCTTCTCCGTCAGCTCGATCCCCATCTGAATGTGACCCAGCAACGTGCCCTCAACGGTGTATTCAAAGCCCACGTTCCATGCCAGCTCGCGGACCTTTCCGATGTCATGGAGAATGACACCTGTGAGCAGCAAATCGCGATGCAGAACCGGATAGTGCGGAGCAACGCGGTCTGCAAGCGTGAGCAGGCTGATCACGTGCTCCAATAAGCCGCCAAGCCATGCATGATGTAGCTGCTTGGCTGCAGGAGCTTCGCGATACGCCTGCGCCAACACCGAATCTGCAAGGATCGTATCCAGTAGCAACTTCAGATTCGTATCAGTAAAACTCTCAACGAAGCCGAGCAACCGCCGCCACAACTCGTCGACGTCGCAGGTCGTGCAAGGCAGCAGGTCAGTCTTGTCCGCCTCACCCGCAGCGGCCTTGCGCAGCTGGTCCACTTTCATCTGCAGCCGGTCATCGAACCGCGACACACAGCCGCGGGCCTTCACGATGTCTCCGCGCTCGAACTCTCTGGCGATACGAGGGTCGCCGGGTTCCCACACTCGTGCCTCAACCTGGCCGGTCTTGTCGCCGAGGAACAAGCTCAGATAAGGCTTGTTGGTCTTTGTGGTCCGATGCTGCTTATGCAGAACCAGGAAGAAGCTGTCGAATATCCTGCTTTCGTCAAAACCCGAGAGATCCGCTACGTAAATATCTTTCATACTCCCCGCAAGATTAACGCATTCGGGATAGCTTTGCTTACGCGGTCAGAGGCCGGCGGGATTGCAGTCAAAAATAAAAGGAGGACCTTCCCTGATGGGAAAGTCCTCCTCTGCATTCCAGGTTTAGTTCACAACTCGCGGTCAGAGCAACTAACTACCGGCTCTGAGAGGCGCGCGCTGACGCCTGCTCGCTGCTCAAGCTCTTATGCTTGCTGTCGAGTCGCGCCGTGGTCATCGACCCGTATTGAATCGATTCGAGTGCGTGGGTTTGATCCGCGGCGTCGAATTTCAAAACGATCTTCTGGCCGTCCGGTTGCGGTTCTCCCGGACCCAGCACCCAGGTGAAGCTCTGGCGCGACTCGCGGTTTTCCAGGATCACAAAGTTCCCAGTCGAGTCGTGCTTGACCAAATAGTTGCCGGCGGGGAGAAGCTTCCCGGCAACCGTGAAGCTGAAAGGCACCTTGACGGTTGTTGCCGCCATCGCGGCGTTTGTCGTCAATGCTGCTGCTGCCACCACTGCCGACGCCAAAATCAATTTGTGAAAGAGAGATCGCATGGGGGAAACCTCCTGCCTACTAAGCACAGTAGCGATCTTCGAAAATAAAGTCGTCAAATCCCCGTCCAGAAAGCGTCAAATCCTCAACTAGCCCTCTGCTGCTCCCCAATGGTCACGCGCACCAAACGCAACTCACCTTCGATCTCTTGTTCCAGGGTGCTTCGATCTGCCTCGCTCATATTCTCCGCGATGCATAGCGTGTGCTCCAGTAATTGCGCCTCTTCGAGGTACGCGTTCCTCTCATGCGCATGGCGCGCAGCAGCTTTCAATGCCTGCGCAGCGCGCTGCCAGCTCCCGGCCGCTTCATATTGCACCGCCATTTCGCGCGCCACGTTGTCTTCGCGACCGGCAAAAAGTTCGCGAAGTCGCTCCGCAATGCGAACGTGCCCCCTCGCGCGCCGCGCTGTAGCCTGCCTCTGATATAGAACCTCGCGATAGAGGCCGTGAATAAACGCGTAGAAATCAGAGCGTGTCCCGTCCGGCAGGTCATCGTGCCCAGCACGCTGCACGAGTCCAGTTCGGCGGGCCAGTTCATCACACGCATTCTCAATCTCATCGAGACCCTCTTCCAATGCCGCGGCTACTGCCCAGGCAGGAAATGCAATAGGCATCAGGCTCCCCGCTTCGAGCACACGCTGCTCCCTCGGGCTCAAACGATCAAGTTCCAGCTCAATGAGTTTTCCCAATTCGTGGGGAACGCCGATTTCCATTTCCTGAAACTCAGCAAGTTGTTCCCATTGGCCGTCGTCTGTCGCGCCCTTGCGCACCAGAAAGCGCTGTGCAATCACATGCTCCAGTAGCGAAAGAACAAAAAGCGGGTTTCCCTCGGAACGCTGGTAGATGAATCCATCAAGTCCCGGCGGCAGTTCTTCTTGACCCAGTCTTCGGCTTAGCAACTGTCTCACAGCCGGCTTCGACAACGGAGGCAGCGCCACCTCAGCGCATAGCTGACGCACCACGAGGTCCTGCTTCAGGGCCTTAAGGGGATGTTCCGTTGACCGATCTTCCGGCCGGTAAGTCACGAGCACCAACAGTTTCGTTGGCGTCCTGCGTCGTGCTAAAGCCGAAATGAGTTCGAGCGTAGGTTCGTCTGCCCACTGAAGGTCCTCAAGCACGAGAACGAGAGCCTTGTCCTGGGCAATTTCTTCCAACGCGTCGCACAGATCACCTGGAGCGTGGCGTGCAACGCTCTGAACCGCTGAGCCATGCTCTCTCCAGGTGAGCGGCAGCCATGCCGGAGCAACTCTGCCCAGAATTCCGCGCACCCGCTCCTGATCTGCTAAACCGCAAAGCTGGCCGAGAGCCTCAACGATCGGATAGTAGTTCTCCTCTTTGCCAAATCCTTCGACACTGTGCCCACAGACCACACTCGCTCCCGCTGGTGTTCCGTTGACCAGCGCGCAAAATGTGTTCACAAGCGATGTCTTTCCAATTCCCGTTCCCCCCGTAATGAACACCACCTGCCTTTGGCCGACCGCGACCAGTTGAGCGTGGGCTTGCAGACGGACCAATTCCTGGTCCCTGCCTACAAGTTCGGCGGAGGTTATGGCTTGCGTAGAAATGCGAGACGGATCCGCGACTTCGAGAGGCGCATCTGCGTCTTTCCTCACCAACGCGACAAATCTGTAGCCGCGCTTGGGAATTGTTTGGATGAACCGGGGACTGCTTGCATCATCACCCAGAACCTTTCGCAGTTCCAGCATGTATGTCCGCAAGACCTGGGGCTGCACGTAAGTCGCCGGCCACACTGCATCCAGCAGCTCATCGTGTGTAATGAGCCGCCCCGCATTCTCCACAAGGTAACGCAGAACGGAAAACGGTTTCGGGGCCAATTCAATCTGAACGCCCTGCCGCCAAAGACACTCGTTCGATGTGTCCAGCGCAAACGACCCAAATTGATTCATTCAGCGGGACTCCTCGGGGGAAGATGAGTTCCGAACTCACATAGAGCAATTTACCTTCCACATTTCACATTCCATCTTCCACCAAATGTAATGATTCGTTGAAGATGCAATGTGATGCAATTTGCTCTACGGAAGTTAATGTCCATTTTCGTACACGGATGTCCCTGTGCGGACACTCCCGGGTGTCGGAGTCGGACCGCACACACCGATGATACGCAGAAGCCCACAGCCCCGTTCCTGTGAAACAGGCCGGCTTTCAGGGGCATTCAGTGCTGTTTTACACTGTGCGTTTTGTTCGAGTCGGCAAAATTGTAAAGCAGAGGCTAGCCACACAACATCAATCTTCGCGAGTGTCCTTATTCTGGCTTTTTGCGTCGCCGGTTTCTTTATCCTCTTCGAGGCCAGTTGAGTCCGCTATATCCACGGTTCCAAAGGAGTCGTTCACGACCTCGTCGTCACCTTTCTGAGTCTCGTCAACAAATCCTCCAGGCTGCGTGTGGGTGGGTTTCATCTTCTCGGTCATGTGATCTCCCATGTCGTTTGATGCACAATTGGCGACTTCATCCGCAAAGGACCGTTCACAAGGCATATTAACGGTTTTCGTCATCGCCTCAAGTTAAAAGGAAGCCGCGGTCCGTCGCGAAATCCGCTTCCCGAAGCTTCAACGGCCATGGGATTATTGTTTGTTCCTAACTGCGCAGCGAGGAACGAATCATGCAGACCGTGATTCAGGACATTCATTTTTCCCTGCGGCAACTGTTCAAGAATCCGCGATTCACTCTTACCGCGGTGATCTCGCTGGCGCTTGGCATCGGCGCAACCACGGCAGTATTTAGCGTTATCTATGCGGCGCTGGTCAACCCATACCCCTATCCCGCTGCAGACAGAATTGTTCGCCTTACTGCTACGAGCAAATCAGACCCAAATAATCAGATCGACTTAAATGGGCCCGAGCTCATCCGGTTGATGCAGGTTCCAGTCGTCGACAGTGTACTCGCGATGGACTACCACCCGATGACGATTACGGGGCATGAATTTCCCGAGAATGTGGACGAGATCGGCCTCATCTCAACTGGTTTCAATGATCTTGGATTACCGCCTCTTTTGGGCCGTGGCCTTATGCCGTCCGACGCACCGGATGGTCAGGATCCGCAGCCCGTAACCGTCCTGTCGTACAGGTTCTGGCAAAAGCATTTTTTCGGCGATCCCGCGGTTCTGGGACGGACGCTGCAACTGAATCACAAGAACTACACCATCGTCGGGGTGGCCGCGCCACGCTTCACCTGGTACATGGGCGACGTATATCTGCCGCTAAAGATCACCATGGACCCTGGGACAAGATTAATGGTAGACATCAGCCTCAAACCGGGTGTGACTGAAGCTGGCGCAAACGCCGCCCTTCAGCCCCTGCTTGAGCAATTCGCCACGGAGCGTCCGAAACAATTTCCCGAGCAATTCAAAGTAGAGGTTGAAGGACTCAATGCGTGGGTCATCAGGCGGATGGGAAGGACGTTGTATCTGCTGCTTGGCGCTGTGACATTGTTACTAGCGGTCGGGTGCGGAAACGTGTCGATCCTTCTGCTGGCGCGCGGCGCCGCACGAGAACACGAGTTGGCCGTGCGATCGGCGTTGGGAGCCAAACGCCAACGCATAATTCGCCAGCTGCTCACAGAATCCTTGTTGCTAGCCAGTGTTGGGGCAGGGCTTGGCGTAGCCATGGCATACGGCATTCTCGCTGGCATTCGCTTGCTGCTGCCCCGCTACGCGTTTGCGCCCGAAGTTGTGATCCGAATCAATCTCCCCGTGCTTCTCTTTAGTGTTGCTGTTGCAATGTTTACCGGCATTGCATTCGGTCTGTGGCCGGCCCTTCAACTTTCCAGACCTCAAATCAGCCAGATGGCTCAATCCGCTGCGCGCCGCGTGTCGGGCAGCGTGCGCAGCCGCAGGACTCAAGACGCCCTGATTGCCGCGCAGATTGCTCTGACGTTGCTGTTGCTTGCCGCAGCTGGCTCCGCGATTGAGGCGTTCACCCGCCTCATGCAGACCCCGCTCGGCTATGACCCTCATAACATCATGTCCGTCGGTCTGCCCATCCAGGAGAATTCGCTCCCCACGTGGAAAGCCCGGGCAGCATATTTCGAGCGGCTTCGCGCCAAGGTTGCGGAGACGCCCGGAGTGACCATGGCGGCCATCTCTAGCAACGCCACGCCACCCAAAAACGGCTGGTTAACCAAATTTGAGATTCTTGGCAAACCGCCAAATGAAGAACAGATGTGCTCGCTGAATATGATAAGTCCAAATTACTTTGCCGCACTGCGCATTCCATTACTGCAAGGCCGCATCTGGAGCGAAGATGAAAATCAGAACGGCGCGCTGGTCGCGGTGATCAATCGCACGATGGCCCAGCGCTACTTCCCTAATGGCGACGCCCTGGGGCATTCTGTCAAACTACCGGCGATTGAAGATCGCCCGCCAGCCGAGTTGGCGGCGCCCAATTTTGTCGAATCATGGTTGCCGATTCTCGGCATTGTGGAGGACGCCCGCAACGATGGCCTGGGCGATCCGATCAGGCCGGCTATCTACATTCCATACACGCTGCATATGTCGATGGGCACGCAGATCCTGGTCCGAGCGGAAACGTCTCCGCTCAGGCTGGTCCACTCGATACGAACGCAATTGACTGCCGTCAATGCTGATCAGCAAGCCTATAACAACATCACGGAACTCGACACATGGATTACCGACGAGACGGAATGGCAGCAGGGGCGCCTCGTGTCATGGATCTTCGGTGCGTTTGCCGCACTAGCCCTCGCGCTCGCTGCTGTGGGTCTATTCAGCGTAGTTTCGTATACCGTGGCGCAACGCACAAACGAATTCGGGATTCGCATGGCGCTCGGAGCGCAACGCGCTCACGTCTTGCGGATCGTCTTCGCATCCACATTCGTTAGCGTAGGGAGTGGAATTCTGATCGGTTTTGCATGTACTTTCGCCTTAAACAGAATCATCGCTAAATGGGCCGAAGGAAATCCAAACAATCCGATTATCCTCCTGGAAGGTACAGTCATTCTCGTTTTGGTATCGGCCATTGCCTGTGCACTTCCAGCATTGCGAGCCGCGCATCTGAATCCCATGGCTGCCCTGCGATGTGAATAGCCGGGACGAATGCGGCCATTTCGAGTTGGCGATTACGGAGCTGTGGATGAATCGACGGGATCTCTTGCTTGGCGCAGCCACACTCATGCAGGGATTCCTGGTTGGCGCCGCAGCCGTCGAACATTCCGGCGCGCTAACTTGCTCAGCCGCGCGGCGGACCATGCGAATATGTTCATCATGAATGTGAGTTTCACCGGCAGTGCCAGCGCGGCTGACGGCAGCGATTCTCTGGTGATCGTTCGGTCCATCGAGCCGCGCGATGCACCGGCAGTCACCGTCTTGATCGAGCAGCTCGGTTACAACCGCCCTCAAGCGGAAGTCTTGCAATGGATTGAAGATGTTGGCTCCAGTAGCCACACGCAGGCCGCCTTCGTGGCCTGTCTGCGAGACGAAGTAATCGGCTGGATTGAAGTCTCCATTGAACATCGCCTCCAGTCTTCACCATTTGCACTCATTGGCGGGCTTGTTGTGAAGGACGGAGTGCGCGGAAAAGGCATCGGTAGGCAGCTTTGCCAAGCGGCCGAATGCTGGAGTTGGGATCGGGGAGTATCCACAATCCGCGTAACATCCCGAAGCACGCGCCCAGATGCACACCGCTTCTACCTCAAAGATGGATATGAATCCGCGAAGGTGTCTCACGTGTTCGAGAAGAAACTTAAGGAATAATCCCAGGACTTTTCCAGTGCGGCGAAAAAGACACCGAAAATGCGAAGGCCCGGCATGAAGAGCCGGGCCTGATTCCGTGTTCCCCGCTTAAAGTTGCGGAGGCGTCGGCTGAGTTCCAGCTGGAGATGCAGGAGGCGGCGTAGTCGTATTCGGAGCCTGCTGCGGCGCGTTGCCCAATGGCGTATCGCCGGTGCTCTCCGGCTCGCCTTCGGTCTTCTTCTTGTCGCTCAAGCGGGTCTTGTCCCCAGTCGTGGTAGCTTTCTTTTTCTTCTTTGTTGTTGTATCGCCAGCCAAGCCCAACGGTCCAGCCTGCGTCTGGCGATCGGCAACCTCGGCTGCGTCGGGTGCAGCTGGAGTAAGCGGATCGAGCTGCGGCCCCTTCGGCTTTGGCTCCTTGGGAAGTTTGGCGCGATCGCTGTACCGCGTCTTCTTTTCTGGCTTCGGGGTACTTTCCAATGGATTATCCGGCTCGGCATTCGCGGCCACCTGCGGCGGCAAAGCACCTGCGTCTTCCGTCTGGCTTGAGGGTGCAGCCGGCAAGGTGTTTTGCGGAGCCTGGCCGAAGCGGATTTTTTCCTTCTTGCCGGGTTTCGCAGCTGCCTGAGCGGCGGGCTGCCCCTTTTTGTCAGTCGTCGCCGCAGTCGTGGCAGCAGACTGCGCTGCAGCGGGCTCTGTAGGCGCTGCTGCCTGGGTTGTAGGTGGTGGCGGTGCTCCGGATTTCTGACGGTAGTGTGTCGTCTCGCGGAACCGCGTACGCTCAACCTTCTTTTTCTTTTTCGCAGAAGGGGGCACATAGGCGCTGAAAGTAATATTCGGATGCTTTTCACTCGCACTTGCCGCGCTGTCTTCGTAGCCGGGCTTGATGTAAATTGCGGCCTCCTCGCGCAACTTGGTCAGATAAGCGCGCATCGCCGGTTCCATCTTGCCCATGAAGTAGTTCTGCTCAACATCCTGCTCGACGTCTTTGAACTCAGGAACGCCGCCCGGAATGTGCTGAACTACCTTCAGGATTACGAATCCCTGCTTGGTGCGAATTGGCTCGGTGTACTCCCCGGTCTTCAGAGAAAAGGTCTTATCCTCGAAGACTTTGTCGAGCTGACCGCGCTTGTACTGTCCAAGATCCCCGCCCTGGGCCGCTGTCGTGCCGTCACTGAAACTCTTGGCTAGCTGGGCAAAGTCGCCCCCGGCATGAAGCCGGGTCTCAACGTCGTCGGCCTTCGCCTTGGCTTCCGCAAGCTTTTTGGCATCGTCAGCTTGGGCGTCAGCGCCGGTTGAGGGCGTACCGGTCGAGATCAGAATCTCGCCGAGTTTCACGCTTTCCGGTTGGGCATATTCCTGCTTGTGCGCTTCAAAATAACGCTGAATCTCCCCAGGCGTCGGTGCAATCTTTCGCCCCACCTGGTCGCGCATCACTTCCTGGGTCACAATCTGGTTCCGGATATTGGCCTTGAAATCCTCAAAGGAGACACCCTGATCCTTGGCAGCCTTCTCCAGGTCTTCCATCGTCGCCAGATTGTACTGTTTGCGTATCTCGTTGAGTCTATTGATCAACTCTGTCTCGCCCGTGATCCCTAATTCCTTGCCCTTGGTGAGCCAAAGCTGCTGATCGATGAGGTTGCGCAGCAAATCAGCGTGCGCCGCAGAGATCTCCTGCATCGAGGCACCGCGCTGCCTTGCCTCTTGGTCCAATTCGCGCTGGGCGCGTTCGTAGTCCGATCGGGAAATGATCCTATCATTAACGCGGGCAATGATTTCCTCGACAGTGGTGCCCCCGTACGGGCTCTCCGGGCTGGCGGGACGCGCTTGCGACCATGCAAAACCTGCGAGCAGAATTGCGGCGATGGAAAGGGCAATGGGGGTACGAAAAAATCTTAAAGTCATAGTTTGGACACAGCGGGTGGGAAACTTCCCACCTTAGGCATAGACGTCATTGTAAATGCATGGGCAGCAGGAAAGAGACCGGAACCGCCACTTGGCAGGAATTTGCTCGGGAACGCTGTCAAACGACACGATCCGAGACACCGCCCCAGCCTGAAACCGTCGTCACAAGCTACCCGAATGATGGACTCCGGCGTCAAATAATGCAGTGCTATACTTTAGCCCAGCATTGGCCTGCGAGGTCCCTCGAAGGCACCTGCTTCATGCACCTTCCGGAGGTACCTTCCGCTCATGACTCCCCCCGCCCGCCGGGTCCTATTCAGCCTTGTCGTATTCTTTGCCGTATGCGCAGTTGTGGGCACCGTCCTGCAGCGCAAAGTGGGGGCCCAGTCATCGCAGGATGAGAGCCAGATTCGCGACAACCTCAAGTCCTTTACCGATGTGTATGCCCTGGTGGAACAAAACTACGCAGAGCCCATTCATGGGGACAAAGCAGACGCCGCAATTTATGACGGGGCAATCCCCGGTATGCTGCGCGTGCTCGATCCACACTCGAACTTCTACGACCCCAAGGCTTATGCCAAGATGCGCGAGGACCAGCGCGGCCATTATTACGGCGTCGGCATGGTGATCCAGCAGCAGAACAATAAGGTGTATGTCATCACGCCGTATGAAGGTACGCCGTCGTTTCGCGCAGGCATTCGCCCCGGCGACATCATCTCGGCCATCGACGGCAAGCCTACCGACGGTATGACCTCCGACCTCGTAGCCAAATCCTTGAAAGGACCCAAAGGCACTCACGTTCAAGTAGCAATGGTTCGCGAGGGACAAGCAAAGCCCCTGGTGTTCGACTTGGTGCGCGATGAGATCCCACATCCTTCCGTTGACCTCAAATACGAAATCCGTCCCGGCGTGGGATACATTCACCTCACCCAATTCCAGGAGACGACGGCCCAGGAAGTGAATCAAGCGATCGACAGTTTTCCGAACTTGAAAGGGCTGGTCTTTGATCTGCGAGGCAATCCAGGCGGCCTGCTCAGTCAAGCGGTTGAAGTATGCGACCATCTGCTAAGCAAAGGGCAGAGCATTGTTTCTCAACGCGGTCGCGCCTATCCCGACCAGAACTACACTGCCACTCACGGGAATGACGGCAAGACCTTTCCGATCGTCGTACTAGTCAATCGGAACACGGCATCAGCAGCGGAGATCGTCTCCGGCGCTCTACAGGACCACGACCGTGCTTTGATCGTCGGTGAAACGACCTTCGGCAAGGGACTGGTGCAAACTGTCTATAACCTGAGCGAAAACACCGGGCTCGCACTGACGACGTATCACTACTACACGCCATCCGGACGACTCATTCAGCGCAACTACGCAGGCGTCTCGCTCTACGACTACTACTACAATCATGCTGGCGCGTCGCCTAACAACGCGACCAACCGCGAAGTGAAGCTGACGGATTCCGGTCGCACGGTCTACGGCGGCGGCGGCATTACGCCAGACGAGAAGATCGACAGCCCGAAGAGCAACCACTTCCAGGATGTATTGCTTGATCCCACCAAGGCAGTCTTCTTCCACTTTGCCGCCCATTACCTCGCCAATCGCACGGTGGACAAGAATTTCCAAGTCGACGAAGCGGTGATGAACGAGTTTAAACAATACCTCACGAGCCAAAACATTCCA
The DNA here is from genome assembly GCA_963737915.1 of uncultured Acidobacteriaceae bacterium. Lineage (GTDB taxonomy): Bacteria > Acidobacteriota > Terriglobia > Terriglobales > Acidobacteriaceae > Telmatobacter. The sequence continues at coordinate 15,647 of CAVTUP010000026.1, read as the reverse complement.
TGGACCGAAGCCGATCTGAATGGAGTCTCAGACTGGCTCAAGATCAGCATTAAAGAGAAGATTTTTACGAGCCAGTTTGGCCAATTGCAGGGTCTTCACGTAATGGCCGACTGGGATCCCATGATCCAGAAGGCTCTTACCTACCTTCCCGAAGCACAAGCCCTCGAAGACACCGCTCATAAGGTTCTCGCTCAAAAGGCAGAGGCCCGGAGCACCGCGACGCAATAGACTTCCTTTTCAATTTGGGATAGATACAGGCCATCCTTCGGGATGGCCTGTATCGTTGTGGCCCGCGATTACAGCGGGAGCGACTTTTAGGTCTCCGCGGTTTCAAGAACACGGACGCTGTCCGATTTGCAATTTGCCGCGGGAGAAATTCGAGGTTATCCGGTAGTCGCATTCTCCTACCGCTGGCTGGCGCCTCCCGACGCAACCTTTCGATTGAATTCCGCCGATTGGTTTCGCGGAACACTCAGCGATTTCCACTGACCGCTCGCATAGTGTTTGGCCAGAAGCACGATTTGGCCCACATGATACGGGTAGTGCGCCAATTGGCGATTGATCGCCTGCATCACCGAATGTGCCTCACCGCGAATCGTGATTGTGCGGCCGAGATCGGAATCGGAAAGCGGCTCGAGCGCTTGGAATAAGCATCTCCAACCGTGCTCCCACTCCAGCATCAGTGCCTCGCGCGTTGCCGGCGGATTGACGAACTCGCCATCCCGATCGCGGTCTGCCTTTTCTCCGTCAGTCGTCAGAAAATCAGTCCACCGCGAGCGCATGTTGCCGGTCATATGCTTCACGATGATCGCGATTGAGTTGGTTTCATCGTCGAGAATCGCGAAAAGCTGCGCGTCCGTTACCTGCTCAATGGCGCGCTCACCAAGTTTCTTGTAATACCGGAATACGGCCAAAGAGTCTTCAATATAAGAAGTGGTGAATTGGAGCGCCATGCGAAAAGTCTAGGTGGAATGCCTATTCCCCGGCAACGCCAAATTTAGGGCGACCGATAAGTTTGGACGCCACCACTTTCACGGCTCGTCCCGATAAATCCCCATCTCCACTTTTCCGCCTTCAACGAGGCGTGCCCGGAACATTCCCGGCGTGTTGAAGCTCCATGCCAACTGCCCGTCGGGCGTGATGGCGATCAAGCCACCATCTCCATGGATGGCTTCGAGCTCTTTGTGAATCACTTCGTCCGCCGCCTGCTGCAATTTCATCCCTTTAAAAAAAACGAGGTCGCAGACTTCTCGCGCCACACCGAGCCGAATGTAGTATTCCCCGGTGCCTGTTCCCGAAACGGCGCAAGATTGGTTTGAAGCATAGGTACCCGCACCGATGATCGGCGAGTCGCCGACGCGACCAGGCATCTTGCCCTGCAGACCGCCCGTGGAGGTGCCGGCTGCGATGTTGCCCTGCCGATCGAGCGCCACCACACCGACCGTGCCATGAACCTGCGAATCGGGGGACTCATCAAGCTGCGCAACGGGAACGGTGGACCCCGCCGGTGGAACACCTGCTGGTCGCGGTGGCACCGGCTTCCCTTCCTTGGTCAGCTGCTTGACCAGCGACTGCCAGCGGCTCTCGGTAAAGAAGTAAGATGGTTCCTCCTGCTCCAATCCAGTTCGCGCAGCAAAGACATCCGCTCCGGGTCCGGCAATCATGACATGGGGTGACTTTTCCATCACCGCTCGCGCGGCGCTGATGGGATGCCTGGTGCGAGATATGCCTGCGACTGCTCCAGCATTCAACGTTGCGCCGTCCATGATGGCGGAGTCCATCTCATTTTTTCCTTCTACAGAAAACACCGCACCACGCCCTGCATTGAACAGCGGATCGTCTTCGAGAACTTTGATTGCTGCCTCGACAGCATCCAGGGCAGAGCCACCCTTATCCAGAACCGCCGATCCGGCCTCGATGGCGTGCTGTAGTCCCGCGCGATAGGCGGTAGTGCCCTCCGGCCCCAGGGCCGACCGCTCAATGACTCCCGCGCCGCCATGCAGCACGATAGCCCAGTGATGTGTAGGCTGCTGTGCGAGAGCCCCGAAGCTGGTCGCTACAAGCATCGCCGTAAAAACGAACTTCAACAACTTGGATGTGCGCAAGACGAACCTCGTCCGAGTCGACACTCAAGGAATTCGACTCAATGGAATACTGCCATCCTAACCTCAGGCAGTGCGCCAAAGAAAACGGGCATGGCGTTTGGTACCGCCATGCCCGAGGTTGATGCCGCCCGAAGGTGTCCCTAGAAAACGAACCTTGCAGAGAACTGCATCTGCCGCGGTCCGTACAGAACACCGCTCGTAGCCGACACCGCATTGAAGGGCTGCGTCGGGTTGGATGCCAGGTAAGGCACAATGCAATCGTTCGAGTGCCCGACGCAGCTATTGGTCACGCCGTTCGTCGTTGCGGTCAGCCCGGCTGCAATGTAGGACGAGCCGTTGCTCACCACGCTGATTGGCATTTGGCTGTTTGTCAGATTGAAGGCTTCGGCGAAGAGGTTCAGGCGGGTTTTCTCAGTCACGGTGAAGGAGCGCGCCAGTCGCACGTCAACGTTCTGGAGGCTTGGGGCCTCAAAGCCGTTGCGAGCGAATTGCGGAGCTCTTCCGCCTGTGCCGGAGTTGAACAAGCTGAGTTCTGCGCCGGTGATGCCGCCGTCTCCAATCACGCTCTTCGGATAGCTGCTCATGAAAGCCGTAACCGGAGCACCCGACTGCGCCGTGTAGGTCGTTGAAAATGTCCAGCCATTGGCCAGCATCTTGACGGTGCGCGATCCGGAGAAGGTGGGCGAAGCAACGAGCGTACCGCTGAATCGCTGCCGAATGTCCAGATCGGAGCGACCCCATTCAGCGCCCAGATCATAGGGGTCGATGGGAGTGTCGGTTCCATTGAAGGTTCCGTTGACGCCGGAAACCTGTCCACCATCGTCCGCATGCGCAAACGTGTAGCTGGCAAGACCCGTGATGCCGTGGCTCAGAGGCTTCTTCACCGTGACCGCCAGCGAGTGATACCAGCTCTCGACGGAACTAAAGCCGGTGAGAATGTTTGCTGTAGCCGCAGTTTTCCGAGCCGTATACCAGGGAACGGTAATGCTCTTCACCGTGCTTCCGCTCGTATCCACGATGTCATACGTCTTGGTGGTGGTGGCAGGCGCTACGTTGGTATCAATGAACACCGGCAGGAATTGTGCGTAGTTGCCCACGTAGCCGGCGCTTACTGAAAAGTGGCCCGGGAGTTCCTGCTCCACCGTTGCATCGAAGGACTGCGCGCGCGGGTTCTTGAAGTTTGGATCCAAACCACGAATCGCAAGCGCCGCAAGCGAAGCAGAACCGGCGTTTGGATCGATGATCGGCGTGTGTGCGCCCTCAAATGGAGCGACGAGCGCCGGCCCTGGAGGCGTAAACAGTACGTTCAGGTTTGACGGAGCCCACGGTGTCGAAGGCAGGGCGTTGTACTGCTGCTGAAATACGCCGTTCTCAACCCTCAGGGTGTAGTAGGTAGAGTTCGAGGTCAGGCCATAGAACATTCCATACCCGCCTCGGACCACGCCGCCCTTCCAACCTTGATAGCTGAAACCTACACGCGGCTGCAACTGGTCATACACCTGATTGAGAGTGGCGGTATAGAAGTTAGCCAGCTCGCTCGAGGTGTTTGGTCTGGGAGGCGCAGGAACAAGCTGAACATCGTACCGCAATCCAGCAGAAATCAGCAGCCTCGGCGAGATCTTGAAGCGGTCCTCCGCGAATCCCGACAGATCCTGATTCCAGAAGTCGTCCGCCCCAATGTGAGTGATAGGGTCGTTGACCTGCGTAAAGTTTGTATAGTGCTTACCACCATTTACGCCGTAAACGTCCTGAACCCAGTTGCCGAATACTGTGTTTTGTGCGCCGGTATAGCTGTAGCTGCCGTCGCCCTGGAAAAGATTGGCCAGGTACTCGTGGATAAAGCTCAGATCAACGCCGAACTTGAGCTCGTGCTTGCCGTGGCTGTAGGAAAGAGTGTCCGCAATCTGATCGCGGTGTTCATCGGGGAACGCGCCACGAGGAAGCGCATTGGTTTCACCATAGCTCGCAATGCCGCTGAGGCTGACCGCCGGACCGCCTGTGTTTGTCGTAGCAGTTTCGAAGTCGCGTGACCACTGAAACAGTACCTGGTTGACCATGGTCGGCGTAAGTACGCTGGTGAAGTTGAAGATCGCGAAGCGTTCCTCGAACTTTGCGGTACCGTTCTGGGTGACCGAACCATTCGAGACCGTGCTCGCTGTGTTGTAACCGTTCGGCTCATGGAAATCCTGCCAGTTAAACTCGCCGGTGAGATGGTGCTTCGGCGTGACCTGCCAGTCCACCTTGGGGAAGTAGATGTTTTGCGAGATGTCGCGTGGGAAGCTCCCTTGCAACGCATACCCGCCCATTCCCGTGAGATCGCCCTGAAGATATGTGACTGCTGTCTGGCATTGCGCAGCCGTTAGAGGAGAAGGGCACGTGCTCGCCAGGAACCCGTTGGACGGATTGCCGCCTACGTAGAGATTGTTGAAATTGAAGGTGGAAGCGTACAAGATCGGCGCGCTCTTGCGGAATCCGTCGTAGGTAAAGAAGAAGAATAGTTTGTCGCGAATGATGGGGCCGCCCACCGACCCGCCATATTGGTATTGCTCTTTGATCAGCTTGGTCAGAAAGGCCTGCTGAAGGGCTGGCGTAGCCTGCAAAGGCGACTGCTGCTTACTCCATGGGTCCAACGCATTCAGTTCTGGATTTCTAAGGTACAAACCCACATCACCATGGAATTGGTTGCTGCCCGATCTCGTAATCGCGTTGATCTGTCCACCGGCAGCCTGGCCAAAAGAAGCGCTGTAGGAAGACGCGCCCGATTGAAACTCCTGAATGGAATCCGTCGAGTATACGTAGGGAGCGCCGATCGCCCGGCCGCGAGCCTCTGAGAAGAACGCCTGATTATTGTTTGCGCCATCGATCAGGTTGGTGTTGTAGAGGCCCGAGATGCCGCGGAAGCTCAACAACCCGCTCGCACCGTCGGGAACCACGTTAGGCGTAAGCAGCACCACGTTGTCGAAGCGCCGGCCGTTGATCGGAACATTGGAGAGAACGTCGGCCCCGATCTCCTGCGAGGCTCCGATCTTCTGGGTATCGATGAGAGGAGTTTCGCCCGTGATCGTGACGGTGTCCTGTGCGGTTGCCACCGGAAGCTGCGCGTCAATGGTCACAACCTGGCCGACCTGCACGACTAGATCCTTGCGGTCAACTTTGGCAAATCCCGTAGCCGCGAAGATGAGTTCATAGTGTCCGGGCTTGAGGAAGGTGGCGGCATAGCTTCCAGCCGATGTCGTTTGCAGGTCACGCTTGATGCCTGTGTCGATCTGGATGACCGTTACGGTTGCCCCGGCCACGACTGCGTGATTGGGATCCGTAACCGTGCCGCTGATCGAGCCAAACCCTGCGTCTTGAGCAATCGCTGGAATTGCAAGCGCAAGCAGCGAAAGACAGAAGAGCACACCGCGCAGATATTTGCTGCAGATGTTGCGAGTCTTTTGGATTGGAGTCATTGCGTTCTGGTTCTCCTCAAATGAATTTTTCAAATGATTTTGGTTGATTAAGTTGTGAAATTCTCTTGCGTGCACGATCAGGTTTGGAGCTGCCCCGTTTTAGATCGAACAGAATCAACGGGATGATTCAACAATCTGATCTTTCGCGTCGAACTCGTTGTTGGTGCGGTTGTCAAAGCCCGGTCAAGCCATGCTGAAGGCACTCAACGGACAATGAGAATGGACTGCGGTTGGGAGTATTGCGTTCCTCTATTATCCCATGCACCCTCAGACGAATACCAAAGTCGTGGTTCAATTCTGCGTGACCAAAATGACAACTGTGTTAACAGCAACGCGTTGCATACTATCGAAATATGCCCAACCGAATTGGCTTATTCCGTGCACTTCTAGCTATCCTTTTCACATCAAGCTGTTTACCGCTCGTTGCAGAGCGGCCCATTCCAGTAAAAGTCATTGTGGTAGCGATGTTTGAGGTAGGGGAGGATACCGGCGACCTGCCCGGTGAGCTGCAATATTGGGTTGAGCGTGACCATTTGGACCGCGTTTTTCCACTGCCCGCCGGCTACCACTCCATTCGAATGAACGGCGAAGGTGAGATGGCAGTACTCATTGGTCAGGGCACCGCGCACGCTGCAGCCACCATCATGGCGCTCGGCCTCGATCCACGCTTCGATCTGACACATGCGTATTGGATTATCGCCGGCATCGCTGGGGGCAGCCCTGACCGCGTATCGCTCGGCTCGGCCGCATGGGCACGTTGGGTCGTCGATGGAGACCTGGGCTATGAAATTGACTCACGCGAAATGCCTGGCGAATGGTCCACCGGTTACATCCCACTTCGTAAGACGCATCCATTTGAGAAACCTGCCGTTCCCGTCGACGGCCAGGTATTCAAACTCAACGTCAATCTGGCTGAGTGGGCTTACAACCTCACCCGGGCCATTCCTCTTGCCGACACCGACCAACTCAAATCGATTCGCCCCCGTTTCGATGGAGCAGCTTCCCAATTGCCGCCCGCGGTCATCATGGGAGACGAAGTTTCAGGCTCTACATACTGGCACGGCAAGCTTTCAGACGCATGGGCAACGGAGTGGATGAGTTATTTCACCGGCGGCGATGGAAAATTTGCGACCACGGCAATGGAGGACACTGGCAGTCTGCAATCCCTTGAGTACCTCTCTCGCGCCGGACGCGTCGACAAGAACCGCGTAATGGTCCTTCGCACGGTCAGCAATTTCGACCGTCAGCCTCGCGACATGGACGCTGCCGCAAGCCTGGCCAGTCAGCGTATCGGCACTTACAGCGCTTATATTCCGTCGCTAGAGGCTGCCTACGCCGTCGGCCACACCGTGGTAAGCGAAATACTCACCCACTGGCCGAAATACAACAACGCAACCGTGGGTAAGGACCAATTCGTACCCGCTCCTTAAGAAGCACGAGCTTCTCAATCCCTGGCTGCTAGCCCGCAAGGTAATCGGGAGATGCCTTTACGAGTTCTTGCGCCATCCAAGATGAAGTGAGCAATAATTTCTGCCTTGGAGGTGCGTATGAAGATTTCAGCCCGTGTTGCAAACCAGCAGGGGAAACACAACGTCATTCTGAACACCGACGGTATCGAGAAGCAACTCGCGGTATCGCCCGGCGGAGATGGTTTTGGGTCTAGCCTCAATGGAGGCGAGCTTCTCTTTCTCGCCGTCGCAACCTGCTACTGCAACGATCTACATCGCGAGGCGCGAAAGCGCGGTGTTGAGATCGTTAGAGTGCGCGTGGAAGTGAACGGCGAATTTAATACCGAAGGAGCGGGCGCGAGCAACATCACTTATAACGCGTCGGTCCATGCCAAGACGTCGCAAAAGGCCATACTCGAATTGATGAACCATACCGACAAGGTTGCCGAAATCCAAAATACCTTGAGAAACTCCGCGCAGGTTACGCTCGCCAATTGCGAAGCCCGTGAAGTCGGGCTCGTATCCTCTGCGAGTGGCGGAACGGCTGAGACACTCTAGAAGCTGCATCTCAACCAGCTACTTGGCGGAAGCTAGGCCAACAGTGCAGAATGCTTGAGTTCCGCAAATTCATCCTTTGCCCTCGTTCTGCGTGGCCCTGATTTCACCTCACCCGCAGACGCATGGCATGAAAGAAGCTTCGATGCATTCTGCCTGGTTTGGCGAGTTTATGGGAACACTGGTTCTGGTCCTCCTCGGCAACGGTGTCTGTGCCGCGGTGACATTGCGCAAGTCCTATGCCGCAGATGCGGGTTGGATGGTCGTCACGACCGGTTGGGCGTTAGCCGTCCTGTGCGGTGTTCTGGTGGCGCAGGCCTTCGGTAGTCCCGGCGCAAATCTCAACCCTGCTATTACGCTATCCACGGCGGTCAACATTGGAAACTACACGTCCCTGTTGAGCCTGTGGTCGGCTCAGTTGCTCGGGGCCGTGTGCGGCTCCGCTTTGATGGTGCTGCATTACGCGAAACATTGGGGAGTCACCCCCGACCCGGCAGCGAAACTGGGCGTCTTCTGCACCAATGGCGCGATCCCCAGCCCGCTATTCAACTTCATCGGTGAAGTCATCGGCACCATGGTCCTGGTGATCGTTGCAGGCGCCATCTTTTCCCACGGAGTGAGCGAGTCTGGTCCTGCCCCAGGCCTCGGCCAATGGCTGGTAGGCAGTCTCGTGTGGGGCATCGGACTGTCCCTGGGTGGCACGACAGGCTATGCGATCAATCCCGCGCGAGATCTCGGGCCGCGCCTTGTTCACGCGCTCCTGCCGATTCCCGGCAAAGGTGGATCAAACTGGAGCTACGCGCCGATCCCGATCGCGGGCCCACTCGTGGGCGGCGCGCTAGCGGGCCTGCTGCTCCACTTCGCACACTTATAAGAAACGCGACCGGCGGGCACTCGCCGTCAGGCTACGTTGATCATGATCTTCGTGAATCCTGCTGGCTCGCGGTTCCACGCCTCAAAGACTGCTGGCGCTTCCTCCATCGGCACGAGGTGCGTCACGGCCTCCTCTACCGGAAAGCGATGGCTCTCAAGCATCCGGATCACGTCCCGGAAATCTTCAGGCAGCGCGTTACGTGAGCCGAGAATATCCAGCTCTTTCTGCACGAAGAGTCGCGTCTCATAGGCCACATGCTCTTTGGCATAGCCGATATAGACAACGCGTCCGGTAAATGCGACTTCCTCGACCGCTGCTCGAAAAGTCTGCGGCAACCCTATCGCCTCAATCACCACGTCCGGTCCGCGACCATCGGTCAGTTCGGCGAGCCGTGTGTGCAGTTCGGCGTCAGACGTGTTGACGACGTGCTTCGCACCCGCTCGGGTTGCGGTCGCGAGTTTGACGTCATCCAGGTCCACACCGATTACTGTTGCCCCTCGGAAGGCAGCCCCGGCGACCGCTCCCAAGCCGACTCCGCCACAACCAATCACTGCCACAGTGTCGTTCGCAACGACACGCCCGCGCGCTGTGGCGTGAAAGCCGACTGTGAGCGGTTCGACAAGACAAAGCTCCTTCAAGGTAAGGGCAGCGCGATAGAGTCGCGATGCAGGAACCGAGATGAATTCGGTAAGCGCGCCATCCCGCTGAACACCAAGCGTCTGATTGAACTGACAGGCATTCGGTCTTCCACGCAAGCACGATGCGCAGCTACCGCAGTTGGTGTAAGGCGACAACGTGACGTTGGCGCCAACCTCCCAATCGGCGCGCGCACTGCCCGGGTCCACGATGGTCGCCGCTACCTCGTGCCCCGGGATGCGCGGAAAGCTCACGAGAGGGTTGCGCCCGCGGTAAGAATTCAGATCACTTCCGCATAGCCCCACCATGCGCACCTGAAGCAATACTTCGTCCTCTGGCGCGACCCGCTCCTGTACATCTTTGATGGATGCCTGTCCCGGCCCTTCGAGCACTACGGCTTTCATTTCCGTATCTCCCCACGATCCCTTGTGTCGTGAACCTTTGATGATAGTCGAGCAGTTCAAATCTGGTTGCGTGCGCAAGTTGTATCCTTGCCTGAAGTGGGCTGATCCTTCGGCCGACCTTTTGTTCCAAGGAATGATCCCCATGCCGGAAACCGTGTTGCAACTCGATCCACGCGACAATGTCCTCGTTGCTCTCGCGCCGCTGGCTGCTGGAGCGATCGTGCGCTTCGGTCCCACATCGCCGGCCTCCGCCTGCACCGTCACAGAAGCCATCCCGGCCAAGCACAAGCTCGCGCTCGCAGACCTCAAACCCGGAGAACTGGTTCTCATGTACGGCATGGTGGTCGGGGAAGCTACGGCGGCAATCCCGCGCGGAGGCCTGCTCTCCACGCGCAATGTTCGTCATCGCACCGGTGGCTACACGGCGCAAAGGAATCCCGTTTCGTTCGCACTGGCCGACGCCTCGGCATGGACTGCACGGACCTTCAATGGCTACCACCGAGCGGACGGTCAGGTGGGAACACGCAACTACTGGCTCGTGCTTCCTCTCGTCTTCTGCGAAAACCGCAACGTGGAGCGCATGAGGGAAGCACTCGAAGAGGAACTAGGCTACGGCAGTTCCCACAACAGCTATCGCCCTCTGGTGCGGCAACTCGTCGAGCGCCAGGTCAGTGGCAATGGAAATGACTCGGCCCACCCGACCCAAACTCCGACCGACCGAATCTTTCCGAACGTTGACGGCATCCGTTTTCTAACCCACCAGGGCGGCTGCGGAGGCACGCGCCAGGACGCGCAGGCACTCTGTGGCTTGCTTGCAGGCTACATTCATCACCCCAACGTCGCAGGCGCCACAGTACTGAGCCTCGGCTGCCAGAATGCGCAGGCAAGCATGTTGATGGACGAACTGCGCGCACGGGACCCCAAGCTCTCCAAACCAGTCCTCGTCTTCGATCAGCAACGCTCAGGCCGTGAGACCGTATTGATGACCGATGCACTTGACCAGACCTTCGCGGGCCTCGTCGAAGCCAATCGCACGCGCCGCGCACCGGCACCGCTCTCGGCGCTCACCGTGGGCCTCAAGTGCGGAGGCTCCGACGGCTTCAGCGGCATCTCGGCCAACCCGGCTATCGGCTACATCTCCGATCTGCTCGTGGGCGTGGGCGGTAAAACACTCCTTAGCGAATTCCCAGAACTGCACGGCGTGGAACAGGAACTGATTAATCGTTGCGCGTCCGATGAACTCGCCCAGCGCTTCTTTGACCTCATGCAGGCATACTCAGCGCGCGCCAAGGCCGTGCACTCCGGGTTTGAGATGAATCCATCTCCGGGAAACATCGAGGACGGCCTGATCACCGACGCCATCAAATCAGCAGGCGCGGCTCGCAAGGGCGGAGTGTCACCGGTTCGTGATGTACTCGATTTTCCACAGTACGCCACTACGCCCGGACTCAATCTGCTCTGCACACCAGGAAACGACGTCGAGTGCGTAACGGCACAGGCAGGAGCAGGCGCGAATCTTGTCCTCTTCACCACCGGCCTCGGCACTCCAACCGGCAACCCCGTGGCACCGGTTCTCAAGATCTCCACCAACTCAACTCTGGCTGGCCGCATGGCCGACATCATCGACTTTGACGCTGGTGGCATCGTCACTGGCGAATCGACTATCCCCGACTGCGCTGAGAAACTCCTCGACTTGTGCATCGAAGTGGCCGATGGGGAGAAATTAACAAAAGCTGAGATGTTGGGTCAGAACGATTTCATTCCCTGGAAGCGAGGCGTTTCGCTTTAAACGAAATCACCACGCCCTCTCTCATCGGCCTGATTTGAGAGAGGTCCCGCGGGAGTTTAGCCTCTCCAAAACCTACTCAAGCAGCGAAGCCACTATAGCCAGCGCGGAGATCGCCGCAGTCTCTGCGCGGAGAATGCGCGGGCCCAGGGACGCAGCACGCCAGCCATTCGCATCAAACAGCGCTTCTTCTTCAGGTGCCCAGCCGCCTTCAGGCCCAATCGCGATCTCAAGCGTAGGCATCTCCGCCCCTGCCGCCGCAATCGACTCTTGCAGCACAGCGCGTAACGTGGTCGAGCGCTCCTGCTCTGCCAGTACGATGTGCGTCGAATTCGATAATTCCCTCACTCGCTCTGCCAGCGCCACAGGACCCGCGATCACCGGAACATCCGAGCGGCGCGACTGCTGCGCAGCCTCATGAGCGATCCGACGCCAGCGCTCTACGCGCTTCGCCGCCGATTGGGCGAGATGCTTTTCCGTACGCCGCGCGATCACCGGTGCGATTGCGATCACTCCCAATTCGGTCGCCTTTTCAATGGCCCACTCCATGTGATCGAACTTGTAGACCGACATTACCAGCGTAACGGGCAGTGCAGGCTCGGCGTTCAGTTCGGCTATCAGGTTGAAGCGAACCTCGCTCATCTTTCCCGCGCCGCCTTCGGAGACTGAGACTACCTGCGCATGGAACACTCGCCCCCCGGCCACAACGTCAGCTTCCATGCCGGGCTGTGCTCGCAATACTCGCGATAGGTGTTCAGCCTGTGCGCCCACAAGAGTCGCGGTTGCTTCATCCCAATGTTCAGCAATCCATCGACGTCGCGTCATAGCCTGTATCCATGCCCCTTTTGTACACACTCGATTGTCATCCACAAACACTTCGGGGGACGCTTGAGGCGTCCCCCGAAGTGTTGCCTTTTTGTTGGATGACCCGTTACTTCTTCTTCGCGGCTTTCTTTGCGGCCTTCTTCGCGGGTGCCTTCTTGGCTGCTTTCTTAGTTGCCATTTGCCTATTCTCCCTTTTCGATGGTTTGCATCGAGTTCTGCAACAATTGTTGCAGTTGAGGAATGTATAGATTCATGGCGACTAAGTGTCAAGTAAAAAACGTAGATAGAGTGGAAAAAGTAGCAACAATTATTTGCGGCTCACTCTCATTTTCGATCCGCATTTCTGACCCAGATCAAAGAAGATGTCGCGAATGGAGAAGCGCGATGGTCAATCCGGCGATGAGATCGTGCCAGGTGTGCGCGAAAATTCCGGCACGCAAACTGCGACGAAAGAGAGCGAGAAGGCTAAAGAGCGCGCCGTAGATCGCCAGGAGAAACATACTCCGCACACCTTCGTATCCATGCGCGGCACCGAATGCAATTGCTGAAAACACGACTCCCACCGCGGCTACGCCATTTCCCCACGCAGTGAACTGACGTTGCAAATACCCGCGAAATACAAGCTCTTCAGCGACCCCCACGAGCAAGCAGAGCGCAACCCACCCTGCAATCTCTCGACCGTTCGCGGGCGCCAATTGCACCACTGCGCGTGTCGCCTTCTGCTGCGATTTGTCAGGAGCGAATATCCCTCCGCTGCGATTCGGCTCATGCCAATGCTTAACCGCGGTCTCGACGCTGATCCACATGACAGCCGCCGTCGCCAGCACCGTGAGTGACCCAATCCAGAAGACAAAGGCAATAAGGATGTCGAGTCCCACGGAGCGCATGTCGCTCCGAATGGACCCGAAGAGAGATCGAAAGGGAATCTTCCTTAATCGAAGTCCCAGAGCGACCCAACCCACCATGATGAGTTCCAATGCGGCGGTCACGCCATACGTGACTAGCCGGCTTGCAGACCCTTCCGCCTGGGAACCGGTATGCCGATAGACGCCGATGAAGGACACCGCAAAGATGAACGCAACGAGCAATGCGGTATGCCAAACAGGCGCGATCGGCGCCAACGACTGAATATTTGCTTGCGGCGGGATCTCGAGTGTCGGCGTATCGCTGAATTCTTCGGGAGTTGTCTGCAATCTAATTCCTTTTCGTGTTTACGAACGGCTCAGAGCCGGATTGGAGAAGTTGAGCCCAGGCTCTGACTCTCAGCACTCGATGATATTCAGCGCAAGCCCCGCGAGGCTCGTCTCCTTATACCGCGATTGCATATCGAGTCCGGTCAGATACATCGTGCGAATCACCTGGTCCAGCGAGACTTTGTGCTCCTCCGACTCGCTCATTGCAATGCGCGAGGCGTGTACCGCCTTGACCGCCCCCACGGCATTGCGCTCGATGCACGGAATCTGCACAAGCCCACCGATGGGGTCGCAGGTCATGCCCAGGTTGTGTTCCATCGCGATCTCGGCGGCGTGTTCCACCTGTCCATTTGACCCACCGAGCGCCGCAGTCAGCCCTCCAGCTGCCATTGAGCAGGCCACCCCAACTTCCCCCTGGCATCCAACCTCCGCTCCGCTGATCGAAGCGTTTTCCTTATACAGAATGCCAATCGCAGCCGACGTGAGAAAGAAACGCAGGATCCCTTCGTGGTCTGAACCAGCTACAAATCGTTCGTAAAAATGCGCGACTGCGGGAACCACCCCGGCTGCGCCGTTCGTCGGGGCCGTCACCACGCGACCACCTGCAGCGTTTTCCTCGTTCACCGCCATCGCGTAGACTGTGACCCAGTCGAGCGGAGCCAGGGGGTCGATTGCCTGCCCTGCGGCCTCCTTCTCCCGAAGGCGCTCCGCCAACCGATGCGCGCGCCGGCGAACATTCAAGCCACCCGGCAGAATTCCCTCAGTCTCAATTCCGCGCTGCACGCAGTTCTTCATCGTCGTCCAAATCGCATCAATCCCGGCACGAACATGGTTCTCCGGCAATTCCCCACCTTCAGCCCTCTGACCATCCAATCGTGCACATTCATTCGCAAGCATCACCTGGTCAATCGAGAGCGAATTTCCCTGCGCTACCTTCAACAACTCGGCAGCGCTGTGAAACGGGAATGGAAGCTGCACATCCGACACATTTGCCATTGCAGGGTCCACTCCATCCTCAACAATGAAGCCACCCCCAATGGAGAAAAACGTGCGCTGGTCGAGCAAAGTGCCTGTGCCATCAAATGCCGCGAACCGGATTCCATTCGGATGCTGAGTTTGTGCGCCTGGGGGGAACATCGTTGCACGTTGAAAGAGAAGGTCGCGACTTTCATCGAATTGAATCGACCGGTGCCCTGCGAGTTCAATCCGCTTCTGCGTCCGTATTCCAGCGACAGTCGACTCGATTGCTGTGGGATCAATCAAGGCAGGCTCATTCCCCGCCAGGCCCAATAGCACAGCACGGTCGGTTCCGTGGCCAATTCCGGTCAGTGCCAGCGACCCATACAATTCCGCCGTCACGCGTTCAACCCGCTGGAGTTGGCACCGAAGTTCAAGCCCATGAGCAAATCGGCATGCCGCGCGCATCGGACCCATGGTGTGTGAACTTGATGGTCCAACACCGATTTTGTACAGATCGAACAGGCTTGTAGTCACGCAGAAGATTGTAGCGTGAAGCAGGAATGGCGCGCCGATTGCAAGACGTGCCCCCCGGGAACTCGCGCTCACAATACCGAAATTGACGCGCCTCCTTGCCAATCCTTCCAGCATCTAACCTCGCTCCGGACACGTCCCCGGAATCGGAGGAAATGAATGTATCACCACATAAAGAAGCTCATGTATACCGTCAATGTCGGACAGCCCGATGTGAAGTTCGGCAAAATGCTCCTTGAACAATTCGGCGGCGCGAACGGCGAGTTGGCTGCCGCGATGCAATACACCATCCAGGGCTGGAATTGCGTAGATGATCTGGCGAGACGCGATCTTCTCCTGGATATCGGAACGGAAGAACTGAGCCACCTCGAAATTGTCGGCGCTCTGATTCGAATGCACCTCAAGCCCATGAAAGAAAATCGCGAAGCCGCAGAGGCCGACCCACTCGTCTGCATTGCCGGAGGGGGAGGCGTCGCCCTTACCAACTCGATGGGAAATGCCTGGACGGCTGATTACTTGAAGATCACGGGAGAGCTCGACGTCGACCTGCGCAGCAATATTGCCGCCGAGGCGCGTGCCAAGATTGTGTACGAAAGACTTATCGATCACACAGACGACCCCGGCACAGTCGATGCACTCCAATTCCTCATGACCCGCGAGATCACTCACATGAAGTCGTTCTCGGCCGCACTCGAAAGTCTCGAAAAACCGCCGTTCTCTATCGGCCGACTTGCCGTCACGCCGAGACTCGGGGATGAGTACTTCAATGCCTCTACGGGAGACGGCGACGAAGGCGAAACGGATATGAAGGGCCCCTGGCAGACATCATTCGGTCTACATACAGTCGAATCGCAGATGAATGGCGGCAAAGGCCTG
The DNA here is from genome assembly GCA_963737915.1 of uncultured Acidobacteriaceae bacterium. Lineage (GTDB taxonomy): Bacteria > Acidobacteriota > Terriglobia > Terriglobales > Acidobacteriaceae > Telmatobacter. The sequence continues at coordinate 2 of CAVTUP010000026.1, read as the reverse complement.
TC
>CAVTUP010000025.1:0-223060 GCA_963737915.1 uncultured Acidobacteriaceae bacterium | reverse complement strand
GGCGGAGAGAGGGGGATTCGAACCCCCGATAGAGCTTTTGACCCTATAACGGTTTAGCAAACCGCCGCCTTCAGCCTCTCGGCCATCTCTCCGTGCCTCCCCGGATTATACCGGAAGTTGCAAGTTGGGCGTGGAATGTGAAGCGGAGAGAAGTCGCGCCATTACCACTGGCAGGTCGGGGTCGGCGGCGAAATCGGTCGCATCTCTGTTTGCTTGCCCGATCCATATTGCCTTTTAGTCGCGTGAGAATCGTAGATGAACCCGCACCATGCCAGATCTGCAGAGCGCAAGAAATTCATCCTGCAAAGCGAACAGAAACTTCGCTTCGCCTGTGCAGTTGTTTCGTCCACATGAGCGCGAATGACCTCTCCATCTATTCGGTTGGCCGTTCCCACTTGCACCACAAAGAAACACAAAGTCCAGGCTGCCGCGAACTTCGCACATCCGGCAGGTAGCGATTCTCCGACCTACTCGCATTTTGCCCACTCGTCCAGTTGGCAGGAACCTCGAATCTGGTCCCGTCTGGCACGATCAATTCACGATGCCAATCCTCCAGCACTTTTCCGCTACAAGTTGGAGCCTTTTCGGGCTGGTGCAAAAACGCTGCGGCATAATCAGCGAAGTCTGAGATCGAAAGGACCCCAACAGTTTTTGGTTCGTCAATCTATGCACCTTGGCGCGCCGATGCTTTGCTTTGTTAGATTCACAGTTATGAAGTTTGCCTTCAACTCAGGGCCACGAAAAGTGCGTCTCATGCCGCTGATCGCTGCCACCTACTTCATGGTGTCTGGCGGCCCGTATGGCCTTGAAGACATTCTGGGGGGAGCCGGTTTCGGACGCGCAATCCTGATTCTGCTTGTGCTTCCAATCGTTTGGTCGTTGCCCACAGCGTTGATGATTGGAGAATTGGCCAGCGCCATTCCCGCAGAGGGTGGCTTTTATGTCTGGGTGCGCCGCGCTCTCGGACCGTTCTGGGGCTTCCAAGAAGGCTGGTTGTCCCTGTCGGCGAGTATCTTCGACATGGCTCTCTACCCCACGATATTTGTTCTTTACCTCGGCAAATTCAATCCGGCCCTCACTGCCGGCTGGTACGGATATGGCTGGTCCCTTGCGGTTGTCGCGCTATCTGTTCTTTGGAACCTGCGCGGAGCACCCGCTGTCGGCGAAGGCTCCATTGCCCTGTTTGCGATGCTGCTAACGCCATTTGCGATCTTCGTGGTGCTCGGCCTATGGCGTGGCATCATCCTCCATCCCCATGTGAATTGGGGCAGAGCCGACTCTGGCGCCGCCCTCTCAACAGCAGTTCTCGTCGCCATGTGGAATTACATGGGTTGGGATAACGCATCGACCGTGGCACAAGAAGTCAGAGATCCGCAGCGCAACTATCCGCGCGCGATGATCTGGGCCGCTCTCCTCGTTGCGATCACTTATATTCTGCCCCTGTTAGCGATGGCACTTTCCGGTCTCTCTGTCGAGAAGTTCGCGACTGGCGATTGGATGCCCGCTGCCGTATCCATCGGCGGTCCGCTGCTGGGAACTGCCGTTGTCGCAGGTGGGGTAATTTGCGGGATCGGTATGTTCAACGCGCTCGCCATGAGTTATTCGCGCTTGCCGATGGCTATGGCCGAAGACGGAATGTTGCCGCGAATTATGAGTCGGCGAAACCGCCGCGGGGTGCCGTGGGTGAGCTTGTTGCTGTGCGGCCTTGCGTGGGCCATGGCGCTCAAACTCCCTTTCGAGCGCCTCATTTCCATCGACCTGATCCTTTACGGATCGAGTCTGCTCCTGGAGTTCGTTGCTTTGGCGGTACTCCGTGTTCGCGAGCCAAATCTGGTGCGACCGTTCAAGGCGGGGAGCCTAGGCTTTGCTTGCTCGTTGGGAGTAGGGCCGGCTGTCCTGATTGGTTATGCTCTCTATGCCTCGCGCAACGAAAAGGTTGCGGGTTCAACCTCAGCATTATTGTTGGCATTGGCGGTCGCCTTGCTCGGGCCTATGCTCTATTGGCTCACGGCAGCGCCTCTTGCACGTCGTCGGCTAGCCGCAGCGTCTGCAAACGACTAAGCTCACCCACCAACCAACCGAGGCTCCGCGCCTTTCAAACATGGGCTTTCATGTTTTCGCAATGCAGCGCACTTCTATTTCAACGCCTTCTGCCTGCCCCCGACTGCCTTAACCTTGCCATCCTCAAATAACTTGGCCGCGCGCACCACGCGATCGCGAGCATACGCAGCGTCGTGCCACGCCTTAATCTCCACCCGCTTGCCTTCGAGATCCTTATAAATTGCGAAGAAGTGGGTGATCTCCTTGAGCATGTGCGGGTAAATGTCGGTGTAGTTCCACACGTTCGTATAGCGAGGATTGTTCTTTCCGACAGCCAAGACCTTTTCGTCCAGAACCCCCTGATCGAGCATCTCCAGCAGGCCAATCGGGCGCACTTCCTGCACACAACCCGGAAAACTCGGCCCAGGCACGAGCACCAGAACGTCCAGCGGATCGCCATCGTCGCTTAGCGTGGAAGGGATAAAACCGTAGTCGCCGGGGTAGTGCACTGGAGAGTGCAGGTTTCGGTCGAGTTTGAACACATGCAATTGCTTGTCATATTCAAATTTGTTCGTCCCGTCCTTAGGGATCTCGATAACCGCCCTGAACACTTCAGGGGAACGTTCACCTATAGGTAGCTCCAAATAATTAACCATCTCTTCTACGTCTCCTCGGGGTTGGGTCCGGCACGTGGGGCGGTGCAGGATCTCTACTGAATAGGCGTTTTTAATCGCACGCCCATGCGCAGAACTTCGTCGTGTCTCGCGAGGATGAGCCAAAAGGGCGCCAGCGTTTCAGGGTCAAAAACAGGGAGTCACCGAAGCACTTACCGGCCATCCGTCCGAACTTCTATAGTAACGGACTATAGGGTCGTCTGAGCCGGAGCTCGCCAGATGGGAAGGGCAAAGATGTAGATGATCACGATCAGCTAGTGCCACCTTGTTACGTTCGTAATAGGTCCGCACAAGTCCGACTGAGGTCTTTCTGAATTCGTATCGCATTCAGATCCACTGCAAGTCGACTTGTGGCCTCTGTGGGCACGTTCACGCAGATTGCCAGAGCGGCTCTGCTTCCCGTTGCTATCGCAAGCAACTTGCCGTCATTCTTGATCGTCTTTTTCTCTAGACGCTCCAGCTCATGACTCGGCAAGATCCGAAATATAAAATGCCTGACAAAATCTGCTATTGTGGATAATCTCTTCCCCCTTGTTATTTTGAACGTCTAATTACTGGCGAGCTGCTAATCCTCTGGCACTCGCGGAAGAGCAGAATGATCTCTGAGGCAGCGAGACAACATCGCATCTTTATCGTCGACGAGGAATACCTGGCTGCCTCAATCCTGGCGCAGCTCCTGTGTGACGAGGGGCTGGACGCGCACTCGTTCGGAGAGCCTCTTCAGGCGCTCGAAGCTGCAAGCTTAGGGCCGCCAGACCTTCTGATCTGCGATGTGGATGTGCCACCACTTTCCGGAATTGAACTCGCGACCCGGATGCAGGCGTACGCCCCCGATTGCAAGGTTTTGCTCTTCTCCACGCACGCAGGCACAAACCACATGCTTCAAGCCGCTGACGCCCTGGGATCCGGCTTTGCGCTTCTTTTCGCACCAGTACTTCTAAGCCAATTGCTGGACCAGGTCAACAGGCTACTTGACGTTGTCGTTTAGCGACCTCGCTAGCAATTTGGGGACATCGTGACCGCCTTTGTCGTCTATCGAACAGACCGCCAGCTTGGTAGCGTGCCAAATTCGATTTCCTATGAGTCCCAGGGCCCCACGTGATCTTCTCGAGGAACTTCGCACCTATCTCGAGCACTTCGATCAAAGCGGTCATCTCGGTGACAGCGCTGACGTCGCCGAAATCAAGCGTCGACTTCGCGACAGAATTACAGAGGTTGAGGCCCAGCTCGCCAGAAACACGGAAACCGAGACTCGCCCTGAGATAGCACGAAACCAGTCCTCCCACGATCCCTCGAATCGCGGTTAGGGAACTTCCGACCGAGGACAACAGATGCAACCGAACGAAAAACGAATGCCGTAGTCTGCGTCTGACGTCCCTTAACGCCCAGAAAGCAAAGCACCGCTGCCCCGATTCGCTTCGCATACTATAATCACGAATAATGAAGGCGCATGTGTATGTCACGCTAAAGACATCGGTCCTCGATCCTCAGGGCCAAACGATTCAGAATGCGTTGCGCAAAATTGGATTCGCGGGTGTAACCGCTGTACGCCAGGGAAAGTACTTCGCGCTGTCTCTCGCAGACGGTCTGCAACCAGAGGCTGCGCGTCTCGAGGTCGAGCGCATCGCGAGCGAGGTTCTTACAAACCCTGTCATTGAAGAGTTCACATATCGCATTGAGGAGTAGCTCCTTCTCGACGCTGCGATAGGCCCTGGTCGCTCCCTCCATGTCTGAGATATCCGAGGTTGCCTTTTCCCATCGAATAAAATTACCTTTATGTGCGGAATTGTCGGCTATGTCGGCCCCAAGAAGGTGCTCCCTGTCATCATCGAGGGCCTGAGGCGCCTCGAGTATCGCGGATATGACTCAGCCGGAATCGCTGTCGGAAGTCCCAACAGCGCTCTCCTTCAGGTTTGCCGTGCTCCGGGCAAGCTGCAGAATCTTGAAGAAGTCTTGACCGGGAACCCGCTCGATGGCACTTACGGCATCGGGCATACGCGCTGGGCCACGCACGGCCGCCCCACTGAAGAGAACGCCCATCCCCATCGCGACTGCACCGGTCGCATCGTCGTGGTCCACAACGGTATCGTCGAAAACTACCTCGATCTCAAACGCGAACTCACTGCTCAAGGACACAAGTTCGTCACCGAAACCGACACGGAAATCATCGCTCACCTCATCGAACAGGTTCAAAAGGAGGCTGAGGCTGCCGGCGCCCCCATCCCCCTCGAGGTCGCCTTACGCCGCACAGTCAAGCGGCTTACCGGAGCCTTCGCGCTGGGTGTGTTGTCGTCTGCGGAGCCCGATAAGATTGTGGCCGCTCGATCTGGTCCTCCCGTCGTCATCGGAGTGGGCGACGGCGAATGCTTCGTCGCTTCCGACGTTCCCGGCATCCTGCACCACACGCGCAATATCTACTTCCTCGCGGACGGCGACATGGCCATCCTCACTTTGGCCGGTGTCCAGTTGACCGACTTCGAAGGCAATCGCATCGAACGCACCCTTACCCGGATTCAATGGGACCCGATTCAAGCCGAAAAGGGTGGCTACAAACACTTCATGCTCAAGGAAATCTGGGAGCAGCCGCGCGCCATTCGCGACACAACTCTGGGCCGCGTATCGCTCGACTCCGGCAAGGTCTTCCTTGGCGAAATGGAAATAGGCGACGACGAGCTTGCCACCGCAGCGAGCATCAACATCGCAGCCTGCGGTACCAGTTGGCATGCCGCACTTGCGGGCAAATACATGATCGAGCGCGTTGCTCGTCTTCCAGTGGATGTGGACTACGCCAGCGAATACCGCTATCGCGATCCCATCGCGGGACCCGATGCGCTCGGCCTTCTCATCACGCAATCCGGTGAGACCGCCGACACGCTAGCCGCGCAGCGCGAGATGAAGAGCCTCGGCTCAAAGACGGTCGCCATCTGTAACGTGGTTGACGCAATGGTTGCGCGCGAGGCACATGGGGCCATCTACACCCACGCTGGCCCCGAAATCGGTGTCGCTTCGACCAAGGCATTCACGTCGCAACTCACGGCTTTGTTCCTTCTTGCGCTGAAACTCGGCCAACTCCGCGGACATCTCGACGCGGCCCAGTCGGTCGCGCTCATCGACCAACTGAGCCGCATCCCGGGCAAAATCGAAGAGGTGCTTCGCACCAGTTCGGCCCAGTGCGAGGAACTCGCCAAGGACTTCTCCACCGCTCGCGATTTCCTTTACCTCGGCCGCGGTATCCATTTCCCCATCGCGCTCGAAGGCGCACTCAAGCTCAAGGAAATCTCCTACATTCACGCTGAGGGCTATCCCGCAGGGGAGATGAAGCACGGCCCCAACGCTCTCATCGACGAAACACTTCCGGTCGTGGTTCTGGTCACTCGCGACGAATCCGATCCGGCCTCAAAGCTGCGCTACGAGAAAACTCTCTCGAATATCCAGGAAGTTACAGCGCGTTCAGGCCGCGTGATCGCCGTCGCCACCGAGGGCGATACCACCATCGGGCAACTGGTTGAGCACGTCATCCACATTCCGCCCGCGATGGAGTTGCTCAGCCCCCTGATCGAGATCGTGCCTCTCCAACTGCTCGCCTACTACATTGCAGTTCGCCGCGGGTGCGATGTAGACCAGCCCCGCAACCTCGCCAAATCCGTGACCGTCGAATAGCCCGAAACATTCAGTCGAAATCTCACGTTAGAAGATTCATGGAAAGGCAACGTGCCCAAATCGAGCGGAAAATCCATCACAGGTTTGCAAAGGAAGGATCTTGAGGAATGGACTTAGATTCGCACCAACAACGAGGGTTTAATGAAGGCATGATCGTTGAGGCCATCAATTGTCCACAATGGGGTCCGGGCAAGATCGTTCACATCGGTAATCACATACACATCGTATTCCGCGATGAGGAGGGAAAGGTTGCCAGAAAGTTTCCTCTCGAAGGGGAAAAACTCCGACTTGCCCTAACTCAAAATGACCCGATTCTGGATAATCTGCCGCCGTTGTTTGAGAAGGACGGGTATTGGCATCTCCCCGTTCCGAGAATATCGTTTGCGACAGCGGAGCGGACATTCTTGCGTCACTTCCCGTGTGCATTTTCCGATCCGAAATACATCGCGGGAGAGCGACTTGGAAAGGACAAAGCACATAATGACTTTCACCAGCAATTGAATGTGGACGAATACAAAGAGCTGCTTGCAAAGGACGACATTTCAACATTGGTAAAAAGGGCCATATCGGCTAAAGCCCCGGTCAACGAATTGTTGGCGCCATTTGAGAATGCAGCATTCCACGATGCTCTGCGTGATTTCGATGCAGCTCGGCGGTTCTTTGCTTCCCTCCTGAGCCTTCTCGAGTCGCCAGTGGTTAATGCGGGGGTCTTTGAAACCTATATCGACGCGGTCTCCTCACTGCCGGCTAAAAAGTCACGCGTTGCGAGCTGGCCAATTGCGACACTCTTCCCGCATATCGCACAGCCGGATCGACACATGTTTCTCAAGCCAGAAAAAACGAAGGCCGCGGCTGAAACACTTGGATTTGATCTGAGATACAACACAATCTTGAACTGGGACACATATGATGCTCTTCTGCGGATGGGAGATACCTATCTTGGCTTGCTCAAGAATAGAGGTGCGAAGGATTTTGTAGACGTGCAGTCGTTCATCTTCGTTGCCGGCGGAGGTTATGACGCGTGATACCGGAATCCTCTCCCGCTGCTTAGGCATGCCGACTGCTCATCGCGCCGACCTGGTTCGGCACGCCACCGAAGCGTCGCTCCCTGTGACGATATTCTGCAAGCGCGGCATCAAGGTCAGCTTCATCAAAATCGGGCCACATGCGGTCGATAAAAATAAGCTCTGCGTATGCAGACTCCCAAAGCAGAAAGTCAGACAAGCGCTTTTCACCTCCGGTGCGAATCAGGAGATCCACTTCTCCCGCGTCAGACATCAAGGCCTGCCTTAGAGTGCAGCACAGCAGATCTGGCGCACCCGGCGCCTGCGGATGGTGCGCGCCGGCAGCATCAGCGGCCGCGCTGGTGATCGCATATCGCGAAGAGTAGTCGACGGCAACGCGCAGATGAAGGCGGGTGCCCGCAGCAGTTGCGGCTTCCGCCTTTTCGATTGCACGCGAGAGCGTTCTGAGGCAGGCGGTCGCGCCGTCCGATTACCTGGATACGCGCGCCACGTTGCCGCAGCCGTTCCGTCTCCAGCCGCAGGAAGGCCCGCAACAGCCAGAAGATGCTCTGCACCTCTGAAGCCGGCCGTCGCCAGTTGTCAGAGGAGAACGCGTAAACCGACAAGCAACGGATGCCGACATCCGGCGCGTGTTCCACAATTCGGCGCAGGGCCACCACTCCCGCGCGATGACCTGCGCTGCGAGGCAATCCGCGCCGCGTGGCCCAGCGGCCGTTTCCATCCATGATGATGGCTACGTGCAACCCGTCAGCGAATTTGCCATGCATCGTGAACTCCTCGCACACCGTTGTCCTGAACACACTGCTCTACGTCACGTTGTTGGGCGCAACCGGATTCCCACTCGCCTCCGGCAGGCCTGATCCCGGCAGCGAACCGTACCAGTCGATAAACCGGGTAAAGTACATTGCGCAGGCCACTGCCGCGAAACTGGCGATTGCGCCAACCAGCAAAGCATTGTCCTCGAGCCGCAGCAACATGTAGATGAGGCCATACAGCAACGTGAAGATGCCCAGAGCGCGAAAGCCCTGCGCACGGCTGTGGAAGACCCAGCCTGCATTCGCCGCGAGCAATATCACCGTGGCGCCGCCTGCAACAAGGAATGCCAGGTCAAAGCCGATCCGTTCCGAGAGCGAAAGCAGCAGCAGATAAAAGATGATCTGTGCAACCCCGACCAGGAGGTACTGCGCCGGGTGCACCCGGTTCCCGGTCGTCACTTCAAAAATGAAATACGTCAGAAACAGCAGTCCCAAAAACAGAAGAATGTATTTCAGAGATCGATTGACCGATTGATAAGGGTCCGCCACTTCAAGGAACGAAACCCCAAGCGCGGTGGCATCGAGCGCGTTGATCGAATCACCCGGACCCTCGGCGCGCACTCCCCGGGCGATGAATGGTATCGACCACTCAGCGGTGAAGCCTTGATTGGAGACGTTTCGGTTGACCGGCAAAAAACCGCCATCGAACGATGGACTCGGCCAATCTCCCTGCACCGATAGCTGCGTCGTCTTGCCATAGGCAAGCACGGCAATCCGTTGAGCGCCGGAAAAGCGCAACGCTGTCGATACACTAAATTGCGAATTTGGGGTTGCGAAGCCTTCTGCCTTTGCGCCGAACAGCGCGAACCTGATGTGCTGCGCTTGGTCTGTGCCCATGGAAAGGTTCTCGGCAATCGCCGAAGGTGCAAGCGTGGAAGCTTTTCCATTCACCGTCAGAACTGCGTCCGCCAACGCTCCGCGAGCGTCGCTCACACCGACTACGATTTCGGCACGGCTCCAGTCAAGCTCTGCACCCAGCGGAGCCGCCGCAGGAACGCCTGTCAAATCGAATGTCGCATCCAGCTTCAAATCGGCCTTGAATACCGGCACTTTGAAAAGGGAGCGCCGCCGCTCTTCGGTGGTCGTCTTGACAACCGCCGACGCGCGCATCGGAAACACCAGGTACATCCCCTGCCTTGGGGCATAACCCTGGCCCGCCGCAGGAATTTTGTACGGTATCGAAAGCGTAGGTCCAAGAAAGGTTTGCTGACCGCCCACGTGCCCGCTCACTTCCCGGATCACGTCGGCAGCCATCTTTGTCCTGTCGTCGACCAGGCTCCCAACAAAGAAAGAGGGAATGGTCATCAGCAGCGCCAGTCCGCAGACCACGATGAGTTTGACCCCCATGGACCGCGACCGGCCACGGTTCTGCAAACTCGAATACAACATAGAAGCGTCGTTCACTCTATTCCCTCCGTCCGAGTCTTACTTTGCAGTGCAAAGTTAATGTACAAAAAATTTTAGGCCCTTGAAGGCGCCAGTGTGTGCCCCAGTCCACGCGCGGACTCTTCTGTTGTCCCACTCGCCGCATCGCGCACTACCTGCTCGAGCGTGGAGAGATATTCCAGATAGCGCTTGCGGCCTGACGCCGTAATGCGACAGATCGTCTGCGGACGATTGCGGTCGTGACCCTTGGCAATATCGACCATCCTGGCTTCTTCGAGAACACGCAAGTGGCGGTTAAGATTGCCATCCGTCAGCGAGCACAACTGCTTGAGGTCGCCAAACGTCACCCCTTTGGGATTGCTGATGAGCGATGTGAGCACGCTCAACCGCGCGCGCTCATGAATCACCCGATCCAGCCCTTCATAGGCGAAGCGGCCCTCGTTGGAAGAAGTTTTAGTTTTCATCTTCCACCTCGCGAGCTCTGAAGAGCAAAATCGCGGCTACCAGCAATTGTCCTACTCCATATGAAATCCCCATCGTCCACGGAGAGAACGCTCGAGCATCGCCAAGAGAAATGCAGAAGAGACCGCTAACGAGATACCAGACACCTGCCGAAATCATTGGCCGCGGCAAAAAACGACAAGAGGAAAACACACCCAGCCCGAAGATGACCTGCCAAAGCCCTGGCAACATCCACAGGGAACCGGAGACATAGCGGAAAAGCACCACTGTCATGAGCGCGCCCGCGCCAACCGAAGGCAGAAACTGCTCAACCGCCATGCGAATCATCTCGTCCGCCATCCCGGAATGAATCCGGCGCGTACGGGCATACATTTCTGTGCCGATCATCGAAGCGGACAGGGCGGCAGTCGTGATCCAGATTGCGAGATAAGCGGGAATGTTCCTGGTTGGATCGGGTAACCATCTGGCCTGTGCGCCCGCCGCCAAAATCGCCGTTGCTCCGGTGGCGGCCAGGGTCGCCGGACCATATCCGCGAAACTCGGTGCTGCGGGCCATCTGCCTGCGTATGTTGCCGATATCGCCCAGCGCCTTATCGAGTTCGTTCATATGCAACTCACTTTGTATTGCAAAGTACCCCAGTCAATCGCCACTTGTCAAGGTGTGGATTGCAATTCCGTGCTCGCTCAACCAACTACTTTCCAGATGTGTACACTGCGTGCTATTTTCGCCACACTTGGGTAGTTCGTACGGTGTTCCATGAATCAGGTCGCTCTTGGCCTTCGGGCCCATTCCGGCTGGACCGCCCTCGTCGCGCTAACACTTGAACAGGGCATCCCCCAAGTACTTCTGCGCGAACGTCCTCATCTTGTGAAGACTTTCACCTATGAATTCCGTCAGCCTTATCACACGGCAAGGAAAGGATCGCCAGACGAAGCTCGTGAGTTCATCTCGCGTGTTCGCGCCGAGGCAAGGAGCCTTGCATGGCAAGCTATCAGTACTGCCCAATTGAACTTTCAGCGTCAGGGTTATGAACTCAAACGGTGTGGTCTCCTGCTCACCTCGGGAAAGCCACTTCCAGATATTCCTCAGATTCTGGCTTCTCACGCATTAATTCATACCGCTGACGGAGAGCTCTTTCGCGAAGCGCTGGTTCACGCTTGCACGCGCTGCGGCTTAGAGACCTTCAAAGCTCCCGAAAGCGGACTGTTCGAGAGAGCGTCTCAAACGCTACAGCGGAAAGGTGATGAGCTCGGAAGTTGCCTCGTTCATCTCGGTGCTGTGGTCGGTTCCCCGTGGACGCAAGACGAAAAGATGGCCGCTCTGATCGCGTGGCTCTCGCTCGTGCTTCCGACTCGTAAGTCTTAGAAATATGAGGAAATCCAATCCAACCGAGAGCGGCCGCCGCTTGTCTTGAGATCCGTCACAATGCCGGTTTTCTTTCTATGTCCACGACCTCAAAACTGCAATCAATCTCGATGCCCAATACTTGAATTTATCGGTTACTCTTTAACCCAGTTATGTTGCGCACGGTCTTCATAATGCCGAGGAATTCTCATGAAACGCGCCTGCTTCCCCTGTCTGTTCCAATTTCTGATTGCCTCTGTTGCCTTCTCCCAAGTTGCCTTCTCCCAATCTGTCATGATCCCTTCTCTGCCAACTGCTATCCAGGGTTCCCACCGGGTCCACGGATCCCCTTCCATTCCAGGGCAGGAACGCAGTTTCGGTAGTCTCCAATCTCGGCTGTCTGTTTTGCCTCTCGCGGACGCAGTGGCGTCCACGGGGGAAGCTCTCTGGAAGAAACCTCATCCCGGTCACGCATTCTCTGATCAGGCTTTCCTTGTCGCTCCGGTCTACGGCTCTGGCGGATCGTTTGCCCGAACCCTGGCAACTGCGGACGTAAACGGCGACGGCGTGAATGACGTGATTGTAGTGAACGAGTTCGGCGATAGCGCCGATGCGACCAGTGGCAATGTAGAAGTGCTGCTCGGCAAAGGAGATGGAAGCTTCCAGCCAGCAGTGTCCTACCCCTACAGTGGAAACCAGGCGACCTCGGTCGTGATAGCGGATGTAAACCGGGACGGCAAACCCGACATCCTCTTTGCCATTGCGTGTGCCGACAGCCCCCAATGCACGGTCGGCGGCGTGGGTGTTCTGCTGGGAAATGGAGACGGAACCTTTCAGCCTTCAGTGACCATCAATTCGGGCCAATACAACGACCAATCGCTTGCGGTCGCCGACGTCAACCGGGACGGCAAGCTTGACCTGCTGCTCACTTTCTACTGCACGAGTGGCTGCACAGCCGATGGCGGAGTTGCCGTCTTTCTGGGCAACGGCGACGGTACGTTTCAAGCCCCAGTGAACTACGATTCCGGGGGCTATGGAACCACCTCGGTGGCGGTTGCGGATACCAACGGCGACAACAAGCCTGACCTGTTCGTTGGTGGCTGCGGCGGTCACTCGAGTTGCATTGGTGGCGGAGTGTCTTTGATGCTGGGCAACGGGGATGGCACATTCGCGGCGCCGGTGAATTTCTATAGCGGTGGCCAACCCTCCTTCGTGAACGCAGCGGACGTGAATGGGGATGGCAGCATAGACCTGATCCTCGGAAATGGTGGAGTCGTTGTCGCGCTTGGCAACGGCGACGGATCCTTCCGCGCTCCCGTGACCTACGGGTCCGGAGGACTGAATCCGGCGTCCTTGGCAATCGGAGATTTGAACGATGATGGCAGTCTCGACCTCCTCGTAGCGAATGAGTGCGTCAGTTCTGGTTCATGCGCTGACGCAAGCGGCAACGTGAGCGTGCTGTTTGGCAAGGGGGACGGAACTTTCAAGCCTGCGGTTCAATACGGCTCGGGTGGGAATGATGCCGTTTCCGTGGCCGTGGGAGATGTGACCGACGGCGGCAAACCGTTGGTTGTGGTGGCGAACGAGTGCTTCAACACGACAAACTGCCAGGAGGGCAGCGTTGGCGTGCTGGTGGGGAAAGGGAATGGAGTTCTCCTTGCTGCGGGCACCAACGATTCCGGTGAATACGGCGTCCAGTCCCTGACACTGGCGGATGTGAACCGGGACGGTAAACCCGATCTGCTGCTGGCGAACCAGTGTCGCAGCAGCAGCGACTGCGCGGGCGGCAGCATAAGCGTGCTTCTCGGCAAGGGCGACGGAACCTTTCAGCCGGCGGTCACCTACAATTCCGGTGGATTTACCGCCACCTCCGTGGCTGTTGGAGACGTGAACAAAGACGGCAAGCCGGACCTGGTCGTTGCGAATGAGTGCACCGTTTCGAACTCATGTGGCTTTGGAAACGGCGACGTCCTCATCGGCGTGCTCTTGGGGAACGGCGACGGGACCTTTCAACCGGCGGTGACTTTCAGCGCAGGCGGAGTTGGCATCCCCGCAGCTCACCCATTGACGCTCGCAGATGTGAACCACGATGGCAAGCTTGACCTGATCATCAGCAACTGCGCGAGTTTCGATAACTGTGGCACCGGTGGAGTAGCAGTGTTGCTGGGCAACGGCGACGGAACATTTCAGGCCGAAGTGAACTACAGCCCCGGAGGCTTTCGCGGCAACTTCGCTGCAGTCGGGGATGTCAACGGGGACGGCAAGTTGGACCTCGTCGTTGCGAATGAGTGCGACAGCGATATCGATTGCGGTGTCGGCACTCTTGGCAGCGTCGGAGTCCTCCTCGGTAACGGCGACGGAACCTTCCAGCCGGCCGTGGCATACGAGTCGAGTGGATATAACGCCGCTGCGGTCGCACTCGGAGACGTGAACGGCGACGGTAAGCTCGATCTCCTGGTCGCGAACCAATGCGCCACCACGCCGAACTGTTCGAACGGTGCAAACGGCAGCGTGAGTGTACTGCTGGGCAAAGGCGATGGTACCTTCAACCCGGCGGCATCGATCGTGACTCCCGGACAGAACACGGGAGCCCTCGTGATCGCTGACTTCAACAATGACAGGATGCTCGACATCGCTTCCGGAACCGGTGGAACTCTGTTGCTGGGCAACGGAGATGGAACCTTCCAACCTCCTCTTGCTCTCGGAGCGTTTGGCCCGGGTATCGACAAAGCGGATCTGGACGGGGATGGAAAGACGGACGTTGTGGTTGGCGGAGCAACCAGTCCTGATGAACAATTCGCTTATCGAAAGCGCAACTCCACAAACTTCTTCGACAGCCCCCGTTGGCATTGAAAACTCCTAGGGGGTCGATGACCACAGTAATTCATTCCGTGCTCTTGGAAGACGACAAGACGGACACCTCAAAATCAGAGTAAGGGCTGTGGAGCCCATCACATAGACTCTCGATGCGACTAATCACTGAGTTGGGTTTCGCCGGGTCTCCCCATTTTGTCCGGCTCTTATCCCCCATCGGTACCGTTGAGAGTTATGGAGTACGGTGTCAGGATTCCGGCATGCGAGTCAATCTCATCACCCAAATGTCCGATCGTTCCGAATCAGGCGCTGGAACAATTCCCCTCTCGCTGACTATCCGCCCAGCATGCGGACTCCCCGGCGACTACGAATTCCCAACCGACAGCGCTTCGCTGCTGCAGTTGCTTCGTCAACAGACGGATCTGCCCTCGTCTGTCCTCGAGCGCTTTGAAAAGACCATGCGAACCCCACTCGGTGCACGCCTGCTGGGCGTGGATTTGAGCGACACGGTCCTCACGAATATTGGCTACTTCATTGACTAGTGTGCGGTTTCGCTAAACCTCACTAGTCAATGATGGCCTTCTCTTATCGCGTGACTTGAGGGCGTCCCGGCCGCGACGTCTCAACTGCAGTTGAGCATGGAACGGTGTTCCACGCGAAACCATGAAGATGCAACTGCGGATCCCTCCACTCCGTCCGCCACGGCGGACTCCGGTCGGGATGACACCTCTGTGGGAGAGTGAGATTGGGGGAGGCCGTGAATTTTCAGGGCAGATCCGACCGCCGCTCGAAAGGTCAAGTCGGGAGATCGCGTTTCGCTGAGCCAAACCGTTTCCGTGTCACCCATGTCGTCATGCAGCGAAAATCCTGCACGATCGTGGTCTTCAACGGATCAACTAGCACTGCGTTCAATTCGTCGGTCAACCCGAGCAACATCTCCTCGTCCACGAGAAACCACTCAGATCCGTCACCCACGACGAAGATGTTTCCCCGCACGGGCTCGAAATCCATTCCGATTCGTGATCCGAGTCGGCAGAACAGCATCCCTCCGGGTTTCAGCGCACGCCAAAGTGCCGCGATCATTGAGTGAAACTGTTCATCGTCCCCCGCAAAGTGAAGCACCGCATTGCAGATCACCACGTCTGCAAATTCCTCCGGGAATGGCATCTCTTCGATCGATCCCACGCGGAAGTTCTCGGCAGGCAAACCAGTCTTCAAAGAATCAGACAGACGATGGACATGCGCAACGCCGTCCGGATCAGCATCCACCGCGAATACCCTGCAGCCTTCGCGCAGCAAATGCACCAGGTTCCGCCCGTATCCGCAGCCCGCGTCCAGCACAGTCATATCGGCGGTGATATTCCCGCGCAAAATCTGGTCAAAAACATAAATGTCGATCTGCCCAAACTGCTCCTGCACGTTTAGCTTCACTCGGTCACCTGCTTCGTTTGTAGCAGTTCTACCCGCGATGCCCGGCAAAAAAGATGGCCGCTGCGTAGTAGCGCAGCGGCCATCCGGTGAGAAACCCGACTCTTACATTCCGTTGTCGCCGCTCTGCTCAGCGTGCACGACGCGATAGCTCGCGCCGCCTCGCGACCAGACCAGCAGCAGAATGTCTTTTCCTGCTGGAACTGCATGCACTTCACTTGCGAACTTCTCGGCGTTTTGCACCGGGTGCCGGTTCACTTCCAGAATGACGTCTCCTGGCGCAAGGCCCGCGTCGTCAGCGGGACTCGCCGGGCGAACGCTCTGGATCGCCGCTCCGTTCACTTGCGCCGGAATTTTCAACTGCGAGCGCATGTCTTGCGTCAGGTCGTTTACAGCGAGTCCGAGTCTGCCGCCCTTGGGTGCGTCCGGGCCGGCGTTGTTCGCAACTTCCGTGTTGGCTTTGAATTCCCCAACCTTAACGTCGACATTCTGTGGCTTTCCATCGCGCAGAATGCCAAGCTTGATCGTGTTGCCCGGAGCAATCTGACTGACTGCAACCTGCAGCCCGCCGCTGTTCACGATTTTGTTGCCGTTCAGTTCCCGCAACACGTCGCCGCTCTTCAATCCGGCGCGTCCCGCAGGAGAATCCGGCGTAACCTGGCTCACAACCGCTCCGGTTGCATCCGGCAGATTGAAAAAGCTCGAGTTATCCGGCGTCACATCGTTCATGCTGATTCCAAGATAGCCGTGATGCACCGTGCCATCCTTGATGATCGATTCCGCCGAAGAGCGCACGATCTGCGAAGGAATCGCGAAGCCCGCTCCGGCAAAAGAGCCGTTGTTCGAAATAATGAATGTGTTGATCCCTACCAACTCGCCACGTGCATTCACCAGCGGGCCACCGGAGTTTCCTTGGTTGATCGCCGCATCTGTCTGAATGAATGCACCAGGCTTCCGCGGATCATCTGAGTATGGATTGGGCCGGTTCAGCGCGCTCACGATTCCGCGCGTTACAGAGAACTGGAAGTATCCGAAGGGGCTGCCAAAGGCGAGCACCGTCTGTCCAGCGCGCAGTTTGGTTGAGTCGCCCCATGCCACGCTCGTCAGGTTCTTGCCATCGATCTTGATCACTGCGAGGTCGTTCAGTTTGTCTTCGCCAACTAGTTTCGCCGGGAAAACTCGTCGGTCGTTCAGCGTGACACGGATCTGCGTAGCGCCACCTGCCACGTGGTCGTTGGTCACGATGTAGCCTTCCGGGGAAATGATGATGCCGCTGCCAATGCCGCGCTCCACCTGGTTCGGAGGAGCGACCCGCATTCCGTGCCCGCCATTGCCGAAGAACTTTCTGAACTCGGGCGGAATCGCGCCCGGCGGAATGCCGTTGGCGTCCTGGTCGTCATCATCGTTGCTTTCCGCAGAAGCGCGCGCGGTTACAGAGACATTTACAACCGCCGGTGTCACGCGAGCAGCCACGGCTTCGACTGCGTTATCGAGCGCCACGAGCGAAGACACGCTGTTGTCATCCATCGGAGAAGCCGCATCGAGCATTGCCGTTCCGTTGCTGGCGGCAAGTGCGGAGTTGTGATTGACCACGAACGCAAACGCAAGAAGAAACACCGCGAGGGCTCCTATCGGGATCCCAAGCTTCTTGAACTTTGCGACTAATGAATTAGTTGTTACAGGCATAGCTACCCTCTCAAGTGAGTTTGAAGTTGAACTTAAAGTTGAAACACGAACCAGCCGTTGCGCATGCGCGCCGTCGCAGGCTGAGTGGAAATGGAACTCGAAGGAATGACTTTCAAAATCAGCTGCGTAATCGTCACCTGATCAACGACCCGCCCCTTCTGGGCAGATTCTCTTGCGTTGCCGTCTTTCCCTGCGTCGGCGGCCTGAACTGCGTCGCCTGCTGGGCCAGCGTCATAATCTGACGTGAGCGATCCTCTGCGATTTGTGGTCTGCACCTGCTCCCACCGCGTGAGCACGACCCAATGCTCTTCAACGCCGTTCCCTGCAATGGCAAGCTCCTGCCTTGTTTCAACAGCAGCTGTCTCTGAATCAACCGCACGCGGCGCGTACTTAACAGCCGGCCTCTTTAATATCCTTTTAGCCACACTCGCAGATGAAGTTGCGATTGGCTTCACCTCGGGAACGACCGGCATCGTTGCCTTGGCTTGCACGGCATAGAAGCCCGGCGCTCCGCCGTTTCTCTCCTCTGCCCTAAAACGAGTGCGAACGACGGAGGCGTGATCCTGCTGCATCCCAACCGGCGCAATCTCGTTCGCATCCAAGACCCGTTGCGGCCCAACGAATGCGACTAACTGCGGGCACCGCGCCAACTCAAGCGATCCGAAAATCAGCCCGCATCCCATCGCCCCGAGCAGCGTCCCAGTAGCCGCCGAATTCAACGCATGCTTACGAAGAAGGATCCCGTGCACTCTGTGCACCAGCTCCGGCCGCCGCTGCCACGCGCCCAGAGACAACGCCTCAGCGCGCCGTTCCAGCCCGCGCTCCGCCAGGCTCGTCAAACAAGCAGCGTAAGCGCGCGGCGCGTGCGTAACCCGCACCACTCCCTCGTCGCACGCCATCTCCCGCTCCAGGCAGAGCCGCCGCTCCATCCACAACAGCGCAGGATTCAGCGGAAACACCACGAGCGAAAGCTTTTGCAGAAGATTGGTCCAGTCGTCATGTCGGCGCAGATGCTCCGTTTCGTGCAGAACGATATGTTCAAGTTCGCCCGGTGTGAGTCGCTCCAGTAGCCATTCGGGAATCAGAATCCTCGGCGCAAAGAACCCGATAACGCATGGCCGCTGCAACATCGTCGTCTTGCAGATCTGGACGCGCTTTCTTCCGAAGAATCCTGCCGCCGACTTGAAGCCGGCAATCCCTTTTCCAGCTTCGACGGGAATCGCGCTCTTCCAAACCTTCCGTAAGCGAGCGGCATGGATCGCAAGGTTCATCGCGCGATAGACGCTCACTGCCAGCCATACGCAGGCGATCGCCACGCCCCAGCGAAGATCAAGCTGAATCCACGGCCGAGCTGCGACGCCACCCGATTCGAGAGCCGTTGGGCCTGCGCCGCGCACGGCGCGCATGATCAAAGGCCAAAACGATAGACACGCCACAGTCACGAAGCCGCCTGCCCACAAAAGGAATCGATGCTTCGCCGAGATCCGGGGCGCAATCTTGAGGCTGATTGCCAGGGCACATGCAACAATCGCGCCCTGCCAGATCGAACTTACGAGTACGCCCGCGGCTGTTTTCGAAAACTCGCCCAGCGCGGAGCCCGCCCACGGACCGACGCTCATGAGAGCGTGCTCGAGATCGCCGACCATTGTCGCATGGAACATGTCTAAACCTCTCCCGCATCGGGCGCAGCGTCGCGAATGGCGTCCTTCAGCCGCTTCAACTCTTCCGCTGACATCTCATCGTCGCCCAGCAGTGACAACAAAAGCTGTTCCCGCGAATTCCCAAAAAAACGGCTCAGGACGTGGCGAACTTCACTCTTGCTTGCCTCCTGCTCGGCGACGCAGGGCCAATAGATGAATGCCCTGCCCTCCTGCCGGTGCTCGACATATCCCTTCTGCTCCAGGATCCGGACCGTCGTCAGCACGGAGTTGTAGGCCAGCGTCTCCCCGTCCGGCATTGCCGACACCAGGTCCGTCACTGCCGACTCCCCTCGCCGCCAGAGAATCTTCATCAGCCTCAATTCGGCTTCGGTCAGCGTGTTTGATTTCTTTGGAGGCATTCCAGTCGATATATTCCTTCGACGGGTTTCAACGGGAAACCCACCACTCGTCTCTATAGACGAACAACTAATCGATTAGTTAGCATCCTGTCAACCAGTCTTGAATTTTCGGTATAGTGATTGGATCATCAGCTGTGCAACGGCTGAGTTCTCAAGGAGAAGCAGCGATGCCCCCTCTCTCCGACAAAGAAATCAAAGATCGTCTCGTCTCGGTGCCAGACTGGCAAATCGAATCCGGTGAGCTCGTTCGCACCTTTCTTTTCAAGGATTTTCGCCAATCGCTCGCCTTCGTTAACCAAGTGGGAGAACTTGCCGAAAAGGCCGGCCACCACCCCGATATCGACATCCGGTATAACAAGGTGCGTCTTGCCCTGGTCACCCACGATGCCGGCGGAATCAGCGCGAAGGACTTCGATCTGGCCGCTGCCGCCGACAAGCTGACGTGACTGTCCCGAGGTCGCAGCCGAGCGACGCCACCGTCTTTCGCCTGTCAATCAGGACCGTGAAGTGGCAATTCTTGGTTTGACCTCGCATTGCTATGCCCGTATATTGGAGGGGATGAGTCTCTGTTCCATGCCGGCCACCTGTTGCGCATGTTGTCACGCGCCGGGCCGGACTATGGGATAAGAAACCTCTAGATTCAGAACGATTCCCCATAAGCCCGCGCCGCAGAATCTCTGCAGCCGCGGGTTTTTTATTTGCCCCGAAAGAAAAGACAAAAGGATTTCATGACACCGATCGCCAACGACGAGGAACGCATCACGGCCACGGAGCGGCTGAATCACATCCAGGTACTCGAGGCGGAGAGCATCCATATCTTCCGTGAAGTCGCGTCGGAGTTCCAGAACCCGGTCATGCTGTACTCCATCGGCAAAGACTCCTCCGTCATGCTGCGCCTGGCGCAAAAGGCCTTCTATCCCGCGCCCATCCCGTTCCCGCTGCTGCACGTCGATACCGGATACAAGTTCCGCGAAATGATCGAATTTCGTGACCGCTATACCGCCGAGCTTGGCCTCAAGCTGCTCGTCTGGCGCAATGAAGAAGCTCTCGCCGACGGTGCCAATCCCATCAAGCTCGGAACCCAGCGCTGCTGCGGCCTCCTCAAGACCCAGGCTCTGCTTGACGGGCTGCGAGCGCACGGCTTCGACGCAGCGTTCGGGGGCGCGCGCCGCGACGAAGAAAAATCACGCGCCAAAGAGCGCATCTTCTCCTTCCGTGACAGCGCCGGTCAGTGGGATCCGAAAAACCAGCGCCCCGAGTTGTGGAGCCTGTTCAATGGCCGCATAGGCCCCGGCGAAAGCATCCGCGTCTTCCCGCTATCCAACTGGACCGAGCTCGATATCTGGCACTACATCCACCTCGAAAAGATTCCCATCGTTCCGCTTTATTTTGCGAAGCCCCGCCTCATGCTCGTCCGCGGCGACGGCCTCATTCCCATTGAGCAGCCATTCGTGCAGGGTCTTCCCGGCGAAGAACAATGGGTTACTTGCCGCCTTCGTTCTCTCGGATGCAGCCCCTGCACCGGCGCCATCCGCTCCGATGCCGACACCGTTCCCAAGATCATCGAGGAACTGATGGGCATGCGAAATTCCGAACGCGCCAACCGCATCATCGACCACGACCAGGACGGTTCCATGGAGATCAAGAAGCGGGAGGGCTATTTCTGATGCCCTTCGCCCAGGATGATGTAGTGGCAACACCGGAAGTGCTGGTGACGGCCGAGCCATTGGCCCCGATCGAGGCACGGCTCGAAGCCGAACTCGCCAAGGGGCTGCTGCGCTTCAGCACCGCTGGAAGCGTCGACGACGGCAAGTCAACGCTGATCGGCCGCCTGCTCTACGACTCCCGCAACGTCTACGACGACCAGATTCGTTCGGTCACGCACAACGCTGCCATCGACTTCGCCCAGCTCACCGACGGCCTGCGCGCCGAGCGCGAGCAAGGAATCACGATCGATGTTGCCTACCGCTACTTCTCAACCCCCAAGCGCAAATTCATCATTGCCGACACGCCCGGCCACGAGCAGTACACGCGCAACATGGCCACCGGAGCATCTACGGCCGACGTTGCCATCGTTCTCGTCGACGCGCGCAAAGGCATCCTCGATCAGACACGCCGTCATACCTGCATCGCAGCCCTCCTTGGAATCCCGACCGTCATCGCCGCAGTCAACAAGATGGACATTGTGGACTTCTCCGAAGAAGTCTTCGAAACCCATCGCCGCAGTCTGCTCGCACTTGCTACGCAACTCGAAATTCCCGAACTGATTGCGGTTCCAGTCAGCGCGCTAGAAGGCGACAACGTCGTCCATCGCAGCGCGCGGATGCCCTGGTACGACGGTCCAAGCCTGCTCGAATTGCTCGAGACCGTGCCGCTGGCCATCGAGCGCACCAACGCTGGCTTCCGTTTCCCAGTGCAGCGCGTTCTCCGTCCTCATCAGGATTTTCGTGGCTTCGCCGGCCAGATCACAGCGGGCACGGTTTATCCCGGAGACGAAGTCGTCGCGCTGCCGTCAGGCCGGCGCACCCGTGTTCGCTCCATCACCACGTGGGAAGGCGACCTGCCCTCCGCACACGCGCCCCAGTCTGTCGTGCTGACGCTCGAAGATGAGACCGACATCAGCCGCGGCGAGATGATCGCTTCGGTTACCGATGCTCCGCACAGGACGAGGCACTTTGAAGCCACGGTTGTCTGGATGCACGCCAAGCCGCTTCGCCCCGGCACAACCTACCTTCTGAAGCACACCAGCCAGACGGTTCGTGCACGGGTAATAGAAATCCGCTCCCGCATTCACGTCGAACATCTCGAGCATCATCCCGCCGAGCAGCTAGTACTCAACGACATCGGACAGGTCGTCATCGAGACGAGCCGTCCACTTCTTGCGGATCTCTACCGCGACAGCCGCGCCACCGGCAGCCTTATCCTCATCGACCCCGCTGACAACACCACGGCCGGCGCAGGCATGATTCGCAGCATCTCCGACGCGCCCTGCAGTCTCATCGGATTCAAATCGCGCAACTCGCGGGTTGCTCGTTCTCGGCAATCGCTCAGACCTGGCATCTCAAATCGAGCGGTCTTTGCTTCAGGACGGTGCTCTGGTTCTTCGTACCCGCGTACCCATGTCGCCGTCGCTGCTCACCTTCGCGCGCCTCGGTGCTGTTGTGCTGTTCGAGAGCAACGATGGCGGCCCCATCACCTTTACCCCTGCTCATGGCGCAGACACTTCTCCGCGCGAGCTGGTCTTTGACCAAGCTGACGAAATTCTCACTGAAGTTCAACGCCTCGGAGCTTTCCCGACTGGAGATGACAATGACAACGGACTGGGCATCTGAACTGGAAGAGCGCGCCAGAGAAGCCAGCGAGTTCCTGCGCAATCGCCTCGCGTACGAAGAGCATGTCTGCGTCACAAGCAGCTTCCAGGCCGAGGATATGGTCGTGGTCCACATGGTGCGCGAAATCCTGCCGGATGTTCCGATTCTGTTTCTCGAGACGGGCTATCACTTTCCTGAAACCATCGCGTATCGCGACCGCATGGCCGCCGAGTGGAACATGAACCTCGTCGTCGTCGAGCCCGAGCGCACTGTCGCTCAGCAGGAAGCCGAGTTCGGCATTCTCAATCAGACTGCTCCCGACAAATGCTGCGCACTGCGCAAAGTTGGGCCGCTTTTCCGTTCCCTTGCTCCCTATAGTGTGTGGCTGACGGGCCTTCGGCGCGAACAATCCAAGACGCGAGCCAACCTTCAGACTGAAGAATCGTTCACGCTGCTCACCGGCCAGACTCTCGCCAAGCTCAGCCCGCTCGCAGAGTGGACCACGCGCGACGTCTGGTACTACGCCGAAGAGAACGGCATTCCGCTCCTGCCGCTCTATGAGCAGGGATACACAAGCATCGGTTGCGCACCGTGTACGAGCCTGCCTTTCGACCCCAATGACCCGCGCTCCGGGCGCTGGTCAGGCCGCAAACTCGAATGCGGCATCCACCTGCAGGCTACGTAGTTCGAGGTTTGTCATGGAAGTTTTACTGGGTTTTGGAATTGCCGCGCTGATTGCGATGACCGGTGTAGGAGCCGGCACCATCACTGCGCCGTTGCTCATCCTCTTTCTTCATCTGCCCGTCGAAGCCGCGGTTGGCACGGCGCTGGCCTACTCCGCTGCCGTCAAGCTCGTGGTCGTGCCGGTGCAGATCTGGCGCAGGCAGGTCATCTGGCGAACGCTCGGTGTGATGCTCGTAACCGGCATTCCCGGAGTCGTCATCGGATCACTCATCTTCAAACGCATCACGCTCAACCCCGGCAATACACTGTGGCTCTACCTGGCGCTCGGTGGCATGATCGTCACCTCGTCCGCCTGGCACATCTACCGTCACTTTCGTCCTGCGACCGTGCGAGCAGACCGCCCAAGCCACCCCGGTTGGCTGGCTCTTGCCATGCTTCCTGTGGGCGCCGAAGTCGGGTTCTCTTCATCGGGAGCAGGCGCGCTCGGTACTGTTGCGCTGCTCGGCCTCACGCCGCTCGATGCTCCGCGCATCGTCGGAACCGATCTCGCATTCGGACTGTGCCTGTCGCTGGTTGGCGGATCGATGCATCTGAGCCACGGAGGACTGGACTCCGCATTGCTCACCAACCTGATCGTCGGCGGCATCCTCGGCGCGATCGTCGGCACAGGCCTCGCTTCGCGCATCCCTGTCCGGACTATGCGCCTCGCACTCTCCCTCTGGCTCTTCGCCATGGGAGTGCAGCTGTGCTACCAGGCATTCCTGCAAGTACACAGCTAAGGCTGCCGCTTGCCATCTCCGCGTCTCGCTGGAGATACTGACTATGGTGCCTCTCAGGGCCTTATTCTTTTTGCAAGCGAGAATCCACTTTGGTGCGTGAGCTATACACTGCACGTCTGGCACGCAAGACGTGCATTTCCGAGTCGGCGCAATGCTTCCATTTCGACTTTGTCATTGACGATCGGGAATCGTTTCCCTTCACAGCAGGCCAGTTCCTCTCTGCCGTAGCGCCCGACCCAAATGGAAAGCAGCAGACCCGCGCCTACTCCATTGCATCGGCCGCCAACGCCAACACCTTCGAGCTCTGCGTAAATCGCGTTCCTGATGGATTCTTCTCGAATCACCTTGCCGATCTGACGGAACTGGCACCAGGTGGCACCATTTCCGTCCACGGGCCGCACGGCCACTTTGTGCTGAAGCAGCCCGTCACCGATTCGATTTTCATCTCCACCGGAACCGGTGTTGCTCCCATGCGCGCCTTTGCACAGTGGCTTTTTCCCGAGATCGGCCCCGACGCCGGCATCGACCGCAGCGAAGGCAAAGACATCTGGATGGTCTACGGCACACGCCACGAGAGCGAGCTCTACTATCGCGAAGAGTTCGAGGCCCTGGCCGAGCGCAAACCCAACTTCCACTACCTCGCCACGCTGAGCCGCGCCGACGATAGCTGGAAGGGCCTTCGCGGCTACGTGCAGGATCACGTCGCCCGCATCGTCGAGGAACGCGCCGCGCGCCTGGGCCAGACCCTGCCCGCGCCGCCACCCGATCCCGCGCTTCATCCATCGGAGTTGAAGTTCGATGTCTACGCGTATATCTGCGGCCTTAACAACATGGTCGCCGGCGTGCGCGAGAAACTCGCAAGCTACGGATGGCACCGCAAGCAGATTGTCTTTGAACGCTACGACTAGAGGCCCGCGAACGCTGTCTCCATTTTCCTGCCCGCTCTCCTGCTCATGCTGTCATTCGGAGTCTCGTGCGCAATCTCAAACCGGTTCAGTGTGCGGCGATCGAGAAGCGCACACTGAACTTCTACGAAGCACATGGGGTTTCAGCGCGTTTCTCACTTTTTACGGAGGACTCACGGCAAGAATACGCACCAGTGACAGGCGGACTACACGCGACATAACATCCTCTGGATGGACCCGCACGTTCCTCCAGCCAGTGTCCGGCTTTTTGGAATTCTTCTCGAGCGACGGCGAGTGGAGTCGTTCTCTCGTTTTTCGTGTGATGGTTATTCGGTCGATGGCAAGCGGTTTTCGTCCTGATTCGAACGCGGCCATATCCTTCATCGAAGCCGAAGGGTTTTCGACATGATCCACGGATCCTCCTACGAGCGCGAAGGTGCAGATCGTTTTATCTTGGCCAACTTGGCACGGCATGTGCTTCGACGCTTCATATCTCAGGAACCACGTCCGACGGGCACATCGTCGTCGAAACCCGTCCTCGAACGGCTGTCTGCGAGAGAGTCGTGGCAGCTAAATGCTTACAGGCATGTCAAAGGATCCCCGGGGAGTGCGCCAGGGACTCCGAGGCTCTTAATTCCGGCACGCGAATCTGCCATGATTCCCGGCGGGTCGATGCTACCACACAGATTGAACAACGCCCGCGGCACGGAGCAAATCTACACAAACGAAGACCTCCGGCCTGGAGATCTCCTGTATTTATTGTGCGCCATTCGGGGTTAATTATCTGCAAAGTGGGGACCCAGGTCTCAAGATCGAGACCTGGGCCATGTGATAGGTTCTTAGCGGGCCAGATGGGTGAGACCCAATGGGCCCACATCATTCTGCCGAATGACGCACACACAGTGCGTACTTGGTGTTGCGGAAAAGCTGTAGATCATATGAGGGCTTCGAACTCACAAAGTCGAAGAACCACCCATCTCCGTAAGGATGTCCGAAACGATTCTTCTCCCGGTTGCTGCTCCAAGGATCACCTGTCAGTGACAGGTTCCCTCTCACATGACGGCCAACATTGATAGAGAAAGTTTCGATATTGCCGACTCGCTCGGGAGTAGAAGCGCGCTTGTCGACAAGACTTGCCAACTCATCGAGCGTTGCCAGCCTCCAGTCGGAGTACCCAGCTAAACGCTGGTCGCGACAATACTCCATAGCTTTGTGCCAGGACACGTCCTTGCCGTTGTCCTTCCCAGCCCACATGAGTCCAGTGGACGGATCAATCCAATCGCGTGCTCAGTCCTCCATCGGTTTCTGAGAGAGGGACGTGCGTCCAAAGTAATACGCCAAATGCAATCGCAAACACACATTTTCCCGATCATGCTAGTCCGGTCCTGAAGACGAGTGATGAGTCTTTTGCAATTCCGGCAATTATATCCACGCGGCAGATGGCCCGATCATCGAATAAGGATGAATGCAGTTGCGTCTCGGAAGCTGTGCCCCGTTCATCGCGGCTTTTTCGCGATGAGCGGGTCTTCGGACGAACTCGCAGTGCTATTACGATAGGACCATGCTGTACGGTTTGAAGCGATTTCAGAACGTGGAGGTTCTTCACTTCACTCGAAACCTGTGAAGGGCGGACTGGCCGCATCTCCCGGCCAGTACCGATGGAGCAGCTTTTCCTATTACGCTACCGGCATTCGAGGCGTGGTCGAAATTGAGACAGAGTGGACGGCAGGGTTGCGAGACCCACTCTTCGCGAAAAAGCCGCGATGAATGGGGCACAGACTTTCCCCCCTCCCGGTGGATGAGGAGTGAAGAGTCGATGAGTGGGTCACCTGCCGAAGGACAACTGCAGATGTTTCGACTCCGCTTCGCTGCGCTCAACATGACAGCGCTTGTGCGATCCGAGGTGTCTTCAGAGATTGAATAGCTCGCGAAGGCGCTTTGTCTGCGCGCGGCTGACGGGAATCTCCGTCTGCTTTTTGTCGTTCATGCGCAGTTGGTAGCTGGACTTGAACCACGGCACCACTTCGCGGATGTGGTTGATGTTGACCACGAAGCCGCGATGCGCACGCCAGAAAAGCGCCGGGTCCAGCAACTCAAGCAGTTCCTCGAGCGTGCGGCACTTCGAGTGGCCTTCAAAGTTCTGTGTTACCACGCGAATCACACCCTCATCGATGGCAGCAAAGCAAATCTCAGCCTGATCCACGAGCAGCAGGCGGCTTTGCGCCTCGATGATGACGCGCGCGGGTTGCGTGCCGCGAGCGCCGCCTTGCGGAGTCTTCAACAACCGCAACAGTGCGTCGAGTTGCGATTCAATCGGCGACTCGCCCCCCGGGGTCGTGCCGGAGGAGCCGTTCGCGATGCGTCCCCGAACCCGCTCCAGCGCCTTCTCGAGGCGGCTCGGATCGAACGGCTTCAGCAGGTAGTCAACCGCATTCACATCGAAGGCCCGCACTGCGTACTGGTCATATGCAGTCGCAAACACAAACTGCGGCAGGCTCCACTGATCCTGGTCGCGGCGCTTGCGATGGCGATCGATCACCCGCTGAATCACCGCAAAGCCATCAAGGCCCGGCATCTGCACGTCGAGGAAAACAAGATCGGGGTGATGCTCTTCAATGAGATCGACGGCTTCAATCCCGTTTGCGCCCTGCGCCACGATCTCAATGTCCCCCACGGACTCGAGCAGGTACATCAGCTCGGCGCGGGCTAGTTGTTCGTCGTCGACAATGAGCGTGGAGATAGCCATGCAAGCCGGAAGCTTGATTGTAGGAAGGGAGGCGGACCCGGTCAATGTTCGGAAGAGTGCTCGTCTTACTCGGCCATTACCCTCAGGCGCGCCGGCATCGCATCATGCGAAAGCTCATGGCCGCATCGAGTGCAGAATTGATCCGTGGCGCGAACCGTCCTGAAGCAGTTTCCGCAGCTCGCACTGAGCTGGTAGTCGCACTGCGGGCAGAAATGAAAATCGCTTTGCACATGTGTTGCGCAGGCCGGGCAGCGCGAAACCAGGGGCGCGCGGAGCAGAAAGTAGAGAACCGCGCCGATGCCGCCGGGCATCACGAAGCAGATCAGCATCCAAAACCGGGAACTCATCGCCCTTCGTGGCGCATCCTTGCTCACGAAGCCCACCATCAGAAAATAAAGCGCGGCTACCAATCCCCAGGAGAGATTCAGATAGATGCGAAGCCCCAGGGGCGGCACATGGTGCTGCGTTTGGGGAAAGACGAGCCAGAAGTAGTACTCGACCAGGACGAAGACCGCAGCCGCCATGGCCATCGACCACAATGGGATCATCCGTGTGTCTTCGTCGGCATTTATAAGCTGTGGATCACGCATAGGACTATCCCTCTCTCGGAGGGGCTATTCGCAGATTAAGCAGAGCATAATCGCTATTTGAATTGACGGAGGACGGAACTTGGAAGTTGCGGGTTACTTCCAGGGTGCCCGGGTGACTGCGAAATCACCGCTTGCGGCGCAACCAGCCCGCGAGCAGCGCCGAGGCGAGCAGCGCCGTGATCAGAAAGAAGATCCAAACGCACATCTGGCTGACTGGACTGGTAATGTGCTCGTCTTCGATCAGGTTGTCAATCAGCCAGCCGACCGGCGGGCCTACAACGAAGAGGACTAACAACGTCGCCGCCAGCGCGACTGCCCGGATTCGCTTTCGCCCGGCCTTCTGCTCCTGCATCACGCCGAGCGAGGCAATCACCACGCGGCGTGTCTGGTGGGCCACTCCGCATTCGCGTTCGGCGTCTTTTCCCGCCAGAGATCCGATGATTTGGGGATCGCTTTTCATGGCTGCAAATTCAGACCCGCGCAAAGACGCAGGACCGGCCGGCTGTCGACCGCAAATCCCTCACGCCGTCTCGAAGCGGGGATTCTGCGCACGCTCAAGGCGAGGCTTGAGCGCAGCCATGCCCCTGTAAAGTCTTGATTTCACGGTTGAAAGAGGAGCCCTCGTAACGTTGGCAATCTCCTCCAATGACAACTCCTCGTGGAATCGAAGCACCAGCACTTCGCGATAGAGGGTATCCAACTGGAGCAAAGCCGCGGCGATCCGCTCCCGATCTTCGACGTTCGACAGGCGCTCGAAAGGCGTTGGCTCCTGATCGGTAATCTCGAAGGTCATAGGCCGGTCATCGTCGTTGCCCGTCTCAAACATCTCATCGAGGCTCGACATCTTGCGTTTGCGCCGCTGATCGATCACCATGTTACGCGCGATCGTGAACAGCCAGGTCTCAAAACGCGCTTTGCCGTTGAACTGTCCGCCCCGCGTCAGCACCCGCATCCAGACCTCCTGAAAGAGGTCCTCCGCCATCTCGCGGTTCCCGCAAAGGTACATCAAATACCGCAGAAGACGGTGCTGATAACGCACGATCAGTTCGTCGAGCAGGCCCGCATCCTGCCGTTTCAGTCCCTCGGAAACAGCAAGATTCTCCTGCCGCACCTGCTCTTCGGCCTGCGTGGCAGCGCCGGGAGCAAACAACGAACGAATGGCCGCAACTGTGCTCATCTCGTTCAATTAGACGATAGATCCGATCTCAAAGCTTCGGAAAAGTGCGATTTGCACCAGATCGATTTGTTAAGAATTGTTAACTTCCGCTACGAAACTGGAGAACCAGCGTGACCCGGATCGCTTCGTGCGGAGGCGGACGGCTTTCAAATCGGAGTGCGAAGGGTTATGTCGCTGATTTTATTGGCTTATTACTCCAGAGAGGACTTCCCGACGCCGTCGGACGGCAATTCCGGCGATGCCGTTGCCGTCGGCTTTTCCGCCTGAAGCGTCAACGGGGCCAGATTTGTCGGCGTCAGCGTCTGCGCCTTCTTTAGAGGGAGCGGAAAACGGCCAAATATGAGGTAGTCGGCCACGATTCCCCCCGCGACATAGGGATTGAGAAAGGCGATGGGCACTATAAGGCCGTTTGTAATGAACGATAACGCGATGCTCTTGTTTCGTCTGCTGTGCCGGCGATAGCCGGGAACCTGGGGAATGGTGAACAGCGCGAGCTGCGTCTCAGGGTGTTTGCGCGCGTAGCGCACCAGCTTGTACGAAATCTGCCGGGGAGTGGTAATTCCAAAATCGGGAAGGATGCTGCGACGAAACGTGCCCGGGAAGTAGCCGTTCATCAGGCCGCCCGTAAAATCCGCGCAGTTTCTGACAATCAGGTTGAATCGCGAGCGGTTGGGCCCGGCATTCATCTGGGCGATCACGGCGTCATCCTGCGCTTCGGTGGTGGTAAATCGAAAGGCGTAGAGGCGCCGCTCATACGACACACCCACAAATTGACTCCACCCGCGCTTCACATCACCACCGCGGGGCACGTCTTTTCCCAAGATTTGCAAGCGAGCATCGTGATAGCGGTCTCGCAGGGCATTCACGGCTTCTTTATCGGTGTGGGTGGGGACCTCCGATGCGTTTTCGACGGCGTAGAGGTAGGGGAGCAGGGGCATCGCGATCCAGTCGTAATTGGCGATTCCCTGGTAGCGGGTAATCACAGCGCCCAATTCCCCCGGTGCGCAGCGGCGCAGCTTTACTGGAGTTTCAACACAGATGCGCTCAAAGTAGACGGCATCGTGCCCGGTGGGATTCATGAAGCCGAACAACCCGAAGGGTTCTTCCATCAGCATCGCCGCCTCGGCGCGTGCGCGCATCGGCAACAAGATCGCCAGGGCCACGAGAAAGAGAGCAACCGCGTGTTTGAGGCGCATCAACAGAATGGATCCCCTTCAGCCCTGTTCTTGGCATGGAGCCTTTCAAGTATGACCTAGCGGCATGGCTGAGGCGAAACCCAAGCGGGAATCCGGGTACCTCGAAACATCACTCTCCACGACTCTTTCGCGCCACTCGCAAAGCATCTTCGATGGCCTTTTCGACCCGCTTCTCCCTGCCTGCAACGGTTTGCAAGTAAAAGATCCCAAGCAGGTGATTTCGCCTCTGCGTCGGCGTCATCGCACTCCATCCTTCCGAGGCAAGCGGCTGCCGCTGGAACCGCGCTCGCAGGATCGGCGGCACCTCTTCCTCGCCCTCCATCGCAAGCATCAGGCTCTCGGCAAGGCGTTCCGCGCGCATCTGTCGCGTCTCTGCGCCTTTGGCCTGGTCGACAAGGTGTCCGAGGCCCTTCCGCACCGAGGGGCTCAGCGCGTCAAACCATCGCCGCAGCCGGCGATCTTCCTTCAACGCGTCCGCCAATTCCCGAGGCAAGTCGATTACCTGCTTCGCCATGTCCGGCTCGAGCCATATCTGCACCTTCGAACCCGGAGCCGCTTTGGCGCCCGCCTGCATCTGCTTGTTCACCAGCAGGACGTGCCCTTTGCCCTGCGACGCCGGAAAGAGGGAAGTCCGAAAGGCAAACCCGTTGATTTCGCCTTGCACGCGGCGGCTCTTCCACGCCGGCCACGCCTTCTTGAGATCGACCGGCACCCTCGCGATGACCCAGTGAAGGCTCGTCCCCGTAGCCTCAAGAACGGCCCGAAATGTCTTCCTCGTCGTATCGCTCATCGCACTCCAGTATGCGGCCTGCGGCCGCCCCAACAGCCGTCCGCCATCTACACTATCCATATGGAAGTTCTCTACGGCCTGCATCCCGTCGAGGAGGCACTCAGGGCCGGCCGCCGCCGTTTTGATCACGTACTCGTAGCCAGCGAGCGCCATGACGAACGCCTTGCTCATCTCGTGGCCGAGTGCCGCCAGGCCGGGGTCCGTGTTCGCCAGGAATCGCGCGAACAACTCACCCAACTCGCCGGAACCGCTGCCCACCAGGGCGTGGTTGCTCTCGTTCGCCCGCAGGAGGCTCTCTCGATTGAGGACCTCTTTGCGCCGTCTGCCACAAAATCCGGCACTCCGGCTGCGCGGCTGCTGCTGGCACTCGATGGCGTGGAAGACCCGCAGAATCTGGGGGCTCTCCTTCGCGTTGCCGACGGAGCCGGTGTTGACGGCATCATCCTCACTGAGCGGCGTTCTGCTCCCATCAGTCCTGTAGCGGTAAAAGCCAGTGCGGGTGCCGCGGAGCACCTCCGGATCGCGCGCGTGGTCAACCTCGTTCGTGCTCTCGAAGAACTCAAAAAGCAGAATCTCTGGATCATCGGTCTCGATGAGCGTGGCGCCTCAGACTACGACCAATTCGATTTCTCCGGAAACTGCGTTCTTGTTCTAGGACGCGAAGGTGCGGGGCTCCACGACCTTGTCCGCCGGACCTGCGACCACTTGTTGCGCATCCCGATGGCCGGTGGCGTCAGTTCGCTGAATGTTTCAACGGCGGGCGCAGTGGTGCTATACGAGGCAGCGCGCCAGCGCCGGAACGCAGCCCTTCGCGCCCAAAGCCCTGTTGGCCTCAACGCGGCCGGCGC
This sequence comes from uncultured Acidobacteriaceae bacterium, assembly GCA_963737915.1. Taxonomy (GTDB): domain Bacteria; phylum Acidobacteriota; class Terriglobia; order Terriglobales; family Acidobacteriaceae; genus Telmatobacter. The sequence goes on along the minus strand of CAVTUP010000025.1, from coordinate 190,641 downwards.
GTCTAAGAAGAAGCAGAAAGGCCTTGGTTCATGATGTTTTCCGTTGCCCGGACGCTGGCAATCTTCTCCGTTGCCGCGTCTCTGGCGGTTTTCCCTTGCGGCGCGCAAACCACGCCAAGCGCGCCTCCGGCCCAGGCTCCTGCAACCCAACCGAAGCAGCAGTCTGGGAAACCCAGCCAGACAGGCGGCAAGGTCATCTTTGAGCGCTCCATCGACGCTAACGGCGAACCCACGCCGGGCCCTGCTGCGAATGAGCCGGCTATCAAGTTGGCCGATGCTCCTTCGGCAGAAGATGCCGACCGGCAGGCCATCACATTCACCGATTTCGATCTCGACGTTCGTCTCCACACCGCCGGACAGCAAATCGCAGTGCGCGGTCTCGTTACCGTACGCAATACCGGCAAGCTCCCGCTTCCGCGCATCCCTCTGCAGATTTCTTCCTCGTTAACGTGGGAACGGATTCGCATCGCGGGGCGCGACGTCACGTTTCCTGTCGCCACACTCAATTCCGACGCAGACCACACAGGCCAGCTCCATGAAGCTGCGGTCCCGCTCGCGCAGCCGCTTGCCCCCGGCGCCACGCTGCAACTCGAGGTCACGTACTCCGGCACCGTCGCCCCTTCCGCTCAGCGCCTCATCGCCATCGGCACTCCCGAGGACGCAGCTCTCCATTCCGACTGGGATGAGATCAGCGCCTCGTTTACAGGTCTGCGCGGATTCGGCAACGTCGTCTGGTATCCCGTCTCCAGCGTGCCCGTGATCCTCGGCGATGGTGCTCGCTTGTTCGACGAGATCGGAAATCACAAGCTGCGACTCGCGGGCGCGCAGTTTCGTCTTCGCCTGACGGTGGAGTTCGCACACGGCCAACCACCCAATATCGCACTGGTCAACGGACAACCCGTTGCACTGACCGTGACAGACTCCTCCACTACCAGTCCGGATGTATCCGGCGTAGGTACCGGAGAAAGCGCAGCCAGCCCCCTTGGCTTTGAAGCGCCAAGTCTCTTTGTCGCAGTGCGCACGCCGCACCCCGGCGCGAATCTCACCGCGTTTGCTGCGCCTGAAGACGAAGTCTCCGTGAAGACCTGGCTCTCTGCCGCGGGAGATGTTACGCCTTTCCTCGAACGCTGGCTTGGCCCCAAGCCCCGCACGCAGCTTACCCTGCTGGACCTCCCCGACCCCGACGATGCTCCGTGGGAGAGCGGCACCCTGCTCGCCATCAGCCTTCGCGACGCCCCGCCTGACCAGCTAAGCTCCGTCCTTGCGCATGCATTGACCCACGCCTGGATGAATGCCTCGGCTTCATGGCTGAGTGAAGGCACCGCGAACTTCCTGGGAACGGTGTGGACAGAAAAACTCAAGGGCCGCGACAAGGCACTATCGACGCTCGAAGCCGGCCGCAGCGCGCTCGCGCTCGCCGAGCCCGCAAGCGCGGCCGACGGCGCCGGACAGCCGCTTACGCGCGCCATCGCCCCCGTCTACTACCGCACGAAGGCGGCCTATGTCCTGTGGATGCTTCGCGATCTGGTGGGCGACGATGCTCTCTCTGCCGCGTTGATCGAACTCAACTCCGCCCAGACCTCCGGGGATGCTTCTTCGACCATCGGTTCCTCAGAGTCCGCCTCGTTCCAGCGGGCCTTGAAGAAGGCCGCGCCGCGCCGCGACCTCTCCTGGTTTTTCTCCGATTGGGTCGACGCAGACAAGGGCCTCCCTGATCTGACCACGGAAAAGGTGTTTCCCAATGCCGTCCAGTCGGGAAACTGGCTGGTCTCCGTCACCGTCTCGAACGCCGGATATGCCGCGGCCGAAGTCTCCGTAACTGCGCGCTCCGCCACCAACACCTCTGCAGACCGGATCCTCGTTCCCGCGCGCGGCAGTGTAACGAAGCGCATCCTGCTCCAGGGCAAGCCTTCCGAGGTTCAGGTCAACGACGGCACAGTGCCGGAAACCCAAGCCAGCGTTCACGTCACGACCCTCGATCAACCTGCGGCTCAGCAGTTGCCCGCCGCCGTCGCGCCAACTCCCCCATCTCCACAATGACGTGTGCGAATCTTCCGCACAGGCAGCTAGGCTCTCCACCTAAAGACTGATGTGCCGTGACCCACCCGCGGGTACGATTGCCGAACGATGCAGACCGAACCGCAGGCTGGGCGGCAACTTGGGGTGTGGGCAGCGACTGCCGTCGTCACAGGCGAAGCGATCTCGCTCGGCATTTTTCTGACGCCCGCCGGCATGGCCCGCTCTCTCGGCTCCCCCGCGCTGCTCGCCGCAGTCTGGTGCGGCATGGCTGTCATCACGCTGGCTGGCGCGCTCTGCTTTACCGAACTCGCCGTTCGCAATCCCCACGACGGCGGCGAATATGTTTATCTGCGCCGTGGCTTTGGTCGCCGCGTGTCCTTCCTTTATGGATGGATGGCCGCGATTGTCATGTATCCCGGCATCGCTGCCGCCTTGTGCGTTGGCGCGGTTCCTTACATCCAGGCACTGGTTTCGGTTCCGGCGCCACTTGCCACGGCCATTCCCGCGCTCATCCTGCTCACTCTTGGCGCACTCAACTATTTTGGTACGCGCCTCAGCGGCGGCGTGATGACCGTTCTCAACTGGCTCAAGATTCCCGTGCTCGTGGCCCTGGTGGGCTGGGCTCTCCTATCAGGTCACGCCACAATGGCGAACCTCGCTCCACTCACTTTGCGCCGCCCCGGGTCCGATCCACTCATTGAGGCGATCGCAGGAGCGGCCATCAGCGCATTCTTCTGTTTCGGCGGCTGGTGGGAAGCCGGAAAAATCGCCGGTGAAGTGCGTAATCCATCGCGCAACCTTTCGATTGCATTTTCCGGTGGCGTGCTCATCGTCACCGTGCTCTATCTGCTCGTCAGCTTCGCCTTCGTCGCTGTCGTGCCCATGCAGCAGATTCAATCGAACACCGCATTCGTTGCCCAGTTCGGCGAGGCGCTCTTCGGCTCATCCGGTGGCCGCGTACTGTCTGCATGCGTGGTTCTCTGTGTACTCGGTGGGTTGATGGTGCTCAGCATGGCGGTGCCCCGAGTCACCTATGCTCTCGCGCTCGGCGAAGCAGGCGGAACCCAGCGAGGCCCCCTCGCCGCATTTGCCCGCCTTCATCCACGCTTCGGTACTCCCGCCAACGCCGTGCTGCTGCAAACGGGAATGGCGCTCCTCGTCCTGAGCTTCGGGGCATTCGACCGTATTCTTGCGTTCATCATCTTTTCGGCAGTCGTCTTCCTGGCGCTCACCGCGGCCACTCTTTTTCGTGCTATCACACCGGTGCGTCGCTGGTGGTTTCCCATTGCACCCATCGTCTTCATTCTTGGCAGCGGATTGCTTGCCCTCATGCTTCTCATGCATGACCGAAATGCCGCACTGCTGGGAGCAGGCATCGTGCTGGCAGGCCTGCCCGTTCGCTGGCTATTGACGCGCTCTCCTCGCCATGACGCCAGTGTCGCGAGCACCCCAAATCCACTGACAACCGACCTCTGACACCTGGAGTCCACCATGCCTCACATCCCTCTTTCCCCCGAACACATCGGTATCCGCGGCGCCATGGCGTTTCGCCCTGAGACCGCAAAGCCGCTCAACGAGATCGTCGAGATTCTTCTCGCCGGCCCGAGCACCCTTACCAAAGGCGAACGCGAACTTATCGCCACCTATGTCTCGAGCCGCAACTGCACCTTCTTTTGCGCGAGCATTCATGGCGCCATCGCGGCGGCTCATCTCGGCGGTAATGAAGCGCTCGTCAAGCAGGTCAAGACCGATTTCACGCAGGCCGACATCAGCCCCAAGCTCAAGGCGCTCCTTGTCATCGCGGGCAAAGTTCAGCAGGATGGAAAGCTTGTCACCGCCGCCGACGTAGATGCCGCGCGCAAGCTCGGCGCAACCGACCTCGAGATTCACGACACCGTGCTGATCGCCGCCGCCTTCTGCATGTACAACCGCTACGTCGACGGACTCGGCACCGTGCAGCCCGACGATGAAGCGCTCTATCGCGAACGCGGACGCATGGTTGCGCGCAACGGCTACGTCAACACCAGCAAGGAATATCTCGGTGCAGAAGCGTCTGTGTCCGCACACACTTAGTCAGTTGGAAATCTGTGATCCTGGGCCGCATGCACGAAGAGAAGCAGGTCCTTCGCTCCGGTTACCCCACGAACGCGTTCAATTAGAAGGAGAAGTGCATGCCCCACATCAAGCTTCCTGAAGGCTATCCCGGCATCAGTGCCGGATTCACCTATCGTCCTGAAACCGCCAAGCCCATGCGCGAACTAGCCGATATCCTGCTCCACCAGCCCAACTCGCTCGCTCCCGGCGAACGCGAGCTCATCGCGGCCTACGTCTCGTCGCGCAACTGCACTTCGTTTTGCGAGCTGAGCCATAGCGCCGCGGCCACGAGTCACCTCGGAGATCCCACAGTCGTCGAGAAAGTGAAGGCTGACTTCCTGAAAGCGCCGATCAGCACCAAACTGAAGGCGCTGCTGATCATTGCAGGCAAGGTCCGCGAAGATGGCAAGCTGGTCACCGAGGCCGACGTTGTGGCTGCGCGCGCTCTCGGCGCCACCGACATTGAGATTCACGACACGGTCCTGATCGCCGCGGCATTCTCCATGTTCAACCGCTACGTCGATGGGCTCGGCACCTGGCAGCCAAGCGACCCCGAGATGTATGCGCAGATGGGCAAGCACCTCGCCGAAGAAGGCTACACCAAGCCCTCGATTCGGCAGCCGGTGGCGGCCGTCTAGCCGTTCTTCTCTGCGTTCCGCGCTTTCACTTTGAACCAGATCGGCGTTCCTCTAAAGCCGAACGCGTCGCGAATCTGGTTTTCGAGGAATCGCTCAAACGAGAAGTGCAGCTTGATATCTCGATCTGTAAAAAGAACGAAGGTTGGCGGAGCCACTGCCGCCTGCGTCATATAGAAAATGCGAATTCGCTTGGCCATCGGCACCGGAGCGCGCTGAAAATCGATCTTGTCGAGAAAGCGGTTCATCTGCCCGGTGGTCACGCGCTTTCGCCGTTCGGCGGCGACTGCTTTTACCTCGTTCAGCACCCGTCCCAGTCCCGTGCCTTCAAGAGCCGAGAGAAAAATCACCGGCGCGTAGTCCAGATATTTGAGCGCGGAGCGCAACTGCTTTTCGAAGATGTCGCGATCCGCGGCAGGCTTGCCATCCGTGCGTGCCGTCGTCACCGCGTCCCACTTGTTCACGAGGATAATGACGCTGCGCCCGCTCTCGTGCGCGTAGCCGCCAATCGTGGCGTCGGCGGCAGTCACGCCATCGGTGGCGTCCAGCATCAGCAGCGCGACATCTGCAGCTTCGAGATGCCTGCGCGCCATCACCACGCTCATCTTCTCCGCCATCAAATGCGTCTTGCCCTTGCGACGAATGCCCGCTGTATCTACAAACCGCAGTTGGCTGCCTTCAAACTCCACCACTTCGTCCACGGCATCGCGCGTCGTCCCGGCAATTGGGGACACAATGGCCCGCGAAGTCCCTGTCAGCGCATTCAGCAGAGTTGACTTGCCAACATTCGGCCGACCGATAATCGCAATCGAAGTTTCGTGCTGCTCAAATTCGCCGTGCGTCCGCGTGAGCTGGCGATGCGCGTCGTCCTCTTTCCCCGGAGCAATCGGGCCGCCCTCCGAGATCTCGTTCTCCTCAGCCTCTTCGTCTTCCTCTTCCTGCTCGTCCTCGGGTTCGTCAGGCTGCTTTTTCGCGCTCGCTGGAATTGCGTCTGAAATCGCATCCAGCAATTCGCCGATCCCCAGTCCATGCTCCGCGCTCACGGCATACACGTTGCGAAGCCCCAGCTGGCGGAAGTTCTCCGCCGCATAGGCCATCGCCTCGCCTTCCACCTTGTTCACCGCCAGAAACACAGGCTTCTTGCCATGCAGCAGCAGCCGCACAAGATCGTAGTCGGGACTGGCCAATTCGGTCCGCGCATCCACCACCAGCACCAGCGCCTGCGCGTCTTCCAGGGCCACTTTCGCCTGGTTGTAGATCTCCGTCGGAATCAGCGCTGGATCATCCGGCACAATGCCGCCCGTATCCACCAGCCGGAACCTGCGGCCCATCCACTCGACTTCCCCGTAGATGCGGTCGCGCGTTATGCCCGGCTCATCGCCCACAATCGAGCGGCGGCTCTTTGTCAGTCTGTTGAAAAGGGTGGACTTGCCCACGTTGGGCCGCCCCACGATGGCCACCAGCGGCAGCGCTTCTGCCCCGGGCCGGGCGGGTATAACGGATCTGCGATACGTAGGCAAAGCAATCTCCAAACCGTGCGAACACTGCTACCAGTCTACCGTTCTATGCGGAACGCCGGGCGCAATTCGTGGATGTTGTCGAAGTGCGGGGCGCAGCAGAATCCGACGCGATCGCCCGTCGTCTGCGAAGGACCTATGATGGGGAAAGCACCTCCGCCGATGGCCTCCACCGAAACCTCAACCCGCCTGCCCACCCTCCACGAGTTCTTCGCGCCCGGCGGCATCCTTGCGCGCTCACCCGTTGCCCTATGAATATCGCCCCGGCCAGCTTGAAATGGCCAAGGCCGTCGAGCGCGCCCTCACCGAGCACCGCCACCTCATCGTCGAGGCGGGCACAGGCACCGGCAAGACCCTCGCCTACCTGCTTCCGGCCCTGCGCACCGGCCAGCGCGTCATCATCTCCACCGGCACCAAAGCGCTGCAAGACCAGCTCTACTTCCGCGACATTCCTTTCCTGGAGACTCTCCTCGGCAGCCTCCGCGTCTGCTACATGAAAGGCCGCGCCAACTACCTCTGCCGCCACAAGCTCCTTGTTCTGCGCGACCAGCCTATCCTTTCCGGCCTTGAAGAGATCGATCAGTACCGCCAGATCGCCGAGTGGGAAAAGACCACCGAAACCGGCGACCGCTCCGAACTTTCGGGACTGCCCGAGTCCAGCGCACTCTGGCACAAGCTCGACGCCCGCAGCGACGCCTGCCTCGGATCCACCTGCCCCGACTACCGCCGCTGCTTCATCACCGAGATGCGCCGCAAGGCACTCGAATCCGACATCATCATCGTCAACCACCACCTGTTCTTCGCCGACCTCTCAGTCAAGCAGGAAGCCTCCGGAGCGCCCGATGCCGGCATCCTGCCCGAAGCCGCCGCGGTGGTCTTCGACGAGGCCCACGAGCTTGAAGAAGTCGCGTCCTCCTACTTCGGTCTTTCCGTCTCGAATCTCCGCTTCGAAGAACTGGCCCGCGATGTTGACGCCCTTCTGCGCGGCAAAGAGGGAGCCGAGGGCCTGCCCGCCGCCACCCAGCAACTTCGCGATCGCTCACGCATGTTTTTTGCGGGACTGCCGATGGCCGGCGACGGCCGCCAGCCCTTCAACGACCGCGAAGAGTTCCTTGAAACCTCCGGCGATCTCTACCTCAGTGTCCGCACCACGCTCCGTCTCCTCGAATCCGAGATGGATCGCCTCACCGAAGTCGACGAAGCACCCGGCCTGCGCAAGCGCGTGGCCCGCCTGCGCACCGAGCTTGAATTCCTGCTCGAGTCCAACTCCAGCAACATGGTCTACTGGCTCGAACGCCGTATTGCAGGCATCTCCGAGAAGTCGGCCCCGCGAAGTATCCGTTCGCAAAACCGGCACACGTTCCTTCAAGCCACTCCTATTGACGTATCCGAGTTACTCCGCGAGCTCGTCTTCGAAACCATCCCCACCGTCGTGCTCACCTCTGCCACGCTCACCGTCCAGGGCGGCTTTGAACATCTGCGCAGGCGGCTTGGCCTCACCGAAGCCCGCGAACTGGTGGTGCCGTCGCACTTCCGCTACGGCGAACAGGCGCTGCTCTACCTGCCGCCCAACATGCCCGATCCACGCGATCCAGAATTTCCCGAGGCTGCCGCCAACTGCATCCGCCGTGTTCTTGAAATCACCCGGGGCCGCGCCTTCTGCCTCTTCACCAGCTATGCGCAGATGCGCGATCTCTACGAACGCCTCATGCCCGTGCTCGATTTTCCGATCCTTCTGCACGGCACCGCTCCGCGCAAAGCGCTTCTCGAAGAATTCCGCTCCACTCCCAACGCCGTTCTCTTTGGAACCGCCAGTTTCTGGCAGGGCGTCGATGTACAGGGCGAAGCGCTGAGTTGCGTCATCATCGACCGCCTTCCTTTCGCGGTCCCCAGCGATCCCGTCGTGCAGGCACGCATGCGAGCGATCGAAGAAGCCGGCGGCAAGCCCTTCTTCGACTACCAGGTCCCGTCCGCTGTTCTCACGCTCAAGCAGGGATTCGGTCGGCTCATCCGCTCCCTCGAAGATCGCGGTGTCCTTGTACTTCTCGACCCCCGCATCAGAAAGCAGCGCTACGGCCAGACATTTCTGGCCAGCCTGCCGCCGTACCGCATGACCGCCACTATCACCGACGTGGAGAGCTTCTTCGAGAAATAAGAAAGACGCAGCGGCAGGCCCCGATGGAGCCTGCAGCTGCGTCATTCCGTCTTGATGCGGGTTACTGGTCTTGTTGGAACCCGGACTTACAGAGCTGAATTTCCGGGCGAAACCCATCGGGCGGCGGCATCGGCGCTGTCGTTGGGCTGTGTATTGAAGGCAATTGCCGCGCCCGGGGCAGCCTTACGAACAGCGTTGACGACGACCTCGAACAATGCAAGGTTGCGGGGCGGCAGTCGCACGCCGCCTCCAATCACCACGCAATCGTAGTTCGTCGATTGCAACTGACGCTCCACTGTTGGTCCGGCCGTTTCGTCCGGGCTGATATAACCAACGTCGGATTGCCATCCGCGGTCGGTGAACCCCTTCAGCGCAACCGCGATGCCGGCGCGAACCTTATCAGCGTTCATGCCCGGCGGCAACGCAGGGTCAGAATAATCCACGGTCTCGGGATCGAGACCTAGCAGCAAAATCCTTTTCATGAGCTCTCCCTTGTTTTGGCGATCGCTTGGGGGGCCCATTGCAATGAACTTTCGCCTGAAATTGCGAAGCGATCATAGCAGGTTGATTGTTCGTGTCGTCGTGAGACCGTGTTTGGGGCGTGACCGGCCACAGCGCTTACTATGTTCTGCACGGGAGAAACCTATGTTCCAGCGCGTTCCGAAACTTGCCATGTTCCTTGCCTGCGGCTCTGCTTTCCTGCTCGCACTGCCCATTGCCTTTGCTCAAAACACCACGGAGAAAGCTCCGCCGGTCATCGATGTCCACGTCCACGCCATGGACGAGTCCTTTCCGGGCATGAGCGCCACGTGTCCCAACGAGTCGCAGTTCCTGGCCTCCGATCCCAAAACCAAAGAAGCTCCCTTCGGCTGGAGCCAGGAGGAGTGCACCCCCAAGCTTCTGCCCGCGGCCAAAGGCCAATACATCAAAGATGTCGTCGCCGAGATGGAACGCCTCAACGTCACTGCAGTTGTCTTCGGCGATCCCAAGAGCGTGCAGAAGTGGAAAGACGCAGCCCCGGGCCGCGTCATTCCCGGCACTTCTTTCAATGAAGGCATGACCCCGGGCGCGCGCGTGCCTCTCGACCAGCTCCGCAAGGATTTCTCTCAGGATGGCTTCAAGGTCATGGGGGAGATCGGCCTGCAGTATGAAGGGCTTTCGCCCAGCGACCCCTCCGTTGACCAGTACTTCGCCCTCGCCGAAGAACTCGATATTCCGGTGGCGATCCACATGGGCACAGGCGGCTCGGGTCGCGCCAACATCGCGATGCCCAAGTTCCGCGGCTCCATGGGCAATCCGCTGCTGCTCGAAGAACTGCTGGCACGCCATCCCAAGCTGCGCGTTCAGGTTATGCATGCCGGCTACCCGATGATCGACAACATGCTGACCCTGCTCCAGGCCAACTCTCACGTCTATGTCGATGTCGCCGGCCTTATTTGGAGCTACCCCCTGAAAGAGGTGAATCGCTACATCCAGCGCCTTGTCGAAGCAGGGTTTGAAGATCGCGTCATGTTCGGGACAGATCAGTTCCAGTGGCCCAAGCTAATGGCCTATTCCATCAGCATCATCCAGAACGCGGACTACCTCACCCCCGAGCAGAAACGCGACATCCTCTACAACAACGCCGCGCGCTTTCTTCGTCTCGACGCAGCCAAATGAACCTTCGGAGGGAAGTCAATCCCCACAAGGTCACCGCCCCGCGTGACCTTTGTGGCGCTATCAAATTCAAAAATGAAGGTGTAAGATTTCAACACTTTGTAGGGTCGCCTCCGGCATTCTAGAGTCGTCTCAAGCAGAAGCACTTAGGAGGTCACGTGAGCGTCTTAAAGCAAATCGTTCCCATGAGCGTGCAGACCACGGTCAAGAGCCTGCCGATCGTCAAGCCGTGGTACGAACGCAAGAAGATGCTCGAGCGGTACGACCGTATCGTGACCGAGGCCTACGATCCCCAACTGCTGCAAAGCGTTGAGAATGCGAACATCGCCGAGATCGAGATCAACAAGAACTGCAATATCAATTGCGTCATGTGCAATACCTCGCTGTCGACGAGGCCGCAATTCAACATGGATATGGAGTTGTTCGAGCACGCGGTGAAATACACCAAGGGGCAGTGGGGAGGGCATACCGCTCTCCATACCATCGGCGAGCCCCTGATGAACAACAAGCTTCCTCAGTACTTCGAGATCCTGCGCAAGCAGGGTGCGCAAATCCAATTCTCGACAAATGCGCTGATCCTGCATAAGTACATCGACTTTCTGATTGACTACTCCGACGTCATCTGGGAATTCCGATTCTCGATCGACGGGGCATCCCAGGAAACCTACGAGAAGATCCGCTTCGGCGGAAAGTGGGATCGCCTGATGACGAACATGGAGATGTTCCGCGAGAAGACTGAGAAGACCAAGCCGTTCAAGCGTGTGAAGATCGGGTCAATTGTCAGCCAGGATGTCCAGAACGAGATGGGACACCACCTCAAGTTCTGGAGCCGCTACGTGCCCATGGACATGATTGATCTGAATCTTGTCAGCGGGCTGTCGCCAGACAACAGATACTTCCTGACGCGCAGCATTCTCAAAAAGCACATTCAGCCCTGGCCGCCCTGCTACATGCTGTTTTCGTCCACGCTGCACATTCTCAACGACGGCCGCGCCACCCCGTGCTGCCGCGACTACAACGGCGACCTCACGTACGGAAATATTAAGGACAGCACTCCCGCAGAATTGATTAACTGCGACAACGTATTGGAGCTTCGCCGCCAGCATCTTGAAAATCGCATTCCGAAGAACTCTCCGTGCGCCAGCTGCTTCTGCGTCAACCCTGTCGTGTCTGCACTCTTCAAGCTCTTCGTCGCCGAACTCGTGCATCGCTTCTCAAACGATTGGGATGTACCGAAGATGCAGGGCCGATTCGATGAGTTCTTCGGGATGTTCATGGAAGGCATCCCGGACCGGGAATTGTTCTCCACATTGACACGCAGGTGATTCTGGAATTATCGCGCGGCTGAGAACCTGGCGACTGACCCTCTCGGGCGTAGCGCAGTCGAAAGCCTACTCGCCGTGGCGGATCCAACGTTCCTTATGGCGAGAGACTGCCCGCAGGCTCGAGGCGAAGGACTCAGACGCGCTCGATTCGAAAGATCAGACTCAAATATCAATTGCAAAGCTCGCAGACAAACCACTCGACTGGGAGTTAGTGGAACATGGCGCGAACTACCCGAAGACACTTCCTGCAGCAAACAGCGTTCGCAGCCGCCGCGATTCCTGCGGGCTCGATGTACGCGCTCGCCGACGCAGGCAGCACCTCTCCATTTGACGAACCGAGTCCTTCTCCGCTTCCCGCGGCGGCGATCCAAAAGCTTGCTTCCAATATCTCCGGCCGCGTCATTACAGCATCGGAGCCGGACTATGAATCGGCACGCCTGGTCTTCAATCGTGCATTTGATCGCCACCCGGCGTTGATCGTGCGCTGCGCCGGTGCGGATGACGTTGTACGCGCGCTCGACTTTGCCCAGGCTCAGAATGTACCGGTGGCAGTACGCGGCGGCGGCCATAGCCGCGCCGGATTCAGCGTGTGCGATGGCGGCGTCGTAATCGATCTCTCCGCAATGAAGCGAATCGAAGTCGACAAACAGAAGCGCGTCGCCCACGCGGAGGCAGGCTCCCTGGTACGCGATCTCGACCAGGCGATGCAGCCGTTCGGCCTGGCCACGACGATGGGCGGTTGCCCCAATGTAGGAATTGCGGGTTTCACCCTCGGCGGCGGCGAAGGGGTCCTGATGTCCATGTTCGGTGCGGCGTGCGACAACCTTCTCTCGGCTCACATCGTAACGGTTGACGGACGGCAACTCGAGGTAAGCCGCGACTCCAATCCCGATCTCTTCTGGGCCATTCGCGGCGGAGGCGGAAACTTCGGGATCGCTACTGCGTTCGAGTATCGGCTGCATCCCATTGGCGAAGTTCTCTCGGGCACCCTCACCTACTCGACACAGCATCTTCCGGAACTGTTGCATGTCTTCGGCAAATTCGCATTGGAAGCGCCGGATGAAATGAATCTCTTCGGCGAGATATTGCCGTCTACAGATGGGCCAAGGTTCCTGATCCATGTGTTCTACGGTGACGATCCGCGGCGGGGCAATCAATTGCTCGCGCCTCTGCGAACGCCGATCAAGCCGCTCGAGGAGAATCTCAGGAGCGTGTCCTACTTCGAATCACAGGCAGCCGGTTTCGTTCCCAGGCCCTTTGCCCACTTCCAGACCAACGTCATTATTCCCGACTTCAACGGAGGCGCATCCGAGGCGATCGCGGCCGCAATCCACGCTGCGCCGCCACAGTTCCGCGTATTGATCGTGGTGCTTTCCGGCGCCATCACGCGAGTTCCCCTGACTGACATGGCGTTTCCGCTGCGCCACCCGGGGTTCGAGATCGACATGCTTGGAACATGGACCACGCCTGCAGACAAGCCAGCCGATGTTCAATGGGTCAAGGCTCTGCGCGACAAGTTGCAGCCGCTTGCGCTCGGAGCATACGGGAACCAGCTGGGCGAAACGAGCGATCAGCTGGCCATGGCCGCCTATGGGCCGAACTACGCTCGGCTGAGGGATATCAAGAAGAAATACGATCCGACGAATGTGCTGCGAATCAACCAGAACATCAAACCCGCGTAGGTGTGGAAGCCTTCAGGCTCTTCGTCGCAGGCTCACGGCTCTCGCGCCTGCTTAGAAATCATCTCCGCTTCCATCAGCGGGATCGGAATCATTCCTTCATTATTGAAGCGATCCATAAAATCCCGCAGCACAAACGGCTTGCCCGCCAGGTCCTGCTGTTGGGCATACTCGTTCAGCAGGCGATCAAACAGAATCTTCCCGATGATGTAGCTCGTTCCATAGCCCGGCTGGCGGAGATAGAGCAACTGCTCAAATGCCGTCAGTTGATCAGTTGGCGACGGCCCACCCGCGAGGTGTCCACTTGGCGTGAAACTGGCCCGCCTGCTCCAGGTTCATTTCATTCGCCTGCACATAGAGCGAGGCGAGGCCGCGTGCGGCTCGATTTGCCAGCATGATCCAGACGAGCTCTTTGGCGCGCGGATTATCGTCATACAGTCCGGCATGCATGACGATCTCTTCAAATGCGGTGGCGAAGCCTTCGGCGCGATTGTCCCAGATGTTCGAGAGCGAAGCCAGCCGGCGAATTGGACTGGGATTGGGCTCGTCCCGCATGCGCGCAAGATCGATCCAGTGATAGTCGTGCGACAGCAGAAGCATCGGCTCCCGATGCGTAACCCGCGTGAAAAAAATCCTCTGGTCTTCCGGAACGAAATGACCCAGTTGCTGCTCCAGCGCAGGCTTGATGTAGGGCTTGTCTGGAATGATCTGCTGCGTCACCAGAAAAGCGTCGAATGTATCGAGCCTCGCATGGGTCAGCTTTTCAAAAGCGGCGGCATTGGCGACAGGCTCAAGCGGCGGCAGGTTGCGGTTGTTTAGCTCTTCCAGCCGCAAGGCAGCTTGCGCCCTCTCCAGTTCCCGGTGCAGCAGCACCACCTGCTCATCCCAGGTGAACGGCACGAAGTGCACATTCTGCTGATACCAGTTGTAGTTTTCCTTGCCGACACCGGAAGCGCCAGTCTTGCCCGGGGCCATCTGCTTCAGCCACGCAATAAAGTCATCGGTCGCCTTGCGCGCGTTGACGATCGCCGCGTGCAACTCCGGCCCGGCTCCTGCAAGGTCGGCGTGCTGGCTGCCTTCGAGAGTGCTCACCGTGAGCGTGCCCGCTTCGAGCGAGGCCAGAATTTCTGACTGATTGTGCAGTTCCCCCGCTCCCCAGACCCACAGATCGCGCGCGTTGCTGTCCTTCAAATTTTGCCGGGCTTCCGTCAGCAGTGCGGGAATCGCGCCGATCCTTGTCGTCAATTCGCGCTGGCTCTCAGCCGAAAGTGGAAATTTGAAGTTGTACAACTCGATCGCAGGATAGGCCAGCGGACCTTCCCGCGAAGGGCAATCGCTGCGTGCGGCCCATACGCTTACGTAGAAGGCCGGATCGCGCGCCCAGGGCCGCAACACCCTGAGGTTGAAATCGAATCCGTTCATCTCCGCCTTGACCAGCTTGTAATCGTTCTGCTGCTCGATCGGCCATCCCCTGGTGTCGATCGCATCCAGGCGCTTGCGCCACTGCGGCAGCGCCTTTGCCTTGGCAGCCATCGCCGTTGCGCTGTAGTCGGGAACCGCTTCGTGCATGACGGGCCGCTCAAACGACCGCCACGCTTCGAAGAGATCCACCAGCTCGCGATAACCCGAAGGCGTTGAGGCGCCATACGCGGGGCTGGCAGTCACCACGGTTGCGAAAAACAGAACGACAGCCAGAACTCTGGGGAGTCGGGTGAGTAAGCATGTTTTCTCCGAAGGGTGCAGGGATGGCTGCTATGCGATTACGCCATCTTTACAGACACCGGAAATTTTGGGAATGGTCTTCTGCTCTCACTGTCCCGCATGTCGATCTGCACAAGTTCGTCCAGGCGTTCGACAGGCCATAAACTACAAAGGATAGGAACGAGCACGTGGCCTCTATACAAATCACTCCTCAGGATGTCCTTCTCGTTGTTGACGTGCAGAATGATTTCTGCCCCGGTGGCGCGCTTGCCGTTGCCGATGCCGACGCCGTAATCCCGGCAATCCATCGCATAGCCCCGCTCTTTCGAGCACATCATCCTCACCCAGGACTGGCACACCCCCGACCACAAATCGTTCGCCTCCGTCCACCCTGGCAAGCAGCCCTTCGAACAGATCAACCTCAGCTACGGCCCTCAAACCCTTTGGCCCGACCACTGCATTCAAGGCAGTAAAGGTGCGGAGCACCACCCCGCGCTCACCCTCCCTCGCGCCGAACTGGTCCTTCGCAAAGGCTTCCACCGCGAAATCGATTCCTATTCCGCCTTCTTCGAGAACGACCGCACTACCCCCACGGGGCTGGGCGGGTACCTGAAAGAGCGAAAGCTCACTCGCGTCTTCCTCGCCGGCCTCGCGTATGACTACTGCGTCGCCTACTCCGCGCTCGACGCCCGCCACCTCGGCCTTCCCGTCATCGTCCTTCGCGACGCGTGCCGCGCCATCGACCTCAACGGCTCCGTCGCGAAAATCGATGCAGACTTAGCCGAGGCCGGTGTCGTTATCGCCCAAACCTCCGACCTTTCCGCCTGAGCGCGCGCGTAAAATCTTAAGAAGGCCGGAAAGATCGCAACGAACTCTGCGATCCAGCCTCAATCCCAACGATGTCCCGCAACTTCTACATCCTCGCCGCTACGCTCGGCCTCTTCGCGCTGATCTCTGCGGGCATGGCGCTGGTCCCATCGAATTTTCAGCCCGGTCTCCCCGCCAACGCGTCGCTCTGGCGCACGGTAGCGCTGCTCATGCTCCTCGCCGGTCTCGCTTCTGCCTTTATCGGAGTCATGAGTAACCTCTTCGAGCAGGTCGACCGTCACAGCGAAGAGGAACGCCAGGCCGCCCGCCAGAAACGCCGCGAAAACAGGAAATAGCTGCCGGGTTCAAAGAAATCTCACCAACTTTGCAGATCATTAAGCCTCGTTGGAGGAGAATGAGATCAGCGGACTCTCTGGCAACGGGCGGTTTTCGATAGAGAAGCGAGTGGTCAATACCCACCCCCCCTCTAATATCCACCCCCCTCTCCAGAAGTAACCTCAGGCTGAAAAAAGTTTGCAGATAATTTCCGCTGGTTGTGAAACGGCCCTCAAGCAAGCTTGACCGCGATCGGATAAATCACGCGGAATCCGCTCCGCGCCGGCACGCTTTTTCGCGGCGGTGGCTAAGGAACTAGAATCAAATCAACAGGGGACGTTTCCCCGAGAGGCCGGTATCGCCGATGTATGAAGTTACCGTGGAGGCCGGTTTCTCCTCCGGGCATTATCTTCGCAACTACCATGGCAAGTGCGAAAACCCGCATGGCCACAACTACAAGGTCCGCGTCACTCTCTACGGCGACGAGTTGGACACGACCGGCCTGCTGCTCGATTTCAAAATGCTCAAGCAGGTGATGCGCCCCGTGATCGACCGCATCGACCACCAGATGCTCAATGACCTCGAGCCCTTCATCGAACTCAATCCCTCAGCCGAAAATATCGCCAAGTTCTTCTTCGACCAGACCAACGAGCAACTCTCCGATATGACCAGTGGCCGTGTGCGCGTCAAAGACTGCACCATCTGGGAAACCGACACCACCACCGCAACCTACTACGAATAAGCGGCGTCGACTGACCCTTTAGCCCGGAATCACTTCATTTCGCTGGATTTCGATTTCAGATAGTTGTCGAACGGGATCTCGAAGAAGAAAAGCTCGTTCCCGTTCGCATCGCGCAGCTTGTGCAAATGCATCTTTGCGCCCCTGAGCGGATTGTCGAGCTGCGAGACATCGTAGAAAAGGAATCCCGCGCGCGTCGTGTGCGCCTCCACAACCAGGGCGCCATACTCGAACGTGTTGAAGTCCTCTTCGATATCCTTGTTGCTGGCTTTGGGCTTCATCTTGATCGAGGGGATCGGCCCGGGCATTGGAATTTTCTTGCCCTCCCGCTCCTGGCGGGTCATCAGCCTTTCCACATCCGAAGGCTCGGCTGCCTGAATCTTGTCTCCCGCATTGGTCAGAAACAATATTCGCGCATCGCGCAGCGAGATGGGCTTGTCGCCATTGTTGGTCACGATCAGGCGCACCGGCATTACTCCGTGCCCAAGATAATCGACGCGAAAGATGGATTCCTTTTCGCGCGAATCGTATGGCTCGACGGCGATCGCGACCTTTTCCTTGTCATGAACCTCGACTGCAGCAAACGACGTTGCCGGCTGCACCGCGGGAGGAGTGTGGTCGCTGGCCATGGCCGAAAGCGTTAACCCAAATACCACCATCAACAACCGATAACTGTCTTTCATCGTGCTCGACTGTATCATTTGAGGGTTAGACCGGGGGAAGTCGAAATCCGTCTCGCATGATTCTCTTTTTCTACAACCTTGCGTTGCTGGCAGCACTCGCTGCCGGGGCTCCGTGGTGGCTTTGGCGGATGGCGAAAGCCAACAAATATCGCGAGGGCCTCGCCGAACGTCTCGGTCGCGTTCCAAAACACTTGTGCGACGCGCCAGGTCAGCGGCCCGTGATCTGGCTGCATGCCGTCTCTGTGGGTGAGGTGCTGGCCGCGAGCCGGCTGGTTCAGGAACTGGGAGCGGCTTTTCCCGGTCATCGATTGCTGATCTCGACCACGACGCGCACCGGCCATACGCTCGCGCGCGAACGATTCGGTGCGGACCGTGTTTTCTATTGTCCGCTGGACTTTCCCTGGGCAGTCCGTGCGTATCTCAAAGCGCTACGGCCGGTGTTGCTTATCCTCGCCGAGACGGAATTCTGGCCTAACCTGCTCAACGGGTGCTTTCGCCGCGAAATTCCCGTAGCGGTCGTGAATGCGCGTATCTCCGACCGTTCGTGGCCGCGCTATCAGATGTTGCGCCGCCTGTGGCGGCCCATCCTCGGGCAGATCTGCCGCGTTCTCGCGCAAAGCGAAATCGACGCCGAACGCCTCAAGGCCCTTGGCTGCCTGCCTGAGTACGTTACGGTGGCCGGCAATCTCAAGTTTGACGTGCGCGCCGCGCAGCAGGCCGAGGCTACGCGGCTCCTTCAGTCTCTCGCTCCGGGTCTGCGCGTGGTCGTCGCGGGAAGCACTCTCGACGGCGAAGAAGCGTTCCTGCTCGAAGCGTGGCCGCAACTGCTCTCAGTCGATCCGAAGCTGGTACTCATTCTTGCTCCGCGTCACCCCGAGCGCTTCGCCGCCGTGGCCTCTCTTCTCGAAAGAACTGGTGTTCGCTGGATCAAGCGTTCCGCCTGGAAGTCGATTCCCCAAGATGCCATCCAGCCAATCGAGGCCGGGCAGGTAATTTTGCTCGACACGATCGGGGAGCTTGCCTCAATCTATTCGCTCGCCGCCACGGCATTCATTGGCGGCAGCCTGATTCCAGCCGGAGGGCACAACCCTTTGGAGCCAGCCCAGTTCGGTGTGCCCATCGTGATCGGTCCGAATTACGCCAACTTCCGCGCCATTACCGACGACCTGCTCGCTCATGATGCCATTCGCGTCGCCTCGAAAGAGGAACTGGCTGGAGCCCTAATCGATCTGTTACGAGACAAGGACGAAGCTGCCGCGATGGGTGCGCGAGCGAAGCACGTCTTCGATCAGCAGGCAGGCGCGACAGCCCGCACGGTGCAGGCACTCGAAAACATTTTGCCCCGCGAGGCTGCAGCCGTATGAAGCGTCCCTGGCTCGCTCCTCTCGTACCGCTCTACGCTGCTGGCCACGCGTGGCGCGACATCCGGCTCAAGCGCGGCTGGGAGCGGACTCGACGCCTGCGTTGGCCGGTCTTGAGCGTCGGCAATCTGTCTACAGGCGGAGTGGGGAAGACGCCGTTCGTGATTGCTTTGGCAAGGCTTCTCAGCACAAAGGGTTTCGAGGTCGACGTGCTCTCGCGCGGCTACGGCCGTCACGGCCATGCGCCCGCGCGCGTTCGCCTTGGCGGTACTGCGGAAGAATTCGGCGATGAACCGCTCCTGATCGCGCAGGAAGCGGGGGTGCCGGTCTACGTGGCACCACAGCGATATGACGCCGGCTTCATGGCCGAGGCCCATCACTCCGACGACTACTCGCAAGGACTGCATCTGCTCGACGACGGCTTTCAG
Organism: uncultured Acidobacteriaceae bacterium; assembly: GCA_963737915.1. Classification (GTDB taxonomy): domain Bacteria; phylum Acidobacteriota; class Terriglobia; order Terriglobales; family Acidobacteriaceae; genus Telmatobacter. The sequence continues at coordinate 171,506 of CAVTUP010000025.1, read as the reverse complement.
CATCGGGGGCTCGCCCGCGACATCGACATCCTGCTCCTGAACCTTCAGGACTGGGAGGACAGCCTGCTGCCCGCGGGCAATCTTCGCGAGCCTCTCAGTGCGATTCGACGTGCCTCGGTGGTTGCAATTCCAACAAATGAGCCGGAGTTGGAGAAGGAGTTAAAAGCCTGGGGTTGGCAGGGACCGGTCTGGCGCTTCCACCGCCGGATGGAAACTCCGCCGGTTGCCGGCCCGGTCGTCGCCTTCTGCGGAATTGCCCGTCCGGAGCAGTTCTTCGCGGGGCTGAAATCTGCCGGACTGTCCGTTGCCAGCCAGGTCGCCTTTCCCGATCACCACTGCTACACGGCCCGCGACATCAAGCAACTCCTGTCCTCGGCCCGCAAAGAAGGGGCCAAAGCACTCATGACGACACAGAAAGATCAAACCCGGCTTGGTCGTCTTGCTGCCCTGATTCCTCGCGAGATGCCGCTCAAGTGCGCCCAGCTTCGAATCCAGATCGATGAGGAAGCAGCAGCTTTGGAATGGCTGCAGACCCGCCTTGCGGGCAGCAGGGTACCTGCATCCCTGTGAGAAAATCAGAGCTTGCAAACGCAGTCAAAGTATCGCCTGCTCGTGGTCCGTCTTGGCGCCATGGGTGACATTCTCCATGCGCTACCGGCCGTGACTGCGTTGCGAAAGGCCCATCCGGGCTGGATTATCGACTGGGTCGTTGAACCAAAATGGCGGGCCCTCCTGTCGGCTCGCCCGGACCCAGCGAGCACCCCTGGTCACGACTCTTCTCTGCAGCCGGTCGTGGATAGACTCCATTTCGCCTCGACCAAGGAGTGGCGTGGGCGTCCTTTCGCTGGCGAAACCCGCGCTGAAGTCGGTTCGCTACGTCGATCCCTTAAAGCCGGAGCCTACGACACGGTTCTCGATCTGCAGGGCGCCGTGCGCTCTGCGGTCATAGCCCGCATGGCCGGAAGCCGCCGGGTCATCGGCGAGGCTGAACCACGCGAGGGCGTCGCACGATGGTTTTTCAACGAGCATGTTTCAACTCACGGCGCGCATGTCATCGAGCAGGACATCGAACTCGCATCGGCTGTTGCGGGCGACGACCTGGCCGCGGTTGCGCCTTGGCTGCCGGTCGATCCGGCTGCGGAGAAATGGACGAGTGAGCTTCTTTTGCCGTCAGACAATCAGCGATCTGCCCTCATTAATCCCGGTGCAGGCTGGGGTGCCAAGCGCTGGCCCGTCGATCGGTACGCAGCCGTAGCGCGGGGGCTGCTTCAGCGCGGCTTTCGCGTTCTGGTCAACGGCGGCCCCGGAGAAGAGCCGCTGCTCGAATCTATCTCGCAGCAAACCAACGGCGCTGTCACGCTGCTTACCGGCAACCTCAGCCAGTTGATCGCGGTTACGCGCCGCGTAGCCATCGCCGTCGCCGGCGATACCGGACCGCTCCACCTCGCCTGCGCTCTTGGCCGGCCCGTTGTCGGTATTTACGGTCCCACCGACCCCAGCCGCAACGGCCCATTCGGCACCCGGTTCAGAGTGTTGCGAAGCCCTCAAAGCCGCCGCGATCACACCCGCCACGAAGCACCCGAAGCCGGCCTGCTTACTATTACTGCAGAAGACGTCTTGAAAGCCGCTGACGAGTTGCTTGCCGAGGAGCACGTCCGATGACCAATCCCGCCGCGCAGCCGCCCATGGACGGGATCGCCCGCTGGCAGCGTATCGCTCGCCGGATTCGCGTGCCGCTCGGTTTCGTCACCGCCGCGCTGTATCTTTTCGAATTGTGGCGCCATGCTCCCCGACCGGCAGCCATCGCATTCAGCCTTCTGTTGGTTTTGCCCGGGCTGTGGCTGCGCGGCTACGCAGCCGGCTATGTGAAGAAGAATCGTGAGCTCACGCAGACGGGCCCCTATGCACACACCCGCAATCCGCTCTACGTAGGCTCGATGCTGATGGCAGCCGGATTTGCGGTCGCATTGCTAAGCTGGCCCGTTGCTCTGGCTCTGACCATCGGCTTTCTTGTCATCTACGTTCCCGTGATTGCTTCGGAGGAGCGGTTTCTTCGCGCAACATTTCCAGACTTCGACGATTATTGCCGCCGCGTTCCCCGGCTCATCCCGAGGCTCACGCCGTCAAGAGTCGCAAGTAACTCAGGTCATTTCTCTTGGGAGCTTTATTGGAAGCACCGCGAGTACAATGCAACTATAGGAGTTGCACTGCTCTATGCGAGCCTGCTGCTCCTTCGGCCGGCTCTGGGACTGCTTATCCATGTGCCGCGTTAAGCGGATGCCCGACGACGAATTCGCAGGTAAGGATTCTGCGGCCCGGGAATCGATTCCTGGGCGCTGAAAGTCAAAAAGAAGAAGGAGCCGAACCGAACGGTGAAGACGCGCACAACCCTATCGACGCTCTTTTGCGCCATCGCACTTTCCGGCCTCGCGTATCCCCAGCAGTCCCCACCACTTCCGGCCCCCCGCGCGGGGTTCAGTTTTCCGCAAAAACAGACCCTCACCTACTCTGTCGACTGGCGCGTGTTTTCCGCTGGAACTGCGGTGATTCACTTCGAAGCAGCAGGCGACAGGGAACGCATCAACGCCAGTGCGGAAACCGTGGGCGCCATCAATATGCTCTTTCATGCCAGTGATCATTTCCAGTCCGTTTTCGATCGTGCCAAGGGATGCACCTACGAATTCGACAAGCAGACCGTGGAAGGGAAGCGGCAGATCAATTCGACGCTCAGGATCGACTACGCGCAATCCAAGTCGATCCTCGACGAAAAGAACATGGTCACCGGCCAGACCAAGCACGTTGAGTCGCCAATTCCGGGCTGCATGACCGACCTGCTCACCGGCGTTTTCTTCGCGTCTTCGCAGCCCATGGAAGTAGGCAAAAGCTTCGTACTTCCCGTCGTTGACGCAATGCATAACGTGCCGGTCACCATGAAGGTCGAGGGTCGTGAAGAGATCAAGACCACGCTGGGCACCTTCAAAACAGTGCGCGTGCAGCCCACGGCCGATGCCGGAGTGGTGAAAAATCGCGGCAATATCTGGATCTGGTACACCGACGACGAGCGCCACCTTCCAGTGCAGATGCGCGCACGCCTCTTCTGGGGCACCATCACCTTCCGTCTCGTTGGCAACGAGGCCAAATAGCGCCGCTCCAAGGTCATCCCTCTTTTCCAGGAACCTCCGCTGACCGAAACCTGCCTATCCCCTGTGCAATGTCGCGCCCGTCACAGAAACCTACCCCTGTCGCGAACGTAAGATCATTCCGATTCTGAATTGGGGGAGCCGGTGCAGCTTGCCATTGAGAATGTAACCAAGCGATATCGCAAGGGCGTCGTCGCCCTGCGCAACTTCAGCCTTGAATTGAAACCGGGCGTGCTTGGCCTGCTGGGACCCAACGGCGCCGGTAAAACCACGCTGATGAGCATTCTGGCCACGATTACCAGGGCCACCGAAGGCCGCGTGCTTTGGAAAGGCGTCGATATCGCAAGCGCCCCCGATACACTTCGTTCCGTTCTCGGTTATCTGCCGCAGGACTTCGGCGTCTATCCCAATCTGAACGCGGTTGAGTTTCTTCAATACCTTGCGGCCGTAAAAGGGCTCGATGGACCGGCAGCGGCCCGCCGCATCGACGAATTGCTCCAACTGGTCAACCTGACAGAGGCCCGCAAGCGTCCGCTCGGCGGCTTCTCCGGCGGCATGAAGCAGCGTGTCGGGATCGCCCAGGCGCTCCTCAACGATCCCCAGCTGCTGATCGTCGACGAGCCCACCGCCGGCCTCGATCCCGAAGAGCGCGTTCGTTTTCGCAATCTGCTCTCTGATCTCTCCGGCGAACGCATCGTCATCCTTTCCACGCACATCGTCTCCGACGTCGAAGCCACCGCAACTGACATCGCCCTAATAGACAAGGGCACGCTCGTAGCGCATGCAACTCCCGAGGCGCTCTTGCTCCAGGTTGAGGGAAAGGTATGGGAATCGATTGTCCCAAGTTCCGATCTCGCTGCGGCCAAGCAGCAGTTCCTCATCAGCAGCACCACGCGCCGCAGCGACGGCATGCACGTCCGCTTATTGACCGAGGCTCCGCCGGCCGGCGCTCAGCCAACGCTCCCCAATCTCGAAGATGCCTATCTCTACTGCCTCTCACAGCATCGCGCGGGAGGCCGGAATAACACGCATCAATTCGCCCATAACGGCGGAGTCTTCGCATGAACCGTGTGCACGTCCTCTACCACATGGTTCGCGCCGACTTCCTTGAGCGCGTGCGACGTTACAGCTTCCTGCTCACGCTCGGCTTTGCGGTCTACCTCGGATACGCAGTCTATTCCGGCCAGGTAACTGTGCAACTCGACAAATATAGTGGCATCAGCAACTCGGCATGGTTGGGTTCGGTCGTTGCCCTGGTTGCGAGCGTGTGGCTGTCGCTCATCGGTTTCTATGTTGTCAAGAACTCCATTCAGCGTGATCGGCAGACGCGGGTAGGCCAAATCCTTGCCACCACTCCGATGAGCAAAAGCTTCTACACGCTAAGCAAGGCTCTGAGCAACTTCGCAGTACTTGCGTTGATGGTGTTGATCCTCGCCGTTGCGGCGCTCGCCATTCAATTGGTGAATGGCGCGGACATGCACATTGACGCATTTGCGCTGCTTGCGCCGATCATTGTCTTCGGTCTGAGTGCAGTCGCGGTGACCGCCGCACTTGCAGTATTTTTTGAGAGCGTTGCCGGGATTGCGCGGCGGCGTGGGCAACGTGGTCTATTTCTTTCTTTGGATTGCCCTTCTCACCCTCGGAGCCACATCCATCACTGCCAATCCTGAAGCCACTCATTCCCATCCCTTCGCAGACTTTACAGGCATCGGCACGGTGATGGGGCAGATGCAGGCTCGCGTGCATCAGCTCGATCCGCTCTATGGTGGAGGCGCGTCCTTCACCGTTGGGGGGCTCAATCCCACAACGAAAGTCTTTCTCTGGCAGGGACTGCATTGGAGTTCCGCCATTATCCTGAGTCGAATCTGGTGGGCGATGATCGCAGTAGTTTTTGCGCTGCTCGCCGCACTCTTCTTTGATCGCTTCGATCCTTCGCGGCTTTCGCTTGCGGGAGCAAAGCGATCAAAATCCAAATCCATCTCAGAGGCAGCAGGCAACGCACCCCCAATCGCATACGCGCCGGCGGGAGCCACGACGCAGTTGACTCCCTTGCGGCAAGAAGGATCTTCCCGGATCGCGCATTTCCGTTTCTTTGCGCTTGTCGTCTCGGAACTTCGTCTCATGCTTCGCGGTCTCGGTTGGTGGTGGTATCTCGTCGCGGCAGGTCTATTCATCGGCTGCCTTGCTTCGCCTATTCAGGCCGCCCGTTCGGGCGTCGTATGTGCCGCCTGGATCTGGCCCATCCTCGTGTGGTCGCAGATGGGGACTCGCGAATCGCAATTCAACACTGCGGCCCTGATCTTCTCAGCCCCACACGCAGCGGTGCGGCAACTCGCAGCCACCTATGTCGCAGGCGTGTCGGTCGCGGCTCTCACTGGAGGTGGCCTGGGTCTGCACCTCTTATTTGCACGGGACTTCGCAGCCCTGGCTGCCTGGGCGGCGGGCGCGCTCTTCATTCCCGCGATGTCCCTGGCGCTTGGCGTTCTCACCGACAGCCGCAAGCCCTTTGAAGCGCTCTACACGGCGTGGTGGTATCTGGGACCGCTCCACCACATTCGCCGACTAGACTTCATGGGCACCACGCCTCAATCCAGTACGCCCTGCGGGTATTTGATCGCCGCCGCGGTTCTGGTCGTGATCGCCTATTTCTGGCGTCGCATGCGGCTCGCACATGTGTAGATAGTCTCTAGTGTGCTCCCGCCTGTTCCGGGGTACCATCACCTTTCGCCTCATCGGCAACAGGCCAAATAGCTGGCCTTACTGCATCCGATAGCGCTCGCGCACAAGCCGCTGCAATCGCGACCAGTAGATCAGATCAAAGGCCAATTCCTTGTCAGGGAACATAGCCAGCGCTGCTCGGCGCGTGTCGGCTACCATCTGCGAAGCCTCATCCACTGTCAGCGTCTGGTCTTGCGCGATCACCTGCATCACCATGTTCACCATGATTTGCAGGCGACGAATCTTTCTGCTTTCTGCTTGCAATTCGTCAGGCGATTGCGCAGGCTGGCGGTCGCTCGGGGAGCCGTTATCGTTCCGCTCTGCCCAGGGTGTCTCCGATGGGCCCATGAGGGAATTCCTCCTGAATGTTGGACGAAATCGCTTGTTTTGTGTGCATGGTAGCACTGGTTCGCCGTTCTTCTCACTTCCACTTTGGGGTCACGGTCAGCAGCGAAGCCAAACAATCCGTAGAATAGGATTGGATGGCTTTCACCGAACAATACGATGTGGTGGTTGTAGGCGCCGGACACGCCGGCTGTGAAGCGGCAATGGCTTCAGCGCGCATGGGCCTCAGAACCGCAATCATCACCATGAATCTCGACCTGATTGCCCAGATGAGCTGCAATCCAGCCGTCGGCGGCGTTGCCAAGGGCCATCTTGTCAGGGAAGTAGACGCGCTCGGCGGCATCATGGGCGAAGTGGCCGATGCCGTTGGCATCCAGTTTCGCTTGTTGAACACATCGCGCGGCCCGGCCGTCTGGAGTCCTCGCGCCCAGTGCGACAAGCAGCTCTACCGCGTCAAGATGCGCGAGGTGCTCGAGAGCCAGCCCGGCCTGCACATTCGCCAGGCTGAAGTTGTCGATCTCGTCATTGAAGAAGCTCCGGGCTTCTCGATAGAGACGGGTGCCCCATTTCCCGATTCTGGGACCTGGGATTCTACTGAGATTCCGCGTCCGATCCGTCCCCGCCGGCGCGTCCTCGGGCTCAAGCTTCGCGATGGCCGCCAGCTCTTGGCCGGAGCCACCATCATTACGACAGGGACGTTCCTCAACGGCCTCATTCACTGTGGCGAAGAGCGTTACCCCGCCGGCCGAAGCGGCGAACCAGCTTCCGTGCTTCTCGGCGAGTCGCTGCGAGCCCTCGGATTGCGAACCTGCCGCCTCAAGACCGGCACGCCGCCGCGCCTCGATGGCCGCACCATTCGCTGGGAGACCTTCGAAGAACAGCCCGGTGACGCGGATCCCACACCGTTCAGCTTTCGCACAAAGAAGATCGTTCAGCCGCAGATAAGCTGTCACATTGCATTCACCACGCCTGAGACGCTTCGCATCATTCGTGAAAATGTTCATCGCTCAGCGATGTACTCGGGTCAGATTGAAGGCATCGGCCCGCGCTACTGCCCGTCGATCGAAGACAAGATCGTCAAATTTCCTGACAAGACCCAGCATCAGTTCTTTCTCGAACCCGAAGGGCTGAACACGCACGAAGTCTACGTCAATGGAATGTCCACCTCACTCCCCATGGAAGTGCAGTGGCAAATTGTGCGTTCCATTCCCGGACTGGAAGGAGCGGAGATGCTGCGCCCCGGATACGCCATTGAGTACGACAGCGTCGACGCAACCGAACTTGACCGAAGCCTGCGCGTAAAAAGTATGGAAGGCCTTTACCTCGCGGGGCAGATCAACGGGACCTCGGGTTACGAGGAGGCGGCCTGCCAGGGCATCATGGCCGGCATCAACGCCGCGCTCTGGCTTAAGGGCGAGCCGCCATTCACCATGGACCGCACCGTGGGCTACACCGGCATTCTGATTGATGACCTGATCTCCAAAGGCACCAACGAACCCTATCGCATGTTCACCTCGCGAGCCGAGTTTCGCCTGCATCTGCGCATCGATAACGCTGATCGCCGCCTCACGCCGCACGGCCGCCGACTGGGACTCATCAACGATGAGGCCTGGAACGAGTACGAGCAGAAGCAGGCACGCATGACCGCGCTCGAAAAGCTGCTCAGGTCCACCAAGGTCGACGGCGAAAAATTGTCCGAAGCCGGGCTCAACGAACTCACTGCAACCGCCGGCCTCACCTGGGCACAAATCCTCAAGCGCCCCGAGGTGAGCATCGAGCCGATCCTTGGCACACTTCGCGAGGCTCTTGCTGTAGAGCCCTCGCTGACTCCATTCACCACGCTTCAAAGTCAAAGCCCCGAAGGACGGGCAACGCTTCGCAACGAAGCGCGCGCAGTCGAGACTGAAATCAAGTTCGCAGGCTACCTCGATCAGCAGAAGAAGGCCATTGAAAAGCTCAAGGCGGCCGAAGGCGTCGCGATCCCGGAGTGGATCGAGTACAGCACCATCAGCGGTCTCTCCCGCGAGATGCGGGAAACCCTCGAGCGCGTGCGCCCTGTGACCATTGGACAGGCCAGCCGCATTCCCGGCGTCACTCCTGCCGCGCTCAGCCTTGTGCACGTCTCCATTCGCGTGCAAGGCAACAAGCGGGTCAGCGCTCCCGCAGCGAGTCAAGCCAGTTAGCCCGCATCGCCACTTGAAAATTGGCGAGACCGGGCGCGACGTTCCTGTAAAGTTTGGTATGCACTCGCGCGTGTCTGAATTTTCTGTAGTCGTTCTCTCGCTTTCCGCCGCGATCGTCGCCGCTCAGGGCGTAACCCCGGCTCCTGTTCGCGCTCGTGATCTTGGCGTCCCTTTCGACGGAACTCCCGGCACCCTTAACGCGATCACCGATGTAGCCGGAGTAGAAGTCGGCTCGACCACGCTCATTCGCGGAGACGGCAAGCTCAAAGTCGGCGAGGGCCCTGTTCGAACCGGCGTCACGGTCGTCCTGCCCCGTGGACAGAAGAATCCCGATCCCGTTTATGCCGGATGGTTCAGCCTTAACGGCAATGGCGAAATGACCGGCACCACTTGGGTCGAGGAATCCGGCTTTCTCACCGGGCCCGTCGCGATCACCAACACCCATAGCGTCGGGGTCGTGCGCGACTCCGTCATCGACTGGGCCCTCCGCAATCACCTGATGAAAGAGGACGAGTGGTCGCTCCCTGTGGTCGCCGAAACCTGGGACGGCTGGCTCAACGACATTAACGGCTTCCATGTGAAGCAGGCCGACGTGTTCGCCGCACTCGACTCCGCCAAAACCGGCTCCGTTGCTGAAGGCAACACTGGTGGCGGCACGGGCATGACCTGCTACGGCTTCAAAGGAGGAACAGGCACCGCCTCGCGCGTCCTCACCAAAGAACAAGGCGGCTACACCGTTGGTGTCCTGGTGCAGTGCAACTGCGGCCGTCGTCCGCAGTTGACCATCGCCGGCGTTCCGGTTGGGAAAGAAATTTCCGGAGACGAACCCTATGCAGGGATGACGCATCCGAACGCGTCGCCAAGCTCTGCATCACGGGGCGATGTCGGATCCATCATTATCGTGGTCGCGACCGATGCGCCATTGCTGCCAAATCAACTCAAGCGCATTGCCCGACGTGCTTCGATGGGTCTCGCGCGCACCGGGTCAATCTCGGGAAATAGTTCCGGCGATATATTCATTGCCTTCTCCACCGCGAACCCCCATGCCGATGCTGAGCCGGGCCCCAACACGGTCAAGACCGTTTCCAACGAGCGCATCAGCCCGCTGTTTTCAGCGACGGTAGAAGCTACCGAAGAGGCAATTGTGAATGCGATGGTCGGGGCCAAAACCATGACGGGCGTCGATGGACGCACCGTAATTGCGCTGCCACACGAAAAGCTTCAGCAGGCGCTCAAGAAGTACAACCGCTGAGGGGTCTACTGCTTCGGCTCGACGGTTTTTTGATCGCTCTTCTCGGTTTTGTCACTCTTTGAGAACAGCGGAATGTGGAATGGCAACTCGGCATTCGACTGCTTCTTGCCCTTCACACTCGTATCCTCGCGGAGCACCGTGCGTTGCGAATTCAGGCACACCCAACCGACACGCGCCCGCTCGAAAACGTGCGTGAACACTCCCTTTTCATCGACTTGCCCGGAAGCGCCTTTATAGTGCAGCACATAGGTCCCATTCGCCACCGCAATCTCGCCTAGCTGGCGCACGGTAATCACGCGCTGAGTTAAGTGCAGGGTCTTGTCTTCTCCCGCAATCAGGAAGGCCAACTGCTGATTCCGCGTGGTGATGTCTCCCGACGCGGAAACATCGACAAACAAGGGTGACAGCACATTCTCGAGGCTGTACTGGTCGCGCCGATTGATTGAGTCGGCCCACGCATCTTCAATCTTCTGAAACTCTTGCACGTCGGGCGAAGAGGTTGATGTGACAGGCGCTTTTGTCGGTGCCGAGGCCGGAGCCGGAATCTGAGCAAACGCAGCGCAGGAGAAGAGAAAAGCAGAAAAGCAAGTAACAAATCGGGTCATACGCGCACGAACTCCCAAATACAATGATAAATCTTTGACTCCGGAGGGAGGGCTGTAGGGAGCCTGAATCGTAAGCAGGGAGGAATCTGGAGCTTGGGCAGGGATTTGATCTGCCTTGGTCGCCTTAATTGAGCGTTTGGAGCCGATCGGGCACATTTATTGTTACAACCGAGTCCTCAATCGAAATCCAGCCCTCTTTTCGGAACTGGCCCAGAGTGCGCGTAACGGTCTCGCGTGTCGTGCACGCCATCGATGCCATCTCCTCGTGAGTGAGAAGAAGCGGAAAGCGAATGGCTCCTGCGTTCATCTGTTCGCCAATCTGGTGAGCCAACTCGAGCAGCAGTCGACCGAGCCGTCCCGCAACAGTCTCGGAGAGAGAGATGCGGCATGCATCCTGCAGCGCGAAACGATACTCCTGACAAATGCACTGAACGGCGCGCATTTGCGCCTCTTTGTGATTGCGAAGGAAGCTCAGAAATCTCTCTCGCTCGACCGGACGAAGCTGGGCCGGCGTGAGCGACTCTGCGGAGACTTCATACACTCCATGAGAGAGAGAGGCGTACAAACCAAGCATGGAGCCGGGTCCTGCAACGCGGACGATCATCTGGCGATCGTGCATGCGACCAGCCGTCAGCTTGAGATAGCCTCCACAAATCAGATAGAGACATCGCGCGTCTTCACCCTGGGTGAATAGAGGAGCTTGCGCCGGCAGACTGATGGTACTGGTCAACAACTCAAGATCTGCTAAAACCGCACTGCCCAGAGAGCAAAACCATCCCGGGCGGCGGTTGGAGCAGGCCGCGCAGCCTGCAGGCGATTGACGAAGAGTACTCTTTTGCCGTCGACTCACCGCGGTCGGGATTTCAAGTTCAGCCATTTTTCAGCCCGAGTTAAGTCTGCCGAACTTCGCACGCGAAGGATGTGATGGGCCTCACGTCTTTTCAGGTGCGCGACGCGTCTCCAATCTCCCCACTGCGCCTTTCAGCGTGCGCTCCTGCCTGTCCTTCACCGGCGGCGTGTCGGCCGTGAGTAGAGACCAACCGCTCGGCACCTTCAGCCGAAAATTCAAGAGCTACTGGTAATTCGGACAGTGGTCTCCTTGTCTTGAATTGCTTTATACGTCGTAGTTCAAGAGCGTGCTCAAGTGGGTAGGCGGATACGCATGTTGAAGATTCTGAAGTTGTCTCCGGCGATAGCCATAAAAAGATGTGACGGAGATCACCGAACCCTTACCGAGCAACAGGATAGGATGCAGCCCATGAGGTGACGCTCCGCACAATTGGAGCATTTTGCAAGGAATTGCCAAAGTCGGCTTTTTTGCGGTCCCCGCGAGAATTACCTGAGGCCGCAAATGGGAAATCCGGTACGAAGGCTTAGACGAAAGCTCCTGAGGTGGTACTTGATGCGTGAAGATAGGCCAAAAGCGCGATTGTCAATGATTTCTGCTGCGGGGAAGTTCCCCAGGCTCCTTGGCATTTTCAGCCTTTTGCTGGGAGTCGCCATGTTTTCGCTCTCGGCGACGGCCGCTTCGTCAAGCGGAGCCCGTCCGAGCGCAAAAGCGAGTCAAGACGCGCCTGCCTCTGGAGAGTTCGTAGGGGAAGAGACTTGTGCCACCTGCCACGAAGAGGTTGCGAAGGGATTTGCATCAAATCCTCACTCCAAACTGGCTGAGGCGCATGGCAAAAACGGCGTAACCTGCGAGGGCTGCCACGGACCGGGTAAGGCACACGTCGAAGGAGGCGGAGATGTTACCAAGATCTTCAATCCCGCGAAAGGCTCTGCCAAAGAAGTGGACCAGAAGTGCCTCAACTGCCACCAGGGCAACCACGCGAACTTCCTGCGCACGGCACATGGAGAAGCAAACGTAAGCTGCGTCGGCTGCCACAGTGTTCACGTTGGTGAGGACAAGGAGCACCAGTTGAAGGTCGCTCAGCCGACCCTCTGCTTCCAGTGCCACACCGACACCAAGCCGCAGTTCAACATGCCCTTCCATCACAAAGTGGAAGAAGGGCTTGTCAAGTGCTCTGACTGCCACGATCCGCACGGAACGTTTGGCAAGAAGAACCTCCGCTCCTCTTCGCAGATGGACCTGGTCTGCACCAAGTGCCACATGGAAAAAGGCGGGCCGTTTGCGTTTGAGCATCCAGTCGTCAAAACGGAAGGCTGCACCGCATGCCATTTCCCACACGGCGGACCGAACCCGCGCCTGCTGAATCGCGCCACGGTAAACACGATCTGTCTGCAGTGCCACTCGCCGTCGCCCAATTTTTCGACGAGCAATCCGGTCGGGCCGGCGCATAACCAGGCAACGCAGTATCAGTCGTGCACCATTTGCCACGCAAGCGTCCACGGCTCGAACACAAGCGAATTTTTCTTCAACGCGACTGAGTAGGGGAGCGAGCGATGACAAGGCAGACAGAATTCGCGAATCGTCTGGTTGGATCGCCGGCCGGAGTCAACATCTCCCGGATATCCACTCCACGAACGAAGACCTGTTCGTGGGGACCCCGGATGTCCACCCCACGAACGATGACCTGTTCTTGGGGACCCCGGTTGTGCACCCTTACCTTAGCGGCGATTCTGGCCACCGGCGGCGCGGCTCTTGGCTTTGGTCAAGAACCACCGGTGACGCCGGCTCCGGCAACCCCCGCGGCAGCGAAGCCGGAAAAAAAGGCCGAAGTAGCGCCGAAAAAGAAGATCGTGGCCGGCTACGAGGTGCATCAGTACCTTGAACTCGGCGGCAATATCGTTTCGAAAGACGGAAGCGATGCGATGTGGGCCACGATGGTCAACGAAGCCTCTGGAATGCGCGTGATCGGCCAGTCGCTTACCATGCACTCTGTCGACAAGTCGAAGACGCCGTTCTTTGACACCCTTACGACCAATAGCTTTGGTTACGGTGGCGAGCCGATTGATGCTAGTTACCTGAACATGTCCAAGGGCAAGTGGTACGATTTTGCCGGCAGCTTTCGGCGCGGGCGCAACTACGTCGACTACAACCTTCTCGTCAACTCATTCCTGACAAACGCCACCGCGACCGCTCCGGTGCTGGTTCCGGAGCCAAGTACGCTTCACCTTTTCAACACGGTTCGACATAACACCGACACGATGCTGACATTGCTGCCCGTATCAAGGGTCAGTTTCCGCGTCGGATACAACCACAGCACGACAGAGGGTCCGACATACACCACGATCCATGCTGGAGGAGACGTCTCTCAGAATCAGTGGTGGCGGAATGGCCTTGATACCTATATCGGGGGCGTCGATTTCAAGCTCTCGAAGCGCACCATGCTCAGCTACGACCAGTTCCTGGCCTTCTATAGAGGGAATACTTCGAACCAGCTGGCCCCCACTCCATTTACGCTTGCCGATGGAACGATGACTTCTCTCGGCTTCAACGTCCTCACAGGACCAACCGTAACTTGCGGCTCAGGTGCGACCAAGACCCAGAACGTTATTAACGGTATTGCCAATCCATTCTGCAACCAGACCCTCGTGCAGCAGCAGACCGCTCCCACGCGGACCTCATTCCCGACCGAGCAGGTTCGCTTCAGTTCGCACGACTGGGGTAAGGTTTCGATGAATGGCCGCTACATTTACAGCGGCGGCACCAGCAACGTGAACCAGTTCGGAGAGACCTTCAACGGTTTTCTCTCGCGCACAACGCTGCGCCAGCAGATTGATACCGGTGGTCTCAACGCCAGCGGACGCCTGGCGCAGAACAAGCGCATCAATGTGAATGCAGACTATGGAATCGAAGCGGAGCTCAGCAAATACATCTCCATCTCCGATACGTTCAACTACTGGGATGTTCGGATGCCGGGCCACTCCGTTTTGGTCTCAAATATCTGGGACAATACCCCCTTTGTGCCGAACGGTCCGACTCCTGTTCCGTCTGCAGATCTGAACGTGAACACGCCGCTCAACACCCTGCATAACTACGTCACTACGAGGGAATCCTTCGGGTACCTCTCGCACAAGAACATCGGCAATACCGTCATAGGCATTTACAACGCGACGCCCGCCGTCAAATTGTCCGGCGGCTGGCGCTTCAATGACCGTCAGATCAAGTATGGCGAAGACCCAACCATGACCTGGCACCAGAACGGAGCCCTGGTGGGTCTTGCGGTTTCGCCCTCGCGCTTGTACCGGTTGAATCTGAATTACGACTCGATGAATTCGCATTCCTCGAATTCAGCAACAACACCCTCCAATACCTACACGCGCCTGGCGCCCAATTCGTTCCATCACTTCCGGGGACGCTTCCAGTCCAGTCCGAAGAAGTGGGTCAATCTCGCTGTGACTTACAACGAATACGACGCGAAGAACAACGATCCACTCGTGAACCATAAGGAGCACAATCGCAATTTCAGTTTTGCCACACAGTTCATTCCGTTAGAGACGTTGAGCATTGACTTCGACTATTCCCATGACAGCGTCTACTCCCAGACTGACCTGTGCTATGTCTTCACCGCCACAGCAAACGCGCCTCTGCCGGCAGACGCTGGGCCGCAAAATGTTGCGACCTGCCAATACAACACGACGACAACACCTCTATACCTTGGATCGGGCTTGTATGACGTGCCGTCGGAGTTCTACCTGGCCGGCCTCACCTACGCGCCATCGAAGTACTTCAGGTTCAACGGCGGAATTCGCATCGTCGGCTCGGGTGGCCAGGCCATGTTGCTTAACCCTTACAACCCGCCCGGCGCAATCAGTTCCACGGTTCTGTCGCCCTATGCAGATTTGTCAATCAATATCGCTCCGCAGTGGTCCTGGCACGGATATTGGGTCCACCATAGCTACAACGAAGATGGTCCTCCGGGAGGTAGTTTTCCGGCCGCAGGCGGCGTCATTCCCGCCCGCGACTTCCATGGGGACGTCATAACTCTAAGTGTGAAGTACGCATTCTAATCACCGGGGTGGAGAGGCACTCGCCAATTCACCCCTTATCGCTTTATTAACCTTGAAACGTCGCAGCGATTTCCTGAATTCAGCAAGTAGGAAACAACGCGGCCGTTGTTGAAGAATCCCCTTTTCGTTCAGCGATTGTCCCGCGCAAGACCTTCGGGAGATCTCTGGGGGAGCAAGCAATGACGAACAAGACTCGATTCAATGTGGCGGCGGCAGCAGCGCTCTTGCTGGCCGGCGTCGTGGGCTTCGCGCAGTCTTCAGGCGAAGCGACTTATAACGCGAAATGCCAGATGTGTCATGGCGCGAAAGGTATGGCCGACTCGCCTGCAGGCAAAAGCATGAAGGTAAAGCCAGTCACCGATCCCGACGTGAAAAGCATGACTGAGGAGAAGATGGTTGAAGCGGTTCGCAACGGCATGGGCAAGATGCAGCCGTACAAAGACAAGCTGACCGACGCCCAGATCAAGGACTCAGTCGGCCACTTCCGCACTTTTTTGAAGTAACAAAGCAGGACCAATGGGCGCAGTTCTGAAATTTCCGGGTTGCGCCCAACTCGCGTGCATATTTTTGACGCGGGAATCGCTCGCGACTCTTGGTTGCCGGCGGGGTTAAAGTCTGTAAGACAATCCACTGAACAGGCGTGATACCAAGGCGTACTGGCCGTGGAAATTTTAAGGAGTCATAAATGACCATTACGATTCGGTCTCTTGCGGTGCTGGCTGCCACGGTAGGTCTAGCCGGCTCCATGAGCTTCGCGCAATCCGCAGGCGAAGCTGTTTATAAAGCCAACTGCCAAAGCTGTCACGGAAGCACCGGAACTCCGAGTCCCGGAATCGCCAAGATGATGGGCGTTAAGCCGGCCTCGGATCCTGACATCCAGAAACTAACCGCGGCTCAGGAATTTGACGCAGTCAAGAATGGCAAAGGTAAGATGAAGCCTCTCAGCCCAAAGCTTACCGACGAACAAATCAAGGATTCAGTAGCTTATTTCCGCACATTGAAATAGAAATTGTACTCGGCCCGCCGGAGAGTTTCGCGGCAATCCAAATCGCTGAATTCTGAGGCGGGCCATTCATTCCGAAAGTCGGGGGCAACTTAGCAATGCTTCAGAGATTCCGTGAAAACTGGGTGCGGCCGGCGCTGTTCTTCGGCAACAACCCAATCAGTCTGGCTGGTGGCGCCATCACGAGTGCCGCCGGTGTAACCATGATCGCGTATTGGATCGTGGAGCTTTTCGGCCGCCCCGACGACAATCCGTATCTCGGAATCATCTTCTTCCTGATTCTGCCCGCGCTCTTCATACTCGGGTTGTTGTTGATCCCGGTTGGCATGTATTTCCGCCGCAAGAAGCTTCGGCAGGCAGGACAAATTCCAGCCGAGTTTCCCAAGATCGATCTCAACGATCGAATGTTCCGTCATGGCCTCGACATCGTTCTCGTCGCCACAATCGTCAACCTGCTCGTGGTGTCGATTGCCAGCTATCGCGGAGTTGCTTATATGGACTCGCCTCAATTCTGCGGCCAGTCCTGCCATGTAATGCATCCCGAGTACACGGCCTACAAAGTTTCCGCGCATTCCCACGTCGATTGCGTGGCGTGCCACATCGGCTCCGGTCTGAAGTCTCATTTCCAGGCCAAGGTCAATGGAACCAAGCAACTCATTGAAGTCAGCATCAATCGCTATCCCACCCCCATACCCTCTCCGGTGCAGAACCTTCGTCCCGCACGTGAAATCTGCGAGGAATGCCACACCCCGGCGAAGTTCATCGGCGAAAAACTGCTCGTTAAATCCAACTTCGCCGACGACGAAAAGAACACCGAGACGCAAAGCGTGGTTGTTCTCCATCTCGGCGGCCGCGACTCTCTTTCAAATCTCAGCGGAATCCACGGTGTTCACCTCGGCCACATCGAATATGTCACCACCGATCCCACGCGCACCACCATCACATGGGTGCAGAGGCGCAATGGCGACGGCTCAACAACCGATTATGCTGCGTCGAGTCTTAAAGGTGCCGCTCCCCAGGGCGAGCGCAGGGTAATGGATTGCATCGATTGCCACAATCGCGCGGCCCACACCATGCAAACCGCAGAGGACGCGCTGAACCGCGCAATGGCCGAAGGTGCTGTCAGCCCCGAGCTGCCGTGGGTTCACAAGAAAGGCCTCGAACTGCTCAAGGCCTATTACTCCTCTGAGGCTGATGCGCGCGCGAAAATTCCTGAGCAGTTGACTGCGTTCTACCGCAGTGAACATCCTGACCTGCTGGCCGCGAAACCTGCACTCGTGAAGGCCGCCGGCGATGGGCTCGTGACTGTCTTCACGACCAATGTGTTCCCCGAAATGAAGGTCACGTGGGGTACTCATCCCAACCACATCGGTCACATGAGCTATCCCGGTTGTTTCCGCTGCCACGACGGCGAGCACGCAGCAAAAGATGGCAAATCGATCACGCA
The DNA here is from genome assembly GCA_963737915.1 of uncultured Acidobacteriaceae bacterium. Classification (GTDB taxonomy): domain Bacteria; phylum Acidobacteriota; class Terriglobia; order Terriglobales; family Acidobacteriaceae; genus Telmatobacter. The sequence goes on along the minus strand of CAVTUP010000025.1, from coordinate 153,899 downwards.
GGATTGCGCGGCCTGCCACAACCTGCTTGCAGTGGACGAAGCCAAGCCCAAGGTCCTCTCCGACCTCGGCATTCAGTAAGTTTTTCCTGGGGGAAGAGGGGCGGCGCGAGCCGCCCTTTTTCATGCCGCCAACCGCCCCATGCTCCTGCATGTTAGGCTGGCCTTTCGCTCGGGAGGGCCCGCTTCTCAATGCATTCCACCAAACCTTTGCACTTCAACCTTGTATCTGCAGCGCATGCCTCAATGATTGAGCATGGTTTCCAGCCGGATTTTCCCGCCGGAACCGAAACGGAACTGGCCGCCATTCAGGCGCATCTAGAGCCACCAGTTTTACCCGGAATAAAGGACCTGCGGAATCTGCTTTGGTCCTCAATCGATAACGACACGTCAAAGGATCTGGATCAGGTGGAATGGGCCGAGAAGCTTCCCGATGGCCGCATCCGCATACTTATTGGCGTGGCCGATGTTGACGCGCGTGTTGCCAAAGGCACATTGCTCGATACGCACGCGCGCAGCGAGACCACCTCGGTCTACACCGGCGTCAAAGTCTTTCCTATGCTGCCCGCCGAACTCTCTGAGGGCATTACGTCGCTCAATGAGAACGAAGACCGCCTTGCCATGGTCGTTGAGTATGCGGTTGACGCGTCGGGCACAGTTGCCGACGGCAAGGCTTATCGTGCCCTGGTGCGAAACCGCGCGCAACTCGCCTACAACGCCGTGGGCGCGTGGCTCGAGGGCAGCGGCCCTGCACCGGCGAAAGTCGCCGCCAATGCCGACCTCGCCGCACAACTCAAGCTGCAGGATCAAGCCGCGCGACAAATGCAGGGCAGCCGGTTCCAGCACGGCGCCCTTGATCTCGAGACGATTGAGACTCGCCCGGTGATGCTGGCCGACGAGGCTGTTGATATCGCGCGCCAACAGAAGAACCGCGCCACATCCCTCATCGAAGAATTCATGGTTGCAGCCAATGGCGTGATCGCCAAGACATTCGATGATGCAGGCGTCGCTTCGATCCGGCGCATCGTGCGTATTCCGAAACGCTGGGACCGCATCGTCGAGGTTGCAGAAGGACTTGGTACAAAACTTCCCGCAGAGCCTGATTCAAAGGCGCTCAACGAATTTCTTCTTTTGCAGAAGCAGAAAGATCCTGACCATTTTCCAGATCTGTCTCTCGCCGTGGTCAAGCTGATGGGGCCCGGTGAGTACGTCCTTGTAAAGCCGAATGAAGTCTCGCCTGGGCATTTCGGTCTCGCTGTTCAGGACTACACGCATTCCACGGCGCCAAATCGCCGTTTCCCAGACATGGTTACCCAGCGCATCATCAAGGCTTTGGTGGCCAAAGCCTCGCAGCCCTACTCCGAAGGCGACCTCAACGCCATCGCGCAGCGTTGCACGTTGATGGAGGACGCCTCGCGAAAAGTGGAACGCGAGATGCAGAAGCGCATCGCCGCAGTGGTTCTGCACCCGCGCATCGGCCAGACCTTCCGAGCCATCGTTACCGGCGTGAACAACTATGGAACCTTTGTGCGCGCTCTGGAACCGCACGTGGAAGGAATGCTCGTGAATGCAGGAAAGCCCGGAACCAGCGGATTGGATGTAGGCGATCGCGTTACCGTGAGGCTGGTCTCCACCGATCCTGAACGCGGATTCATCGACTTCGCTATGTAGTCCTTCGCTGCGGCTCCAACAAAAAGGGGATAGGCGAGGCCTATCCCCTTCGTGGTGCCGAATGATTTGAAAAGCAGTTGCCTATCCCTGGTGTCTTCGGGCAATTCGAGAGACACTGGCGTGTCGCCTTCCGGCAATCCTGCGCCAACCGGCACTGCCTCTGCCACTGGTTCCGCTGTTCCCGGCTCATCGATCCACAGGCATACGATCCACCAGATCACCACCGCGATATATACAACGCTATTTGCGTTGAAGAGCTTTTCCCGCAAGCCGACCACGCGAAGATATTCCGCCTCGGAGTGTGGCTGCGCCGCTGTGCGAACGATCGTCTGCCAGATCGCCTGAGCGGCTGTCTGGGCAAGTGAGGCTGTCGAAAGTCCAATGACAATCTGCTGCACATGGCTGCGCCATCCGGCTCCATAGCGCCGGCCGAACAACACGATGAGCAGCCCTAGCGTGATAGTCAGAACATCGACGAGCAGCCCGGTCTTCTGGGCCAGCAATTGCAGCGTCGCCAACTTCGCAAGCAGCGTATCGAAGGCCAGGGACTTTGCAGCCGGCCACGGACCCCACGCGGCCAGCACGCCGACTCCCACCGCCAGCACGGCCAAGCCACCCAGAATCCAGGTACGTCGCGTTACCCTGCCAAACGCGCGCCGTGCCATCTCCACAACGACAAGAAGCCCGACTAACGCAGAGATGTTCGCCATCACGATGAAAACTGCCCCCATGGTGATTTGAGGCAGCCGGTTATAGAGAAGGCGAGTTGCGAGCAGCCGCAAGGCAACAAGCGCGATGCTCGGCAGTGAACCAGGGGAATCGCCGCATCCGGTCCCGACCCAGCAGCACAACCAGCAACACGAGCAGCGACGCAAACGTCAGCGTCCAGAGAACCTGAACCGTAGTGAAATGAAAATTGAAGTGCATGAACTCCTTACAACGCCCTTTTTGCTCCTGAGTGAAGCAGGGCCATCATCCATCTAGGAAGATTAGAGGAAAGTGGTGCGCCCGGAGAGATTCGAACTCCCGACCTAACGCTCCGGAGGCGTTCGCTCTATCCAGCTGAGCTACGGGCGCGCTTTACCAGCATACCGTATTTGCCTTCTGCGAAGCGCTTTCAGCCCGTTGCCCAAGTTACACTCAGGCCGCCCCCGGTTCCCCCGCCCCTGATCCCTGCCTCTTTGCCCGCAGCTCTTCCATCACCGACTGGATGAGCGCCTTCGCGCCTTCCATGCCGCCAAGAACTGCCTGCAGATCAAGCGCCGGCTTTGACGGGTTGCGGCTCGAGGCGCAATAAACTCCATGTTGACCCACCAGGATCAGCGAATCCGTAAGGAGGTCCAGCGCCACTGCCAGCCGGCCGCGCTCCACGCCCATCATGAACTCGTGCCGCTCCAACTCCGTGCGCTTCTCGTCAAAGATGCTCATAGACCCAAGCCTACCGGAACACCCGCAAAAAAGGCGCGCCACTCAACTCAGCGGCGCGCCCTTGTTCCCGAAGAACTGCTTACAAGTCCAACTTTCGCATGTAGTCGGCGTCCTCGCGAAGCGCCGTCATCGGATCCCCTTCAAACTCTTCCTGCTCGATGAAATAATGCTTCAATCCCTGTCGCCGCGCGCAAAATCGGCCGATAATCCACCACGCCGTGGCCCAATATGGTCGAGTGAAACTGCCCGTTCGGTCCTTTCACCATGTCCTTTACATGCAACAGCGGAAAGCGTTCCGGCGTCTTGCTCAGATACTTCACCGGATCATGTCCCGCAGCCGAAATCCAGCCGCAGTCAAGTTCGAATACCACCAGCTTGGGATCGGTGAGCCGCATCAATTCGTCGTAGAACACAACGCCGTTCTCCGAAAGGAACTCCGGCCCGTGATTGTGGTAGCCAAAGGTCATGCCTGCGGCCTTCACCTTCTCGCCAATCTTGTTGAACTCGCCGGCCACCCAGCGCCAGTCATCGAGCGTGAGTTCTCCGCTCTTCTGCACACCATCGCGATGCGCTCCCCCCGGCGACGAGCAGATGATGTACTCGAGCCCGAGCGCCTGTCCGTATTCAATCAGCTGTTCCAGTTGCGGGCGCAAAGCGCTGAGGGCGTGATGTGTACTGATGCATCGCAGCCCGGCCTTCTTCATCGCGTTGCCAAAGTCCGCGGCCGTCTTGTCGTAGTAGCCAGCAGCCTCTACTTCCTTGTAGCCTGCCTCTGCCACCTGGCGAAGTGTGCCGTCAAAGTCTTTCGGCAACAGGTTGCGCACCGAATAGAGTTCCAGCCCGATGGGCAGGTTAAGCGGCTTTGCGGCAAGATGCTCGACGCCCAAACACGCCGCAGCGGCAACCGCGCCTGAGGCCTTCAAAAAAGTCCTGCGAGAGGAATTGCTCATTTCTTTTGTTCTCCCCAAGGCCAGCGCTAGCCCTTGATATTTTGAGCAGCCGCGTCCCACGTGGCCACATTTCGATTGAAATATGAGTGGTTGCCCATGTGGCATGCGATCGCCGTGTTGTTGCCAAACACTTCGTCCTCTACCACGTGCTCGCGCGTCTCGACCGCACGGAAGAAATTGGCAATGTGGTCAGCCGTGTCGTCGTAGCCCGGCGGCGCAGAGAAAGTCTCCACGTCAGGCAGCTTTGCGAAAGGTCCGGGGTGCGCAGCATGCCACTCGTCCAGATACTTCTGCTTCGCCTCTGCCGTCCATCCGTTCAGGGAGTAACCCTCCGGTTGAGGCCGAGTATCCTGCGGAGTCACGGTGAGCGTGTTGCCGTTGATGACCATCGTGGCCTCCTTCCCGTAGAAGATGATCGGTTCACCTGAAGCGTTGTTCTGGTTGCAGTGCAGGTTCACCGACACGCCCGGATAGTCATAAAGCGTAGCGAGCAGATCGGGAAAATCGCGCCCATCCTTGAAGTGAGTCAGGCTCCCCGTAGATAAGGCTCGGCTGGGAACAGTATTGATACCGCTGATGCATTGGATACCGGATAGCAGATGGACATAGAGGTCCCCCGCCACACCCTCGCCGTAGTCGGCAAAGCAACGCCAGCGGAAAAAGCGAACCGCATCGAAGGGCCGCTCAGGCGCGTCGCGCAACCACGTCGTCCAGTCAATCGTCTCCGCGCTTGCATCCGGCGCGATTGGATACACCCATGCACCGGAAGGGGAATTCCGGTCCGTGCGGCCTTCGATATAGGTCACCGGGCCCAGCCGGCCAGATGCATAAATCTCCGCAGCCTTCTTGTACACCACATTGCTGACGCGCTGGCTGCCCGCCTGAAAGATGCGCTTGCCCGATTGCACGGCAGCGACCATCGCCTGTCCGTCCGCCACGTTGTGCGACATTGGCTTTTCACAGTAAACATCCTTGCCCGCGGCCACGCAGTCCAGCACTACGCGCCGATGCTGATGATCTGCGACGGCAACAATTACCGCATCCACATCCTTGCGATCGAGAAGAGAACGATAGTCCCGAGTTGTAGGAACATCGGTTCCGTAGGCCTCAACCCCGGCTTTCCGGTGCATGTCGTAAAGGTCTGCCGTGCCCACCAGCACTCCATTAGGCACCTTTCGTGCGGACCGCAGCAGATCGCATCCGCGGATTCCCGTCCCGATCGAAACAAATTCTATCTGCCGTCCACTCGGAGCAGCCTGTGCCGCGAATACGGTCGGTTCCAGTACTGTGGATTTGATCGCCGCGCCCGCTGCCATTGCGCCCGCGCCAAGGCGCACAAAATCCCTGCGTGAAATTGGATGCATCGTGAAAGGCCTCTCCTGTGCGAGCGCAATTCTCGCTTGCCAGACCGCGTCGTGTCCACCGATGCGCGCACATCTTCCGGCCAATGACATACCATGCTTGAGGCGAAACACTTTGAGCATCAACTGCCGGAAGGAACGCAAAGAGTCCAATGAATTGCCTGGATCGTGTGAATCGAATGCTTGTCGCGGTTGCCGGAATCAGCATGCTGTTCTGTGTCGCAGCAGTCGTGAGTGCGCAAGGGCCCGCGAAAACAACAACAGGCGCAAAGCCCGATCTCGGACCAAACGCGCTCGTCTTCGAACCTTCCATGCCCTCGGCTGCAATTCAGGAACAGATCGACAAGGTCTACGCCATCCAGCAGCACAGCGAATTTGGCACAGCGCGCTACGCACTCCTGTTCCTCCCCGGCGAATATCACGTCGACATCCCCGTTGGCTTCTATACGCAGGTGATCGGTCTCGGCGCTACGCCAGATGCCGTGCACATCATCGGCAACGTGCATTCCGACGCGAGCCTCCCGCACAACAACGCCACATGCACCTTCTGGCGCGCCGCTGAGGGATTCTCCGTCACACCCACCGGTGGCACGATGCAATGGGCCGTTTCCCAGGCCGTCCCTTTCCGCCGCATGCATATCCGCGGCAACATCGTGCTCCATCAGAACGGCGGCTGGGCCAGCGGCGGTTGGATCGTCAGATTCGCTCATTGACGGCAACGTGGGCGCAGGCCCACAGCAGCAATGGATATCGCGCAACAGCGAGTGGGGAAGCTGGACAGGCGCCAACTGGAACATGGTCTTTGTCGGAGTGCCCCATCCGCCCACAGGCGAGTGGCCCGCGCCGCCGTATACCAAAGTCGAACGCACCCCCATCGTCCGCGAAAAGCCGTTCCTTGAAGTGAACTCAAAGGGAAACTGGAGCGTCCGCTTACCGTCGCTCACTGTCGATAGCCAGGGAATTACATGGCGTGCCGGCTCTACTCCCGGCCGCTCTCTGCCGCTGAGCTCGTTCTATATCGCGCATCCCGACGCCGATTCTGCCGCGAGCCTCAATGCCCAACTCGACAAGGGTCGCAATCTGTTCTTTACTCCCGGCATCTACGACCTCACCGAACCGATTCGCGTAAATCGCGCCAACACCGTTGTCATGGGGCTGGGCTTCGCTACTCTCCATCCCACTCACGGAACAGCCGCCATGACCACAGCCGATGTGGGCGGAATCGAGATTGCCGGCCTGCTTATCGATGCGGGATCAGAGCTCTCGCCCGTCCTCATGGAAATCGGCCCGGCCGGAAGCAAGACGCTTCACCTGCAGAATCCAACCACGCTCCACGACGTCTTCTTCCGCGTTGGCGGTGCCGGCGTCGGCCGTGCACAGGTGAATTTGCGCATCAACAGCAACGACACCATCATCGACCACACCTGGATCTGGCGCGCCGATCATGGCTCCGGCGTAGGTTGGACCAGCAACCTGAGCGCAAATGGATTAGTGGTCAATGGCAGCAACGTCACCGCCTACGGTCTCTTCGTCGAGCATCATCAGCAGTTTCAGGTGCTTTGGAATGGTAACGGTGGCAAAACCTATTTCTATCAATCCGAAATCCCGTATGATCCACCCGATCAGCCGAGCTACATGAGCGCTGCTGGCACCAACGGCTGGGCATCCTACAAAGTAGCGGACACGGTAAACGACCACCAGGCCTGGGGATTAGGCATCTACAGCGTCTTTCGCCGCCCCAACGTCATGCTCACGCGCGCAATCGAGGTGCCCGTTCACATCAATGTTCGATTCCACCACATGATCACGGTCGCGCTCGACGATAAGGGCGAGATTTCAAACGTGATTGACGACAAGGGCGGTCCCACGTCTGTGGCTCCGCATCGCGTCACGCCAAAGCTTGCGGAATTCCCATAGTGTGTCCACACATTGGGAATGCCCGGCTCAAGCATGGGACAATGGAACGGTAGACATCATGAGCAACGAAATCGTTCCAGAGTCCCTGCCCGCCCCCGAAAACACGCCAAAGCCAAGCGAAGAAATCACCGCTGAGCCCACCGAGAGCTTCGCCGAGCTGCTCTCGCAGTTTGAGCGCAGCCACACGCACAAATCTGAGCCGGGAGCGAAGCAGCTCCAGGGCACGGTTGTGTCTGTGTCGGCCGACCAGGTCTTTCTCGACATCGGCTACAAAACAGAAGGCGTGCTGGCTCGCACAGCGTTCGACAACAACGCCGAGGGTGTCGAGCCGGGGCAAAGCTTTCCCGTCTCCGTCACGGGGCGCAACGAGGAAGGCTACTACGAGCTCTCGCGTTTCAAGGTTGCTCAGCCGCGTGATTGGACCGCGCTCGAAGAAGCCTTCGCGCAGAAGCTCGCCGTCGTCGGCACCGTCACAGGAGTCGTCAAAGGCGGACTCAACGTCGACGTCGGTGTTCGCGCTTTCATGCCCGCCAGCCGCAGCGGCACGCGCGATGCAGCCGAGCTCGAAAAGCTCGTAGGCACAGAGATCACCTGCCGCATCACCAAGCTCGACGTCACCGACGAAGACGTCGTCGTCGACCGCCGCGTTGTACTCGAAGAGCAGGCGCGTTCGTTGCAGGAGGGTCGCTACACCGCAATGAAGCCGGGTGATACGCTGGCCGGCACCGTGCGCAGCCTCACTCCCTACGGCGCATTCGTCGACCTCGGCGGCATTGACGGCCTTCTCCACGTCAGCGACATCTCGTGGACCCGCATCAATAAACCGGAAGATGTGCTCAGCGTCGGCCAGGAGCTGCAGGTTCGCATCCTCAAGATCGATCCGGAAACAAAGAAGATTTCTCTGGGCCTCAAGCAACTTCAGCCCGAGCCATGGGAAACGGCCCCTGATCGCTATCAGGCCGGGCAGCGCGTCACCGGCACAGTCACGCGCCTTGCCGACTTCGGTGCCTTCGTTGAAATCGAACCCGGCGTCGAAGGCCTCATTCACATCTCCGAAATGTCATGGGGCAAAAAGATTCGCCACCCCAGCGACGTTCTCAAGCAGGGCGACACCGTTGACGCTGTCATCCTCGGCATCAAGCCCGAAGAGCGCCGCATCTCGCTGGGACTCAAGCAGACTCTCAGCGATCCGTGGTCCGACGTATCGCGCAAATTCCCCGTCGGTTCCCAGATCGAGGGCCCCGTCACAAAGCTGATGAACTTCGGCGCCTTCGTTCAAATCACCGAAGGCATTGAGGGATTAGTTCACGTCAGCGAGATCAGCGCAGACAAGCGCATCAATCATCCGCAAGATGTGCTCAGAGCCGGACAGATCGTCAAAGCACAGGTGCTGGCCATCGACGCTGAGAAGCGCCAGATCAAGCTCAGCATGAAGCAACTCGTCCCCACCAGCATTGACGAGTACATCGCCGAACACAAACCGGGCGATGTGGTCTCCGGTCGCGTCGTTGATGAGTCTGTTGGGAAAGCAACGGTGGAACTCGGTCAGGGCATCCATGCCATCTGCCGCATCTCGGCAAGCGTCGCTGCGGCAACATCAGAGGTGAAGACCGAGGCCAAGGCCGACCTTTCTTCTCTCTCATCCATGCTCAAGTCTCGCTGGAAGGGCGAATCACCTGCGGCTGCAGCCAAGCCCGAACCGCTAAGCCCCGGTCAGATTCGCAGCTTCAAAATCACGAAGCTCGACCCGGACGCCAAGAAAATTGAGGTGGAGCTGGCGTAACGCTAGGTCCGCTATACGTCTCCTCATTTAAGATCATCGGTCGATGCTGGAACCTTTGCGCAAGACCGTGAACTTAGTGAGGGAGCATCCATCTCTTTGGCTTCCGCTTGTCTGCGTGAGTTTAGCGGACTTTTATCTTGAGTGGCTGCAGAAAATCTTCGTACGAAAAGTCAATAACTGGTTCCTTACAGCTCACTCCGCCCTGGGCTTCACTTTTCAAGCTCCTCATGGCTCGAGCCCCTCATACCTCATGAGAGCAGGATTACTTACCCTTCCCACGAGCTTGGGCATACGCGTGCTGATCTTCAGTGTTTATATCGTTGGATTCTTCCTTACGGCGAGAATGGTTCGCGCCCTGATACAGGAACAACGGCCAGATTGGGCGAGTGACGCAATCTTATGCAAAGCTAGACTTTGGCAAATCCTCTTTTTCTCTCTAAAGCTTTTTGTGATCTTTGTTTTCGCTGCAATCCTGACTTCTGCATTGTTCAATTTATCGGTTTTCGCTTTTGTTCGGAACTACTTTTCCTTCCGAGTCGTTTCCATGGCTGCATTCTTCATAGCGTGCATCTTTCTTGCCTGGATTTTCGTCCCTTCGAGTCTTAAAGATCATCGCCGATAGGCCTTCAGGGTCCATTCCATCTGCAACAAAGAACCAAGGTCGCATTGCGGCCATCATCGTCGCGTTGGTTTCGATCGTCCTCAGCTACTACATTTCAACCGTCACCCCGTCGATCAATTTAAAATTCGAAGCAGATTTCTGGTTTCGAAATCTGGTGATCTGGCCGGCCTTCACAATTGTGGTCAATCTACCCCTCGCACTCTTGTGGGTCTTCCTGGGCGTGCTTGCTTTTGAGAGCCTGCAACTCCCCGAGATTCCCAGCCCATCTTGAATTGATCCGCGTAGCTACAGATAGCTCTCGTCGATATAGCACCAGCGCCAGTCTTCGCCGCGCTCGGCTGAGCGAATCAGTGGATGCTGCGTGGCATGAAAATGCCCGCGCGCGTGCCGGTTCTTCGATGAATCGCAACAGCCCACGTGGCCGCACTCCAGGCACATGCGCAGATGAACCCATGTGTCGCCGCTCTGCAAACACTCCTCGCAGCCCTTCGTGAGCGGCTTCACGTTCTTCATGTGGTCTTTAATATGAGTGCATTGTTTCGGCATCTTGACCTCCTTGCCGGAAATCCGTTCTTACACCATATATTGCTTCGCCAGTGTGCGGAATTCGTTCACCTGTGCCGCGGCCCATGCGCCATCGTGGCCTAGCTCAGCTGCGAGCAGTTTCGCCACCGGCTCAGCCATCGCCGTCGCTGCCCGCGCATTCAGGAACAGTGCGCGCGTGCGCCGGGCCAGCACGTCTTCCACCGTCCGCGCCATCTCTGCTCGCGCGGCCCACACCACTTCAGCTGCGATATACGGCAACTCAGAATGCAATCGAACAGCCAGGCCAGGATCTTTGGCGAGCTCGCGGATTGCCTCCGCATCGGTGCCGTAAACGTCCAGGCTGCCCTCTTCGCTGCTCGACGGTTCCGTTTTAAGATAGCCGTGGATCTTGAGCTTCTTGGTCGTGCACTCCAAGTCCGGCAGCTTGCCCAGCGTGATGGCATGGTCCACGCAGTCCTCTGCCATGTGCCGATACGTTGTCCACTTTCCCCCGGTAATCGTCAGCAGACCAGAAGTATCGACGTGAAGGACATGATCCCTCGAAAGGGCTGAAGTCTTGCCGTCGCCCTTGACCAGCGGCCGCAACCCGACGTAGACGGCCAGCACATCCTCGCGGCTCGGTGGCCGGCTCAGGTAGCGTCCCGCCGTATCGAGAATGAACTCGATCTCCTCGTCCAGCGGGCGAGGCTCCAGGCTCGGCGCATCTACCGGTGTGTCCGTCGTTCCCGCCACCGCGTGTCCATGCCACGGAATCACGAACAGCACACGGCCGTCGCTCGTCTTCGGCACCATGAGCGCCGTATCTCCTTTGAGGAACGAGCGATCAAACACCAGGTGAATTCCCTGACTCGTAACCACGAGCGTTTCCGCGGCAGGATCGGCCATTTGCCGCACAGAATCCGTGAATACTCCAGTCGCATTCACCACGATCCTGGCCGGAATACTCAACGCTTCGCCGGTTTCCCGGTCCTGCGCGATCACGCCGTTCACATAACCCTCTGCATCGCGCATCAGGCCAGTCGCAGGGCAATAGTTGAGCAGAGTGCCGCCATGATCCGCCGCAGTCATCGCGAGGTGAATCAGCAACCGCGCATCATCGAACTGCCCGTCGTAGTAGACAACTCCGCCGCGCAGTTCGTCCTGCTCCAGTCCCGGAAGCCGCTCAAGGGTCTCATCCTTGGTCAGCAGCTTCGAGGCGCCAAACCCATACTTGCCCGCCAGCAGGTCATACAGCTTCAACCCAATTCCGTAAAACGGCGCTTCCCACCACGAGTAATTCGGCACCACAAACGCCAGATCGTGTACGAGGTGGGGCGCATTCTGGCGCATGAGCCCGCGCTCCTTCAACGCCGACATGACCAGCGGAATATTTCCCTGCTCGAGATAGCGCACTCCGCCGTGCACCAGCTTTGTGCTTCGGCTGCTTGTTCCTTTGCCGAAATCGTGCGCTTCCACCAGCACGACACTCAATCCGCGAGTTGCGGCGTCTACGGCCACGCCCACTCCAGTCGCGCCACCACCAATTACCGCAATGTCCCACGGCTCATTTCTCTCGGCGCGCTCGCGGACCTTGCGCAGCATTTCGTCCTTGCGCATCGTTTGCTCCAGCCTTCTTATTCCGTCCAGTTCTTGGATCGTTCCACCGCACGATGCCAGCGCGCTCGCCGCGATCCGCGATCCGCATCGTCCATTCGCGGCTCAAATCGCACATCGCCCTTTCGCCTGGAGCGCAATTCCTCGGGGCTTCCCCAGAATCCCGTGGCCAACCCCGCAAGGTAAGCCGCACCCAGCGCCGTCGTTTCCGTTACGCGCGGACGAACCACCGGCACTCCCAGCAAGTCCGCCTGGAACTGCATCATTAGGTCATTCACCGCCGCTCCTCCATCCACGCGCAGCGCGCCCAGCGGAGTGCCCGTCTCGCTCTGCACTGCCTCGAGAACATCAGCCACCTGAAACGCAATGCTCTCGAGCGCCGCCCGTGCGATATGCCCCGCCTTCGTGTCGCGCCGCAGCCCAATCAGCATCCCGCTTGCGTGCGGATCCCAATGGGGAGCACCGAGCCCCACGAATGCCGGGACAAATACTACGCCGCCGGTGTCCGTCACACTCGCCGCCAACTCCTCCACTTCAGCAGAAGATCCAATGAGCCGCAGATTATCCCGGAGCCACTGCACCACAGCCCCGCCGATAAAAATGCTGCCCTCCAGCGCGTACTCCAGGCGATGCTGAGCGCTCGCTGCGACCGTGGTGATAAGCCGGTGCTTCGAACGCACGAACTCCGTGCCCACGTTCTGCAACAGGAAACAACCGGTCCCGTAAGTATTCTTCGCCTCGCCCGCGCTCCAGCAAAGCTGCCCAAAGAGCGCAGCCTGTTGATCGCCCGCAATACCTGCAATGGGAACGCCTCCCAGGCCCAGCGTCGTTGTCACTTCGCCAACGCGTTCGCTCGACCACGCCACTTCCGGCAACATACTTTCGGGGACATCGAACATGCGGAGCATCTCCGCGTCCCACTCGCCCTTCACAATGTTGTAGAGCAGCGTTCGCGAAGCATTGGTCACATCCGTTACATGGCGCTGCCCGCTTGTCAGGTGCCAGATGAGCCAGCTGTCCACGGTGCCAAAGGCCAGTTCCCCGCGTTCCGCTCTGGCTCGTGCACCGTCAACGTTATCCAGAATCCATTTCACCTTTGTCGCTGAAAAGTAGGGATCCAGCACCAGTCCGGTCTTCGAAGAAACCCCTTCTCCCGCGCCGCTCTTCTCCAACTGTTCACACAGCGCCGCTGTACGGCGATCCTGCCACACAATCGCCGGATGAATCGGCTTGCCCGTCGCGCGGTCCCAGACGATCACCGTCTCGCGCTGATTGGTGATGCCGATCGCGGCAACATCGCGCGGCCGTGCACCGGCTTTAGCCAGCACTTCGACCCCGCAGGCTAACTGGCTGGTGAGAATCTCGGTCGGATCGTGCTCCACCCATCCCGGCTGCGGATAGAACTGTTGAAACTCATGCTGAGCAACGGCAGCAATCGATCCCGCCTCATCAAACAAGATGGCGCGCGAACTGGTTGTCCCCTGGTCTAATGCAAGAATGTAGGCCATGCGGCGTGTCTTCCTTCGGCCACAAGTCAAACACGGCAGGCTGGGTGGGAGCAAGAAAGCCGGGTAAATTCAGCGGGCCGACGGGCTCGAATCTTCACGCCACGTACAAATCCACGTATTCATTCACCGGCATGGCATCGAGCCGTTCCGCGTCCACTGAAATCTCGAGAATGCGCTGCTGCTGGTCCTCAGCGAATCGCCGACGTAGATTTGTTTTGAATTTCTCCACTAACAGCGGCAGTCCTTCTTCGCGGCGCCTCCGATGGCCGATCGGATATTCGACTGTCTCTTCGAGTGCCGTTCCGTCCTCGAGCTCCACGCGGAGAGAATTCGCGATGGAGCGCTTCTCCGGATCGTGATAATCCCTGGTGAACTGTGGCTCTTCGATGCAGTTGATGCAATTCCGAATGGCGTCGATGCGCGGCCCCCATACTGCGTCTCCGGCAACCTGGTCCTCATAATCCGCGGCGGTGAGCCGGCCGAAGATAAGTGGAATCGCAACCATGTATTGGATGCAATGGTCTCGGTCGGCAGGGTTAGACAGCGGGCCCTTCTTGTCAATGATGCGAAGGCAGGCCTCGTGGGTGCGGATGGTGATGGCGCGAATGGAGGAAGCATTCAGCCCGCGCGCGGCCAGTCTGGCGTGCAGTGTCATCGCCGCCTCAACCGCGGTCTGCGCGTGAAACTCGGCCGGGTAGCTGATCTTGAACAGAACATTTTCCATCACGTAACTGCCATAGGGCCGCTGAAACGAAAACTCGCGGCCCTTGAACGAAACATCGTAGAATCCCCACGTCTTCGCGGTCAGAGTCGACGGGTAGCCCATCTCACCCGCCTTCGCCATCATCGCCAATCTGACAGCCCGACTCGTCGCATCTCCCGCCGCCCAGCTCTTCCTCGATCCCGTATTCGGCGCGTGACGATACGTCCGGAGGCTCTGCCCATCCACCCACGCCAGCGAAATCGCATTCACCGCTTGTTCTCGACTCAAACCCAGCAGCCCGCATATCACCGCCGTGGAAGCTACCTTCACCAGCACGACGTGATCGAGCCCGACCTTGTTGAACGAGTTCTCCAGCGCGATGCAGCCCTGAATCTCGTGCGCCTTGATCATCGCCTCCAGCACCTGCCGCATCCGAAGTGGGGGTTGGCCCTGCACAGCAGATCGCGACAACCAATCCGCGACCGCCAGTATTCCGCCCAAATTGTCCGATGGATGTCCCCACTCTGCCGCCAGCCATGTGTCGTTGTAGTCGAGCCAGCGAATCATCGCGCCAATGTTGAACGCCGCCTGCACCGGATCAAGTTGATACTTCGTCCCCGGCACCCGCGCGCCGTTGGGAACCACTGTCCCCGGCACGATCGGCCCCAGCAGCTTGGTGCACGCAGGATACTCAAGTGCTTCCAGCCCGCACCCCAGCGTATCCATCAGGCAGTAGCGCGCTGTCGTGTAAGCCAGCTCGCTCTTGATTCCATAACTCAGCGCATAGTCGGCGATGTCCGTCAGAACCTTATCGGGCGTCGGCCGTTCATTGCTAATGTAGGAAGACACTCACTCTCCTAATCGGTCACTGCTACGGGTGCCCCAGGTCTCGCTTCTGAGACCTGGGTGCGAATTTCCGGGCAAATTATGCCCGCTCACCAATCGGCACAAACTTCAGATTTTCCGGCCCCGTATAAACCGCCGATGGCCGGATGATCTTTCCGTCCTGCCTCTGTTCAATCACGTGCGCACACCATCCTGCCGTCCGCGCCATCACAAACAGTGGCGTAAACAAATCCACCGGGATGCCCATCAAATCGTAAGCCACCGCACTGTACCAGTCGAGGTTCGGAAACATCTTCTTGGCGTCGTGCATCGTTGTCTCTATTCGTTCAGCAACTGAAAACAGCTTCGCATTCCCCGACGATTTGGCAAGTCCTCGCGCCACTTCCTTGATAATCTCGCTGCGCGGATCGCTGATCGTATAAACAGGATGCCCGAACCCGATGATCACTTCGCGAGCCGCCACTCGCTGGCGCATATCCGTCTCAGCCTCATCCGGAGTCGAATATCGCCTCTGAATCTCCAGCGCTACCTCATTCGCGCCGCCATGCTTCGGCCCTTTCAATGCCCCAATGGCGCCCGCGATGCACGAATACAGATCCGAACCCGTCCCCGCAATCACTCGCGCGGTAAATGTCGATGCATTGAACTCGTGCTCCGCGTACAGAATCAGCGAGGTCTGCATTGCCGCGGTCCATTCCGCACTCGGAGATGTCCCGTGAAGCAAATGCAGAAAATGCGCTGCGATGGTGTCCTCGAAGGGTTCAACTTCGATTCGTCTCCCATTTCGTGCAAAGTGGTGCCAATAGAGCAGCATTGACCCCATCGACGCCAGCAGCAGATCCGCAATCGCGCGTGCTCCATGCTCATCGTGGCTCGCATCCTCCGGCAGCATGCAGCCCAGTACCGACACGCCAGTCCGAAGAACGTCCATGGGATGGGTATGCGGCGGCAGCAATTCGAGCGCCTGCTTTACAGCGGCAGGCAAACTGCGCAACGTCTGAAGGCGGACCTTGTATGCGGCGAGTTCCGCGGCATCAGGCAATTTGCCATGCACCAGCAAGTGCGCTACTTCCGCAAACTCACAGTGCGCAGCCAGATCCTTAATGTCGTAACCGCGATAGTGCAGATCGTTGCCGCTGTGACCTACTGTACACAGCGCAGTGCTGCCCGCCGGCGTACCCGAAAGGGCAACCGATTTCTTGGGTTTGAAGGCCGCGGGAGCGACCTTAACTTCTTTGCTCATTGAGACCCCCGGAGAGCATCAAGCTACCGGATGAAAGGCGAGAGTGTCTACTTCGCGCCCTTCCCCTTCGCAAATAGCTCATCCAGCTTCGCTTCATAGGCGTGATAGTCGAGATATTTGTAGAGGTCCGCCCGCGTCTGCATCATCGGGATCACATGTTTCTGCGTACCTTCGGTGCGAATCGCCTCATACACCTTGAGCGCCGCAGCATTCATAGCCCGGTATGCCCCACAGCAATAGAGAATGATGTCCACCCCCGCGCCTGCAATTTCATCGCGAGTCCATAGCGGAGTCTGGCCGAACTCCGTAATGTTTGCAAGGATCGGCACACCCACGGCCTTGCGAAACTCCGTATACTGCGCCAGCTCCGTTACCGCCTCAGCGAATATCATGTCCGCTCCCGCGGCCACGTATGCCTGAGCCCGCTCGATCGCCGCAGTCATTCCTTCATTCGCAAGCGCATCCGTCCGCGCCATCACCACAAACTGCTCGTCGATCCGCGCATCCACCGCGGCCTTGATGCGATCGACCATTTCATCAGCGGCAACCAGCTCTTTACCCGGGCGATGCCCGCAACGTTTCGCTCCAACCTGGTCCTCAATATGGACTGCCGCCACCCCAGCCTTGGTCATCGAGCGAATGGTCCGCGCAATATTGAACGCGCCGCCCCACCCCGTGTCGATATCCACCAGCAACGGAAGGGAACTCGCATCCGTAATTCGCCTCACGTCTATGAGCACATCTTCCATCGTGCTGATTCCCAGGTCAGGAATCCCCAGTGAATTGGCCGCCACCCCTCCGCCTGACAGATACAGCGCCCGAAATCCGGTAGCCTCGGCCATTCGCGCCGTGTACGCATTGATCGCGCCCACTACCTGCAGCGGCTTTTCTTCCGCCACCGCCGCGCGAAATCTCTCACCAGCCGATGCTCGATTATGTTTCTGCTGCATGCAATACCTTGCGCCGCATCATAGCAGGCTGCTCGCCGTTTGCTTCCCCAGTCGAGGTGCCCGGTGCGACAATCGTCGCGTCGGGAGAGTCCGCCCTTCCGCAGTGCTCTACCCGAAGGAGAGTCATACCATGAAACGTCTCATCGTTTGTGCCGGCCTTCTCGTCGCGTCCACCGCACTCTTTTCTCAGCAGGGCGCGCCCAAAAGCCCTCCTGCCAAGGAATCAGCAACCATCGGCGGCCACGCCGTCACCATCACCTACTCCTCGCCTGCCGTCAGAGGCCGCGAGGGCAAGATCTTCACCAAGGACGGCCTAATCAGCCAGAATCCCCACTACCCCGTTTGGCGTGGGGGTGCCAACGCCGCCACCGCCCTTCACACCGAGGGTGACATCAAGCTCGGCGACATCAAGGTGCCCAAGGGCGATTACACCCTCTTCGTAGACATCTCCGATCCCGACAACTGGGTGCTTATCGTGAACAAGCAGACCGGCCAGGGGGGCCTCTCCTATGACGGGTCACAGGACCTCGGCAAAACCAAAATGAAGATGAGCAAGCCGCCAGCCATGGTTGAGAACCTCAAATACACCATCTCAGGGGGCACACTCACCCTCGCCTGGGAAAATCACGCCGCATCCGTTCCCATCTCCTAGCATCGATCTCCCGGTCAATCCACGACCCAATCGCAGGGCGGCAAATTGCAGACAATTACCGCCCTGCCGGTACAATGGTTCTATCGCGTGATTTTCCGGGAGAGTTGAAAAACCTTGCCTTTGTATGCCTATCGCTGCACCCAGTGCGCTCACCGCTTCGAAAAAATCCAGAACTTCTCAGCGGGGCCCGAGCTCGTCTGTCCCAAATGCGGCAATGCCACGCTCGAGCGCCCGCTCACGGCGCCGCGCTTACACTTCAAAGGTGCCGGCTGGTATGTAAACGACTACGCCCCCAAAAGCTCCGAGCCCGCCGCTGAGTCCGCTTCTGAATCTGGAGCGAAATCAGATACCAAATCGGAACCGGGTGCTGCCGCGACAGATTCCAAGAAGCCGTCAACCGCAAGCGAAGGCTCAAGCAGCGCTCCCGCCGCCGCGCCAGCCCCTGCTCCGTCAACATCTACCAACACCACTACCTGATTTCGGTGTGTTTTTAATATCCGACTGGGGTCGGCTGGCACTCAATTTAGAGACACACCCTGCTCTCTAAGCTTTGCCGAGATCACATCCGTATATTTGTTGCCGGAACCGGTGTTGAAGAGCACGACCCGATCTTTTGCGGTCAGAAATCCGGTTTCGCGCAGGTGATCGTAGGCTGCCGTCGCCGCAGCCCCTTCCGGCGAGAGAAGAATCCCCTCGTGAGCACCCCAGTCCTTGATTGAAGCGAAAATCTGATCGTCGGTTAGCGCCAGGGCGGTCCCCTCTGAGGCGCGCACAATCTGCAAGATGATCGCGTCGCCGTATGGCTTGGGCACCCTCAATCCGGACGCGAAGGTGTGCGCATCCTCCCACATCCGGCTCGCGGGCGCACCCTCGTCAAATGCGCGCGCAACGGGCGCGCATCCGGCCGCCTGAATGGCAATCATCTTCGGTCGCTTTCCTTTAACCCAGCCCAATTGCTCCATCTCCTCAAATGCCTTCCACATTCCAATCATTCCCACGCCGCCGCCGGTGGGGTAGAAGACTGCGTCGGGATATTCCCAGCCAAGTTGCTCCACCAGTTCATACCCCATCGTCTTCTTGCCTTCCACGCGGAAAGGTTCCTTCAGCGTGGAGACATCGAACCAGCCCTCGGCGGCCTTGCGTTCCGCCACGATCCTGCCGCAATCAGAGATGAGCCCGTCCACGAGAGTCAGCTTCGCCCCATAGGCCATGCACTCCACCTGGTTGGCCAGCGGTACATCCTTCGGCATGAAAATATGCGCTTCGATTCCCGCGGCCGCTGCATATGCGGCTAACGCCCCGCCCGCATTTCCCGCCGAGGGTGCCGCCACCTTCTTCACGCCATAATGGTGGGCCATCGTTACCGCCAGCGCCAAACCCCTCGCTTTGAATGTCCCAGTCGGGTTGGCGCCCTCCTCCTTGAGCCACACGTTGGCATTCCGCCGGCTTTGGAGCATCGGGGTCCAGCCCTCGCCAAGCGTGATCGGGGCAACGTCCGGAAGCACCTGCCGATACCTCCACATCCCGCTCCAACGGCCATCCCGCTCCTGTTTTCCGACAAGCCCCCGTTGCTCCAGCCCCGCCGCTGCCGAGAGGTCATAACGCACGTAGAGCGTACCCGCGCACTCCGTACACACGGTCTGCGGAAGAGAAGCATCGAGATGATGATGGCAGAGTGAGCATTCAAGGAAAGCAATCTTGGGCATGGCCATAGGATAATGGAATCCTTGAATCAACAAGGCCCATCGACATCCGCGGATCCGGTATCCCGCGCACCTCGTCTCGCTGGCACAGCCCTGCGAGTCGTCTCCGCAATGGCCGTCACGCTGTTCGCGGCAGGTCTGCTCGCCACGTTCTTTCACGCCCCACGTCGAAATGTCTGTTGCACTTCGCTGGGCGGGACTCGCATTGTTTGTCCCCATCGCCCTGCAGCGCCGATCGCTGCTGCTATGGACCTTTTTTGCCATGCTGGCAGGCATCGAGCTGGGCGTTGACGCTCCCCACTTCGCGGCGCAAACGCACTTCCTTGGCGAGATATTCCTCCGCCTGATCCGCATGATTGTCGCGCCGCTTATCTTTGGCGGAATCGTTACCGGCATAGCAGGTCACGGAGAGTTGCGCGGCGTAGGCCGGGTCGCGCTTAAGTCGATTGTGTTCTTCGAGGTCGTTACGACCGTGGGTCTGTTGCTCGGCGCGATCGCTATCAACATCTCGCAGGCTGGAGTAGGCGTCACCCTGCCTGCCGTCATACAAGCCGCCACGCCCATTGCACATCAGCCCGGGTGGCAGGATGTTCTCGTGAATATCTTTCCTGAGAACATCGCGCAAGCCATCGCGCAGAACCAGATATTGCAGGTGGCGGTCTTCGCACTGCTCTTCGGCGCCGCGCTCGCCACAGTTCCGGAACCCAGGCGTGCGCCGCTTCTGAACGTCTTGCACTCCCTTACAGAAACCATGTTCCGTCTCACGCGAATCATCATGTACATGGCGCCGTTGGCTGCCGGTGCGGCCCTCGCCTATACGGTCGGCAGCATGGGCCTGCTCACACTGCTTCCGCTGGTGAAACTCGCAGTCACTTGCTACGCGACTCTGATCGTCTTCGTGCTGCTGGTTCTGGTGCCCATCCTCAAACTCACCGGGATTCCCGTGGCCCAATTTGCCAATGCAGTCGCCGAACCCGCTGCCATCGGTTTCGCCACCACTTCGTCAGAAGCCGCTCTCCCGCTGGCAATGGAGCGCATGGAAGAGTTCGGCGTGCCCCGCTGGATTGTCTCCTTCGTCATTCCCACCGGCTATAGCTTCAACATGACCGGCTCCAGCATCTATGTCTCGATGGCGGCTCTCTTTGCCGCGCAAGCAGGGGGAATCCATCTTTCCGTCATCCAGCAAATTGTTCTTCTCGCAACGTTGGTGCTCACCAGCAAAGGCATCGCCGGCGTCCCACGGGCCACGCTTGTGATCTTGATGGGCGCCGCCGGTTCGTTCCACATTCCCATCGCGGCCGTCCTGATGCTTCTCGGCGTTGACGCGTTCATGGATATGGGCAGAACCGCGATGAACGTCATCGGCAACTGCATGGCCGCCGCAGTTGTAGCACGGTGGGAAGGCGAACTGAGCCCACCTACAAGCCTTGGTTGACTCACAAAAGCAGAATCCCAGATTCGGCGCAGATTCATTGCGCTAAATCTGGGATCCTGCTTCGTCAGCTTTTAAAGCTCTCAGCCATATCAGGCAAATTCAGCTTCGCCTGATGCTCGCCCTAAACCGTCGGCACCGCATGCATGGCTGCCTGTGCCGTGTGCATCTTGGGCCGCAGCAACCAAGCCGCTGTCATTCCCAGCGCCACGTTTTGCGACATGATCTCCACGATGTGGATATACCGCTGCGTGGTCGTCATCATCGCGCTTGGCACTAGCAACGGACCAACTCCGCCTACGATCCATACCAGAAGGCCGGTGATCAGGATCGCTTCCCACCGCGGCAGCCGCATCGTATAAATTACCGGCACTACGGCCAGCGTCATCACCAGGCCGCGAGCAAGTTGGTATCCCCAGAACCAGGTGCCCATCGCCGCTACCTGTTCCGTGGCGTGCGGATAATACTGCCGGGTAAAGAACTGAAAAGCAATCGCGCCAAAGATCAAGTAGTAGACGACATAGGAAGCGGCAGACACTAGCACCAGCGGACAGACCAGCCCAATCGGCCGATGCGCGATTGCCGACAACTCCAGGTCAGTCAGCTTCAGCACCTTTGCAAGCGCCGTCAATGCGCCGGCCACAATCAGGTACATCACCGTTCCCCCAACCGCGGAGGCCAGCATCTGCTTTTTCATCTCAGGAAAGAACACCACAGCTTCCGACATCGTGCATACTAGTCCGATCACCACAAGCACCAGTGAGACAGTTCCAAACTGCGCAAGCATGTGCCGCGATCCGAAGCGCAACACCGGAGCCAACGCCGCAGCCGTAACGATGCCAGAGAGCCACCAATATCCAAAGTGCCCATCATTCATCGCCGGCACCGTGAAACACAAACCTCCCAATAGACAGAACAACGCAATGCGTAATTTCATGACTGGTTCCCCTTTCTTTGTTCGTAAATCGTCAAAGCCGACTTCGCCCACTTCAATCGCGCCTCGTACTCCATCACTCCGCACTCCACCGCAAGCCGCGCCGACAGCGGCATCGTCTTCCCGTGCAGCTCTAGAAATTGCTCCAGGCTTGGTACGTAGCCGGATAGTTCCTCGGCAAACTGCCGCAGAAACACTGCTGCATGCCCCGCCCCCAGAGTGAACTCCATGAACGCGAACCGCAGCATCAGCTCACCTAGCCGGCGAATCACGTCATCGCGCGCCACCGGCTTCTTCAGCCACGCTTTGAACGCTGCCAACCCTTTCGGCGTAATCCGAAACACGCGCCTCTTCCGCAGACTCGTTGACTCTTCCACATCCCCGCGGACGAACCCACGCTTCTCCAATCTCGCCAGCGCCGGATAGATCGCCCCGGGGCTGTCGCTGAAGCTGCCCATCGCCGTCGAAGCAAAGACCTTTCTCAGGTCATATCCGGACTGGGGCTGCTCATGGACCAGGCCTAAAAGCGCGAAACCGAGTTGGGAATCGTTATTCATAGTACGCAACGTATTATTACGCCACGTACTAAAGTACGCAAGAGAATTCTTTCCGGTTCCCAAATTCAACCAAAAATCGACAGCCCGGTTAAACCCGGGTGCCCCATGTCTCGCCTCTGAGACATGGGAAACCTAACTCCTCCAGCGACCGTCCCTCGCCCAACATCCCAAGCCCGCTAAGATAGTTACTGCAACAGAAGCCATGCCGCTCCTCGATCCCATCCCGTCTCCCGTCGAATACGCCGACGTAGCCGCTCTCGAGTGGGAGCCGCTTCTCGCATTTCTTTCCGGCTTTGCCGCGTCCGCTGTAGGACGCGCGGCGATCCTGTCTCTCCACCCCTCAACCGACGAGTCATGGATCGCTCGCCAGCATCAACTCACGAGCGAAGTGCGCCTCATGCTCACCGAGCAGGTCTCCATCCCCTTAGGCGGCCTCTTCGATCCCACGCAGTTCGCCGCAAAAGCCCAGATTCCCGGCGCCGCACTCGAGGCCAAGGAACTGCAAGCCGTAGCTCGTCTGGCCAACGATGTTGCCGCCTGGCAAGCGCTTCTGCAGTCTCCTTCCGCGCGCCTCGCCGGCAAACTCCCCGGCCTCTCAGAGCTCTCCTCATCGCTGACCACCAGCCTCCGACCGTTGGCCGAATCCATCGAGCGCACCATTCAGCCTGACGGCACACTCGCTGACAACGCCTCGCCGGAACTCAGCCGCATTCGTCGTGAGCAGGAACGGCAGCAGCGTCAGATTGAAGAGAGCCTCCGCGCCGCACTCCGCAAGCTCGCTAGCGACGGCGCCACGCAGGAAGACCTCATCACCATTCGCGGCGACCGCTTCGTCATCCCCGTTCGCAGCGAACTCAAGCGCCGCGTCTCCGGCGTAGTTCACGGCGTCAGCTCTTCCGGCCAGACCGTCTACGT
Source organism: uncultured Acidobacteriaceae bacterium (assembly GCA_963737915.1). Lineage (GTDB taxonomy): Bacteria > Acidobacteriota > Terriglobia > Terriglobales > Acidobacteriaceae > Telmatobacter. The sequence goes on along the minus strand of CAVTUP010000025.1, from coordinate 130,588 downwards.
CGAGCCCCTCGAAACCATCGAGCAGAACAACGAACTCGTCCGTCTTCTCGAAGAGGAACAGGCTGAGATCCATCGCATCTTCGTCGCGCTCACCCGTCAGGTGGGCGGCTATGCTCAGTCGTTGATCGAGGGTGCCCGTGTGCTCGCCCTTGTCGATACGCTTCTCGCCCGCGCCCGCTTCGCCCGAGACTACGATTGCGTGGCCCCGGCCATCACTCCCGATCTGCTTCGCCTTGACGCCGCCCGCCATCCGCTGCTCGAGAAGCACCTGCGCGCCGTTAATGGTCGCGTTGTTCCTCTCACGCTTGAACTCACCACGGACGCGCGCCAGCTCATCATCAGCGGCCCTAACACAGGTGGCAAAACCGTCACCCTCAAGACCACGGCACTGCTCGCCATGATGGCCCAGGCAGGACTCCCCATACCCGCAACTGCGGCGAGCTTTCCCGTCTTCACTGCATTTCTCGCCGATATCGGCGACGCGCAATCCATCGAGGCCGAACTCTCCACCTTTTCAGCGCACATTCTCAATCTCGATCGCCTCTCGCGTCTCGCCGACCCACACTCGCTCGTCCTGCTCGACGAACTCGGCTCCGCCACCGATCCCGAAGAGGGCTCCGCACTAGCCGTCGCCGTCGCCAACTTTTTCCTCACCGCCGGAGCATGGTCGCTCATCTCTACGCATCACACTTCGCTCAAGGTCTACGCCGCGAACACGCCGGGTGTGCTCAACGCCGCCGCCGGAGTCGACGAAGTCACCCTCGTTCCTAACTACCAATTGCGCCTCGGCGTCCCCGGCGCGTCCGCCGGAATACAGACAGCAGCTCGCCTCGGTCTCAACGCAGACATTATCACCGCCGCCCGCGAACGCCTCGGGTCCCAGCAAGTGGACATCGCCCGCTTCCTCGATCGACTCCACAACGAACTCACGCAGGTTGAGTCCGAAAAGAAGACCGCTCGCGAACAGCAGTACGCGCTGAATCTTGAGCGCGCCAAGCTCGCCCGCGAAGGTGACGTCGAGTTGCGCAACCGTACTCGCGAGCTGGAAGCCAAGCTCGCCTCGCTGCTCAAGGAGTTCGAATTCCAGATGCGCGAGAACGTGCGCGCCATCGAAGATCGCGCCGCCCAGCAAAAGCTCTCCAAAGAAGCGGAACGCCGCATCAACCGCCTTCGCCGCGAGTTTCAAGAGAGTTTCAACCAGGCCGTCGTCGCCCATCGCACCGGTGCCGACCAGAATGATGTCAACGCCCAGCCGCATCTGCTCCGACACGTAGCACCCGGCGATCAGGTGCGCATCAAGTCCATGAACAAGATCGCTGTTGTTCAGCGCGAAATTGAAAAGGATCTCTTCGAAGTAGCTCTCGGTCCCATCAAGATGCGCGTCAAGCGCGACGATCTCTCCGAGGTCCTCCGGACGGGAGACTCTCGGAGTAACGCAGTGGCGGACCCGTTGGCCGCAGCACGCCGACAGAAAGGCGTCCACGTCTCCGTCACCAGCGCAAACACCGAAGACATGCGCATGGAGATCAATCTCATCGGCCGCACCGTCGATGAAGCCACCGAAGAACTGGAGAAATACCTCGACCGCGCCTTCCTCGCCGGTCTGCCGCGCGTCCGCATCATTCACGGCCACGGTGCAGGCATCCTCCGCCGCGGCGTCCGCGAATTTCTCAAAGGCCATCCCCACGTAGCCACGCTGGCCGAAGCCCCGCAAAATGAAGGCGGCCAGGGCGCCACGTTAGTCGAGTTGCGCCAGTAGTTGAAACAATGCCAGTGTGGGTGTAGTTGCAACAAGGCAGGAGTGCATCTAACTGCACTCAATACCAGGCGTGCCTCGAGCGGCGCTGTAACAGGACACGGCTTCAGCCGTGCCGCAAATAAACAATTGGGAATATGGGCTTTAGCGCCCGAGGAGTAATAACTCCGCATAGTCGTTGATCCAGGCGCTATGGTCAGTACAGTGCCGGTCACGGCACGAGGATGCGATGAGCTACCGAGGTCCACGACAGATCCGCAGTCTCTTGGTCGTCTGGCTCTTTGTCCTCAGCGCTATCGCCTTCCTCGATCGAACCAATATCTCCATCGCGGCTCTCACTCTGCGCGACGAACTCAAGATTGATGACCTCCATCTCGGTTGGATCTTCAGTTCATTTCTTGTTGGATACGCTGCTTTCCAGGTCGTAGGAGGCTGGTTGGCCTTCCGGTTTGGCCCAAGGCTCGTGCTCACAGCAGGTGTCGTCTGGTGGGGAATATTTTCTGCACTCACCACAATCGCCAGCCCGAAGATTGGGCATGTGGTACTCATCCTCATTGCAATCCGCTTTGCGCTGGGCGCAGGAGAAGCCGTAATCTATCCGGCCTCCAACCAGTTCGTGGCGCAATGGATTCCCGTGCGCGAACGCGGCAGAGCCAACGGATGGATTTTCGCCGGCGTCGGAGCCGGAGCAGGACTGAGCATTCCCGTGCTGACCTGGCTCATCAGCCACTATGGATGGCGTTCCTGTTTCTGGTTCAGTGCCGTCATCGGAGTCATCGCGGGAGCGGTCTGGTTCGCGATAGCCCGCGACATGCCAGAAGACCATCCGCTTGTCTCTCCCGATGAACTGAAATTGATTCAAGCCACGCGATTGACAACCGTTGTGCGTCACGATCAGGCACCTATCTCATGGCGTGCCGCAATCCTCAACCGCGATATCGCGGCGTTGTCTCTCAGCTATTTCAGCTTCGGTTATGTCGCGTGGATTTTCTTCAGCTGGTTCTTCATCTACCTGGCCCAGGTCCGCGGACTTAACCTCAAGGCAAACGCATTTCTTTCGATGATTCCGTTCATTGCGATGACGGTCTGCTGTCTCGGTGGCGGACTTGCAAGCGACGCGCTCTCGAAGAAATTCGGACTGCGCGCCGGGCGCTGCGGCATCGCTGCGGTCGCCTTGTTGCTCACGGCTGTCTTCCTCATCATTGGGTCCCAGGTCACCAGTGCGTATGCCGCAAGCATCATTCTTGGCGGAGGAGCAGGCGCGCTCTACCTCTCGCAGAGTTCCTTCTGGTCGGTCAGCGCGGACCTCGCGGGAGAACGCTCCGGCGTGGTCTCGGGCGTCATGAACATGTGCTGCCAGATCGGCGGCGCGGTCACCGCGTCCCTCACTCCATACCTCGCCATGCGATTTGGATGGAAGAGCGCATTTCTCTTTGCTGCCATGCTTGTTACGGCTGGCGGCATCCTGTGGTTGTTCGTCGATCCAGGTCGCCGACGCGAAGCGACCTCTCTCGATTCGCAGAACGAGCAAGTCCATCTCGTCAAAGATCAAAGAGCCGGGGAATCTTTAGGTTGCTCGCGAAACACACCCCTCGATCGGGTGCATCGTGAGCGCCGGTCAGCGACTCAATCGAGCCTCCAAAAGCGGATGGTTCGTATCATTCACGGAAAGTGGGATGCCTTTACAACCTTCGTAACATGGCGTCGAAGCTTCCTCGTTTCAATACTTATATCGAGTGGTAAGATTCGACCCAATCGCTCTTGAACAGGACGTTCCCCGATGGAAGTGAAAAACTCTGACTACTATGAGTTGCTCCAGATCAGCCGTCACGCGGATGATCAAACCATTCACCGCGTTTATAGGTTTCTGGCAGCGCGATATCACCCGGACAACGCCACAACCGGCAACACCGAGATGTTCGAGCAGTTGAAGACTGCCTATGACATCTTGTCCGATCCGGACCGTCGTTCAGAATACGACGCGGGCTTCATCGCAGAGGCGGCCAACAAGCCTCCGCTATCGAATACGGTCGACTTCCTCGATAGCCTCAACGGGGAACTGAACCGTCGGCTGGCGGTACTGGCAGTGCTGTATTTTCGTCGGCGCTCAAACCCTCACTCTCCTGAAGTCTCTCTCGCAGAGATTGAAGCTCGCATGGGCTTCCCGCGCGATTACCTTGACTTCACCGCCTGGTACCTGATGAAGAAGGGCTATATCACCCGCGCCGACAACTCCGATTTCACCCTCACGGCCCCCGGCGTAGACTTCGTCGAAACGCAGCGCGCCAATATCCCGGTTCTCAACAAAATGCTTACCAATGGCGAATCGCCTGCCGCCACAACCGAAGAGTGCGATTATCCTGATCGCAGTTTCAGGCCTTTGATTGTGCTGCCCGACATGACCGTCATCGCCGACCGGCGAAGCCCGAATCGCGATCGCCGCGCAAACGCAGCGGCTCGCCTTGCTGCCGTCTCCGATGGGCATTCCGAATTGCCAAGCCGCCGGTCATCCGACTAACGGCCGGCAACTCCTCATTGAGTGAACAAAAAAGGCCTTGAAGGATTCTCCTTCAAGGCCTTTCGCAACTATCCTCACAACGTCATGGTCGCGCAAGCGGCGCCCGGCCCCACCGCAGGTGGTTAAGCCATCGCTTCCCGACCCATCGGCTCAAAGTGCAGTTGGTTCGATTTGCGATCCACGTCAATTCGAACGTGCGATCCATGCAGAACTTCGCCGTTCAGAATCTTGATCGCGAGCGGATCCTGCACCATGCGCTGCAACGCCCTCTTCAACGGTCGCGCACCGTATGCCGCATCCGAACCCGCCGCGAGAATCAGTTGCCGTGCCGGCTCCGTGAGTTCCAGCGAAATCTGCCGGTCTTCGAGCAGCTTGCGCACCTCGTTCAATCGCAGTTCGAGAATTTCGTTCATCTGCGCGTGACCCAGCGGTCTGAAGATCACCATGTCATCCACGCGATTCAAAAACTCCGGCCTGAAGTGATCCCGCAGCACTCGCATCACCGACTCGCGCGCCATGTCAAAGTCGTGTTCAGTCTTCAATGCGTCGCCAAGCAACATCTGTGCGCCCAGGTTCGAAGTCATAATGAGCAACGTGTTTTTGAAATCCACCGTGCGCCCCTTCGCGTCCGTGAGCCGGCCATCGTCCATGATCTGCAGCAGAATGTTGAACACATCCGGATGCGCCTTCTCTATCTCGTCGAACAGAATCACCGCATACGGTCTGCGTCGCACCGCCTCAGTCAACTGGCCGCCCTCGTCATATCCAACGTAGCCCGGAGGCGCGCCGATCAGCCTCGCCACGGCATGTTTCTCCATGTACTCGCTCATATCGATGCGGACCATCGCCTGCTCATCATCAAACATGAACTCGGCCAGAGCCCGTGCTGTTTCCGTTTTGCCCACACCCGTCGGACCGAGAAAAATGAACGAACCAATCGGTCGCTTCGGATCGCTTAGCCCTGCGCGCGACCGCCGAATAGCGTTCGCAACTACCGTCAGCGCAGCATCCTGCCCCACCACACGTTCCCGCAGGCGAGTCTCCATCTCAACGAGCTTCTTCACCTCGCCCTCGAGCATGCGCGACACAGGGATCCCCGTCCACTTGCTCACGATTCCGGCGATGTCTTCCTCATCCACTTCTTCCTTCAGCATGCGAGCCACGCCTGCATTTCCATCCTGCAGCGCGTTCAACTGCTTCAGCTCAGCTTCCATCTTCGGCAATTCGCCATACTGAATCTGCGCCGCCCGCTCCAGTTGTCCCTTGCGCGTCTGCTCCTCCGCCTCAAAGCGCAATGCCTCAATGCGCTTCTTCAATTCGCTGATGCGGCTGATCGCGTCGCGCTCCATCGTCCACCGAGAACGCAGCGCGGTGATCTGTTCGGTAAGCGTAGCCACTTCGCGCGTCACTGCTTCCAGGCGCTCGCGGCTGTTTTTGTCCGTCTCGCGCTTCAGAGCTTCCCGCTCGATTTCGAGCGACGTCTTCTCGCGCTCCAACTGGTCGATCTCCGTCGGCACCGATCCAATCTGAATCGCGAGCGAAGCCGCGGCCTCATCCACCAGGTCAATTGCCTTGTCTGGCAGGAACCGGTCGCTGATGTACCGATGAGACAGAGTCGCGGCTGCCACAATCGCCGAGTCCTTGATGCGCACGTTATGGTGCGCTTCGTAGCGATCCTTCAAACCGCGCAAGATGGCAATCGTGTCTTCAACGTTAGGCTCCCCGACATACACAATCTGGAAGCGCCGTTCCAGCGCGGCATCCTTCTCTATGTATTTCCGGTACTCATTCAGCGTGGTTGCGCCAATTGCCCGCAATTCGCCGCGTGCCAGCGCCGGCTTCAGCATGTTGCTCGCGTCAATCGCGCCCTCGGCCGCGCCTGCGCCCACGAGCGTATGAAGCTCGTCGATGAACAACACGATCTGGCCGTTCGACTCTTCGATCTCCTTGAGAACAGCCTTAAGACGGTCTTCAAACTCGCCGCGATACTTCGCGCCCGCCAGCATCGACCCCAGGTCGAGCGAAATCACCCGCTTGTCGCGCAGACTGTCCGGTACATCGCCGGAGACGATACGCCGCGCCAGCCCTTCCACAATTGCCGTCTTGCCCACGCCCGGTTCGCCAATCAGCACAGGATTGTTCTTGGTGCGACGGCTCAGTACCTGCACAACGCGCCGAATCTCCTCGTCGCGACCGATCACCGGGTCAAGCTTTCCGCGCCGCGCCAATTCCGTCAGATCCTTGGCGTACTTTTCCAGCGCCTGGAACTTGCCCTCAGGATTCTGGTCCGTTACACGCTGCGATCCGCGCACGGCGGTCAGCGCCTGCAAAATCGCCTCATGCGTAGCACCGGCTGCCGCAAGCACATCGCGCACCGCGTCTCCCTTCAAGTGCGCAGCGCCCAACAGCAGGTGCTCCGTCGAGACGTACTCATCCTTGAAGTTCGCAGCCTCGCGAAATGCCTGATCGATGACCTTGTTGAGCGCCTGGCTCACGCCCGGCTGTGTGCTGGAACCCGCCACGCGAGGCAGTTTCTCCTCGATGGAATGCAGGTCGCTCTCCAGCCGCTCCGTGGGAACACCGATCTTCTCAAGCACCGCGGGTATCACTCCTTCGCGGTCCTCAATCAGCGCCAGCAGCAGATGCACCGGCTGCATTTCGGGATTTCCAAGTTCGGTCGCCCGCTCCTGCGCCTGCTGCATCGCCTGCTGCGACTTCACCGTCAGCTTTTCCCAGCGAATTGCCATTTCTAAACTCCTCGGCCGCTTGATCTCAGTTCCCGGCCGTCAAGCCGAAATCCAAAACCGCGACCTCTTCTAATCAGATTCCCAATCTCGTTCCTGCGTCAAAATAAACCAGCGCCGGGCAGGCATCCACCTCTCCCGGCGCTTTCGATTCCACCAGTCGCCAACCTGTCCCCGGAGGGACTGGAAGCTGGTATCGGCCCTTACGCCGCGATCGTCTGGTTCTTATCCACGTTGATCTTGATCTGCTTCGGCTGAGCTTCGGCTTTCTTCTTCAACTCCAGCTTCAGCACGCCGGCATCGTAGCTGGCCTTGACGTTCTCGGTATCGACCGTCGAAGGCAGAGTGAAGGCGCGATAAAAGCTGCCATAGCGCCGCTCGATCCGATGAAAGTTCTCTTCCTTCTCTTCTTTCTCGAACTTGCGCTCGCCCTTGACCGTCAGGGTGTTGTTTTCCACGCGAACATCCAGGTCCTTCTCCTCAATGCCCGGAACTTCGAGCTTCAACATGACCTTCTGCGCATCTTCATAGATATCGACAGCCGGCACAAAGCTTGCAGTCGTCAATGGGCTCTCCCCATCGTTCAGGTCGCGGAAAAGCGAGTTCATGCGGTTTTGCAGTGCGACGACTTCCCGAAACGGGTCCCAACGAGTGATTGCCATGATTCTGTTCCTCCAGATGTATTCGAAATTGTCGAGCCAGGGAGAGTCCCGTCCCTGCCACTCAACCAATCTGATGGAAACTATAGCATAAAAGATTCATAAAATATGAGTGCGAATCACTCACTTATAAGAATACGTTAATCTGCTTATTCTAAATAACTTAGAAATTGACCTTCGAAAAACACCGTCGAACACCGCATGAATCGCTCGGAACTCTTTGCAAAATCGTAGATTCGGCGCGCTTTTGGGCACGCAAATTACTATGCCGCCCGGACTGGTTACGAGGTTTCGGCGCCGATCATTTGTCATCCGCGGAGTGCAGGCTAAACCGGCACCAGCCGTGGCGCCGACAGATGCGTGCTCGACTGCTGGCCGGTGCCAAGCCGCGTCAGGGTCAGGACCGTGATGTCATCGTCCTGACCAAACTTCACCGCCGCGTCCGTCGCCATAGCAGCGTCGGGAGCCTTGGCGAAGAGTTCATCAAGCCGCTCGAAGCTGAACATCTCGCCGGTCGCGCTCCGAGCCTCGAGCAGGCCGTCGGTATAGAGGGCGAAGTGATCCCCTTCGCGAAGATCAAATTCCGTCTGCTCATACGTCGCGGTGCAGACCATTCCCAGCGGCAGTGCGCCCGGCAGTTGCAGTTCGCGTTTATTTAGAAACGGTGCCGGATGACCCGCGCTGGCCATGACGCAATGCCCGTCCGCAGCGACGCGCAGCGCGAGACACGTTGCAAAACCTCCCTGCAAACGGCCAAACAACCGCACATTGAGCTCGGTCAGAATCTCTGCCGGATGCGGCGCAAACTTGGCCAGCGCCCGCACCGCCCCAACAATGAGCGATACCGCCATTGCGGCCCGCAATCCCTTGCCGCTCACGTCGCCCAGCAAAATCAACGTCGAGCCTTTGAACTCCCCTTCCAGCGGAATGATCTGAAAGAAGTCTCCCCCTACCTCTTGCGCCGGTCTGTACGAACTCGTCATTGCAAACCCAGGCAGAGACGGCAGCGTCTCCGGAATCAGTACCTGCTGCAATTCGCGCGCGCTCTTGAACTCCTGTTCGAGTTCGCTGGCGCGCCGCGTTGACTCGCGCAGGTAGCGATAGACGGCATACAGAATCGCCACCAGCAGCAGGGAATTGGCGATCGTCTGTGCGGTGAAGACGTTCCCGTTAATCGTGAAGAGCGGCGTGCCGATCTTTTGTCCAAGTGTCCAGTGGGTGTAGCGGCTGCCCTGCTGCACCGCGATGCGGACCACGGAAATCATCTCTGCGATGAAAGCTGCAATAGCCACCAGCCATCGGGTCGAATCGAGACGCTTGCGAAGAGCCAGAATAATCAGGAGCAGCGGATACGCTTCCGCCACGGTGAAGATCGCCGTCAGCGCGCCGTCAGCTCCCTGCACCCACGGTTGCAGTACGGGATCGTTCCAATTGACAAATGTCAGCAGTCCATCGAGCGATGTGGCAATAAAGCTGATAATTGCCAGCGTTCGCGTCGCATACGTCAGTAGTGAATTCTCATTCAGCTTGAGCAGGTACAACAGCAGGAACCACAAACCAATGTCCTGCAAACTCAACACCGGTTGCAGCCAGCCAAGCGCGAAGTTGTAAGACCAGGGGAGCCGCAGGCCAGTCAGCACCAGGGCCGCCACTGGCGCAAAACAAAATACCGCCATCCATAACAGCAGCGGTTGCGACCGGTCGCGCAGCCACGCCAGCAAGCTGAGCAACATCACCACCCCATACAAAGACTGCAATCCGAATAGGTACTGACGGCTCCGCAGCCACGCATAATCCAGCTCGTCTTTCTCTGCGGCGATTGCTTTTGGACTTCCGACCACTGGCGCGAAATACATTCCCCCCAGCTGATCCGTATCGAACGAGTTGAGCGGGCCTTTCCAAACACGCAGAGCCAGTACGCCATCTTTCACTGGACCCAGCCCAAATGTCCGTGGAGGTTCGCTGAAGTAATACAGCGGATTCGGTGGCAGATTCCCGTTACGCCCAATAAGCACGCCGTTCCAGTAGATTTCGTAGGCGTCATCCACATGCCGCATCAGCATCGCAAAATCAGGAGCAGCGCCCTCTGCGGGAGAAAGATGCACATGTTTCCGATACCACGCGAATCCGGTGTATGCGAGATGTCCCTGACTTCCCCAGGTCGTGTCTGCCGTTATCTGCTCCCAGCCCACATTTTTGGCGTCATCGCCCGTATCCGGTGCTGCCCATGCCGGGTTATCGCCGAGATGAAATTGCCATGCACCATCAAGCGGCGCAGTTCCTTTGCCCAGGTTTTCAATCGAGAGAACAGGTGCGCTCGATGACACTGCAGCCCGGGAAGGCACGGCAACGAAAATAACAGATAGCAGCCCGCAAAGGAGCGCAAAACGACGGGGAAGTCGAACCATGTCAAGAGCATACTCTCGCACTTTTGCACTGCGATAGCGAAATATGGCCTGTCGGTGATCAAGGGTTCTGCGTCGCGAATATCTTCTGCCGCTGAACTCGGCGCAGCACTCTACAATCGATCTCTAATGGTCCTCATCTCTGGCCTTCCTCCTTACGTGGATTGGCATTGGGTCTGGCTGACGGTGGCTGCCTTCCTGGCAGGAGTGCTCAATGCCGTGGCCGGCGGCGGATCGTTTCTGCTTTTTCCCGCCATGCTCGGCATGAAAATGCTTCCCATTCAGGCAAACGCAACCAACACCGTCGCCCTGTGGCCCGGGCAACTCACTTCCATCGCTGCTTACCGCGCCGACATCCTCAAAAACCTGCGGCTGGCATTGCCAATGGCGCTCGCCGGCCTGATCGGCGGCACAGGCGGAGCAATAATCCTGCTCATAACACCCCAGAGGACCTTCCTTCATCTTGTCCCGTGGTTGCTGCTCATCGCTGCCACCATCTTTGCGTTAAGCGGTCCGGTCTCCCGCTGGCTCGAACATCGAAAATTCGCGCGCAGTCAAACATCAAGCGCACACGCCCCGCGCAGGCTCCCGGTCTTCCTCTGCACAATCGCGGTCTGCTTTTACATCGGCTACTTCGGAGCCGGTGCAGGATTCCTCCTCATCACCCTGCTCTCTCTTTTCGGTTTTCAGGATCTGCACGAAATCAACGCGCTTAAAGTGTTCGCCACCACGATGGCCAACGGAATTGCTTTCGTCATCTTCGTCGTGAACGGGCAAGTCGTTTGGCGCTATTGCCTTCTAGCCATGATCTCCTGTGCAATTGGCGGCTACACGTCCGCCAGCATGGCGCGCCGCGTTCCGCAGCCCATTTTGCGCGGACTCGTTGTCTTCATAGGCCTTTTCATGGCCGCATGGTTCTTTTGGAGGAGTCCCTGAGAGCAGCATTGGCGCCTACGAACTAAAATAGAGGCATGAGTCACGAAGGAATTCGCTTCGTAAGCAAAGACGAGGCAGAACGCGGCAATCAAGTGGAGCGCCCCCTCCCCCGTATTGCCGTCACCCCTGAAAAAGTACGGGTGCTGCTTACTGAGGGCAAGGGCCTCGAGATCGACTGGACCGATGGCCACAAAAGCAGTTGGAACTTCGCCTGGCTGCGCAACGCCTGCCCGTGTGCCACCTGTATCGACGAGCGCAAAGCGGAAGGCCGCAAGGCCGGCCAGCCCAAACCGAAGCCTGCGGCGCTTCTTCCGATGTACGCCCCGCCCGTCAAGCCTGCGAGCGCCCATGCCGTAGGCCGCTATGCTCTCCAGTTCAACTGGCTCGACGGCCACTCTAGCGGCATTTACTCGTGGGAGTACCTGCGCCGGAGTTGCCAATGTCAGGAGTGCACCTTTGAGGCTGCCGAGGCGAGCGGAACCCCCAACTGAATCGCAGCCGGTCTCGATCTAAAGCCATCGCCGTGAACAATTACGCGCGGTTACGCCGGGTACTGCCGCTCCGCAATTCTTTATAGAGCCCCCTCAAAACGCATGGTAGAGTTGCACTCCAGGAGGGGTGTGTGACTCTCAGACAATTCCTCGCCAAGCAATTCATCGACGTCATTCAATGGAACGAACCGGAAGAAGGAATGCTCGTCTTCCGCTATCCCATGCAGGACATGGAGATTCAGAATGGCGCGCAGCTTACCGTCCGCGAATCGCAGATGGCTGCATTCGTCAATGAAGGCAAAATCGCCGACGTCTTCGGGCCCGGGCTGCACACTCTGACGACCCGCAATCTCCCCCTGCTTACCGATCTGAACAATTGGGACAAGGAGTTCGAGTCTCCATTCAAGTCCGATGTCTACTTCTTCTCGACCCATCTTCAGATCGATCAGAAGTGGGGCACCGCCAACCCCATCACAATTCGCGACAGCGAATTCGGCGCGGTGCGGCTGCGCGGTTACGGAATCTACTCCTATCGCATCTCCGATCCACGCACTTTCTTCGTTCAGGTCAGTGGCACCCGTGGCATGTACTTTGTCGCCGACCTCGAAGGTCAATTGCGCAACACAATAGTTGCGCGAATGACAGACATCTTCGCCACCAGCAATGTCTCCTTTCTCGACATGGCGGCAAACCAGTCCGCGCTCGGAAAGAAAATCGAAGAACAGATGAAGCCCGCCTTCGCGGCGTTTGGTCTCGAGCTTAACCAGTTCACCGTTGAAAATATCTCGCTCCCTGAGGAGTTGCAAAAAGTTATGGATCAGCGCATTGGAGTCAACATGGCCGGAGATCTAGGTCGCTACACGCAATTTGAAGTTGCACAGTCGCTGCCGGTCGCCGCAGCCAACTCCGGCGGCGTCGCCGGCATGGGCGTCGGCCTTGGAGCAGGAGCCGCGATGGCGCAAACAATGATGCCGTCCCTCGCGACCGCATCGGGTACGCAGGCATCTTCGACCTCCGCCCGGGCGGCACGATTCTGCATCGACTGCGGCAGACAAGTGCCCGATGGCGCCAAGTACTGCCCGGGATGTGGAAGGGAACAATGAACTGCGGATCCTGTGGCGCTGCCATGCGCCTCGCAGTCGATGACGATTGCTGGAGATGCGACTACTGCAAGAGCGTCTTCTTTCCAGCAAAGAACGATGACGGCGTAAGCGTCCTCGGCGTCAGTCTCCAACGAGGCATGCCCGATCTGCGCGATCCCTCTCATGCACGCGGCTCTCGCCAAGCTGCGAATCCTCTACTGCACGCGATGCCGCGGCATGCTCATTCCCATGGCGCTATTCATGCCGCTTGTTGAAGAATTGCGCGCAGGAGATCCCGGAACGCTGATTGCCCACCCGCCAGACGTTCATGACCTGCAGCGCAAAATCGACTGCCCCCATTGTCATCAGCACATGGACACGCACTACTACGCCGGCCCAGGCAACGTGATCATCGACGACTGCTCTCAATGCTTCTTGAATTGGCTCGATCACGGGGAACTGATGCGCGTCGTACGCGCTCCGGATTACTCGCATCTGAGAACAGAAGAAATCGTCTAGCACGCGTCGAGATTGGCGTCCGGTCCTCGTCAACTCCGGCCGGAAACTTAATGCCCGGTGCCGAGCTCCCATGGGCGAGCCGGTGCAGGCTCCTCAGCCTCGCGTCCGCGCAAGCGATCGTACTGATACAAATCGCTCGTTGTTCCGAGAGATTCGTTATAGAGGCTTATCCCACCGATCGCCCGCGTCAATTCTTCCTGGAAGTCGTGAATCGCATGCAGTTGCGCGGCTGACGCAGGCAATTCAAACTGCGATGTCTTGATAAACTTCTGATAGCCGCGATCGAGCAACCGCGCTACCTCGCCTCGCACAAGGATCCCAGGCCGCTCCGCATAGGCCGCCGATCTGACCGCGTCTTTCTCATCGACCGGAACCAGCACTGCCGCAGCCCCGTGTTTGCTCACCAGCACGCCTCCTGCGACCCCTTGAAACGGAACGACGTCAAAAGAATGAGCGCGGAGCGCTTCAACTGTCTGTTCAAAATTCAGTTTGGCGGTTTTTCGGGCCATCGTTGCTTCCAGCTCTGCGAAGATGTTGAGAGGAGTTCTCCCCCTCCAATCTCGCACACTGGGAGCGCCGACCGCAATTTATGGACTCAGAGCAATCACAGATCCGGCCCGGCACCATCGCTCCCTGAGCGCATCGGCAACACGCCGCTCATTCGGCTTGACCATACCGCCCGCGCATTGCCCGGCATCACCCTGCTCGGCAAGGCGGAGTGGGCCAATCCCGGCGGAAGCGTAAAAGATCGTGCCGCAGCGGCGATAGTCCGTGATGCTCGCCAGCGCGGCCTGCTCACTCCCGGCAAGACCCTCCTCGATGCCACCAGCGGAAATACAGGAATCGCCTTCGCGATGCTCGGCGCCGCTTTGAGCTTCCCCGTGCATCTTGCCATGCCTACCAGTGTTTCGCCGGAACGCAAGCGGATCCTGCGTGCCTACGGCGCCACCGTTGACTGGACAGACCCCGATCAGGGATCTGACGGCGCGATTCGCCGCGCTCGCGAACTGGCCGGCAACGACCCGGCTCGTTTCTACTACGCCGACCAGTACTCCAACGACGCGAACTGGCTGGCGCATTACCAAACCACCGGCCCAGAAATCTGGAGTCAGACCGCAGGGCAGGTCACGCACTTCGTTGCCGGCCTCGGCACCAGTGGAACATTCATGGGCAGCACACGCTTCCTCAAAGAAAAGAACCCCGCGATCCAGGCCATCAGCTTTCAACCCGACTCGCCCTTTCACGGTCTCGAGGGGATGAAGCACATGGGTTCGGCCATCGTTCCTGCCATCTATAACCCCCACCTTGCCGACCGCAATCTTGAAGTGGAAACCGAAGCCGCTTACGCCATGGCAAAGCGTCTCGCGCGCGAAGAAGGCCTGCTCGTCGGCGTCTCGGCAGCTGCGGCCGTCGTAGTGTGCCTCAGAATTGCCCAGGAAGAAACTGCGCAAGGCCGTCAGGCGGTGATTGTCACCGTGCTGCCTGACTCTGCAGACAAGTACCTCAGCGAACGTTTTTGGGAGGAAGAGGGATGGGCGTACTCCATATAGCTCACCACGTCTATCACGCGATCCGCTCGCATGGCGAAGAGACCTACCCGCACGAGTGCTGCGGCGCCTTGCTCGGCAGATCCACACCTGAAGGCTGGGTCATCGACTCCGCGGTCCGCGCCGGAAATATCCGCACCGACTCCGCCCACAACCGCTACCAGATCGCCCCTATCGAACTCGTCAAAATCGAGCGCGAAGCACGAAGTCGTGGTCTCGACATCGCCGGCTTTTACCACTCCCACCCCGACCACCCCGCGCAGTGGTCGACCACCGATCTGGCAGAAGCCCACTGGCTCGGCTGTTCCTACGTCATCACCGAGGTCGCGCAGGGCAAAGCCGCTGTCACCAACTCCTTCCTCCTCGCCGGCACCCGCGAAGAAGACAAGCACTTTGAGTTGGAATCCATTCGGATGAGGGTATGATCCGGCCCTTGCCACGAATCGGAGGGTGTACACGATTTGCGTGGCATCAACTCCAAGCGCAACTAACCGGCCCTAAATGACTGAATAGATTACGAAGTCTCTTTACACTCCGTATTGTCCGGGACTACTATTCGGCCAGTCCCAGAGCACAACGGATTTCTCGCACTCCCGTAGCCGCGAGTGATCTCTGAGCATGTCAAGGAGGTTCTTCTATGAAGATCAGCCCCATTCTGTTGGGTCTGTCCCTCGCAGCCGCTGGCAGCTTGCTGGCCGCGGCGCAAGATGCATCCACCGCAACACCGCCGAAAGTTCTTCAGATTAACCGGGAATGGCTCAAGCCCGGAAAAGCAGGACTGATTCACGATAAGACTGAAGCCCCGTTCGTCTCCCTCATGAACCGCGCCAAGATTCAGGGCCATTACGTTGCCCTTAACTCCATGTCCGGCAAATCTCGCGCCCTCTACATCTCGCGCTATCCCTCTTTCGAAGCCTGGGAAGCGGACAACAAGATATTCGCCAAGAACGCCGCGTTTGGAGCAGAGTTGGATCGCGACATCGTAGCCGATGCCGAACAGCTCGATGGCCTCGACCAGGTTGTCTACACCTACGACGAAGAACTGAGCTACCACCCTCACCCTGACGTCTCCCACGCTCGCTACTACGACATCAGCATCTTCCACGTTCGTCCCGGACATCGCAAAGACTGGTATGACGTCACCAAAACCTACAAAGAAGCCAATGACAAGGCAGGAACCACCGCGCATTGGGCCGCATACGAGATCGCTTACGGCGGTGAAGCCGGCACCTACATCGTCATCACGGCGCGGAACTCCCTGACCGAGGTCGATACCGCATTCGGCGACGGCAAGAAGCTGGAATCGGCAGTCGGCAAAGACGGCATGCAGAAACTTGACGACCTGTTCTGGCAGGCTATCGATTCGGCCCGCACCGAGTTGTTTTCCATAAACCCCACGCAAAGCTATGCCGAGGAAGCCTGGATCAAGAGCGACCCCGAATTCTGGAAGCCCAAAGCCGATACGGCCTCTGCGAAGCAGGCAGCCAAGCCCGCCGCCACAGCGGCAGCAAAAACGGCCAGTGCGACTCCCAAACCCGCTTCCCGCTAGGCCCACAACCCTTTTATTTCGAGGGATTCTGAAACGGCTCCGGTTCTGCCGGGGCCGTTTTTCTATGCGCAATGCATTCTTTCATCCGAATCGCTCGCATTATCATCCAATGAGGAGCCCAGAGGACTTAGACGAATGATCATCTTTATCCCGACACCCCTCCGAACATACGCTGGCGGAAAAGACTCCATTGACGTGAACTCCGCCACCATCGCCGGAGGGCTCGACGATCTCACCCGCACTTACCCCGAACTGCGCAAACATCTGTTCACAGGCGAAGGCAACCTGCGCGCCTTTGTTAACCTGTATCTGAACGACGAAGACGTGCGCTACCTTCCGGCGAAGGAGTCGACCCCGGTTACCTCCACCGACACGCTCTCCATCATTCCCTCGATCGCCGGCGGGTGTTAGACAGACGGCGTTTATTTGAAACTGCGTGTCCTTTGAATTTGCGCTTCAAATCAGGCGAATCGAAAGACACCGTAAACGGCCGGCACGAAATCGCAACCACGAACCCGAAAGAATAGAGAACCGAGTCAACCATGGCGACCACAACAGCACCGACCGCGCTCCCCGAACTCACCACCGATGATCTCTCCCGCTACTCGCGCCACCTCATCCTTCCCGAAGTAGGCATCGAGGGCCAGCAAAAGCTCAAAGCTGCGCGCGTGCTGTGTGTCGGAACAGGCGGACTCGGTTCGCCTCTGGCTTTCTATCTTGCCGCAGCCGGCATCGGCACCCTCGGTCTGGTCGATTTTGATGTTGTGGACGCGAGCAATTTGCAGCGTCAGATAATCCATTCCACCAAGGACATTGGCCGCAAAAAGCTCGATTCAGCTGAAGAGAAGCTTCTTGCTCTGAATCCTGCGCTCAACGTCGTCAAGCACGACACCATGCTCTCCAGCGCAAACGCCCTTGAGATTCTTAAGGACTACGACGTCGTCGCCGACGGAACCGACAACTTCCCCACCCGCTATCTCGTCAACGACGCCTGTGTGCTGCTCGGCAAGCCCAACGCCTACGGTTCCATCTTCCGCTTCGAAGGACAGGCCAGCGTCTTCGCTACCGAAGAAGGCCCTTGCTATCGCTGCCTCTATCCTGAGCCGCCACCTCCCGGTCTCGTCCCCAGTTGCGCCGAGGGCGGAGTGCTCGGTATTCTTCCCGGCCTCGTCGGCGTCATCCAGGCAACCGAAGTCATCAAGCTCATTCTTGGGAAGGGCACGCCGCTCATCGGCCGCTTGCTTCTCGTCGACGCGCTCAGCATGCGGTTCCGCGAACTCAAGCTGCGCAAAAATCCCGAGTGCCCGGTCTGCGGTGACAACCCCACCGTCACCGAGCTCATCGACTACGAGCATTTCTGCGGCATCGTGCCCGAAACAAAAGAGGAGAAAGCAGTGAAGAACGGCGTCCCCCAACTCAGCGTCAAGGAATACAAACAGCGCATTGACGCCGGCGAAAACCTCTTTCTCCTCGACGTACGCGAGCCTTACGAGTACCAGATTGCCCAGATCGGCGGCACGCTCATTCCACAGAACGATGTGCCCCAGCGCCTCGCCGAGATTCCCCGCGACCGTGAAATCGTCGTGCAGTGCCGCTCCGGCGCGCGCTCACAGCGTATCGCGGAGTTCCTCAAGCAGTCGGGCTACTCCAACGTCGTGAACCTCGCAGGCGGCATCCTTGCCTGGAGCGACGAGATAGACCCCAAGGTCCAGAAGTACTGATTAGCGAGCCGGTCATAACGCGTGAAAGGGATCAGATGATCAAGGTAAGTGTCCTTTATCCGAACAAACCGGGCAGCCGCTTCGACGCGAACTACTACCTCAACATCCACATGCCGCTCGCGGTCAAACTCCTCGGAACGGCAGTCAAGGCCGTCACCGCCGAGATAGGCATCAGCGGCGGCATGCCCGATCAATCCGCTCCCTACGCTGCTATCGCCGGATTCACTTGCGAAACTGTGCAAGCCTTCACCGATGCCTTTCTCCCCAACGCCGCCGCGCTCCAGGGCGACATCGCCAACTACACCGACATCGCTCCGGTGCTTCAAGTCAGCGAACTGAGCGACTTTGCCGTGGCTTATAGCGTCGGCACAATCCAGTAACCATGCCCAATTGAACGACCTCACTTTGGGCAAGCCGTTCCCCAAGCATCCCCGGAGGTCTCCCCCGCTTTGCATTCCCTTGCTCCCATCACCCTGCGCGGTCGCTACGTTCACCTCATGCCGCTTGAGCAGCGCCACCTGGAAGGCCTGGTCGAAGCTTCAGCCGCAGATCCAACTCTCTACCAGTGGAGCCCTGTTCCCCAGGGCAACGAAGAAGCCGCCGACTATATTGCCACCGCGCTTCGCTGGCAGACTTCCGGCACATCTTTGCCGTTTGCAATCATCCGCGAGAGCGACGGCGCTTTCGTCGGATCGACCCGCTTCTGGAATATCGAATTCTGGGCTTGGCACGTGGGCCACAAGCGCCACGGGCGAAATATGCCCGACGCCTGCGAAATCGGCCACACATGGCTCACCCGCGCCGCCATTCGCACCGCCGCCAATCGCGAGTCCAAATTCCTCATGCTCACTCACGCCTTTGAAACATGGGGCGTGCTCCGTGTCTGCCTTCACACCGACGCGCGAAACTTCCGTTCCCAGAAAGCCATCGAACGCATCGGCGGAAAGCGCGAAGGGATCCTCCGCTCCCATCGCTTGGCCGCAGACTTTACGCCCCGCGACTCAGTGCGCTACTCGATCATCGCCTCCGAATGGCCCGGCGTTCGAGAACGCCTCAGCCGCCTGCTCTATCACGGATAAGTTCCGGCGCGTTGCCTGCGATAATTGGCACGATGAAGAACGAGCCCATGACCAGAAGGTCGCTGATTGCGCGAACCGGCATCGCCATTGCGAGTGCCGGCGTCCTTTCTGCCGTTCCGCGAGCCCTTCTGGCACAACCGGCTACCCTCGGTTCGAAACGTCCCATCCCGGCCGATCGCAAGTTTCGCAGCACCGCCGTCGACGCCTACATCGTCGCAACCAGCCAGCGCATCGGCGATCCCGTCCTCGCCGAAATGTTTGCCAACTGCCTTCCAAACACGCTCGACACGACAGTCTCCTTCGGTGAGTTTGAAGGAAAGCCCGATACGGCAGTACTCACCGGCGACATTCCTGCGATGTGGCTGCGCGACTCCTCCGCGCAGGTCTGGCCCTATCTTCCGCTTGCAAGCGCGGATGACAAACTCCGCCATCTCCTCGAAGGCGTCATCCGGCGACAAACCCGTTGCCTGCTCATCGATCCCTATGCCAACGCGTTCATGGCAAATCTCAGCGCCGCTCCCCTCGAGTGGAGCACCAAAGATCAGACCGAGATGAAGCAGGGCGTTGGCGAACGCAAGTATGAGTTGGACTCCATCTGCTATCCAATTCGTCTCGCGCACGGATATTGGAAAAACACCGGCGATACCCGCCCCTTCGATCCCGCCTGGAAACACGCCATGCAGGTGGTTCTCGAAACCATGCATGTCCAGCAGCGAAAAAATGGCCTGGGCCCCTATCGTTTCCAGCGGGAGGCAGCCAACCCCACCGACACGCTCGTGAATGCCATTGGCAATCCCGTCAAGCCAGTCGGCCTCATCGCCTCCTGCTTCCGCCCATCCGATGATGCGTGCATCTTTTCCTTTCTCGTGCCCTCGAATCTTTTCGCAGTCACGTCTTTGCGTCAGCTCGCAACCATGGCCAACTCCATCCTCCACGATTCCGAGATGGCCAGCGACGCAACCGCATTGGCCAATGAGGTCGAGTCGGCACTCCGACAGCACGCGCTCGTCTCAACTGCTGCGGGAACCATCTGGGCCTATGAGATCGATGGATACGGCGGTCAGGCCCTGATGGATGACGCAAATGTGCCCAGTCTGCTCGGCCTTCCTTATCTTGAGAGTTCGCCTGACGCAGCCATTTATGCCCGAACGAGAAACTTCGTCTGGAGCGAAAGCAACCCATGGTTCTTCCGCGGAACTGCAGGTGAGGGCATTGGCGGCCCTCACATCGGCCGCGACATGATCTGGCCCATGTCCCAGACCATCTATGCGCTCACGAGCACTTCTGACACTGAGATAGCCCGCGCCATTCAGATGCTGAAAGCATCCTCTGCCGGAACCGGATTCATCCACGAGTCCTACAACAAAGACGACCCCGCCAAGTTCACACGGGCGTGGTTCGCCTGGGCCAACACCCTCTTCGGCGAACTCATCGGCAAAACCGCGCACCGAAACCCCGCACTCCTGCGGACGTGACCCGGCGACGTTGTGATCTTGAGCGCGGCGAAGCGAAGTCGAAAGATCTGCCCTAAAAATTCACTGCCTCCCCCGATCTCACTCTCCCACAGATGTGTCATCCCGACCGGAGTCCGCCGTGGCGGACGCAGTGGAGGGATCCGCGGTTGCATTTTCATGGTTTCGGGTGGAACACCGTTCCATGCTCGACGGCGGTTGTCTTTCGGCTCGCATGTTGAAAGCCACGAAGGAGTGCCATTCGTCACTGCACGACCGGCGGCTTTCATGGATAAATCAATCAAGCTTCGGAGCCACAAGCCCGGCCTTCCCAGATGTAACGTGTACGTAACGACTCGGCTCGTCTCAGGATCAAGTTTATATGGCGAAACACTCAGCCTCATTAACCCGGCGTTCCTTCGTTGCGATGACGGCCTTGGGAGCGTTTGGATTGTCGACTTCGTTCGGCTCTACGTCCGCAACGCAGACTCCGAAAGAATCCCCCGCCGGCAAAGACCTGAAAGCCCGATGGCAGAAGCTCGACGATGCCATTCGAAGCTGGTGGGACGGCGACCTCCGCCACGCAAATGAAGAGGATATTCGCAACGACTCGAACAAAACGTTGCTGTATCTACCTCACCCTTACGTCTCGGGCGGAGGCTCAGAATCCGCGTTCCCTGAGATCTATGGATGGGACACACAGTTCACGAATATCGCTCTCATCGACCATGGACGCCTCGAAATCGTCCGCTGGCATATTCTCGATCAGCTTTTCCAGATCGACCGGTATGGAATGGTTCTGAACGGAAACCGAAGCTATTACATCACTCGTGGACAACCGCCGCTGCTGGCCATGAGTGTCGAGAACTATCTCGCCGCGACCCCGAATGACGAATTGGCGATCAGGGCATATCCCAGCCTCGAAAATGAGTATTCCAACTATTGGAATGGCGCGGCTCACAAGACTCCCACCGGGCTCTCCACCTGCAGAGATGCAGGAACAGACACGTTATCGCCGCCCCTCGCCGCCGAGTGCGAAAGCGGGTTGGATTTCACGCCCATTTTTGATGGCGATGTTCGCCGCTGTGTCCCGATTCATGTCAATGTCGCGTTGGTGCGCTACGCCCGAGTGCTGGCCTCGTTGGCTGACCGCTTCGGTTGGCATCAGAAGGCCGAGGGATGGCGCAAGGAAGCGCAGCAGCGCGCGGATCGGATCAATGAATACTGCTGGGACGACAAAATCGGTTGCTATTTTGAATATGATTACGTCCGTGAAAAACGTTTGCCTTGTTACTCCCTGAATGCTTTTTGGCCGTTGTGGGAAGGCATCGCTTCTGAATCGCAGGCCCGCCGCGTCGTTGATCACCTTGAACTGTTCAATCGCCCTTATGGCCTCACGTTCACTGATAAGAACTATCCCAGTCCTCATCCCGAGTACAAAAACAACGAGTGGTCATATCCTGAGGCCTGGCCGCCGCAGCAAATCGTTGTCGCGCAAGCCCTCCAGCGCTACGGGTTTAATCAGCAGGCACGCGAAGTCAGTCGTCGATACATCGCAAACGTAGTCGACACATGGGAGCGGACTGGACATCTCTGGGAGCGCTATAACGCGGTCGACGGCGGTCACGAAGTGCCCATTGAACGCGCGCCCCCTCGCCCCCTCCACGGATTCTCTTCAGCTTCAGCAGTAGTCGTCGGACGCATCGCGTTCCAATAGCCGACGCTCTGTTGTCACGAATCAAACGATCGGAGATTCCAAATCTCCGGCCCCTAGCGGTTTATGGTGCCAATCCCTCTCCCTGTATGCCCAATTTTGACACCGCGACTTTAACTCGTAATACTGCCAGTAAGTTATTCAGTCGAGCCCTGATTGCCAATGTGGAGATGGAATGCTCCTTATCGTATTTACATGCTCCATGTTCGTCAGCGCTACACTGCTATTTCTTGTTGAGCCGATGTTGGCGAAGATGGCGCTGCCAATGCTTGGAGGCACGCCGGCAGTATGGAACACCTGCCTGGTTTTCTTTCAAGCTGTGCTGCTTTGTGGATACCTGTACGCTCATGCCACTTCAAAATGGCTGGGGCGGCGAAGCCAGATCCTCTTGCACTTCGGCTTGACGCTAACGCCATTGGTCTTATTGCCCCTTCGAATCCCTGTCGGGTGGGAGCCGCCGGCACTAAGCAGTCCGGTGCCATGGATACTGGGCATGCTTTCCGTGGCGGTGGGACTGCCATTCTTCGTTCTCTCCAGCTCGACACCAATGCTGCAGCGATGGTTCGCTCACTCGGGACACAAGGCCGCGGACGACCCTTACTTTCTCTACGCCGCCAGCAACGCGGGCAGTCTTGTGGGTTTACTCGGCTATCCGCTATTGCTTGAACCGACTCTGAAGCTGAGCGAACAGAGCCGCATTTGGACCTACGGTTATTTGTTCTTTATCGCTATGACGTTGGTCTGCGGCGTCCTTGTTTGGCGCGCGAAAACCGCTCCGGTAATTACCCCGGCCGCAGTTGAAGAGCAACCCCGCGAAATCAAGACCAGCCAACGATACCTCAAGCGGCTGCGCTGGGTAGCACTGGCGTTTGTGCCATCAAGCCTGATGATGGGCGTTACCACAGCGCTGACAACCGACGTCCCGGCTATTCCGCTCTTTTGGGTGTTGCCCCTGGCGCTCTACCTGTTGAGCTTTGTGATGGTCTTCACCAGTCGGCCCCCACTTTCCCATGAATGGCTCGTCGAGAGGCTGCCCTTCCTGATTCTTGCTACTCTCTATCCCACCGTCTCCAAGACCCAACTGCCGCTGTTGGTATTGTTCCCTCTGTACCTGATGACACTGTTCGCCGTGGCTGCGGTCTGTCATGGGGAACTGGCTCGGAGCAGGCCGGGAATCGCCGGCTTGACCGAATTTTATTTGTGGATTTCCCTCGGTGGCGTGCTCGGCGGCATTTTCAATTCTTTGGTTGCACCCGTAATCTTTTCGACGGTTGTCGAGTTTCCTCTTGCACTCATCTTTGCGGCCCTTCTGCGCCCACCCATCGACGTAAGGCCGGAGCCGCCGCAGAAGTCTGCAAAGGCAAGACGCAATGACTTGTTCCTTCCCCTTGCGCTCGGCCTCGTCATGGTTGCGCTGATCGCCGGCCTCAAGCATTTCAATGTGAAGCTGAGCCCGCCAATCGTAATTCTCCTTTTCGGCTACTCAATGGTCTGGTGCATGAGCTTTGGAAAGAGGCCCATTCGTTTTGCGGCAGGCCTGGCAGCGCTGCTCATGGCTAGTACCCTCTATCCCGGGCCCTACGGTGAGTTTTTACACAAGGAGAGAAACTTCTACGGCGTCGTGCGAGTGGGCAACGATCAAAGCGGCAAGTACCGTTATCTCATCCACGGCGCAACGTTGCACGGGTCGCAGAGTCTCAACCCAGCAAGAAGTCGCGAGCCGTTGGCGTACTATACCAACTCCGGTCCGGCAGGCAGCATTGTTCATGCCATGCAGGCAAAGACGCTTAAGGCGCAATCAGGCGACGTTCAGAGTGATCAATGGTCCGTAGTCGGCCTGGGCGCGGGTGCGATGGCTTGCTACCTAAAGCCGGGCGAAGCGCTGACCTACTATGAGATCGATCCTGCGGTAACGAGTATTGCCCTGAACGCGAATTACTTCACATTCCTGAGTCAATGCGCGCCCGAGGCAAAGATTGTGCCCGGTGATGCGCGCCTCAAGTTGCGCGATGCAAAGGATGGAAGCCAAAACCTGATCGTCCTCGATGCTTTCAGTGGAGACATGATTCCGATGCACTTGATAACGCGGGAGGCGTTGGCGCTCTATGTTCGCAAACTCGCGCCAGGAGGAATCCTTGCCTTCCACATTACTAATAAATTCGTACGGTTAGCTCCAACGCTCGGCGCACTCGCCAGCGATGCCGGGCTGGTATGCCTGATGGATGATGATTCTGCAGTTTCGCCGGAGGAAAGTGAGGAAGGAAAGTTCGCTTCGCAGTGGATCGTAATGGCACGAAGCCGATCTGATTTAGGAACGTTAGGAGCGGATCCCCACTGGGCTCCCGTTAAGGCTTCAACAGGAATGAGGGTGTGGACAGACGATTACTCGAATCTATTGCACATCATCAAGTGGAACTGAGCGAGAATCGAGACCGTTCGGACCTTAATAGGCCCTCACCAGTGCTCACATCTTAAGAGGCAGATTCAGTAGTCGGGCCCGGGGGGCCAGGCTCGGCCCTCATCCACATCGCACGCTAGCCCCGCCGAAGGCAGTCAGCCCCACCGCAGGTGGCTATCGCGCCAGTTCCAGCGGCCCGGCTTTTCCCGGCTCGATGGCCTTGCCGTTTTCTTCCATTTTGCCGAAGATCATCTTGCCGCTTGCCGTCTGCAGAACGCTGGTGACGGAGATCTCCACCGCTCGCCCGATCATCTTGCGCGCGTGGTCCACCACCACCATCGTGCCGTCATCGAGATAGCCCACACCCTGGTTGTACTCTTTGCCTTCTTTCAGGATGAGTACATTCATCTTCTCGCCCGGCAGCACCACCGGCTTCAGCGCATTCGCAAGATCGTTGATATTCAGCACATCAACGCGATGCAGATGGGCCACCTTGTTCAGGTTGAAGTCGTTGGTCACCACCTTGGCTTCCCACTTCTTAGCCAGCTCAAGCAGCTTCAAATCCACTTCGCGAATCGACGGAAAATCGTCAGGAACAATCTGCACCTGGATGTTGTTGTTCGACTGCATCCTCTGCAGCATGTCCAGGCCGCGCCGTCCTCTTTGCCGCTTTGAACCGTCCGTGGAGTCAGCCACAATCTGCAATTCCCGCAGCACAAACTCCGGCACCACCATCATGCCGTCGATGAACCCCGCTTCGGCGATATCCGCGATGCGGCCATCGATAATCACGCTGGTGTCGAGCACCTTCGCGCTGCGTCGCGTGGGCCGTTCCGTGGCAAAGAGCGTGCCGAGCGCGGCTGGATTCAACAGCTCGCCCTTGCTCGCTCCAACCAGAAGGCCGACATACGTCATCAGCAGCAGCACAAAGATCTGCAGCACGGCCGATGTCGCCGAATTCAGAGGAGCTGATCGCAGCACCAGGCAGAACAGTGCCGCCCCGAAGATACCGAAGATGCTTCCGGCTACGGCGCCAATCAATCGTCGCAGAGTAAGCGCCCGTACCCTCAGTTCAAATACGATGACTGCGCAAGCAGCCGCTGCTCCACCGGCTGCGCCTACCCAACCGGTAACACCAAACGGGTGAAGGAAATAACAGACTCCGGAGAACAAGGCAACAAATAGAAGACGAACAATGACCAGATCCATAAAAGGCCTACTTCCACTGGTGCGAAATAAGATACACCAGTATGGGCACCGAAGGTGAGTATGCCCATCTGCTCTCAGGATCGTCAAGTATCAGAGAAATAATTGAAAACTGTCAAAAGAGACAGATCAGAAGAAAAACCAGGGAGCAGCAACCAGAATGCCAGCCGACCGCCGCCAGACAATCGTCTCGGCAGCCCGAAGGTCAACCCTCCCTCAAGGTCACCCTCATGGATCAGTTTCCTTATCCACGGGCTTCTGATCGCTGCTCCCTGCCCCCTAACTCATGACGCTACAGCCAGCTCCGTACTCACTAGCCGCTGCACGCCTTTTCGTGGCCCGCGCTTGCGGGCGCTCATGACCTTTACGCGTTCCAACAACTCCTGCGCAGAGCAGGTCTTCTTCGCCAACAGGGCATCCGCGCCATGGATCTGCCCGTTCATCTTTTGCGGATCGCCGAGTAGCACCATCGGCACATGCGACGCATGTTTCTTCAGCCGTACCACGAGTTGATCGCCGCTCATCTGCGGCATTGAAAAATCAGCCAGCACCAGGTCGACGGCATTTTCGGTAAAAAGCTCAATCGCCTCCTGTCCATTCGTGGCTGCAAGCACGCGGTAACCGTTTGTCACCAGCATGAATTTCATTACTGAGAGTTCCTGTTCGTTGTCGTCTACGCAGAGAATTACTTTTTTCGGCCGCATGTAAGGGTCCTGCTCCTTGCTTTGAATTCTTTGGCCCTTATTCGCACGCACTCCGGCTGCCCCGTTCTTTTTGGCGGGTTGGCACGTAGTTTGTCCGGGGCCGTCGGCCGCAGACAGGGTCGTACTCGCAGGGATTGGCGATATTGCCGACTCGCTGGTTTACGGCGCACCACTGCACGCGCCCACCAGACGACTTCGGCAATCAATCCGTGGGAGCGGGATCCTACCTAGCGGTCAGATTGTGGATGAAGCCTGTATGAAAACCGGCAACAATCCGGTTGCATTGGTTCAATGCTTCGCAAGAGTACGAGCTAATCCAGGTCATGAAAAGAGGGAACAACAGGCGAAACTGAGCATGAAAACCAACTTGTAACAAGTGGAAATCCGTTAGAACGTACACACTGAGTAACTTGTCTTGATTAAAATCTGTTGAAACCGTGTGCATTACGGCAGGAAAAGCCGTCCCTTTGCAACAAGAACAGTGCTGCCTCCGACCCGTACATTCGCTACACTCGCATTCTTCAGTCCTGCGGTTAAAAACAAGTCGCTCGTGCGACCGATCTCCACTCCCTGTTGCACATGAATCCGCTCGTCAGGCGCCACCAGCCGATGCTTCACCAGGTAGCTGATCGCGCATCCGGCGGCCGACCCAGTCGCCGGATCCTCGCCCCCGTAGAACTGCATCCGCGCTCTCCACGCCGGCTCGCCGCCCGCAGTCGGTCCCAACACATAGAACCACCGCGCCCCGCGCTCCCGAAGCCATGCTGTTGCCTCATCCTGGTTCACGCGCAGGCGTGCCAGCGACTCTGACGAACACAGTGCCACAATCGCAAACGCCGTCCCAGTCGAGACGACCTGCGGAGGCGCGATTGCCTGCAGGTCCTCAACGTTCAACCCGCAAAGCCGGGCGACCTCTGCCCGTTCCAGTTCCGCCCCAAACTCAGGATCGCGCTGGGTCATCTCTCCGAACAGGCCCTCTTTTTGAAAACGCACCGGCACTGGACCCACGTTCAGCGCCAGGGTTACAGTCTCGCTCCGCACGGTCTCAGGCGCATTTAGCTTCAACACACTCGCCGTGCCCAGTGTCGGATGCCCGGCAAACGGCAACTCCTCCTGCGTGGTGAAGATCCGCACGCGCACGCCTTCGGCCTGCTCCACCGAGTTGGCCCTGCGCTCCACAAACGTAGTCTCCGACAAATTGAACTCTCGCGCGATCGCCTGCATCCTCTCCGTCGGCAGTCCGGCAGTGTCCATCACCACTGCGAGTCCGTTGCCCTTGAGCGCTGTCTCCGTAAACACGTCCACGACGTAATAATCCAATTCCAGTTCGCGCGCATTCGAGTGAGTCGCCATGGCATCATTATGGAGCAAATCAATCGCTTTCTTCGAGTCCGATTGTTCACGAGAGAAATCCGTGGAAATAACGATCAAGCCGCGAATGTTTTCGAACGGGTACGAGATCCTCGCGCCCGGCGAAACTACAACGCGAAGAAGATCCACCTATCGCCAACCAGCGAGCTTGAACTCATCAACAGTTACGGCGCCCACCTTGCCAGGATCGAGCTGGCTCTCATTTTTCAGCAGCGCTTACAACATCATCATCAACGGCGGCGGATTCTATCGACTTCGAGTCGAAACAGAGAGATAAAACACGCGTGGGTACTTGCAAAGGAGATGCGGGAAATCTTCCAAATCGTCGATCACGGCAAAAGAGATTCTCTCCATTTCCCAAGGCGATGTTCAGATAGCCGATTCTCAAAAACGTTGGTTCGGCAATCAATATGCAGTTCATGCAAATGAAGGAGTCAAACGTGACCTTGGTCGTTTCCATGGTGCTGGCCCTGAGCATGTTCGAAAGATAATGACACCACGTGGGTCCCTATGTGAGTCGCGTGTGATCGATCGGGCAGGCCGACCGCGCAATACAACTTCTGAGCCTCGGTCATCCACTCCGATGCGGGCAACGAAGCGCCACTCCATTGACAGCGAAGAAAATGCTCTCTAGTCTACGAATATAGCCAGCCGACACGAACCCAGGAGACGGCTGCAAAGGGTTCAATGACCAAAGCATTCATTCCCGCATCCTGTCTGTGCTGCTGCTGTCAGCGGCGTTGCGAGCGGGCGTGTTCTGCGGGATAGATTCGGCAACAGGAATCTCGACTACAGACCCCACCCGCTCCAAGCGTGGTGGGTTTTCAATTTTAGTGCTCAGTTGTCAGATCCTGTTCTGACCACTGTTCGAGCATCGGTGGCGAAGTGGCTAACGCGCAGGTCTGCAAAACCTGTATACGCGGGTTCGATCCCCGCCCGGTGCTCCAAATTCTCTCAAAGAAAAAATGGGCGCAGGCTTCATCCGAACCAGTGGCCCTTCGTTGTGCCCCAAAACAAGACAAGGCCGGAGCTGAACTCCGGCCTTGCTCTCTCTGCTTCAAGCGATCGCGATTAACGGTTCATAGCTCCAGGCCCGCTTGCCGATCCGCCCGGTGCCATCGCTACCTCGAGCACGACCTTCGTGCCACCGTCCAGCTTGATGTCACGACGCGCGCCAAGCAGCATGCCCGATGCATTTGAAAACGGTTGTCCGCTGATGTTGTTCGCTAGCAGTATTCCCGGGATCGACGTCATGCGGATCGCAACGTTTCCGCTCTTCGCCACGATGCTGCCCGGGGCAGGAGCGTTCCCATTCGCAGACGCGGTCCCTGACTGCGTTGATCCACCCGGGGTCTCGTTGGGCCGCGGCGCGTTCGCCGCGCTATTGTTGTTTGACCCGTTCATGTTCCCGTTTGAGGGTGAATTTCCCGCTCCGCTGCCCGGCAAGGACGAACTGCCCGAAGGAGGCGCGAAACTGCCTCCGCCGCTGTTCTGCGCTGAATCGCTCTCCATCGAGCCCACAGACTCGATCACTGATTCAATGGGAAGGCTCTGTCCGCTCTTCAGTTCAGCGTGATCAAACTTGATCGCGATCTGCGCATTCTCCTTGCCCTCGCCGCGTGCCTGCACGCCCGTTACATGGCCCACCAGTTTTGATCCCTTAGGAATGTCGGTTCCATCCGCAGTCTTCACATCGTCCCTTGTCTTGACCACGACGCTGTCGCCCGTCTTCGCCGAAGTGGAATCCAGCTTGCCCACCAGCTCGCCTTTGACCGGCGCCAGCTGGATCGGGGCCGCCATCGTGCCTGCCGCGCTACTCGATGACCCATTCGCCGAAGGGCTGGCCTGAGTCGACGTACTGGACCCCTGCGAAGCCGCACCACTCTGCGCGGGCTGATTGTCGGGAGCCGTCGTTGGCGTAGTCTGCTGCGCCGGAGGCACCGTCTGTTGTGCCGGAGCGGCTTGCTGCTGCGGAGTTGTATCTTGCTGCTGTGCTATCAGGGGAAAACTTGAAAAGGTGGCAAGTGCCACTGCAATAACTGTAGCCGCTCTCATTAGAAGGTCCTCCATTGGTTCACCATCCGGGGTGGCCGCTGTTTTACGGCCTAAAAGTGCACGCACAGGAAGTACATCCGCACGATGGTTGCCAAACTCAGATCCGCGGGCGGCGAATTCTCTGAACGGCCACATTCGAAACAGAATGAAACTTTCACAGACTGCTGGGCACGCTCAACATCGCTGCCTCAACCCTTTGAAGCGAGGAGAACTTTCTGCGTTATCCGTGTAATTACGCCAATGTATTAATTTCCAACCTGCTGCGGCCCTGGAAGCTACCGGCCTTCGGGCGCCGGAGCATAATAGCCCTTGCGGACCTGCACCTTCATATCCTCGCCCTTGCACTGCACGGCGATATGCCGGAACGTGCCGTCCTGCTTGGCGTTGGTTGGCGTGTAGCTGGCAACGTACTGCGTCCGCAATTCATCTTCAATCTGTTGGAATGCAGCCTCCAACTTTTTAGCATTGTTACCGACATTGATCAGCCGCCCGCCCGTCTCTTCCGACATCTTCTTCCCGGCGGAGTAACCGTAATATCCAAAATTCCCGTAAAAGCCCGTGTCGGCGATCAGGATCACGTAGATGATCGCATTCGATTTCTGCGCGGCAGCGATCGCATCGGAGATCTTGTACCTGCTGCCTTGATCATCGGCGTCGGTCAGAATGATGATCGCCTTGCGGCCCGCTTCCTGATTCAGCTTTTCGTTTGCCGCGAGGTAAATGGCGTCATAAAGCAGAGTGCCCTTTGGCGTCCCATGAGTCGGAACCGGCCCGCCGCCGAGTCCCGGAACTCCCGCCGCACCATTTCCCCCCGCCGTATTAATCTCCGCCTTGTTCAGGGCCCGAGCCAACTGGCGTGGGCTATTTGTGAAGTCAGACAGCAGATCGACGTTTACGTCAAACGAGACCAAAAACGCCTGGTCCTTCGGCTTGAGCACGCGTTCCAGAAACTCGGCTCCCGCCTGTTGTTCCAGTGGAAGTACCCGGTCCATGCTTCCCGAGGTATCGAGCAAAATCCCCAGTGTCAGCGGCAAATGCGTCTCCGCCGAGAAATTCTTCAGCGTTTGAGGAGCCTTGTCCTCTGAAACAGAGCAATCGTCCTTCGTCAGATGCGGAACGAGATTTCCCGCTTTGTCCTTGACAGTGAAGAACAAATCCACCAAATTGACGTTGAGTTTGAGAGTCCCCATCGATTCTTGTTCCTCTGGAGGAGGAGGCGGCGCGTGACTTACCGGCGGCGCATCCGGCGATGGAACAAGCTGGGCCGGCGCAACCGAAGGCAAAATCGGCAGCATGGCCAGCAGAGCGACGAATCTCCAGGAAACAGGCATCTTAGTCACTTGGACGAAAATTTCAGCACGAAGAGAGCATACCTGAACTGTTTGCAGCCTTGATGGCCAACCTGCAAGCCGTTGGCGCGTCTGATACTCTGACGGATGCAGCCCTGTTGTTTTCCGGCCAGTTTTCATTGGCCTATAACAACGACTGTGCTCGGCGTTCGGGAGGAAAGAATACCTGTGAATCTGGGTTGGAAAGCACTGGCGATGACCGCGCTCCTGAGTTCAGGAATGAATCTCAGCGTGTTGGCATTGGCTCAGGATCAGCAACAGCAATCAACCGTTCCCGACGCACCCGCTCCCCAGGCTCCAGCCCCATTCACCGGCATGAGCGGCCCCATCACACCGGGACTCGGTGCCGGCGCTGCACCATCTGCGTCTGCACAGGGCAGTTCGACCTCTTCAGACCAGCCGCCCCCGCCGGCTTCGCAGCCGCCCAGCCAGGCAAAAGATCAAATCCAGACCGCCGCACCCGAAACAGGGTCTGTTGAAGACATCGGCGCAAAACTCGTTCTCAATGCCACCTACGTCGAAGTCCCCGTTACCGTCAAGGATTCAAAGGGTAAGCCGGTTGCCGGTCTCACCTGGCGTGATTTCAAGGTCTATGAAAACGACACGCGCGAGCCGATCAGGATTTTCACCGTCGATCCAGCCCCGCTTTCGGTCGCTTTCGTGATCGATCAGAGCCTTACTTCAGACGTTATGGCCAAGGTGAACAATTCTCTTGGTGCCCTGCAGGGTGCTCTCACCCCCTACGACGAGATTTCTGTTTATTCCTACAGCAACGGACCCCACCAGTGGACCGGCTTCACAGGCGCACAGAGCACCCGGGTTCCCGCCGTCCTGGCCCTTGCCAAATCTGTCGGTCGCGAAGAGCTCGTTCCCATCAACTCCGGCCCCTTTGCCAGTTGCGGCATCAGCAAAAACGGCAGTTGCGTCGACCCCAACCTTCAGGAGGGGCGTTCGGCTGGCAACAGCACGTTCATGACCATTCCCAAGGAAATCCATACCCTCAACGACGCGATCCTCGCAGCAGCGAAGGAGCTGTCGACTCGCCCCAAGGGACGTCGCCGCATTATCTACGTGGTCTCAGACGGCAAGGAATACGGTAGCAAAGCCACCTACAAAGACGTGCTGCGCTACCTGCAAACAAACAAGATCGCCGTATACGGGACCGCCGTCGGAGATTCGGCCCGCTGGGGACAGGGCTATATCAGCCGCCTCCACCTTCCCTTTACCATGTACGACAATCGCCTCGCTGGATATGTCTTGACGACGGGTGGAACCCTGGACTCTGAGAGCGACCTGAGCGGCATCGAGAAAAGCTATGCCCGCATAGCCGCCGAAGCGCGCAACCAGTACACCATTGTCTATGCGAGCCACGAGCCTCTGATCGACGGCAAGTACCGCAAGATCGAGATTCGCGTCGATCGCCCCGGCGTCGAAGTGATCGCCAAGAGGGGCTACTACCCATCCGGCCAGGATTATCAGCGCTAACCCATGGCTTCCTCGGGAGCTGCTGCGGGGCTAGGCTTGCTCTCCGCAGCCACATGGGGCGGCGCCGACTTTGCCGGCGGAGTAGGAGCTCGCAGGTCCTCCGCGCTTCTGGTCACCGTCTCGGGGCAAATCGTTTCCCTGCTGATTCTGCTCGCGATCTGTCTCGTTCTTCGCCTCGCAATTCCCGGTTCAGCCTATCTGTCTTACGCAGCCATCGGCGGATTTGAAGGTGCCCTCGCGCTTGCCGCCTTCTACCGCGCCCTGGCAATGGGGGCGATGGGCCTCACCGCGGCTCTCACCGGATTGCTCACAGCCCTCGTCCCTGTTGTTTTTCAGATCTTCCACGAAAGCCTGCCCAGCCCTCTCACTGCCGTCGGGCTGGCTGCCGGCTGTGTGGCTATCTGGCTCGTAACTCACTCGCCTGCCACAGGTGCAGCGGCCACACCGGCGAAGGCCCTCCTTCTGGGAGCGGCTGCCGGCGCCGGCTTCGGCGCCCAGCTCATCCTCTTCAAGATGGCTAGTCCGGGTGGCGTCCTCTGGGCTCTCACATCGGCAAGAATCGCCGGCGTTGCGGGACTTCTGGTTGTCATCGCCATTGCCCGGCCCGCCCGGCCCTGGCAAGGTTTCTGGCTCATCGGCATACTCTCTGGAGTGCTCGACACGCTCGGCAATCTCTTCTACATCCTGACTGCCCAACTCGGCCGACTCGACGTCGCGGCTGTGATCTGCTCGCTTTATCCCGCCGGCACGATCCTGCTCGCCGCGCTGCTCCTCCACGAACGTCCCACCCGCCGCCAGATGGCAGGCATGGCCCTCGCCCTCGCGACAGTGGGTCTCTTGAGCCTCTGAGCGGCCCCCTCAAACGCACGAAAGGCCTGCGCCAAACGGCACAAGCCTCTCTCGAATCGCTTTAAGGTATCTTCCCGGGTAGACCCGGTTCAAAGACCTATTTCTGCTCGACGCTGGTTGTAGTCGGAGACGGCGGCGGAGGAGGCGGCTGCACAGACGCCTGTTGCGTCGGAGGCGTCGGCGTTGGATCGGTCACGCCCTTGATGCCTTCCCTGAAACCCTTCAATCCTTCGCCAAGTCCTTTACCCAGTTCAGGCAGCCGCTTCGCGCCGAAAAGCAAAAACGCTACTACGGCGAGCACAATCAGGTGCCATGGCTGCAATAAATCGCCCATTTGTATCCTCCGCGCGCCCCTTGCTGCAGGCTCGCTATTCACACAATATTGTCGCACAAGCCGACCCACGGCGGTGACGGGCGCCACTTACGTTTCTCCAGTCAAACCCACATCCCTGGCCACCACCGAGCAGAAACAGCAAACTCGGCCGAATTTTCAAGAAACAAGCCTGTCGGCGTATGAGCTTCTTCCCCTCAACATGACCTTTCGGACATGCTGGGATGCGATCCTGGCGAATACCGGAGATCGATACATTCTGATGTCAACCGCGCGATTTTAGTGATAACTTATCGTATTCTTTGAGGTCGGTCCGCGATGCTCCATTCTGCGCGATCACAAGGGGCTCTCCGAGTCATGGGTCTGGCACTCATGATTGCGCTTGCGATCCCGGTCTTCGGCCAGGCAAAACGCGCGCTCACCAACGATGACGTCATCAAGTTGGTCAAGAGCGGCTTTACCGACGACGTCATTGTGGCCATGATCGATGCCAATGACACTGCCTTCGATGTCTCCATCAGCGGCATGACTTCCCTGAAAGATGCGGGCATCAGCAGCCCGATCATGGCGGCAATGCTCAAAGCGGAAGGCAAGAAGCGCCAGACGACCAGCACCTCTGCCGCACCTGCGCAAAGTCCGGGCCAGCCTGCGCCGGTGCTGAACCCCTCCATGTCCGGGGGCGGTGGCGATTACATGCAACAGATGATGTCCATGGCGGCCATGGGCCGAGGCGGTCCAGGCATGGGATCGGGCATGTCTGGAATGCTCGATCCCAGCCAGTTGCCTCCGCTGTTCCAACTCACCGGAGATACTAAGCAGCCCGTCAAGCCTTCGATTGCGCAAGTCGCAAGCACGCAGACAAAAGGCGACGACATGCCGGGAGCGGGATCTGCGGCGGCGGGTATGTTGATGGGCCTTGGCCGCCAGGCGTTAAGTTTCGGCGTGGTCGGAGGCAGCATGTTCGCGGGGCCCGGCGCGGGCATAGCCATGGGGATGATGGGAAGCATGGGCGCCATGGGCCACCATCATGGACCCCCTAAAGTGACCTATGTCTGGGCCTTGCCTGGGCAGCAGTCCGCATCGCACGTGTCGGGCGCCAATCCGCGATTTGAAATGTCCTTCGGCAATCTGCTTGGCATTGATCCCGATGCTTATGAGCCGCAACTCATCCGATTGGTAGAAAGCAAAGACAACTGGCGTCTTGTAGGCGCCACGAAAACCATCCAGGGTCAAATAGGCACCGAGGCCTACGAAAAGGTCACAGAGGTTCGCATCGCGGCAAAATCCGAGAGACTGGCGCGCGGCCAGGTGCAGATTGAACCCAAGCAACCGCTGGAGCCGGGCGAATACGCGGTGGTACTGCGCGCAATTCACCCCGGCAAACGCGCACAGGGAAGCCTCGGCGGAGGAGCCGAGACGAGCATCTTCTTCTCCGTGTGGGATTTTTCCGTCCGCAATGACGCGCGAGCATCAAGCCCCAAATGAATGCCACGTTCCTGAACCGAACCGCGATCGGAGCGACTCGATGCTTGCTCATTGGCCTCGCCTCGTTGAGTGCAACGGTCCTATGGGCCCAGCAAGGCACAGGCGCACCGCAGGCGACCATACTTACCAAGTGCACCTGTGAGGATGCCCTGAGACTGAAAGACCGTTTGCAGAAACTCGAAGGCATCAGGACTCTGGTCGCAAACAAAACGAATTCCGCCCCTTCCGGCGCCACCGCCAGTCAACAGGAATGGGCAGCACTGCAAGAGCAGATTCGCTCCTATTTGAAGGCGCTTCAATTCCAGAGTCTTACTACGTTCCCGGATGCGGACCTCTTCAATGGGAACAACGATCCCTTCTGCGGAGCGCCAGCCGCATCCGCCGGAGCCTGCCTTGATCAAGATTTCGCACTGCACCAGCAATTTCATGACGCCTCTTGCCGCTCCGGAAATTGGACGTGGCAAACCCCGTGGACTGACGCCACAATGCTCCAGGAAGAAGTGAGCGCTCTGCAAGCGGAGATAGACGCCATTCAGGAAACGCTGAAGCATCTTGGATGTGGTCCGGAAAAAAGGATCGTCGGCTCCGGCCCGTCGGCAGTATGTCCCCAGTTCATGGTTGTCGTGCAGGTGATAACCACCACCGCCGTCAACTCGGCGGGCCTCACCGAACGGTCTGCCCGCTCACTGAACAATGGGCAGGGAATCCAGGTCCCACTGGTTCTTCACGACGACGGAACTTTCGAGGGCGTCGGCAAGGGTGTAGACGCCGGCGCTGCTGCCGGGGCCACTCGAGGAGAAACGGTGAAGAGCCAGTTCGGTCACATTCAGTCCGTCGCCGCGTCGGGATCGATCCAACCTGGAAGCTGCGCCTCGCAGCCATGCCAACCTGACGTGATGCATTTGGTCCTTGTCGGAGGACCGTCGCAGCAAATAACCACTGCGCAAGCCCGCGGCGAATTGAACCGCGACCTTCAGCAGACCACCGCGACAGGCAGCGCGCGACAGCAATTCGATCTGCCCGCCTACGTTGGCGGAACAGCGCACCGCAACCTTCTCGCGAACTCTCTCATCAACTCGAATATGATGGTCGGCCTTCTCCAGGCTGACAATGGCTCTCCCGCATTACCCGACGGAAGTTCATTGCTCTTCGCGCAGAAACAGTGCAGCACCAAGTGACATTCAGGTGCGACGGGTTTGGGGTTTGGGGCAGTTGTGCCCCGTTCATCGAGGCTTTTTCGCGATGAGCGGGTCTCGGACTCAGTGTCGCCCGCTATTACGATAGGAGCATGCCTCACGGTTTGAAACGGTCCACCTGCCGAACACGAATTTATCGGCAGGGAAACGTTCCGTGTATGCTCGGTGCTGAGAAAGGTGCCCATGGAATTGTCTTCAAGTCGCACCCCGGAAACAAATGAAGAGACCGAGTCGGTCATGAAGCTGATGGAGATATCGGCCGGTTATTGGTTGCCGCGAGCTTTGCATGTTGTCGCCGATCTCGGGGTCGCGGATGCACTCGATGACGAGCCACGGTCGGCTGCATATCTTGCTGGGCAAGTCGGCAGCGATGCCGGTGCCCTCGACCGTCTACTGCGACTGCTCGCTTCCCATGGCGTGTTCGACCGGCGCGACGGCAAATATGCGCATAACACGCTTTCACGTGCATTGCGCGGCGACCACCCACATTCGATGCGCGCCTACGTTCGGCTGGTGGGACTTCCTATTTTTTGGCAAAGCTGGGGAGCGCTGGAGCAGGTGGCGCGCAGTGGCAAGCCCGCAGTGAACGACATTTTCGCTTACTTCAAAGATCATCCTCAGGAATTGGAAATCTTCGACGCGGGGATGAAGTCGAAGGCGCAGAGTTCGATTCCTCCGGTTGTTGCGGCATACGATTTCTCACGTTTTGGCACGATTGGGGACATCGGCGGTGGCCAGGGACACTTGGTTGAAGCAATTCTCAAGTCGTCGCAGAACTCGCGCGGGATTCTCTTTGACCAGCCGCATGTGATCGGGCGCGTGAAGACCGATGAGGCAATCGGAGATCGATTGACCGCGCAAGGCGGCGATTTCTTCCGCGGACCTCTGCCTTGCTGTGACGCATATCTGTTAATGGAGGTCCTGCATGATTGGACCGATGCCCAATCTCAGCAGATATTGCAGCAGATTCGTAACGCAGCGCCAGATGCGGCCAAGCTGTTAGTGGTTGAGACTGTATTGCCCGATGAGAATGCGTGGGCCGATGGGAATGGCAAACATTTCGGCAACCACCTCGACATCAATATGATGGTCCTCACCGGCGGGCGCGAGAGGACACCAGACGAATTTGCTCGCTTGTTCGCGGCCTCTGGATGGCAGTTCTCGCGTCTGATTCCAACACCTAGCCCGTATTCAATCGTGGAAGCGGTCACACGCAGCTAGTATCGCGCGAAGAATCAAAAGCCCGAATCTCGTTTTCATTACTGGGTCGGCGGCTTACATCTCCCGTTTAAGAGCCGGCTGTTCTCGTGGTCCTCGGCGGATGACCGCACTCGGAAATTACCAAGTAGTTAATACATGCAAGCCACTTGACGATAGCCCTCAAAGTTACTACCGATTACCATTGCGTCCACCTCGGAGACCTTTTCTGTTTCGTAAATTACCGCCATACTCGGGTTGTAATTCGGAAATCATGAACGACCTTCAATCAAAATTCGCTCTTACGCTTGTAGCGTTCGGTCTCTTCTTCGCATATGCGTTTCCGATGATGAAACAGGCGAAGCAGAATCAAGATGCGGTTCTTCGCCGAGTCGGTCAGGCGTACATTTCACCGAGCCCGAACGACTCCAACGTTCCGAGTGGCAACGTCTCTCTTGACGACCTTCGGAAGTACACAGACCGGAAGGCAGCGGAGCGGAAGGCCAAGGGGCTGCAGTAGGACAATCCAAAGTTCGACTTAGGTGTCTTACCCGTCCCGAAATTTCCTAAATCAATAATCAATTGTGTACCTGAGGGAGATATTCCCAGCGAAATGGAGGCGCGCCCTAAGGCGATGGCATCCGCTACGGGATTCAATCGAATCCCACCACGGGAAACCCTATTGCATAACTAGTAATTTCCGGATTGTCCACCACACATCCACTGAGCAAACATGCGCACCAAGAGCTAGAATTCTCCATGCTTCGTGCCTCATTCCTGTTTATCGCCTGCACCTTCATGGCTGCGGAGATCACCGCCCAGGAAAACTTCTCTATCGTTCGGCTCGACGGCATTGGACCAGTACGGGTGGGGATGAACCTCTCAGAATTGAATAAGGCGCTGCATACCTCTTTCAAAAAACCGACCGACCCGGATGAGCAAGGCTGCACCTATGTTGAAGTGCCCCGTCAATCGGGGATTGGAGTAATGATTCTTGACGGACGCGTGGCACGTGTAGACGTCGGTAACACATCCACACGGACGGCTGAGGGAATCCGTAATGGCGATTCGGAAGCGCGTGCCGTGCAGGTGTATGGGAAAAGGCTCAAGATTGAGCCAAGTTTTTATCACTCGGAGAACGGTCACTATCTTACCCTTCGCTCTCCGGATCGGAAATATGGGATCAGGTTCGAGAGCGACAATGGCAAGATCACTAGCTTCTACGCAGGGACTACCAATGCAATCGCTTTTGTTGAGGGATGCAACTAGGCAAGTGAGCATTCCGGGCGGATCACCGCCCATCGGGAAGTAACCCAATTTCGGTGCAATCCGCCGTTGGGGGTGGAGACGCCTCGGTGTAAGCTGCTGCCATGAGCCGAGTAACGAATGCGATTCTTGCCGCACATGTCAGCAGGCATCCAGACGGTGAGATTGAAAGTGTGAATGAGTTCCTTCGAGCGAATGAGGTCGGAGGCGGAGAGTTCAAGGATGCTACCGAATTCGCCGGAGGTTACAAGCACCTTGAATGCCGTGTATATCTCTCTGCCTTCAACAACGCCGACACAAATCACATTGTGGAAGCCGTGCGCCAAGGCGTATGGCGCGATCGAGACATGATCCAACTCTTCATCAAAGAGCAGGAAGAGGAACTCTTCACGCTACGTTACTGTGGGACGCCAAAGAGCGCCGCAGTTAGCGTCGAACTAGCTCCCGAGGAGCTGACGATCATACGCAATGCGCTGAATGAGGTCTGCAATGGCGTCGAACTTCATGGCGAGTTCGAGACACGGATCGGGGCTGATATTGAGGAGAGTCGGCATCTGCTAGCAAGACTTCTTCAAATAGAGGAGAAGACTTAGCTTGTTATTTCTTGATCGCTGGTGTGTCACCGCCCACCCG
The DNA here is from genome assembly GCA_963737915.1 of uncultured Acidobacteriaceae bacterium. Taxonomy (GTDB): domain Bacteria; phylum Acidobacteriota; class Terriglobia; order Terriglobales; family Acidobacteriaceae; genus Telmatobacter. Next base: position 90,892 of record CAVTUP010000025.1, on the reverse strand, counting down.
GAAGTAGCCCAGAAATCGGGATTACTTCCGGATCCACTCGGACCCATGAAGCTTGCGATCAAAGGCCTTCAGGATCACCGCCAAGATCACCGCGAAAGCCAAACGGGCAAGAGAAGTTCAGGACGGTCAGTGCGGGGTTCTAACCCTTCTCCTCTTAGCTAGTACTTCTACCAGTTTCTGGCAGCGCAGGGATTCTCTACTTTCATTTGCGCAGGCTCGAAGGATTGCACTCCCCTCCGATAAGGTACGGCGTGTCCGCCAGAAACGGTGAACACCTGTAAAAGCGGAACCTTCCCTCGTAAGTGGAAATCCCGTCTCCCAACGATATTCTCCCAGGAGTACGAGGATGACGACCCCAAGAATCGGCGAAGAACTCGAGACATTATCGGAGTCAGCTTCGACGCTGCACAGTCGCCAGATTCACCAGAGAATACCTTTCCGCGAGCAACTCCCCCAACCGAGCTCTGAATACAAGTCCGCCATCGGAAGATGGCTCGCACGCGGCGAGTCTCTGGATGACCACGGTGGCGTCGAGGTTTCAAGCCATCCATGGTGGAAGGTCATTTGGCTCACCGGAGTAGATTACTTTTCAACGTTGGGGTATCAACCCGGCATTGCACTGATCGCTGCGGGAGCTGTTGCACCGCTTGCGACGCTGATTCTTGTTCTCGTCACCATGCTCGGCGCATTGCCTGTATACATGCAGGTCGCTGGACGAAGCTTCGCCGGGCAGGGTTCGATCGCCATGCTCGAGAACCTGCTTAAAGGTTGGAAGAGCAAGATGCTGGTGCTGGTCCTGCTCGGCTTCGCGGCCACGGATTTCCTTATCACGATGACTCTGTCGGCTGCCGACGCTGCAACGCATGCGATTAAAAATCCATTCCTGCATACATACTTGGGCGATCGCCAGGTTCTTATCACGCTGGTATTTCTTGCATTGCTGGCGGTGCTCTTTCTAAGGGGCTTCAAAGAGGCGATCGGACTTGCGACATTTGCCGCGATTCCTTACCTCGTTCTGAACCTGATCGTCCTCGGGCGCGGGGTGTGGGAGGTGGCGACTCATCCTGCCTTGTTCGCAGGCTGGCGCTCGATTGTGGCTGCGAAAGGCGACTTCTCTCTAGTGATGGTGGGCGCACTGCTGGTATTCCCGCAACTCGCGCTCGGCCTGAGTGGATTTGAAACAGGGGTCTCGGTAATGCCCCTCATCGATGGGGAAGAGGCGGACCAAGGTTACAACCCGCGCCTTGGAGGCCAGCCAAAGGGAAGAATCCGTAATACCCGGAAGTTGCTGGCGACTGCGGCTTCAATCATGAGCGTGATGCTGATCCTGTCGAGCTTCGTGACAACCCTGCTGATCAGTCCGACGGACTACGGCATCGACGGCAAGGCCAGCGGAAGAGCACTCGCATTTCTTGCCCACAAATACATCGGCCCAGGTTTCGGAACTGTCTACGATCTCTGTACGATTTTGATTCTCGGTCTCGCCGGCGCTTCGGCGATGGCAGGACTTCTTCACCTGATTCCTCGCTATCTGCCGCGCTTCGGTATGGCGCCGCGCTGGGTGGCACTCTCGCGTCCGCTTGTCCTCGTGCTCTTCGGTCTCGACGTTGTTATTACGCTTGTCTTTCAAGCGGATGTGGAGGCCCAGAGCGGCGCCTATGCGACTGGCGTACTGGTGCTCATATTGTCGGCAGCGTTTGCGGCGACGCTCGCTTTGTGGCGCGAGCGGCGTTGGTTGATCGCCGCTTACTCCGGTATCCTGTGCCTGGTTTTTGCCTACACCCTTGCCGATAACTGCGTGGAAAGGCCGGACGGCCTGATCATTGGCGCAATTCTTACCTTGCTGCTGATGCTGGCGTGCGGCCTGAGTCGCTCATTGCGCTCCGTTGAACTCCGCATCTCCGAGGGTTTCTTCGCTGACCTCGAGAGTTGGGAAATAGGACCGGAACTTCGAGGGAAGAAGGTTCATCTCATTCCAATCAAAAACTCCTCGGTCGAATCGCGAAATAAGAAGAGAGAAGAGATCGCCAGGCACTATGGCTTGCGAGGACCGTTCATCTTCCTCCATGTGAATCTGCTCGATAACCGCAGCGAGTTCTCTGCGCCGCTCGAGGCGATGATCAGGAAAGAGGGTAGTGACTACGTCGCGGAGGTCTACGGGGCGATCTCAATCGCAAACTCCCTTGCCTATGTCAGTGAATGCATCGATCCCATATCAGTATTCATTGGGCTTACCCGGCGTGACTTGATGACGCAAGCAGTGCGTTTCATCCTCTTTGGCGAGGGCGAGACCGGACTTATGTTCTACACCATCCTTTTGCGATATTGGGATTCGACCCCACCAGGAGACGTGCGCCCGCGCATCTTCCTAATGAGTGACTAAGAGGAATCCTGCGCATCTTCCGAGTCGGGGCGGATCACGGCCAACCCGGATAAAACTCGAAAATGGGTTAAGTCCGGAATGCGCACGAACCGACAACTGGATGCGCACTTGTCGGGCTGTTGTGTATGCTTTTGCTCTTCAGCTTGAGATGCGGGCGCCCGCAACTACGCGTGCAATGCATAGCAAGCTTCCCGATCGTGATTTGAAACTGACGTTGCTCGGAGGGCTCCATGAGATGGCTCAGTCTTGCTTTTCTTCTGGCGGCGTGTTCACTCTCTGCTCAAACATCCGTCGTGCCCGAAATTCAATATCGCTCTGTACCCGATTTCCTTCACCTTCCGGCCGACCTCTATTTTGGCGAAGTTTCGGGTGTTGCCGTGAATTCGAAAGGCCATATCTTCGTGTTCTCGCGCGGCAATACAACTGGCCCCGCATATGGCGCGGCGGCAGCACAGTTGCTGGAATTCGGCTCTGATGGGAAATTTCTGCGCGAGATTGGCCACAATTTCTATGCATGGTCCTATGCCCACACAGTCAAGATTGATCCGCAGGACAACATCTGGGTCACTGACAAGGGTTCCGATGTCGTCGCTAAGTTCACTCCCGAGGGACGAGTCTCCATGGTCTTCGGTCGCAGGCAGGAAGCGTCAGATGATGGGACTGGGCCACTGAAAGAAGTCAAACCTCCTTTGCCGCCCGAAGATGGATTATTCAGACAGGTGACGGATGTGGCATGGGATTCCGTCGGCAATACCTATATCAGTGACGGTTACATCAATTCGAGAATTGCCAAGGTCGATAAGGATGGCACTTGGCTGAAGTCATGGGGTGAACCAGGGGACAAGCCAGGTCAATTCGACACCCCGCACAGCATTGCAGTTGACGCGCAGGACAATGTCTATGTAGCTGACCGAGGAAACCGTCGCATTCAAGTATTCGATGGAAATGGTAAATTCCTCCGCCAGATCACGATCGATGTTCCCGTCCCGCCAGATGCGAGACCCGCGATTGGCAACAAATCAGATCATCCCTCGGGTGCGAGAACGCCAGGTTCTCCCTGGGCAATTTGCATCACCCCTCCGCCACATCAAGTACTGTTCAGCTCCGACGCGTTTCCAGGGCGAATATACAAGCTCAGCCTGGAGGGAAAGGTTCTCGGCATGTTCGGCAAGTCGGGAAAGCAGTTAGGTCAGTTCGGATGGATTCACGAGATTGCTTGTCCATCCGAGAATGAACTGTATGTCGCCGAGCTCTTGAACTGGCGTGTGCAAAAAATCCTCCTTGAAGCAGCACATTAATCGTGTCTGCAAGGATTCATCTACAACTTTGGAAACAAATCGTGGCCGATGTTTGGTTGTTTTCGGTAGATGACCCGCTCATCGATTCTGAATACGCGCCTCCTGGTCATGATCAAAATGGAGAATGAACCCGCTATCGTTCTTTTCGATTTGCTGTGACAAAATTCACAGACACTCCGGGTTCAAGCGACTATCCGTTGATGAGCGTGCAGTTACAGATACGGGAAAGACTTCTATGACTCGCCTCCGTTTTGCAGCACTTCTGGGACTCGGTTTGTTTTTGTCGGCTTGTGGTGGTGGCGGAAACGGCGGAATCGGCAGCGGAACTATCGGCAATACCCAGCAGACTGGCCCCAACGCTATCTTGAATGGGGCGACGGCTGCCACTAGTACGAGTCACTGGGCTTCAACGCAATGCCGTGTCCAGGTTCAACTCACCGGCGATCATGGATTTTGGTCGATCGTCCTTGACAACACCGGCAGAACCTCCTCAGGCAACTTTTCGTGGTCGGTAGGCCCTAACCCAAATAGCGTGACAGTGAATGGAGGTTCGGGCCTTGGAGGCTTCTTATGGGTTGCGGCACTTGGAAACGTAACCGGCTCAACTTCCAGTCAGAGGTTCACGGCGGGCGTCACGGTACAGCCCAATAGCCAATATCTGGGTATCTGTACCTTTGTCTTGTGCAAGGAAAACTGTCATAGCCAGGTGGCCCGCTCATCGAGTTGCACCCTTCAGATGTTCGGGAGGGATTGTTCATCGCGGCCTTATCGCGATGAGCGGGTCTTCGGACTCGGTCGCCGCGCTATTACGACAGAAGCATGCCCCACGGTTTGATGAGCGCAATCAACACGGAGTGTTTAGTCACCGGGACAGCCAATTGCTCCGAGAAAAAAAGCCAAACATTTCTTCGCCGACTTTGCAGATTAATTCTTCCGTTTCCTCATAATGGAAATAGAAAGAGCCGAGGAAAGCCGATTGGGTGAGACCCCCGGCGTGACATACCCACCCCCCATACGGGTAGTAACCACAAACGCAAAAAAGTTTGCAGATAATTATCCAGAATTGTGAAACGAAGGGAGATTCTGAGGAAACCAAACGAGTTCCGAGCAGAAACCCAACCTCAGTTCACCTGCGCCGGATTGCCCAGCCGCTCCGTAACCATGTTGTAAAAGCTGCCAAGGTCCTCTTCGTCGCCCATCGTCAGTCGCCGGTAGACCTTCATCAGCGGAAACAATCTGGAGCCGCGAACATCGATTGCCGGAACCGCCACCACGCCACCGGGGTATTGCGTCATCTCCCAACTTCCGGCGTACCGGCGCCGAAGCACTTCTCCCAGATAGCTGCCCCAAAGCCGCGACTCATAATCCAGGTCGATCTCCGGATCTTCGCCCACCAGCACAAGAATCTCGTCAAGTGCATTGATCGACTCGGCCGAGAAGTCCAACTCCTGCCGATACTGGCTCTTGGCCAACCCGGCCGCTCCGCGCGCATACCCTTCCATCATCGCCCCCAGATCTGGAAACGCTTGTGACTCGAGTCTCTCGCGCAGTTTGCTCATCTCATAAGAGACTAAATCTTCCGCCTCTCGGTAGCCGTGCCAACTTCTCAGATTCTCAAGTTTGGTCCGGCAGCGCTCCTATGGCAGACTTGAAGAGGCGATGGAGGCGCAACACCTGATGAAGCCGCTGAAAATTTTGATTCTCACGCTCGCGCTCCTGTCGACCGCTCACCTGGGCTCAAGCGCCACTCGCGACATCTATCCCGATCCGTCCCAGGCAAAATCCGATCTCGCCGCCGCGTTGAAGACAGCCGCAGCCTCACACAAGCGCGTCCTCGTCGACTTTGGCGGAAACTGGTGCGGCGACTGCCATGTGCTCGACATCTACTTCCACAACGCCCAGAACCGCCCCATCCTCGATGCGAACTTCGTGCTGGTCCACATCAACATCGGCCGATACGATGAAAACACCGACATCGCCAAGCGCTACGGAATCCCGCTTGAGAAGGGAGTCCCAGCTCTCGCCGTGCTGAACGATCAGGGCAAGCTCCTGTTCAGTCAAAAAAGCGGTCAATTTGAAAAGATGCAGAGTTTGGAATCCAGCGCCGTGACACAGTTTCTTGTGCAATGGAAGCCGGTCAAGCCCGGCTGTTCGACCGTAATGGTCACCTGCTAGCTCGTCAGGTCTAGTTCGTCAGGTTAACGGCGCCAGGTTCTTCGTGTTCTGGTAGGTATAAGTAATTCGGTGAATCACCGTAATCGTAGATAGAACTGCGAGTATCCAGAGCACCGGCGCCATCGCGTTCCAGTGATTAAAGAGCGCGCCAATTAAGATCAGTACGATCCGCTCCGGGCGCTCCATAAATCCCACCTTGCAGGAGCCGATCAGAGCCTCAGCGCGTGCGCGCGTGTAGCTCACCATCAGCGATGTCACCATCACGAACGCTACCAGCACTACGTATCTGAACCGGTTGATGCGCCCGTAATAGACAAGCAATCCGAAAAACAGAACCACGTCAGAGTAGCGATCGATCACCGAATCAAAGAACGAACCAAATACCGTTACCTGGTTATTCCGCCGTGCCACGCGACCGTCGAGCATATCGAAGATTCCCGCGCAGAAAATCACAACGCCCGCGTAAAAGAACATGAGGTCGGGATCCGTCGTGTTCGCGTGTCCAAAGAAGAACGCCGCCACGATGTTGATCACCAGGCCGATAAATGTTAGAGCGTTGGGAGAAATGCGGGTAAGTGCCAGACCGTGAACGATGTGGTCAAGAAGCCAGCCGCACGCGCGGCCAAAAGCGCTGGTCCAGGTCATGCTATTGTCCTGCGGAACTCTCTGTGCCGTCGCCGGCATCTTCCTCGTCCGCGTCGGCCTCGTCGTGGACGGTCGTCAACTTCAGAATCTCAAGCTCGCGTTTGCCATTGGGAGTGACAATCGTGGCCACATCGCCCACGCGCTTGCCCACCAGCCCGCGCCCAATAGGCGACGTCGTCGAAATCAGGCCTTTGGCCACATCCGACTCTTCACTGGTCACAAGTCGATATTCAATCTCTTCATCTTTGGTGGAGTCATACACGACGACAGTGGACCCAAATCCGGCCTTGTCCCTTGGAATGTTCGCCAGGTTCACAAGCGAGAGTTCGGCCATCCGTCTCTTCAACTGGCCGAGGCGCGCGTTCACGAACTCCTGTCGCTGCTTCGCCATGTGATACTCGGCGTTTTCCGACAAGTCTCCCATGGCCACTGCCTTCTTGATCTCTGCCGGCAGTTCGTGGGCAAGCTCATGCTCAAGGAGTTGGATCTCTTTGAGTAGCTGCTTCTTAATGTGATCGGGCATCCGTGATCCGTGGCGAGGAGCCGGGTTGCTCACCCGCGGAAGATGAAAAGCTTGAATTCTCATTATACGCGGAGCAACGGGTGCGCAGAGAGTTTGGGCCATTGCCGCAGGCGGTAGACTTGTGCGTGTTCCCATGAGTCGAAAAGACCTTTCCCGTCGCAATTTCCTCGTCTCCGGACTCCGCGCGAGTGGTGCAACCGTTCTTGTCCCGAGCCTGATGCCCGACACGGCGTCGACTGTGCAACAGAATGCAGACTCGGTCCCTGATCGCGAGCAGTGGATCAACTTTGTTGAGCGTGTGTCCAATCCAGTGCTCGAGGCTCTCAGCAGGCAACAACTGCGGCGGACGATGCCGGTGGAGGCAGCCGCCGGACACGAAAAGGAACGGGCCATAGGATCGCCGCTCGAGGCATTTGGCCGCCTGTTGTCTGGGCTCACGCCGTGGCTCGAGTTGGATTCATCACCCGCAGAGTCCGCGAAAGAGGCGGCCTTGCGGGGACGCTATCGCTCCTGGGCGAAGCAAGCCATTGCGTCGGCGCTCGATCCTTCATCTCCCGACTACATGCGCTTCGGCGAGTCAAGTCAGACGCTCGTCGATTCCTCGTTCCTTGCTCTTGCGTTGTTGCGTGCCCCAAAGCAGTTGCTCGACACCATGACGCCTGCGACGCGCGCACGCTTGGTTTCCGCACTCGAAAGCGAACGAAAGATTCAGCCGCCCCTCAGCAACTGGCTGCTCTTTTCAGCGCTCAACGAAGTCCTGCTCCGGCGCCTTGGAGCGACCTGGGAAAAGTCTCGCATTGACGATGCACTTCAGAAGCACCAATCGTGGTATCTCGGGGACGGCACCTACGGCGACGGCCCGCGATATCACGCCGATTTTTACAATAGCTATGTGATTCATCCATATCTGCTCGCACTGATGGATGAACTTCATGACGAGCCGGCATGGAGAGACACCGCTCCCGCAATCGTCGAGCGTGCTCGCCGCTACGCAGCGATCCAGGAGCGCACGATCTCGCCTGCCGGCGAATTTCCCGTGCTGGGCCGCTCCATCACTTATCGGGCCGGTGCGTTCCATCTACTGGCCGATGTGGCCCGCCGCCATCTATTGCCTTCTTCCGTGCCCCCGGGAGCCGTCCGGTGCGCGCTCACCGCCGTCCAGCAACGCACCTTGACCCCGACAGGAACCTTTTCCCCCGAAGGCTGGCTGCAAATTGGATTGGCAGGACACCAACCGTCGCTGGGCGAAAACTACATCTCCACCGGCAGTCTCTATCTATGTTCCGCAGTATGGCTTCCATTAGGGCTCCCGCCCAGTGACCAGTTCTGGGCCGATCCGGCCGCCGACTGGACCCAAAAGAGGGTGTGGGCTGGATTGGATGCGCCCGCTGACCACGCGATTACAGGCTGAAGAGTCGGTTCTTTCAATGGGCTGGAACAAACGGCTCCTATTCTCCGGTGTCAGGCTCTTGATCCTTCGCATGTGCCCGATCTTCCAAAAAAGAACGCAGGATCAGGGTCGCTGCGACCTGGTCCACGACCCGCCGGTGCGTCTGCCGTGTGTGTCCAGCCTCGTAGAGCATCTGGTGAGCTTCGTGCGTCGTAAGTCGTTCATCCCACAGATGGATCGGCAACCCCGTTAGCGTTCCCAGTTCTGCCGCAAATACCTGTATCTTGGAGGCTTGCGCGCTCAAGTCGCCCGACAGCTTCAGTGGATTGCCCACCACGATACCTGCCACCTCAAAACGACGCGCCAGGCGCGCAATCGACCGCAGATCCTCGCGCGGATTTCTTCGCCGCTCCATCGTGAGCACCGGCTGCGCCGTGATTCCCAGCTCATCCGACACGGCTACGCCAATCCGCTTCGACCCAACGTCCAATGCAAGGTATCGGGGCGGTTTCAAGTGTTCCATGGATGACTTTCCCCGGCCGTCCGGAAATGGCTGGTAATGTTCAAGAACCAAGCTTGTAAGGTCGGCCGCAAAGTAAATCCTCTCTTCTAGTTTCCCGCCCGGTACAATCTTAGAAGTAGAAGAATCCGCAGGTCTAGGAACCACGTCTTATTTCGGGAGAGGGATACTCAGCAGGAATGGCAGCACGCCGCAATCGGAGCACTAGAAAGAAATCAGGCCCCGGAGCGGCAGGTGTTCTCCTGACCCTGCTTTTTTTTGCGTTTATTGGGGCAGCTGCCGCTGCATGGGTGTTTTACGTCCCATTCGGCCCGACAAGCGAAACCTTTGTTGAGATCGCGCCGGGCTCTTCCACCACACGGATTGCAAAACAGTTGGACTCCGCCGGCATTGTGCGCAGTCGGTTCGCCTTTGATGCCATGCGTTGGATCAAGCGCGGAAAACTGAAGGCTGGCGAGTATCGGTTTGATCACCCGGCGCCGTTGGCTGAGGTGTATGAGCGAATTTCCCGCGGCGACGTTTACACGGTTGCGGTTACCGTACCCGAAGGCGCAACCATCTTCGATATCGCGACCCGGCTGGAGCAGGCAGGAGTTGGAACGAGGCAGGATTTTCTTAGCGAGCAGTCGCGCCAGACCGGCCTGATCGCCGATCTGGATCCTCAGGCCAAAAGTCTCGAGGGTTATCTGTTTCCAGATACTTATCGCTTTCCGCGAAAGGCGACTTCGACACAGATTGCCACCGCCATGGTCCGGCGGTTCCGTCAGATTGCAGAGCAGTTGGGTATGAAGGAGAACGTGCATTCCGTGGTAACAATGGCATCGCTGGTGGAACGTGAGACGGCTGTGGAGGCGGAAAGGCCCTTGGTCGCGAGCGTCTTCCAGAATCGTCTCTCCAAAAGGATGCCGCTTATGACCGACCCCTCAGTCATCTACGGCCTTCAACTTCGCAATCAATGGCGTGGAACGATCCACGAAAGCGATCTGAAACTTGATACCCCCTATAACACTTACCTGCACGTGGGACTGCCTCCCGGACCTATCGCAAATCCTGGCCTGCGCGCCCTAAGAGCAGCTATTGCTCCCGCCCAGAGCAACTTCCTGTATTTCGTTGCAGCGGGTGCGGATCCGCAGGGCAAGTCCCGCTTTTCAACGACCATTGAAGAGCATGCTCACGATGTTGCTGAATACCGTCACGCCGTTAGGGAAGCAGGTGGACGGTGAAGAATCGGATTCGATATGCCGTCGGTGCACTCTGGTTGCCGCTTCTTCTTACCGGATGTTCCATCTTTCCGACCACGCGAAAGTTGCCTGTTCCCAAGGCTCCAGCCCTCACGCAGACGGTTACCCCTGAGGATCTTGTCACGCAGATGAACCAGCGCTGGGGCGCGCTCAACTCGCTCACAGCCACCGTCCAGATCCAGGCCACACTCCTCAAATCACAAGAAGGCCTCGCAAAAGATTATCCAAGCTGCCGTGGATATATCCTGATGCGCAAACCCGATATGCTCCGCGTCGTCGGTCAATACTTTGGAGTGCGCGTCTTCGACATGGCTAGCGACGGCAAGACGTTTACATTGCTGGTGCCGCCCAAAAATCGGGCGATCAAAGGCTCAAACTCGGTTCACAAAAAATCGGAAAACCAGTTGGAGAATCTGCGGCCAGGGTTCTTCTTTGACTCAATGGTTGTGCAGGGACTGGAGCCGGACGACTTCTATTCCGTCACTTCGGATACCGAAACGGTTGAGGACGCTGCCAAGAAGCACCTTTTCATGATGCCGGAATACGTGTTGAGCATTACGCGTCACTCACCAGCCAGTCGAAGGGATACACCAATCCGCGTCGTGACGTTTCACCGCGACGATCTCTTGCCCTATAACCAGGACCTTTACGACGATAAAGGAAACCTGGAGAGCCAGGTTATATACGCTGCTTACCGCGACTTCGACGGCAGCAAATACCCAACGAAGGTGACCATCAGACGCCCACTCGAAGGCATCCAGATTGTTCTGACCGTAGAGAAGGTCGAGAAGAACATCTCTCTGAAGGACGACCAATTCCAAGTCAAGATTCCAGAGGGAACCAATATTCAGAACCTGGATTAGTTTCCGTGCCGCCCCGTTTTACTCAATTCCTTGTAAAAACCCAGATCTTTGCCCTCAAGCATTTTCGCGATGTATACGATCTGCCCGTAGTGCATCCCAAAATGTTCGACCACCTGGTACACGGCGTCCAATCCCCGGACCATATAACCCTGAATCTCAAACGAGGTCAGCAGGTCGGTTTCCGTTAGTCGGGAAAGAACTCTTTCCGCTTCCTGCATCGTGCCTTCCAACTGGTCCAACAGCGTGGCCTTTGAGGAATGCGCTGCCGCGTTGAACTCCGCAGGCCGGTTCCTTGCATCTTCCAACCGATTGAACGAAGCGACGAGCCATTGCCAGACGTTGCCATTTAAGTGGAGAAGGAGATTGCCAATACTGTTGCTGGCGGGGTTAGGGCGCCACCAGATTTGCTCATCGGCAAGTGGCTCGACCGCGCTTTGCAGGCGCGGCCAGAACTGGTCCACAAGTTTCGTGCGCGAGAATTGGAGAAAAATATCTGCAGAGGTTGGTTCGGGAAGCCTCGGATCAATATCCATAACAACAACAGTGTAATAAAGAAACTGCAACAGTGTTGTAGAGAGCGATAACGCAACTTCGCCGAAGTTAGCACCAAATACGTGCCCACTTCGGCGAGGTCACAGCCAATGAATAAAAGACCCTAAGGAAGTTTCCGGATGCAAAGTTGCGAACACCTTTGCATCCGGAATGTAAATCGCTATCTACCCTTAAAGCGTCTTAGGAAGCAAGAGCCTTAATGGAGTCGACGTGGATCGTCTTGGAATCGGCATCGAGGCGGCCAGTTACCGTTACTGTCTTGCCCTCAAATGCCTGTGCGCGCGAGGAATCATCCAGCTTGTAGACGCCGCCGGAAGAATCCCGCAGTACGTACTGCTCGCCGTCCTTCATGACCGTACCTGTGAAGGTTGTTGCTTTCGCGGAGTCCTGGTTAGGGCTTGCTTGAGTTGGCGAGGCCTGATCTGATGGAGCCTGAGAAGGCGGCGCCTGTGGCTCCTGAACGACCGGCATCGGAGTGGCCGCACTGGTGCTCGAATTTGCTAGTGCATTGACGCTGGTAAGCACCAGCCCGCACGAAGTGATGCCTAAAAGGAACTGTAACTTAAGAGACTTCATTTTTTAAACCTCCGGGGGTTGAGGCTGCTCCTCATTTGAACCTGTCTCTAATTAAGCTCGAACCGGGACAGTACAAATCCAGGAACAGCGTTTATCTTGCGTTTATGTATTTAGCACCTCAAGGGCCAAAGCTTTTGTCCTTGATATCCAATCAGATGCAGGCACAAGTTATTCGTATAGATGGGTAAGAAATTCCCGTTGTGGAAAAAACTTCGGGCAAAATTCGAACAGTCTTAAATGTGCTGCTTTAGTCGTACCTTTGCCCCCTCTCATGCCAAAGCGCGCTATGCTACTATCCCGGCAAGCATCCGTCATAGTTTTCAAAGGAATCCTGGCATGGAACCGACTCTGCGCCCGTTAACGCTTGGCGAGATTCTCGATCGCACCGCTCAGCTCTACCGAACTCATTTCCTGCTCTTTGCCGGCATCGCATCGGTGTATGCCGGGATTCTCCTGGTCTTGAGCCTGATGCAGATTGGCGCCCAGGAAATCCTTCGCGTTCTTCATATGAATCAGCAGCTGATCTGGGTCACAGTGATCGGAATTCTCGTTCTGTGGTTAGCCATCTTCACCTTCGGCGGAATCGCCGTCGCCACAAATAACCGAGCCGTAGGATGGGTTTACCTCGGAAAGCCCGCGACCATCCGGGCCGCATACTCAAGCATTCTTTCGCGAGCAGGCCGTTACCTGTGGTTGATGACCATTACCTATTTCATGGTCTGGCTTCCATGCGCGATTCTCTACGCTGCCTATGCGTTCGTGATCTTCTTCTATGTTCGCCCGAAAGGTCTGCTCACGCAGCCTTCGATGACGAGAGATCCTCATGCAATGCTGATTTTCGGCTTGGCCACGATTGTGTTTGGACTGCTCCTGATCCTCGCTCTCGCATACGCTATCTTCATGGGCCTGCGCTACTCGCTTGCAATCCCTGCTTCCGTCGTCGAAAATCTGCCGGCACGAGCCGCCATCCGTCGCAGCATCGAACTCAGCCAAGGTTCACGTGGCCGAATCCTCCTTCTGGGAATGCTTGCCTTCGTGATCCAAATCGGCCTCACGCTCATCACGCAAGGATTTTTTATAGCCTTGGGATTGAAGCATCACGGAGAGTTACCCGTTGCTGTCCGGGCGTTGCAGCAGGTTATCGCCTTCTTGACGAATACTTTTGTTGCTCCTATCTATGCCACGGGGCTCACGCTCTTCTACTATGACCAGCGCGTGCGCAAAGAGGGATATGACATTGAGTGGATGATGCAGGCGGCAGGACTGACGCCGCCCGATGTGGAACCTGTCGTCGCCGAGGCAAGCTCTGGAATGATCGTGGACCAGAAGCCTGAGACTGCACATGAATGACCGTCTGTACCCGATGACTCTGTCAGAGATACTCGATCGAACTGCTCAGCTTTATCGATCGCGATTCTTGGTTTTCTTTGGCATTGGTGTCATCCCGGCTGGGACGGTGTTGGTGTCTGCTGCGACGCTATTTGCAGTCCTCGCCTGGATCGGCTCTGCTGGCGCCGCCTCTTCCGTCCCTTCGATGATCCTCGCCTCGATGACCTTTCTTTTCGGTTCGTTAGTTGCACTGCCGGCGTGTCTCGGCACCACGGCCCTGGGGGCCGCCGCAATGAGCGATGCAGCTGCAAAGTTGTTTCTAGGCGAGAAAATTTCAATTCGCGAAGCATATAAAACAGTCTGGAAGCGAGGCTGGCGATATGTGGGTCTCTATGTTTTGAAGTCACTGATCATCGCCGGAGCGCCAACAGCAGTCGGCTTCATGTTCCTTATCTTCGTTTCCGTCAGTTCCGCTCTTCTCGCTCGTCAACTTGGTGCTGGCGGCCAGTTACTTCTCGGCGTCTTGATGTTTATTTTCTTTGTCCTCGTTGTTTCATACGTTATTTGGATGTTGCTTCGCCTCTGCCTGTCCTTTCCTGTCACCGTGGTTGAACAGTTGTCCGCGACAGACTCACTGAGACGCGCTTCCATGTTGAGCAGCGGAACGAGGGGGCGCATATTTGTGTTGTATTTGCTCGGTATGGTGCTTGGTTGGGTATTGGCAGTCGGCGTCGCCGTACCGGCCTTCATTGGCCTGGCATTGATTCCGGGTCTGAAAGGTCCCCAACACTCCGAGACTCTCGGAATGGCGATGATGTTTGTGTACTATGGTGCGACGTTTGCCGTCCAGGCTTTTACCAAGCCGATCTATGGCATAGCGCTCACCTTGTTTTACTTCGATCAGCGCATTCGTAAAGAAGGCTTCGACATCGAATGGATGATGCATCAGGCCGGCATGGTCGCTCCACCACCGCCGGCACCGGAAGCACTACCTTGGCTGCCACCGTCACTGGTCAGAAATCCCGCATCAGGGATTCAGTCAGCCAACCCATCGGCGAGTACCGAAATCATCGTTGAGACAGCAATCGCGCCGCGTGCATCGCAGCAGGATGAAGCAATGGCGATGCCGCCTGCGGGGGAGCAACGGTGATCATCCGGGCGGCCATCCGCTGCAAGGGGCGAGCGATCCCGATCGTCGCGGCCTTGTCGCTCGTCATGGCGAGTGGTGCGGCACCGATTCAGCCTTCGGCGCAGACTACCGGGCGCTGGCGCAACTCTTCGATGGAAGAGTATCGCCAGCATCTCATCTCACTCGCTGGATTAGTCCAGATTTGCGCGAAGGCGCGCGACGTGAAGAGTTGCGACCCGTCGCTCGTCGGCCCCGACGACAACGTACCTCTCGGAGACAGCGCGAATGCCGATCGGAGGTTGATCCGTTATGGATGGCTCCGTGTGCTCTTTTCAAAAGCCGAAGATCCCGACCAATCGGTCGGCCAGCCAGCCCCCAGCGGACGGCGAGAACCTGACAAGAACCCGGCGGTGTCACCGCGACCGACTACCAGCCAGCTACTACAGGACGCCGAGAAGCGTCTTGGAGACGATCTTGCGCAAGCCAGTGGCCCGGCCAACATCGCACCTGCACATGCTCATGAGCGCGACACGATGAAACAGGTGCTGGCTGGCCCTGACTTCCGAAATCTCGAGCAGCCGACTGTACGCGACTCGATTCTCGAGAAAATTGGTAACTGGCTCAATCGCTTCTTCGAAAGCGCGGCAAGTCTTAAAACTCGCTCGGCTTGGGTAGGTCGAGTCCTCGTATGGGGGTTCACGCTCGCTGTCTGCATCGCTTTGGTATGGGGCTTGTTGCAACTCGAACGTCGGTGGCGGATTCGACTGACTCCCGAGACGGAACGCCCCGGCGATGGAGCCGCCTCTGCACGAGATTGGCAGCTTTGGCTCGAAGACGCGCGCAAAGCTGCGGACGCCGGCCAATGGCGTGAAGCGATTCACTTCGTTTACTGGGCTTCAATCTCGCGTCTCGAGTCAAAACGCCTGTGGCCAGCCGACCGGGCGCGCACGCCGCGCGAGTATCTGGCGCTCGTGGCGGCTGATGACTCCCGCAAGACTGGGCTCGCCCAGCTCACCGGCAGCTTCGAGCGCACATGGTACGGAGGTCGGCCCGCCTCAGAAACAGACTACGAAAAAGCAGAGAGGTTGTCCTCCACGCTGATCTCCTCGGGTGCCGCGAATGTCTCCGCAGTTCAGGAGGATCGCGCACGATGAAATTCCTTTCCTCGCTTGATCCCAAGGACCGTCGCCTGCTGCTCTGGAGTCTTGGCACTGCAATAACATTGGCGCTGTTCATCGGCTTCGTACTGCCCAACGGAAATGGCAACGACAATCCATTGCCATCGACCTACCTCGCAGGTCAGCATGGTGCCCGCGCTGCGTACGACTCTTTACTCAGAGCTGGCTATCCAATCGAACGTTGGGAGAGGCCTCTCGGCGAGCTCGCTGCAATTGCTGACTCGCACACCGTCGTCATCTTCGCGCAGCCATTCACTCGCGAGAGAGAAGACGTCAAAGCCGTGAGCCAAATCATTGAGCGGGGCGGTCGGGTGCTTTCTACAGGCTTCTGGGGAGGCTTTTTACTGCCTGACGCAGAAGCCGGTACGCCGAAGGAATTTACATTCGCTGCCTGCAAATTAGAGCCCGAAGGTCTCGATCCCATCGCTGCGACCGGCGAAGTGTGGATGGTTCCCGAAGCCACCTGGCAGGTGGGAAATCCAAAACAGAGAACCCAATTCAGTTGTGCAGGCCAGCCTGCTGTTGTCGAGTACAACTACGGCAAAGGTCACGTGGTGTGGTGGGCAAGTGCAACCCCGCTCGAAAACGGAACGCTATCCCGCGCCCAGGACTTTGATCTGCTGCTCAACTCCCTTGGTCCGCGTGATGACCATCATTTCTATTGGGATGAGTCCCTGCACGGAGAGGTGCGATCGAACTGGAGTTACGTTACGGGGCCCACAGTCCCATTGCTATGGATTGGCCTCGCGCTCGCTGGCAACGCTGATGGTTTTCAGCTTCAGCCGGCGAAGCGGTCCGTTGCGTGATCTTCCGCCACCTCCGCGCGTCACTCCAATTGAATACATCGATGCGCTGGGTTCTCTCTACCGCAACGCAGGAGCAGCTTCAACCGCAATCACGATTGCCTGGGAACGGTTTAGGCGTTACACGCTCCGGCTCTGCGGGTTGCGGCAAGCCCCAATCAGTGCAGAGGAGTTGTCGGCTACAATTCGTCGACGCTTCCCCGCGGCAGATCCGAGTCTTGAGGCCGATCTGCGAAGTTGCGAAGACGCTACCTTGAACGACAAAATTGAACCACGCGCTGCCCTGAAAATCATTCATGCGCTTCATCGACATCGGCAAATGCTTTCCGTCGCAGCCAAACCAGCTGGCAGCATCTCGCCACGCTCTGACAATCATCCCAATCCGCACGAAAGGGCTTCATGAGCCAGGAATTGAACCACGAAGGAACGCAGGAACCGCATTCGGGCCAGCAGGCGTTTGGACTTGACTCAACCAATCAGCTCATAACTCATGCTCGAACTGAGTTGGGGCGTGTGATCTCAGGCCAGGGAAATGTCATCGAGGAAGTGTTGATCGCGGTTCTTTGCCAGGGCCATGCTTTGCTCGAAGGCGTACCCGGAATCGCAAAAACACTGATGGTCAAGACGCTCGGACGACTCCTCGGCCTCGGATTCCAGCGTGTGCAGGCAACTCCGGATCTTATGCCGGCAGATATTCTCGGAACCACAATTCTGCGACCTGGCACGGACTACTTCACATTTCACGCGGGCCCTGTCTTCACCGATCTTCTGCTTGTAGACGAAATCAACCGCATGCCTCCGCGAACCCAGGCCGCCCTTCTCGAATGCATGGAGGAACGCCAGGTAACCATTGACGGCACGCGTCGGCCTTTACCGGGATGGTTCACAGTATTTGCAACCCAGAATCCCGTCGACTTCGAGGGCACCTATCCGCTGCCAGAAGCTCAACTCGACCGCTTCCTGATGAAGATCCGCGTGGCATATCCATCTGAAACCGAAGAACTGCAGATTCTCGAACGCCATCATTCCGGATCCGGTGCAGGCTTGCTCGACGATACATCCATCGCGCCCATTCCAGCGGGAATGCTGGAAGCAGCTTGCGCCGAAGTGCGCGCGATTCGCATCGAGCCCGAGCTCTATAGCTACATCCTGGCGCTGGCACGTCGCACCCGCGAATGGCCGACCCTTTTGCTGGGGGCAAGTCCTCGTGCCGCGTTGAGCGTAATGCGAGTAGCCCAGGCATCGGCTGCTTTTGATGGTCGCGATTACCTTGTCCCCGATGACGTGAAACGTGCCATTCCACCAGTGCTGCGACATCGCATCATGCTCAAGCCCGAGGCTGAACTCGAAGGATTTGATGCCGATCGCGTGCTTTCCGATTTGGTTGCCGCGGTGCCGGTGCCTCGCACATGATCACGCCATCTCTTCGTCCTCTGCCGATCCGCGCTGTGTGCGAGCGCCGCGGACGTTGGGGATTTGCGCTGACTCCACGCTCGATTGCCTTACTGATCGCCGGCTTCTTCTTCCTTATTCCCGGTTTCTGGGATCAGCGCTTGAGCTACGCGATGCTGGCTTGGGAAGTCCTCGTCCTACTCGGCGCCTGGCTCGATGGTCTTCGCCTTCACGGCCCCGCCCAACTGGTTGCTGGCCGATCCTGGTCCAATACTCCGGCTCTCGACAGCGAAACCGAAATTGAATTGACCATCGAGAACAATGGTTCATTGATCCTGGAGTGCTTGCTCACAGATGATCTGCCACCTGCCCTCGACGTCGCCCGTGAGAGGCAAAGTCCCTTGCGCGTCACCGCATTTCCTCGTGTGCCCGCCTCGATCCGCTACCGCGTCGAACCGCAGGAACGAGGCGACTGCACGACAGGTCGGCTCTACGTCCGTTATCGCTCGCCCTTGCGACTTGCCGAGCGATGGGCGAGTGCTCCGCTCGCACAAACGGTTCGCGTCTACCCGGCATTGCGCACTGGCGAGGAGCAGCAGATATTCCTGGCCCGTAGTCGCCAGATCGATACGCAATTGAGGCAAACGCGCCAAAGGGGCTTGGGTCGCGACTTTGAAAGCCTTCGTGATTATCGTGACGGCGACGATCTGCGCGACATCTGCTGGACTGCGACGGCGCGACGCGGCAATCTCATTACTCGCCAGTACCAGACGGAACGAAGCCAGCCGGTGTGGATCGTAGTGGATTGCGGTCGTCTTATGCGTTCCAGGGTGGCCTCTGCGCCGTCACCGTCATCGGCCGCCGGCAGCGAACATAGTCGCGTTCACTCAAAGCTTGACTATGCTTGCACCTCAGCAGTGGCTTTGGCGCAACTTGCGTTATTTTCTGGGGACCGCGTAGGGCTGCTGGCCTATGGGCAGACGATTCAACAGCGCCTGTTGCCGGGGCGCGGCGCAGCCCACCTGCGCCAGTTGATTGAGCTTCTCGCTCAGCTCCGAGCCGAATCCAGCGAGGCCGACCACTTGCGCGCCACCGCTGTGCTTGGCCGCCTGCAGCCGCGCCGCTCACTGATTCTTTGGATCACAGATTTGGCCGAAACCGCGATGCGCCCCGAGGTCATCGATGGCGCGATGCAGTTGTTGCGCCGCCACGTCCTCTTGTTTGTGGCCATGGCTCAGCCCGAGGTTGAGTCGATTGCCAATGCAAGGCCACGGAATGTGGAACAGATGTTTCGCTCCGCGGCCGCACAGGAGATGGCCGGCCGTCGTGAGTTGTTGCTTGCGCGTCTTCACGAGCAAGGCGCACTCACCCTCGACCTCAACCCCGAGGCTCTGACCTCGTCAGTTCTGAACCACTACTTGACAGTGAAAGAACGAGCCATGGTGTAAGAAACGGCGCAAGATCACCACGTCCTCGATTGCCGGGCCTAAGCCTCAACCTCAGCGGTGCGCAAATGCTTCGCCAAAGCCCACTTCAGTTCCTCAATGCCGGCGCCGGTGACGGCCGAGATGGCGTGAAACTCCAGCTTTTTGCGCTTTACATGCGCCGATAGCTTCTTGAGTTTCTCGGGGTTCGCTGAGTCGATCTTGGTGGCAACTACGATCATCGTCTTGCTCGCCAGCGGGTGCTGGTCTGAGGTTTCGTCTGCTGCGCTTGGTGAAAAGCTGGCCAGTTCCTCATTGATGACCTTGAAGTCTTCGACCGGATCCGGACGCCCCGATGCGTCTGAAACATCAACCAGGTGAACCAGCAGGCGAGTTCGCTCGATATGACGCAGGAACTGAATGCCGAGACCGGAACCCAGGTGCGCTCCCTCAATAAGCCCAGGCATGTCGGCAACAACGAACGACTCCTGATTCGGCTCTTCTCCCACGGTGACGACGCCCAGATTCGGCTCCAGGGTCGTGAACGGGTAGTCGGCAATCTTCGGTTTCGCAGCCGAGATTCGCGAAATTAGGGTCGACTTGCCGGCGTTGGGATACCCCACCAGGCCCACATCAGCCAGAAGCTTGAGTTCCAGCCGGTAGCTGCGCTCTTCACCTGCGCGACCAAGTTCATGTTCGCGAGGCGCTTGATGCGTGCTGGTGGCGAAGTGCTGGTTCCCCCGTCCGCCGCGGCCGCCTTTGGCAATAACAAGTCGCTCGTCCGGCTCGGAAAAGTCGTGAATCAGTTCTCCCGTCTCCTGGTCGTAAAGCGATGTGCCCACAGGTACTTGCAGGACTACCGACTTGCCATCCAAGCCGGTGCAATTGGAGCCCATTCCGTGCTCGCCCCGTTGCCCTTTATGTTCCGGGTTGTACCGGAAATGAATGAGGGTATTGTGCCGTTGCGACGAAACCATGACGACGTCGCCGCCACGTCCTCCGTCCCCGCCAGACGGACCGCCACGAGGGACAAATTTCTCACGCCGGAAAGCCATGCAGCCATTGCCGCCGTCTCCAGCCTTCACCCGAATTTTCGCTTCATCGATAAACATAAACAACCTGGGAAAACAGACTAGCGAACGAGAATTTGAGCTTTCTGCACAGGAGAGAGGCCAGATCCAGATTGCCGTCTTCTCAGTTTACTGGACTCCTTCGAAACTATCAGGGCGCGGCCGGGCCAGCCACTCAACGACCGTCGACCTGTGCTCAAAATCACCATTTCTTTCCCTAAAACTTCCTAAAATCGCTGGTGCGTTCACTGCAAGGTAAATCCGACGGTTAGGCGGGCATGCCCGCCTCGGGCGGAATCTGCGACTACCGGCCCCGTCAGCTGACGGAGCGGAGTTAACGCTGTCGGCACATGGTTAGCAGGGACCGCCGATCTGGTTGTCGATGGTAGCGCGAAGTTGGCCTAACCCGTTAATAATGATTGCGCTGATCGCATGGAGCGCTTGCACGGCTGTCTTCGCCCAATCTCTCGAGAACGGTTCCCTTGCCGGAAAACTTACCGATCTTTACTCGACCCCCCTCCCTGGAGTTGTCGTAACGCTCCGGAATAAGGGTACCGGCGCTGAGGTACGGACCACGACAGCAAAGGGAGGCATCTACCGCTTCAGTGATTTGGGAGTTGGAGAATACACCCTGATCGCCGAGAGCCATGGGCTTGGCAGGAGGCAGGTGGAGGGCGTCGTCATATCAGCGGGCCATCAAGCTCGCGTAAACACAGCTCTCGCATTTGAACCAGCGGTTTCTGAGCGCATCCTAAAGGCAAACAACGATTCGCAGACGGAACAGCATTCGGCGGCGCAGGTGGTGTACAAAGAACCGTTAGTTCGACCCGTTTGGGCGGCGTCAAAGACAACTGTGCAAGTATCCCCGATGCCTTCGATGGAAGTAACAATTGCCGCCGAGCCGCTCCTGACAATGTTGCCCTTCGCCAAACCACACAGGCAACCGGATCCGCAGGCAACACTGACCTTGACGAATCAGAATCTTGATCGGGCAGATCCGCGCAACGTGAGCCAGCTGCTATCCGCCTTGCCAAATGCCGCATTTCCCGACGTCGCTGCCGGAATCAAGGGCACCAGAATCGCGCCGGTCTCCGGTTTCCCGACAGTCATCGCTCTGCCATCGCGCCAATTGGGTGCCGTACTCATCCTCGTTGAACTCCGCGCTGCTGAGGCGACATTGCAGGCGACTACACACACGTTCGCTCAAATTAACGTTGCCAATCTCGACGCATCGGCCCTTTCGTCGTCGCAACTTCAAGCATTGCCCTTGAACGGTCGTAACTGGCATAAATTCGCGCTCGATTCACCAGTGGCGGAAATAAAAGATCAAGGAAAAGCCCAGACAGAAACTTCAGATGACCAGCCGTCCCCGACGAGCGAGCAACGCGATGGCATTCGGCTCGCTTTCGACAGCGCAGGAGTGAGCCGAAGGGACGCGGACAGAACGTTGCTCATCGGGCCCGGCTCAGGTGGGTCCGCGATCGCAGAAATGCGGACGGAAAATGGAATCGGCACTCCATCAGGAGACGCCGCGAGAGAGCGCGTTGGGAACGTCGTTACGTATCGTGGCACGAACCGTCTCCACGGACAGGCGTTTCTCTTCGACAGGCAAAATGGATTAGGCGCGCGCAACCCATTCACACAATGGGTCAGAGAGACAACGCCTGCATCGCTCATCTCGACGCCAGTATTCACACCGATGCCTTACTCGCCAGGCGATCATGACCTGACTTGGGGCGTTGGTCTCGGCAGCTCGATTCGCAACAACAGACTGTCATGGATTCTTTCGGTCGATGGTCGCCACCGCAACTATCCCGGAATATCCACGGTAAGACACCCGGAAAATTTCTTCGCGCAGCCCTCCAACGACCAGATGCAGGTCTTGAGCGCTCGCCTTGGGTTGAGCAGCGCGAATCCAGTTGCAGCAGGCTTGGCCGCGTATTCCAAAATGCTCGAGACACTGGATGGCTTGCTTGGGCCCGCCGATCGCACCTCGTCGCAATGGACGGGCTTTGGCCGAATAGATTCGAAGTTAGGCGACCGCCATTCAATTACCCTTGAGGGAGCTGGCGCTCGTTTGAATTCACCGGGCGGTGGATTGGCGCGATTATCGGAGATGTACGGCACTCACAGCTTCGGGTCAAGCCAAACCGATGGAGAGTGGGCACTAGGCCGATGGGAAGCTTTTGTGACTCCCAACCTGATGGCAGGCACGCAAGTTTCAATCGGACACCACAAGCGAAACGCCCAAGCCGAGACCCCTTCAGCCTACGAACAAACCCTCAATGTCAATCCCTGGGGACAGCTTCCACAAATCGTGGTGGATTCGCGCTACGGCTTCACCATCGGCAATCCCGCACGATTTGGCACCGGAAGTTATCCCGATGAACATCTCTACCAGGCGATGGAACAGGTGAATTGGGTGCATGGAACCTTGCTGGTCAAGGCGGGTCTCGAAATAATTCAAAACACAGATGCAACCAGTCGATTGCGCAACGAAACGGGAACCTATCACTACTCCAGCATAGAGAATTTTGCTTCGGATGCACTGGCGTTCGAGGCATTTGGGCTAAATGGCCAATTGGATCCAATGGACCAGCACAACTGCGACCGGACGGGACGGGCATGGCGCGATTCGACCGGCACGTTGCAGGGTCTCGGATACCTTCCTTGTTACTCCTACTACACACAAACCATGGGTCCGAGGAACTGGTGGTTGAGCACTACCGATTGGGCTGGATACGGGACAGCTCAGTGGCAACCGACAAAACGTCTTGTGCTTTCCCTGGCGGGGCGTTGGCAAAGGCAGCAGTTGCCGCCCCCCTTGGCAACTCTCCAAAACACTGAGCTTCCGCTAACTCAAAGACTACCCAACCTCGGCAACAACTGGGGTCCGCGTGTTGGCGTTGCATGGGGCTCCGGAGAATCCCGGTGGCCAGTGTTGCGGTTTGGTTATGGCATGTATTTCGGACGAACGCCAAATGCAATCGTTGAGTCTGTTCTGACTCAAACCGGGTCCCTCAAGGGCGATGCGAACTTCTTCATCCGGCCCACGGATAACCTGAATGCTGGCGGAGCGCCTCCATTCCCCTATGTGCTTTCCGGAGAGCCCACGAGCGTAGTCAAACCCGGAGCAGTCGAATTCGACTCTCACTTTCGCAACGGCGAGATACACCAAGCCGAAGCCTCGATTGACGAATCGCTGCCGGGCCATCTTCACTTGGAAGCGAGCGCGATCGCAAGTCTCGGCCGAAGGCTTCCAATTACGGTGGACGCCAATGTCGATCCAACAATCAATCCAAAAACCATTACCTATGCAGTGGTAGACGGCAATGGTTCCGGTCCTATCAAGAGGCCGCTGCTCACTGTTCCCTATTTCGCTATGTGGCCATCTGCCGCGTCAGCGACCGGCTCTGCAGGGCGTCTTCATTCGAATTACCAGCAGCTTGTCGAACTCTTCAGTCGTGCCAATTCCACCTACGAAGCGGCTATGTTGCAGCTGATTCGCAACGGCCGAGGTCTGACCGTTCATGCACGATACATTTACGCGCATGCTATGGATTGGAACCCCAACGAAAGCGCGCAGCTAAGCGGTAGCAGTGTGCTCGACCCAACGGACTTTCGTCAGGAATATGGCATAAGCAACCTCGACGTTCGCCACTCCGCGAGTACTGCCCTGATCTGGGAGCCGAAATGGAGGTTGAGCAATCGTGTGGGCCAACTCGCAAACGGGTGGTTGGTCTCGGGAATAGGGCAGTTTCATAGCGGACAGCCATACAGCATGCGCACTGCCGGTTCATTGGCTAAAGAATTCGACTCCTCCGGCGTGGCGATCGTAGCCCTCGGCACCGGAATGAATGGCTACGGCGGAGACAATCGCATCTACGGCCTGGGTCGCAATACCTATCGCTATCCGTCAACGTGGAAAGCCGACTTGCGTTTGGGAAAGCGATTCAACCTTGGCCAGATGCGCCAGCTTGAATTGCTTGCTGAGAGCTTCAATCTCTTCAATCACCAGAATGTCACCGAGTTGGAGACCGTCGGGTATACGATTGGGTCCGGAAATTCGAACGGAAGCTTGCCGACACTCAACTTCCTGACCGGGCTCAAGACCGGGCAAACCGAATTCGGGATGCCGTTGACAGTGAACGCCACCGAGAATTACCGGGAACGTCAGATCCAGTTCGGAGCGAGGTTAAGGTTCTAAAGAGCGCCAGCATGTTTGCAGGTACTTCGTCGCTCAGACGCTTATACTGAGGCGTTTATGACGCGTGCGCTGATCTCGGGTTGATGGATCGAGCCGTGTGCACAAAAAGGGGATTCTATGCATCGTTTTTTTGCGTGCCTGTGTGTTCTGGTTATTGCCGCTTCGGCTCCTGCGCAACAGCCAAAGCCAGCCAGGCCTGCCATCACCGGCATTTCTCATATGACGTTCTTCGCGGACGATTTGGAAAAGTCGCGGCACTTCTACACATCCACGGTTGGGTGGAAGCAAGTGCCCACAGGGAAGGCTCAGTCGGGCGTACGCTTTTATGCGAACCATGCGCAATACATTGAGTTGATTTCATCTCCGAGTAAGGGATTGGCAGACCGGCTCGTGAGTATCGGATTCTCGACTAGCGATGCCGAGTCCATGCGAAGATTTCTGGCGGCCAATGGCGTTGCAGTTCCGGGGACTGTCTCTGTCGATCATCAAGGAGATAAATCCTTTGTTGTTCACGATTCCGAAGCGCATGCGATTGAATTTACGCAGCAGGGACCAAATGCTCCCACGGAGGATAAAACCGCCAATCCCGTCAGCATTCACATCAATCATGCCGGTTTTGTAGTTCGCGACCGAGCGGCGCTGGATCATTTCTTCAAAGACATTCTTGGATTTCACTTGTATTGGGAGGGCGGCTCGGGCCCGGGTCACACCGACTGGGTAATGATGCAGGTGCCCGAAGGGACCGATTGGCTGGAATACATGTTGTATCTGCCCACTAATCCATCAAGACGCGAGTTGAACGGCGCAATTCACTTCTCACCGGGAGTGGTCAGCATAGCCGACCTGCAAAAGGGTCTGAAACAAAATGGCTGGGTATCGACTGCGAATGAACAACCGCTGCTTGGCGTGGATGCGAAATGGCAATTCGACCTGGCCGATCCAGACGGGACAAGAGTCGAATTTATGGAATTCAAGCCGGTAAAAGATCCCTGCTGCTCTCCCTATACCGGCCCTCAACCAAGCTCATCGCAATCCTGGTAGACGCATCGATCGTGTCTCGATCGACCACTGCTCGGAAGAGAGGCCTCAGGTTTCAAGTCGTTCATCGTTGTCCGCATAGTGGCTCTGCCTCAACGCTGATGCCGTCAAGCGAAAAGCACGTTGCGCCGTTGAGATCGGTAGAGAAAGTACGCACGTTTGCCGTCTCCAATTCCTCCAGAACCTCTTGCCGGGGATGGCCATATCGGTTGTGCAGACCGCAGGAAATGACAGCCCATTGCGGAGCGACCCGGGCGAGAAAGTCAGGCCGGGTCGAGCTGACGCTGCCGTGGTGTCCCACTTTCAGCAGTGTGCTCTTCAGGTCCGGCTCGCTCAGCATCGCCTGTTCGATTGGAGACTCGGCATCACCCTCGAGCAATACCGATGTAGCACCGTATCCTACGTGCAACACAAGAGAGTCATTATTGCTGGGCTCTACGCCGGGCGTGTAATCTCTCAGCGGCGCGAGCACTCTGACCTGCGCACTACCCAGCGAGAGCCCATCGCCGGCACCCAGCTTCCGAATCCGAACATGCATCTGAATTGCTTCGTCGAGCAAAGCCTTGTAGGCTTCCACATTTGGATTGTTGCCCACCCATAGCTCGTCCGGATGGAAGTTGCGCAAGATCGCAGGCATTCCACCCATGTGATCGGCGTGCGCGTGGCTCAGTGCGACCACATCTAGGTGCCAAATGCCCCGCCACCAGAGTGCTGGAGACACGACTTCCTCGCCAATGTCGAACTCTTGCGAGAGCTGTCTCGGGCCTCCGCCAAAGCCACCGGCATCGATCAGCAGAGTCCTGCCACCTGGAGTAATCAAAAGCAGCGAATCCCCCTGACCAACATCCAACGCCTCAACAAGCAGCGCATTTTTCGGATGCTGAATCGGCCGCGGCGCAACTGCAGCAACAGCCGCAAGGATCAGTGCCGCCCAGGCGGCAAAACGTTGCCAGCGACCCCCATTCAGATTTGCGCGGCCAGCAAGGACAATCGCCGCACCCAGGAGCATGCAGAATATTAAGGACTGCCAGATCAGCGGCCCTGGAATCCGAAAATCTCCCCACGAGAGTGATCCGAAAAGGTGTACGAGGCCAACGCCAACGTGGAGCATGACCGCCGCAACCATCGCGGAAACAATTGCTGCAGGTGGCCACACCATCAGCGCGAAGAGCGTCAGCAGTGCAGCCGGCATAAGTACTATAAGCAGCGGCAGGATAAAGATATTGACCGGCAGCGCAAACACCGTGATGCGGTGAAAGTAGATTGCCATCGGCAGCGTCATCGCCAATTCAACTACAAGAGATACTGCTAAAAGCTCGACGCCACGCAACATCGAACGCACCGCCCACGGAAAAACGCGCCAACCGATACGCTTCGATGCTGCCCGTTGCAGGCTGACTGCAATCATGCGTAGCGTAACTCTGAATTGCGCCAGCCGCGGCGGCAACTTCACATCGATGGCGACAATCGGAAGATTTCGCGCGGCGCTCAGGTACGGGTGCACTGTCTTCTGAAGCAGAGGAACTGCGACCCCTCCGATAGAGACCACGGCGAGCAGCGTCATTTGCAGGCCGGAATCGAAGAGGCTGCGAGGACTCGCCGCAAGCAGGCAGAGCGATGCAAATCCGATTGTGTTCAGGGGGCTTCGCTCCCGATACAAAAGGCTGCCAAGTAGGTAGAGCGTCACCATGAAGAGCGAGCGTTGTACCGGTGTCGCGAAACCTGTGAAAAGCGCATACGCAAACGAAACGGCGACAGTGATGAAAGTGGCGGGCACGCGCGCCAGCCGGAGCCGGCGAGCCAGCCAGAACAGGCATCCCGCGACAATCGCGAGATGAAATCCCGAAACCACGAGCAAGTGAAATGAGCCCGTGCGCTCGAAACCTACCCGCAGCGAATGGGTAAGGTACGTCCGGTCGCCAGTGGTCATGGCGGCCAACATGACCGCGTCATCTCCACTGAGTCGCAAAGCTGCGGGCAGTCTCCGCATCGAATCGGGAAGCGTAAGGAGGCGGACACTCGATACTTGTTGCCACCCCGCAATGCGGCATGCGAATGAACTGTCGTTCGCGGCCCCGAGACTCTCCACGCGATCAATCGTCACCGTCGCTGTGGAAGTGATTCCCTGGTCGAGGAGATAATCGGCGCGGCTCCATGCGCCTGGATCGCGATAGACCTGAGGCGGCAGAAGGCGGGCCACCGCTCGAATGCGTTCCCCACATTGAAAAGCTCGTACTGCTTGATCCACCGAACTGTGCGGCCAGCGGACAGTGAGTCGAACCCCACCGTGAACAGGCATCTGAATATCTTCGAAGTCATCAACTTTCTCGATGGTCGAGAGGCGGAGGTCAATGCGCTGCGTTGCTGAGTCGCCGAGGGAATCATCGAAGCCTTGATCCGAATCGTTGCGCACAGAGCCTGCAACCGTTATCGTGCCTTCCACCGTGCGAAGCAGACCGTCTGAGAGTGTGGCCACGACGGGAGACGGTGCTGGACGTGGTTCCATCTCGCCGCACCACGCGCCCAGAAGGCACCACAACATCGCAAGTGGAAGCCAAACAATTCGCTGTGCCCGCAAAGCCGCAAGACAGCAAAGTACCACTACGGGTACAGACAACATCAACACTACGCTGGGTTGCAGCCAGACAAACTCCGTGAACGCAATTCCCGCAGCAAATAGCCACGCAGCATGGAAAAGAGGAACTGCACTGATCCGCGAACTAGGCCCAGTCGCTGCGCGTGTAGAAAACGGTGGCCCGGAATTGTCAGGTTGCGATTGCATCTGCGCTTGAAATTAGATAGGCTCTATGATCTTCAAGCCTATCAGCCACGCTTCAAGTGGACCACTGTCTCCAAATGGAAGGTCTGCGGAAACAGGTCAGCGAGAGTCATGGATTGAATCGCGTATCCCGAATCGATCAGCCCACGCAGGTCACGCGCGAGCGTTGCTGGATCGCAGGAAACGTAGACCAATCGAGGAGATGAAATGTCGACAAGCTGCGCAGTGATCTCTCTACCCAATCCGCTTCGTGGTGGATCGACAACAATCAGGTCAGGACGTCGAGCCCGGTTCTGCGTTCGGAGAAACGCAAGTGTTTCCGCTTGCACGGCTTCCCCTGTTGTTCCGCTCAAATTCTGTTTGAGTGCTGCCGTCGCCGTGGATGCCGACTCGACCGCAACTACACGCTCAAAGTCTGCAGCAAGTCGCCGTGAAAACAATCCCACACCGGCAAACAGATCCCAAGCCAGACCGCCAGTGTGACCAGCTGCGACTCGATCCAAAAGTTCGTCGACAAGCCAGCGGTTCACTTGGAAGAAGGCACCGTGGTCAACGCGATAGTCAATCTTTCCGGCTCGATAAGCGAGAGATAGGGCACCCCAACGATCCTTCGTTTGCGACTCGTGCCTTGTGCGATCCTCAATTAACAGCTCTGCGCCCCGTAAGGCCGGTATCCGCTCACTAAGCACTCCGCAGAATCTGTCGAACGGAAAATTCAATCGGCTGCCAACTGACACACCTGCCAACAGCTCCGTTTCGTCGGAATTGCAAAAGAGCGAAACTTCCGTCTGTCGCAATGACTGCGCAAACTCGCCGGCAGCATCCGCGACGGTAAGCGCTGTCTTTACCAATAAAGGGGCAGCGATAGGGCACTCAGAGATCGGAACAATTGCGTGAGAGCGACGCCCGCGATAGCCCGGATTACCGGCTGCATCAAAGGCCAGGCGAATTCGATTCCGATAGCCCCACGGTTCACCTGCGAGCACGTCGATCGCCTTCAGCCCTTCCACGTGGCCGCGTTCCATGGTCTCGAGCAGGATGGCTCGCTTCAAAGCAAGTTGCGTTTGGTAATCCGCATGCTGATAGTGGCAACCGCCGCAAGTTCCGAAGTGGCGACAGCCCGGTATTGCCCGCTCCGGGACGGAGGTGACGATTGTTTCCGCTTCTCCGGTCGCATACCCTCCCTTGTCCTCGGTGATTCGTACTCGCGCCTCCTCACCGGGCAATGTGAGCGGTATAAAAACCGCCTTGCCCTCCAGGTGCGAGAGAAAAGCTCCGCCGTAGAGCGGCTTCTCAATCTGCAAGACAACTGGTTCCGCCAGCCGTTGATTGTGCGGTTTTTGCTTCGAATGCTTCATTGCTGGCTCATGTAAAACAGGCTCAGACGAGGCAGGCTGTAGTGCACCAATAGTTGCTTCTGTACAAACTGTTGTTCCACCTGTCGCAGTTGCACAACTCCCATGCGACTGCGATACGGGGCCAGTTCGCGCGCGGCGTGTTCCTTGAGCGAAACAAGGAGGTCTTCTGGCGCAGCAGCCCTCAACGCGTCAAACAGCTTTTCTTCAAGCACGGTGAGGATCCGTTCAACGGCCTCCATTTCGTGAGCCGTGGGGCAGTTTCGGACGGCGCCGCGAGCTTGCGTAGCCAATTCACGCAGCCTTGCAGATGTCACTGTACAGGCCTCACGGGCGATCATTGCCGCATCCAGTGCACTCGCAGCCGCTTCGAGATGCGCTGCTACACGCTCCTTCTCGAAGCCCGACTCATCTTTTGTTTCGGGGGCAGGCGCGGTGCCTGCAGCGGCCTCGCGCAATTCCTCAGCCGCCTCCATCACCGCCTGCGCGCACCATGCCAGGCCGTTGACCCGCCGCATGCGGCCGCGCTTTTGTCGGGATTCGTATTTGTCAAATGCTGCATCGATTCCGCGCAACGCTGCCTCGAGTGGAATCCCGGCATCCCGCCAAGTCTCGATCAGCGCCCAATCCAACGTCGAAAGCAGCAGAATAGCGCCGCGCCTCTGCTGAAAGCGCTCTTCAATTTCGGTGAAGTAATTGAAATAATTCTGCACGAGTGCTCTTACTGGGGCCGGCTGCGCTGGCGAAGCGCGCGGTTGCGTTCAAACAGAATGCGCAAGCCATCAAGCGTGAGCATGTCGTCTATCTCCGCAATAAAGCGAGAGTCTGCCGAGATCTGCCGGGCCAATCCGCCGGTGGCAATTACTTTCGCGGGCTGACCTAACTCCGCAACCATGCGCTCGAGGATGCCATCGACCAGGCCGATGTAGCCGTAATAGAGTCCGCTCTGAAGGTGGGTAACGGTGTTAGTTCCGATCACTTTCACAGGGCGCTTGATGTCGATGCGACCCAGGCGCGCAGCATGTGAAAACAATGCATCGGCGCTGATGCCAAGTCCCGGTGCGATCGCTCCGCCCAGGTACTCCCCCTTCGCTGAAATCACATCGAATGTGGTGGCGGTCCCGAAATCCACCACGATGCAGGGTCCACCGTAGCGCTCGTACGCGGCAATAGCGTTGACCAGGCGGTCTGCGCCGAGTTCGGTCGGGTTATCGACTAGCACGGGCATACCTGTCTTGATTCCCGGCTCGACAAACAGTGGTTGCTGATGAAAGTAGGTTTCGCAAACCTGCCGCAGCGTCGATTCGACCGGAGGTACGACAGAGGAGATGATGATGTGTTCAACCTGGCTTGGCGCCATTCCATGCATCTCGAAAAGATTGACAAAAAATACGCCGTATTCATCTACGGTCTGGGATCGATGCGTTGTAATCCGCCAATGCGCGGCCAATGAAGGCTCGCCATCAAGCCGGTATAGCCCAAGCACCGTATTCGTATTGCCGACATCGACCGCAAGCAGCATGATGTTTCCTAGTTCATCTCGGCGGCGCGAATTCCGCCTGTTTGTATCGTGACGATTTTTTCTGGCGTGCGCACCAACAGAAATCCGTTCGCATCGAGACCAGCGGTGACTCCAACACAAGCCTGAGGGCCGTGCACTTCAACCCGTCGCCCGTATACCCAGGTTGAAACCCGCTCGACACGCGCCGGAATCCCCTCGACGGCCGCCGGATCGGCAAAAAGCGCCATCTCACGCTCCAGCGATTTTAGCAGGGCAACAAGCAGCGTCTGCCGGCTTATACGCTGCCTGGCTTCGATGTCCAGCGACGTACCCTGTGTCGAAAGTCCATCAGCGAAAGAACGCTGGTGAACGTTGATTCCGATGCCAACCACGGCAAAGGAAACCTCCGCGCCCTCGGTCTTTGACTCAACCAGAATGCCGCCGGCCTTGCGCTCGCCAATCAACAAATCATTCGGCCAGCGAAGGTCTATCTCAATTCCGGTTTCCGAGCGGATCGCTTCGGCACAAGCGAGCCCTGCAGCCAGCGGGAGGAACGGCAAGATAGTGGCCCTGATCATGGGCCGAAGCAGAACACTTGCATAGAGCCCTTCGCCTGCAGCCGATTCCCAGGCATGATCCCCGCGCCCGCGGCCTGCCTGCTGTTCATTCGCAAAGAAAACTGAGCCATGCGGGGCACTTGCGCGAGCGGCAAAGAGTGCGTCTGTATTTGTGGAACCCGTAACATCCGAGAAATGCAGCTTGCCCGCGAATATGGTTCCGGCAAGCGCAGCCTCAAGCGCTGCCAGATTGAACATCTCTAGCTCGGCTCCGCGACGATGCTCATGGAGATATCGGCAGCCTTGGCGGAGTGCGTGAGGGCGCCCACGCTGATGAAGTCGACGCCTGCCTCGGCATAGCCGCGAATGTTGTCCAGCACAATACCTCCGGAGGCCTCGATCGGTATCCACCGGTCTTCTTTGCGAATGCGCTCAACCGAAGTCTTGACCTGCGCAGGAGGCATATTGTCCAGCAGAATTGCCTCCGCACCGCACTCGAGGGCTTCCTCTAACTCCTGGTGAGTGCGCACCTCCACTTGAACACGTTGGCCCTTTTGACGACGTTCCAAGGCATTCTTGAGGGCCGTGCGCAGTCCGCCACCCAGCGAGATGTGGTTGTTCTTGATCAGAATGCCCGATGCGAGGTCTAGCCGATGATTCGTTCCGCCGCCGCACAGAACGGCATACTTCTCCAGCGCCCGCATTCCAGGAACCGTTTTGCGGGTATCCAACACGTGAGCTTTCGTTCCCCGGATCGCATCGACATATTCGCGCGTAAGCGTAGCGATCCCGCTCAGATGTTGCATCAGGTTCAGCATCACCCGTTCGCAACTCAATAGCGCGCGCGCGTTGTGACGAATAACCGCCAGCACTTGACCCTTGTGAACGCGAACTCCGTCGAAAATCTCCGGGTGGCTTATGACTTCGAATCGGGTATGTGCCGGTGGACGAGTATCAAGGCGTGCAAAAATTTCCAGCAGTCGCGACACTGCCCCCAGACCCGCAACAACCATCTCTTGCCGCGCGAGAATCGATGCCGAGGCCCGCAGATTCTGATCAATGGTGAGGTTGGTAGTCGCGTCGCTGACCGCCTGGTCTTCGACCAGCGCCTGTTCGAGCAATGTATCGATGCGGTGGCTCTTCCAGTCCATGATTCTTCTTTCGAGCGGTCAAGAGAGCGGTTTTGATTTCTTCTGTAGAAGAAAGTTATAAATAACTTTCTTCACGCTGTCATCCGCCTGACCCGTAATTGAGTAGAAGTGGCTCCCATTTGACCGGTAAATTTGCAGCGAATATCTCTTCTCGGTGCCTGAGACATACTCGACGATTCGTTGCCAAACATCGGGCTTTCCATCCCGGTGCAGGTCGACGAGATTGATCTTTCCGAGGTCAGTGTGCCAGATGATCGAGACGATATTGAGAGAGTCGCGAACGAAGGTTCTATCGCTAGTCAATAGGATGTACTGGGAAAGCTTGCCGGCAAGTGATCCGTGCCCCGACAAGTCCACGAACCCCAGAACCCTCTCCTTCTCGTACAACAGATCAACGATGATTTCCTGTGCGCGCAAAGGAAGATTGGGTGGGGCGTAACATCCACGCGCCCCGCCGAAGAATATGACGGGCTCTTCCTTCTTGACAGCCGCTTTGGGGACTGGGCTTTCAAGAGGCGAACTGTCAGGGTTTTCGCAATGTTCCCATAGTTCACGGTAAGCGACTTGAATCCCTTTGAAATGCTCCTCTGCGTCGTGCCGCTTGACCGGGTCGCCCTCAAAACGATCCGGATGCCAGAGTTTAGCTTCAGCCCTGAATGCCTTTCGAATCGCAATCTTCGAAGGCGCCTTGCGTGCGAGTCCCAGGGTCCTGCAGTGCTCCAGGCATCGTTTGCAGGCACAAGACATTCTTTTTTAATTGCCCGGCAGCGCGCCAAGGGCGGCCCGCGCTTTTTCCAGAAGTTGCCGAGTCTCTGCCTCTTGTTTTTTCAGGCCCTCAACGACATGTGCCGGCGCCTTGGCCAGGAAGCCTTCGTTGCCCAATTGACGCTCTGCGGAAGCCAGCCCCTTCTCATACTTCGCAATATCCTTTGCGAATCGCTCGCGCTCGGCAGCCACGTCAATCGTTCGTTCGTAGATAACAGCAACATCGAAACCGGGCGTGGAGTGCTTTGAGAGTCCTGGGGTAGTCTGTTCGACAAACCGTATTTCGCTTACCCGTGCCAGCCGCTCAATCATCGTACTGTTCTCTCGCAATATCGGTCGCATCGAAGCCCCAATGCGTACCTCCATCGGAACGGCCGCTTTTTCCTCGACGCCAATCTCCTTGCGCAGGGCACGGATCTCAACGATCAGATCCTGTACCACCGTCATCTGCTCGAGTGCATCCGGGCTCGGAGCAATAGCCCCCGCATGGGGATACCGCGTTAACGCGATCGACTTAGCCGGCGGATTGCCGTCATACAGTGCATGCCAGATTTCCTCGGTAATAAAAGGCATGAATGGAGAAAGCAGTCGAAGCGAAGCCTCGAACACCGAAACAAACGTGGTCAGCGCCGCCCTCGTCTTTTCCTTTTCCGCTGTTTCCGAAAAATCGAGCCTCAGCTTCACGATCTCCAAATACCAATCGCAGAAGCTTCCCCAGAAAAACTGGTAGGTGGCATTCGCTGCGTCATCAAAGCGGTAGTTCTCTAACGCCTGATTTACCTTGGCAGAGGTAGCGTGTAACTCGGCCACGATCCATCGCGCCTCAAGCGGCGCATCCGGTCCAACGGTGGGCATCGCTCCCAATTCGGTTGGATCAATGCTGACGCCAATCTCGGCTGCGCGATCCACATTCATGAACAAGAACCGCGCCGCATTCCATATCTTGTTCGCAAACGCGCGATAGCCCTCCGTCCGCGCCACGTTGAAGGCAACATTAGTGCCGGGAGACGCCATCGAGGCCAGTGTGAAACGGACCGCATCGGTGCCATATTGCTTCACCACCTCGATCGGATCAATGACGTTGCCTTTGTCCTTTGACATTTTCTCGCGGTTGGCATCGAGAACCAGCGCGTGAATGTACACTTCGCGGAACGGAACCGAATCCGCAAGCGTTCGCGGACTGCCGTCGGGCATCTTCACGTCTTCAGCAAACCAGCAGCCCAGCATGATCATCCGGGCCACCCAGAAAAACAGGATGTCGAATCCCGTAATGAGCAGGCTCGTCGGGTAAAACGCATCGAAATCGCCGCGATTCTTTTCTGTAATACTTGGCCAGCCAAAAACCGAAACCGGCAACAGCCCTGACGAAAACCACGTGTCCAGCACGTCTGTCGACTGTGTGATTTGATCCGATCCGCAATTCGCGCAGGCCTTTGGATCTTCGCGAGTCACAGTCAGCTTGTGACATACCGCGCATTGCCACGCAGGTATCCGGTGCCCCCACCACAGTTGCCGCGAGATGCACCAGTCGTGGATGTTCTCCATCCAGTTCAAGTACGTCTTGCCATACATCTCCGGCGTGAAGCGGATATGTCCTTCCTTTACCGCAGCAATTGCCGGTCCGCGAGCGGTTGAATCTTGACGAACCATTGCAGCGAAAGCCGCGGTTCCACTATGGTTTTGCAGCGGTCACAGTGGCCGACATTGTTGACATGGTCCTTAATCCCGGCAAGGAGACTCATCTCCTCCAGGTCTTCCACGATCTTCTTGCGCGCAGCGAACCGGTCGAGGCCCGCGTAGACGCCGCCTTCTGCGTTAATGCGAGCCGTATCATCCATCACGTTGATCGAAGGCAGATCGTGACGCTGGCCGAGAGCAAAGTCGTTCGGATCGTGTGCAGGCGTGACCTTCACCGCGCCAGTGCCGAACTCGCGGCTTACCCACTCATCCAGAATGATGGGAATCTCGCGGCCAACGAGTGGCAGGCGAAGTTTCTTTCCATGCAAATGCAGGTAGCGTTCATCCTGAGGGTGGATCGCCACCGCCACGTCGCCAAGCATAGTTTCGGGCCGGGTCGTCGCAATCGTCAGAAACTCGCCCGTTTCCTTCCCGGCGTCGTCGATTACTGGATATTTAATCTCCCACAAGTGCCCCTTGTGCTCGTCGTAGACCACTTCGAGATCGCTGATTGCCGTCTGGCACCTTGGGCACCAGTTCACGATGTACGCGCCCCGATAGATCAGCCCTTGCTCGTAAAGGCGAACGAATGCCTCGCGCACGGCAATGGAGAGGCGGCCATCCATCGTGAAGTACTCTCGCTGCCAATCCACTGAGGCGCCGAGTCGCTTCATCTGGCCCAGGATGGCCCCGCCGTAATGGCGGCGCCACTCCCACACGCGCGCGACAAATGCCTCGCGGCCCATCTGCTGCCGGGTCGTGCCCTCGCTCGTAATCTGACGCTCCACCAGCATCTGAGTTGCAATACCGGCGTGGTCAGTGCCTGGCACCCAGAGCACAGGGTTGCCGCACATTCGACGCCACCGGACGAGAATGTCGGTCTCCGTGTGTTCGAACATATGCCCCATGTGCAGGTTGCCCGTCACATTAGGTGGAGGCAGAAGGATTGTAAAAGCGGATGGCTCATCCGCACCTTTCTGCTCGGAGTGCGCGTCAGGCGTCGCCT
The DNA here is from genome assembly GCA_963737915.1 of uncultured Acidobacteriaceae bacterium. Classification (GTDB taxonomy): domain Bacteria; phylum Acidobacteriota; class Terriglobia; order Terriglobales; family Acidobacteriaceae; genus Telmatobacter. The sequence continues at coordinate 54,365 of CAVTUP010000025.1, read as the reverse complement.
GGGCAAAAAGATTCTCGCGGACCCAGTATTCAGCCCAGTGATCTTCGATGGAGGTAGGGTCGTACGCTTTGGGCAGGTCGTGGGCCATGGGGGTCGTCAACGAGCCCCCGGATCTGCGCCAAACCCCTAAATTCCACAAGGGTTTCGGCGAGGGGACCTCTCCTCACTTTAGCAGATTGGCACGGCTGGATTTCTCGGGCGACTCGAGATCAAATCGCAAAAACAGAGGCCGCATCGGTTAAGGATGCGGCCCCTGTTTCAATACCTGTAGCTGCCTAGAAGGGATTAAGCTTCTTCAGCCCCTTCTTCTTTTTCTTCTTGCTTGAGGATTCTTCGTCCAGATCCGCCTTGGGCTTCTTCTTGGTCGCATCCGTGGCGTTCGTAGTGGGCGTTGTCCCCGGCTTGATTTCGTTCACCTGGTCGGGTGCCTCTGCCGGTTTCTCAGCAGCAGGTAACGTGGTATCTGTCGGACCAACCGGCTTCACCAGCGGATCCGCAGCGTTCGATCCGGCAGCCGGAGCATTCACAATCGAAACGCCAACACCAGTCCCGCCTTCAGGGGCAGAAAGTTGCAGCGGTGCCTGTGAAGGCTGGTCTGTGCGCGGTGGCTCATTAGGACCTGTCGGTGTTACAGCTGCGCCCGTCTCAGGTTTACCCGCATTCATCGCGGTCTTGAACAAGTTGATGTTTTCTTTGGTGATATCGGGAGCAAGAGTACGCTTCGGATCCTCCAATGAGGGATCACCCACGTGAACCGCTTCAACAACCGTAGGCCCGTGCTTGACCAATCCCAGAGTCCTATCCGTAAAACGAATCGGCTGACGGCTGCGTTCTTCTGCGTCGTTTTCAGCAATTGCCTCCGGGGTTGGTTCTGGAACCGGACGGTTCATTGCCACCAGCCGATCGCGGGCATCTTCAACGTGAGGCGCCATCGGGTAACGCGTAATCACCTTCGAGTAAGCAGCGGCGGCTCGATCCTGATAGAAAGCGCGAAGCCGTTCGCGTACTGCGCCGGGCAGCCCGGGAGCCATCTGCACCGTATGTGCCTCGCCGGCATAAGAATCACCGATCGACAGCAGTGCCATGTCGCTCTTGGAGTAGAGCGGATAGGTATCAACCACCGTCTGCAAGCGCGCAATCGACGCAGTGTAGTTTTCTTTGGCCTGATAATAAAGGCCAATCTGTGTTTCGCGCTCGGCAAGAACTTCCTGTGTCTCGCGGAGTTTCTGCTTCGCCCGAGGGATCAGCGACGAGTCCGGGAACATATTGATCATGGTCCTGTACTCTCGCTCGGCATTCTGGGCATTGTTGTAGTCGCGATCGGGCTTCTCCATCTGCTGGTAGTAGATGTCGCCCACCTTCATCTGCGCTTCGGCAGCTTCCGGGGCCTGCGGGAAGAATGTAATAAAGTCCTTGTATTCAGCTTCTGCCTGCGCCAGGGCTGCCGTGCCGCCCTCCTTGAACCACGTGTCGCCGACTGCCAACTTGGCTCGCATGCGGTATTCGGAGTCAGGATAAGTGTTGAGCATGGTCTGCAGGTCGAGGCGGGCTACGTCAAACTTCCCCTTCTTCAAGGCGACCATCGCCTTGTCGAAGAGTGCCTTGTCCGGCTGCTTCGAATCCACATTGGCCAGCGGGTTAGCGCTCAAATCCTGATTCTTTTTGTGTTTTGGTTTCTTTTCTCTGGCTTGTGCTGAAACACCTGAGAACACCAATGCCACCAGCGCCACTGCGGCAACGTTTTTAGACAACCGGTTCATACCACCTCGTTACAGCAAAGACCCGCGACGGCCTTTGCTATCGTTTTTCGCATTCCCAAGAATTGCTACTTGCCTGCGGTTTCGAAAGCTGCCGCCAGCAGCGCACGAGCATCCCGCTCCGGCTGGCCCGCTCCGAACACAGCATTGCCCGCCACCAGCAGTTCCGCACCTGCTTTGACGACCTGGGCGATCGTATCGTGAGCCACCCCGCCGTCTACCTCGATTCTAAATGCCAACCCCAGTTCCTGGCGCAATTGAGCCAGCCGCCGAATCTTGTCCAGTGAAAAAGGAATGAAATTCTGACCACCAAAGCCAGGATTAACGCTCATCACCAGAACGTGATGAACCATCGGCAAAATGTCCCGAATCAATTCGACACGGGTCGCGGGATTGATCACAACTGCGGGCTCCATCCCATGTTGTGCAATTAACTCCAGCGTGCGGTGAAGATGGCGGCAAGTCTCATAGTGAACGCTCACCCAGTTGGCCCCCGCATCCGCGAAAGCGGGAATGAACTCGTCGGGATTCTCGATCATCAGATGGCAATCCAGCGGCAGCTTGGTCACCTTTCGTAAGCTGTTCACCACTGGAGGCCCGATTGTAATGTTCGGCACAAAGTGTCCGTCCATGACGTCCACATGGATCACAGTCCCGCCGCCCCGTTCAGCCGCGGCCACTTCGTCCGCCAACCGTGCGAAATCCGCCGAAAGTATCGATGGAAGCAACTCAACCATGGATGCTTATGAACACTCCTCTTGCCCGGTCAGTGTATCAGCCAACGCGCGGCGCCTGCAGCGCTTTCCGGGCACTTATGGCCGCTTGTGTGCACCCTCTGTCACGCGACGCCTGCTTTCTATACGCTTCAACAGGATTCGACCCCGCGCTCGCATCGCAGGTGTCCCACTGCGGCTCAGAAGTCGAAGCATATCCAGAACCTCAGGCAGCATCGCGGGATTCCAGCGAGCCAAGCCGGCTAGTCCTTGCATCGCGCAGGTCTTCACTATGGAGCTTCGGTCATCAAGCCACGACCGCAGCACAACCGCAGCTCGCTCCGTCTCGGCCACTGTCAGCGCCATGCGAGGAACCATCAACGCCAGATTCCAGCGCAGCTTGTTTTCCGTAGCGTCGACCATTCGCCCGAGGAGCGTTCGCTTCCACGGAGCTAATAGCTTCGGATTTGGATACGAAGCTCGCTCCAGCGCGTCAGCGGCGCGATTGGCCACCCCCGCGTCTTCGTCCCAAAGGCATTCAACCACCTCAGCGGCCTTTTTCGGATGATCGAGCAGAATCGCAGCCACTTCCTTTGCTCTTCCAACCGCGAGGCGATTCCCTCTGCCACGACCTGTCGCATCCACTTCGCAGAGCATGGCCCGGATGCTCTCAGGTCGTTTCATAACCTGTCTTTGTTTTGTCATTGTGCTACGCGTGTCGTCGCCAGGGTCTTGGCGGCCACCCGCCCCACCCCTCTGATGATGGCTTTGACCGGCCAGCGATCCTCCCCATCAGGGAAGAAGATCTCCCCGGAGCGCCGTGCTTCCGGCCGATAGTACCAGCGCTTGAGCAGAGCCAGGTGGCCTTGCCGAACCGTAGCAGACGGAGCATCGTCGTCTCGCATCAACTCCGCCAGCACAGCCTCCATTCGTGATTCAAGAACCCCTCGAGCCGTCTTTGCAGCTTTTCCCCCCGCGAGGTCAGCCCCATCGGGACCGGGCGAAGGGCCAGGCGTTTCGGGTGCAGGCTCGATTGCCATCGGATGCGCGAAAAGGGAACTGGAGCCCGACTGCTCGTTTTGTATTCGCATCCCAACTGTCGAGAAACTAACCGGACCACGCAATCTCCCGTTCCAAAACGCGAAAACAGCTATCTCGTCTGGATTTGCGGAGGCCTGCAGAATAACCGCCCGCAATTGACTCAGCGGACGCACCAACTCCGGCGCCAATGACCGAACGCTCTCCACTCGTTGCACCTGGGCATGAAGTGCCGCCGCGTTTTCGAAATCCAGACTCGCCGAAGCCGCGTCGCGCTCTCCACGCAACACCACGAGTCTGTTTTCTCCACGCGTAGCCAGAAATCTCTCTACCGCGTCGGCTTCCTCGGCATAGCGCTCATCCGAGCAGCCCTTGTAACAAGGCGCAAGGCACATCTTTATCTCTGAATAGACACAACCCGGATGGCTCGGATCAGGTGCAAGGTCGTCCGTACACCGCCTGAGCAGAAACAGCTTGAGCGCCTCTTCTGCGAATCTCTCTGCTGCCGCTCTGGAAGGAAATGGCCCATAACTCCATTCGGCTTCTCTTTGGCTGGGCCGGTGCGTGACGGTGATACGCGGATAAGGATTGCCGCCCAGAAACCGCACAAATGCCGGACTGCGCAGGTGCATGCGCTCCAGCACTCGCGTGCCGTAGACCTCCTCCAGGAGTGCAAATTGCGCCAGCAGCGATTCGAATTCGGAACCAGTAAGTCGCCACGCAATTCGCCGAACCCGACCGGCCAGTTGCAGTCGCCGTGGATGGCGGGCAGAAGGCTGAAGCAGTTTTTCCAGCCGCACCCGCAAATTGGGAGTCCGGCCGATGTAGGGCTCGTCACGAGCCTCTGCGCCGTACAGAGCAAACACCGCCGGGCCTGAAGGCAATTGGACCAGCGCGCCCTTCGCATCCCCTGGGTCAAAGGGCAGGCTCTGCAGTTTGACGCTCACGGCCACTCCCGCTCAGGCTCCCGCGATCGTCATGCCATCGATGCGCAAGGTAGGTGATGCCACCGATCCGCGGAACACCAGGTCACTCCCGATTGCAGTGATGTTTGAAAGCATCTCAGCAAGATTACCCGCGATGGTCACCTCTTCCACCGCATGCGTCAATTCACCATTTTCGATCCACAGCCCTGCCGCGCCGCGCGAATAGTCGCCTGTGACAATGTTCGTGCCGAAGCCCATGAGGCTCGTAACGTACAGTCCTGCGGGCACGGCCGCAAGAATCTCCTCGGGCGTCTGGTTCCCTGGTTCCAGATAGAGGTTGCCGCAGCCAATCCCCGGAGTTCCTGCCAAACCCCGCGAAGCATTGTGGGTCGACTTCATCCCCAGTTTTCGCGCCGCGTAAGTATTCAACATGTAATTCCGTAACACACCGTTCTCAACCACGGCCGTCCGCCTCGTTGGCAGCCCTTCACCGTCAAATGGCGAACTCCCGAACCCTCCCGCGCCGTTAGGCAACAACATTGTATTGTCGTCAATAATCGTGATCGATGCCGCTGCAATTTGCTCACCCAGCTTACCCGCCAGAAGCGACGCGTGCCGCCAGATGGCATCGCCCGAAACCGCCTCGAATACCGAGCCAATCAGCGACCGTGCGACCTCTGGCGCAAACACGATAGGCACCCGCTGCGTCGGAACCCGCCGCGCGCCCAAGCGCCGCAGGGTGCGTCGCGCCGCTTCTGCGCCGACCGATTCAGGAGAGTCAAGGTCCGAGAGCCGCCGTGCGCTACTCCACCAGCCATCGCGTTGCATGTGGCCGTTTTCGTCTGCGGCCAGTGGAGCCGCCGACACTCCCGCATAGCTGCTCCGATAACTGCCTAAAAACCCACGCGAATTAGCCAGCACTTTGCGACCAGTCGCTGCGTCGAAACTACCCCCATCCGAGTTCGTGATTCTTGAGTCAGCTGTAAGGGCCGCAGCTTCTGCTCGCCGAGCCCACTCAATGCGTTGTGGCCCTTCGAGCGAGTACACGTCTTCGTAATAGAGATGAAGATTGTCTTCAACCGAGCCAAACTCCGCTCTATCGGGCAGCCCCGTGAACGGATCTTCTTCGGTCACTTTTGCCAGCGCCAGCGCTCCCTCTACAAGTTGGCGAATTCCATCTGCTGTCAGATCGCTGGTCGAAGCCGATGCCGATCGTTGCCCCAGGAATACCCGTAGCCCCAACGCTCGTGAGCCAGACTCCTTCAGCGTTTCCACCTGGCCCAGGCGCACGTTCACGCTAAACTCGTCGCCTTCGCGTACGACGACGTCCGCGTCACTGGCGCCCGCCTGCACAGCTAGCTTCACCACATCCGTTGCAAGAGATTCGAGATCCAAACCGGTCAAATCGGGGAGTTCAACAGCATTGGGCATGGGTCAACAGTAACAAAATGCGCCAGGGCCCGGCATCCGCAAGCCGTCTATCACGCGAAGTTGAAGCGGTGAACGTCACATCGAATCCGCAGCCTGATTCGCTATAGTGTTGGTACTTCGAAAGGCTCTATGCGATTGCGATGGGTACAGTTGTTCCTGTCAGGTTTCCTGGTCGCGTCAGGCCTCCTCGCTGTCTCACAACCTCAGGGTATCGATCCATCTCTGCTGAAAAAGGCAACCGACGGCAATGCCCAGGCGCAATACGAAGTCGGGCTCCTCTTTCATGCTGGTCACAGCGTTCAGCAAGACGACTCGGCCGCGGCAACATGGTTCAAAAAGGCAGCTGACCAGGGTCTGGCAGGCGCGCAACTCAGCCTCGGTTTGCTCTACGATGGCGGCGATGGTGTCCCGCAAAGTTACGCCCAGGCTGCTGGTTGGTATCGCAAGGCAGCTTTGCAGGGCCTGCCAGAAGCTCAATACAACCTGGGAACCCTATACGAGCGCGGCGAGGGAGTCCCGCAAGACTACACCCAGGCTGCGGACCTGTATCGACGGGCCGCTGAAACGGGAAACGCTTCCGCGCAATTCAACCTCGGCCTGCTTTACGACAACGGCACGGGTATCGAACAGGACTACACTCAAGCGGCAGCATGGTATGCAAAGGCCGCTGAGCAAGGCCTGCCCCGAGCACAATACAACCTCGCATCAATGTATGCAGGTGGACACGGCGTTCGGGTCAATCTCGTGGAAGCCTATTTTTGGATGGATCTCGCAGCCAATACCTGGAGGGGCACGCGGCAACAGGAGGCACTTCAGGCGCGCGATTTAATCGCCCAAAGACTTACGCAGGTCGATTTGCTCAATGCACAAAACCGCGCCGCCAAGTGGCTTGCTGATCACCAGAAATAGGCGCTTGCAGCAGGAACTCCTATCGTCCCGTTCCGCCGACCGTCATTTTGTCCAGCTTGATTGTCGGCATGCCCACGCCGACGGGGACGCTCTGCCCGTCCTTGCCACAGGTGCCTATGCCTTCATCAAGCTTCAAGTCGTGGCCAACCATGGAGACATACTTCAGCGCCTCCGGGCCGTTGCCGATCAGCGTTGCATCCCGCACCGGGGCAGTAATCTTCCCGTCTTCGATCAGGTACGCCTCCGAAGCTGAAAAGACGAACTTGCCATTCGTGATATCCACCTGGCCGCCACCAAAGTTCACCGCGTAAAGGCCCCGCTTCACCGATCGCAAGATGTCTTCAGGGGAGTCTTCACCGGCAAGCATGTAGGTGTTCGTCATCCGAGGCATGGGGATGCAGTGATAGCTCTCACGACGCCCCGACCCCGTGTTGGCAGTCCCCGTCAGCCGCGCCGAAAGCTTGTCTGTCAGGTAGCCCTTCAGAACGCCTCCCTCAATGAGCACGGTCTCTTGCGTTGGAGAACCTTCGTCGTCGACATTCAGCGATCCACGGCGTCCCATCATCGTACCGTTGTCCACCACCGAAACTTTCGGACTCGCTACGGCTTGGCCTATCAACCCCGAAAACGCCGAGGTCTTCTTGCGATTGAAATCAGCCTCAAGCCCATGCCCCACAGCTTCATGTAGCAGAATGCCGGGCCACCCCGGTCCAAGTACGACTTGCATTTCGCCCGCCGGAGCAGGCACGGCTCCAAGCTGCAGAATTGCGCCTCGAGCCGCCTCGCGAGCTAAATTCTCCGGGCTCTTCGTGCCCGAGAACTGCTCGAGACCCGCACGTCCTCCAGCCCCCGCCGATCCTTTGGTCGTCATCGGGCCGTCTTTTGCGATGACAAACACGTTAAGCCGGCATAAGGGCTGTGTATCGCTGGCAAATGCTCCATCTGATGCTGCAATCAGAATGCGCCGCAACTCCTCGCTGTATCCCGCCCGCACCTGCACAATCCGGGAGTCGAAAGCGCGCGCCGCTCGATCCGCTCGCAAAATCAGTTCGAGTCGAGCAGCCAGATCCAGGTCAAACCCACCCAAGGGAACAGGATAGAGATCCGCGATCGGTGCCTCAGTGAATCCCTGTACCCGCTGCTTTGCTGGTCCTGAAGCAATTAATGCGGCTGTGCGCGCAGCGCGCATCAGGCGTTCCGGGTTCAAATTGTCGGTATAGGCGTATCCCGTCCGTTCACCCGAAAGCACACGGATACCGCAGCCCGCACTAGTCCCCTGGCTCGCCGACTTCACAATCTGTTCGTCCACGCCAAGCGAGGTCGATGTCACTGATTCGAAGTAAAGGTCGGCATAGTCGCCGCCGGCAGACAGCGCTTCGCCAAGGCAACGCTCGAGCAAACGCTCGGTAATGCCGAACTTCTCAAAGAAATATCTCTTATGGCTCAATTGGGGGGAAGTTTGGGAGATGCTCATCGGTGCCTTTAGTTTACGCCTGTCAGGATGGGGGCGCATCTCCGCCGGGTTCGTTTCCTCCTTTGATTCCACGCCCAAACTCGGCAATATTCACAGGTGGCCTCATGCTAAATTCTGGCTATGAAAAAGCTCCTCGCCGCTATCTTGTTGGTCTTGGTGTTCGCTAGCCCTGCCTTCGCCGCCACACATCACCACCACCGCCACCATCGTCACCATCACCACGCTCGCGCATAGACCTGTTTCTCGTCGCTCACTCGTGCCGCGTCCTCGCTCATTAGCGCCTGGATTGGCCTGTCTTCGAGCCGCCTTGAGCAAACAGGCCAATTTCACAGGAATCCGTATCTCTCTTGATGCGGTGACTTTGGGCACTATCGCAGCGCCCGGGATCGTGCTACATTCTGGCCATGAGGAAGTTAGCACTCGCGGCACTCTTGCTGATGGTGTTCGCCGCCCCCGCTTTTGCGTGGCCCTGGCACCATCATTCGTACCCGAAGCCGAGTCACGCTCAGGCTGTTCATGCGCAAAACCCTCATCTAAAGCAACCCACACAACACAAGCCTCACGCAGTGCCTAAGACCCATCCTTCTTAGGTAGTACAGACGGCGCAAGGTCGTTAGCTCAAAATTGCCTAAGAGCGCCTCGTGCAAAGATCCCTCATGACAGATCTGGAAGAACTTCGTTATCCCATCGGCCGCTTTATTCCGCCTCCCAGCAGCCCACCCGGTGTTCGCACAACCCAAATCGAAACGTTGCGCGTCCTGCCGGTAAATCTCCAGTCTGCAGTCCGCGATCTCAGCGACACACAACTCGATACACCTTATCGGGATGGCGGTTGGTCGGTGCGTCAGTTAGTGCATCATGTCGCCGACAGCCATGCCAATGCCTACGTCCGGTGCAAGCTTGCCCTTACAGAGGACTGGCCCACGATCAAGCCATACGATGAAGCCGCATGGGCCCATCTCGCCGATAGCCGAAAACTTCCGGTCGAAGTTTCCTTGGCAATGCTGGGTCCCCTCCATGAGCGCTGGGTTACACTGCTCGATTCCCTTTCAGAAGACGATTTCCAGAAGGGCTACAACCATCCCGAGTCGGGCAGGCAAAACCTTGCTAAGGTTCTAGCCCTGTATGCCTGGCACTCGCGCCATCACACAGCGCACATCAGCAACTTGCGCTCGAGGCGCGGCTGGTAACCGCCTGCCATGTCATCAGCCACAGACGTATCACCGGCCCAACTGGCAAAGAGCATTGAAGAATATCTCGCAGAAAACCCTTCTGCCGCAGTGCTGGAAGAGGGCCGAGTTCTTTTTGACATGCGGCTGACGCGCTACGCCGTAAGCGAATCGCACGGTCGCTGTCTCCTTCAATTCTGGAGCGAGGAACGTAACATCGTTCGCACCGTATTAGAGATTCAGCCCCGCGCACAGAGCCTCCGGCTCCTGACGCGCCAAATGGGAGTCGCAAAACCGCAGGCTCTCGAACTTGTCAGAAACAGCGACCGTCGCACTCCTACTTCCCGCGATGCGTCGCGTCGAAACTACAAGCGCCTTCTCGAACGCGTGCTGACCCGCGTTTTCCTCGAATCAAAAGTCGATGGCTTACGTTCTGCAATGGACCTCGAGCATAGCTTCGGACCAGCCTATGTGCGTGGGCGATTGCTTCGAGGTACGGCGGCTGAAGCAGTCATCGGCGTATCTGAAACCGAAGCCTCCGCAACCATCGACGGAATCCTTACCCTCGGCGTACTTTGGCTGGACTACTGTCGTCAACACGGGGACGGGCGCCGTCACTTTGGAGGATTAAAAGTCATCGTACCCGCGGGAGCATGGCAAACCTCCGCCGAGCGCATGGCCTGGCTCAATCACGCAACTGCAGATTTCCAACTCTTCGCGCTCGACGAGCGAAGCGAAGAACTGACACAGATCGACTTCCGTGATTCCGGCAATCGAGAAGTCCGCCTTATGCACGCGTTCTCTGCCTCTGCGGCCATCGAACGGTGCCAAAAGGGAATCGATCGCCTGATGGAATTGATACCGCAAACCGGAAAGGAGCACGTCGAACTCTACCCGCGTTCGGCCACTGAGGTCGGTCTTCTGCTCCACGGTCTGGAATTTACCCGTGTGCGTCATGGTGTCTCCGCTCACTCATTTGGCCGTGAAGACGAAATCACGTTTGGCGCCGGAGCGAACGAAACTCCACTAACCGAAGCGAACGAGTCTCTTTGCCGCGAACTCTGTGAGCGGCTGTTTCTAAGCCGCCATCCTGAAGGAACTCACAAAGACGCGCTCTTTCGCCTTCAGCCGGAGCGATGGCTCGAATCTCAATTCCGTTCCGGGCTTTCCGAATTATTGCCCGGCCTGCGAGGCGACTTGCTCTATTCGCAAGTGCCGGCATTTTCGTCTGGGGATCGGGGCATGCTCGATCTACTGACGCTCGATCGCAACGGCCGTCTTGTAGTCATCGAGCTTAAAGCCGACGAAGACCTGCATCTGCCTCTGCAGGCGCTCGACTATTGGATTCGCGTGCGCGCTCTTAACGCCGATCGCAAGTCAGAACACGGCAGTCCCAATCTACGCTCTGCCTTTGAGCGCCATGGCTATTTCGCAAGCACAGAGGTTTCTTCGCTTCCGCCGCGACTGCTGCTGGCTGCGCCTGCATTGCGCATTCACCCCGCCAATGAGACTCTTATGCGCTATCTATCGCCTCAGGTCGATTGGGAATTGATCGCTCTAGGTGAACATTGGCGCAGGGAACTGAAAGTAATCTTTCGTAAGCGAAGTTCAGATGCAACAGCGTAGCCCCGGAAGAGCTCTTATTCCGCGCTGACTTCCGAGGGCGCAGCACCAACGGCGATCTTTCCGCCAGCGCATTCTTCGAGATCGCCGAGCAAAGCGTCGACGCGTTTCAGATTTGTGTCCCATGCAAACATGAGACGCGCCGCACCCCCGATGAACGTGTAAAACTTCCATCCGCGCCCACGCAGTCCCACGAGAATTGCCTCAGAAGTTGAAAGAAATACAGTGTTCGCGTCAACCGCGGAAACCACTTGAACATTTGGAATCCCTGCAACTCCTGCCGCGAAATATCGAGCGCACTCGTTGGCATGCTTCGCGTTGCTCAACCATGCGCCGCTTTCAAGCATCGATACCCATGGCGCCGCCAGAAACCGCATCTTCGACGCAAGCTGCCCCGCCTGTTTGCAGCGATAATCGAAGTCCGTCGCCAATGCGCGATCGAAGAACAACACAGCCTCGCCAACCGCCATGCCATTCTTTGTACCGCCAAAGCACAGCACATCGACTCCGCTCTTCCAACTCATCTCCGCGGGCGAACAGCCTAGGCTGGCACACGCATTTGCAAAACGCGCTCCATCCATGTGCAGCGAGAGTCCATGCGCCTTGCATGCAGCAGAGATCGCCTTGACCTCCTCAACCGAATACACCCGCCCCGTCTCGGTAGGCTGCGTAATCGTCACGACACGCGGCTTCGGATAGTGAATATCCTGCCGCTTGGTTGCGAGTTCGTGAATGGACTCGGGTGTCAGCTTTCCATCCACACCCTGCGCCACCAGCAGTTTTGAACCGTTTGAAAAGAACTCAGGAGCACCGCATTCATCGGTCTCCACGTGTGCCGAATCGCAACAAATTACGCCGTGATACGACTGGCACAGCGACGCCAGCGCGAGCGAATTTGCAGCCGTTCCGTTGAATACGAAGAAAAGCTCGCAGTCCGTTTCAAATAGCTCGCGAAATGCATTGGCGGCTCGCGCTGTCCATTCATCGTCGCCATACGCGGTCGCGTGGCCGCGATTTGCGCTCTCCATCCCAGCCCATGCCTCCGGGCAAATTCCCGCGTAATTGTCGCTCGCAAACTGCTGCCCTAAATCCTCAACGTCTTTGTTCATTGCAAAATTATCCTCATCCGTGGCGCCTGCTCTCGCCCATTCAAAAACCGCCGGCCGCTGGGACTTTCGACTAGATCGTCCAGGTCCTATTCATCTTCCCCTAACCTTCCGATGGAATCATATGGTCTGCGACGCTCCGGGGTTTCGTACTGAGGTTTGGTTAGAAAAGTCGATCTGACGAGAGCGCAGAGAAACGTCTCAGATCCTCGACTAACTCTTTAGTACCCAGTTTTCCTCAGGAATGACTTGCCTGAGGTTACGAAAGAAGTGATATAAATCACATATTTCCTGGACAGAGGGCGGCACAATCAATTCGTCCGCTAACTGTATTTTGCCTGTTACCCGGGTAGGTGGATCCGTTTGCAAAACGGACGCGTCCTCGGGGGGAGTCTCTTTGTGCAAAGCCAAACCGTATACGAATTTCAGTCCGCAGCCCTTCCAACCGTCCAGGGGTCAACAAGTTCGAACTATTTTGCTCCGGGAAGTGTGATTTCAATCTGTGAATCGCCGGCTTTTTCGAGGCGGGAAATAGATGAATCGCAAGACTCCAATCCCGACGGGCTTGGCTGCGCCAGGGGCATCCGCTCCGCCTTCTTGCTCGAAGCAGGATTGGCCCTTCTCACCTATGGAATTTGGCACTTGTGGCATATCGCCCGCTAATCAAAACTGACCGCACCCGCAGATTCTGGCCCAGCCCTTGGTGGCTGGGCCGTTATTTTTGCAGAGGCTTCCGCGCAAAGTAATACAGCGAAAACGCCAACATCCCAAATGCCAGGACAGACACCCATGTCTGATCGAGAAAGGTGTGTGGAAAGTTCAAGATGTCACCCTTCCCCACCGTGGTCTCGTACCCCTTCAGTGCAACGCCCATGAGACCGACGATGCCGCCTGCTGCAATCAGGCCCGAAGCATAAAGTGACCCCGGCGAGATTTCACTCTCAGAATCTGACGCATCGCCTCCTGCCTTTTTCACCGCCGAATCCACCATCCACCGCACCACGCCGCCGCAGAAAATTGCCAACGTTGTTCCGATGGAGAGATAAGCTCCTACCGCAAACGAAAGCGAGCGGATCCCAAGCAGTTCCACCGCTACTACAAGGAACACGCCCATCATCACCAGTCCCCACGGCAATTTCCGGCTCAGAATTCCGTTGATCACGGTTGCCATCAAGCGCGCCTGGGGCGCCGCGGCTTTCTCGCTGCCGATACCTTGAATCCATTGCACCTCGATGCGGCCAGTTGCTGGCGAATAGAGATATTTGCCGTCGGCCAATTCTGCCGAGCCAAGCGCATTAAGCACTAGATACTCGCCTCGATGATGAACGCTGGACGCATTGTTAGGTCCAAGGACTGGGAACTGTTCAGGAAGACGCTTTGTGTCGTTCTGAACTGCGACGCCAGGATGAGGCGCCGAGAGATTCCATGGTTGCGCAGCCACACGAAATTGCTGCAAACCAGTGTTCATCAGATTGAGCGTCCAGCCGATTGCGACCGTCGAAACTACAACGCCTATCATCAACGCCACTTGCTGCTTCCACGGCGTGGATCCAACGAGGTATCCAGTCTTCAAGTCTTGGGAAGTATCTCCCGAGTTCGACGCGGCAATGCAAACGACGCCGCCGATCGTGATTGCAAGAGCGCCAAATGCAGGAGCCGTCCATCCCTGAACAAGAAAGATTGCGGAAGTCGCCATCAGTGTTGCGATTGTCATACCCGACACAGGGCTGGCCGAACTTCCAATCAATCCCACGATGCGCGAACTGACGGTGACGAACAAAAACCCAAAAACAACGACGAGCAATGACGCTGCCAGATTAGCCACCCAGCCCACGTAGGCACCCGGCACAGGCTTAAATTGCAGGAAGACAAACATGACCGCAACCAGCAGGAGCGATCCAAACACCACCACGCTCATCGACAGATCATGTTCGGTGCGTATCGGCTTTTTACTGCCCTCGCCACCGGGACGCATATTGCGAAATCCTGCTGTGAGAGCGTTCACAATCGTAGGCACAGTCTTTAGCAGCGTAATCAGCCCAGCCGCGGCGACCGCGCCCGCTCCCATCGGGCGAATGTATGTTGACCAGAGTTGGCTTGGCACCATCTGCCCAATCGGAATGGTCCCAGGGTAAATTGGATTCGGGAGAGCCTTGCCAAAAAAGTAAATCAGCGGCATCAGCACCAGCCACGAAAAAACACCACCTGCAAAAATGATTCCGGCCACGCGCGGGCCAATGATGTAGCCCACACCGAGATACTCGGGTGTCGCATCGGCCTTGATCGATGCACCTTTTAGAATGTGAGTGGGGCCGAAGTCGGGTTGGAATTCTGGAGTTCCCGGCCAGGCCTTGAAGATATTGTCATTCTGGAAAAGCGTATACAGCGAGCCTAGTCCCAGGCCAAAAAACACGCGACTTGCAAGCGAACCTCCACGCTCGCCGGCGATCAGAACGTCCGCGCAAGCGGTGCCTTCCGGATATGTCAACACCCCGTGTTCTTCCACAATCAGTTGGCGGCGCAGCGGAATCATGAACAGAACACCCAGCCACCCGCCGATGAGCGCCAAAAGAAAAATCCGCGAGTACTCCAAATCAAAGCCGAGAAAAACCAGCGCAGGCAGTGTGAAGATGACCCCCGATGCGATCGACTGACCCGCATTGCCAGTGGTCTGCACGATATTGTTCTCAAGAATCGAAGCGCGACCCAGCACCCGCAGAATGCTGATCGAAAGTACTGAGATCGGAATCGAGGCTGCGACAGTGAGTCCTGCCTTTAGGCCAACATAGACAGTTACGCCGCCAAAAATAATGCCGAAAAGCGAGCCAAGCAGGAGTGCGCGAAAGGTAAATTCGGGCCTATTCTCGTCTGGCGAAACAAAAGGTTGAAACTCGGGCACTGATGCCTCCAAATATTGCAATGAAAATATAGCGATTTCCCTGAAGGCCGAGTTTAGCAGTCTCAGTCCTCCACGTCCGAATTCGATTCAACCCATCTGACCGAAACCCCGCGTTGGATCTCAACCTTCAAGGCGTCTTGCTCTTCCATCTGACCTGGTCCCATTACCGAAGTGCAATCTAGTGGCTCCGGATGTAATAACTGATACCTCTGGATTTCCGCTTTCTTGTAGACACCGGGTGCCGAAATGCAACAGAATTCATCAACGCGGGATCTCCCCACCCCTCCCGCTGAGCCCCAATGTCGATCAAGGAGTACCGATGATTCAAAAATTAGGGAAATTCCTGTTTGCAGTATTTGCTGTCGTTCTCGTCTTGATAACCGACTCTTCGGCTCAATCTGTCAGGACGCATCACATCCGCGACGCAGTCCGCAACGGACAGGCGAAAGCCTATGGTCGACTCCCGTCAAATCAGGTTTTGCAACTTGATCTCGTGCTGCCCCTCCGCGATCCTGCGGGCCTCAAAAGTTTCTTGAGTGACATCTACAATCCCTCCAGCCCCAACTTCCGCCACTTTATTAGCCCCGCGGAATTCACTGCAAAATTTGGCCCTACCCAAGATGACTACGACACTGTGGTCCGTTTCGCAAAGACCTACGGCCTTCAAGTCGTCGGCGGGTCGCGCGACGGAATGGAAGTTCAGGTCAAGGGTTCCGTGGCCAACATTGAAGCCGCCCTCCACGTGAACATGCGCACCTATGAGCACCCGACCGAGGGCCGCGCCTTCTTCGGTCCCGATCGTGAACCCACAATGGACCTCCCCTTCAGCTTGTGGCACGTCTCAGGTTTGGATAATTACTCCATCCCGAGATCTCTGCGCGTCTCCAAGGACGAATACGCGCAAGCCCACGGCATCCGGCCGGATCAGGTCGTTTCTCACGCCACCACCGGCTCGGGCCCTTCGGCTTCTTTCCTCGGTAGCGACATGCGTTTCGCTTACTACGGCAGCGGCAGTCTTACCGGCGCCGGCCAAAACCTCGGTCTCCTTGAGTATTACGGAACCAACTTGACCGATCTGACTACGTATTTCAAAAACGTCGGTCAGACGAACAACGTGCCCGTGAGCCTTGTCTCCACCGATGGAACCAGCACAGCCTGCAACTACCCAAGTTGCGATGACGGAGAGCAAAACCTGGACATGACCCAGGCCATCGGCATGGCCCCAGGGCTGGCAAGCCTCGTTATGTACGTGGGGTCCTCTGATACAGCCATAATCAGTTCGATGACAACCCATAACCCCCTGCCGACAACCATAGGCTGCTCCTGGGGTTGGACCCCCGTAGATCCGGCCGCACTCGATCCCTACTTCCAGAAAATGGCGGCACAGGGGCAAAATTTCTTCGCAGCTTCAGGCGATAGCTCCACCTGGTCGAGGCGAGTGATTGCGTGGCCGGCCGACGATCCTTATGTCGTCTCCGTCGGTGGCACAGACCTCGTTACCACCGGCGCCGCTGGTTCATGGAAGTCCGAGACCGCGTGGGTCGATAGCGGTGGCGGAATCAATGTCGATGGCATTGCAATTCCGTCGTGGCAAAAGCTCTCTGGTGTTATCAACTCGAGCAACAGGGGCTCTACGACCCTGCGAAATGGCCCCGATGTTTCAGCCAACGCAAACTTCACCTTCTACACTTGTGGCGATCAACAAGCTTGCCAGGCAAATGTCTACGGCGGCACGAGTTTCGCCGCGCCGATGTGGGCCGCCTACATTGCTCTCGTCAATCAGCAACTAGCATCCAACGGGAAACCGCCCGTTGGCTTCCTCAACCCCACCATCTACTCGCAGAACGTAACCTCCAGCTACGCGTCAGACTTCCACGATGTCACCAGCGGCACGTCGGGCAGCTATTCTGCGGTCACCGGATACGACCTGGTCACCGGCTGGGGCAGCCCGAACACAGGCCTGATGGCTGCTCTTACGGGCGCCACACAAACCGCCGGCTTCAGCCTCTCCGCCTCCCCTTCCTCCGTTTCGGTTCTGCGGGGAAACACAGCGACAAGTTCCATATCGGTCAACATTACCGGAGGCTATAGTTCCGCCGTGACATTCTCGGCGTCCGGTCTCCCTGCGGGCGTCACTGCAAGCTTCAGCCCAACCTCGTTATCTGGAAACGGAAGCTCAACCCTGACCTTCACCGCCAGTTCGAGTGCCACAATTGGCGCATCGAGCGTAACGGTGACCGGAACGGGTACCGACGGAACAGTCCAAACTACGACAATTTCGCTCACCGTGACCGGCACAGTGGCCGGATTCTCCATCGGTGCATCTCCAACGTCAATCAACATCGCCCGAAACGGTTCCGGGAACGTCACCATCACGTCCACAGTGACCGGTGGATTCAACTCTGCTATCGCGTTGTCGGCTGCTGGACTGGGAAGCCAGAACAGCGCCACATTCACACCTTCCTCAATCACAGGGGCGGGATCTTCAACAATGAAAATCGCGGTTGGCAAACATGCCGCGCTCGGAAGTCATACCGTCACCGTGTCAGGAAAGAGCGGAACTACCACCCACACCGCTACTGTCACCTTTACCGTGACGAATTAACTCTCAACGATCACGGCAGCGTGTCATACCAACCCAAGAAGCCCGGACCCCATACGGTCCGGGCTTCTTGCGCATGCGCCTCTCACCAGTGGGCTCCATCCGCTTCTCATCTTTTCCCTGGGCTCCTTGCCACTTGGCGAACCCCGCCCAATGCGCGTAGCGTAGGTTGGAAATGATTCTCGTGGAGAAGCGATGCAACCAAGTCTCGCCGAAAAGCCAGCCACGCTAACCGATCCGGACCTGAAACCGACAGCCGCCCAGCGCTTTCTTTCCCTCGATATCGTTCGCGGCATCACGATTGCCTTCATGATCATGGTCAACAACAACGGTGGTCCCGGCTCGTGGCACTTCATGAATCACGCCGAATGGAACGGCCTCACGCCAACCGATCTCGTCTTTCCCACCTTTGTATTCGTCGTTGGAGTTTCGATTGTGTTCGCCTTCGAAGCTCGCTTAGCCCGTGGCGTCACACGCTCTGAGCTAGCGTGGCATACTCTGCAGCGCGCTGCAACCCTGATCGTCTTCGGTATCGTAGTCAATAACTTCCCGTTCTTCGCGCTCCGTCACATGCGCTTTTACGGTGTGCTGCAGCGCATCGCCATCTGTTATCTCGTGGTTGGCCTGTTCTATTTGTGGGATAAGCGGGCCTCCACCAAAGCCATAGCGCTCGCTGTAGCGCTCGTAGGCTATTGGGTCCTCCTTCGGTGGGTTCCCATCCCAGGCATCGGCATGCCGGGCCGCGACGTTCCATTCATGGACGTAACACAAAACCTTGTCTCATGGGTTGACCGTCATCTCTTTCCGTATCACCTGTACCTCAACTCCCCCGATCACAATGTGCGCGATCCCGAAGGCCTGCTCAGCGACCTGCCCGCCATCGGCACCGCCCTCATGGGAGTCCTCACAGCCCTCTGGCTACGCTCGCGCAATACGATTCCTGTCAAGACCATCGGCCTTGCCGCTGCCAGCGCAACCAGCCTTATCGTTGGCTACCTTTGGTCGCTTTCGTTCCCGCTGAATAAAAACATGTGGACGAGTTCCTTTGTCCTCGTAGCTGCCGGATACTCGCTCGCCTTGTTCACCGTCGCCTTCTGGGCCGTCGAACAGATGGGATGGGGCAAAGGCCAGACCAAAGGGTTCGCCTGGCCGTGGCTTGTCTTCGGCTCTAATGCCATCGCTGCCTACATGTTCAGTGAACTCATGCCGGGAATTCTCTACAACATCTCTGTCCCATCGGCCCCGGGAAAGCGGTCCGATCTCATCTCCTGGATCTTCACCCACGTATTTGCGCATATTCCGGATCGTGGTTGGGCCGCATTTGCCTACTCCATATCCTTCACCGCATTCTGCTTCATCCCCGTCTGGATTCTGTATCGAAAGAAGATTTTCCTGAAGATATAGATAACGCTCCGCGAACTCGCGAAGTCTACTGAATAATCGGCTTTAACGCCTGAGCGACTCGTCTTCCCCTGCGGTTCGAGCAAGCAAATACAGATCCGCGTGCCGAAGCCTTGCTCGTCTCTATCTCGCTTGGAGGCCTGCGATGCATCCCCCCGAGGATTCTGTCCGGAACGTTGATCGCTTGCGGGCGAGCTCAGAAGACATTTGCGAGTTGATTATTGGCTATGTCTTGATCGTCGCGGTGATCTGGACCCCGCAGCCATTTCAGCGCTGGCTCTACTTTGCCGCGATTGCATGGTTCGCCCTCTCCATCATTTCCACGTTCCCCGGCTGGAAAACAATGGGTTGTTGCATCTCGGGACTCTGGCGCTCACTCTGGGTCATTGCGGCGGCCATGCTCATTGCAACTGCCGCGACGGCCCTCGCAATCAACCTTCACACACTCCACCATCCCGGCACGCCCGCAGATTGGATTCAGACATTCGGCGGCTACACAATTTGGGCCCTGGCACAGCAGTTCCTGCTACAAGGGTACTTTTTGGTGCGGCTCGTACGTGTCTTTTCCAGCCAAAAAGCAGCAGCGATCGTAGCCGCAATCGTCTTTGCCATCGCCCATCTGCCGAATCCAATACTGACGCCGATCACTTTGCTTTGGGGTTTTGTTGCGTGTCTTGTTTTTCTGAGATCCCGCAACATCTTTCCGCTGGCTATTGCGCACGCTATCTGTGGCATTTGCCTTGCCGTTACGATTCCTGCATCCATGCTGCACAATATGCGGGTCGGGCTCGGCTATATCGACTATCAGGCGCCACACCAGCTACGCCTCAGCCATGTCGATTCCAGTGCGCGCACCGCTCAAGGGGAATAGGGATTCAGTGCTGATCACTCAGCACTCGAGCGTTCGTCTCGGGCTTCACCGGACGAAAAAGCCAGAGCAGGAGCAGCGTAAATAGAACGCCGCCCAGGGTGAACTTGAGCCAGATCGGTGCATGCGAGGGCGAAAAGAAACCTTCCAGGCATCCGGCTATCACCAGCATCGGAATTACGCCCGATACAAGTCTCGTTGCCTCAATCCCTCCGCGTGCCACCGATTCTTTCCAGCGATAGACGCCGGGAAACAGCATGGAATGCCCAAGGCGAAACCCCGCGCCACCGGCGATCAAGATTGCAGGCAACTCCAGCGCGCCGTGCGGCGCGACAAAACTCCACAGTGCGAGCGACATTCCATACTGATGGCATGCCGCTCCAATCACTCCAAGCATCATGCCATTTACATAAAGCGATACAAATGTGAGAACTCCGAACGCAATCCCGCCTGCAAACATCACAAAACTGACAGTGAGATTGTTAGTCATGATGTGACTGGTTTCCTGTGGTGCCACGCTAACGATGGATTGTGTCCACATTTCGTGGCGTTCCATGGTGGCGATCATCGCCGGTCCAACGAAGTGGCGCATGAACTCCGGCCGGGCGCTGGTCAGCGCCGCACCCAGCAGACCCCATGCAACCGAGACAAAAAGGGACGCCATCACGAAAGGTAACTGGCTCTGAAAGATTGCCGGATAATCATCTTTCAGGAAACGAAATAGCGTGACCAGGTTCGTCTTCCGGCCCGAGTAGATGATATGGTGAGCCCGAGCCAGCAACTGATTTACGTGGTCCGCGTAGGTTCGTGCCGTGGCATCCCGGCGCAGCACCGAGAGATCCGCTGCAACTTGTCGATAGAGGAGGGCAAGCTCCTGCAATTCAGATCGCGAGAGCTGCCGCAGCCCGTTCTGGTCAGATCGAGCGAGCAACAGTGCCAACCGGTCCCAATGCGGCTGGCGCTTACCGATCCACTGGTTCGATAGAATGTGCGCCATGGATGAAAGTTCAGATCAGCTTAGCATTGATACGCCCGAACTTGTAGCAATTCAGATGCCCCTGGCAGGCATTGGTAGCCGCTTTATCGCGCTTCTGGTCGACTATCTGATCTGGATTCCTAGCGTTCTTCTGCTGGGCAAGATCTTTTCATTTTTTCTGCCTGGTATCAGTGCGTTTTCAAAACACTCTGAACAATGGGCAGTCGCCTTCTATCTATTCCTTTCCTTCCTCTTTAACTGGGGATACTTCACTCTCTTCGAGGCCTTCTGGAACGGTCGCACTCCCGGCAAGCGTGTTGCCAGGATCAGGGTGATTCAACGCTCGGGCAGAGCCATCGGTCTATTCGAGTCGATGGCTCGCAATTTCATTCGCTACATCGATCAGATTCCAATTTTCTACGCCGTGGGTGCGATTGCTATCTTTGCCACACGCGACCATCAGCGGCTAGGTGACTTGGCAGCCGGTACCCTTGTTGTGCGGGATCGCATCGAGGAGTTGCCGGCCAGCGGCCTTGCAGGACGCACCTTCACTGCAAACATTTTTGCCCCCGCGTCTCCCCCGCCGGAGCCGCATTTGGCCTTTTCACTTCCCGATCACGGCGTTGCGAAGTTGTCTGCCGTCGACCTTGAGGTCCTGGAGAGCTTTCTCTCCCGACGACTGGATATGCCACTCGCGACCCGGGCGGCTCTGGCCCAGAGAATCGCCACTGCAATTCAGGCCAAATCGGCTTTGGAACCCCCTCCGGACGCCAGCGTCGAAACCTTCCTGGAAATCATCGCCCGTCAACTGCGTGACGTCGCCCGAATGGGGTAAAGGTTTACTGAAGTACCCTCAGAAATCCGGATCGGCACTTCAGCGAATCGTCTCGTATCCGGCTAAATCTATGCGTCTTAACGCGCGAAGATGCAGCCAGAATCCGATCCCCCTGATGAACATCGGTTTGTGATCATCGATACAGACTCTCCCTTGATCGCAGGCTTCCAATGTCATCCGGTTTTGATTGCGAGGGATCCGTGCGCGTATTACGGTCAAACGTTTGAGCAAACGGGGATTCCGGGACTCATAGTTGGTCGATTTCAATCTATCTCGATAACCCGACCATGTTAGGCAGTCCGCAAGAGACAAAACCAACGGCGTCGCTGCATTACCAGGCGAGCTGCTCTTCAACAAATCAAAACGATCGAAGTTCAACAGGGTTAGCAGCAACTTGAAAAGGAACGGTCAAATGAGACAAGTAATAAACAGGTTCTTCCTGTTGCCGTTGCTGTTTGTTCTGGCGTGCGTGGGAGCATTTGCGCAAGCCAATTCAACAGTCACCGGCATTGTCACAGACCAGACGGGAGCAGTCGTCGCAGGAGCGAAGATTGCCCTTACCGATCCGGCCACTGGCGCAACGAAAGTAACAGTAAGCGGTGTAACCGGCCTGTATGACATCGCCGGCCTCAACCCCGCAAAGTACAACATGGCTGTCACGGCCCCGGGCTTCCAGACCTTCGCGCAGAGCGGAATCGTGGTCAACATCTCCGCGACATTCCGAGTCGACGTTAAGTTGACCGTCGGTGCTGAAGCCACAACAGTCACGGTCGTCGCAGATGCCCTGGCTGTGCAGAGTGATTCAAACGTCGTGAGCACCTTGATCAACGAGCAGCAGATCACAGAACTCGCGACCAACAACCGCAACATCGTCGCCCTCGCCTCGTTGGGTTTGGGCGTTAGCGGAAACCTGCCCGATTCGAATATGCCGACTTCTGTCGGATCCAACTTTGCCATCAGCTTCAACGGTCTCAATCAAGCGCACAACATCTGGCTGATTGATGGCGGCGAAGCATATGACCGCGGCAGCGGTGGCAAGTCTTCCATGATGCCTTCCCAGGACGCACTCGGCGAATTTCAGGTCCTGGCCAGCAACTACCCTCCGGACTATGGCATCTCGACTGGCGGCACCATCTCAATGTCAATCAAGAGAGGCTCCCAGGCCTTCCATGGTGGCGCGTGGGAGTTTGTTCGCAACGATGCACTGCAGGCACACAACTATTTCGATGCTCCCGGTGCCAAGAAGCCTGAACTGCGCCTCAACATCTTCGGTGCCAATGTCGGCGGCCCGTTGTTCATTCCTCATGTCTATAACGACAGCAAGCAGAAGACCTTCTTCTTCTACAACGAAGAGTGGCGGAAGATCGTTCAGGGCAGCGCCCCTGCCGGTGTGCACGCTATTCCTGCTGCCGATTTCATCACCACTCCGACAACAACCACATGGGTGCTCCCCGCTTATTCTCCGAGCAGCCAGACACAGGTCTTCGTGCCTCAGGTTGCGGCTGGTACACCACTCGCCGCGGCAATCGCGGCCAATGGCCTCACGCCCGGAAAGCCGTTTCCAAATAACGTGATTCCCGCCAATATGTTTTTGGATCCCGCCGCTCTGCAGTTGATGCAGGTTGGCGCGATTCCCAAGGCAAACGTGGCCGGCGATCTGACCTCAGTCTCAGCCAAGCAGCCCACCAACGTGCGCGAAGATCTCTTCCGCATCGATCACAACATCAATGACAAGTGGCAACTGTTCGGTCACTACATCGGTGACTCCGTAAGCCAGACCTACGCCACTTCAATGTGGAGCGGAGACAGCTACCCAACAGTCGGTTCCAACTTCAGCAACCCATCGTGGAGTTCGGTAATCAAGCTGACCGGTTCGCTCACGCCAAATGTGCTCCTTGAGGCCGCGTTCAATTTCAACGGCAACAAGATCAGCATTGTTCCTACGGGCTCGGCCTACCAAAAGCCAGCCGGCTGGGTGGGCGACGCCTTCTTCCCAGCTTCTACTGACAAGTACAACCGTCTGCCCAGCGTGAACCTCGGCTCTTACGGGACACAATTCGATCCGTGGTCCCAGCCCTGGAAGAATGCAGCGTTTGACTACGCTGAAGTATTCGGACTGTCCGTCACGCGCGGGAAGCACTCCATGAAGTTTGGTGGTGGTTACAACCGCTACACGAAGAACCAACAGCTCTTCGGCAACTCAAACGGTTATTACAATTTCAACGATGGTTGGGACAAGACAAATCTCGTTCCATCCACCGCTGGACTCACGGGCGATTCAATGCTTGATTTCCTGCTTGGACTGAGCACCGGTTATTCGCAGCTCCAGGAGCAGGACATCCGTCACTACGTCAATCAGACCGTCTCTGCCTATGCCATGGACAACTGGCACGTCAGCAACCGGTTGAGCCTGCAGTACGGCATCCGTTACGATGCTCTGCCGCATGCATGGGAACGCAACAATCTTCTCGCCAGCTTCGATCCGAAGCAGTATCAATCGTCGATGGCTCCTGTGCTCGATACCAACGGCTCCTTCTGCATCGCGGCCAGTGCTACATGCCCGATGGTGAGCCCCGGTCTTCAGACCTACAAGGGTGCTCAGTTCTACCTAAACGGCGTAACAATTGCCGGGCAGAACGGCACTCCAAGCGGAATGACCGGAAACTACTACAGGACCTACATGCCTCGCGTGGGCTTCTCCTACGACATGACAGGAGATGGCAAGACCGTGCTCCGCGGCGGCTTTGGCACCTTCTTCGAACGCATGCAGGGTAATGATGTGTACAACATCGCTGCCGCGGCTCCGTTCTCAAACAATCCGGGAGTCAGCAATACCACCTTCACAAATCCCTTCGCAAGCTGGCAGACAGGGAATTCGCTAAGCCAGAACACGTTGCCAACAGTGCCTCAGGGCATGACATCGATTGATCCTAGTTATCCGGCGCCAGGCGTTGCGCAGTTCAGCTTTGGCGTTCAACGGGAAGTCGTACCGTCATTGGTCTTTGTCACGCAGTACGTCGGCAACGTCGCATGGCACCAGAACATCATTCTGCCCATCAACCCTCTTCCGCTCAGCACTCCGTTGGCAACGCGCCAACTTGCCGGCGCTGGAAAACTCACCAGTGCACAGAACTCGATGTTGAGAACTTTCCCGGGCTTCACCGGAATCAATCAGGAAAGCAACCTCGCAACGGGTACCTACAACAGCATGCAGATTGGTCTCCGCCAGCAAGACCGGCATGGCCTGAGCTTCGAAGTCGATTACACATGGGCTCACCAGATCGATTCGCAACTCGGAAGCGCCGATCTGACCCAGGTCAGCAACCCATTCAGCATCAAGTACGACAAGGGTAGCGGTAACCTGGATCGTCGTCAGGTTCTCAACGCGAACTACATCTACAAACTGCCCTTCTTTGCGCATTCCACCGGAATGACAAAGAGCATTCTGGGCGGCTGGACCATCTCCGGCACCGTCATTTCCGAAACTGGTCTGCCCTGGGCAGGAAGCAATGCTCCGGGATATGGCGGCTCAGATACAGTCGGCTTGGGTGGCAACTACACCATCCGTCCAAACTTCAGCGGCAAGGTGACGTACCCGAAGAAGGTCAATGCCAAGGGAGTCTATCAATATGTTTCTCCTGCCGGATTCTCAGCGCCTGTTGCGGCTTGGAATGGCGGCCCGAACCTGGGCTTCGGTAATGCGGGCAGAGACATCGTTGTCGGACCTGGCCGCATCAACTTTGGCACCAACATCTACAAGGATTTCGCCATCACGGAACGCGCTCACTTCGAGCTGCGCGCCGAAAGCTTCAACACCTTTAACCACACCCAATTCAATGCCTTCCACAACAACGTGAACGGAAGCGACTTTGGACAAGTGAGCGGCGTGCAAGATCCGAGAACCTTCGAACTCGGCGGCAAATTTATCTTCTAAAATCTTCCAGTCAACCGGGCGCGACAGGCCATGCCTGCCGCGCCCTTTTTTCTTGCTTGCATGTCTCTAAACCAAAGCTCGCATTTCAAAGCCGCCAGTCGAAAATCCCCGCGTCGATCTCCGTCTGACCCAGTTTTGAGCTTGCGACCAAAACGAAATCAGACGAATTCCCGTCCGCAAATTGCCTCAAAATTACCCCACATTTTTACTGTTTCTAATAGGCTCAAAGACCCACTTATCCCGAAAAATTGAGGAAGCGTTTACATCCCGAACATGCGCAAGTCAAAATTACGAAAACCCCACAACTAAATGGGTTTCGTTGTTGATTCCACCGCTTGACAAAGCTCGATTTGCGCATGTTAAATTGGGCGGTCGCAGTTCCAGACCAGAACTCAATCCCCCGTGTCGTAATTATTGGCTTCATTCCAACTATTAGAGAGGGAAGCGACATACGTAAGTCACTTGAAAAGGAAGGTCACATGAGAAAAGCGATAAACAGGCTGTTCCTGTTGCCGTTGTTCTTGGTGCTGGCAAGCGTGGGAGCATTCGCGCAGGCCAACTCCACGCTCACCGGCATCGTTACAGACCAGACGGGAGCGGTTGTTTCTGGAGCCAAGGTCGTCCTTACGGATCCGGCGACCAGTACCTCCAAAACAACGCTCAGTGGCGATACCGGGTTGTACAGTATCTCCGGTTTGAACCCCGCAAGCTACGACCTGAAGATCACGGCCAAGGGATTTCAATCCTTCGCTCAGACGGGCATCGTGGTTAACGTGTCCCAAACAGCTCGTGTCGACGTCAAGCTCACCGTCGGCTCCGAGTCCCAGACGGTCACTGTCGAAGCCAACGCTCTGGCAGTCCAGGCCGACTCCAACGTGGTCAGCACCCTGATCAGCTCTGAGCAGATCAGTGAAATCGCAACCGAGAACCGCAACTTCGCGGCTCTTGCGGCCTTGGGTCTGGGCGTCAGCTCTGCCCTCCCTGACAGCAACACGCCTACCTCCGTGGCAGCCAACTTCACCATCAGCGTGAACGGACTGCGTCAGAGCCACAACATCTGGCTCATCGACGGTGGCGAAGCCGATGATCGCGGCGGTGCCGGCGGCATGGACATCATGCCCTCGCAGGACGCTATAGCCGAGTTCACCATGATGACCTCGAACTATCCACCTGACTACGGCATCTCTTCCGGCGCCACGATGAGCCTTTCGCTCAAGAGCGGCACGCAGAAATTCCATGGTTCACTCTGGGAGTTCAACCGTACGCCTGCCTACAACGCCAAGAACCCGATTTCGCAGACGAAGACCAATGTTCACTACAACATCTTCGGCGGCAACATCGGCGGACCGCTATTCATTCCCAAGGTGTACAACACCAACAAGGAGAAGACGTTCTTCTTCTGGAACGAGGAATGGCGCAAGATTCTGTCGGGCGCTGGCACCACGAACGTTCAAACCCTCGACCCGGCAGATATTCCAAAAGCAGGGCAGGATCTGCACTACGTCGCGCCAAAGTTCGCTTCCAGCACGGTCCTCGTTGTGCCGAACGTGTCGCCCACTTCGTCATACGCTACAAATGTGCTGACGCCCATGGGCTTGGTCCCGGGTGCAAAGCCGGGAACCGCTGGTGGCTTCGCGGTAGATGGCAGTGGCTTGCCAATCATCCCCGCTTCGCTATTCGACACGAATGGTGTGCTCTACCTCAATTCCGGCGTTCTGCCGACGCCGACCGAGTCCAATGGCTACGCGATCTCGAACGTTGCCAACCCGATCGACGTGCGCGACGACGTTATCCGTGTCGACCACAAGTTCACCGATAAGTGGGCGGTCCTCGGCCACTACATGCATGACACCGTCACGCAGGGCAATGCATATCCGATGCTTGGATGGCTGTGGGCGAGCTACAACACGGTAACCAGCACTCTATCGAACCCGGCCAACAGCGCAGCAATCAAGTTGAGCGGCACCATCACGCCCAACCTGCTCGTTGAAGGCAGCATCAACTACGACGGCAACGTCATCAACATCACCAATAGTTCCAACTCCTACCTGCCTAGTGGCTGGGCGGCCAATCCGATCACCTCGAGCTTTGCTGTTACCAAGAATTCCCTCCCCGGAGTTACGGGTTTCGGAAATCCCTATGGAACGGCAGAGGACACCGGTTCCGCTCCCTGGCACAACGCGGCTCAGGACTACATGCCAAAGCTTGACGTGTCGTATACAGACGGCAAGCATGCCATGAAGTTCGGCTTCAGCTACAA
This sequence comes from uncultured Acidobacteriaceae bacterium, assembly GCA_963737915.1. GTDB lineage: Bacteria > Acidobacteriota > Terriglobia > Terriglobales > Acidobacteriaceae > Telmatobacter. The sequence goes on along the minus strand of CAVTUP010000025.1, from coordinate 26,444 downwards.
CCGTTACACCAAGAACCAGCAGATCTTCGGCGACCAGCAGGGCAATTTCGGATTTAGTGCCCTGTCCAACGATGGAGCCATGGATATGCTCCTGGGCCTGGCTAACAGCTACTCTCAGTTTCAGGCAACGCCAATTCGCCACTACGTAAACCAGACACCTTCGGTTTACGCGATGGACAACTGGCACGTGACGCCGCGCTTGAGCTTGCAACTCGGCCTCCGTTACGACGCGCTGCCACATGCTTGGGAACGCAGCAACCAGGTCGCAAACTTCAACCCGGATGCCTATCTGCCGAGCGCGGCTCCAATCTGGAACCCCGACAACACCATCAGCTCGAACAGTTCCCAACTTGGGACGCAGAATGGCGTAACCTTCTACCTCAACGGCATGGGTCTCGCGGGCCAGAATGGATTCCCGCCGGGATTGGTGACCAACGACTACAAAACGCTGCAGCCTCGCGTAGGCTTCTCTGAAGACCTCTTCGGCAACGGCAAGACCGTGCTCCGCGGCGGCTTCGGAACCTTCTACGAGCGCATGCAGGGTAACGACATCTACAATGCCGCTACCAACTCGCCGTTTGCCTACAACGTAAGCCTCGGGAATTCGAGCTTTAGTTCTCCCGGGAAAAACTGGCTCACGGGAGCGGATACCGCAAGCAGTGGTGCGGTTCCGATTTTCGCGTCGAGCGTAACCAGCCTGGCTCATACCTATCGTGCGCCCGCAGTTGCCCAATTCAGCCTCGGCGTGCAGCATGAATTGATGCCGTCCATGATCTGGGTTGTTCAGTACGTCGGCAACCTGGCATGGCATCAGAACATCCAGCGCCACATCAACAACTTCCCGCTGAGCATCGACAATTTCACGCGTTGCAAAGCAGGTGATGGAAGCGCTCACTATCTGGCCGGATCCACCAATCCGGATGCGGCCTGCACGGTTGGATTCACGAACGCGGGTGGCTCGAACGCCTTTAGAACCTTCCAGGGTTACAACGACATCAACCAGCAGGAAAACACCACCAACGGCAACTACAACGGCTTCCAGACTGGTCTGCGCCTGCAGAACAAGTGGGGCCTGAGCGGCGAAATCGATTACACCTACTCGCATGAAATCGATATCACCACTTATGACCTCGGCCCGGTCAGCAACCCTTGGAACCTAAAGTACGACAAAGGTTCTGGCGCGCTCGATCGACGTCACATGCTCGGCATCAACTACATCTACAGGATGCCGTTCTTCAACAAGAGCTCCGGCCTCGTCAAGTCAATTCTTGGTGGGTGGGAGATTGCAGGCACCGTCACAGATGTGACAGGCACGATTCCCGCAAACCAGGGCGTCGGTCTGGCCCTCACCTATGATCCGATCGGACTCAATGGTGGCTATACCAACCGTCCGAACCTCAACGGCAAGGTCCATTACCTGAAGCAGACGAGCGGCAAGCGTCAGTGGATCGACCCGTCTAACTTCTCGGCGCCTGTTCCGGCATGGCTCGGTGGCCCCAATCAGGGCTTCGGAAACGCCGGCAAGGACGCAGTCGTTGGCCCCGGTCGCGTAAACTTCACAACTTCGCTGTACAAGTCGTTCTCAATTACCGAACGTGCGCACATCGAACTTCGCTTTGAGTCGTTCAACACGTTCAACCACTTCCAACCCAACGGCATGCAAACCGCCCTTGGCCTTGATAACAACCTCCAGCCGAATAACAACTTCGGCCAGATCACCAGTTCGCAAGATCCACGTAACCTTGAACTCGGCGGCAAGTTCGTCTTCTAGTTCAACCCTCAACCAGGGCGCGGCGGGCAATCCCCGCCGCGCTCTTTTTTTGTCTGCAGTTGCCCCTCCCAATCGCGCCGAGCGAAAATGATAAGTAAGCTTCGATGGGTGGCAGATTTCATCGTCGCAATAGAACGCTGCAAGATCAGCACAGTGGAAGGAAACGCGTGAAGCGTGTCGTGCAATGGGGAATAGGTCTGGGCTTGGCTGCTGCCGCGGCCGCTTGCTTCGGACAAACGGCCCCAGGACCCAATCAGATGCGGAAGACAGCTCTCGCCCTCGAGGAGCAGGGCAAAAGCGCTGAAGCCGAAGCCGCATGGCGAGCCCTCATGAAGGCTTATCCTGCCGATCCTGAACCGTACGGCCATCTTGGCGTGCTCGAGGCGCGGCAGGAGCACTACAAGGAAGCTGTCGTCTTCTATCGCAAAGCCCTGACCATGAATCCGAATGTTCCAAACCTTCGCCTGAATCTAGGCCTTGCCCTTTTCAAGGGTGGAGATTTGAAGGCGGCCATTCCGGAGTTCACGCTACTCCTCAAGCACGCACCTCCCGACTCCCCAGAAGCACAGCGTCTGACAATCCTTATCGGAATGTCTCACTATGGCCTGGCCGAGTACGCAGATGCGGCGCCGTTTCTCAAGAGGGCTGCGGATCGTGATCCGCAGAACCTTCCACTGCGCCTGGCACTCGCGCACAGCTATCTCTGGTCACAACAATTGAAATTAGTTCTCGACGTTTATAGAGAAATCCTGACACTCGATCCTGATTCCGCTGAAGCTGACATGCTGGCTGGCGAAGCACTCGACGAGATGAAAGACAACGCCGGCGCCACTGAGATGTTTCGCAATGCCGTCAAAGCCAATCCCAAAGAGCCCAATGCGCATTTCGGTCTGGGCTACCTGCTTTGGACTCAAAAGAATTATCCCGATGCCGCTCAAGAGTTCAAGGCGGAGCTCAAGAACGACCCGGATCACGTCCAGGCAACCGTGTACCTAGCCGACGCCTATATCCAGATGAATCAAATGGACGAAGCCAGGCTGCTCCTCGAAAGAGCAGAGCGGCTTGATCCGTCCCTTGCCTTGGTACACCTCGACTTGGGAATCGTCTACACAGGAGCGAACCGTAATGAAGACGCCTTACGCGAACTGACTGAGGCAGCCAGACTGGCACCCAACGATGTGAACGTTCATTGGCGGTTGGGCATGCTCTATCGCACGATGGGAAGAAAGGTCGAAGCAAAAGCTGAATTTGATAAGGCCAGCACGCTGAACAAGGCGGCCGATGAAGATCTCTATAAGAAGATTGCTGCTGGCAAGGCCAAGCCGCCTTCGGAGCAGACGCCCCCTGAAGCCCCAACAAACAAGTAGTTGAGGTTTCTAGTTGCGATGGGTGAGTTCATCGCCCATTTTCTTGCGCGCAAGCAAATCCGCGAGAGCCCGCTCCGTGCAAATGTGATGCACTTCCAGTTGTTCCAGGCTTTCTTCGGTCTCTACCGCCGAAGCAACGGTCATGAAACAAAATAAACAACGCGTGTTGTAGGTCCCGTTTTCGTTCTGAGTGCGGCTGTACATTCGGTCCTCATCAGGGCAGGAAGTTTTCCGATATTACGCACCTTAATGTTTGGCGGAACGTGATTCCCATCACTTAGTGATGTGAGATGGATTCTCGGCGTCATTCCCCTGGAAGACGAAACTACAGTTTCGTGTTTTCGATCGGTTGGCGACGGAGTCGCCAACAGGGCTCCTGGCCATCTTGGGAGAAGATCGAAACGCAGCAAGGAACCTGGACGGAACCGAGATTGTCAAACTCCTGCCTGTTCCCCTTGAGTGGCACGGTGAGGTACCGCTGCACTGTAACTGTTGAATGTGGCGCACCGCGAATTTTAAAAACTGCCCAATCACCCAGATACGTGACTGCCAAGGTCGCGACCAGAGCTACCAATGTTCGCTGTAACAATCGTCTCATCACGTCTCATTCCAACAGTCGACCGAACATTGCCCGGGATGACATTGCGTCTTGCTGGCAACTGCAAGAATCCTGCAAGAACAAAGGCCAGCCTATTCGGCTGGCCTTGCCATTCATACCACCATATTCTCAAGCCCTGACAGAAGCCGCCCGTGCTGAAATGCCGCTGATTTCCGCAGCGCGGGCTTCCGCGTACGCCGCTGCCCCCATCAAAGCTGCACGGCTATCGAGAATTATCCGCACTGGCATATTGATTAGCAACTGGCTGAGGCGGCCCTTATCGACAAAAGCTTTCATAAACGTACCGTCCTTGAGTTTCTCAAGGATCTTCGGTGCAATGCCGCCGCCAACATAAAGGCCCCCCACTGAAAGCACCTTCAGTGCAAGATTGCCGGCCTCAGCCCCATAAACCGAAACAAGCATATCCAGCGCCTTCTGGCAGATCTCGCTTTTTGCGGAAAGCGCCATTTCGGTAATAACGCTGTTCGGATCATGGGCGGCAGCAATGCGTTCTGCCAGCCACGCCGGTTCTTCCATACCGCGAACTTCCCGCAGGAACTCATATATGTTTGTGAGCCCCATTCCGCTCACCACGCGTTCGTAGCTGATTCGCCCGTTGTATTTCTGTTGCAAAAAGCGGAGCAATTCAATCTCTTCTTCATTGCGCGGGCCAAAGTCTGTATGTCCGCCTTCAGATGGATAGGGAACGTGGATTCGACCGTTCCAGGCCAGCAAACCTTCTCCCAACCCAGTCCCCGCCGCGATCAAAGCGCGGTTGCCAATCTGGCCGGCATCGCCTTCGCTCAACGTATAGATCTGATCGGCAGAGAGCTCAGCCACCCCGTAGCCGTTCGCTTCCAGATCATTGATAAGGAAAACGTGTTGAATAGCAAGGCTTGCCGCAAGCTGACGGCTGTCGAGTGTCCAGGGTAGGTTTGTCAATCGCAGGCGGCCATCACGCACCGGTCCAGGAACACCGAAACAGGCGGCCGTCACCTTTTCATTGCCCAGGAACTCTTTTACGATCTCTTCCAGGCCCGAGTATTCCTTGGCCGGAAATTGCTTGTCTTTTGTGTATTTGAGCTTGCCGTCGCTAAAGTCATATAGCGCCAGGTGAACCTTGGTGCCACCTACATCACCAGCCAGAATCATCTTTCTCTCTCCAGAACCCCGCAGCCTTCCCCATCCGTTGCGGGCAACAGCGCAGCCGCGTCCTTATCCAGGAACAGAGTGAGTATACCGCTTGCGGGCCATATCAGTTGACTTGGCAGGCGTTCCGGATCATGAGGTCCCATAAAGACTTCCTTCACTAGTTCCGCCTTGCCCGACCCTCCAATCAGAAAGAACACGGAGTTCGCATGATTGATCACCGGCCACGTCAAAGTGATCCGCCAAGTGTCCTTCTGAGGCACCTGGTTCGCCGTCACCAGCCGCCCGAGTGTGTGAATCGCCTCCGTATGCGGAAAGATCGAAGCGGTATGTCCATCGTCGCCCATTCCAAGTTCGACCAGGTCAAACCGGGGGCTCTCTGCGCCCTCAAGGCGGAAGTTATTCCGAAGCAGCGATTCGTACCGTGCTGCGGCAACTTCCGGCTCCAGTTCGCCTTCCATCCGGTGCACTTGTTCGGGTCTCAGCGGAACATGGTCCAGCAGCGCCTCCCGCGTCATGCGGTAATTGCTATCTTGGCTATCAGGCGGTACTGTCCGCTCGTCCACCCAGTACAACTGCAACTTGTCCCAGGGCATTCGCTCGCGCCATGGCTGCTTGGGATCTGCCAGCAGTTTGAAAGCGGCTGTTGGAGTTGACCCTCCGCTAATGGCAAAACGAGCCTGACCGTGATCTGCGACGGCTTCAACAGCCCGTTCGACAAAATAGCGAGCGGCTTGAAGAGCCAGACCTGCACCATCGGGCACCACAAAGTATTTGATTGTCAATTTCTTCGACATCCGGCTCTAGGCCTCCGCTTCATACATTACACGCGACGTCGAAAGCGGCAACGACAACGTAATCCGCGCTCCGCCATTCGCTCCATTGGATGCCGTCGCCACTCCGCCATGTGCCCGTACAACAGCGTCCACAAATGCGAGGCCCAGTCCGTGACCGTGCGATTCTTTCCCCTTCACTCGCCGCTCAAACAAATGCGAACTCACCTCAGATGCAAAACCGGGCCCATCGTCTTCAAGGGACAGCACTGCATTGCCATCTTGCGATTGCAGCTGCAGCGTCACCGTGCACGCAGCAGGCAGATGCTTCAACTCGTTGTCGAACAAATTCGCAATCATCCGATGAATCAAGCGCGGCATCCGCGTCGATCGTCAACGCGCCAGCGCTGCGCAGCCTGATCGTGAGCCCTTTCTCCGACATCGAGGGTTCGTACAAATCAATCATGATTCGCAGCAATTCATCCAGGTCGATCGAGCTGCGCGACAGCCGTAGTGCATCTGCTTTAGCCTCCGCAACGTCGAGCGAAACATTCAGAAATTCATTCAGTCGATCCAATTCCTCGATTGCCGAAACGATCGGTTCGGCCTGCTCATGCGTCGCCGCCGAAAGTGACATCTCAAGCTTTCCGCGAATCGCCGTCAGGGGACTGCGCAAGTCGTGCGCCAACGAGTCGGTAATGGTGTGCAACTGGTGCATCGAGCTTTCAATCCGGTCCAGCATCATGTTCAGGGTGCCGGCCAGTTGGCCCACCTCATCGTTGCGCGCGCTGGTAGGTACCCTCGCGGCTAGGTCCGAATGTCCAATCCTCGATGCGGCTTCACTGATCTCGCGAACGTGGCTCAACATGCGCTTCGTGGTGTAGAACACAATCGCGAAGCCTAACAACACAAGCAGAAGCCAAACAAGAATGAATCTCAGGCGAAGGTTGTCCAAAACGCGCATTTCGTCCCGCTCTGAGAGCCCCAGGTAGATGTGGCTTCCATCGTCGATCGTCATCGAAGCAACTCTAAAGGGAATCGCAATCCCCTCCACATGAAGATCCGTAGGCCGCTCCGGCACAATGGTGGTCTTCTGTATCGCCCTCAGATACGGCTCCCCACTCCCCGCTCCTGCCCACAGTTGAAGTGCGCCATCTTTACCAATCTGCAAGAAAAACACAGAGTCATCGCTCGCTGTGCCCTCAGAACGCACCCTGTTCGGAACTTCCTTGCTAGCCAGCTCCGCTATCTCCCCCACCACTCGGCCATATAGCGCGTTCTTGGGCGTCCTTTCCGCCACATCACCCAGTACTTCCACCTCTCCAGACAACCACGCATCGCTGCGTCGCTGAATATCGGTTGCGACAAATCGGTGCAGAAAGAGAAACACGAGCATGGTCCCGCACGCATACGCAAGAGTGCCCCATACCGAAATGCGCCATGCCGCGCTGTGAATTCGCGGCCTAACGGTCTTTGAGAACATAGCCCACACCCCGCAGCGTTCGAATCATCGGCTGCTGGCCTCTCCCGTCAACCTTCCCCCGCAATCGATAAATATGTACGTCAACCACATTCGTGTCGGGTTGGATACGCATCCCCCAAACCTTGTCCAAAATCATGGAACGGGTCACAACTCGGCCTGCATTTCTGCATAAGTACTCCAGTAAAACAAATTCTTGCGGAGTCAACTGCAGCAGCTCGCCACAGCGAATAGCCTCTCGTCGCAGCAAATCAAGCTCGAGATCCAGCACCCTCAGTTTGGTAGCCTCGTTTCCGGCCGGGCTATTTCGCTTAAGCAGATTGCGCAAACGCGCCAGCAGTTCGGCCAGGGCAAACGGCTTGGTCAGATAGTCATCCCCCCCCTGCTCGAGGCCCCGAACTCGGTCATCAACAGAACGGCGTGCCGACAAAATCAATACCGGTGCATCAATGCCAACTCGCCGAAGACGGAGAATCAGACTGATGCCGTCCATATCGGGAAGTCCAAGGTCGACAACTAAAATGTCGTGAACGGATTCGTGAGCAAGGCGTTCCGCAGTCTTGCCATCCGACGCCGCGTCCACGTGGTAGCCCGCCTCCTCGAGGGAACGCCGCAGGAATGTCTGGATATCACGTTCGTCTTCCACCAGCAGGAGTCGCATGGAACAAATATTAGTCGATTCAGCTGCCAAGGCTCTCGAGGGCACTTTCCTACACGTTTGATCTTGAACAAAAGCTCCTTCCAGAAGGCCGCGCATCGCCGCGAGCCAGCCCTCGCATGAACACCTTGTCACGTCGACGTTGGCTTGTTGTCATCTGCATCCAATATGGTTGATAACAAAGCGCGTCCACTCCTCGAAAAGAGTTGAAGCGAACCAGCAAATGAACCAAACGTCATTCAGTTTCGGGCTTGATCGTGTCGCGATCATCTATGTCATGTCGGCGCTTGTTCTCGCTCTCTTCCTCTACTTCTTCCAGCCCGATGGTGCCAAAACACCCATCTCCCCGATCGAACGCGGACGCTTGGTTTACGTCTCCGAAGGCTGCATCAATTGCCATTCCCAATACGTGAGACCCAACATCGCCGACTTGCTCATGTGGGGACCCGTCGAGAGTCTCACTCAACTCCATAATGAACGCCCTCCCCTGATTGGAAATCGGCGACAAGGGCCCGATCTTGCCGAGGTGGGCGGCCGTCGCTCTTCTCTCTGGCTCAAGGCGCGCCTCTTCAATCCCCCTGAAGTCAGCGGCGCCTCCATCATGCCTTCGTACGCGTTCCTATTCCAAGATCAGAGAGGCAACGATCTGGTTGCTTATCTCGCAGATCTGCGCGGACCCGGCACCGCCGAACAAAAGCAGTGGCACCTCTCGCAAGCAGCCATTACTGAGGCCAGCGCCATTGATGGCGAACGGCTGTACCTTCAATACTGCGCAACCTGCCACAACGCAAATGGCGAAACCCGCCGCGTCTGGCAATCCAATTTCATCGAAGAACCGGCAGTTCTCGCCGCCGGAGCCTTCAAATCTGCAAATTCGGCCGGCTCGGTAACCCCACGCCTCGATCATCTGGCACAAATTACCAAGTTCGGAATTCCCGGAAGTGACATGGCCGGACACGAATATCTGTCCGACAAGGAGATTGCTTCAATCGCGCTTTGGTTGACGCAAAACACCACTCAATCGCCCGCCAATCGATAAACAGGGGACCTGCTACAGGAGAAAGAACAATGAAAGCTATCCTCCAATCCACAATTTTTGCGCTGTCGCTGATTTTCTCCACCGGTACGTTTGCCCAGCACCAGGCCTTTACCGTCAATCCCGAAGCCAGCCAGGTCACGTTTGGTCTGGCGGCCACGGGTCACCACGTCAACGGAACGTTCCACGTGCAGCACGGATCGATCGACTTCGATCGCAGTGCCCAGACCATCTCCGGCATGGTCGTTGTTGCCGCTGGCAGCGGCGACAGCGGCGAAAAGAGCCGCGACAAAAAGATGAACACCGAGGTCCTAGATGTTCCGCACTATTCTGATATCTCATTCGCGCCGAAGAGTTATCAGGGAACAATCGCACCAACGGGGGACTCAACGATCCAGATCACGGGCGTCTTCACGCTCCGCGGTGCTCCGCACGACCTGACTGTCCCCACGCAGGTTCACATCGACGCCGACGCTCTTACCGCGAAGGCTCACTTTATCATTCCTTATGTGAAATGGGGATTGAAGGATCCGAGCGTCTTCATTCTCAAAGTCGCAAAAGATGTAGATATCGACTTGACTCTCGTGGGGCAAGTCACTCCCGCGAACTGACGCATTATCGCTGAAGAGTTAGTCGGCTCGAGCCGCGCCGTTGTCAATTCCTCCACAAGAGCACTATCTGCTTCTGTGCGAAAGTCTCAAATTCTAGCGCCCCAGGTAGACGCGATACTGCTGTTCTATGACACCCGCAGCCCGCGCTAGCGCAAGCTTTGACAAATTGAATTGGTACAGGCTCGCAACGTAACCACTCTGCGCCGCTGCCAGGGTGGCCTGCGCATTTACCAATGGCAAGTTGTCATCGATCCCAGCGTTCACGCGATCCGTCTCATCGCTAACCGCTCGCGTAGCGAGGGTGACATTGGACTTTGATACTTCCACCAACTGCGCCGAAGTATCTACATCCAGCAGCGCAGAGCGCACTTGCTGATCGATGCGCCCATGCAAATCCGCAAGCTGCGAACTGACCGCAGCCAACTGTGCCGCGGCTACATCCGATTGCCCCCGCAAACTTGCCTCTCGAAAGATCGGAACGTTCAGCGTGCCCACCGCCGAGAAGATGCCATGGCTTCCGACGCCATTCACCTTATCCACGCCGTAGTATCCGCTGAAGCTTAAGCTGGGCAGGCGCTGACTGCGATACGCTGCATGCACCGCCTTGAACTCCACCACCTGGTTCTGAAGATTCTGATAATCCTGCCGATTCTTGTATGCAACCGCGAGCACTTCGCCCGGAGTCTGCGCTGCCAGGTCGCTATACGGAGCTGCGTCGGTCAGAGCAATCTTTTGTCCCGGCGCGATGCCGATCTCTCGCTTGAGCAGGATCAGGTCCTTCTCCAGCGCATTCTGCGCCAATATTAGCGTCTGTTGTTGAGCCTGCAACTGAACCTTCGCCCGCACTTCGTCCAGGTTTGCAAGGGTTCCCGCCTCGTGTGCGGCACGGGCGTTCTCGAACAGAAGCTTGTCTGCCGCTTCCAATGCAGTTGCGTTGTCCACTTCGCTCGCATCCGCAATCACTCGCAGATAAGTTGTTGCAACCTGTTGCACTACCTCACCGCGCGCCGACATTTTTGCGAAATGTGCTGACCTCTGCGCCGCACCGGCTGCCTTCCACCCCGCAATCACCGGTCCTGAAAACAGCGTCTGTTTGTAAGTAACAAGCCCCTGCGTCAGGTCGTTGCGCGTGATCAGCGAGAAGTCCGCGGGAAGCTGCGGAAAGTTATCCAGGACACTGCGCTTGAACCCAAGCGCCGCCAGATTGTGTTGATAGACTCCTGTGCTTCCTCGCACCCCAATTGTCGGCAAAAACTCCTGAAGCGCCTCGTTTTTTTCTCCCTGGAATTGCTTCTCGCCGCTCTCGGCTTCCTTGAGACCAAGATTATTCTCGAGCCCGCGACGAACCGCATCATCCAACGAAAGCTTTAGCGTTTCATCGTTCGCGGGTTGAGCCGTCACGCTCCCAAAATAAGGATTGGACGCCGACGATCGATTTCCCGCCTGCGCCACTAGAGCGACATGCGTCCCGGCAATCGCCAACACCGCCAAAAACACCGGCGCCTTCAACCGCCGGACCATTAAATGTGCCGATGCCTTCACAATCATCATTCTCTCAGATGAGCGACGGGGCCCAACGATTCCGCCAAACCGCTGAAAAAATAGGAAAAAGGGGCGATCGCTGTCGCCCCACCACTTCACGGCCTATATTTCTTGCCGGGCCCACCTGCCGCGCCGAAACAGCACCATACCGGCCGCAGCCATCGAACACTCTGCAATGACAATCGACAAAAAGGCGCCCTGTGCCTGCCAGTGCAGGTTCACCGATAGCCACCAGGCCAGCGGCAACTCCAACACCCAGAAGCCGAAGAAATTCACGATCGTCGGTGTCAGTGTGTCTCCCGCGCCATTGAACGCCTGCAGCATGACCATGCCGTATGCGTACCCGATATTTCCGCAGCTGAATGTTCGCAGCGCCGCCGCGGCAATTGGCACCACGGCTGGGTCGTGCACAAACAGTTGCACGACAGGCGTGGCAAAAACGATAAAGAAGACGCCGATCACGCCGAGAAAGATCATGTTGTAAAGGCCCGTCTTCCATACCGCTTCCGCGGCGCGGTCCGGTCTTTTTGCCCCGAGATTCTGGCCAACCAACGTGGCAGCTGCGTTACTCAGTCCCCACGACGGCAAAATGAAAAACACCACGATTCGAATCGCAACCGTGTAGCCTGCCACTGCCGACGCGCCAAAGACCGAGATAATGCGCACCAGAACGATCCAACTTGCGTTGGCGATCGCAAATTGCAGGATGCCGGCAAGGGAAACCCGCAGCAAACGCGCCATCACGCGCACGTTCAGCCTCAGATGCCGCACCAGCACATGAATACGCTCCGTCCCTTTCAACAATCGGTAAAGTTGATACAGCACGCCGATTGAGCGCCCGGTAAATGTGGCCAGGGCCGCTCCCGTAACGCCCATCTTTGGAAACGGACCAAGACCAAAAATGAGGCACGGGTCCAATACGAGATTGATGATATTCGACACCCACAGCAGGCGCATCGCAATCGCTGCGTCGCCTGCTCCGCGAAAGATCGCATTGTTAAGGAACAACATGACAATTGCTCCGCAACCGCCCAACGCAATCCGCGCGTACCCCGAGCCGCTCGACACGATCTCTGGAGAAGCGCCCATCAGTCTTAACAGCTCAGGTGCATAGATCCCTGCCGGAATTCCCAATGCCAGCGAAATTACGAGTCCCAGCACGATGGCCTGCACCCCAGCAATCGCCGCGTCTTCAGGATCCTTTTCTCCGATCCGTCGCGCCACCATTGCTGTAGTCGACATCGAAACGCCTAGCCCGATTGCAAACACCAGCGCCAGCATCGACTCCGTGATACCCACCGTCGCTACGGCATTCGCGCCCAGCCGCCCAACCCAGAAAACATCCGTCACTGCGAACAGCGACTCGAGCACCATCTCCAGCACCATCGGAATGGCGAGCAGAAGAATGGCGCGATTTAAGTTCCCTTGCGTGTAGTCATGGTGCGAGCCACTCAGCGCTTCGCGAATCGATGACCATAGGCCGCGCCCGCTGCCGTCTTCCGGCTGCGGCACAACAAATTCAACAACAGACATGGAGAGCTCCACAGTGCCACGGAAATACGCAGCACGAGCGAAGGGGTTACGCCGCTATCAGAAGTAGATTTGCAGAATTACCCCGGGGCTGAATTCGTCCTCGGGGGCGCCGCCCTTAGGCAGCGATGCAGGGAATACCCGAGGCAATGTTCAGCGGCGAATTCGTACGGCGTGTGGCTGCAACATTGTTGTCCTCCTTGGGCCGAGGTCCAGCGGGTTTTTACACTATAGCGCAGTTTCAGTTTCAAATTCCAGCAAAAGAGCAAAAAAAACACCCGCCATTCTCAAAGAAAGGGCAGGATCTCGAAGGGAATGTCTCTTACCTCGAGCACATTCAGGCAGTCGTAATCGAATATCTTATACAGCGTTCATTCACCCGCTATCCTTTGCCACATCTGCGGCATCGAACTTTGCTTAGGATCGTTCGGCCGCCTCGGGCGGAGACCGCAAAAGGAGGGCATCATGTCCAGCACTCCGAAGAAATGCGCCAACGCAGCTTGCAGCTGCATTCCCCCTGACAAAGGGAAATACTGCAGCGCCCATTGCGAAGGCATAGCAGACAAAACCGAAATCGTGTGCAAGTGCGGCCATTCGAACTGCGAAGGCGCCAGCGCATAGCGATCGCGTAACTTCGCGATAAACAAACAATCTGAGCTGGCCAGGCTTGACCCGCACCGAGCTGGCGACCACGGTCGCTTACTTCAATGTGAGTCCTCTGGGTTTGTGTGTCAGTTGAATATTCCGAGCACACTCGGAAACTCTTGTGAAATGGCTCACTGCTGCTTTTTAGGTGCGGTCATGTCGCGCCCACCTTGATGCAGCACAAGAGATGTCACCCGCCCCTGATCGTCTTTCAAAAACTCAACCTCTGCGGGAAACATGGTGGGAAAGAATTTCGTCTCCGAATCTGCATAAAGTTGAAATTTCCCCTGTCCGGTAGCCTGTGACATCAACTTGCCATCTTCGACTGTGATGACGAGATCAAACCCCTTTCGCAGTTCATATGTTCCCGCATACTGCGCCAGAGTTTTTGCATCCACTGGTACCACGGCGCGAACGACAGGGTGGTAGTCCGGCCATCCGTATTCGGCGGCAATGCTGTGCATCACTTCATCGCCCAATTGACCGCCTGAATCTGCGTTCGTCATCACCACTGCGCCCTCGCCATCTTTCTCATAAGCGACAAAGATGCATCGAAATCCCTCGTTTGCCCCGCCGTGGGAAAAGTACGGATTCGTCTCCGCTCCGCCGATCTCAAGCCCCAATCCCCAATGCCCGACGCCCGCCCTCAGCATTTGCTGCGTCATTTCCGCTGACAGCACGTGGTTAGCCTTACCCGACAGTGATTGCTCCACTTCAATCGCGTAACGTGCCAGGTCTGTCGGCGTGGTCCATAAGCCCGCGGCAGCCATTTCAGGATAGGTATGCGCTCCGCCGGCGACCGGCTTCCCATCTCCACCATAAGGCGTCGCAGCATTGTCTGATAGCGATTGGGGCAACGGCTGTTCATACGTACTTCGCTTCATACCGATGGGCGCAAGCACCGTGTCGTGCATCAGTTTGGGATACGGCTCTTTAGTTACGTCAATCAGCATCTGCTGCATCACCGTGAACCCGCCACCCGAATATTGCCAGTGATCCCCTGGAGCCGACTCGCTGCGAATGGCATCCGTATTCGCAGGTTTCTCGCCGTTCAATACCTGCACCAGCGTTGGTACAGGCCCACCTTTCGCATAGCCGGGAAATCCATGGACCGTGAGGCCCGCCGTGTGCGTCAACAATTCGCGCAGCGTAATTGGTTTGCCCCCCGCGACAGGATCGCTCGGCATCTTCCAACTCTTGAGATACGTGTTCACATCCGCATCCAGCGAGATCTTTCCCTGCTGCACCAGGTGTAAAGCTGCCATCGCCGAAAGCGGCTTGCTGATCGATGCCGCCTGAAACATCGTTTCGGCCGTGACGGCAGGCCCATCCACACTGCGTACCCCAAAGCCCCGTGCCCATTCAATCTGTCCGTGATGGATCACTGCAATGCTTACGCCCGGAACATTCAATTCCTTCATGCGATCAGTCAGCGTGTGAGTAGCATGCTCGTCGCCCTTGATAACCACCCCGCCAACCAAGCCTGAAGTCACGCGTTGAATGTGCCGTTCGACCTCCGGTGAAGTCGGATTCGTACTCTGCGCAACCGCACACTGCGCAACGAAGCAAGCCAACACGCCAAATGCCAACTCCCGAACGACGAACATGCGCACCTTTTCCCTCCGTACGAACACATCATCACGCACTTCTACCGCGCCTTCTTGCGGACCGCAGCCACAGCACCAGCGGGTCATCGGCTCCCAAAAGAGAAACACCCCGCAAACGCCAAATGCGATCGCGGGGTGTTTTATGATTCAGCCTTTGATCGCCGTTCTTACTCTTCTTCTTCCTCCACCGGCCGCTTGGCGTTCGCCAGGATCTTGTCTGCCACCAATTGCGGAACGATGTCGTAGTGGTGCATCTCCATCCGATAGCTGCCCTTGCCCTGGGTCATCGAAGTGAGCAAAGTACCGTACGTAAGCATTTCAGCCATCGGAACTTCGGCATTAATCACCGTCGTGCGTCCCTTCGACTCCATGCCCTGCACGCGCCCGCGTCGGCTATTCAGATCGCCCATCAGCGTCCCGGCAAACTCATCCGGAGCCTCGATCTCAACCTTCATAATCGGCTCCAGAAGGCACGGTTTGCAGGATTCCATGGCCTTGCGAAAAGCTAGCCGTCCCGCCATCTTGAACGACATTTCGTTCGAATCGACGTCATGATAACTCCCGTCAAAAACCGTAACTTTAAAATCCACAACAGGATAACCAGCAAGGTATCCCCGAGCCGCCGATTCCACAATCCCCTTTTCAACCGCCGGAATAAAGTTTCGGGGAATCGCGCCGCCAAAAACATCGTTTTCAAACAGGAAGCCGCCGCCCCGCGGCATCGGTTCCATGCGGATCTTGCAATCGCCGAACTGGCCGTGCCCGCCGGTCTGTTTCTTGTGCCGGCCCTGCGCCTCCGCCTTCCCACGAATCGTTTCTCGATACGGAACCTTTGGAGCCTTCAGCGTCACTTCGGCGTGGTAGCGCTTCTTCAACCGGCTCACGATGGTTTCAATGTGTGGCTGCCCGGCCCCCGCAATCAGAAACTCGTTCGTCATGGGATCCCGATAGAAGCGAATCAGCAGGTCTTCTTCCATCAGCTTGTGAATCGCTGGCGCCAGCTTGTCCTCGTCGGCGCGGCTCTTCGGTTCGATCGCGTATGTCATGGCCGGCTCGGGCAACGAAGCCAGATCCACCTGGATCTCCGCGCCCTTCGCGCCCAGCGTATCTCCAGTCAGTGTGTCGCGCAGCTTGGCAACGGCTCCCAGATCGCCAGCATGCAACTCCGCCACTTCAACCGCTTTGCGCCCTTGCATCACGCTCAGGTGCGAAAACCTCTCCTGCCCGCGTCGCGTATAGTTCTCCAACGTCGCGTCGTTCTTTATGCAGCCGCTAATGACTTTGAAAAAACTGATGCGCCCCGAAAACGGATCGGTCATCGTCTTGAAGACCACCAGCCCCGCAGGCTCGCTGTCTTCTACTTTGCGGAACGAAACCCCTCCGCCGGCCGTTCCACCCGAGTCGCCATTCGTGGCCACGGCCTGCATAGCAGGGGTCTTCACTGCCATAGGGGCTCGCTCAACCGGCGCAGGCGTGTAAACCTTGATGAAATCCAGCAGGTGATCCGTAGCCACGTTGGCCTGCCCGCTCACAAACAGAACCGGGAAAATACGGTCTTCACGAATCGCCTCATGCAATGCCGTAATCAAGTGCTGCTCTGGAATCGTGCCCTCGGCGAAATACTCCTCCATCAACTCGTCTTTGCCCTCGGCCACCAACTCCACGAGCGCTTCGTGCGCTTCCTTGGCCTGGTGCGCAATGCTCGCTGGAATTTCACCCGTAATCTTGCCGCGGCCGTCGCCACCGGGCGTGTAGTAAAAAGCCTCCATCGTCACGAGGTCGACCACCCCGTGGAATCCTTCGGCATCGGAAATGGGCAATTGAATGGGCACGCAATTACGGCCCCACCGCTCGTGCAGATCGTCGATCAGAGCGCTCAACCCGCCACCGCCGCCGGCCTTTGGATGGTCCATCTGGTTGATCACTACAAAGCGGGGAATATTCGCCTCTTCGGCATACCTCCAAACCCGCTCGGTCACCGCTTCCACGCCATTCTGCGCGTTTATCACTACTGCTGCGGCCTCAACAGGCAGCAACGCAGCCTTGGCCTCATGCGAAAACATGTGAAATCCCGGCGTATCGACAAAATTGATCTTCACGCCCTGCCACTCGGCAAAAGCCACCGCATTCTGCATGGTCACGCCGCGAGCAATCTCTTCCTCGTCATAAGCCGTGACAGCAGTCCCGTCTGGAACCCTTCCCTGGGTTGGGGTCATCTTCGCGGCATGCAGCAGCGCGGCAATCAATGTCGTTTTGCCGCTGTGCGCATGCCCCACTACAGCTACGTTGCGGATCTCACTTCCCTGGTACGTTTTCATTGAGTTTCTCCTTGATGATGCGAACTTGAAAGCGGGGCCCGCGGGAATGCGCGGCACTTCGCTCGAATGAGGTGATTTGAAATGCAAGTAGGGGATTGGCGCAGAAACCCCACGGAGGCGTCCGTAAGGGCGTCAGCAGGGCCGGATTGCCGGGCTCCAGGGCCCGATCTGCCGTCTTCCTCATCCATTCAGAGGGTCCCCGGCAGGCGCCTGGCAAATCGATAATGCGCAGATTTGCAGGGCGTCCGTCGCTAAGAAGCGGATGCTATCACAGGCGGACTAGGAACGTCCTGTGACTCGACGCACGCTACCAATGAAGGACCGGCACGAGGCTCGAAAAATCATCGGTCCAGAGCGTCAGCCCGGGCTTCTCGATGGGTTGTCTGGCTCGACTTGCCACCTCCGGTTGGGCAAAGAACGCACTGTTGTCGCTGACCAGGATCCACGTTGCCGTGAATTCCCCACGCGTGTCATTGGTGAAACTCGAAACGCGCACAGCCCGCATTCCCGCCGCCTCGGCAAGCAGCGCTATCGGCGGTTCCAGATCAACGTGTTGATTTGAAATGTGAAAGGCGAGAATCCCACCTGGGACCAGGTGCTTCCGGTAAAGAGCCACGGCTTGGGTCGTCAGCAGATGCAAAGGGATGGCATCGCCTGAAAACGCGTCGATCACCAGTACATCGAACCCTTGTGGAGGCTCCTGCGTCAGCGACGTCCGTGCATCGCCCGTAACAATCGTGACTTCGGCGCCAGAGTCACGAATATACGTAAACACATTCCTGGCAATTGGTTCCACGGCGGGGTTGATCTCGTAAAACCGAATCCGATCTCCAGGACGACCATAAGCAGCCACAGTTCCGGCGCCCAAACCAATGACACCCACGTTGCAAGCCCGACCCTCACAGCGATGCCGCAGCGTTATTCCGATCCCCGAGTCCTCGGCATAATACGAAGTCGGCATCCGCCGCTGTTTCTCTGTCCCGAAAATCTGCGTTCCATGCTGGATCGTCCCGTTTGTCAACGTGCGTAGCGTTGCTCCCGGAAAGCCGTAGGTTTGTTTCACGCGCAGACTGCCATAGAAGTTGCGAACAGCGACCGTTGTATCCCGTTCGTTGGCAATGTGAATCCAGAAAACAAGCACCGCCATCAATACGCTGGCCACAGACCAAAGAAGCCGCTGACTCCAGCCACCCCGCCAGGTGGCCGCAAGCGCCAGCAAAGCGGTAACGAGAAATGTGAGAGCCAGATCGTAGTTGAATCGAAAGATCAGCGGCGCGGCTATCCCAATCAGAAATGATCCAAGCGCTCCTCCCGCCGCAAACAGCAAGTAAAAGAGTGTTGACTCCGACGTCCGAACCGGCCGAAGCGCATATGCTTCACTGTGGCAGAAGAGACAAGACGCAAATACCTCAACCAGAAAGAAGCCAATACTGACACGCATCGGCAGCGAGACATCCACTTGCGAAAGCATGTACCCGAGCCCCGCAAGCATCACGATCAGAAAACGTGTCACGATCCCGCGAGGTAGCAGGTGAGGGAACTGAAAAGCAACAATCAGCGTGATCAGATAAACAGCCAGTGGCAGAATCCAAAGCAGTGGGATCGCTGCGACGTTTGCGGTCAAATAGCTTGTGACCGCGCTCAATTGCATGGCCGCACCCATCGGCAGCAGAACCCAAAGCAGCTTGTGATTCAATGGCGCCCGAGGGATATTTGATTCATCTTCGACTTTCTCCGGAGTCAGTTTCTGCGCGGCGGCATGCATGCGAAGTGTCAACTGTGCAGAAATGATGGCAAATAAAACGAAAGCCGCAGTCCAGCAGGCTCGTTGAGCCTTGAGTGTCAAGTGCGGTTCGATCACGCTTGGGTAGAGTCCCAACGCAAGAAGCGAGGCAAGATTCGACAAGGCAAATAGTCGGTATGGAATTCCGGTTTTCTGCAGTCGCGACCACCAGACCTGCATAAGGGGACTTGTTGTGCCGAGCATTACAAAAGGGAGTCCGATTCCGGCGCCAAGGGCAATGAAGACTTTTGTGACGGGATGCTGCGAACCTCCGCCACTGCCGATCCCCCCGAAAGCCCATCCAACCGCTTCCAGTGTTGCAAGTCCGAGCAGCAGAATGTGCGAATTCCATCGCGCGCGACGCGTTTCCCAATGCGCATAAAGATAGGCCAACAACAGCGCCGTCTGGAAAAAGACCAGGCAAGTAATCCATACCGCCGCCGATCCGCCAAGCACCGGCAGCAGTTCCTTCGCCGCAATCGGTTCAACAAGAAACAATAGAAAAGAACCGAGAAAAATCGCGCATCCAAACAGTAGCCGCAACCGCGTCATCGATACCCTCGGTCTCCGCAGAGCCAGACCGCTCAAGCCGCCCTTCTTGAACTTCCGCAGCAACGAATGACTCAAAAGGCGGATGCTATCACAGCCGCGAACTCCCCACTCGTATGCTGTGATACATTCTGCTTACCCTATAGCCGCTCTCTATTCCCCGGGTCCGTCAAAATCTGAACCTGTTTGAGGTGAACCAGATGCCGTCCTCAGGCGACACGTCCGGAGCCACTCTGACGACCCCGGTCTTCGACGAGGAATCCATCGGCCGCTCAGCCCAGCGCAAGGCCTCGATTCGCCTTCTGCCAGTCATCGCTATCGGCTACGGACTGGCCTACATGGATCGCATCAACATCAGCTTTGCTTCGCTGCGCATGAACAGCGACCTCCATTTCAGCGCATCTGTCTATGGATTTGGAGCAGGGCTATTCTTTATCGGCTATGCACTCTGCGAGGTGCCTTCAAATCTGCTGATGTTGCGCTTTGGCGCGAGGCGCTGGCTCGCACGGATCATGTTCACCTGGGGCATTCTCGCGGCGGCGATGATGTTTGTCCGTACTCCGTTTGAGTTCTATGCGGTGCGCCTTCTGCTCGGTATCGCCGAGGCAGGGTTCTTTCCTGGCGTAGTCTATTACCTCACCCTATGGTTTCCAGCGCGTGCGCGAGCCCGGGCAATCAGCCGTTTCTATATCGCCTTTCCCCTCGCATCGGTCGTGATGGGCGCTCTGGCAGGATGGTTGATGGGCCTCGACGGCAATCTCGGGTTGGCCGGATGGCAATGGTTATTCCTGATTGAGGGTACTCCCGCTGCGTTGTTCAGTTTCGTTATTCTGCGCATGCTTCCGGGTTCGGTCAGTGAAGCTCGTTGGCTTACAGTCGATGAGAAATCCTGGCTGCAAAAGCAGCTCGAAGTCGATGGTCATCACGCTCACCTGGGGCACAGCGAAGGTGCGCTCCGCGCATTGCTTTCTCTCAAAGTCTGGATGATTGGCGGATTTTTCTTCCTTGTTCTTCTATGCAGTTACGCCTTCAACTTTTCCGCGCCTGCAATTCTTCAGGCCGCGACAGGCTGGAATGTAACGCAGGTAGGCTATCTCGTGGCCGTCTTCGGATTGGCTGGGACCGTATCCATGCTCGCCAACAGTGCTCACTCTGACCGGACCGGCGAGAGGGCAATGCACTGCATTGTTCCCTGCTTGTTGATGGGCGCGGCGTTCCTCGTCGCGGGTTCCACACGTGTACCTTGGCTGGTGGTTTTATCCCTCGGCATTACCTTCATGGCTAACACTTCCATCCTCTGCCCTGGGGTCTCCATTCCGACACAGTTTCTGGCTGGGCGCGCCGCCGCAGCCGGCATCGCTGCAATGAACACAATCACCATGTTCAGTGGCTTTGTAGGCCCGTACGTCATGGGACTGTTGAAGGACGCGACCGGTGACTACCAGACAGCGCTTAGAGTAATGCTGATTCCATGTCTTGCCGCCGCCGGACTCATGTATGCGCTCATGCGCAGCTTGGCTCGCCCAAGAGTCATTCCCGCCCGTGCCCTGGATGTCGCGGATGAGACCGCATGAGACGCAACAGGGAACGATTTGCATTATCCCAGTCTTGATCTCAACCAGGTTTCTATTCGGCAACAACCTCAACTGGCTTGGAATTGAGCCGTGCAGGCTTCTTGTCTCTGAAGCGCTCAACTAGCGGTTTCTCAAGAATGTAATAGCTGCCAACCGCCGCCGCAACAAGACCGAATCCACCAATCCACACGAAAACTCCCCCGCGATGGGCAAGCATCGTAAAGACCTGTTGCCATAGATAAAGGCTATAAGATAGTGCCCCCAGAAATGTGAGGGGCTTCCAGTCGAGGAAGGTGAAGAGCTTCGACCGCGACACCGAAGTCGTTGCCAACAACAGCGCAAACAACACCGACTCGGAAAATGGAACAAGGATCTCGTGGCGAGCTATGCAGGCCACAACCCCAACCAGCAAAGGCAACGCCATCCAATCCCGCAGTAGATGGCGAAAGTTGGGAAGGAACAGCGCAACCGAGCAGCCGATTAGCAGTGCGTTTGCATGAAGGGGAGTACCTTGAAGCTGAGTATTCGACGCGAAAGGGTGCGCGTTCAACCAGACCGTGCGATAAATCCCCAAACCAATCGCTCCAAAGAGTGCCACCCACCGAGCCCATCGCGCCCCAAGAAAACGCAAAGTCGCAGGCCAAACGAGATAGAATTGCTCCTCAACCGAAAGAGTCCAAAAGTGCCCTGTCAAATCACCGCCGGCACAAGACAGGTAACAATAGTTTCTGAAAAAGAAGATCGCGGCCGCGATCGCTATCAGGCTATCCACTTTCGAAGGCGACTGCATGCTGAACACAGCAACAAACCAGAGATAGGCCCACGCCGCCGGCATCAGGCGCACAAAGCGGCGCTTGTAAAAACGGGGCAAGTCGATTGCGCCCAGCTTTTGCCGCTCGGCAGTCAAGAGGCTCGTGATCAGGAAGCCGCTGAGAACGAAGAAAAGCGTGACGCCATCGGGCCCCGTCCTCGAACCCGCGGTGGCGCTAAGGTGAAGTGCATACAGTCCGTGGTCGGCAAGGACCAATAAGATGGCGATGCCTCGCCAGCCGTCGAGAGTAGGAATTCGTGTCATCAGATCTATTTAGAGGATGACGTCAGATTTTGCCGGTGCCAATCCCGCATATGTGGATCATCCGTATCTTAAGTACCGCAGCAGGTGCAGCTTCCCGTCAGACCTCTGCCGTCGCAGGCAAAATCTCATCCA
Source organism: uncultured Acidobacteriaceae bacterium (assembly GCA_963737915.1). GTDB lineage: Bacteria > Acidobacteriota > Terriglobia > Terriglobales > Acidobacteriaceae > Telmatobacter. The sequence goes on along the minus strand of CAVTUP010000025.1, from coordinate 4,246 downwards.
CATCCACCCATTGCGTTGGGTAGTTGCCGGTGTAGCACGCAGTGCAGAAACCATTGCCTTCCCCGCCATCGCAACATTTCTTGAGCCCCTCGAGCGAGAGATAAGCCAAAGAATCGGCTTCAATGAACTGGCGAATCTCTTCAATGCTCTTGTTTGCCGCGATCAGGTCTCGCTTACTCGGCGTGTCCACGCCATAGAAACAGGGCGAAATGGTGGGCGGACAACTGATGCGCAGGTGAACTTCCTTCGCTCCCGTTCCCCGAACCATGCGAACAATTTTTCTGCTGGTTGTCCCGCGAATAATAGAGTCGTCGATAAGCACTACCCGTTTGCCTTCCAGCAGATTCCGCACAGGGTTGAGCTTGAGCCGAACTCCGAAGTCGCGCACCCTCTGCTCTGGTTCAATAAACGTACGCCCCACGTAGTGGTTTCGAATCAGCCCAAAGCGAAACGGGATGCCACTCTCGTCTGCATAACCGAGCGCCGCCGTCACTCCCGAATCCGGCACGGGGACAATGACATCCGCAGGCACTGCCGACTCGCGGGCTAATTGGCGGCCCATCTGATCCCGGCTTTCCTGAACCCAGCGACCATAGATGCGGCTATCAGGCCTGGCGAAATACACATGTTCAAAGATGCAGCTCGACTGTGGCATGCCCGATGCGTATTGGCGGCTCGTTACGCCGTCATCCGTCACCATCACCAGTTCGCCCGGTAATACATCCCGCTCATATTCGGCGCGCAACAAGTCAAACGCGCAAGTCTCCGATGCAAATACGATCGTGTCCGGCCCATCTGGATTCTTGATGCGCCCCATCGACAGCGGTCTGAAGCCACGGGGATCGCGCGCGGCAAAGATGCGATCCCGCGTCATCATGACGATGGAAAACGCACCTTCAACCTGACCAAGCGAGTCTGCGATCGCGTCCACCAGCGTGCCCGAACGCGAGTGCGCGATGAGCTGCACAATAATCTCTGAGTCCGATGTGGTCTGAAAGTAAGCGCCATCGCGTTCCAGCCGAGCCCGTATATTCCCCAGGTTCACAAGATTGCCGTTATGCGCAATCGCGATCAGGCCCTTGGTCGAGTCCACACGTATGGGTTGCGCATTCAGCAGTGCCGAGTCGCCGGTCGTGGAATAGCGGGTATGCCCAATCGCCATCTGCCCTGGCAGCTTTGAAAGCACGTCGTCGGTAAAGATCTCCGATACCAGCCCCATGCCCTTGATGTTTGCAAGATGTTGCCCGTCCGCAGTGGCAATGCCCGCCGATTCTTGTCCACGATGCTGCAGAGCATATAGGCCAAGGTAGGCCATCCGTGCCGCGTCCGGATGCCCATGGATGGCAACAACGCCACACTCCTCGCGAAGTTTCTCATCCTCGTTTGGCACAACCGGCCGCACCGCCTGCCCCTCGCTCTGTGCGGCGAAAATCGATGACAAATCAGAGACCCCATCCACTCCCTGAAAGAGCAACCGGCTCATGCCGTCACCTCGTCGTGGAGTGTGGCTTCCAGTGCTGCGGACCAGGGTCTCCGCAACTCAGTGAGCTCAGCAGACACGAAGACATCCTTATATACGGAAATTTCGAGCCGGTCGCCCCCCGTTGTGCCAATGCGAGCCGCGTTGAATCCGAAATGATCTGCGAGCTCCTCAATGTCATCGACTCGGCTGGCGTTGGTGGAAACGAGCATGGTTGATGCAGGCTCCGCAAACAATCCGAAAAGTGGATGAACCATCAGCGCTTGTTCCTGGTCAACGGTCACGCCGATTCCCTTGGGAAACGCCGACTGTGCCAGCGCCACCGCAATGCCGCCGTCCGAAATGTCGCGGGCAGAGTGGATCATCTCCCGCTTGGCCAACTCGATGAGCAGAGTCTGCAAATCGGATTCAGCCTCAAGATCAAGCGGAGGCGGCTGACCCCAAATCCCGCCCAGCACCACCTTTGCGTATTCCGAAGAGCCAAAGGCAATGAGTTCCGCATTTGCCGAAGCTGCCGTTTCCGCGTCACCTTCCGGCGTTACCGGTTCCGGATGACCAACAATATTGTGATTGATTGGCTCCTGTTCGAATGGAACTTTCAGCTCCGGGTTCGGCTCCTCACCGCGTGGGACAGGCCACAAAAGCAGAACCGCATCGCCGGCATTCTGAAATTCCGCTGGCACCGCCTTCGTCACATCGTCGAGAATTCCCACGATCCCCAGCACCGGCGTTGGATAAATCCCTTCGCCGCGAGTCTCGTTGTAGAGCGATACATTCCCGCCCGTGATGGGAGTGCTCAGCGCAGTACAAGCCTCGGCGATCCCATCGATGGCCGCAGACAACTGAGCCATGATCTCCGGCTTTTCCGGGTTTCCAAAGTTGAGACAGTTCGTCGCCGCGACAGGTGTTGCACCCGTGCTGGCCACTTTGCGTGCAGCTTCGGCCACGGCATGCATCGCTCCCAGCTTGGGATTGAGATACGCCCAGCGACCGTTTCCATCAAGCGCCATTGCTAACCCGCGCTCGTGTCCTGGCGTACCCGTACCCTTGATGCGCATCACGCCCGCTTCGCCGCCTGGTCCAATAGCAGTGTTGGTTTGCACCATGGTGTCATACTGCTCGTGCACCCAGCGCTTTGAGCAGATGTTTGAACTTGCCAGCAGTCTCTTAAGATCTGCCAGGTAATCGCGGTCCCTCGCCAGTTCTGCCAGTGCATCGTCAGGTGGCTCCAGCGGAACCGGAGCGCGCCAGGTGCCAACCGGCCGATGGTAAAGCGGAGCGTCGTCCGTAAGCGATTGGTTCGGAATATCCGCCACCAGCACACCGTGGTGCCGTATTCGGAGTCGGGGTTCCGGCTGCACCGTGCCCACGATCACCCCATCCAGCCCCCACTTCTCAAATACACGCAGAACCTCGTGCTCCCGCCCTTTCTCGGCCACCAGCAGCATCCGCTCCTGGCTCTCCGAGAGCATGATTTCGTAGGCACTCATCCCGGTCTCGCGTTGCGGAACGAAATCCAGCTCCACGTCCAGTCCAACACCGCCGCGCGCGCCCATCTCGCAGGTGGAGCAAGTCAGCCCAGCCGCGCCCATGTCCTGGATTCCGACAATGGCGCCGGTCTTCATTGCCTCAAGGCAAGCCTCCAGCAGCAGCTTCTCCATGAAGGGATCGCCCACCTGTACATTGGGCCGCTTCTGCTCTGAACCTTCCTTGAACTCCTCGCTGGCCATCGTCGCGCCGTGAATTCCGTCGCGTCCCGTCTTCGCTCCGACGTAAATCACAGGATTGCCCGTTCCCGTGGCCTTCCCGTAGAAGATCTCGTCTTTGCGAACCATCCCCAGCGCAAATGCATTTACGAGTGGGTTACCGCTATAGCACGCCTCAAACTTCGTCTCGCCGCCAAGGTTTGGAACGCCAAAACAGTTGCCATAACCCGCAATGCCGCTCACAACCCCCTCAACAATGGAGTGGTTTTTCGCAATAAGCTCCGGCTCAGTTCCCGCCTCCGGCTTAATAGGACCAAACCGCAACGAATCCATCACGGCCAGCGGTCGCGCTCCCATCGTGAAAATGTCGCGCAGTATGCCGCCGACGCCCGTCGCCGCGCCCTGGTAAGGCTCGATGTAGCTTGGATGATTGTGGCTTTCGATCTTGAACGCGCAGGCCCACCCATCGCCCACGTCGATGATGCCGGCATTCTCGCCCGGTCCCTGCACCACCCGATCGCTCTTCGTGGGCAGCCGCTTCAGATGCACGCGACTCGACTTATAAGAGCAGTGTTCGCTCCACATCACGCTGTAAATTCCCAGTTCCGTGAGCGAAGGAACGCGTCCGAGTGCCTTCAAAATGCGGTCGTATTCATCCGCAGTAATGCTGTGTTGCGCTAACAACTCCGGCGTTACCGCAACCGGCTCGGGAACAACTGCAGAAGAAGCGGTAGTCATCACAATTGCCTCCATTGTCGCATGGGATGGAGCTTTAGCTGTCACATCGAAGCGTGTGGGAAACCAAGCCTCTATTTCCCGGCGGATTGTGGCCCGCTCCGCCCCAGGAACGGGAACGCCCCATCAACGCGGTCGACCCCCTGATCGCCGCTAAACCGTGCCCATGGATTCCTTTCCCAAAGAATTCCGTGGCATTTGCCGCCTCCCCTCATGGCATTCACTGACTTCTCCTTATGGCACGGAAAGCAATGCTTATGCGATACTTGGAGAGCGCAACCCCACCCCGGCCGGGATGGCGGAACTGGCAGACGCAGCGGACTCA
>CAVTUP010000024.1:0-62219 GCA_963737915.1 uncultured Acidobacteriaceae bacterium | reverse complement strand
TTCCGCTATCTCGATCTGTTGACCATCGGGTTTGTGGTGGTGTTGCTGATCTCGAACCTGGTTGGACCGAAGATTTGCCGATTGGGCCCCTTGAGACCCAGCGCGGCGGAGTTCCTGTTTCCGCTCACCTATATCTGTGGGGACATCTTCACCGAGGTGTACGGGTATGGGGCATCGCGCAGGGCTATCTGGCTGGGCTTCTTCGCGATGGCCATTCTTGCCGCGATGGGTCAGATCGCCGTGTCGCTGCCTCCGGCACCGGAATGGCACGGGCAGGAAGCCTTTGCATCCGTATTCAGCGTGGTTCCTCGCTTTGCCGGTGCAAGCCTTGTTGCTTATTGGGCGGGAGAATTTACAAACAGTTACACGCTGGCCAAGCTGAAGCTGGTGACCAAGGGCCGCTGGTTGTGGACCCGTACCGTGGGGTCGACCGTTACCGGGCAGGCAGTCGATACAGCAGTCCTGATACTGATTGCGTTTGGGGGAGTGCAGCCTCCTGCCATGTTGCTGCGGATGATCCTCTCGGCATACCTCATCAAGGTGGCGGTCGAGGTGGTCGCGACGCCCCTCACATACCTGGTGGTCGGATGGCTCAAACGCTCCGAGTCGACTGACGCCTTCGACCGCCGGACCAACTTCAACCCGTTCGCATGGCAGGCGGAAAACGCCTGAGTTGCAGGGAGCCGGACTGCAACAAGATAAAGGCCTTCCGGCAAATTATTTGCGACAATGATGCGGTCGTAAACGTCACATAAAACGACAACCAAGCGTCTTTGTTCAGTTCCGAGGCATTGCGTCCGGGATCACAGTGGTGACCGTAGGTCGAGTTGTAGGATGGATGCTGCAATTCATCTCGCTGTCCTTCTGTGAGTAACGCGAAACAAAACAAGTTAGGGGTATTTCTTTGAAACGCATTTATGGAATGGGCTGTGCTGTTGTGTTTGCTTTGGCGGTTACTGGCTGCCAAAAGAGTCAGCAGCCTCCAGCGGCGGCGGCAGGGATGCAGGCGATGCCAGTGAAGACGGTTGCGGTGGCCCTGGCTCCTGTCGCGCAAAGCAATGAATACATGGCGACTATCAAGTCGCGCCACTCCGCCACTCTGCAGCCGCAGGTTGAAGGGCGGCTGACGCAAATCCGCGTTAAGTCAGGTGATCGTGTCGCGTCTGGTCAGGAGATGATGGTGATCGATCCGATTCACCAGACGTCTACGGTTGAGTCACAACGCGCCACCGAACGGCAGAAGAAGGCGCTTTTCGACTACGACGCCGTTCAACTTGAGCGCCAACGCAAGCTCTTTGAGGCCGGAGTTACGAGCCGCGACGCCTTCGACCAGGCTCAGCAGGCTTTTGAGAACTCCAAGGCCGACTACGAGTCTGCACTGGGACTGCGTAAGATGCAGGAAGATCAGTTGGCGTACTACACGATTCGCGCGCCATTTGATGGCGTTGTTGGGGACATCCCCGTTCATGTGGGCGACTATGTCACGTCTTCCACAATGCTGACGACGGTGGACAGGACCGGCGACCTCGAGGCTTACATCTACCTTCCGACGGAGCGCTCCAGCGAAGCGCGGATTGGATTGGCCGTGGAGCTGTCAGACACAAGCGGAAAGCTGCTGGAGAAATCGAGGATCGATTTTCTCTCCCCGCAAGTAGACCCGACGCTGCAGGGCATTCTTGCCAAGGCACCGGTGCACGCGACGCCCGAAATCATGCGGAACGCGCAGCTCATCAAGGCCCGCGTCATCTGGAGCACGAAGCAGATGGTCGTGATCCCCGTGCTCGCGGTGACCCGCCAGGGCGGACAGAGTTTTGTGTTTGTTGCCAAAAAGGGGCAGGACGGTCACTTTGTAGCAACCCAAACGCCCGTCACCCTCGGTGACACGGTAGGGAACACTTATTCCATTACGTCAGGGCTAAGCGCGGGTGACCAGGTCATCGTGTCGAGCACGCAATTCCTTGTGAACGGAATGCCGGTCTCTCCGCTGGGCGCCTGAGACAGCTCGGCGCCGGCCTGGCAGGGAGCGCGGCAAGTTGCGCTCATGCCGACAACATGAAAGAGGGCTCACCTTGTTTGTAGATTTCTTTATTCACCGGCCCGTATTTGCCACGGTGTGCGCGCTGATGATCATTCTGGCTGGGGCAGTTTGCATTCCGACGCTGCCGATCGCCATGTATCCGACGTTGAACCCGCCACAAGTTGGCGTGAACTGCAACTACGTCGGCGCGAATGCTGCCACCGTTGAGAAGGCCGTGACGATCCCGTTGGAAGAGGCCATCAACGGCGTCGAAGGCATGCGCTATATCCGCTCAACCAGCACCAATAGCGGAACCAGTTCCATCACGGCGACGTTTCAGACGGGCTATAACCTCGACATCGCCGCTGTCGACGTGCAGAATCGCGTAGCCAGCGTGACGGGTCGTTTACCCGCCGCGGTGAACGCAACGGGCATCAGCATCAGCAAGGCGAATAGCAATTTTGTCTTCGGCGCCGGATTTTTCACGCGTGATGGTCGCTACTCTCACGAATTCATCTCAAACTATCTCGACGTCTATGTGAAAGACGCAATCAAGCGTGTGCCGGGTGTGGGCGACGTGAACATCTTTGGCGAGCGCAAGTACGCTATGCGCGTGTGGCTCGACCCCTTGAAGCTGGCCGCGCAGGGGCTGACCGCCGTGGATGTTATCAATGCTCTGCAGGAGCAGAACGTTGAGATCCCGGCAGGCCAGCTTGGACAGCAGCCCGCAGATGAAAAGCAGTCGTTCCAGATCCCGGTGCGCGTGGTGGGCCGGCTCACGAGTCCACAAGAGTTCGACAACATTATTGTGAAGAGCACCCCAAACGGGCTTATCTTGCTCAAGAGTGTCGGACACTCGGAGGTGGGCGCGGAGGACTATAGCTCATCTCTCGAGTACAACGGGCACTCGGCGCAAGGCATCGGCGTTCTGCAACTTTCCAATGCCAATGCACTCGATGTGGACGCCGGGGCGAAGGCCGCGCTGAAAGAGCTTTCGAAGAGCTTCCCTCCTGGCCTTGAATATGCAGTCGCCTTTGATTCAACCACGGTGGTCGGCGACTCGATTCGCGAAGTTCTCGTCACCCTCGCTGAAGCGATCAGTATCGTCATAGTCGTTATCTTCCTGTTTCTTCTTGACTGGCGCGCCACGATCATTCCCGCGGTAACGATTCCGGTCTCTCTTATCGGCACTTTCGCGTTCATCAAGGTATTTGGGTTCTCGATCAACTCACTCACCTTGTTCGGCATTACGCTGGCCACGGGCCTGGTGGTAGACGACGCAATCGTGGTTATCGAAAACGTCCAGCGGCATATTGCGATGGAGCACTCGGATCCGCACGAAGCCACTTCGCGTGCCATGGGCGAAGTTACCAGCGCGGTAATCGCTACTTCGCTTGTGCTGATCGCTGTGTTTGTGCCCGTGTCCTTCTTCCCCGGAACCACGGGCATCCTCTACCGGCAGTTTTCTCTTACCATTGCGTTCTCAATCGCGATCTCGGCGTTCAATGCTCTTACGCTATCGCCGGCGCTCTCTGCCCTGTTTCTGCGCGGAGAAGAAGCCCGCCCGCGTCAGTTGGACTTCCTGCACATTCGTCCGATATCGCGCGCGTTTGCTGCGTTTATTCATGGAGCGGACGCGTTCATTACGTGGCTGTCAAAGACCTACGCAAAGATCATTCATGTGTCTTTGCAGCTTCGCTATGTGCTTCTCATCGTCTTCTTCGCTGGGCTCGCGGCCACGGTGTGGACATATCAGCACGTCCCCACCAGCTTCATTCCGCAGGAGGACCAAGGTTATCTGATCGGAATCGTTCAGGCGCCGCCGGGATCTTCGCTTTCCTATACTTCCGCGCTTGCCGATCGAGCACAGGCCATCATCTATTCAAACAAGGATGTATCGGGTGCATTTTCTATCATGGGTTTCAGTTTCTCAGGAGCTTCTTCGAACGCCGGCATGATGTTCATCAGTACGAAGCCTGCCGATCAGCGGCGCGGAAAGGGGCATTCGGCCGCGGATATCGTTGCGGATCTGGCGCCCAAACTTGGCTCGCTGATGTTTGCACCCAATGGCGGCCTTGTAGCTGTCATTCAACCGCCAGCTGTGCAGGGCGTTGGAAGCTATGGCGGTTTTCAGTTCATGCTGCAGGACACCGGCGTCAATACACTGAGTGACATGGATCGAGTTGCCCACCAGATTGTGGGCGCGGGTCGTGCGCGGAAGGATGTTTCGGGTCTGATCACTACCTTTTCTGCGAATGACCCGCAGGTGCTGGTCACTATCAACCGCGAGAAAGCGAAGGCGATGAACATTCCGCTTTCACAGATCACGACCACCCTTGGGGTTTTTATGGGTTCGCAGTACGTCAACGATTTCGATTTCAACAATCGGACGTATCGCGTTTTCGCACAGGCCGACCAGGCTTATCGGATGTCAGAGCGGGATCTGCACAATTTTTATGTTCGCTCGAACACGGGCCAAATGGTTCCACTGGACAATCTCGCGAGCGTGGATGAGAGTGCCGGTCCGCCAGTAATTACGCACTACAATCTGTTCCGCGCGGTCGAAATTGACGGCTCTCCTGCTTCCGGCGTCAGTTCGAGTGAGGGAATTGCGGGAATGGAGGACCTTGCAAAGAAAGTCATGCTTCCCGGAATGCGCTATGAGTGGACCGGTCTCACGCTCGATGAAATTGAGTCGAGCGGCAGGGCCCTGCTCATCTTCGGACTGGGCCTTCTCGTCGTGTATCTCACGCTGTCGGCGCAATACGAGAGTTTTGCACTCCCATTTATTATTCTGCTCGCCGTACCAATGGCGGTGCTTGGTGCCCTGGGACTTGTATCGCTTCGTGGGCTCTCGAACGACGTCTACTGCCAGATTGGGCTTGTGATGCTCATTGGACTTTCCGCAAAGAATTCAATTCTGATTGTGGAGTTCGCGGAACAACTTCGGCGTAAAGGTCGTTCGATTGCGGACGCGGCTATAGAAGCCGCAGAGTTGCGCCTCCGGCCAATCCTAATGACTTCGTTTGCCTTCATTCTGGGTGTCCTTCCGCTGGTCTTTGCCACGGGAGCTGGTGCGCTTGGCCGTCGCTCGGTGGGAACCACTATTGTTGGCGGCATGTTGTTTTCCACGGTGCTCAATCTGGTGTTTATCCCCGTGCTCTACGTTATCTTGAGCCGGCTTTTGCGACGGGGCGAAGATGATGCAGTGACTCATGCATAGCTATAGGTAGATTCGTCTTTCTACTTATTACGGTGCGCGATTATGTATTCCTTGATACGGGAGTAGACCTCGCTTGTCACTACTCCGCGATCGAGTAACTCATTCTTTGCACGGTATGGCCGGAAGCGCACAATGCGTGCGGCCCAGGTGCGTGTCATCCCTGGAACTTGCAACAGCTCTTCCACACTCGCGGAGTTGAGGTCGACGCGCATCTCCGGCTGAGATGTCATGCGGGGTTTCTCGGAGAGCTGCGGCATGGCAAGCGCAGATGCGCAGAGCAAAACTGTTGCCCACGCCGATCTTTGCAATAATCCCATGACTCCATTCTCCACTCGTCTCAACTGGTCTGCAAATCGGCCAATAGCCGGCGAGGCTGGTAAATCAGGTCGGTGAAGACCGGGAGCCCGGTTTCCTGCAACAATATGTCTATGGCAACCCCCCCGATTGCTCCTTCCTTCGGCCAGTCAATACGCCGACGCATATTAGGCAACACCAGGATCGTCCTCCTCCTTACATTAGTGGGGCTCCTTGTCGCGTGCCTCGTTTTCTCCTGGACAACGCGCGATGCCATGGGCAATTTGTCGTTTCTCACTCGCAGGAGCCGAGGCGGCAATTTCGGCAAAAAGACGATTGTCGATTTGCGGCCCTGGCTGACGGCACAGGCTCTCGCACCATTGGCCGTTACGGCTGAGGAGAAAGAATACGCCCGCAATGCCATGCGCCTCGCTGATCACGCGGTTGACCAGGCGTTCGCCTCGGCTCTCCGGCAAGCGACGCTGCAGGCGCAAAAGCTTAGCCCTACCGGGAAGGCTCTTGAGTTGGCGCAGAAGGTCGTGCAACTGCAGGACCTGATCAAGCAAGATCAGGCCGAGGTAAACAGTATTACGGCGCAATTGAATGCCCCAGCCAAGGGCTCAACGCCAACGGTGGACAATGGCGATCTCGAGGTCGCGAAGGCTCAGCTGGGCCTTGATAACGATCAACTCGCCGATGTGCAGCAGGATCTTGATCGCGAATCCGGTGATCAAAGCGCCCAGATCCATGCAGAGTTGACGGCGCATGAAGCCGCGATGCAGCAATACGACAAACAGGTTCAGGATGGCGGGCAGGTCGCAGTAATCTCTGAACGGCGTCATGGAACGATGGCGTCGCGCGTGTCGGCGTGGTTTGGTCAGCGAGATCGTTTTGATTTGCTCCAGAAGGCGCAGCAGCAGACGCAGGCCGACATTGCAACCCTGACGGAACAGCACAATGCTCTCGAAGCCAAAGCGAACAAGGATGTTGCGGCTGGAACAACGGATCGTGCGAGCAGGCTTGCGAATATTAAAGACAGGGCAGCCCAACGGCAGATTCTTGGCATTTATGACGACCGCATTCAAACCGCGCAGCAACTAGCGAATATCTACGGGAAATGGTCCGCGCAGGTGCTTGTGCAACACCGCATCCTGATGCATTTGATATTGCAGTCGCTGGCATTAATCATCTTTATCGGTATTTGCATCGTCCTCGCGGACGGCGTCGTGCATTACTTCATGGACAAACCGAACCTCGACCGCCGAAGATCGCAGACTCTGCGCAGCATTCTCGAACTATCGATCCAACTGCTCGGCCTGATCCTGATTCTGTTTGTTGTGTTTGGCACGCCGAAGGAGACGCCGACGATCCTTGGCTTGACCACCGCGGCGCTTACCATCGCGCTGCAGGATTTCATCATTGCTTTTCTGGGGTGGTTCGTACTGATTGGGAAAAACGGAATCCACGCAGGCGACTGGGTAGAAATCAACGGGGTGGGCGGGGAGGTCACGGAAGTTCATCTGTTCACCACGACCCTGCTGGAAACTGGGACTCTTGCCGACAAGGGCCTCCCGACAGGGCGTCGCATCACTTTCATGAATGGCTTTGCGATCCGCGGACAGTACTTCAACTTCTCCACAACCGGGCAGTGGATGTGGGACGAATTGACTGTGAGTCCATCGCCGACCGCGGATATCCACGCGACCGTTGAAAGTATCCATAAAGTTGTGCTCGAGGAAACCGAGAAGAACGCGAAGGTGGCAGAGCAGGAGTGGAAACGCGGAACGCATGGCATTGACCTTAGTCGATTCAGCGCAACGCCTGTGGCGAACCTGCTACCGTCGGGGTCGGGTATCGACATCCAGGTTCGCTACATCACTCGTGCATCCGAACGGTTTGATCTGCGGAATCGGCTCTATCAAAAAATCCTCCAGTTATTGCGCAACCCATCCCCGAGCGCTGAGACACAGAAGGCGTCAGGCGGTTGACGCGGGGAACGATTCCCAGATTGGAGAAACGCAAAGTTCCAGTTGACAGCTCGGGGATTTAACCTTAACTTCTAGATAGATGCAGAGCCACCGCCATCACGGTCACCACCACCATGGGACCTCCATGCCGGCGGACTGTTATGGCCTGAAGTAAACGGCCAGAGAGATCGGAACCAATAAAGCCCGCCGGCGACCACGCCGACGGGCTTTTCGCTTGCGCGCCATAAACGGATGAAATGGAAAGATGATGAGTATTCAAACCAAGATCGATTTTGACAAAATGGACGGCCTTGTCGCCGGCATCGTGCAGGACGCGCGAACCGGGCAGGTCCTGATGCTGGGCTTTCTGAATCCTGAGAGCTACGCCAAGACGGTAGAAACAGGCTTCGTGACTTTTTGGAGTCGCACTCGCCAGAAGCTTTGGATGAAGGGCGAAACCAGCGGCAATCGCCTGCGAGTCGTGACCGCGGCGACGGATTGCGACAATGACACACTTCTTTTTCGCGTTGAGGTTGAGGGCGATGGACTGGTGTGCCATGAGGGCACCGTGAGCTGCTTTACCAAGCCGATCGCATTGGCCGTTACTGGAGAGAAAGAGGCCGCGCGTGGCTAATAAACTTCGTCTCGGTCTGCCAAAGGGAAGCCTGCAAGACGCGACAATTTCGCTCTTCAAACGCGCAGGCTGGAACATCTACGCAGACGGCCGTTCGTATTTTCCTTCCATCGACGACAGCGAAATCGAATGCATGCTGATTCGTGCGCAGGAGATGGCACGTTACGTGGACCACGGCGTGCTCGATGCCGGGCTCACCGGAATTGACTGGGTTGTTGAAAGCGGGTTGGACCTTACGAGCGTCACAACTCTCACCTATGCCAAACAGAGCAGGCGTAAGGTGCGCTGGGTGCTTGCCGTTCCTGAAGGCAGCGGCTACGAAAGAGCTGAAGATCTTGAAGGAAAGATCATTGCGACGGAGCTCGTTGAGGTGACCAAGCGCTATTTCTCGAGCAAGGGTGTAAACGTCAAGGTTGAATTCAGTTGGGGCGCGACTGAAGTGAAGCCACCTACGCTCGCAGACGCCATTGTCGAAGTGACTGAAACAGGCAGTTCGCTCAAAGCCAACCATCTCAAGATCATCGACACGGTGATGGAAAGCGAGACGCACCTGATCGCGGGAAAGTCAGCACTAGCAGATCCGTGGAAGCGCGAAAAGATTGACCAGATTTCGCTCATGCTGCGGGGCGCGATTGACGCACAATCGCAGGTTGGCCTGATGTTGAACGTGAAGCGCGAAGATCTCGATTCAGTGCTCGCAGTGCTGCCCGCTCTCAACTCGCCGACTGTGTCGCAGCTCAGCAATTCAGATTGGGTTGCCGTTAACACGATTGTCGAAGAGCGCATTGCTCGAGATGTCATTCCGAAACTTAAGGCCGCACGCGCAACAGGCATCGTCGAATACCCGTTGAACAAAGTCGTGCTGTAACGAGGAAGGTACGAGAGACGAACGATGAAGCTGATTCGAACGAAAGGACGGGGTGCCCGCGAAACCGCTGCTCTGCTCGCTTCGCTTGAGCAACGCGGCGGCGCCGCTCTCGATACGGTGTTGCCCGCCGTCCGGCGCATCGTTGCAGATGTGCGGCGGAGGGGCGACCGTGCTCTGTTCCGTTATGCCGCGCAATTCGATGGGCTTGATCATCCAGCGAGTTTACGGATTACGCGGGAAGAGATGGTCTCGGCCTGGGATGCGACAGATCCCGCAGTTCGACAGGCACTTTCGACCGCGGCCTTACAAATCCGCAAGTTTGCAGAGCGCCAACTTCCGAAGTCGTGGAGCTACTCTACAGTTCCTGGATTAGCCGCAGGGCAGGTTGTGCGTCCGCTGTCGTCCGTTGGTTGCTACGTCCCCAGTGGTCGCCATCCGCTACCGTCCACTCTGCTGATGACTGCCATCCCCGCACAGGTAGCGGGTGTGGCGCGTATCGTCGCGGTCTCACCTAAGCCGGCGCGTGAAACATTGGCAGCAGCGCACCTTCTAGGGATCACGGAATTTTACCGGGTGGGAGGGGCGCACGCTGTTGCGGCGCTCGCCTACGGCACGCCGAGGTTGCCGCGTGTCGATAAGATTGTCGGGCCCGGCAATCTCTATGTAACTGCCGCCAAGCGCCTCGTGGCTTTCGATTGCGCCATCGATATGCTTGCCGGTCCCACCGAAATTGTAGTGACGAGCGAAACGGGCGACGCACGTGAGGTTGCCTCCGACCTGGTCGCCCAGGCTGAGCACGATCCAGAAGCGGTAGCCATCTTCATCACAACGCGTGTTGAACTGGCCAGGCAGGTGATTGCCGAAGCGAAGCAGCAAAGCCGCCAGAATCGCATCGCACGCGAGGCTCTCGATCGCAATGGCATTGTGATTCTTGCCTCAAGCGTCGACGAAGCTCACGAAATTACCAATCGCCTCGCGCCCGAGCATCTCACCGTCGATGCGAAGGCCGATCTCGATTGGGTATTCAACGCGGGATCCGTCTTTGTTGGCCGATGGTCCGCGCAGCCGATGGGCGATTACATTTCCGGCCCTAACCACACACTCCCCACGGGTGGTACAGCGCGCGTGCGTGGCGGCCTTAGCGTGAACGACTTTCTCAAGGTAATTACCGTCCAGGAATATTCAATGGAGGGCCTGGTGGCGCTCGGTCCGCAGGCAATCGTGCTCGCTGAAGCTGAAGGCCTCACCGGTCACGCAGAGGCTGTCCGCAGCCGCCTTCGTAGAGCATCCAAAAGGAGCCGACGTGGTTAAAACATCGACTTCAGTCCACCCATCGCCGCGTTCTCGAGTGCAGGCGATGAAGGAGTATCATCCGCCGCTGGGGAATAGAGATGCATTGCGCCTGGACTTCAACGAAAACACCATCGCCTGTTCCCCATTGGTCTGTGAGATGCTGGGACAAATCTCCGCGGGCCATCTCACTCGCTATCCTGAGCGGGAACCGGTGGAAAAAATAGCCGCCGAGCATCTGGGCCTGGCCCCTGACCAAGTGGTGCTGACCAACGGTGTAGACGAAGGCATCCACGTGCTCTTTGAGACCTTCCTCGAAAGCGGCGATGAATTGCTATTGCCCGTGCCAACTTACACGATGTATGAGGTCTACTCCTCCGCAACGGATGCGCGGTGCGTCGCTGTTCAGGCAGGGGACGATTTAAAGTTTCCATTCGAGCGCCTCCTCGCCGCAATCACTCCTAACACTAAAATCATTGCAATCGCCAATCCCAATAGTCCGTCGGGTTCTGTTGCTTTGCGCGGGCAGATATCAGAGATTGCGCGGCGTGCTCCCCAAGCGGTCGTGCTTGTGGACGAAGCCTATTTCCATTTTTATGGTGAGACGGTTGTAGACCTTATTGGCACCATTCCGAATCTGGTTGTCGCTCGCACCTTTTCAAAAGCCTATGGGCTGGCCGGCCTTCGGCTTGGTTTGCTCGCAGGTCCAGTCGAATTGATGCGGTGGGTTCGGCGAGTGCTATCGCCGTACAGCGTGAACTCGCTCGCCCTCGCGTGCTTGCCGGCAGCACTTGGGGACGCGGCGTATATCGATTGGTACGTCGGCGAGGTGCTCGGTGCGCGCTCCGAATTCGAAGCTGCTCTCGATGCCGCAAACATCCGCCGCTGGCCAAGTCGCGCGAATTTCATTCTCGTGGAGATCGGCGCGCAGCATGCCGAGTTTGTGCGTCTCATGAAGGCTGGAGGAGTGCTGGTGCGCGATCGCTCCAGCGATCCCGGCTGCGTCGGGCTGGTTCGCATCACCATCGGCACGCGCCAACAAATGCGCGAAGCAACATTAGTGCTCAACGAGACACTTGCCAAGCTCCGCACTGGAAGAGGAAGCCAATGACCACGCAAAAATCTTCGACCAACAAAGGGAATCGCACGGCCCGGCGCGACGCGGTGAGGACCTCAAGCCTGACTCGCAATACCACGGAAACACGCATCGCTATCAAGCTCACGATCGAGGGCTGTGGTCAGTACAAGGTATCGACGGGAATCCGATTCTTCGATCACATGCTTGAACTTTTCACCCGTCACGGCGCCTTCGATCTCGAACTCAAGTGCGATGGCGATCTCGACGTCGATCAACATCACACGGTTGAAGATGTGGGCATCGCGCTTGGAGAGGTCTTCGATCGCGCTCTTGGCGATAAGCGCGGCATTCTTCGTGCAGGCTACTTCATCATGCCCATGGACGAGACTCTTGCCATCGCGGCCGTGGACCTCAGCGGCCGTTCCGCGTTTGCCGTGGAGACAAAAGTCCGCACCCGTCTTGTCGGCGACCTGCAGACCGAACTTGTCACGGATTTCTTCGAAGGTTTTGCCCGTGGGGCTCGCGCGAATATTCACGTCAAGACGATGTATGGACGCTCGAATCACCACAAGATCGAGGCCATCTTCAAGGCGTTTGCGAGGGCACTGCGCGTGGCCTGTTCGCGCGACAAACAACTCGGCCAGATGCTTCCATCCACCAAGGGACTGCTTTGATGCGCGTTACTGTCATCGACTACAAAGCAGGTAATCTGACGTCTGTGCTCAAGACGCTGCGTCATCTCGGCGCGGAGCCTGTGGTCGTCGATAGCGATCCTTCGCTGGTGGACTTGGCTGAGCGATTGATCCTGCCCGGCGTCGGCCACTTTGCCGCGACGCAGCGCCTGGTGGACGCTGGTCTTGTTCCTGCCATCCGCGCGGCGATCCTCAGAGGAACTCCATTTCTCGGCATCTGCGTCGGCATGCAGTGGCTCTATGCAGGCTCGACCGAAGCTCCCAATCAGCCTGGGTCTCGGGCAGTTCTCCGTGTCGTGCGCGCGCTTCCCCGACAGCGGGGAGAAGGTTCCTCACGTTGGATGGAATTCCCTGGAAGTGAAGAGCACTTCGCGATTGCTGGCGGGTGTCGGACCCGGCGAGTATGTATATTTCACGCATTCCTACAAAGCGCCGGTCACTGCGGATACCGCTGCGATTACGGAATACATTGAACCGTTTGCCGCTGCCGTGGAGCGTGACAATGTGATGGGTGTGCAATTTCATCCGGAAAAATCGGGTGCGACCGGCCTGAAGATACTGTGCAATTTTCTGGAGTGGAAATGATCACCAAGCGCATCATTGCCTGCCTCGACGTCCATGCCGGTCGCGTCGTCAAGGGAGTGCAGTTTGTCGATATCGTGGACGCCGGCGATCCGGCAGCGCTTGCCGCACGCCACGCCAGGGAAGGCGCCGACGAGATTGTTTTGCTCGATATCACAGCTACCCATGAAGGACGACAGACGCTGCTTGATACCGTTCGCCGCACTGCTCGCGAGTTGTTTGTTCCCTTCGCTGTGGGCGGTGGCATTCGCACAGCCCACGATGCGGCGCAGGTGTTCGAGGCAGGTGCTGACAAAGTCAGCGTGAACTCTGCCGCGCTTGCTGACCCGACGCTGATCGACGCGATCGGTCGCAGCTTCGGCGCGCAGGCAGTGGTCGTCGCCATCGATGCTCGCCGCGATCCCGACGCGTCTAATCCCGTACGTGATGCGCAGGTATTTGTGCAAGGCGGTCGCAAACCTGCGGGCCGTCGCGTTGTGGAGTGGGCCCGCGAAGCTGAAGAACGCGGTGCCGGTGAGATTTTGCTTACCTCCATGGACTCAGATGGCACTCGAGCCGGGTTCGATTGCGAACTTACCGCTGCGGTGAGTGAAGCCGTCAGCATCCCTGTCATTGCTTCAGGAGGCGCAGGGACGGTTGCTCATTTCGTTGATGTCTTCGCTCGTGGCAAGGCCGACGCCGCGCTCGCGGCTAGCATTTTCCATTTTGGCGTGTCCAGCGCCCGGTCTCTCAAAGAAGACTTGGCGCGCGCCGGCGTTTCTGTGAGGCTTCCGTGCTGATTCCTTCTATCGACCTTCTCGGCGGACGAATCGTCCAGCTTGTCCAGGGCGAAAAACTGCGACTTGCTTTCGACGATTTTGAATACTGGATCGACAAGTTCTCGCAATTTCCACTCGTTCAACTTATCGATCTCGATGCTGCAATGCGTCAGGGCGAAAACGCGGCGCTGGTCGCGCAGATTGCGAAGCGTCTTCCCTGTCAGGCTGGCGGCGGTATCCACTCGATCGAGCGTGCGCGACAGGTCCTTGAATCCGGCGCAAAACGCGTCATTATCGGTTCCGCGCTGTTCTCAGAACAGGGCACAGTGAACGTGGATTTCGCTGCGGATCTTGCCGCCGCCGTGGGAACGGAGCGCGTTGTCGCCGGCATCGACACCAAAAATGGTCGTATCGCGGTGAAGGGTTGGAAGGCTCAAGTGGAATTGACTCCCGACGATGCCATTCCGCAACTTGAGCCTCACGCCTCGGCGTTTCTGTACACGCACGTAGACGGCGAAGGATTGATGCAGGGTTTCCCGATTGCGACCGCGGAACGCCTGCGCAAACTGACTACGCGACAACTCATCGTGGCCGGAGGCATTCGCAGTCAGCAGGAGGTCGATGCTCTGGACATCATGGGTGTTGACGCAGTGGTTGGTATGGCTGTCTACACCGAGTTGCTTGCAATCTGAAACTGCCTGTTGTCTCGCTTCGTGAGTCGCTCCCGAAGCGCCAAATCTTGTATCGGTTATGCTGGAATTAAAAGCTGGCCCAACGCACACGAAAGGAAACATCACCTCATGGCAGCGAGACAGAGTGGAATCCGACTGGCCAGGCGCCTGGATGAAGTTGGCTTTTCCGACATCGTTCAGATTCGCAACAAGGTGATGGGAATGCGTGCCGAGGGCCTCAAGGTACATGCTCTGCATGGCGGCGAACCCTACTTTGAAACTCCCGACGATATCAAGTACGCGGCAATCAAGGCGCTGGCAGATAACTTCACTCACTACGCGCCGTCCTCGGGCGTGATGCAGTTGCGCCAGGCTTTGGTGCAGAAGCTGGCGGCGAAGAACGGAATCCAGGTTACTGCTGACGAGGTGATCGCAACTGTCGGTGGTTCTCAGGGGCTGTATGGTGCGTTTCAGAGCGTGCTCGATCCCGGTGACGACGCATTGGTCTTCTCGCCCTACTGGACGCCGATTGGCGATCTCGTAACGGGTGCACAGGCGCGTCCTTTAGCGGTATCCACGACGACGGCTCGTCGAAATGGCATTCGCAAGACGCTGGAGCACTTCTCGACACCTAAGACAAGAGCGATCTACTACAACACTCCTCAGAATCCCAGCGGCCTGGTCTTCACGCGCGCAGAGGCTGAGGAAGTTGCAGCATTCGCTATCGAACGCGACCTCATTGTGATTGCAGACGAGGCCTATGAAGATCTGGTCTACGATGGCGAGCACGTTTCCATTGCGTCGCTCCCCGGCATGGCTGAGCGCACGATTACCTGCTTCACTTTTTCTAAAACGTATGCGATGACTGGATGGCGAGCGGGATACGCGGTTGCCAAAGAGCCGTTCATGACTGCATTGCGCAAGATCGTGCTCTACTCAACCAACGGAGTCAGTACACCCGTGCAGTATGCGATGATCCATGCGCTGACGACGCCGGAATCGGAGATCGCCGCTCGTCGCGAGGAATATCGAAAGCGGCGCGATCTACTGGTATCTGCATTGAATGAAGTGGGCCTGACCTGCGAGCCGCCTGCCGGCGCATTCTACGCCTTTCCGAACGTGGAGAAGATCAACAAGAACAGCCGTACGGCGGCGCAGATCTTGCTCGAGAAAGCACATATCGCAACGATTCCCGGCTCTGTGTTTGGCGCGCAAGGTGAGGGTCATCTTCGGTTCGGCTATGCGATTCCTATCAAAGAGATTGAAGACTGCGTTGAAGCGCTGCGCAAATTTCTTTCCTAGATGGCACCATCTATCTTTTGCGCCTCGCCGATGGCTCGGCTTGTCTCAACACGTGAGGAACGGAGCAAACGCGCAAGCTGCTTCAAGTGGAGTTGCACCGCGTAGGCGCGCAAAATCTCTGCCTGAGAAAATTGCACGCCCGTGGGCCGCACTGCAGTCATTCGAGCTTCCAATTGCGCGATGTCTTCCTCAAGGTTCAGGCCAGGTGGCGGAACATGAAAGCGCCACTCATGGATGCAGCTTCCAAGGTAGTGAAAGCCTGTTTGGATATCTATGGCCAGCCTTCCAAGAGCGGGCTCCAACTGCTGCGCATAATCATCCTCATGGCTATCTTTGACGGCAAATTCCAAGGCCACTAATGCGTCGAAGATCGATCGACCAAACTGCGCCAGCATGCCTAGTCCTTCGCGCCATCCCGGCCCGCCTGAGGGTTCGTTGCGCGAGGCCTCCAAAAATTGATTATTGTTTCGCAAAGCAGCGAGCGCATCTTCACGGAGTTCCGTCAGATTTGCTGCGGGTTCTCCGCGGAACCCCTGCAGGATCGCTTCAAAGAACGCACCCAACACGAGGAACTCCTGGGCCAGTCCATCGCGGAGACGAAGCCGAGCACGGTCAGGAAACACAAATGTAGAAACTGCCAGAGCTACTACGATGCCCAGCAACACCTCACCGACACGATGGAGCGCCACGATCCAATGCGAGCCGGTCGACTGCACGAGCATGACAATCGTGATGGTCACGCCGGCCAACCTTGAACTGCCGTGCGATCCCAACAAACCGCAGACAATGACGGCGGCGAGCACAGCGGCGATGTAGTTCCACGGAAGTACGCCAATCAGTGAGAACGAGAAGCCGAAGAGAGTACCGATGAGTGTCCCGAGTATCCGGTCCCGCGAGGCGGTAATGGTTGCGCCAAAGTTGGATTGAAGAACAATGATTGCGCTGATGGCGCCCCAGTAGCCTTCGTGCAATCCAAAACGCCTAGCCAGCCACCAGCACAACGCGGCGGCGAGAGCTGTCTTTGCCGCGTCAATGAGGAGCCGCTTGCGCTCCCAACTGAGCAGGCCCTCGTTGTCAGGACGCTCGACACGCAATTTGAGCGCAAGCTCCTTTTGCGACCACGTTTTGTCTGCTCTAAGTCGCATTACATCCTCAAGCTGCGATATGCCTGTTTCTAGAATGACTCAATAGGCCCGGTTTTGGGGATTGCAAAACTGATCGTATTGGCGGCCTGGGTTGGCGGCCAAGGCGAATTAAGTATCTGATTATGAGTAAATTAATACACTTTAGCCAAGATGGGCGCTGGCCAAGCAAACGTTTCCCCGTTGAAGGTTTCGGCTTTCTTCGCTTAGTATGCGTCTCTATGAGAAAACGAAGCTTTCTTTTCGCTCTTCTTGCCTCTCTTGTCTCGTCGGCCCTCATGTCGCAGGAGCCGACGCTAGCGATCGAAGTCAATCATCCGACAGCGAAAGTCAGCCCGACGCTCTACGGGTTAATGACGGAAGAGATTAACTTCTCCTACGATGGCGGCCTTTATGCGGAGCAGATTCGCGACCGTGCGATCGTCGGCGGGCGTCGTGCCTTGTTTCACTGGACGATGGTGGCGCAGGGAAATTCCGCCGTAAATATTTCAGTCGATGACAAAACCGGGCCCAGCGCGGCGCTCACTCGCAGTTTGAAAGTGGCGGTCACCACAGCGAGCGAAACGGCACAGGCCGGCGTACAGAACGACGGGTTCTGGGGAATCGCAGTCAGACCGCAGACGACCTATAAAGGATCGTTTTATGCGAAGACCGATAGTGTCGGGGTTCCTGTCACTGTCAGCCTGGTAAACGACGAGTCAGGCGCAATCGCGGCGACCGCGAAGGTGACCGGACTTACCGGGGATTGGGCGCAGTACACATTTACGCTCAAGACCGGGCAAGTGCCGACGTCGGCGAACAATCATCTGCTCCTGACGATTCCTCGGCCGGCAACGATCTGGTTGAACCTTGTTTCCTTGTTTCCGCCGACGTACCATGACCGGCCCAACGGAAATCGAATCGACCTGATGGACATGATGGCGGCGATGCGTCCGACATTTTTACGGCTGCCGGGCGGAAACTATCTTGAGGGCGACCACATTCCAGATCGATACGAGTGGAAGAAGACGATTGGTCCGTGGGTCGAGCGGCCCACGCATCCCAGTCCGTGGCGGTACAGATCTTCGGATGGCATGGGGTTGCTCGAGTTCATGCTGTGGTGTGAGGACCTGAAGATTGAGCCGGTGCTTGCGGTGTATGCAGGCTATTCAATGGCGCAGGAGCATGTTGAACCGGGACCTGCGCTTGAGCCCTACATTCAGGATGCGCTGGACGAGATTGAGTACGTGACAGGCGACGCGAGCACCAAATGGGGCGCAGAGCGGGTGAAGAACGGGCATCCCGCACCCATTCCACTGCACTACGTCGAGATCGGGAATGAGGATTGGTTTGACCGGTCCGGGTCTTATGACGGGCGGTATTCGCAATACTACAAGGCCATCAAAGCAAAGTATCCCGGCCTGCAATTGATTGCGACGGCGCCAATCAAAAGCATGAAGCCCGACGTGCTCGACGAACACTTCTATATGTCGGCGGAGAAGTCATACTCGGATGCTACCCACTACGACAAAACAGATCGGAATGGGCCGAAGATCTTTGTCGGCGAGTGGGCGACGCGCGAGGGCGAGCCGACACCTAATCTTCAGGCTGCGCTGGGCGATTCCGCCTGGATGACGGGTATGGAACGCAACAGCGACATCATCATCATGTCGTGCTATGCGCCGCTCTTTGTGAATGTGAACCCGGGCGGGATGCAGTGGGAGTCAGACCTGATTGGCTATGATGCGCTAACCAGCTATGGTTCGCCCAGCTACTGGGCGCAAGTAATGTTTGCAAAGTACCTGGGCACGGAGGTTGTGGCTACTACCCTGTCAAATGCGGGGCCACGGCTCTATACGTCGGTGACGCGCGATGAGAAGAAGCGCAAGATCTTCATCAAAGTGGTCAATGGGACGTCGGATTCACAGCGGCTGAACATCACTCTAGAGGGTGCGTCAACTTTCGGAAAGCAGGCGACGCTCAGCACGATGAGCGGCAAGACGCCGGGGGCGACGAACACGATCACCAATCCGAAAGCGGTTGTTCCGATTGAGCGCAAGGTGACGATTGCGGGACCGAAGTTCGAGCAAACCTTTGTGCCCTACTCGGTTAATGCGCTCGAATTGAGCTACTGAAGTCGTTGCCAGTGATCGCGATTGCCCCGTGCTGTTTCGATTCGGCATCGCGCAAACGCGGGCATCCGAAATCCGAGAGTGATGATTATGTTTCGTGTTTCTTGCATCGCGCTGACGGCTGCGGTGGTTGCGCTCGAGGCCGCAGGTATTCAATCGGCACGTGCGCAGGAGCCTGTGGCACTTGAGTTGACAGGGGATTACGCGGGCACGCATGACCCTGCGATTGCTCGGGAGGGGAACACATATTACGTCTTTGCAACCGGTAAAGCTAAGGATGGGGGTCAGTTTGCGATTCGGTGTTCGAGCGATCTCAAGGATTGGAAGCTCTGTGGGCACGTGTTCGACAAAATCCCCGCATGGATTCACGAGTCGAGCCCCGGAACCAGGGATCTCTGGGCCCCTGACGTCTCGTACTTCAACGGCAGGTACCACCTGTATTACGCATACTCGCTGTTCGGCAAGAACACCTCGGGGATCGCGCTGGCCACGAACGAAACATTGGACTCGGCAAGCCCAAAGTATCACTGGAACGACGAGGGTCTTGTGCTGCGTTCAAAGGCGCAGGACGACTTCAATGCGATTGACCCGAACATCGTCCTCGACAAAAAGGGCCAGCCCTGGATGAGTCTGGGAAGCTTCTGGTCGGGGATCAAGATGCGAAGGATCGATTTGAAAACGGGAAAGCTATCGGGGAAGGATTCGCGGACTTACGCAATCGCGAGCCGCAAGCAGCCGGAGCACGCCGAGCCGGCAAGGCCGGGGTTGCCGGCGAATTGGGAAGCGATTGAAGCCCCCTTTATTGTTCGCCATGGCGGGTATTTCTATCTGTTTGTTTCGTTTGACCTCTGCTGTCGAGGACTGAAAAGCACCTACCGGACGATGGTCGGGCGATCGAAGAACGTTGCCGGGCCTTACATCGACCGCGACGGTGTACCGATGATGCAGGGTGGTGGAACCCAGCTGTTAGTGGCAAATCAACGCTGGCTTGGGCCGGGCGGCGAGTCGGTATTGCTACGGCGTGAGGGCGATATTCTCGTTTTCCACGCTTATGATGCGGCTACGGGCAAGCCTGCGCTCCAGATCTCCTCGCTCACCTGGGAGGGGGGCTGGCCCCACGCTGCTCTATCCATTACCGGGGAATCCAAATGACCGCTAACAGGTTCGGATGCTCCTACCTCTTTTCCCACCAGCCTAACCGGAATTTGGCAATGGGAAAGTAAACGGTTACTTGCGAGGTTCGAGCATCTATCCTGCATTCCCACCCGCTGCTCAACCGGTTTAGCATCGCGCCTCCTGGATGCGGAGATAAGATAAGACGCCGGAGAATCGCTTTACCTCGGGATAAAGGCCAGCCGACAGCTCGTAACATTTTTCTTAAACTACCTTGACAAAGGTATGGGGGCAGCGTCATAGTTTCATGCCAAGAATACGCTTTCCGGGGGGGACGCTCTGTGTCTCTCAGCATTCGGGCTTGTGCAGGGCGTAGTCAGGCTAAATTTCCTCGAGTCAGTAGTGAACTAATCGAAAGAAAGTAAATTGCGATTTTTCAACAGGATGTGTCAGTTGATTGCAACGTAAGAAAACGTTTGCTCAGGAGGCGAACCATGATTCAGTTCTCCATCCAGAAACTCTTTTGTACGAAGAGGCCAGCCGCAGAAAAGAACGTCGGAAAGTACTTGCTCGTCTGCTTTGCAACTTTCGCGATTCTCTTGCTGCTTGCTCCCGCAGCTTGGGGACAGGACAACGCGACGATCACAGGAAACGTCACTGATTCGAGCGGAGCCGTAATTCCAAACGCGTCGGTCACGCTAACCAACCCCGCCACTAATCAATCCAGGGCGACCGTCTCGAACAGCACTGGAGCTTACAGGTTTCCCAACCTTGGCGTCGGCACATACACGCTCGTCGTGACCGCGCCAACCTTTCAGAAATACACCAAAACCGGAATCGTGGTGAACGTAGCGCAGACCGTCGAAGCAGAAGCCGTTATGACGGTGGGCAGCCAATCTCAAACAGTTACGGTGGCTGCGGACTCGCTACAGGTTCAAACGCAGACCAGCGAAGTGAGTACGCTGATCAGCGGCCAGCAGGTCGAGCAGCTTGCGACGAACGGTCGTAACATCACGGGTCTCGCTGCACTCGGTCTGGGTGTCTCAAACAACCTGCCGCCGTTTGGTGGCGTGAATGCGTTGACCTCAGCGAACGGCATCAGCTTCAACGGAACACGCACAACGCACAACATCTACATGATTGACGGCGGCGAGCAGAATGACCGCGGTTGCGGTGGCTGCTTCATGAACCTGCCGTCGCAGGACGCGATTTCGGAATTCCAGACCCTGGATAGCAACTACAGCCCGGATTATGGAATTGGTTCCGGTGGAACCATTCTGATGGTCCTCAAGTCCGGAACTCACAACTACCACGGTGAAGTTTATTACTTCAACCGCAACACGGCCTACAACGCCAACGATTACTTCCTGAATCAGGCGGGCAAGCCGCGTTCGAAATTCCAGTTGAACCTGCCGGGCGGTAACATCGGCGGGCCGCTGTTCATTCCTCACGTCTACAACGAATCGCGCAGCAGAACATTCTTTTTCTGGAATGAAGAATGGCGCAGATTGATTCAAGGCAGTGCGCCTTCGGCAATTAATGCCATCCTGGCCCCGAACTTCCCAACGGCAGGACAACCATTGGCCTACACGCCACCGAGTGGAAAGGCCCCGATCGTTCCGATTACTTCTGATCCTGCCAAGCTGGCTCTCTATACGGCCGACGGCCTGACAGCGGGACAACCTTTCCCAGGTAATGTGATCCCGGCCAACCTGATGGATCAGAATGCAGTTCTCCAACTGAACACGGGCGCGTTCCCGAAACCAAACTTTAACAACGGAACGCAGTACATCGCGTCCATTCCTCAGCCGACCAATGTTCGCGAAGACATTGTGCGCATCGACCACTCGATCACCAGCAAGTTTCAGCTCATGGGGCACTATCTCCATGACACGCTGGCCCAAAACTACTTCCCGCCGTTGTGGGGCAACAGCTCCTATCCGACGGTAGGCACGGCAATGAACAACCCGTCCTATTCGGCGGTCATCAAGTTGACCCAGACGTATTCACCCAACCTGCTCAACGAAACCGCGTTCCTCTACAGCGGCAACAAGATCACTCTGACCCCGATTGACGGCGTCGGAGGCGAGCCGTTTGCGCAGCCTGCAGGATGGAATGCAACCAGCTTCTTCCCGCTCGCAAACAACCGGTTAAGCAAGATGCCCGAAGTCCAGCTCATTGGTTCGCCCATCAATGTGACGTGGAGCCCAAGCTACTATCCATGGAAGAACGGCTACGAAGGATTCCAATATCGTGACGATGTTTCATGGACAAAAGGGCGCCATCAGTTCAAGTTTGGCGCCAGTTGGCTGCACACCTACAAGAACCAGGAACTCCAGCACAACACCAATGGAGTAACCCAGTTCAACTCGAGCAACTTCTCAGGTGACTCTTACGTCAACTTCGTGCTTGGTTTAGCCTCGTACTACGACCAACTCGAGTTTCTAGCGGGCAAACACTGGGTTAACAACAACTACAGCGGCTATGCAAACGACAACTGGCACGTCTCGCCGAGGCTGGTTCTCAATCTGGGATTGCGCTATGACGGATTGCCGCATGCCTTCGAGCGCTATGACAAGTTCTCGAACTTTGTTCCCCAGTTCTACGACAGATCGCTGGGCAACCCGGTTCAGGCAGACGGCACGTTACTACCCTCCTCACTGGGAACCTTCCCTGGAACAACCGGTTCGTTCTACCTCAATGGAATCAGGGAAGCAGGCGTGGACGGATTCCCGCGTGGAAACGTCATAGACCACTACGACACCTTCCAACCCAGGGTTGGCTTTGCATGGGACATGACAGGAAATGGCAAGACCGTACTGCGTGGCGGCTTTGGACTCTTCTTTGAGCGAGTTCAGGGCAACGATGTATACAACGCTGCTTTGAATCCGCCATTCGCGTATATTCCCACGGCGACCAACGTTTACTTCTCTAACCCAAATACCAGCGCGTTGACGGGGCAAACGACTCAGAACAGCTTCCCGTCCAGTCTCACTTCGCTCGCTTACGACTATCCGAATGCCGGAACGGGTAACTTCAGTCTTGGCATTCAACGGGAAATCGCTCCATCGATTGTCGCTGTGGTGCAGGGCGTTGGCTCAAGAGGCTACGACCAGAACAATGACCGGCAGATCAATACCCTGCCCTTGACCGATGTGAACGGAGGTTATTTAACTCGTCAAGGCGTTGCGGGCCGAATACCTGACCCGGCGAATCCTGGTAAGTTGCTCGCGCCACTTAACCCGAACCCATATCGCATCTTCCCGGGGTTCTCAGCCATCAACGAACAACAGATGGAGACCAACTTCAGCTACAACTCGCTTCAGGCTGGTCTGCGCATCGAGAATCGCCACGGGCTAACCACGAAATTTGCCTACACCTGGGGCCATAACATCAGCATCGTGCAAAACGATCTTGGTGGGCTCTCCAACCCATTTGACGCAAATTATGATCGCGGCTCGGACACAGGGTTCGACCGCCGTCACATCTTCAACGTGAGCTACATTTACAACCTGCCGTGGTTTACCAAGAGCTCGAATGTGCTAGCGCGGACAGTTCTGGGCGGCTGGTCGATCTCCGGCATCACGGTGTTCGAGAGAGGCGTTCCGCTGTTGGTTCGTTACACCGGATCCGACGTCCTCGGTTTGACCGCCGGTACCAACCGTCCGAACCTGGTGTCATCGGTCAAATATCCTAAGACATTTGCGAAGTGGTTCAGCACGGAATCTTATGCTGACCCAGTTGCTCCTTGGGATGGCGGCCCGAACCAGGGCTTTGGCAATGCAGGCAAGGATTCGGCTGTGGGGCCGGGAATCCAAAACTGGAATATCTCGCTCTTCAAGTCGATTCCGATCACAGCCGAGGGTCCGCACATCGACCTGCGCTTTGAGTCTTTCAACACATTCAACCACACTAACCCGCAAGGAATTAACGTCAACAACCATGACGGAAACTTTGGACATGTCACCAGCGATTACGGCCCACGTACCTTGCAACTCGGCGGCAAGTTTGTGTTCTGAGTTGTAACTTGCTTCACATCTGAGCGCGGCAGGGCTTGCTCTGCCGCGCTCTTTCTTTGCCTGCACTCAAGGAATTCGGGTTATTGCGTGATGTCTGCGCTACAAGCGAAAATGCAGATGGTGATTTACGTGAAACGGATTGTGCAGCCGGTAGGTGTCCTTGCATTGGCACTCGCGATGGCTGTTTGCGTTGGTTCAGCTCAATCGAAGGCAGCCGCCGACCACGAGCGCCAGACCGCAATTGCCTACGAGCAACAGGGTCAGTTTACCGAAGCAGAAGCAGCATGGCGCTCTGTGTTGAAAGCGCATCCCGCGGATGCTGAGGCTTACGCGCATCTGGGCCTGCTTGAGGCTCGCCAGGAACACTATAAGGAGGCGGTGCCTCTCTATCGCAAGGCGCTGGAACTGAATCCGTCGATGCCCGGCTTGAGGATGAACCTCGGGCTTTCGCAGTTCAAGTCCGGCGCGCTCAAGGATGCGGGGGACACGTTTACGCTACTGCTTAAGACCGAGCCTCCTTCTTCGCCAGAAGCAATGCGCTTGACGACGCTGATCGGATTGGCGCGCTACGGTTCGGGCGACTACGCTGTGGCGGTTCCTTATCTGAAGAAGGCGACGGCACAGGACCCGCAGAATCTGCCCTTTCGGCTCGCGCTCGCACACAGCTGCTTGTGGTCGAAGCAGTATCAATGCGTTCTCGATGTTTATCACGAAATTCTTACGTTGAACGCGGAGTCGGCGGAAGCGGATATGCTGGCTGGCGAGGCTCTGGATGAGATGAAAGACAAGACCGGTGCAGCGGAGCAGTTTCGCGCTGCGGTGAAGGCCGATCCCAAAGAGCCGAATGTTCATTTTGGTCTCGGGTATCTTTTATGGGGCTTGCTGCAACTCGAGGAGGCGGCCGAGGAGTTCAAGGCAGAACTCGCCAACAATCCCGAACATACACAGGCTCTCACCTATCTCGCGGATACGAATATGAAGCTGAATCATCCTGAAGGTGCGATTCCGCTGCTTGAGAAAGCTATAAGGATTGATCCTGGGATTCCATTGGCGCACATCGATCTTGGCATTCTGTACGGCGACGCGGGGCGATCAGAAGATGCCTTGCGGGAACTCAAAATTGCAGCGAAGTTAAGCCCCGACGACCAGAACGTGCACTGGCGCCTCGCGCGGTTCTACCAGGCAGCAGGAAGAAAGGAAGAGGCCAAGGCGGAGTTCGAGAAAACGAAGAGCCTGCAAAAAGCTTCGGACCAAACCATCATGAAAAAACTCCATGATGCTCAGTCGAAGGGAAAGCCGATCGAGGAGAAACCCGAAACGTCACCACCAAGTCAGTAGCTGCGAAGTTTGGCGTTCGATCAGTTTCGCGCTTGCAGCGACGAAGCTGGAATCGTGATTGACCCCATAGATCCCGAGTTCTCATCAATCACGATGATTCGCACTGATCCCAATTGCTGGGGTTCTTCGATGAACTGCTCGAAGGGAACTCCCTCCTGAAACAGCCGTGCATAGGTCGATGTCTTCAACACTAGACGAAGGGTCTGGCCGGTAATGCGCGAATGAAGTCCCTCATCGTCTCTGCGAACCATAAAGATGTCCAGCTTGTCCATCCAATGTTCGCCCTGTTGCCTGAGCGCGAGGTCATTGGTCGCGATGTTGAGTTTGAGGGTTGTTCCTTTTGAGGCTGGAACGAAATGCGCACTGATCGCAATTTCGCTCATGTCAACGGGCTGCCAAATCGCCTGCTGGAGCCGATCCTTAATCGTCGCAGGTTCGCGCGTGTACAAGAAGCCGGTCCTATAGCGGAGCGTCACGCCGCGGCGTCCGGTGAGCTTCACAGTAAGCCGATGATACTTATCGTCCGCTGGCGTGTCTGGCGCAAAGCCGAGTAGATACACCGCACGGCCATCCCCTACAACCGTATTGAGATTCGTTGCGACGCTTCCCGAGCGGCGAAAGACGCGGCCGCCGGTAGATTCTGCCAGTTGTTGAATCCCGCCTTGAATGGGGTGGAGGTCCTGCTGCATCTCGGCAGAGGCACGGCCGCCTGGCACTCCTTGTTGCGATTGTGTCGGTTGTGAACTGGAGGAAGCTGGGTCCAACTCCACGCTTGAGTTCTTCAGGCTGGAATCAGTGGCCATAGTCTCCAACTGCGATGCGTCCAACGGATAGAGGCTGACCTGTGCTTCGTTCAATGCCTCCTGTGCGCGAAGGATGAAGTTCTCAACGTGCTTCGATCCTTTGTCTGTTCCTACTGCCTTATCCTGCCAATCTGCCAGCACGTTGTCGCTTGCGATCCAAACCAGGTTTTTATGTCCGGGGATCGCAGCGAGATGCCGCGCCGCGCCAACAAGAATCGCCAATGTCGCTCGGCCTGGGTTGCTGCCATAGTCCCTGAGTTGGGGATCGACCATGGTTCTCGTTTGCCCTGCACCATCTGTGTTTCCGTTTACGTCCTGGAGATCCTCCTCGTGAAGCACGGTGTCAAGCTGCTGCCGATTTCGCGTTTCCGACTCTCGCGCCCGAGCCAATTCCTGCGCGCTGGGCATCCATGCGCGCAGCTTCGCAGCAAGCAGGGCGTGATCTTCCGTCGCTTCCACCAGAACCTGAAAGCCGTGTGTACTCTGCGTGTAGAATCCAACGCGCTCAGTGGGCGGAAGCTTTTGCAGGAACTTCAGCATCTCCTCGCGGGCATAGGTCAAATCAGCCCATGCAAGAGAGCTTGAATCAATCATGAGAATCGTGGTGCCGGCATTTGTCTGAGCCGCCTGGGAGTTCGTCTCTACGAAATTTGCGCGGCGGTTTGTAAAGATGAGTTCGCCGGTTGTCGCGCCAGAGGCGCCCGACTCAATCTGTCCCGCTAGTTCTTCGCCTCCGCGCTGGAAGAGTCGCACTGTCTGCTTGCGACCCTCGTCGTAGACCTCGAAGTTGTCTTCGTTCAGATTCGTTACCGGGCGGCCTTTCTTGTCGAGAGCCACGACACCTACGTCAACCAGTCGGCTTGTCACGCGCAGGGTGAAACCGGTCCCCGATGTTCGGTTTGGTGTTGCCGCAAGTTCGGGCAAGTTGGCAGATTCTGCCACGGTGATTTCCGCCGTTGGCTCAGGGCCGGGGCTTTTGGACGGCGCAGAGGCCTCGGGATTTGAAGGCGCCGTCGACGTGGACGCAATCACGTCTGCCGCAGGTATGGGGGGAGCCACAGTCTGCGCCGGAGGAGCTTCCGGCGGAGGATTCGTGGCCGATGCCGGCGCTTCGGATTCGGTTGGAGCACCGGTAACAGGGGCGGGCGGTTTCTGATTTGGTGTGGTGTTCTCTCCGGTTAAGATGCGCGACTCTGCACGGAACAGGTGGTATTGGATGAAGGCAGCATCGTTTAGCAACGTTTGCAGATGCTCCATCGCAGCATACTTGTCCGAATCGAGCAGCAGTCCTCGATAGCGCTGCATCTCGAATGTATTGGAAGGCAGCGTTGGCGCGAGCGTGACAGAGACGCTTTTCGTGGGGCAGATGTAAGTCTGGCCGCCAATTTCGACCGGACCATACTCGACCATGATGTCTGACCTGAGGAGCGGGTCGGGAGCCTTCAAGTCCGCCTTGAGCGTCAGGCGCAGGATGGTTCCATTCACGGGATCGACGGCAATCTCTCCGTTATAGCCGGTGTATTGCTGAAACACACCGTTGCCGCTATCGCCGGGGACACAGCAAAACGATACTTCGTAGTGCGACTTTTCCCTCGCGACTACGAAATGGAAGACAGCCAATGGCCCGCTTGCGCCTCGCTCCCAGTGACTCCAGACAAGTTTGCCTTCGCCCACATCTACGAGCACGGTGGCAAGGATCGGCCCAAAAACGCCTCGAGTGGTCAATCCATGCGCCGCATCATTCTTCTTGCTTTTCGACGCCTTCGTGTCCACTACCTCGCGCGCGTCGCGGTAGAGCACCGTTTCGCTCGACCTGCTGACTGGATGGAGCGGCTGATAGGGAATCGTCGAGGTGTCCGCCTTCGAAGTCTGCGGCGTGTCTTCAAAAAAAATCGTGTCGCGGGTTGCAAAAAAGTCGGGAAGCTTCGAGATCGTCTTCACGGCATAGGTGACTGCCAGCGCCAAGATCTGCTGCTGCGACGCGACGTCCGGAGTGGCAGTCGCAGGAATTTCAGAAGCAGGTGGTTCCAGAAACGCAGACATATCTGCCAGGATCAAAAGTGCCCTTCGGGACTCAGGTCCAGGCAAGACTGCCTGCCAACGCGAGAATCTGGCAGTGTTCAGCCGCTCGGTGATTTCAAGGCCCGAAAGCTGCTGCGCGATCTTTTCATCCGATTTGCTGCGATTTGCTGACAGAATCCGTTCGAGCTGTTCGACGGAGACGCGCTTGGCGGCGTATGCCGGCAAGGCGACCGAGGCGAGCACGAACAGGAGTGTGAATTTCAGCATTGCGCTCTCTCTGCGCCTTACGGTTGCTTCCGTTTGGATGTTGAGGGCTCCATCGTCGACACAATACCAGCGCCCTCACGGACAGAATAAAACCGGTTGGCGGGCAGAGTAGTCAGCGTATCTACTTTGCCGTCTGGCCACAGAACTTCGACCTTCTCCACTCGGTCATGCTCGCCGAGTCCAAAGTGAATGCGCAGATCGCTTTGCGAGATGTAACTGCCACCGCTCACCACTTCTCCCAATTGCACCAGGTTACCGGCGGTGGCGCGCACTCGGGCATTCAAGGCGAGGCGGTTACTCTTGACACCCTCCAGTTGGAAGGTGATCCAGTGGTTATCTGGCCTCGGCTGCGGACGCAGGATTGTTGGCTCTCCCTTCAGGTTCTCAATAACCGCCTCAAGCGTTCCATCGTTGAAAAGATCACCAATGGCTAGACCACGGCTCACTTGGGGAATCTGGATTGCGGCCCCAGCCAGTTTGCTGATGTCTTTAAATGAGCCATTGCGCATATTCAGGAAGAGCAACTTCGGCTCAAGGTACTTGAGGCTCGAATGAATTTCATCGACCTGGGGATACACGTGCCCGTTGACCACAAAGATGTCTTGCCAGCCATCATTATCGAAGTCGACAAACGCGTCGCCCCATCCCACATAGCCTTTCGTGCCCCGACCAATCCCCGTCGGCACGGATACATCGGTGAAACTCATTCCGCCATCATTGCGATAGAACGCGGCGTATTCATTATCGAAGTGTGAGATGAGCACCGACATGCGGCCCGTGTGCAGGTAATCGCCCATAGCAAGGCCCATGTTGGCTTGCCGGGCGCCGCTTTCGCTTAGTCCTACACCGGACGTGAACCCGACCTCTTCAAACACTCCCCCGCCTTTGTTCTGGTAAAGGTAGTTTGGCTGCCCATCGTTCGTCACAAATAGATCGAGTTTGCCGTCGTTGTCGAAGTCTGACCATATCGCAGTCAGGCCGTAGCGGTGTTCCTCGTCGTCCACACCGGCTTTTTTCGAAACATCGGTAAAAGTTCCATTGCGGTTGTTGTGGAACAGGTTGTCAGGGGAACCCTTCAACCCGATCGGGCCGCATTGGACATCGATTCCCATGTATTTGCACATGTCGCTGGAGCCGAATGCGGCCATGTGATCGAGGTCGAACTCTACGTAATGAGAGATGAAAAGATCGGCCCATCCGTCGCCATCATAGTCACCAAAAGCTGCTCCCATGGCCCAGAGCGGATCTCCGGCCAACCCCGCTTCCTTGGTTGTATCGGTGAATGTGCCGTCCCCGTTGTTGCGATAGAGAACGACTCCCTTGAGACAAGTGACAAGCAGGTCGGGCCATCCGTCGTTGTTGTAGTCGCCGACAGACGCACCCATCGCCCAGCATGGATATCCGACGCCGGCCTTGTCGGTAACGTCAGTAAATGTGCCGTCGTGGTTGTTATGAAACAGCGCACTTCGCGATTTCTTGCCCTTAAGCGCCGTTTCGACTGTTTGTGCGTTGGTGAAGTAAATATCGGGCCATCCGTCACGGTCGTAATCGATAAGTGCAACGCCTGCGCTCATCGACTCGACGATGAATTTCTGCTCCGGACTCGACAGATGCTCAAAGTGAATTCCTGTGGAAGCGGAGATATCGACGAGTTCCGGATAATTTTGAGTCGGACCGGACGGCTGCTCAGCTTGGGGTTTGACACTGCTCTCCTGCTGAGGCGATGCGGATGTCGTGGAAGGCGGCGCCTGCACCCATCCCAGGAGATTTGTCGCCCAGAGAACTATGGCGAATAGACCGGCAAATCCGGAGGCACGACTCAGCACGTACAAGCCACTCCGAACAGGAGTCCTCTTTCTGTTCGCCTTGACTGAGCTACCCATTAACCCGGATACCATACTTTCCGCGGGTCTGAGTCGCTTCTCTTGTATGACCAGGCCATATCAATAAGACGTTCCAGGTCATATCGTGGTCTCCAGCCGAGGAGGAATTTCGCTTTTGTGTTATCAAGCCATGTTGACCAGTACGGAGTATTGATTGAGACCGAAGGAAGTCCTCGAGTCTTCTTCAAATAATCGGCGACCGCGGCATAGTCAATCGGCTCATCCATGCAGATGTTGAATGTCTGCTGTCTGGCGGAAGGATGATCCAGGGCGAGAATCATGCTGTCGACGAGATCGCTCACGTGAACGAAGTTCCGCTTGACGGGAATTCCTTTTGGATCAAGCATGACCGGCACTGTATTTGTCCTGACGTATTCGTCCGCGACCTCGGGACTAACGAATTCCCGCCAGCGCGGACCCCCGAAGACGTCTTCACCGAGACTAAGCGAATACTTGAAATCATCTTTCTCCATAATCCAGGGCGCTCGCAGGCAACACCCTGAAAGATCGTATTGAACGAAGTACTGCTCTAGCATCGTCTCTTCAAGAACCTTCGAAAGCGCATAGCAGCCGGGGTAAGCGCTGCGCTTCTGAGTCTCCGTTACCGGGACCGGATGGGGGTAAAAGAAATGGCCCAGTGCGGCATCGCCGCCGATAAGGATGATCTGCTGAAAAGTCGGGCTGAGCCGACACTCTTCCAACAGCCAGAAAAGGCCCTTGACTGTAACGTCGATGACGTTGTCTTCGGTTTCCTTGCAGGTCGCGCAGTGAATGACGTGGGTGATCCCAGCCATGGCGGCGTGCACGACGTCGCGGTCTGCAATGCTCCCATGCACGACATCCATTTGCTTATGGGGTTCCAGACTTCGGTTGTGGCAGAGTGCGCGAATTCTCACGTTCTCACCGTCGCTCGCATCGAGGACACGACGAATGAAATGAGTCCCTACTTTCCCCGTGGCGCCGGTCACCAGGATGTGTCTCATGCATTCTGTCCTTTGACTGCGCACTTGTAATCCCACTTCACCATCTAAAGCGCCCCTTCCCCTACGAGGTGAGGAATTCTATAGAGACCGACTCTCGTTCAACTAAGGCAGGTCCCGTCCCCAGGCTTCCACCTCGATGAGACTGCACCATTTCGTGGGATCTTCGGGCACTACATCGGCAATCCGCAGCCAGGAGACTGTTCGCTTTGAGAAGGGAAAGTCCTGGAATTCAGGGGATGACGTAATCTGAATGGCAATTTGGCTCCCATCAGAAAAATCTACTTTTGCGCTCTTCCAGTAGCTGTCGTGAGGAAAATCCGCTCGGATCATCAAGCGGACCTTATCTAACTCCACAGGTCTGCCAAAGTCGACCTTCCACCATATGTCGGTTCGCAGTTGCGGTCCCCATGACTGGTAGGGCCACACTCCATGATGGCCGTTTTGAACGCGCCCATCGATCGCATTTCGCGCTTCGAAGTCGAAGAGACTCCTTGAGACGCTGTTTGAGCTCGCATGTGGAAAGAACGGGATTGATGAGTTTTCCGGCTGCAGCAGATCGCAAGGGTTGATAGCAAGATTGCGATATTCCGAGAGTTCCTCGTGTTTCAAGGCGCGAACCGCAACCACATGAGAATTGCCGGCGAAGCTCTCCGGCGCATACGCGCTTCCGGTCTGCCGCTCTTCGCGGCCATACGGAATCACATAGGATAGGGTGCTTGACGGGGTCAGAGGGGCGTAAATCAGACATTCGGGCATGTTCTGGTCCGTTTGAACAGCCATCCTCGTGGGTCCGCTGAAGATGATTCGATCGCCT
This sequence comes from uncultured Acidobacteriaceae bacterium, assembly GCA_963737915.1. GTDB lineage: Bacteria > Acidobacteriota > Terriglobia > Terriglobales > Acidobacteriaceae > Telmatobacter. The sequence goes on along the minus strand of CAVTUP010000024.1, from coordinate 30,348 downwards.
GGCTGATACTCCCGATTGAAGTCAAGTGTGGCCGATCCGGTCTTCGACGATGAAGAGGAACTGTTCGGACCCGCGACGAGCACGCCCCGCGCGTCTTCGATCTGGAGATGGAGGGGGGCCTTGTTATCGCCGGATGAGGACTGCGCCGCTGAAGCAGCCTCACGGGATCCCCACAAAAGGGAAGCGGTCAGAACAAAGATTGAGATCAGTGGCTGCCTCAGATTCAGGTGGGATGGTCGTTCCACAGTTCCCTCCGCAACATCTTACGTGACCGAAATCGAGATGGGTCCGGGTATTTGGTCTCGCAAAAGAGGTCATAGCGGAACATTGGATTATGGGTATCTCGGCCGGTCTCAAAATGGCAAGTTGAGCCGGCAGGATGGTCTACATCCAGGGAAGACGAATGCCATTGACACGGTTTGGCTTACCAGTTAATTTCGCTCCGTGGGCATGTCAAAACAAGGTGCGTACCTTTGAGTTCTCAGACCCAAACCCAGATCACGCAGTTACTCCAAAAATGGCAAGACGGCAACAACGAGGCGCTCGAGACGCTCATGCCATTGGTTTACGCCGAGCTCAAGCGTCTGGCCGGTAGCTACCTTCGGCGCGAGCGCCCCGACCATACGCTGCAGAGCGCGGCGCTGGTAAACGAAGCCTATCTGCGACTGGTTGACCAGACACAAACGCAATGGCAGAACAAGGCGCATTTCTTTGGGATAGCCGCTCAGATGATGCGTCGCATTCTGGCCGACCACGCACGCGGTCATAACGCCGCGAAACGTGGGGCGGGCATGCCGGAACTGGAGCTCAATGAGGCTGTCGCGCAGGCCCAGACGAAGAGCGTCGATCTTTTGGATCTTGAAGAAGCCTTGCAGAAGCTGGAGAAGCTGGATGCTCAACAAGGCAAAATCGTCGAGTTGCGTTTCTTCAGCGGCCTTTCCATTGATGACACGGCAAATGTCCTGGGCATCTCTCCCGCGACGGTGAAGCGAGATTGGGCTGCGGCGCGCGCGTGGCTCTTCAGAGAAGTCGGCGCGAGGCATGACGTTGAATCCTGAAAGATGGCAGCAGATCCGGAAAGTGTTTGATGCGGCGCTCGAACTGACTCCAGACGAGAGGCCGCGCTTCATTGACTCCGCATGTAGCGGAGACACGGCACTGCGCCACGAAGTGGAATCCTTGCTGCGATCCAACGATGCAGCCGGTGCATTTCTTGAGTCCCAAGCGGAAAATGTTCATTCGAACAACGGAAAGGCCACGGTTACAGATTCGTGGATCGGCAAGCAAGTTGGTCCATATCGAATTGTCGAGCGGATCGGCTTTGGCGGTATGGGGGTCGTGTATCGTGCCACGGATACCCGGCTCGGCCGGGATGCTGCCCTGAAGTTTCTCAGTGCGGAGATGCAGCGGGATGCAAGAGCGCGCGAGAGGTTTGAGCGTGAAGCACGCGCCGCATCGGCCCTGAACCATCCAAACATTTGCACCATCTATGGCGTTGACGAATTCGAAGGCCACCCTTACCTTGCAATGGAACTGCTCAGAGGGCGTACTCTGGCCGATCTGATTTCGCAGAAGCCGCTCGAAATGGCGCGCACTCTCGATTTGGCGTCGCCGATCTTGTCGGCGCTGGAGGCGGCACACAGCGAAGGCATTCTTCACAGGGATCTGAAGCCGGCAAACATCTTTCTGACTGACAAGGGGCAGGTAAAAATTCTCGATTTCGGGCTGGCCAAGCAGATCCCGCTGTTGGCCTCCGCTGATGAAGCCACGGTTGCTCCCGACACGTCAGATGCCACTTCAGACCTGACAACTCCGGGCATGATTCTGGGCACGGTCTCGTATATGTCGCCGGAGCAGATTCGCGCGGAGCGTCTCGATGCGCGATCCGATCTGTTTTCGTTTGGGACAGTGCTTTATGAGATGGTGACAGGGCAACAAGCTTTTCCGGGCAAGATGCCGGTACTCGTCCTTGACGCGATTCTCAATCGTCCGCCGGCGCCGATCACGGAATCCAATCCAACAGTTCCTCCCGCGCTCGCGGCAATCGTTTCCAAGTCCCTTGAAAAGGATCGTGCCAGGCGCTATGAAAGCGCCTCTGCGATGTTGAACGATTTTCGTGAGCTTCAGCAGGGTCGGCAGGCATCATCACAGGTGTCCGCACCTGTGGCACAACCTCGGTCGGGCCTTCGCCGCGTGAGCTGGTCGGTTGCCAGCCTGCTTGTGATTCTGCTCGTCATCGCTGCCGCCAGCATCTACTGGCTGAAACGCGGCGCTGTTTCGTCGTCCTCAAAAGGGACCGTCGCGAGCCCTCAAACGATCGCGCGGCCTTCGATTGCGGTTCTCGGATTTGAAAATCTCACCGGGCGTTCAGAGCATGCATGGCTCTCTACCGCATTCTCAGAGATGCTTTCGACCGAATTGGCCGCTGGCGGACGCATGCGTGTCGTATCCGGTGAAGACGTCGCACGAGCTCGCAAAGACCTGGATATTGACGAAGTTCGGACCTTCTCGGCGCAGACCCTAGCGAAAATTCGCAAGAATCTTGGTGTTGATTACGTCGTTACCGGATCGTACCTGGAATCGGGGCAGGGGGCCGGGGGTCAACTGCGCCTCGATGCCCGTTTGCAGGATGCGCGATCGGGCGAGATTGTGGCTTCTCTGCCGGAGACTGGAACCGAATTGAAGTTGATCGAGCTGCTGTCTCAAACCGGAGCAGATCTTCGAGCGAAGCTGGGTATCGGAGATATCGCGGGATCCGAGATCACAAAAGTCGCGGCAACCATCCCCAAAGATCCGACAGCTGCCCGCCTGTATTCCGTGGGTCTGGCAAAGCTGCGTCAGTTGGATCCGGTTGGCGCCCGTGAATCGCTTCTCAAAGCGGTTGCGGCCGAGCCGGATCATCCGCTCATCCATGCGGCATTGGCCGAGGCATGGGGCCAATCAGGTTACGACGAGAAGTCCAAGAGCGAGGCTCGTCTGGCGGCGAGTCTCGCCGGCCAGCTCCCGCAAAGCGAACAGCTCTGGGTCGAAGGCCGATTTCGTGAGTCAACCCATGAATGGGACAAAGCGATTGACGTGTATCGCACTTTGCTTGGTTTTTATCCGGACAACCTTGAGTACGCGCTGCGGCTTGCTGCCGTCGAGACGTCTGCCGGGCGACAGAAGGATGCGATGGCCACGATTGCGGCTATGAGGCGGTTGCCGCTGCCGGCGAGTAGCGACCCGCGAATTGATCTTGCTGAAGCCAATGCCAGCGAGATCGCCGCCGATTTCAAGCATGAGAGTGAAGTTGCGGCACGCGCGGTGGAAGGGGCGCGAAGTCGTGGAGCTCGTCTTCTTGCAGCCAGGGCGCAATATGCCCAGGCCTGGGCAGCGCTGAATATGGGAGACATGGACACGGCCTGGAAACTCGCAAACGAGTCGCGGGAAGCCTATGTGTCTGCTGGAGACCGAAACGGGGAATCCAGCATGACGCGAACGCTGGGCACAATCCGCCTCATGCAGGGAGATCTTTCAGCAGGCCTTGCCTACTACCAGGATTCGCTGAAGCTGGCGCGTGAGGTTGGCAACCGCTACAGCGAGGGTGCGGCAATCAACCAGATTGCAACCATCTACGAACGCCAAGGCCGCCACGGCGAGGCTCTCGAAAAATATCAGGAAACTCTAGCCATCATGCGCGAAGTTGGCAACAGATTCGCCGAATCGATCGCCTTGAATAATATTGCAAATATTCTTTGGGCACGCGGAGATTTGGCTGCCGCACGAAAGATGTACGACCAGGTCGTGCAAATAGCCCAGCGGATCGGAGACAAGGGCGGAGATACGGGCGCTGCCATCAACATCGCACACATCCTCATGCAACAGGGTGATCTGGGTGGAGCAGAAAAGGAATTGCAGCGCGGCGCGGCGTTGGCTCAGGAAATAGGAGAGAGAGCGATGCTGGCTGAAGCTGCAAATACCTTCGGGGAAATACGCCTCTTTCAAGCGAACTTCGCAGGCGCGCGAGACCGATTCCAGGAGGCCCTCTCACTAAGGGAGGCACTGGGCGATCAGCTTGGCCTGGCAGAGACGCGTGCTTCCACTGCGGTAATGCGGATGGCTGAAGGACAACCGCAGGAGGCTGAGAAACTGCTGAACCAGGCTCTCGATGAATTCCGCAAAGCGAGCTCGCAGGATCAGGAAATCACGACGGTTGGCGACCTTGCACATGCGCTGCTCGATCAGGGAAAAACCGCGGAGGCACAGAAGGCAGTCAATAGTGTGCGAGCGCGTGCATTAGTGGCCGATAACCAATTTGTTCGATCGGACTTCTTGATCGCGGCGGCTCGTGCGGACGCGCTTTCAGGAGCAACAGCAAAGGCCAAAGCGACCCTCGAAAACGTGATGCAAGTGGCAAACGCTCATGGATTCGTGGGCATGCAGCTCAAGGCAAGGCTTGCCGCTGCTGAGATTGAACGAAAGAAGGGAGATCGCGCAAAGGGCGACTTGCTTATGGCGGGAGTCCGCAAGGACGCTTTTTCGCATGGCTTTCTGCTTATCGCAAAACAGGCGGAACAGCATTGAGGTTCGGGGCAACTTGATCTGTGCATTGGGTGCGTTTGCGCGCCGCCCAGATTACAGCCACTCCCAGAAGAGCCATGGAAATATAGAGCGCCAGAGACGACGCCGGGCCGAGTGCAACGGCAAGTCGCGGAACCAAACCAAGACTCAGCATCGCCGCAGTAACTACAAAGGGAATCGCCGACCACGCGGGCAGAATGTGGCTGCGATATACCGAAAGCGCAGTTGCGGCGACTCCTGCGAATGTTAAAAAGTGTCCGGCGGAAAGCAACGCCGCAAGCGGAGTCGATCGGTATGTAGTCTCAGCAAGCCCGGGCAGTGCGTAGGGAACAACCGCCGCTAGCACCGGGAAAATGCTGAATTCCAAAATGCAATGCAGCATGTCTCCAAAGAGTATCCCCACAAATAGTGTGAGAAATGCGCCGAAGCCCAAGGCTCCAGACGCGGAACACTGAAGCGCATATTGCCCAAACCACCCAAGCAGAACGAGAATCCCACCGGCGAAAAGCACCAGGTGAACGGGCTCACTAAACCGTGTGTACTGGGCAAGCTGGCTGAGATCCGCAGGAGAATCGAAGTTAAAGAGATGACAGAACCCTGCCGTAAGTCCGCCGAGAACCAACGCCATCCCAGCAAACCTGAAACGCAAGCGCATTGCCATAGGAGCCTCCGTCTGGGAGTCCGGCGTTGGTGTCAGGACCGGTCTTCCTGCTTCTAACCAGTAACGCGCGAACTCCCGGCCGATTGGCTCATTTTTAGTTCCTTTTCTCCTGAGAGGGCGATGCATTTGGTACATGCTCCCCCGGGCGCTCCATACTCGGATCGATCTGGTTGTGGATATTCAGCAGGATGACACGCCATCCGGCATCGGCTTTGATGAGTGTGTAGGTGTCGATTTCCCAGAAGGGCGGGATGCGCGTGCCATCGTCCAGCACGACTCCGTCAGCATGGTTTGCACGCGCCTGAACGACCGCGATATTGGGCGCCATGAAGCGAATGCTTTCGACAGTCCGCGCCGGCCCCGGTTTGCCATGATAAATATCTTTGAAGGTCGTTGCCCACAAACGCTGATTAAATTCAGGACCCTCCGATTTGATCCAGTGTCCAAAGCGGTCAATCATCTCGTAATCGTTTGTCTCCAGTGCGGCCAGCGCGCCCGCGTCCAGACCGGTGTAGGCAACGTTCCAGTGCGCGATGAAATCTCGTACGCCGCGTTCGTCGTTGGTCGATGGTTGCGAAAGCGCCTGCGCAAAGGCGATTATCAGCATGGCTGTAAGTGCGGCTTTCCTGAACATATCGATATCTCCTTTCAGCGTGATCCCGGCATATACCCAGTCGAAGCCTCTCGTTGGACTGCATGCGCGGATCGCAGGGTGTCCCTGACGCACCTGCCTACCCACGCGGAAATCAGTACAAATTCGGCTCAGCAACAATCCTGCCACGGCGAAAAAAGGTCATTGAAGGGACGCACAGGCGGCCTCCCCGAAAAATTCGCAAAAAAGTAAATAGACTGTGAGCCGTTTTCCCCGGCCTCTCCGCGTTACTAGGCAGAAGGGAGGTTGAGGGCTCGAACGCTCGACAATTTTCCCCGTCCCCATTCCCCGATTTGCAGGAGGTTGATCTGAATGACGAGCTCATTTCATGACGCGACGGTATCCTTTGGGTCGCTCGCTGGCTACGCGGGATCGCATGAAGGCGGCGGCACCGGAGAGTTTAGCCTTTCAAACCCGTCTGGAGCCGCGCTGAAAGCCACAAAAGGTCGGTTCCACAAGAAAGATATCGAAGCTGAGAGTATCGTGCGCGGTCTGGTTACCGAGTATCTGAATTGCTCGACACATATTTCCGGAATTTTCTGCTGGTAGATCGATTTCACAAAACTGATTGAGAGGAAAAAGCACATGTCCATCACGATGACCGAAAACACTACTACGCCGCTGACCTCCATCGCGGCGACGTCGCAACAATCTTCCCCCAGTGCTAATCCACAAGAGATCGTTTTTCAGGCAGGCCTGGGATACATCGTTTCGGCTTGCCTCAACGTAGCAGTCAAACTAGGAATCCCCGACCTGATTGGCAGCGGCGTCAAGGATGTGAGAACTCTTGCCGAGGAAGCCGGAGCAAATGAAGACTACCTGTTCCGCCTTCTGCGCGTGCTCGAGATGAGTCAGATTGTCTCGCGTGAAACCCCGCGGGCTTTCAAGCTCACGGCCGCCGGAGAGCTTCTTCGTCGAGGATCGGCCGGCTCGCTTGCCGCCGCGGTTGAATGGATCGCAGACCCGCTTCACCTGAGTCTCTATAGCGAACTGCAGGGAAGCATCGAAACCGGCGCAACCACCTTCGACACCGTCAAGGGCCAGCCGTTCTTCGATTGGGTTTCTAAGCCGGAAAACGCCGACGAGGCCGAAGTCTTCAACAACGCGATGACCAGCATCAGCGAGATGTGCATTCCTGCTTTTCTTGAGGTGTATCAGTTCGGCGCTTTCAATCGGATTGTCGACGTCGGAGGAGGACACGGCGCGTTGCTTCGGGCGATCCTCAGGGAGCATAAGGGACTGCGCGGAACAGTAGCGGATATGGCCCCATTGATGCCCGCCGCCAAGGCAGCGATCGCTCTTGATGACCTCGCGGACCGCTGCGAAGGCGTTGCGTGCAACTTCTTTGATTCGGTGCCGGCCGGAGCAGATCTCTATCTCATGAAGCACATCGTTCATGACTGGGCCGACGAGCGGGCGCTGCAGCTGCTGCGCAACATTCGCGCCGTTATCCCTCAGGGCGGAAAACTGCTTCTGGCCGAGGCCGTACTTGACGGTTCGGCGGCTCCGCATCCGGGAAAGCTTCTCGATATCGAGATGATCGCTTTCGTAGGAGGCAAGGAGCGGACTGCCGAAGAATTCAGGGAATTGCTCGCACAGGCCGGGTTCAGGCTTGAGAGGATTGTGCCGACCAAATCCCTCCTCTCGTTGCTAGAGGCGGTGCCAGCCTAATCTGCGGGTTCTATGTTTGACCCAATGATAGAGAGCTATGCGGCGCGCGATGGACTCTGAAATCGCGCGCCCGTAGTTGAGATCCAGATACCCGGCTGAGCCAAATTGGCTGCTGCTCGACTCGTCACGCTGATTTGGCAGCCTCTTGACCGCGAATCTCGTTCGCCGGTGCAGGTGCTTTGAGCAAACGCTCCGCACGGGCTTCCGTCGCTTCAGAAGCGTCGGCCGTGAAGATTCTTTGCGAGGGGAGAGCCAAATGAACTCCAGTGGCCTCCATACAATTCATGATTTGCAGCACCAGTATTTCCTGGATCTCGAGGAATTGGTTCCAATCATTGGCCAGAAAGTATGTGAAGACTTCTACGTCGAGAGAGGAAGCGCCGAAACCAAGTAGTCTCACTCGAATCGAGTCGGGTTCAACATGCCGACTATTGCTCATCAGAGTGCGGATACTTTCAAGGAAAGCTTGCATTTGAGCTGCGGTCGTGTCGTAACGCAGACTCAGGATCGGGTGAAACCAATATTTGTCCCGCGCAGAGAAGGTCTCGACGCTCGCGTTCGCGACTTGCGAATTGGGAAAGGTGATAATTGACCGGCTGAGTGTACGGATGCGGGTCGAGCGGAGGCCAACATCGAGCACGGTACCCGAGATTTCTCCCACTTTCAGAAAATCTCCGACGTTGACGGCCCGGTCTGAGACGAGGGATATGCCGGCGATGACGTTTTCCAGGGTTCTCTGTGCAGCGAGCGCAACGGCGATGCCGCCAACACCGAGTCCAGCCAAAGCCGGGGCTGGATTCACAGCGAAGATGCGCAAGGTCACCAGCAGGCCCGCGAAGATGATCAGGAGATCAACCCCCCGACGGGCAAGGCGCATGACGGAGATTCCCCCCGTAATCTTGCGAGCCTGAAGAGATCTGCTGAGATACGATTCAGCCCGGCCATTGAGGAGAATGAGTAGCCAGACGCAACCCACGATAGTGAGAATGCTGGCCGTCGACAGCCAGAACTGGCGTGCCAAAAGGGGTAACCCCAGCTTGGTCAACAGCCAGTGAATTACAAGGGCCAGCAGTAAAGGGATGAGCGGCTTGGGCAAGACGTGAGGGTTGGGTAGTCCAGGATTCCGGTACAGTTCTCGGCGCCACCGGCCAACCAGGCGGCTCAGAGCGTGCCCCAGCAGGACTGCAAGGAACCAGAACAGTGGCATTCCCACCAGAACGGCCAACCATTCAAACAACACGATACCCGCGATTCGCGTATTTACCAGGAATCCGGGAAGGACGTTCTCAACGGAGGTCTCATCGGCTTCCGCGTACAGCTCTGGAATGGACTCGAGTGTCTTGCTGGAGATCAACCACAATAATCCAGACTTCCCGCGATCGATGCGTTCGATGACGATGTCCACGTCACCTTTGTGGCTTTCGATGGTTCCGATTAGCTCCTCATTTGGCCTCAGTGGATCTGAGAGAGATCCCTCAGGCTGATCGCTGAGACGAATAAGCCGTGCTGGCAGCCGGCGATCCAGCACAACATAAAACTGATGAGCCAGGTTCGAGGCTGCTTGGCCGCGAAGCCTGGTGTTCAGATAAAGAGCCGCAACTTCGTTGTCTCCTTTGCGAGCCGCAGTTAAGAAGCCGAAAGCCGTGCCTCTTGGTGTTGTGCGGCCTAAAGGATCTTTGGGGACCTGAGGTGGGGGTGCCGGTTGAGATGCGGGGGCGGCCGTCGGATGTAGCCCAGATTGCGTCCAGGCTGGGATACAAAACAGCAACAGCAGGGAAATCAAGCCAGCACCAAGACTTCTATGTGCTTTTGGCCCCAACGTCAGAAAGTAGGTTCGGTGCATTTCACCTCTGGAACCCGGGTCGCCTGTTGCTCTCTTGCTTCTTGTGGCGGGCATCGTTCGGATATGCCACAAGCCGGCAGAGTCACCGAACCGATCGATTGAGTCATCTTCCGACGAGGGCGTTGCTTATTGCCCTTATGGGGACTTCAAAATTATATTCTTTCTCACATTTTCCGATATTGCCGGTTGTCCTGTTTAATAATCACGGCCGCTCGCACCCACAAGCGGTTTCGCGCTCAGAAGATTGAAGGTGATTATCAGCGGTTAGAGGCCGATGCTCCCGCGTTCGCCGCCACCGGGTTCAGTGAGGGTGATTGTCTGAACCGACGAATATGTGCATGCGGCGGGTGAGATCACCAGTGGCGCCAGTCCGACAGTCAGTGTAATGGTGCCCGAATCACTGAATCCGTCGTGACCGCCTCTCGAATAACTTGCTTTCACGTTGTGTGTCGGATGCCACCTCGGGACGAGTTCTACTTCGAATGTAGGTTGCTGATGTTAATGGGCGGGGAAGGGATTCAAACCTCCGACCCCTGACCCCGATTCTTGAGCATTGGTGGCGATCCTCAGCAATCACAAAACCAGTGTGCGACACCGTAGACAATCTCTACAATAGAAAGGGTCATCGTCCTATTTCCGCGTGCGACCTATGGCAGGTGGCCTTGCAAAATCTTCTTCAGTATCAACGCGCAACTGTTTGGCTGCATTCACGCGTTTCGACTCGATGAGAGAACGATAGAATTCTGCCAATTTTGTCCCGGAGCGAGATACGTCAAGTGCGTCGAGCGAAGGCAGCCCCTTAGCAGGTTTGGCAGACAGAAGGACTTCAGGCGTGAGCGGAGACGAATAAGTCTGAACCCATTCCCGACCGACGGTCTCCCCGAGATTGCGCGAGAACGGTGTCTCAGGCGTCAAAGCAGTCTTATGTTGACTCACCGCGTGGACCAGAGATCCCGAATGCAGATTATCTCGAAATGGAAGGACCAGTGTGTTCGCTGCGGCCGCAAACGATGAGAACTCCAGATCGGTGAGGCTTCTCAGCACGAGATGGATTCTCTGATCGCCCGCTGCAAGCTCCCCAATTCGAAGTGCATATTCATCTGGAACAGGTGCGCCGGCAATCAGAAGAGAATAGCCGTAATCCTGTACCTCTCGAAACGCGCGGATCAACTCTTCCACTCCCTTGTAAGGACGAATCATGCCGAGAAATCCAAATAGGTACTCATCATGTCCGATTCCCAGATCTCGTCTTACCGAATCGATATCTGCCGGCATAGGTTCACGCGGGTAAGGTGGATGCCACGCATAGATCGCCCGAGTCTTGCGCAGCCAGTGGATCTTTTGCCGAACGACGTCAACTGTCGCTGGACTTAGGGTGACGAAACCATCGATTAGTTCACCAAGCTGAGAAACGTAGTACGTCCAAAGTGGCTTAAATCGAATTGCGAGATCGTGCGGCCTCAGGTTGTGAACCGTCCACACGAGAATCACGCCTGACTGTTTTAGCCTGCGAAGCGCTTTCAGTGTTCCGAACAGGCGCGCTATCACGCGCGGAAAAGATCCGCCTTCCCAAAAGACTTTCTCAGGCCAATGGATGTGCAGAACATCGATTTCGGAGGCTGCGACCAGGCGCGGATCTGGCACATCAATCACGCTTACGCGCGACTCAACAAGGCTCTGGCAAAAATTGCGGACGAATGGATTGTGATAGTCGCGTCCCGGCCATGAGCCAACGCGCAATTGCGTGGATGTTTGATATTGCATCGTTTAGTGGCTTTGAAACCTTTCGTAGCATCTCGGCATCGGAAATGGATACAGGTAATGTACGGAGTATCCCGTAAAGCGCGCGTTTTCAAATGCCTTCTTGCGAGGCCCTTCCAGAGAAGGACTCTGGTTTCAGATTGCTCAGTATACCTTCGGTGAGAAGGCTTGGTATCTGAGCCGGTTGGTTCGACGTGCTACCTGCAATCGATGCAGTCTCCTGAAAGTTGGATGCATCCAAGCCACCCAAGGGGAGAGATTGGGCGATCTACGCAATTCGAAACCTATCCCCGCGATGATCACTGCGATCGTGCCAACCTATAACCGTGCTCGATATCTCGCAATCGCAATCGATAGCGTTCTAGATCAGACGCTTCGGCCTGCTGAAGTGCTCGTCGTCGATGACGGATCAGTCGATGAAACGCGCGAAGTCCTGAAGACGTACGGCACCCGCATTCGGGCCATCCACAAAACAAACGGTGGAAAGGCGAGCGCTCTGAATCTCGCGCTCAGGCACGCGCGAGGCGACTTCATATGGATATTTGATGACGATGACGTGGCAATTTCTTATGCACTTGAAATGATGGTCGATTCCTTGGCGAAGCATCCTGAATGCGGCTTCGCCTATGGGAGCCACGATCATCTCGTCGAATCTGACAGTGGACAGCCAAGCGTCGTTCAACCGGATCTGCGAATCGATAAGTCACTCGATTTCAGGCTTTCCGTCCTTGAGCGTTGTTACATATTCCAGCCTGGCATGCTCGTACGGCGTGCGGTATTCGACGCCGTAGGGCCATTCAACGAGGCTCTGGTTCGCTCCCAGGACTACGAGATGCTGATGCGGATCACGAGAAGATTCTCGGGCGTCGATGTCGGCTCCATCCTCTTCCATCAGCGACAGCACTCCGGGCCACGCGGTTCGGCGACCTCGCCAGTTGCGAAGGGAAAGGTTGAGTCTGCCTGGATCAGGTATGACGACATGATCTTCTCGCACGTCTATGCTACGTACCCGCTCTCTGAGTATCTCGCGGATCGAAATGATGGTGAGTTGTCGCCGTCCGAAAAACGCTCTGCTCTTCTCGAACGCGCGTGCATCATGGGCCGCAAAGGAATGTGGAGCCACGCTGCCGCTGACCTGAAAGCCTTCTCCGCGCTGCTCCGATCCAGCGCAGAACTGTCTGTGACTCCTTCCGAATCGGCAACGCTCCAGCGTTTCTTCGGTCCGTACAGCTACGCCGATCACAAGCTCTCAGAGTCCGGCGCCTTCTTTTACGTCTTGAGAAATTCTCTTCCAGTCCGCGTGCGCTGGACGATTGCGGCGAACCTGCTCGCCCCGATTCTCGGTGAACTTCGCTACAGCATTCGTAACGGCCATGTCCGATATTTCCTCGGAACAGCGAGAAAATGCATTGTCTTCAGCTCGATGTACCTGGGCGCGAGGCGTCGGCGCGATGAACCAATTGGCGTGATGACTGGAATGGAATCGTGATAAAAGGCGAGCGTACAGAGCAACATGACGATTTGGCCAAAGCTGCCTTGGTCGCGGAGTTGGAGACCACCGGGCACGCGACTTTAGACATGCCGCAAAGCCTCACAGGGCACGCAGTTCGCGGTGGCATCGTTATAGGTTCCGCCCAACTCGTACGCATCGGCGTCCAGTTACTCTCGGTAATCGTGCTTTCCCGCCTGCTTCTCCCAGAGGACTTTGGGTTAGTTGCATCCGTCACCCCGCTCATCGGGTTTGTTTCGATGTTTCAGGACCTTGGATATGGACAGGCCATCATCCAGCGTCGCGACATCACTCAGGAACAGACCTCGTCCGTCTTCTGGACGACGGCGGCGCTGGGTTTGAGCTGCGCGCTGTTAGCGATTCTGGCCAGCCCCGCGGTGGCCTGGTTTTTTCACGACAAAAGACTTCTGCCGATCACGATTGCGGCGAGCGTGCCGCTCTTCCTCGGCAGCCTCATGTCCGTCCCAAGTGGATTGCTCAACAGGCGCCTCAATTTCCGTGGGCTGGCGGTGTCAGACGCTCTTGGCGCTATTTCCGGCCTGGCATGCGCAATCGCCGCTGCATACCTTGGCGCGCGATATTGGTCATTGATGATTTCATCAGCGGTATCGAGTTTTGTGATTGTTGTTGGCTACTGGACGAGCGCTCGTTGGAAACCGAACCGGCCCAAAGCGCAATTCGTCGATAAGGAGATCGGAAAGTTTGGCGCGAATCTCACTGGATTCACATTCGTAAATTACTTCGCCCGCAACCTCGACAACATTCTGATCGGTCACAAGGCCGGCAGTGTCGCCCTCGGATACTATGACCGCGCATACAAGCTCCTGTATTTTCCAATCCAGAACATCAACGGGCCGTTGTATCGTGTGATGACACCGTTGCTCAGCCGCGTGCAGGACGACAGGCCGAGGTTCCGCGAGATGTTCCTTCGCAGTACCGGACAGCTGACGCTCTTTATCGTCCCCGCAATGGCGGCGCTTGTTGCTGTTTCACACGACTTTGTCATTTTCGTTTTCGGTGCTCGCTGGGCGCCCGTCGCACCGATCTTCTTTTACCTCGGGATCAATGGTTTGCTGCAGCCACTCGGCAACGCAACCGGATGGATCTTTATCTCTCAGGGACGCACAGATGTCATGTTCCGCCTTGGCGTTTTCACGTCGCTGATTACAGTTGGGTCGTTCTTTGTAGGGCTGCACTTTGGCGGAGCTGTCGGACTCGCCGCAGCGTATGCTTTCGTTGAATACTTTGTGAAATCACCGATACAGTATGCCGTCCTGCACCGCTTAGGCCCGGTCACAGCGTGGGATCTGTGCTGGCACCAGATTCCATTGCTAATGGCCGCTGGTATCACCTTAGCTGTAGTTCGGTATTTCCTTCGCGGCGTTTTTGACATGCATGGACTTCCGATCATCGCGTGCGCTCTGGTCATTTCGTATGTATCTGCAATTCTGATCACTGCGATCCGTCCCACAGGCAAGGCAGTCTTGAATGAAAGCAGAATGCTGATCGGACGGCTTTGGAACTCCGCGACCAGATTCCTCCGCCAGCAGGAAGCATCTGCTTAAAACGGAATCTTCCAGACCAATTCCCTTCATCCAATGATCGTTCAGATCGATCAAAGGACAGCCTTCAATGCCGTCCTAGTTGCGGAGAAGATCCGGCATTTCAAACGTACACCGCTTTTCTCAGCTTCCGATTCAACTCCGCCATCAGGTCCGAGCCGCGGGCTATCTTTCGCGAAAAATGTGCTTCGCATCTTTCGATGGCAGGCATGTCCTCAACGGTAAGCGTCCTTGGATGCCACGCATCGGATGTCACCCAGTCGATGTACCGCAGATTGTTCGTGCTGAGTTTCAGCGGCGCATTCGCGAGAAGGGAATGGTAATAACATTCTTCCGGACATTCACGCTGTCGAAGATGATCGAAAAGGCGGCGAGATTGTGCTGTCTCACTCAACAATATCTCAGCAGCTTTTCCGTTCGCGGTGAACCAGTGCTCACCAGCAAAACATCGAAAGCCCTCGTCAAACGGACCCGGGAAGACCGAGCGCCATGCAGGATGGTGAAGGTACGATCGGCCGACTGGTGGAATTGAAAACGGCTTGGCTTTCGATGGCCGCGGGACTGCAACTGCGACGTATCGCTTGTAGGCAAGGGTTGGATAGGATGATCGTGCAAAACCGGTACGCGTCTCCTCCAACCCGTCCGTCGCATCGCTGTGGTAGAAGATCTCACGGTGATCGATGAACGCATCGAATAGTGTTTCGCCTAACTTCGACAGCACGTCGCCTGGAGAGAGCGTTGGATAATCTGAGCCGCTAAGAAGATAGAACCAGTCAGGTGGATTTGGCCCACCCATCAGCATACGGATTCCCGCGATGGTCGCTGGAATAATAGAGAAGCAACCCCAGAACGTGCGACAGTGCGGCTCAACAAATCGCACATTCGAAGAGAAAAGGCTCTTATCCAGCGGACACTGGGTAAAATCGTGATGGCAAACGATCGGCGGTCCGTCATAGAGTTCGCTGAGAACCTGTGTCAGAGCAAGAACCTGGTCGGGCTCAGAATGAGTAAGTAGCACGAAGCCAATGCGGATCATTGCATCCTCACACCTTTCGCCCCAATCACTTTGCTGCGATCCCTATCGTCGCTGGAGGTCTAAGCGCGTTCAAGGCTCTCATCAGTTCCTTGCCTCAGACGCTTCTGCGCTGCAAGCAGCACGTCTTCGTAGACCTGCTCAACAGCACGGGCGTGTCTCTCCATGGTGAAGAACTCACGCACCGTTTCACGTCCCTTTTCTCCCATAGACTTTGCTCGACTGGGATCTCGGAGGAGCTCAATCATGGCGTCGGCCAGTGCGCGCTCATCTTCAACTGGAACCAGAAGGCCGGTCTCGTTATGGGTCACAATCTCCGGGATCCCGCCGGCCCGCGTTGCGATCACAGGCTTCCCTGCCGCCATTCCTTCGATAACGACCTGTCCAAACGGTTCAGCGATGATAGAGGCGTGAACCACAATGTGCAGCTGCGCGATCGCAGAAGCTACATCAGATACAAATCCGGTAAACGTCAAATTGTGTTTCAGATTCAAGTTCGCCGCGAGCCTGTGCAGTTCCGCTTCGTAGTCTGTCTCTGAGAACAACGGCGCGCCGATGATCTTGAATTGCGTCTCTGGGCACTCTTTGCTGACGATCGCCGCGGCCTTGATGAACACATGCTGTCCCTTCCACGGACTAATGCGCCCAATCATGCCCACCGTTGGAGTCCGGCCAACGCTTGTATCTACCAATCTTGCCGATTGCACGCAGCCATCATGAATAACCCTGCATCGCCGATAGATGCCTGCATTGCTTTCAGGTCCCGATGCGATTGTATTCAACGTCGCCTGCGAATTGGCAATTACAAACTGTGGCAGCACTTTGCTCGCCATTTGCACAATATGCACAGCGGCGCTGGGCAGGTAGTCCGGTGCGATGCGGTCCCGAAGATGCCACACCAGTGGACGTCCTGCAAGTCTTGCTGCTAGTCCTCCCAGAAGGTGAGACTTCAGGCTGTTCGTATGAACGAGGTCGAAACCCATCCGGCGAATAAACTGCACCAATCTCCAGACAAACGGAAGTATGGAAAATAATTCGCGCACTCTGAGTAAAAATTTCCAGTCCATCGATTCTTTGCGGGATTCTACAATGCGAGACGACAGCGGGAGAATGTGAACCGAGTGCCCCGTGCTAATGAGCTGGTCCGCAAGTGGCCCCTCAGCCAAAAGAAGTACCGTAATGTGCACTTTATTCGTGTTGAGGGAGTTTAGAAGGTTGCGCAATGCGATCTCTCCGCCACCGAGCTGCGCGGTATGATCCACAAACAAAACACGTAGAGGCCGATTGAGATTTTGCACGCGCATATGTCGAATTATTTCGGATGCGGGAACTGCAAACAAAGCTGCATTGAACAGTGGGAGATGCCTCGCACTATCCATTTTGCTGATCGATGGCTTAGCTTGAAGCCACGCGTAAACGTCTCAATTAATTTGCATTGTGCTATTCATTTGCTGTGCCCCCATTCGTATTCGAGAGTGATTTAGGCGGCGTGGCTCGCGAGGCAACTCGACAATGCGCCCTCACATCTGAGGACAAATGCAACGTGAACACACCCTAAGCAACGCGACCGTTTTATGGGCCCCGCAATTGCAATGCAGGATGTGAAGTCTAGGAAATAGTTTGCAGGATTTTCACAGACCGGAAAACGTGGGCTGGAATCCAAACAAACGAAGTCGATGCGCACTGAACGTGACGCGCTCGATCGCCGGGACACACGATAGCCGCAGCTGAAGCAAGTTCTACCGCTGCACAGCGAACGCGGACTGCACGACGAAACTGAAACCAAAATGCAGCCGTGCCTCTCGGGCTGCAAGAGGGAATTGCTACCTCATGATCAAAGCGATTGGCCCATCCAGTAGTCTTGCTCTCGGCAGCGCCACAACCGCAGTTTCGATCGAACCAATTCGTTCTTCTTCGGTTCGGCTTGTTATCGAGGCAATGTACCGCCAGCGATGGCTGTTTTTTCTCATCGTGTTCGCCCTCCTGGGCGCTACCGCTGCGGTGATTCTCTTGAAGAAGAAACAGTTCCAATCAGAGATGATCTTTCTGGTTCAGGCGTCGAGAAGCCACTCTGTGATTTCGGCTGACAAGTCCTCCGCGGGCGCACAGGTGCAGGATGTCACTGAACAGCAGATCAACTCTGAGCTGCGGCTTCTTGAAAGTGAAGATGTCATCGGTACAGTTGTCGATCCGCATTGGTTCGATGTTTCTCCGCAAAAGCGGACCGCCGAGCAGGTACAGGATCACGAAGAGAAGATCGCAGCTTTCCTCAAGCACCTTACACTCGAAACTTCGAATAAAGCGAATGTGATCACGGCGACGTTCCGCGCCGAGACCCCCGAAGCGGCGGCTCTCGGTCTTGAGCAGTTGTCGGCTGCCTATCTGGCCAGGCGGCGCCTAATCACGCGCCCGCCGGGGACCTCGGAATTCTTTGCGGCCGAAACTAAGCGTTACAAGGACGCATGGGACAGCGCGAACAAGGAGATGGTCGACTTCCAGCAGGCCAATGGTCTGGTTTCTGTTCCTGACATGGAAGAAGCATTGAGCCAACAGATCCTTACTTCGGAAAATGACCTTCGCACCGCACGGGCGAGCTTCGCGGAAACCAACCAGCGCGTGCAGGAAGCCTCGAAGGTGCTCAACCAGATCCCACAGCGTCAAGCGACACAACAGAGATTGACGCCAAATCAAGGGGCAATCGAGCAATTACAGTCGCTTCTGGTGCAGCTTGAGAACAGGCGCACGGAACTTCTGAATCGTTATCAGCCTACAGACCGTTTGGTTGTCGAAATAGAGCATCAGATTCAGAACACCAGCGCCGCTCTCAAGCGGATGACCCAAGGTCGGCAAACCGAAGACACCACAGATGTCAGTCCGGCATGGCAGCAAGTAAGAACCGGGCAAGTGCAGGCAATCGTGGACAAACGCGCGATCCACAGCAGGGTTGAGAGCTTGACCTCCGATATTGCGAAGCTGCGTAAACAACTTGCAGAGGTTCAACCACTTTTTCTGAAGTACAACGAGCTGCAGGAAAAAGTCGACCAGGCCAGAAATAACTTCGAAGTCTTTTCGCAAAAGCGTGACCAATCGAACATCGAGGATGCGATGGACGAGCACAAGCTTGTAAATATCGCGATTGCTGAGACGCCGACCTTGAACTTCACCCAAATGGCGCCGAGGCCGCTGTTGTACTCCGTGCTCGGTGTCCTGACTGCGTTGTTCCTGGCTGCAAGCGCGGTGTACTTTGCAGAATCGTTCAGGAGCACAATTGCTACCTCGAGGGAGCTCAGCCTTGCGTCGCGATATCCGGTCGTTGCCACTATTCCTTTCGAATCAATTGGGGAGCGACGAGCAGGTGCAGCCATACTCGCCGGCGATCACGCGTACGTCCGCAAAGACCGCGGAGAACTAATTCAAGTGATGCAGAACATGCACGACGCACAGGAGCTCTAAGAGAATGAATCTGTCACTTGCAGCTATACCGGAGGGCCAGTTCGCGGCATGCCAGGCACTTGTGTACAGCCTGTTGCAGCATTGCGAAACAGGAGAGGGGGAAGGCGGATATGCCGTTGCGCTGGTTTCGGCACACCCCTCCGCCGGAGTGACCCATGTTCGGCAGATCATCGAATTGATGCTCAATGAGAACGAAGCAAACTGTGCCACGTCAATAGACTGCGACCTCCTCGGATTATCGAACACCGATCCCGAGTTGACGAATAGCGGAAAGAATGGACGGCGGAAAAGGCAACGCGGTCTGATGCGTTCCAAGGGCTTGGCGCGCTATCGCGATCGGATTGGCCATTTGAACAAGCTGCGTGAAGCGTACCGCTACGTTCTTCTCGATTGCCACTCTCTTACAGAACGGACAGACGTGCTGGGGCTTGCCCCCGTAGTCGACGGCACCATCATGATCGTGGAATGCAATCGCACTACAACAAGCCAGCTTGACGATCTCGAACGCAATATCGAAAAGTACGGCGGCACGGTTCTCGGGTCGGTACTGAATAAAAGCTCGAACTCAGTGCCGAACTGGATGAATTCTTTGATGGAAAAGGTGGGAATCTAATGATGCGATCTATATCCCGCACCATCCTGGCCTGCTGCATGGCAGCGGGTCTCCTCGCAGGGCTCGGGCACGCCGAGGAAGGGCTTAAAACGCGGCCGCGGTATCTCCTTCGTCCGGGAGATACGCTCGACCTTCAATATCGGCTTACGCCAGAGTTCAACCAGACCGTTATGGTCCAGCCGGATGGATACATCAATCTCAACGTCGCCGGCACCGTTTTTGTGAAGGGCCTGACGGTAGATCAGACGCACGACTTGATCGTCCAGACCGTTTCAACCAGACTGAAAGACCCGGAGCTGAACCTGGTGCTTGAGACTTTCACTCATCCCTATGTTGTCGTAGCAGGCCAGGTTGCGAAGCCGGGCCAGATCGAACTCAAAGAGGACATGACTGCTCTCGGTGCAATCCTTATGGCAGGCGGTTTCACTCCAGACGCAAAAGCTGGGCAAGTCATTGTCTTCCGAAAGCTGAACGAATCAATCGCCGAGGTAAAGGTTCTTCATCTCAGCGGGCTTCATAAGACTGCGCAGTTAGAGAAGGACCTGGCTCTCCAGCCAGGCGACATGATCCTGGTTCCACAGGACACGATCAGCAAGATAGAGCACTACATGAAGGTGGCAAACATCGGTATGTACATTAATCCGCTCTCGTTGGTCCCCTGATCGCGTGCGAGAGCCTTCGCAGTCTGAATCGATTGCTCACCCATTGCCTTGGTCGAGACCAGACTCTAAGTGTCTCTGCAAGCAGGCGGGCCTCAGAACGAGTATCTAACGACTGGAAATTGGCACCGGAGGTGTCATTTTGCGCAAGGCTCTGAACATCTTCATTCCGCATTGCTCAGGGATGCTCACCGATCATCAACCGCATGGTGACGGCCTAGTAGCGTACGGCTTCATCAAACGACTTGCCGACCGCGGCCACATCCTGTTTGTTGCGGCGGAGAATGTAGCTCTTTCCACTCCTCTCCCAGATAATGTGCGCCTCTTTCCGATCCAATCCCGGTTTCGCAGCAAAGCCCTCCGCAGGCTTGACTACATGAAGCAACTTCGCAGCCTGTACCGCCGTTTGCAACGAGCCGTCCATTTCGATCTGATTCATCAACTCAATCCGGTCTATACGGGGATAACCCTGGCACTGTGGCCCGTCAACACGCCTGTGGTACTTGGACCGTACGTTGCAGACTGGCCTGCGAATCCCGACTCAATCTCCAGCACTCGATCGGGCCTCAGTTCAATTTTGCAGAATGCAAAACACACCGCGGCGTATCTACAGCAGAGGAGGGCTGCAGCACTTCTGCTGACGACTGAAGCGGCCCGCGACCGCCTGGTGAACCCGCGCGGTAAATCAACTTTCATCTTGCCGCATGGTATTGACAGTGAATTCTTCTCGCCATTGCCGGGCCGCCACTGCCGCTCAGGAACCTCCGTCGTCATCCTCTTTCTCGCGAACATCTCCGAGCGGAAGGGAATCTTTGATCTGTTGCTGGCGTTCGACAGAATCGCGAGCAAATTCCCCGACGCAAGCTTGCTGATTGCTGGCGGAGGGGAGCACGAGCAAGATGCCAGGAAGCTCGCGTCGAGTCTAGGGTGCGCAAAGCAGATACACTTTCTCGGCCGCCAGACTCGACAGCAAACTCTCGGGGCTTTTCGCATTGCGGACATCTATTGTCTTCCGTCACACGGCGAACCCTTCGGCATGACGGTTGCGGAGGCCATGAGCTGCGGTCTTCCTGTGGTGGTGACCAACTCTGGCGGAGTTCGCTGGATCGTCGATGATGATGGCGGCCTGCGCGTTCCCGAGCGAAGCCCCGAGGATTTGGCACGGGCACTGTCTGAACTGATCTCCGACCCGACGCGCCGCCAAACCATGGGAGCTCATAATCGCGCGAGGGCCTTGAAGCTCTTCACATGGGAAAGAGTGATCGATCAATTGGAACAGATTTACACCCAGAGTCTGCGGATCCGAACAGGAGCAGATCTTGGGGAGGTTCTGGATCCGGGCCGATTTTCTAACGACGCCTCTCAGGAAGTGAGTGCATATGAATAGTCCATTCGAATCACCACCATCAATCGCTGGCGCAATCGTCGCTGTTGCGCTTGCGACAGTAGCGCTATTGTTGGCGAATTTTACGAGCACGCTTCCTGCGCACTTATCCTCCGTCCGTCTTAGCGCCGCCGATGCTGTATTCTCGGCGCTGTTAGCTGTCTGCTGGCTTTGCATCGCATCGTGGGCGCAGCCCGATAACAGTCGCACGGAACGGTTTTCGGCCATCGTGCGCGTCTTTCAACGCTCGGTTCCAGTTTCAGCCTTATTTGCGGCCTACATCATTGAATTTCACCACAATGTACTCGCCCCACGGGCGACGATCGTGTTTCTGCTTTGCACTATCGGTTGCGAGACAATTCGAATTCTTCTAGCGAGCAAAAAGACATGTCGTCGCGCTCTGGTAATGGGCACGGGCAGAGTCGCTACCACCGTTTGGCGGGATCTGCGGACAGGAAGGCTCCCTGAGATGTGTTTCGCAGGGTTCACCTGCGAAAGCTCTCGCGACGACGCCTGCCCCGATATCGCGGCAAGGTACGTCGGTAATCTTCGCGAACTGAAGAGCATTTTTCTTCAACATGCCGTGGATGACCTGATCGTGGCCACTCCCATATCCGAAGGCACGCAACAAACGGAACAAGCGGTTCAGATCGCAGCGAGTCTCGGCGTTCGCGTATTGACTGTCAAGGAAGCACTCGGAGTACCTAACTTCGGAAAGCCCAGGCACGCAATGGAGTACATCGAGCTTGTGCCGGCCCCTGATTTGAATGCAATCAAGAGCGCTGCAAAACGCAGCGTCGATGTGATCATATCCGCCTTCGTCCTTTTGATAGGTTTGCCGGCAGCTGTCGCAGTTTTCGCAAGCAAAAAGCTGTGCGGATATCAAATCAACTTTGAAGTTCAAAAGAGAATTGGATTGCACCGTCGCTCGTTTCGGATTCATCGCACGTCGTTTGGAAATCGACCGGATCGGATTCAAAACTGGGCGAACCAATACCTCGTCATGTGGAATGTCTTGCGCGGAGATATGTCCATGGTTGGCCCGCGAGCACTTTCGCCTGAAGATCTCTCGCGGACGGAAATGCTCGAACTTGCGGGCAGGTTCGCGATTCGTCCAGGCCTCACCGGTGCTTCGGAATTTAAACCCGGGGACACTTCCTCCGAACTCCAGCCCCAGCATGGACTGAAGTACACAGAGCGCTGGTCCCTCGGTCGCGACCTGGTCCTTCTGGCCCGGGCGGTCCGGGCATTCGTGCTCAGGAACCTCGCCCCAGAAGCCGAAACGAGTGTCCTATGAATATCGCGGTCGTTCACGACTACTTTACCCAATTGGGCGGTGCGGAAAAAGTAGCTGAGGAACTGTATCAAATGGTCCCGGACGCGTCTCTTGTAAGTACGGTCGCTCTTCAGGAGAAACTGCCGCCTTCTCTCAGCGGCATACCCATTCAGACTTCATGGTTGCAGCGCATGCCTGGCATGAAAGAGCATTACCGGCTGTACTTCCTTCTTTATCCATTCGCTGTGCAGTCGCTCGACCTGTCCCGGTTTGATCTGGTGCTATCAAGTTCATCGGGCTACGCAAAGGGCATCAGGACCCACGGCAGTTCCATGCATGTCTGTTATTGCCATACCCCAATGCGCTGGGTGTGGAACTTCAATGACTACTCTGCGCGTGAACGAATAGGCAGTGCGCGCAAGATGGTACTCCAAGCTGTCATCGGAATGCTTCGGCTCTGGGACGAGGATGCTGCGCGCCAGCCTGATCATTTCATCGCGAATTCCAAGGCCGTTGCGCAGCGTATCGCCAAGGTCTACGGTCGCGTCGCGGAAGTGATTCACCCACCAATCGATGTTGATCGATTTCATTTGTCAAAAGAACTGGACGACTACTACGTCGTCCTCTCTCGGCTCATCCCCTACAAGCGGATCGATCTCGCGGTGCAGGCCTGCACAACCCTCGGTCGCAAACTCATTGTCATCGGAGAAGGTCCTCAATACCGGCAGCTTGTTGCTCAGGCCGGTGCAACCGTGAAGTTCATGGGCCGCCTACCCGACTCCGAGGTTGAGTATTTCGTTTCCCGGTGCCGGGCACTGATCTTTCCCGGCGAAGAAGATTTTGGCATGGCACCTCTCGAAGTTGCGGCTGCGGGACGGCCCTGCATTGCATATCGTGGCGGCGGAGCTCTCGAAACCGTAGTGCAAGGCGTGACCGGGTACTTCTTCAGCGAGCAGACCCCGGAGTCTCTGGCTGAAGCCATCGAGGAATTTGAGAGGCAAGAATGGTCTCCGACTGTGCTGCAACTCCATGCCAACGGATTTCGCCGTGAGGTTTTTCAGGAAAGAATGAGGCACTTTCTCGCTCGTGCCGGATATCCATTGCCGGAAATCCAGTCCCAGTTGCAGTCTCTGCATCTGGCGCGGGATGCCCGTGCAATCGCGTAACAAATAACAAGACATGGCAAAAACCAAGAGCAAATTCGATACGCTGACGTGGATAATTACAACGCTTGCCTGCGTTGCCGCCGCCGGCCTGTTTCACCTGGGCAAGGGAAGCCTCCTGCGCATTACTGTGCCGGGAGCCGCATTCTGCATTGCATTGTCGCTTTACTTTCGGAGGCCGGCTGCGTTTCTGGGCTTCTCGCTGTGGTCATGGATGCTTACACCTCTTCTCCGCCGGGTGATCGATTGGAGGATGGGATTTGCAGATCAGAATCTTGTTCTGCTCACGCCGTTTCTTGTTTCCGGCATCGCGATTCTAGACATCAGGAAGCTTCGCCGTCTTGCGAACCTTCGTATCGCGCCCTTTGCCTTGTGTGGCGTGGGAGTCGGATACGGTTTTTTTGTTGGAATGGTGAGCAATCCTTCGGGCGAAGTTATCTATGGACTTGTTGACTGGCTTTCTCCGATGCTTTTAGGGCTGCACCTCTACATCGATTGGGAGCGGTGGGAAACAAACCGGGCCGTAATTCAGAAGGTCGCGCTGTGGGCTCTCCTCTTCATGGGAGTCTACGGAGTCGTGCAGTTCTATCACCCCGCTGCATGGGACATCGCCTGGCTGGAGGGCCTGCCCGGCGGCGTCGCCAGCTCAACCTTCGGCCGACCGGAACCGCAACAAATCCGCGTCTGGAGCACGCTGAATGCTCCCGGGCCGTTCGCGAGCGTAATCGTGGCGCTGCTGTTTCTCGTGATCACCAAGCGATCATGGCTCAAACTCCCCGCCATCGTGGCGGGACTCTATTCCCTCATGCTTTCGCTCGTGCGCACGTCCTGGCTTACTGGTGTATTCGGGCTGCTGTACTTCGCCAAAAGCAGCAATCGCAAGATTTTCATCAAAGTCATCTTTGCTATGGGGCTCTGCGCTATCGGCGTCGCTCTTGTTGCCAATTCGTCGTTCAACGTACCGGTGATTCAGGACCGCTTGAAAACACTCGGAGACCTGAAAAATGATGAGAGCGTCCGCGATCGTCTGACACTCTATGGCGGATTGTCCGAGGAGATTCTTAACAACCCCGTCGGCATCGGGCTCAACAACGCTGACTTCTATAAAGGCTATCCACTCGACAGCGGGCCTATCCGTATGTTGCTCAACCTCGGCTGGCTCGGAACATTGCTTTACTCTATCGGCGTCATCCAAGTCGTATTTCCGTTGTTTGCCGGAAAAGACCCGAACAATACCTGGCTTCCTTCTTCCACTGCAATCATTTCCACATTCTTATTGCAGCTTCTATCAGGGCTGATCTTCATCGGAAGTTCCGGTGCGATGTTCTGGCTTGCGGTCGGCTCGAGTCTCGCATCCACAATGCAGGTTGCTGAACAGGATCTCACAGAAGCAGACGGAGAGCGCGTACGCCAGCGGCAGGTCCTACCGGCCACGGGAATTCTCTCTGCACAGGAGGAAACTACATGAGAGTTTCCGTCATAATTTGCAGCTTTGGACGACCGGCTGTGCTTGATGAAACGGTGGATTCGATACTGAATCAGAGTGTCCTCCCGGAGGAGATTCTGATCGCATCGCCGTCGCCTGTTCATGTCGAAGAACAGACCTTGCTGCGTGGCCGAGTTCGCTTCGTTGCCACGCCACACGGCCTCACGCTTCAGCGAAATGCGGCACTTGACCATGTTGGCGACACGGACCTGATTGCCTTCATTGACGACGATATGGAACTGTGCAGCTCGTACCTTGAAAAGATGATTCAACTGTTCGTCGCCGATCCTGCCCTCATCATCGCGTCGGGTCGCATGCTCGCAGATGGCGGACGGGGTAAGCAGGTCTCCCGGCATACTGCACGGATGCTCTGTGCCAGTGCTGAAACGCGCGTGAACGGCGCGAATCGAATGGAGATAGAACCGCTGGATTACGGATATGGGTGCAACATGATCGTGCGTTCCCCGATAGCGAAAGCAACCCGCTTCGATGAGCGATTGTCGCTGTATGCATGGCTCGAGGACAGCGACTTCTCTTATCGCTGCACGCGGGGCGGCAAGCCACCCGTTATCAACCTCTCGGCGCAGTGTGTCCATCTCGGCTGGAGAGGCGGCCGAATCTCCGGCCGGAAGATGGGTTATTCGCAGATCATCAATCCGATCTATCTGTGGCAAAAGGCGCGTGTCTTTTCATTGCGCCATCTTGTCGTTCAGTACTGGATGAGGTGTTTGACCGCCAATGTGGCCGGGATCTTCTGGGGGAAACCTGAAGAAGATCGAGTCAACCGGCTCAGAGGAAACATGACAGCGATGTGGCATTTGCTCAAGCGACGGTGTGATCCGTCGGCTATCAAACAGCTTCCATAAGAAGTTTGTTTAACAGTTTCGGTTTCTTCGTAAGTCTTGACACGAGTTTTTTGTTTTAGCTACTGCGCAAAAGAGAGGCCTTTTTCTATGTCTTCATCGCATCTCTGGGAAAGATCATTTGTCAACGACCCGTCACCACCGTTCGATTGGGAACGAACCACAGCTGCGGAGTGGCAGAAAAATCCGCGGAAGGTTTCCCGCTATTGGATGCTTCTCGATGGACTCACCATTCTAGCTGCTGCCATCGCCGCTACTCTATATAAAAAACATATTGGCTTCCTTGCTGGTTTGCAGAGTTTTTGGCACGATACGCTCATTCCGGGTTCAACAAGCTGGGAGCAGTTGATTATCCTGTTTGGGTTCACGCTTGCGCTTATTGAGACCAGCAGGCGCATGCATCTTTACACCCCTTTGCGCTTGGGCGGATTCCTGGCTGAACAGCGCTCAACCATTCAGGCGTGTTTGATCTCGGGCCTCCTCTTGACGGGATCGCTCTACCTGGTCCACGCGGGCGCCATTCCGCGCAGCATCGTACTGCTAACGCTTGGCATCGTCATGGTCTCACTGAGCCTGCGCCGTCTGATCTTTCGCGCCTTTATGCATCGGGCCTTTGAGCGAGGCATTGGGACCCGAAATGTCCTGATTGTTGGGACGGGACCCGAGGCGCGGGCCTTCCGCCGGCAACTCACCCGCCTGCCACATCTGGGCTATTCCTTCAAGGGCTTCATCGAGCTCTCACCAAGCGGCTCATACGATCGGTTGGACAGAGAATCCGTTGTGGGGACGCTCGCCTCGCTCTTCGACTACGCCCGCAAGCATTTTGTAGACGAGATATTTATTGCGGGCCCGTGCAAACCCGGCGTGGTTCCCGACGTATGCGAGAAAGCGCGCGCAGAGGGCATCGACCTGCGCGTGATTCCCGATATGTACGGGGGCCTTGCATGGAAGCGACAGATCGAATACATCGGGGAATTCCCGACTATCCCGCTTCATTGCAGTCACTTTCCAGAACTCGCCTTGATGTTTAAGCGTTCGCTCGATATCATCTTCGCCGCATCAGCACTGCTCATTCTTTCCCCTGTGCTCCTGTTGATCAGCATAGCCATCAAGCTGGATTCGCCCGGGCCAATTCTCTTTGTCTCCGAACGGATCGGCAAGAAAGGTCGTGTGTTCGGTTGCATCAAGTTCCGAACCATGGTTCAGGACGCGGAGAAGAAGCGCTCGCAGATTCTCTCGATGAACGAACGCGATGGCATTTTATTCAAAGTAAAGAATGATCCACGCGTCACTCGGCTAGGCCGCATCCTGCGCAAATACTCTCTTGATGAGATTCCACAATTTCTGAACGTGATCGGCGGCGACATGAGCATCGTGGGTCCGCGGCCGCCTATTGCCCGCGAGGTTCGAGAATACGAACTGAAGCATCTGCGTCGACTTGATGTCGTTCCCGGCATTACTGGACTTTGGCAGATACAGGCCCGGCAGGATCCATCATTTGAGAGCTATATCATGCTCGATCTCGCATACATCGAAAACTGGAGTGTGTGGCTCGACCTGAAGATCATCCTTCGCACTGTAGGTGTCGTGGTCGCTGGAACCGGCTCGTGACTTTGGAGTATGGAGCCGACTTCAACGCGTCGAGTTTTGCTTTGCGAATGCTATATTAGCTAGAACTACACCAAGGCATGCCCACTGCAGCGATCGAATAGGCTTTATTTGCGGATGGTGCGGAATGCCGCATATAGAGAGAGTAGTAAGCACGATCTAAAAAGACTTAAGCCTCCCCAGATCATCGATAGACGGCTCATCGGGTGCCCTTGTTGGCACCTGCTGATGTGCGTGCATGCGCAAGCGAGCGCTTGATTTGATCATTGCGGAACGAGGCTCTATTTTGAGAGTACTTGCAAAGATACTTCTATTGGTCGCATTTACTTCAGTCGTCGCGCACTCCCAGGTGCAGGCTGTTCGTGGTTATGACATTTATGACTCTGTGGGAGTAAACACGCACTGGTATTTCGGCGGCGGATATCAATATCAGCCACAATTCTCAAAACTTGTCAGTATCATGTCAGGCGCCCACATCCGGCATTTCCGAGATGGTGTTTATTCTACGGGTCTGAATACTCCGGCGTACCTCACCCAGATGTATCAAACACTTGCAAGCAATGGCATTCACGCTGATCTGATTGTTCCGCAGAGCACGACCATGACACTCTCCCAGATGGACGCTGCTCTGCGCCTTTATCCGGGGACCGAGGCAATTGAACCGCCGAACGAATGGGACATCAATGGCGGATCCACATGGACATCAACTCTTCTTGCGGAAGAGCCGACCATTAAAGGTGCAGGGCTCGATCTGGGAGTCTCCGTTCTCGGACCCGCGCTCACGCAACCAGGTTCGTATGCAAAGTTGGGCAACGTCGCGCAGTTCATGGACTACAGCAACGTGCATATCTATTTTGGCGGTCGCAATCCGGAGACAGGCGGCTGGGGCGGCCCCGATGCGCAAGGCAATTATTATGGATCGATTGCCTACAATCTAGACTTGGCGCAGATTGACGGCCCAGGACGCCCTGTAAGGGCGACGGAGACCGGTTACTTCACCACCGCGGGGACCGTGAGTTCAGGCAAGGTTCCCGAGTGGGTCGCTGGGACCTACGCTCCGCGGCTCCTGCTCGAGTTCTTCAAACACGGAATTAAGAGTACATACTTTTACGAGTTAGTCGATGATCCAAATACCACGAACGCCGGCTGGGGATTGCTACGCTACGATCTTTCTGCAAAGCCGGCTTTCTTAGCAATCAGTAATCTTCTCGGCATTTTGCAGGACCAGCCGACCCAATTCACTCCCGGCAGCCTGCAATACACGCTAACCGGAAATACAACCGGAGTCGAAAGCCTTCTCATCCAAAAAAGCAATGGCACGTTTTGGCTCGCGATTTGGCTCAAGGGCTGCATTTACGACGTAAATGCCCTGAAGACTACACCTATTGCCCCACAGGCCGTGACGCTTAGCGTTCCGGGTGGAAGGGTCGCAACGTATATTGGGTCCTTCGCATCTAATGGACAGATACAGGGAAGCTGGCCAAATCATTCCACTATGCAAGTTAATGTCAACAGCAATCTGACGATGGTACGAATTGCCTACCCGGGCAAATAGGAAAGTCTAAATAGGCGGCTTCCGAGTTTGAGGGCCACTACAGCTCCGGCTCCATCGGCACGTGGCGTGGGCTTATACATGAGCGTACGGCACAGGACAACTGGGTCAGCGACATGCTGATTCCAGTTCTGATTCCCCCTGCATTCCGGATTATCTACATGCTTTCAATCGGATTTCTGCTGCTCACTCACGCAAATGAATCGCAGGTCCTGCGTTTAACCGGCGCATTGAACCAGCTCTTTGACGAGCCTCCAATTGTCTGTCATCACGACTTCTCGCGCACACCCTTAAACACAAAGCGCTTCTCCTCCAATGTGCGCTTCGTTCATCCTTATCTAAAGACCAGCTGGGGCACGATCAGCCTCGTTCATGCGATGCTGCGGGCCTTGCGAACCCTGTACGAGAAGGATGCACCCGACTGGTTCTACTTTCTGAGCGGTTCGGATTATCCGATCCGGGGTCGCGATGCAATTATCTCTGAGCTCTTGAGTAGTCCACACGACGCCTACATCCGCCTCAAGAAGATTGATCACAGAAAGATCCCGAACCGCGTCGCGGATGACACCGGCGGCCTCGAGAGCGCGAGTTACACGCGCCTCGCGTATCAGAGATACATAGGCAGATCTTTTCCAATTCCCTCGTGGCGGCATCCCCACCGCGGGCCGGCCGCCATGCATCTTCATCTACTGAACCCAAAGTTGTTGAAGCCTTTTCATCCTTTTACCGATGACTACTTTTGTTACGCCGGCGATCAATGGTTTGCAGCAAATTCCAGGTCGGCGAAGGCTCTTTTGGCGCCCGAAAAACATCGCCTCCTGAAGTACTTCACGGGACGATTCCCTCCCGACGAGGCGGTCTGTCCTACCATCCTCGGCAATGCGCACGATCTCAGGATCAGCTCCGAGAGCAAACACTATATCCGTTGGGAGAAGGGACACCATCCCAAGCTGCTCCTAGAGAGCGACCTGCCTGACATGCTGAGCTCAGGAGCACATTTTGCACGGAAGTTCGCGCCGGACTCACCGCTGCTCGATC
>CAVTUP010000023.1:0-28552 GCA_963737915.1 uncultured Acidobacteriaceae bacterium | reverse complement strand
CTGAGGAACCGGGCGTCACGGAAAAGAGAATGGGATCGGTGTCGCCGACGGCTGAGCGGCGAAATTGGGCTTGGGAAGGTTCGGATCGCCAGCCAGCAGGGAGCTTGAGCTCAACTGTTCCTTCGGCTGCGGATTGAGCGTGAATCGTCACACGCACCGGGAGGGCACTGCCATCGAGAGGCAGGATTCGTTGCTCCGGGGAGACGCTCACTCCGATGGCGGGGGTAACAAGAAGTGGCTGGTAGATTCCGCCGGGGCCAGTAACGCGTTCGAGAGTCTGGACTACCTGGCCGATGCGAATGGGAAGGCCTTCAAAGGTGAACTCCGCCCATGCAGCGAGCGGATAAGGCGCAAAGGAGCGCTCGCGCCACTCGGATTTTGCAATGTCGTAATACGGCTGCTCGGTGGATGGGCGCGTAAAGAAAGGTGCTGTGGGGGCGGCGTTCTCTGCGACCTGAACATTGAAGATGGGATCTGACGTCGGAGTTGCCGGATCAACCGAGCCGGCCGATGTGTCGTTCTTCCACTCGTCACCAGAGTGGCTCTCGAGCCAGATTTTCTCGAGGCGGGTGGCAGCGTTGCTCTGCGCGGTGTGGACGTGGACACGGAATTTTTCGCCCGGCGAGACACTGTTCGGAGTTTCGTCGGCGGCTCCACCGCGGAAGCCTGCGGTCTGCGCACGAGTTTCGTTGGATCGGAACGCGATGAGATCGAGGCCGAGGATTTCCTGCAGTGCGGATTGGAACTGAGAGATCTTGGCGTCTAGTTCCAATAGCAGGCTGGCTTTCGACTGCGCATCGAGGGTGCTTGCGGCCGTCCTGGAGCGGAGATTGAGCGTCTGGCGGTAGACCGGCGCGAGGCGACGTGCCGTTGCAATTCCGGCCATGCAGGGGCATTCCTTTTCGAATTGCGCTAATGCCGATTGGATTTCGCGGAGGTCATGGGATAGCCATTCTGGCGCTGGCGATTTCGCAAGGCGTGCAAGACCAATAATGGTGGTATCGATGTTGACATGAGAGTTATGGAAGAGGTCGGCGTCCTTTTCTTTCGCATCTCCGGGGTTTGCTTTTGTTGCGGCCTGCGCGCTGGTGGCTACTGCCCAGAAATGATAGTTGGCTGTCGCGGGCCCGGTAAGCGTCGGATTGGCGCCTCCGTTTTGAGATTTCTGCTCGCCCCAGCCCTGACGGGCGATCTGCACGTAGCTGCGGCCCAGCGATGGATCTAGCGTGCCTACGGGAATCTTTACATCGGTTGACGGTACGCCGGTGATCCACTCCCCGGTTGCGTAATTGTGGAACTTTGCGGGCGCCCATTTGCCGGTTGCGTAGTCGAACATGCCCTTCTCCGTGACGGGCGCGAAGGGGACCATCGAGTAGACGGCGAGCGGTTGCCAAGGCTCAAGGCCGGCAACACCGTCTTTGCTGGGGCGCAACTGTTCGGGAAATACCTTGGGATCTCCGGCGGCTTTGAAGACTTCCTGCGCGATTTCACCTGAGACCTGATGCTGTCCATGGCCGTCGGTGATGCCGCCAACGAACGTGGAGACGATAACCTGCGGACGCTCGCGACGCACGGCGAGCACGGCATCGTAAAGTACGCGGTCGTGGCTCCATTTGTTGAAGGCCTCTTCCTGGGTCTTGGAGAATCCGAAATCCACTTCGGTTCCCCACATTTGCTTTGCGCCGTAATACTCGCTGGCCTTCAGGAGTTCGTTGGTGCGGATGATCCCGAGAGCGTCATAGGAATCCACGGACATCGCGTTCTGGCCGCCTTCGCCGCGCGTGAGTGTGAGCAGAGTGGCACGGACACCAAGACCGCGCGAGAGATAAGTGAGCAGCGCGCCGTCTTCGTCGTCGGGGTGCGCGACAATCATCATCACGCTGGCGGTTGTGCCGAGGCGCTTGAGCGTCTGCTCGAGCGCGGCCGAGCCGCGATCCTCGGGCAACGGGAGAGCGGTGACGCGCGGCTCGACATCGGGCAGCGCCGCGATTGCCGCAGTTTGTTGCGCGGTGGCGCGATTCGGGACCGTGCCCGCAAACAACAAGCCCGTCAGGACCATTCCCACTGCTGCACTTTGAACTCTCTCGATAAGAAACATACTTCTCGTCAGTGTACAATCCGTGCAGCGCTGCGGCTGAATGATCCCTTCCTCATCCATTTCCGGAAACACGATTTCAGGCAAATCGGGCACTCTCGAACGACGCATCGGGCTTCGTTCCGCGGTGCTGTTCAACATGCTGGAGATGATCGGCGTGGGGCCGTTCATCACGCTGCCGCTGGTGATTGCGGCGGCGGGCTACAAGCTTTCTGTATGGGCGTGGCTGCTGGGAGCGGCGATCGCTGTTGCGGACGGACTGGTGTGGGCTGAACTGGGAGCGGCATTTCCGCGCGCAGGTGGGTCGTATGCGTTTCTGCGCGAGATTTATGGGCCAGACCGCGCGGGGAACTGGCTGAGCTTTCTCTACGTGTGGCAGTTGAGTTTTTCTGCGCCTCTTTCGATTGCGTCCGGTTGCATCGGGCTGTCGAGCTTTCTGGCGTGGTTTTGGCCGGGGCTGGAGCACGCGCCGGTCGCAGCGTTGCCAGGGCTGCACTATGGAAACTTCGCTGCTGCGGGAGCTTGCCTGTTGGTGACGGCGCTGCTCTATCGAAATCTGAGTTCGGTGACGCGGCTGGCCTGGGTGCTGTTTGTTGGAGTGATGGCGGCGCTGACGGGGGTGATCGTTTCGGGGTTTGCGCACGCGGCTGCTACTGGCGGATGGCACATGCCGACTTCTCCGGCGTTGCCGGTTGCGGTCGCGCTTGGCGGGCTGGCGCAAGCCACGTTGATTACGACCTACGATTATTGGGGCTACTACAACATCACATTCCTCGGCAGCGAAGTGCGTCGACCGGAGAAGACGATTCCGCGGGCGATTCTGCTGTCGGTGTTGTTTGTGTCGGCGTTTTACGTGACGATGAATCTCGCGTCGTTGCCCTCGCTGCGCGATGCGGCCGTGCATACCGCGGAGAGCGCCGCGCTGCGAGTGCAGCTTGTGGCGGAGATTGCGCGATCGGCATTCGGAGTGTGGGCGGGACATACGATTGCCGCGCTGGTGGTGTGGACGGCGTTCGCATCGGTGTTTTCGCTGTTGCTGGGGTACTCTCGCGTACCTTATGCGGCGGCGCGGGACGGAAATTATTTTCGCGTGTTGGCAGCGGTGCATCCGAAGCATGGGATTCCGCACCGTTCGCTGGTGGCGCTGGGGCTGGTGGCTTCAGCATTCTGCTTCTTCTCGCTGCAGCAGGTGATCACGATGCTGGTGATCACGCGGATCCTGTTGCAGTTCTTCCTGCAGCAGATCGGAGTGATGGTGCTGAGGGCGCAAAGGCCAGAGTTGGAGAGGCCTTTTCGGATTCCGCTTTATCCGTTGCCTCCGCTGGCGGCGATGACGGGGTTTGTGTTCATCCTCGTGAATCGCACGCATGCGCTAGGCGGATTGGGAGTGGCTGCGGGCATTGCATGCAGTGGAACTCTGATATACCTGTGGCGAGCGAAGAGGCTGGGGCAGTGGCCGTTTACGGTTAACTGAAGTTGATACCCCCGCCCCCGATTCTGTAAAAAAAAGTGCCCTGTTGCCGGTGATTTACGGGTGTGGCGTCGATCTCGTCGATCAGCATGCGCGGGCGTGCCGTCATCAATCTAGTTGTCGAAGGGTTTTGCTTACCCAGGTCTCAAAAGCGAGACCTGGGGCACCCGGCATTTTCACACTCATAAAGTTGAAGCCATTACCCTTCAGACTGCATGATGCTTCCTCTCGGAAAGAATGAAGATCAAGCGGCGTTGATCGCCACGACTTTGCCGTCTCGAAGAGCTTTGACATCGCGCATGGGTGGCTGACCGAAGAAGCGGCTGTACTCGCGATTGAACTGGCTCACACTCTCGTAGCCCACTTCGTAGGCTGCGCTGGTAGCGTCGATCCCGTCCATGAGCATGCGCTGACGTGCGGTCTGAAGCCGGAGCTGCTTCTGGTATTGGAGAGGGCTCATGGCCGTCAATCCACGAAACTGATGGTGGAGTGTGGAGACTCCCATGCGCGCGATATCTGCGAGTTCTTCCATGCGGAGCGGCTTGTCGTAGTTTGCCTTGAGCCAGGCGATCGCCCTTGCGGTTCTATGGCTGAGATCGCCCGTGGTTGCGATGGCGCGGAGGCGTTCTCCCTGAGGAGTTCGGAGAATGCGGTAGATAATTTCGCGCTGGATCAAATGGCTCAGGAACGGGATGTCCTCCGGGGTTTCAAGAAGATCGATCAGCCGGGTGCAGGCGTCGAGCAGACCGACCGTCGTCTCCCCTACAGCAATTCCGCGCGACTGAGCGGAGATCGGAAGTTCAGGAAGATCTTCTCGGCTGGTGACCTCCCGCACGGTCGGCATATCGAAGCGCAGAAACATGGAGAGCAAGGGGACTTTTTTAGAAGCTTCGACGATTTGACCCACAGCGGGAACATCAATGGACGAAAGAAGGAATGACGATCCGTCGCAGAGATACTCTGTTCCTCCGAGGCTGACGTGCTTTTTACCCTGCACGAAGACAGAAACGCTGGGCTCGTAGGTGGCGTGAAAGCATGGCGTGGGCTGCTCGCGGCGATAAAGCGCCAGGCCAGGGACGGCTGTAGGATTCTCTCCCAGCGATTGAGCGCGCACGGCAATTTTGCGGGCCAGTTCTTTTCGCATTTCGGTGGCCGTCTGTTTCAGGTTGGTAGGTTTGTCTGTCAGTCTCGCCATGTTGCGTTGCCTTCTTACATTTCAAGCGTACTGCGGAATTATTGCCGTTGTACACAAAATCGAATGCACAAACAGAATCAGGCAAAGAATAGGCAGGATCGGGAAAGCGCAGGAGTGGTCCGCTCGCTATCGTCTGAATAACGACGAGGAGAAATGCCATGCGGAAACGGAAGCTGGGAAACACCGATTTGGAAGTCTCGGCCATTGGATTTGGCTGCATGGGAATGAGCTGGTCTTACGGGCCTGCGAAGGACAAGCAGGAGATGATTTCTCTGCTTCACGTTGCCGTGGATCGAGGCGTCACCTTCTTCGATACTGCCGAAGTATACGGGCCGCTCGAGAACGAAGAACTTGTCGGTGAGGCCCTCTCTCCGTTTCGCGGGAAGGTTGTGATTGCGACGAAGTTCGGTTGGGAAGCCAATGCCGAAGACGGAGGCAAATGGAATGCACTGAACAGCCGGCCGGAGCACATCAAACAAGTCGCAGAGGAGTCGCTGAAGCGGCTTAAGGTCGATGCGATCGATCTGTTCTATCAGCATCGTGTCGACCTGAATGTTCCCATCGAAGATGTTGCAGGCGCAGTCAAGGAATTGATTCAGGAAGGCAAGGTGAAGCACTTCGGTCTCTCGGAAGCGAGCGCGAAGACGATCCGCCGCGCTCACGCGGTTCAGCCGGTAACTGCGCTGCAAAGCGAGTACTCACTCTTCTGGCGAGAACCGGAGGAGACAGTGATGCCCACGCTGGACGAGCTTGGGATTGGCTTCGTGCCGTTCAGCCCGCTCGGCAAGGGATTTCTAACAGGCAAGATCGACGCCGATACGAAGTTCGACAGCACGGATTTCCGCAGCAGCGTGCCGAGGTTCAGCGCGGAGAATCGCAAGGCGAACCAGGCGCTGGTTGATGTGGTGAGCTCGTTTGCGGAACAGAAAAATGTGACTGCCGCGCAAATTGCTCTAGCGTGGCTGCTGGCGAAGAAGCCGTGGATCGTTCCGATACCGGGCACAACGAAGCTGGCGCGACTGGACGAGAATCTTGGAGCGGCGAACGTTGAGCTGACTCCGGAGGATGTGCGCGCTCTCGAGGAGGCGTCATCAAAGATCAAGCTTGAAGGGGCTCGATATTCGAAGTTCCATGAACAGTTGGTTGGCCGGTGAGCCGCGATTGGCGGAAGGAATTCCCGATGAGAACTCTGCGTTATGGGGCGCTGGCTGCGGTTGTGACAATCGTCGGTCTAGCCCAGGCTCAATCTGCGAATCAGAAGGCGGGAGACCGCGAAAGGCTGATCGGAGCGTGGCATCTGGCGCGCATCGATGCGCCGGGAGCGGATGGAAAGTCGATGGACGGCCCGCAACCGAAGGGCATGCTGATCTACACGCGGGACGGTCACATGTCTGTGCAGTTGATGTATCCCAAGTCGGCAAATGCTCCATCGAACGAGTATGTGCAGGATGGGTACGAGGCTTCTTTTGGAAGCTACGACATGGATGAAGCGACGCACACCTTGACCCATCACGTTCAGGGATCAAATACGCGGGACTTGCTGGTTGGGAAGGATCTTCCGCGCCTTTACCAGCTCACGGGTGACGGGAAATTGATCATTCGATCTGCGCGGTCGGAGGAACACTGGTCGGTTACGTGGGAGCACTACTAGCGCGTGCGGGCACGCGAACAGACACAGAAGGAGATACATGAATATGACGACGTCTTTCGAGAACAAAGTCGCGCTCGTCACTGGTGCGGGGTCGGGCATGGGCCTTGCCGCGGCTCAGGCATTCGCTGCCGAAGGCGCTTCTGTGGTGGTTGCCGACGTAAATGAAGCAGCAGCTCACATTGCCGCGGAGCAAATCGTCGTAGCCGGTCATAAGGCGATTGCCATCCGCTGTAATGTCGCCGACGAGGCTGATGTCGCACAGATGGTCGACCGAACTGTATCCGTCTTTGGCCGGCTTGATGCAGCATTCAACAACGCAGGTGTGCAGGCGCCGCCGAGTGATATGGCTGATGAAGCCGCTGAGGACTTCGATCGCGTGAACGCGATCAACCTGCGCGGCGTGTGGGCTTGCATGAAGCACGAACTGCGCCATATGCGCGAACAAGGAAGCGGCGCGATCGTCAACAACTCATCTCTCGGTGGACTCGTGGGATTGCCGGGTCGGGCGGCCTACCACGCGTCGAAACATGGCGTGATCGGTCTAACCAGAAGCGCTGCGCTCGAGTACGCCCCGCGGGGTATCCGCATCAACGCGGTGTGTCCGGGAATCATCGACACGCCGATGCTCTCGGGCATGTTGACCACTCAAGCAGAAGCATTGAAGGAGATGATGCGAGATGTACCGATTGGGCGGCTCGGCCGCGCGGAGGAGATCGCTGCTGCCGTTCTGTGGCTTTGCAGTCCAGGCGCAAGCTTTGTGATTGGTCAGGCTCTGGCAGTGGATGGCGGATACACAGTGCGCTAACGGCAAGGCGTTATTCAAGGAGAGAACACCATGAGCACATGGTCAGAAGATGAACTGCGCAAGATCGCTGAGGCGGATGATCTACACATCGCGCCGTTCCGCGAGGATGGGAAGACATACGGAACCCCGACGTGGATATGGTCTGTCATGGTCGATGGCGCTCTTTACGTGCGCGGCTACAACGGGACGAACTCTCGCTGGTACCAGGCAGCGGTGCGGCAGCGGGCCGGAAGGATCATTGCGGCCGGAATGACGAAAGAGGTCAGCTTCGAGCCGGTCGACGGACCGAACGATGACCGAGTGGGCCACGCGATCGATGACGCCTATCGGGCGAAGTACAAGGGTAGCGCGTATCTCAAGCCGATGATCGGGGTGCGCGCCCGTGCTGCGACAGTCAAGATTATGCCGAGCTAGACGAGCGTGTCGTTCTTTCGTCATCGCCGCGTATGAGAGTGATGAAACCGCACAATGCTCAGATGGTTTCGCCGCACACGATTCGGTGGCCGTCGGGGGTGCTCAACCCGAATTCTCTGAGGCCCCAGGGTTTGTTGCTTGGTTTGGATGTAACGATCGCACCTTTTGCCACGAACTCGCTGTATAGCTGATCAACTCCCTCGACATTCCAGTAGGCGAAGTAGGAGTGATTTCCAAGTTCACTGGCCGGGCGTTCGTCTGCGCACTCACCGAGCATGACGCGGAAAGTATCACGGGTCAGAAAGCTCCAACCCTCGGCGTCGATCGGATCCTTTTTGAATCCGAGAACGTCGATGTAGTAACGTGTCGACACTTTCAGATCACGGACTGCCAATACGCAACGGGAATTGACTATTTTAGCCATGTCCTAGAGTCTCCGGGCTGAGGATACAACGAGTGTGGAGTGGTTGACAGGGGCTAAAGCCCGGTCCTTTTTTGGAGATGCTTTCGGCACGACTAAAGTCATGCCCTGTTACAAAGCACTCAGCGCTTCGGTTTTGATCCGGCGCCGCATGCCGGGTTACAGCTTCTTGTAATTCGCGTTCTGATCGTTGATCGTCAGCTGCTTGCTCACGCCTTCAATGGTGGCGTTGACAACGTGGCTGAGCCCGTCGGGGAGCTTGCTGAATTCGGCGGTGATGTTGACTGCGTCTTTCTTATCGCTCAGGTAGGACTTGATCTGTACGCTTACAGGCGAATGGGTCTGGTCGTCAATCATCATCGTGACGGAATCGCCAGGCTTCAGATAGTCCTTTATGACGAGGTTAGTGATGCCATTGCCTGACTTTATCGAGACATTGCCTT
Source organism: uncultured Acidobacteriaceae bacterium (assembly GCA_963737915.1). Classification (GTDB taxonomy): domain Bacteria; phylum Acidobacteriota; class Terriglobia; order Terriglobales; family Acidobacteriaceae; genus Telmatobacter. The sequence goes on along the minus strand of CAVTUP010000023.1, from coordinate 20,057 downwards.
GCTGCGAGGCCTTCGTGAGCAGATCGGGGTTGGGAGTGGTGTACTGCTTGGCCAATGCGCTGATCTGTTGACCGTAGTCCTTGTATTCCTGGCTCTTGTCTTTCGCGATGTGTTTCTTGAGGGGACCCTGGTGGCTCGGGTCTGAAACCTCGGCGTCCTCAACGATCTCGGTCTTCTGCTGTTGTCCGTCGGGTCCGATGCGAACCTGGTACACCCTTGAGTCCCTGTCCTGACCTTTGATGGAGATCGCTTCGGTCTCCTGCCATGTGTACTGGGCGAGCTTTTGCTTGTCGGCCGCCTGAGCCTTTTGGATTTCCTGGAGCTTCTGCTGCGCAGCGGGGTCCTGTGCCGATGCTGAGGCAGCAAAGAGCAACGAAGCGAACGCTGTCGGGATGGCGAGTGCGGAAAGTACAACCTTAGGGAAGAGACTCCGTGGATAATTCATCTTTCCGTTCCTTTCGGCGATCGGTTCGTTCAGTATGACAATTCATTTTGGGGCACTCGCCTTAGGATGACAAGGCAAGAAACTCCCTCGCTGCGCTCATGTGCTTATTGATGAAGTTGTGCGATCCCACCCATGCCGCGATGGAACTGCGTCATGGATGGGGCACCTCGCTGCTTTTCTTCGGCCGGATTGATCTCCGGAGTCTTTATGGCGTGATGTTATAGAGCCGCGCGACGCCGAGTCCGGAGGTCAGCGCCACGTCAGGTTTTCCATCGTGCAGGAAATCAGCGACTACAATCCCGCTTGGCACAATGTTGGGCGGTCCGACGGTATCGAAGAAATTCTCAAAGTAGTTATCTACCGTGAAGAGTTGCTGCGGTTGGAAGGTTTCGTCGCCGTTACCGAGCGCGACAGCGAAGTGGCCGATTGTGCCGGCACCTACATCGGGCTTTCCGTCTCCATTGAAGTCGGCAACCACGACTGGGCCAATTACGACGGGTCGCTGAACCTCGCCCCCGTTATAGCAGAGAAGTTGGTGGTAAATGTGCCGGTGCCATGGCCATCGCCAATATATCCGCCTACACCAGAGAATGTTTCTCCGCCCACTTGACCGCCGCAGCCACCTACCTGCGAATAGAGGATGTCGTATGCGCCGCCTGCTCGCAGCCTGGCCAACACGATAGATGTTATGGGTTCGCCAACTTCGTTGAAAATATTTTGCCCAATGGCAAAGCTTCCCTTGCCGTCTCCGATCAGGACTTGAATTTCGTTGCTGCAACTGCCGACATTGCTGCCGGAATCGGCCAACACCACATCCAGCTTGCCGTCGCCATTCACGTCGGCAACCGCGAAATGGAGAGTTGGGTCAAAGCTGAATCCCGGGAATGGTTTCCGTGCGGCAAACGTTCCATCTCCCTTGCCGAGCGCGACACCTCCGGCAGTCACCAGGTCGAGTTTGCCGTCCTTGTTTATGTCAATCAACACCGCTTCATTGCTCAGGGAACCGAGCGTGTAGTTGTGCGCAGGCTGGAAAGTTCCATTGGCATTACCCAGCAGCACGCTGGTATCGGCTGCATCTCCTGCGATGGAGTCAACGACCACCAGATCGAGAATGCCATCGTGGTTCAAGTCCCCTGTCGCAATCGCCGCACCATGCATGCCGATGGGATAAATTGTTCCGGGGCTGAAGTAATTCGAGCCTGTGCCGGGGAACACCGTCACCGTTCCTTTGCATGGAGAGTTGCAATCGGGCGTGTTGACAACTGCCACGTCCTGTTTGCCATCGCGATTGAAATCTCCGGCGACGATTCCCGTGGCATTGCTGGAATGGGTTACCGGCGCCGCTTGAAAGTGGCCGCCCCCGATATTTTGGAAGAGCGACAAGCCTGCATCGCCTATGTTGAACGTCATGAGATCTATCTTCCCAGTGCCGTAGAAATCGCCGGCGATCAACGAGACCGGAACGTTGCCACTCCCGTAGACGGTTGGCGCCGCGAAGGTCCCGGTGTTGTTGCCAAGATAGACATTCACGAAACTGGGCGATTGCGACGACTGAAGCAAGGTCCCCGCTACCGCCAGATCCATCGCGCCGTCGTTATTGAAGTCGGCAAGCACGAGTGCGGCTGCGCCATTGACCGCAACACTGCTGCCGGGTTTCAGCTGACCGCTCGAACTGCCAAGCATGAACTTCACGCCGGAGGGGGTGGGAATGGCGATGTCGCCGAAGCCATCATGATTCACGTCGGCGATAACGCTGGGTAACCCTGACGTGGCTACTGCGTACGTTGTGCCGCGCGTCAGAGCACCGCCGTGCGTCGACAGAAATGGGGTTACGCTTCCGCCAAAGATCACCGCAACATCAGGCAGCGTGTCGCCGTTGATGTCGCCGGTGGCCAGCTGGCCTCCGGAAGAGCCCGCGGGCGCCGGGTAAGTAAAGGCCGTGTGGAAATTCGCCTTTCCATCGTTCAACAGAATCACCAATGTGTTTTGAAACGTCAGAGCTACCAGGTCCATCGTGCCGTTACCATCGAGATCCGCTACAGCAAACGCCTGCGGAGAAAAGCCCGCGCCAAGCGAGACGAAACTCGGATTACCAAAGGTGCCGTCTCCAGCCCCGAGCTGGATCTGGATTTGGTTGTCAACACCAGTGATGGCATCGGTGATGCCGTCGCCATTTAAGTCAGCGCCGAGATCCGCGCCAGTCAGCCCGTCGTTCACCCGTCCCGCATTATTGTTGACTGTCGTGAAGGTACCGCCTCCCTGATTGAGCGCGGTCTCAGAGAAGTTGCTTGATACGGGAGAATTGTTGGTCACGCCGGAGAACACCACGTCGAGACGTCCATTGCGGCTAAAGCGGGCCGCAAATGCTCTGTAAGCTGATTGCCCGGTCGAGCCTCTGGCGACGGTTGGTGCGGCAACGAATTTTACGGGCTTGACCTGCGCGAGTGCCGATGGCACTGCGAACGCAGATGTGAGTGAAGCGAGGATGAAGATCATTCGTGCGCGGGGCAACAGCAGGAGGGCAGTAGATCGATTGAGCATAGAACCGCCGCCTTAGTTCGAATTCAGGTCGGGCCCGTGAGCGATTGTGAGAGGTTGGGTGCCCGCAAAGTAGATAGGGGTGGAGATGCGAGAAAACTGGAGCGGGATGCCAGCGCGTTCTGCGGGATGGATCAACAGAGGCTGAGAGAAAAGGATTTTCAGTTCAAAAACATGGTGCGGTAGAGGGTGTCGCGCTGGACGGGCTTGAAGCCGGCGTCGCGGATGATGCGGCGGAGTTCTTCTTCGGTGGTGCAGTTGCTGGTGCCGGCGGCGCGGACCACGTTCTCTTCGAGCATGACGGAGCCTACGTCGTTGCCGCCGAAGTGAAGGCCCAACTCGAGGACTTTGAGGCCCTGCGTGACCCAACTTGCTTGCACGTTCTCGATGTTGTCGAGGTAGAGGCGCGCGATGGCGAGGACCTTGAGGTATTCGACGGAGGTGGCTTCTTCCCAGCCGCGGCCGCCGAGGGCGGTGTTGCCGGGCTGGAAGCTCCAGGGGATGAAGGCGGTGAATCCGCCGGTTTCTTCCTGAAGCTTGCGGACGACTTCGAAGTGATTGATGCGCTGGTCGAATGTTTCGCCGACGCCGAACATCATGGTGGCGGTGGTACGCATGCCGAGTTGATGGGCGGTGCGATGAACGCTGACCCAATCTTCGGTGCGGCACTTGAGGCGGGCGATTCGCTTGCGGACGTCGTCGTCGAGGATTTCTGCGCCGCCACCGGGTATGGAGTCGAGTCCTGCATCGCGGAGGCGGGCGATGGTGGTGCGCAGGTCGAGTTCACTGTACTCGGCGATGGCGAGGATTTCGGATGCGGAGAGGCAGTGGAGCCAGATTTTTGGGAAGCGCTGCTTGATGCCGGTGAAGAGGCGCTCGAACCAGTCGATCTTGAGGTCGGGATGAAGGCCCCCCTGCATCAGCACGCCGGTGCCACCCATCTCCTCGGTTTCGGCGATCTTCTCGTAGATTTTCTCGAGGGAGAGAATGTAGCCTTCGTCGGAGCGTGGGATGTTTTTTCCCTCTTTGGGGAGCGGGCGGTAGAACGCGCAGAAGGTGCAGTACTCGGTGCAGAAGTTGGTGTAGTTGATGTTGCGATCGATGATGTAGGTGACTACGCCCTCAGGGTGGAGGCGGCGGCGCACGGCGTCGGCTTCGAAACCCAGGCCGATGAGGTCAGGGGAGTGGAAATGGTCGAGAGCCTGTTGGCGTGTCAGCGGCATCGTGTCAATTCTACCAATTTGGAGGTTTGGGGGCGTGCTCGCGTGACGGCGAGTCAGCGTTTCTTGCTCTTGCGGAAAAGAAAGAGTCCGCGGGACTGTACTGGATCGGGGCGCGTGCGAGACAGGTTTGAGGCAGTCGAGATTCCGCTGAAGAGGACGAAGAAGTCCCAGAACGCGCGGAGAAAATTCTTTTTGCCTCCCACTGTCATTTCAGATTAGCCTCGGAACGAAGCAACATATCGCTCTTCATTAGACTACGAGACGCATTGGGGGCTGCAAAACATTCTGAGAGCCCGATCGGAAGCAGCTATTTTTCGGGTTGCTGCTTTGGGGCGGGTTTGGATGGAGGCGGCGACTTCTTTGGTGGAGTGGAGATGCCCATGCTCATCAGGAAGAACTTGAGTCCCTTGCGCACAGATTCGAGGACGCTCATTGCTTGAATCCTTTCCGTTTGCTTCCTGTCTGATTCGCCGCTCGAATGCGCATCCAAGCCAGTCATGATTGCATTGATGTCGCCTATTGGGTTGGCTCCGACGTAGGGTTCAGTTCCGCAGGCGGAGGCTGCGCGCGTCTTAATATATCGAGCGCGGTGGGAGGCACGGGCTTGTTGGCGTTGGCGAGCAGAATGCTCACCTGCCACATCTCGTCATCGCTCAGGATGGTGCGGAAAGCCGGCATACCGGTGAGCCTGATTCCGTTCGCTACCTTCCAGTAGGTCTCGCCTGGCGTGTCGTCGCTGACGCCCACTACATCGCCGTTGCCGTGTTTTTCGAGCAGTTGGGGCGCGATTGGGTACATGTTGGCGCCGAGGGCTGAGCGCCTGCCGTGAAGGCCATGGCACACCGAGCACTTCTCGGAGTAGATGCGCGCACCCGCGACGAGGTTCTTTTCATCGGGCTCCATGTGGGTGCCGACCATCTCCAAATGGATGCGTGTGTTAAGGGGAATTGAGGTGATTTCGCGTTCGTAGGGGAGGGGCGGATCAGCAACGGAGACGGGAACCTTGCCGTACGAGAACCACGCGAGAACTGCCAGAGGGAGCAAGACGATTCCGAGAAACAATCCGAACAGAAATCGAAACATGACTGAATTTGCCTCCCATTTGCTGCTTTTCATCGTAGTGCATCGCACCATGCGATGTCTGAGCAATGTCTGGCCAAGAAAGCTGAGAGGAAACGATTTGCACAATAAAATCCGTCGTTGCGGAGCGTTGTTGCGTGCCTTGCGCGACATTCCAAGGAGGACAAGAGCGCTCGAATCTGCAATGCGAGATGTCACGATCGGCGATGGCTATAAAGCCCGCAATAGAGGAAGCAAAAGTGTGCTGAGCACGTCTAAAGCATTGCAGGTCCACGCACAACCGCCTCCGGATGGTTTAATACCTAAGGGGGAGCTCTGCTCTGGCGGTGTGCCTCCGTAAAGTCGTGGAGGTAAGCCGATACCGATGTATTCTTTCCGCCGTTTTGTAGTTTTGTTGGGGCTTCTTATTCCAGCCTCGTTTACCGTTCTGGCTCAAAGTTCAAGCAGTGATGCCGCACCAGCTACCCAGGAGCCGGCCCAGGCGCAGCCGCAAACACCGCCTGCCGCAGCCAGCCAGCAGGGGCAGGTGACAGTGCAGGGGCGCCTCAAGGCGCGACGGGAACAGCGCATGGCACAGGCCATCCGCGACACCTACTCCCACACCTATGAGGCGTTTGTTGGCGGGGGTTATCAACGCCTGATTCCTGGTGCGACGTTGCAGCACCTCACGATGTATTCGTGGGATGTGGCGTTGACACGCTATTTCAACGAGCGGCTGGGCCTCACTGTCGACGGCCGCGGCTACTACGGGACTGCCTATGTTGGGCTGAATTCCACCTCTGTCACCCGACCGGCGATCAGCCATTACGATTTCCTGGTGGGTCCCACCTACCGGTTCTACATGCGGCCGAAGTATTCGGTTGCGGGGCGCGTGATGGGCGGATTTGGGTATGCGAACTTCTCGAGCGACACCAACGGATTTGGGACCGAACCTTTGGGTCTCTATCCGGATGGAATGACCTATGCACTCGCGGCCAGCATAATTGGGGAAGTGAATGTAAGTCCCAAGCTGTCGCTGCGCCTGGCTCCGGAGTACTACGCAGCGGGCTTTGGCTCCAGGTACCAGAACGAGTATGGATTCACGTACGGACTCGTGTATCGATTCAAGTAGAGGGCCGGGAACAGTTTGAAGAAAGGGCGTCCAGCTATGCTGAAGCCGTTTTCTATTGATCGTGGTTGATGAGGGAAAGAAAGGGCGTCCAGCTTATCTGGACGCCCTTTTCATTGAGCGGTTATTGCAGGATGGGAATTCCGGCGATGCGCTGTTGCCATTCTGCGGGGCCTGTCTGGTGGACGCTGGTGCCTTTGGAATCGACGGCCACGGTGACGGGCATGTCCTTCACTTGAAATTCGTAGATGCCCTCCATGCCGAGGTCTTGAAACGCCAATTGGCGCGCGCCTGTAATTGCCTTGGATACGAGGTAGGCTGCGCCACCTACGGCCATGAGATAGACTGCGCCGAATTCGCGGATGGCGTCGATGGCGACGGGTCCACGCTCGGCTTTGCCAATCATGCCCAGAAGTCCAGTTTCCGCGAGCATCTGGCGAGTGAACTTGTCCATGCGCGTGGCGGTGGTGGGACCTGCGGGGCCGATCACTTCTTCGCGAACAGGATCGACAGGGCCGACGTAGTAGATGAAGCGATCCTTGAAATCGACAGGGAGCTTTTCGCCGCGACTGAGCATGTCGGTCATGCGCTTATGGGCGGCGTCGCGGCCGGTGAGGAGCTTGCCGGTGAGAAGGAGAACTTCGCCGGGCTTCCACGTTGCGGCTTCTTCGCGAGTGACAGTGTCGAGGTTGACGTGGCGTGCGTAGGAAACGTCATAGACCAGCTTGGGCCAGTCTTCGAGGTTTGGCGGGTCGAGATAGACAGGTCCCGATCCATCAAGGACGACGTGGGCGTGGCGGGTGGCGGCGCAGTTGGGAATCATGGCGACGGGGAGATTCGCGGCGTGCGCGGGTGTGTCGAGGACTTTGACGTCGAGTACGGTGGTAAGGCCTCCGAGGCCCTGTGCGCCGATACCGAGGCGATTGACCTTGTCGTATAGCTCGACGCGGAGTTTTTCGGCGGTGGTTTTGGGGCCGCGGGCAATGAGGTCCTGGATGTCGATGGGATCCATCAGTGCTTGCTTGGCGAGGAGCATGGCTTTTTCGGCGGTACCGCCGATGCCGATGCCGAGCATGCCGGGCGGGCACCATCCGGCGCCCATTGTGGGAACGGTTTTGAGCACCCATTCGACGACCGAGTCGGAAGGATCGAGCATCACAAATTTTGACTTGGCTTCGGAGCCGCCTCCTTTTGCCGCGACTGTGATTTCTACGGTTGAGCCGCGCACGAGTTCAACATTCACGACGGAGGGTGTGTTGTCTTTTGTATTTTTGCGCGCGCCTGCGGGATCGGCCTGGAGCGAGGCGCGAAGCTTGTTGTCGGGATCGAGGTAGGCGCGCCGCACGCCTTCATCAGACATCTCCTGAATATCGAGCGTGGGCGGGCCACCATTCGGGCCTTCGAAGCGCACATCCAAACCGACCTTGACGAAGACGTTGACGATGCCGGTGTCCTGGCAGATGGGGCGATGGCCTTCGGCGCACATGCGGCTGTTGATGAGGATCTGGGCAATGGCGTCTTTGGCGGCGTGGGACTGCTCGCGCTCGTAGGCTTTGGTGAGGCTGGTGATGTAGTCCACCGGGTGGTAGTAGCTGATGTACTGGAGCGCGCCGGCAACGCTGGCGATGAAATCTTCCTGGCGGATTACGGTCATCGGATTTCCCCTCGAAGTTCTAACGCTTCTAGGGTAATGGATGCAGTGGAAGGCTGGCGGATTGGGGTCAGCTTGGGACGCCGGGAGTGGGCTTTTTGTCGACGGAAACAGGTGCGAACGGTGGGATTGCCCACGCCAGGTAAATTTGCCCCCTTAGAATGGGGGACACAGAGGATCGAAATGCGAATGTGGCGATCTCATCCGGTTCGCTTTGCCGCGCTCATTGGAGCTTTGGTCGGCTTGGCGAACGCCATCCTCATTGAGGTTGGGGGCGTAATGAACAAGAATTCGAGCGCCGTCGTGCTTATGCTCTGGCCTGCCTCAAAATTCGGCTCCGGCGTCAACGAATCGACGGCAATGCAAACAGCGTTGTTCCTGTTCGTTGAAGTTGCAGCCAATGTGCTGGTGTATGCCCTGATGTTCGCGGTCCCCATCGGCCTGATCGTTTTAATTCGGCGCGTCTTCGCGAGCCGGAAGAGCCGTCTTGGATCGTAAGGCTGCAGATTCTCTGTTTCCACCGGATCTCCAGGACTTTCATGAGTGCCTGCAGTCGTGACATAGAATTGGCGTACCAATTTGTTGCGCGGATATTCGAGACCGGGAGGCACACTTGACCGGTGGAAGTTTGCCTGAAGGCACCAATGCACGTTCTGAGCGCATCCTTGACCCCATCGACAGGGTCGCCGAGGTCTGGTTCGGGCTGATCATCGTCTTGACCTTCACCTGCTCCATCAGCGTAAAAAACGCCGGCCGCGAAGACGTCAAGGAGATGATTCTCGCGGCGTTCGGGTGCAATGTTGCATGGGGCCTCCTCGATGCTTTCATGTACCTGCAGGCGTGTTTTGTCCGGCGCGCCAGCGCGATCGCGTCTCTGCGGGCGATGCGCCTTGCAGCCGACCGTGAGAGTGCGCACCGCCTGATTCTCCATTCGATGCCGCCGTTAATTGGGAGCGTGTTGTCTGCGGAGGAACTTGACTCAATACAAGCCAAGTTGATCAGGCGGCCTGAAGTTGAGTGGCGACCGCACCTTACCAAGCGCGACTGGCTTGGCGGGCTGGGCGTGTTCCTCGCAGTATTTCTCGCCACATTTCCCGTTGCGGTGCCATTCCTCTTCATGACCAACGTGAGGCATGCGATGCGGGTTTCAAACGGAATCGCAGTGGTGATGCTGTTTCTGACAGGCTATGCATTTGGCATGCACGCGCATCATAGGCCCTGGAGAATGGGCCTTTGGATGTTGCTTTTTGGATCGGTACTTGTCGCGATCACGGTATATCTCGGCGGATGAGAATCAATCTGAAATTCGTACTGAAATTCGTAGTACTGTGCCTGGCGCTGTTTGCTGCCCTGTTGCGCTGCACCGCACAGGACTTGCCGGCAGATCACTCCGCCGCCAGTACGCAAAAAAAGTGGGACTTCTCGCTGAATGTATCGGGATACCTGGTTCCCGACGATCGATCCTACGCATCGCCGACGTTCTCTGCGGATCGCGAGCGCCTGCATCTGGAAGCCCGATACAACTATGAAGACCAGGAGACTGGATCGTTGTGGGCAGGCTACAACCTGAGTTTCGGAAAGAAGCTGGTGCTGGACGCTACGCCGATGGTTGGCGCAGTCTTTGGAAATACCACAGGTGTCGCGCCGGGTTATGAAGCCTCGCTCAACTATTGGAAGCTTGCGCTAACAAGCGATGGCGAATACGTATTCGACACCGGCAACAGCGATAACAGCTTTCTATATAGCTGGAACGAGTTTGTGTATTCGCCGACCGACTGGCTGCACGCCGGACTGGTGGCTCAGCGGACGCGGGCCTACCACACCAGTCTCGATGTGCAACGCGGGTTCTCAGTTGGAGTCGCGCATAAAAAGATGGACTTCACGGTGTACACGTTCAATGCAGGCTGGACCGATCCCACGATCGTGCTTAACCTTGGTTTTGCTTTTTAGCGATGGTTTGCGTGGAATTCTGTGATCAACCTGGCGATGGGGTCCGGAGAAGTCCGCGCCGGTTCTGCCTCATACCGCACCTCGTGCAGCGTCATGTCCTAAGCTAAGGGTATGAGCGAGTTGGCTGCGAATGGAGTGCAGGGCGCAATTTTTGATGTTTTGGTAGTGGGGGCGGGACCTACGGGGCTGGCTTGCGCGATCGAGGCGCAGAAGGCAGGGTTTCGCGTGGTGCTGGTGGACAAGGGATGCGTTTGTAATTCCTTGTTTCACTATCCATCGCACATGACGTTTTTCACCACGCCCGAGCTGCTGGAGATTGGCGGAATTCCGTTTCCAAGCCCGAACCCCAAGCCTTCGCGGAATGAGGCGCTCCAGTACTACCGGCTTGTGGCCGCTTACTACAAGCTCAACGTGCGGCAATACGAGACAGTTGAGAAAGTGACGGGCGCGGATGGAGATTTCACTGTGCACACGTCGGATCGATTTGGGCGGCCGGGAACATTGCGGGCTCGCAAGCTGATCGTCTCGACGGGATACTACGACCTGCCTAACACGATGTGTATTCCGGGCGAGGAACTGAGCAAGGTCTACCACTACTACAACGATCCTCATCCGTTTTTCAACATGGATGTGATGGTGATCGGCGGAAAAAACTCAGCAGCAATCGCGGCGCTGGAATTATGGCGGAGCGGAGCGCGTGTCACGCTGGTGCATCGTCACGAAGGGATGCATCGCCACGTGAAGTACTGGATCAAGCCGGACATTGAGAACCGCATCAAGAACGGCGAGATCAAGGCGCATTTCAGAACGAGCGTTGTCAAGATCACGAAAGACAATGTGGAACTCGAGACTCCCGATGGCCGCGAGACGGTGAAGAACGATTTTGTCTTTGCGATGACGGGCTATCATCCCGACTTCGGGTTTCTCGAGAACCTCGGCGTGCGATTTGAAGGGCCCGACAAGCAGCCGGTCTGTAATCCCGAAACGCTTGAAAGCAATGTGCCGGGTATCTACCTGGCGGGTGTGATCGTAGCGGGATCGCGAACTAACGAGATATTCATTGAGAACGGCCGTTTTCATGGTGGCCAGATTGCCCGGGCCCTTTCCTCGAAATAACTTGAGCATTTCCGGTAAACTGGAGCACACCAACCCCGTAGGAAGTGAAAGGTCGGGAGATGCGCTTTTGGCCGCGCACAGTTAGATGGCAGCTGATTCTGGGCCTGATGTTGCTACAGGCATTGTCCGTCGGCCTCTTTGTTGTGCTTCTTGTAAATCGACAGGGCCAGATCGTACGCGAGCAAGTACTGCAGCGCCTGGCGCATGAAGTGACTTCCGTTGCGATGCAAACTCAGGAAGCGCTACAGCAGCAGCGTCCCGACTGGGTCACTTCGTCGCTCAAGATGATGGATGAAGCGCCCAGCGTCGAGTTCGCCAAGGTTACGGACGCGAGCGGCAAGGTACTTTTCTCCAGCCAGGGAAACCCTGCTGAACTTCGTTTGACATCCGAGGAGTTGGCGGAGATCCCCATGATCAGCGGGGATCAACCCCACGTCTTCAGATTCGGCGGGCAGCGTTGGGAAGGAGTAAAGGCAATTTATTCCGGACCCACCTTAATCGGATATGCGTGGGTCGAAGCCGATCGAACGTGGGACACCGAACAACTGGTCACGGTGCTTCAAAGTACCGTCTCGTTTGGCATGATCTGGGCCGGTGCTTCTGCGCTTCTCGTTCTGTTAATGTCTCGTTCGATCTCAAAGCCGCTGGGCATTCTGCAGGGAGGCACGCGAGCGTTGATGGAAGGACCGGAGGGAAGTTCGCGCTTTCCTCTGCCGGTGACGGTCGAGAACGAATTTGGCGACCTGATCGGGGCCTTCAATCGCATGGTGGCTTCGATTGAGGAGCAGCGTTCGGGCTTGAACGACACGCTCTCGCTGCTGGACTCGATGCTGGCCAATGCGCCGATCGGACTGGTGTTCTTTGATCGGCGTTGCAAGATCGTTCGCGTGAACGGAGTTTTTGCCTCGATGACCGGAGTTCCACTGAGCCGGCATCTGGGCCGCACGCTTCCTGAATTGCTACCCAAGGCGGTTGCCGAAAAGCTGGAGCAGGCAGTGCTGCGCGTGATCGCGCTGGAAGCTCCGGTACACGACGTGGAACTGACGGGCCAGGCCGGTAAGCTCAATTGGCCGTGGACATGGCTGGTGACCGCATATCCCGTGCGAACGCTCCCGGATCAGTTGCGCTGGGTCGGTGCCATCGTAATCGATGTAAGCGAGCGGAAGCGCAGTGAAGAAGCATTGCGCAGGACAGAGAAACTTGCCGCCACGGGCCGCCTCGCTGCTTCAATCGCGCACGAAATCAATAATCCGCTCGAGGCGATTACCAACCTGCTGTTCCTGTTGCGGGAATACGGTAATCTCGATAAGCAGGCGCTGAACTACGTCAATATCGCCGAGCACGAAGTTCAGCGAATGTCTGAGATCACGCAGCAGACGCTTCGCTTCTATCGTCAATCCACGTCACCCGCGCGCGCGAATATGGCGGAACTTCTGGACTCTGTCTTGACCCTTTACAGCGGCCGGCTCAATACCCTCGGAATTCAGCTTGAGCGCCATTATGACTCGGCGATGGATCTCTACTGCTTTGCTGGGGAGGTGCGGCAAGTGATAGCCAACCTTGTCAGCAATGCCATAGACGCAAGCGTAGCGGGCGGACGGCTGATCGTGTCCGCCAGGCGCTCTCACGATTGGGGTGATTCAAACAGAGAGGGAGTGCGCTTCACGGTGGCCGATACCGGCGCGGGAATGGAAGACGAGGTGCGACGGCGCCTGTTTGAGGCCTTCTTCACCACCAAGGGCGCTACCGGGACGGGCCTCGGGCTTTGGGTGAGCCACGAGATCATCCAAAAGCACCAAGGCAGGGTGCATGTGCGTAGCCGTGTGGCAAATGGCTCCGGGCCTTCGGGAAGCGTCTTTCAGATGTTCTTTCCTGATAATCAGGAGTTGACACTGAAGACGAATTGACGACGCTTCCGCTTGAACAGGCGCCGGCAGCGGTATCAGTTGGCAGACGCAGGGCTTATTGTTCTTCGGTCCTGGGGGTTTCTATTACTTTCGCGGAACTTTTTCCCTGAGGGCGGGTTGTAAACAGCGACGGGGATGATAAGTTTCGCGTCTAATGAAGGAATAGCTGCACTGTTAGCGCAGGAAAGAAGAGAGTGCATATGCCATTATTAAATCCAGTAAATTCAAAGACTTTCGGTTGGCTTGCTGTGATTGCTTTGAGCGGCGCAATGGCGCTCGGGCAGGTATCGGCGCCTGCAAGCGGGCCCCGGACCGATGGACAAATCGAGATGGACGTGGTGCGCGCCCTTGATGCTTCAGAGGCTTTGAAGAACGATCTGATTACGGCCGCCACGATCCAAAGCGAAGTGACGCTATCAGGAACCGTATCAAGCGACTCTTCGCGGCAACTGGCGGAGTCCGTTGCAAAGACGGTACCCGGTGTCAGCAAGGTTCATAACAACCTCAAGGTCGGAAATCCAGCCGAAGACGCGAATGCGCAGGGCGTGGACCTGGGCGATCAAAGCGGGCAGGACGTGGCAGACGACCAGCAGGGCCAAGGATCGGCCGGCAATCCAGGACCGGCGTACGGGCAAAATGCCCCGCAGGACGGACAACAGAATCAAGACCCGAATCAGGGTTACGGACAGAATCAACCGCCGGCTTACGGACAGGATCAGCAACAGCCGGGTTATGGACAGAATCCGCCGCCCGCTTACGGACAAGGCCAACAGCCGGGTTACGGTCAGAATCCGCCACCGGGATATGGGCAGAACGCACCACCTCCGGGATATGGACAGAACTATCCACCGCCTCCGCCTCAGTATCCGCGGCAGCGCAGTACGGCCAGAGGCAACCTCCTCCGCCGCGATACGAGATGCCGAGCGAACCGATTACTGTGCCTCCGGGCACTCTAATGCAAGTTCGGACGAACGAGCCCGTGAGCAGCAAACAAGCACGAGGGGGTGAGCCGATCCAGTTCACCTTGATCCAGGACGTTGTGCTCAACGGAGTTCTGGCGATTCCCCGCGGGGCCAACGTTCGTGGGGTGATTGCGGAAGTCAGGCATCCGGAGAAGGGCTCATTAACGGGTAGTTCGGAACTGGCGCTGGAACTCACATCGCTCGACCTCAGTGGAAGAACCTATTCTGTGCAGTCGGACTTGTTCAAGGTGAAAGGCCCGGGCAAAGGGCAGAGGTCTGCTGGGAACGTGGTTGGCGGAGCCCTGCTGGGAGCAATTATTGGCGGGGCAGTGGGAGGCGGACCCGGCGCGGCGATTGGTGCAGTCGCGGGTGGCGGAGGCGGCGCAGCGGCTTCGGCGGCTTCTTCAGGGCCGGGTGTCTGGATTCCTGCTGAAGCCCTGGTAAGTTTTCATCTTGCAAGCCCGGTAACCGTTGAGCCTGTGAACCAGCAGGAAGCGATGCGGCTGGCCCAGGGGCTCTATCCGGGAGGACCGGCGCTGTATCGTCGTCCGCCGGCGGGATACCCGTATCGCCCGTACTATTATGCGGCGCCTGTTTACTATCGTCCGTATTACACGGTGGGCGGGTACTACTACTGGCGGTGAGACGGCAAAGGGAGTTGGGGACAGCAAACCGGTTGCGCAAGGCAGTTTGTAAGACAGAAAGCCGCTTTGTCAGACAGCAAATCAAGGCGTAAGACAAATCAAAGACGATGTAAGACAGAGGCATCTCCCGGTTGGGGGATGCCTTCTGCTTTATAAAGGCTGCAATTTGGGGTGGTTTTCGATTTTCCGCACTGCGTTTGCAGGGTGAGTCCAGCCCGGCCAACTCCGCCCGTATTCGTCTATAATGGGACAGAATCGCATCGAGCGAGAATTGCGCAATTCTGGGGATTGTCTTCCACCAAAAGCCGTCACTTTGCGAGGCAGGAAGACAATTTCTCACGGCCGCGCGTAGAGAGTTGAAGGCTTAACCCATCCATGATTCGTTTCCTGCAGAAAGACAATCGAGTAGTCAAGGCAATGTTTGTTGTCATTATCGCCGCCGCATCGGTGTCGATGGTGGTTTACCTGATTCCCGGGCTGACCGGTCAAAGTGCGGTTGCCGCAGATACGTACGCGGTGGTTTATCCGCACTGGTATAGCCGGTATCTTTCCGATGGGGAAACAATCAGCCAGGAGCGGGTTACGCAGCAGGCGCGTCAGCAGTTGCAGCAGCGCAATCCGCAGTATGCTGCAAACCCGATGATCGTGAGCCTTTTTGAACAGCAGGTGGGCCAGCAACTTGTGCAGCAGCAGATCCTGCTGGCCGAGGCAAACAAGCTGGGTGTCAAGGCCACCGATGACGATGTGAGGCAGTACTTGCGCACCGGGCAGGCGGGACAGGTTCTCTATCCCAACGGCAAGTTCATCGGCAAGGATCAATACACTTCGCTCATCGCAACACGTTTCGATATGTCGGTACCGCAGTTTGAAGAGGGCGTGAAGCACGACATCGCGATCCGCCGTCTCGAATCGCTGATTACGGCGGGCGTTACGGTAGGGGACAAGGAAGCGCGCGATTTCTATCTCAAGAACAACATCAAGGTGAAGTTCGATTACGCGGTGCTCTCGAGCGATGACATTCGCAAACAGATCAATTCGTCGGACGCTGAGCTTCAATCATTCTTCAAGAAGAACGCAGCGCGGTATGCGACTGCGGTGCCGGAACAGCGCATCATTACCTACTTCGCGTTCACTCCCAATGACGTACCGGGCGGTGTAGCGCAGCCGTCGCAGCAGGAGATTCAGCAGTACTTCACCGCTCACCAGAGCGAGTACTCTGTTCCGGAGCAGTCCAAATCGCGGCACATCCTGATCAAAGTTGCGCCGGGCGCCGATGCCAAGACCGATGCTGCCGCCAAGGCGAAGGCCGAGGCTCTTGTCAAACAGATACAGGGTGGTGGCAATTTCGCTGATCTGGCGAAGAAGAACTCAGACGACCCGGGCAGCAAGGACACGGGTGGGGAACTCGGCTTCGCGCAGCGGGGCCACATGGTGCCGGAGTTTGACAACGCGATCTTCACGCAGAAGATTGGCGATACGAAGATCATCAAGACCCAGTTCGGATATCACATTGTTCAAGTGGAAGAGCGGCAGGCGGCGCGCACGCAACAGTTGAACGATGTGCTGCCAACCATTCAGGCAACACTGATTCGTCAGAAGTCCGCCGCGGCACAGGAAAACTATGCACGCGCGCTAATGTCAGAGGCGATCAAGAATGGCCTGCAAAAGACGGCGGCGGCGCATCACCTGCAAGTGGTGACAACTCCGCCGGTGAATGCGCAGGGAGTGATTCCATCGTTGCCCGATGGCTCGCAGGTTATCGCACATGCGTTTGATTCGAAGCAAGGCGATCCGCCGCAGTCGGCGCAGACAGGCGAGGGTTACGCGATCTTCCAGGTGACGGGAGTGAATGCGGCGCACGCGCCGAACTTCGCAGATTGGAAGAGCCACGTCGAGGACGATTTTCGCAACGAGCAGGTGCCGGCCTTGTTGAGCCAGAAGACGGCGGAACTTGCTGCCAAGGCGAAATCGATGAACGATCTGGGCAAGGCCGCGAAGGAAATGGGCGCGACCATGAAGACCAGCGACTTTGTAGGACAGACCAGCCAGGTGCCGGATTTCGGCGCCGTGGGACGTGTGGCGCCACAGATGTTTGAGATGAATCCGGGGACGATCACGGGCCCAATCAACGCGGGCAGAACCGGTGTTGTGGCAAAGCTGCTGCTTAAGCAGGAGCCCAGCCCGGATGAGATTGCAAAGAACCTGGATCAGACACGCGATCAGCTCCTCGATCAGAAGCGTCAGGAAGCGTTTGGTGTTTTCGCAAATACCATCATCAGCGAATACAAGAAAAACAATCGCGTCCGTGTGAATGCGAAGCCGCAGGCACCGATACCGGGCCAGTAGGCATGAGTTTTCTCCTGGGGGGGAAATGAGGCCCGCTTCCGCAACTTGGAGGCGGGCCTCTCTATTTAAGTGGTGCGAATATCGGGTCGAGTTCAATCTACAAAGCGGTCTGCGGAGATAATGGTTTCATGGACTTTCAGCGGTCGTCAGGCGTTCTACTGCACATTAGTTCTCTGCCTTCGTATGGAGGCATCGGCGACCTCGGCCCCGCCGCGCATGATTTCGTGGCGTTTCTGGCGGCGGCCAAACAGCATGTATGGCAAGTGCTGCCGCTTTGTCCTACAGGGTATGGCAACTCGCCGTATGCGGGCTCGTCGGCGTTCGCGGGCAATCCTTATCTGATCAGTCTTGAGTATCTGTCAGACTGGGGTTGGATCAGCGGAGAGCGTATCGCCCGCCTCGCGGGGCGTGGCGGCAATGTGGATTTTGGCGAAGTTGAGGAGCGGAAGCTACCGCTGCTTTACGAGGCGGCACAGAACTTTCTGGATCGCGGCCCGAAGGAAGAGAAATTCTCCGCACAGTGGCAGCAGTTTCAGGAGTTCTGTCGTCTGGAGGCAGCCTGGCTTGCTGACTACGCGATGTATGCCGAATTGCGGCGGCAGTTCAAGACGGGTGCGTGGACAGTGTGGCCGGAAACTGCGCGACGGCGTGATCCGAAAACGCTGGCGCAGGTGGCCTCGCAATCTGGCCCTGCACTCGCACAAGAGCACGCTCTGCAATTTGCGTTTTCGCTGCAGTGGAATCTGCTGCGAGAGGCTGCGGCACGCAGTGGAATTCGAATCCTCGGCGACGTGGCGATTTTCGTCAATATGGACTCGGCGGATGTCTGGGTGCATCCGGGCATCTTCGAACTTGACGACGACCTGAACCCGATTAATATCGCGGGGGTTCCACCGGACTATTTTTCGCCCACGGGACAACGATGGGGCAATCCGCTCTATCGCTGGGATGCCTTGAGCGTGCGCGACTACGATTGGTGGGTCGATCGCATTCGGCGGTCGCAGGAGTTGTACGACATCGTGCGGCTCGATCACTTTCGTGGATTTGAGGCTTACTGGTCCATACCGGCGAACGAAGAGACGGCGATCAACGGGGAATGGATTAAAGCGCCGGGGTTGGAGTTGTTCCGGACATTGGAAGCGGAGCTTGGGCCGCTGCCGATTGTTGCAGAGGATCTGGGGCTGATTACTCCTGAGGTGGATGCGCTGCGGCTGGAGTTGAAGATGCCGGGCATGAGAGTGCTGCAATTCGGCTTCAGCGACAAAGGCGCGCACATACATCTGCCACATCAGTACGCCGAGGCCACCGTGGCCTATACGGGCACGCACGACAACGACACAACGCAGGGCTGGTGGAAGACGGCGGGAAAGCATGAACGCAAGGCCGTGGAGGCGCTGGTTGGGCACGTGGGCAGCCATCCTGCGTGGCCGTTGATTCGCGCGGCCGCCGGCAGCGTGGCACAGATTGCGATCTTCCCGGTGCAGGATCTGCTGGAGTTTGGCTCGGAGGCGCGTATGAATACTCCTGCGGTGCCTTCGGGGAACTGGAGTTGGCGCGTGCCGGAAGGTTGCTGGACGAAGGAACTGGCGGCACGGTTGGCCGCCCTCGTCGAAGTTACAGACCGGGATAACGATCCGATGGGCAAGGCGGAAGAAGCAGCGGTGCCGGTCGACCGGAGTACAGTATCCATTTTGTGGCATCAGGCGAGGATCTGTTTCCCGAGAGCTATGGATTTGAATTGAGGAGAGAGTGAGCATGGCCGCTTTAAGAGACTTCGATCGTTTTCCTATTCTTTGTCTTAAGTGCGGCCGCTCAACAAGCATCTCCCGCTCGGACAACGGAAGACGGACCGGCAATCGTCGAAACAGAGACGCACGGAAATGCCGTGAAGCTCATCGAGTTGATGGGAATCCGCCAGAAACTGGACGCGAACATCGACAAAATGGTGCAACAGGGGACGGAAAAGTTGACGCAGGAATTTCCGAATTTCTCCCCGGCGTTTTCGGAGGAGTGGGGGAAGAGGATGAAGGCCCGCCTGAAGGTCGAAGACTTCGTGAACATCGTGGTCATGGTTTATGAAAAACACTATACGAACGATGATCTCGTGGAATTGATCAAAGCCCAGAAGGAACTAAACATCGAACCCTTTTCTCCAGCGCTTCGGGCTGCTTTGGATGTCGCACCCCGCGATGAGCGAGATCATGGGGGGATTTACCCAACTTGGCGCTCAACTTGGGGCGAAATCGGCAAAGAGATCGCAACCGAGCATCCCGATTGGGTGAAGGCTGAGAGTTCAGCGCCAACACCGCCGGCAAAGCAGTAGCCCCAAGAGTCGGAGGTGGACCATCGGTTCCAATTTGATTCCGCGTTCCGAACTTGCCGGTGCTCGTTTCGCCGCATAGGCCCTCACTTGTTATTCTTGCGGCACATGGAAACAGCAGCAATTCAAACCCACGGACTGACGCGTCGCTTTGGAGCGCTGACGGCGGTGGAGGATGTCACGCTCAGCGTGGCTACGGGACAATTCTTCGGGTTTCTGGGTCCGAATGGCGCGGGGAAGTCCACGACCATCAAAATGCTTACGGGGCTGCTTGAGCCGAGCGCGGGGACGATGGAGATTCTTGGGCAGCCGTTTGGGGCCGGCGCGATGAATCTCAAGCAGCAGATTGGCGTGGTTCCCGAGGGAATGGCCCTATTGGGCCGATTGACCGCGCCGGAGTACCTGCGATTTGTGGGCCGCATGTACGGGCTTGATCGCGAGACCGTGAACCTTCGCACGGAAGAGCTGCTTGAATTCATGCAGCTGGCGGACGAGCGCAGGAAGCTGGTCACAGACTTCTCGCATGGGATGCAGAAGAAGCTTGCGCTCGCTGCAGCAGTCATTCACGGACCGAGAGTGCTTTTTCTCGATGAGCCGTTTGAGGGTGTCGATGCTATCGCCGCTGGAATGCTGAAAAACATGCTGCAGGGAATGATCAATCGCGGCGCAACGATCTTCCTTACGACGCATGTTCTGGAAATCGTTGAGCGACTCTGCAGCCACGTGGCAATCATTCACCAGGGAAGACTTGTTGCAAATGGATCGCT
>CAVTUP010000022.1:0-207553 GCA_963737915.1 uncultured Acidobacteriaceae bacterium | reverse complement strand
TGTGCTGGGGAATGAGAAGTATCTGCGGGCGGCTCGGAACGGATTTGATTTTGTGCGGGCGCAGAGTTTCGCGACGGGTGGATGGGGCCCGGATGAGAGCTTCCGCGTGCCGGGAAGTGGTGAGATCGGCGAGAGCCTGACGAAGTCGCATTCGAGTTTTGAGACGCCCTGCGGATCATACGCGCACTTCAAGCTGACGCGCTACCTTATGCGGGCCACGAAGGACAGCAGCTACGGAGACAGCATGGAGCGCGTCTATACAACTGTGTTCTTGGCGCGAAGCCGATCGAAAAGGACGGGCACGGGTTTTATACTCTGACTACAACAACGACGGGTCAAAGTTCTATCACCCCTACAAATGGCATTGCTGCACGGGGACGTTTTCGCAGGTCACTGCGGACTATGGGATCAGTTCGTACTTTCACGATGACGACGGTTTGTATGTGAATCTCTACGTGCCGTCGAAAGTGACATGGAGGCGGGGGAGCGAGCAGATCTCGCTCGTCCAACGTACGAATTACCCGCATCGTCCGACTTCTCAGTTTGAAATTTCGGTTGCCAAGGCCACTGACTTTGCGGTTTACCTGCGGATTCCAGCGTGGGCCGGGCCTAAAACGGCAGTCGCTGTGAATGGGAAACGGGTTGGAGAAGGGCCGGAGCCGGGAAAGTTTGCGCGGCTGCATTCCACTTGGAAGAACGGCGATCGGATCGAAATTGAGTTCGATATGCCGACTACGCTTGAGGCCGTTGATGCACAGCATCCGGCTTTGATGGCGGCTGTGCACGGGCCGGTGGCTCTGTTTGCTACGGGAACGATCCCCATGAAGATGAGCAGGAAGGATTTGATGGGCGCAACGCAGGTGGCGGCGGGGTCGACGGATTGGGAAGTGAAAACGGCGGCGGGCGCGATCAAGCTGCGGCCGTTCACGGCGATCAACGATGAGCGTTATCGGTTGTATCTGGATGTTGAGGGGTGATATGGAAGTTCCATCCTTCGAAGCGTTTGCTGATTTCATTCGCGATTGGGCCCAATTGCACGATGACCAGGAAATCAGCCCGGATACGCAATTTGAACGCGATCTGGGCATCACAGGAGACGATGGAACTGACTTGATCGAGGCGGTCGCAAACAAATTCGGAATTGAATTCAGTGCTGAGTCTTTTGATTTACGGCCGAACGAATTCCTGTTTAATGCTGAAGGATGGGATTTGCTCGGCGTCTACTGGCGATCGCTTTATCGGAAGCCAGAACCTGAAGTTCGTTCCTTCACGGTCGGTGAACTTTGGGACGCACTATCGAAGAAGTGAGAGATGTCGGCACGGATGCATGAAGTGTGGGACACCGCCCTCGTATTTGTTGAAGCTTGGGCGGTCTCTATGCGCAATGGAGAGCCCGAACGCAGATCCTTCGACTGCGCCAGCCGCGCGTGTCGCTACCGGCTTCACTCAGGATCACACTTCATTGGTGGGACGAGATCGCAGGGGCTGAAGCCCATTGTTGATTTTGCGGTTTTTCGGCACGACTGAAGT
The DNA here is from genome assembly GCA_963737915.1 of uncultured Acidobacteriaceae bacterium. Lineage (GTDB taxonomy): Bacteria > Acidobacteriota > Terriglobia > Terriglobales > Acidobacteriaceae > Telmatobacter. The sequence goes on along the minus strand of CAVTUP010000022.1, from coordinate 206,023 downwards.
CGTTCCCTTCCACAGCTACAGTCCAGTCAAATGGAAAAGCCGGAGCGATGCTCCGGCCCTTGATGCTTTTGCCGCGCTAGCGGCAGTTAGCCCCACCGCAGGTGGCTACGCGCGGTCGTAGAAGCGGAAGAAGAGGGACGGCTTCGCGCAGGGCTCGGCTTTGGCTACCAGTTCTGTTTGCTGCTTCTCATTGATAGGCGTGAAGTTCCGCGCGAGTTGCACGTTCTCTTCAAGCTGCGCAGTTGTGTCGCACCCGATGATCACTGTGCTGACGGGGCGCGAGAGGGTGTAGTACATCGCTTCGCGCATGTTGAGGGTGCCGGGCCTGTCAGTCTGGATGGTCATGCCTTCCCAGCTATGTTTCTGCTGCTCGATGGATGGCGGGGTCCAGGTGGAGAGGATTCGGCCGCGACCGGGAATCTTCATGCCGATGATGCCCATCTGCTTCTCGACCGCGAGCGGAAGCAGCGCTTCGTTGAAGCTGTAGTGGTGCGGATCGGCAGCATTCATGGCCATGAGGATGGTGTCGAAATCATGGCGGTGGATGCACTCGATGAGCGCATCGGGGCGATAGTGGCCGGTGATTCCAAGGTAGCGAACGACTTTCTGCTGCTGCATTTCCAGCAGGGCTTCCATCGCGCCGCCCTTGGCGAAGACCTCGTTGACGTCGGTCATGGTGCCAATGTCGTGCAATTGCCAGAGGTCGATGTGATCGGTCTGGAGCAACTCCAGAGACTTTTCGATCATTTGCATCGAGCCGTCGCGGGTACGCTCCTTGGTCTTGGTGGCGAGGAACGCCTCGTTGCGTCGCCTGGCCATGACCTTGCCAACGTACTGCTCGCTCCATCGCTGGGGGCCGCCATAGATAGAGGAGGTGTCGATGTAGTTGACGCCGAGGTCCAGCGCGCGCTCGATGATGGGCACGGCGGCGTCGAAGTTGTTGGCGTGTTCGAGTGCGGCCTGACCGCCGAGCGAAAAGATTCCAACCTTGAAGCCGGTTTTGCCGAGATTACGCGTGGGCATTGCAGCGGGCGTGCGCGGATTCGACGGCAGTTCGGGCAGGGACTTGTTGGGCGTCGCGGCAAACGCGGAAGGCGAGAGCAGAGCGGCGGTGACCGCACCGCCAACTTTCAGGAATTCGCGGCGGCCTTGCTTGCGGGCAGATTTAGGGTTCATTTCGCTCATTTCAATCGCTCCTTGCGGGGTGGGACGTCGGCCAGTCCATGATAACCCCGGATGGGAATGTGGCGAGAGAAAACGATGCGAGAAGGAAATGCCGGCTGGCTCGCTTGCGAGATGCTGCCGGGCCCGGATTGCGCATTGATTGCAAAGGGCTTCGTTCGCCAATGGCGCATTCGGATTGACTGGGATTTAGGGTTTCGCTATAGTCAGACCTGTGAGTTCTGTCTCCAAGCCGGCGATCTGTTGTGCGTGTTGTTCTGCGCGCTGCGCCGGTCTTGTGGATGAGTTAGCAAGAAAACTCAAGTAATTCCTATAAGGCCGCGACTCAGCTCCATTGCTGACGCGGCCTTTGTGTTTGTGGTGTAAGTGGCTCGATCGAGCGAGCGGTGTGTTTTTCGATACGATGAAGGTTCTTTTTCCAGCTTCGCGGCTCTTCGTCTCTGCCTCCCGGCGGACCTCCTGTTGTTGTTGCCGCTAATCGCCCGCATTGCATGCACGTAATGAGAACTGGCACGGATGTTCTCTTAGCGTTTCTTCCCCAAGCCTGAGCAACAGGCAATCGATCCATCAAGATCCAGGAGGCCTTGTGATACTTGCACGAAAATTGAATTTGATTCTTTCTACTCTTTTGTTTATTGGAGCTGCGACAACGGGCGCGCAGGTTGTGGGCGGGTCCATTAATGGTGTTGTCCACGATAAGACCGGGGCCGCGCTGCAAGGAGTGACGGTAACGGTTCGCCAGATTGAAACAGGTGCGACGCGTACTTTGATCACGGATGGCGAGGGACGGTTTAGCGCTCCGTCTTTGCCCGTTGGGTACTATACGGTTTCGGCGAAATCGGAAGGTTTTGCGACAGATGAGCGCGGCGGGATTTCGCTTGCGGTGGCGCAGAGCCTGCAGTTGAACTTTGTGTTGGGCCTGGCGTCGGTGCAGCAACAGGTGGAAGTGGATTCGGTGCCCGAGAGCGTGAACACGTCGACGCAGCAAACGTCGGGACTGATCGATGAGCGGCAGGTGAAGGAGCTGCCGCTGAACGGCCGCAGCTACGATCAGCTTCTCACGCTGAATCCTGCAACGGTCAACTACACGACCCAGCGCTCGGGCGGTATGGGCACATCGAATTCCTCCGTGGGCAACATGTTTGCCGTGAGCGGCCGCCGGCCACAGGACAATCTGTTTCTGCTGAATGGAATTGAGTACACGGGCGCTTCGCTGATCAACGTGACGCCAGGAGGAACGAGCGGGCAGCTTCTGGGCGTGGATGCTGTGCGCGAATTCAATGTGGTCAGCGACACTTACGGCGCAAGCTATGGAAAACGCGACGGCGCGCAGGTGAGCATCGTCACGTCATCGGGCACCAATCAACTCCACGGCTCGGTATTTGAATTCATACGGAACAGCGCGCTCGATGCGAGGAACTACTTCGATGTTGGCGAGATTCCGGCGTTCCAACGCAATCAGTTTGGCGGATCGCTGGGCGGGCCGATTCGGCATAACAAACTGTTTCTCTTCGGGAACTATGAAGGCTTCCGGCAGAACTGGGGATTGAGCGCGGTCACGCTGGTTCCCGATGACGGGCGCGGCAAGGCTATCTGCCGAACTCGGCGGGGGTGGAGCACTACGTTGGCGTGGACCCTGCGGTTGCACCGCTGCTTGCACTGTGGCCGGTGCAAACGGGCCGGAGCTCGGCGGCGGCATTGCAGAGGCGTTCAGCCATCCGAAGCAGCATATTCGGGAAGACTTCGGCACGACGCGCTTTGACCAGAACCTCAGCAGCAAGGATCTGCTCTTTGCCGTCTACACCATTGACGACAGCAATGCCACACGCCATCGCAGAATCCGTTGAGCTGGGTGAATGAGAGCCTGCGCGAACAGGTTGCGAGCGTGCAGGAGCAGCACGTGTTCTCACCAGCTGTGCTGAATACGGCGCGCTTTGGTTTTTCACGTGCGAGCTACTTCTTTACTGGATACTCGCCGGTTGACTTGCCGGGATGGGTGGCAGGCCAGCCGATTGGCGCAATTGTCATCAGCGGCAGCACTGCTTCGAATGGCGCATCGGCGATTACACAGGCCGGAACGAACGTAGGCAGCAACAACAAGGCGGCGCGCAATCTGTTCACGCTGGATGATCACGTCTTCTGGTCGCACGGGAAGCACCAGATTGAAGCAGGTGTTTGGTTGCAGCGCATCCAGTCGAATGACCAGCTTGCGCAGATACCAGTATGGACAGGCATCGTTCAGCACGCTCGCGTCGTTTCTGCAGGGAACGGTAAAGACTTTCACCGTGGTGCCTTCGCCGACGGAACTGGGCTGGCGGTCGCTTCAGATTGCGGGATTTATTGAGGACACGTTCAAGATTTACGTCGCAGTTTGAGGTGCGGGCCGGTTTCCGATCGGAGTCGACGAACGGCTGGAACGAGGCGCAGGGACGGGCATCGAATTATGCGATCACGGATGGCGTTCTCGAAACGCAGCCGCGTATGGCAGTTCTGCGCTGACGGAGAATCGCGCAATGTTTCTTGCCGGAGCCGCGCGTAGGTTTTGCGTATGACGTACTGGGGAGACGGGAGAACGGCGGTTCGGGCGGCTTCGGAGTGTATCACGGGCTGCTCGACACGCTGGATTACCGTCTGGATCAGACCGCGCCTTTCAATACCACGCAATCACTCAGGAACATTCCGGTTTCAGTCTCATCGATCACACCCGGGACGCCCCACCGGCAGGCACGCTAGATTTCGCCAAGTAATGTGCAGCCTGATATCGCACACCCCCGCAGTGTTCAGCTGGAGCCTGCGCGTGGAACAGCAGATTGCGCCCGGACCTCGCTCACCGTCGGCTATGTCGGCTCGCACAGCTATCACCAGATTCTTTCGGAGGATATGAACGAGCCGGTGCCGACGTATCTGCCCGATGGGACGGTCTTTCTATCCGGCGGATCGAAGAATGCAAATCCAAATCTCGCGAATACTACTTCGTGGGTTTCGCAGGGCGTTGGCTCTACAACGCGCTGCTTGTGGATGTGCGCCGGACGTTTGGACATGGACTTCAATTTCGCGGCAACTACACGTTCGCAAAAATCTGGACGATGGTTCGGCGTGGAATACCAGCGTTAGCGCCAATACCCCGGCTTTTGTGATGTTTCCGCTGCAACCGAAGATGGACTGGGGCCCGGCGGCAACAGACATTCGCCACCTGGCGTCGCTCAATGGAAGCTACGATTTGCCGTTTGGCAGGGATCAGCGATTTCTGAGCCACGCGTCAAAGCCGGTGAAGCATGCTGACCAGCGGATGGACGGTGAGCGCGATCGCCAGTGTGCATGTCGGGTTTTCCGTTCTCGCCACAGCTTGGTTACAACCCCACCGGGAACGGCGATACGCGTAACCCTGTGAGACCAAACTGGAATCCGAATTTCAAGGAAAGCTGTATCCAAGGACGCACGAGCCAGTGGTTCAATCCGGCAGCGTTTCCTGCCGCCGCCACCGGCACTTACGGAAATGTGCGGCGCGATTCTCTGACGGGCCGGGATTGACGGAGCTCGATTTCTCGGCCACGAAGAACGCACATCACGGAGCGGCTTGGGACTCAGTTTCGCGCGGAGTTCTTCAACGTGCTGAACCATTCGAACTTCATGACTCCTAATGCGGTGGTGTACATCATCGGCCACTTCGGGAATTTCGCCGACAGCCGGTGTGATTACGTGCAACCTCGACCACCTCGCGGCAGATTCAGTTTGGGGCAAAACTGGTGTTTTGAAGAGCAGCTTATAGCACCTAGCAACTAGCCGTAAGCTTTCAGATCGTGAAACGCAAACATGGAACTACTGCGTCGGATCGCACAGACGCTGGGCCCTTGACGCATTGTTAGTCTCCCGGATCTCAGAAGCGGGTCCCTTCGACTACGCTCTGGGCAGGCTCTCGGGAGACGGCCGCGGGGATCGAGCCGGACAAGCACTTTTTTGGATGTTACGGCGGAGAAGGCTGAAACGAGCTCAGATAATTTGATTGGGGATCAAAAGGAATGGCCCGCTTCTGTGAAGAAGCGGGCCATGTGTGACGGTTTTGGAGTTATGCTTTGGCGGAAGTCAGTGCTCCAAGGTCGGCGGCCAGTTTCTCAGTCGAGAAGGCTTCGATCAAGTCGCCTTCCTTGAGATCGCTGAAACCGGCAAGGCCGATGCCGCACTCCATGCCGTTCGTGACTTCGCGCGCATCGTCTTTGAAGCGCTTGAGCGAGCCGATCTTGCCCTTCAAGACCTGCTCGCCGCCGCGCATCACCTTGACCTCGGCATCGCGGCGAATCACGCCATCCTGCACGCGGCAGCCGGCGATGGTGCCGACCTTCGGAATGCGGAATACGTTGATGACTTCGGCGCGGCCCGACGTAGTTTTCCTTGAACGTCGGATCGAGCAGACCAAGCATGGCGAGCCGCATCTCGTCCTGCAACTCGTAAATGATCGAGTGCAGGCGAATCTCGACGCTCTCCTGTTGCGCCAACTCCGCTGCCTTGCGTTCAGGTCGCACGTTGAAGCCGATGATGATCGCGTTCGAGGCTGTGGCCAGCAGCACGTCGCTCTCGGTAATGGAACCGACGCCTGAATGGATGACCTTGACGCGGACTTTCTCGGTTGACATGCGAACCAGTGAATCGGCCAGCACTTCGACGGAGCCAGTGACGTCGCCCTTGATGATGAGGGCAAGATCCTTGACGCCAGCCTGACGAATCTGTTCGGCAAGACCTTCGAGCGAGACGCGGGAACTCTTGGCGAGCTGCGCTTCGCGCTCCTTCATCTTGCGGTACTGGGCGATGCCCTTGGCCTTGTCACGATCGGCAACGACCAGGAACGTGTCGCCTGAATCCGGCATGGCTTCGAGGCCGAGCACTTCGACCGGCGTCGATGGACCAGCTTCTTCAAGCGGGCGCCCGCGATCATCGAACATCGCGCGGACCTTGCCGAAGGTGTTGCCGACGATGTAGCTGTCGTTGAGGCGCAGCGTGCCGTCCTGAACCAGGACGGTGGCAACAGCGCCACGGCCGCGATCGAGCTTGGCTTCGAGCACGGAGCCAACGGCCTTGCGGCCCGGAGTTGCTTTCGGCGCCCTGATGTCGGAGACGAGGCAGATCATTTCAAGCAGCAGGTCGAGGTTCTTGCGCTTCTTGGCGGAGACTTCGACGAAGACGGTTCCTGTGTCGCCGGAGCCGGCCCATTCTTCTGGAATCAGACCGCGGTCGGCGAGCTGCTTCTTTACGCGATCGGGATTGGCCTCGGGCTTATCGATCTTGTTCACGGCCACGATGATGGGCACTTCCGCGGCCTTGGCGTGATCGATGGCTTCGAGCGTCTGGGGCATGACGCCGTCGTCGGCCGCAACCACGATGACGACGATATCCGTCACCTTTGCGCCGCGGGCACGCATGCGGGTAAAGGCTTCGTGGCCCGGCGTATCGAGGAAGACGATTTCGCGGCCGGAAGCAGGAGAGCCTTCCTTTGCGAAGCGGACCTTGTATGCGCCGATGTGCTGGGTGATGCCGCCGGCTTCGCCAGCCGCCACGTCGGTTTCACGGATGGCGTCGAGCAGCGAGGTCTTGCCGTGATCGACGTGGCCCATGACGGTAACCACGGGCGAGCGCGGAACTTCGAGCTCACCGGTATTCTCAGCTTCGAGAACTTCTTCGATGGCCTGGTTTGCAATCTCTTCTTCGTAGCTGATGACGTTGGCGCCGGCGCCGAATCGGGTGGCGACATCCTTGACCATCTCAGCGTCGAGAGACTGGTTGACCGTGACGAAGACTCCGCGCATGAGCAACGTCGCGATCAGGTCCTTGGCGCGAATTTCAAGCTTCTCGGCCAGATCCTTTACGCTGATGCCCTCTGTCACCGTGATTTCGCGGGTAATGGGCAGGGGCTCATTGCTGAAGTTTGTGGCACCGCCAAAACGTGGCGGCGGCACAAAGCCCTTCATCGGGCCTTCTTTCGTCTTGGGATACTGCGGGCGTCCGCCGCGTCCTCTGGGAGCGGCACGTTGCGGGCGCGGAGCTTCGCCGGTAGGCGGAGCGCCGCCAGCACCGGGACGTGGGCCGCCGAAACCGCCGGGGCGGGGCGCGCCAAATCCGGGGCGCGCACCAAAGCCTGGACGAGCGCCAGGACCGCCGGGTCCCGCGAAGCCGCCAGGTGTCGTGCGTGTAGGATGCTTTGGTCGCGGACCGCCGGGGAACTGGCCGGGGCTTGAAGGGCCGCCGGGTGTCCGCTGCGGATAGCCGCCAGGGCCGCCGCTCGGGGGACCCGAGGGCCGACGATCGAAGATTGGCTTGCCGCGCTGAATGCCCGCAGCCGGAGCGGCTGGGGCGGTTGCGCTTGGGGCCACGATTGGGGCCTTGTAAACCGGACGAGGGCCGGTTTGCGGCATCACGACGCGGCGTATCGGAGGAGCAGGAGGCGGCGGAGGAACGGGTGCCTGGTCAGCCTGCGTTGCCGGACGGTGTCGGGACTGCAGGGTGCTCAGTCGGCGCACCACTGGAAACCTCTTGCTGCGATGCGGAGATAGCGGGCTCCTGAACGGCCGGAACTTCGGCGATTGCAGCGGGCGATTCGACAACGGGCTGACGGGCGCAACGACCTCGGCGACTTCCGGCGCGGCGGGCGCAGTGGCCGCCGGAGCGAGCTGTCGCTTTTGGCGCAGCCGGCTTCGGAGGAGCAGGTGGGTGCTCCGCTGCGCGCGGTTGAGCCGTGGTTGGCGCAGTGCGGCTGCAGGCGGCTTTACCGCGACGACGACTCCCGACGGCGGGACAACCGTCACCGCGGGACGCGCGGGACCAGCCGACACGGGAGCTTTGGCGACCACAGGCCCTGAGGGTGGTCGCGAGGCAATGGCAGGAGTGGCAGGAGGAATAATGGCTGGCGCAGGCCGAGCTTGCGGAACGATCTTGCGCGGCTCCGGGCGTGCGGCTGCGGCTGGTGGCGCGGCAACGGTTACTACAGGAGTTGCCGGCTTAGCAGGAGCCTTGGGCGGGGCTGGAGGAGCGGTGCGGGCAGGTGCAGTGCCCCTGCGGGCTTCGGCTTCCTGTTCCTGTTTTTTTGCCAGTATTGCCTTCATCACGTCGCCGGGCTTGGAGACATGAGAAAGATCGATTTTGGGTGCAATGGACTGGGAGCCGCGAGAAGAAGTGCCGCTCGCGTGGCCCGTCGCTTTCGATCCACGCTCAAACTGAGCGCGAACCTTTTCGGCCTCATGATCCTCAATAGAGCTGGAGTGGGTCTTGCCTTCACCCAGGCCGAGTTCTCCCAACACGTCAAGAATCTGACGGCTCTTGACTTCCATCTCTCGCGCGAGATCGTTAATTCGAACCTTGCTCATCCGCCTCTTTTCAGAATGTGCTACCCAAAGCCCTTAGTCGCTCATAGCTACCTCATGGCATTGGCTGTTTTGGTCACTACCATTATCTCTTGAATGGCATTGAACTTTTCGGCGCATCTTACGCGCCGTCCTCTTCATTTTTCTCGGTCTTACCTATCTCATTCTGCTCGGCTTCCAACTCAGGAAGGTCGATTTCATCTGCCGGAGGAATGTTTTCCACGGCCAGCTCTGCCGCGGTGAGACTCTCGTCCTCGGCCTGTTGCTCAAGTAATGCTTCCGTGTCGACATCAGCGGCGGACAAGTCGTCATTCTCCGCAGCGGCGGCACGAAGACTTTCTGCCTCTTCAAGGACCTCTTCGGAGTTTTCCAGTTCCGCATCGGCGGTTTCTGCCACTGCTGAGGGCGTTTCGACTTCCGATGCGCCTTCCGAGAGATTCTCTGTATCTGCAGCGGCCGACTCGGCGGCGGATCCTTCTGGCAACTCGCTCGGTGCGCCTTCTTCACCCTCTTCGAAGTGGCCAAAGTAGTGGCGAACAGCGACGCTGATGCGCTCCAGTGTCTTCTCGCCGATTCCGGGAATCTCTTCCAACTGCTCCGGCGTCATGTCGGCCAGCGACTCGACGGTCGTGATACCGGCAGCCACCAGCTTTTGGATGATGCCTTCTCCGAGTTCGGTGACTTGCTCGATTGGCGTTGAGGGGCCGCCGGTGAGAGCCTGCATCTGCTGCTCGACCTCCTGGCGCTTCTCCTCTTCGCTCTTGATGTCGATCTTCCAGCCCAGCAGCTTGGCTGCAAGGCGGACGTTCTGGCCCTTCTTGCCGATCGCCAGAGAGAGTTGCGTATCGTCGACGATCACTTCAAGCTGCTTATCGGTCAGGTCGGAGATTGAGACGCGGCTGACCTTGGCAGGCTGTAGAGCCTTTTCGGCAAATGTGGTGATCTCGTCACTGAATTCGATGATGTCGATTTTTTCGCCGCGCAGCTCACGGATGATGGACTGTACGCGCATGCCCTTCATGCCGACGCAGGCACCGACGGGATCAACATCCTTATCCCGGCTCTGGACGGCTATCTTGGTGCGCTCCCCCGCCTCACGCGCAATGGCGCGGATGGCTACGGTGTTGTCGTAGATCTCGGGAACCTCAGACTGGAAGAGGTTCTGCACGAGCTCTGGCGCGGCGCGCGAGACGATCACCTGCGGGCCCTTGGCGGCGCGATCAACTTTCAGGAGAACGACGCGAACGCGTTCTCCGATGGAGAACTGTTCCAACCGCGATTGTTCCCGCTTCGGGCAGCGCGCTTCAGCCTTGCCGAGATCATAGATGACATCCTGACCTTCGAGGCGCTTGACCGTGGCGTTCAGGACCTCTTTTTCGCGATGCGCGTATTCGTTGAATACGGTGTCGCGTTCGGCTTCACGAACCTTTTGGAAGATGACTTGCTTTGCCAATTGCGCGGCGATGCGGCCGAGGGGACTTGTGTCGCGATACAGGCGAATCTCGCTGCCGACTTCAACCCCCGGAGCGAGTTCATTGGCTTCAGCCAGCGTGATTTGGTTGACCGGATCCTCGAGCAGCTCTTCGTCGGCCACAACAGTCTTGAAAATGTAAGCCGTAATCTCGCCGGTGTCCTTATTCAACTCCCCGCGCATGTTTTCCTGCGTCTTGTAATACTTGCGGGTGGCGAGGGCAATTGCCTCTTCGACGGCTCCCACGACGATTTGGGGCTCAATGCCCTTCTCGCGGCTGAGGAGTTCGATACTCTGATACAAAGCGCTGGCCATACTGTGCTTACTCTCTCGGATTGTTTCGGCGGCAGCGCCAATTTCAGGGCCTGACCGCGCAGTTGAATTGTTGATGAAGGGTTGAGGTCTCAGCCATGCCCAGCACTTGCAGTTGCCCGCCAGTCAGGCTAAATCTCCGGAATCAGCTCCGCTTTCTCGACGTTTCCCAGCGCAATTTCAACGGTGCTTACTCCAGCTTTCCTGCTCTTGCTATTCTGATTCGTGGCGGCAAGGTCGAGCGTAATATTGCCGCTCGAGCTGCCCTGTAATCGTCCGCGCCAGTGTCTGTTATTGCGAACCGGCTCAAAGGTCTGCACCTTGATAAGGCAGCCTGCAAACCGCTGAAACTCTTCCGGCTTGCTTAGCTTGCGATCCAACCCCGGAGAGCTAGCTTCCAGCGTGTACTCCCCGTCGGGAACCAGATCTTCGACGTCAAGCAGTACTCCAAAATCCTGGCTGAAGGCCGCACAATCTTCGTGTGTAACACCCGAAAGCTGTTCCACGCTTAGCTTGCCCTCCGCGAGTCGCTCCGGGAGCCCTTCAACTCCGGCCTCAATCTCCGCCTTCAACCGTTTGCGTCCCTCGCCGTTCTTCTCGAGGAAAACGCGTAAGACACGTTCCTTGACGGGGCCGGCGAGTTCAACGTTCACCACGTCCAACCCGTGTGATGCGGCCACTCGTTCCGCCGCTGCTCGAATTTGGTCCAGCTTTGCCGCCATTCGTCCCGCTATTGCAAGTCCAACAGAATCTGTCTGATCCCGCCGCTGGCACCCCGGCTTGCTGGGTCCTGTTTGGTGGAGACCCGGCCAAATCGGCGCCCATTTCCGGGAGGGATTTGCACCAAATAAAAAGTGGGCTATAAGCCCACTCATCTCTCCGCCAGCCGGCAGACCCACGGCAACTCAGGCGGACAAATTCGTCTGCATCCTTAGCATACGGCGTTTTCCAAGGAATTTCAACGTGCGATACGTTAAAGAGCGATTTGGAAGACCCGCACCGCAGCGCTTCTTATGGTCTGGCGTGGAGCGCAATCGATTTCACCGGCTTCTATCCTAGAAAGTTGTAACGACTAGAAAGGCGTCCGCTGAGAATGCACGATAGTACCTTGATGAAATCTGCATATTAAGTGAATTATTTCAATTACTTAGGCAGATTGTTACCCGAGAGGCAGACCTGTACCACTTAAGAGGAGCAGCACTCGCGCCAAATTATTGGAAGAATACACGCATTCTCGATGCGTACTGTCTTCCAGCGTACTGTGGTCACCGTGTTCTCGACGATTGTCCTTGCGGCCCTTGGCACGCTGAGCGGATATCTGCTGGGGCGCGCGATCGCGATACGACAGGCAGAGTCGAGGCTCGACCAGTATGCAAACCGCGTATTAGCTGATGCAGCTTCGTCTAGCGCTGAATCGCGTGCGGTTTTATCGCGAATGAATACTTCGCCGTATCCCGCTTGTTCCGACTCTGAAATCGCATTCTTCCGTAAGCTCGTTTTCCAGTCGCAGTATTTGAAGGCTGGTGGTCGCATCCGCAATGGGAGAATTGAGTGCTCCACTACATTGGGCCGCACCGACCAAGTGCAAGCGCAATACCAACCCGATATCTCACAGGGTGACGGAACCAAACTGTTCAAGAATCTTCCACCTTTTCGTGTGGATGACCAGACGGTCATTGCGATTCAGACAGGCGATTCTTTTGTTGTCTACAACCCTTACAATCTCAAAACGCTTGCGGCTCTTCCGATGCGTTATGCCGTTACGGTTCAAGATGCTCCGACTCGCCAAACAGGACAACTGTTAGGCGAGCTTCCATCGTCGCAAGGGTCGGATTTAAGTTCAATTGTCACGACCGAAGGCAAGACACGCATAGGCGACAGCCTTTATGCAACGCGTTGTTCGAACGAGTACGCCACTTGCATGACCGCTCACATGAGCGTCCCTGACGCGCTGCTTGGCAGCCATCGATACATCACCGCATTTGTAGCGCTCGGCGGCTTTTCAGGCGTTTTGCTCGGCTTGCTCTGTCCTCTTTTGTACAGACGCAACAAGAGCGTCGAGCAGCAACTCGCGCGCGCGATTCGTGGAGACGCCTTAACCGTGGTCTACCAGCCAATTGTGGATCTGACCACCGGCCGCATCGTTGAAGCAGAGGCCCTGGTGCGCTGGACCGATGAATACAACAACGCGGTGAGCCCCGACGTGTTTGTGAAAGTTGCCGAAGAACGTGGCTTTGTAGGCGACATCACGAAACTCGTGGTGCGACACGTTCTACGCGATTTCGGAAGCACGATGCGCGCACGTCCCGATTTTCGCGTAAATGTGAACATTGCCGCGGCCGATCTTGGGGATTCGGGTTTTGTACCCATGCTTGAGGACGCACTCTTCGATGCTGAAATCTCTGCGAGGAGCCTAGGCATCGAGATTACAGAAAGCTATACGGCTCGACGACAAGTGGCAAAGGATACGATTCTGCGCCTTCGCCAAAAGGGGCATTTCGTTCATATCGACGACTTCGGCACCGGCTATTCGAGCCTGGCATATCTGCATGATCTTTCCGTGGATTCCATCAAGATAGACAAGGCCTTCACCAAGGCTATTGGCACTGACGCGGTTACGGTTTCTATTCTTCCTCAGATTCTGACGATGGCGGAGACGCTGAAGCTGCATGTGATTGTAGAAGGCATCGAGACCCGTGCGCAGGCCAACTACTTCGCCGCGGGACATGAAAATGTCTACGGACAGGGGTGGCTCTTCGGGCGACCTGTCACGGCGCGCCTCTTCCTTCAAATCCTTGACGAAGAAGAAAGCAAATACTGCGAAGATCCGATGGCAGCGATGGCCGATAAAGCTCTGCCCGCTTTTTAAAGACTGCAAAGGCGAATACCTCCCTCGCGCAAAAGGATCTGTTTTGCACGCAGCAGCACAACCGGCGACAATAGCGGGATGAAAGTGTCGAGGTTTATTGCTCTCCTCCTGCTGCTGTCCACAGTCGTGTGTCTGCCGACGCTGGAGGCACTGGAAAAACAGCCTTCAAGTACTTACCATGCCCGGCGCGCTGCCCTCGCCGCCAAACTCAATGGCGGGGTAGCGGTTTTATTTGCAGCGGCAGAGCCAGTGTTGGACTTCATGCCATATCGGCAAGACTCAGATTTCTATTACCTCACGGGTTGGACCGAACCTGGCGCTGCACTTCTTTTGGTTGGAGATAATGCACAGCCAGGGAAGAGCGCCGGCTACAAGGAGATACTCTTTCTGCCCACCCGCGATCTACGGGTGGAAAAATTCACCGGGGCGAAGCTGGATGCAGCGTCGCCGGGAGTAGTTGCGGCGACGGGAGCGGATCAGGTGGCGGATCTGACCACGCTTCCGGCCACGTTGAACCGTTTGATCGCCGCAGATCGTCGCATGGCGCGGAAGGTGTGGACGCAACCGGGCGTGAAATCCGCCGATGCGCTTCTGACTTTTACCGCAGCCACATTGAGCATCGAAGGGCCCCCATCTCATGATGTAAGCGCGCTGGTCATGCCTCTCCGCGAGTTCAAGGATGATGGCGAAATCGATCTGCTGAAGAAGGCTTCGAGTGCCTCGATTGTCGCGCAGAAAGTGATGATGAAGTCTGTGAAGCCCGGCGAGACGGAACGCGCCGTGGCGGGCAAGATGACGGCCGCATGGCTGGAGAGCGGATGCGAGCGACCGTCTTATGCGCCAATCGTGGGATCGGGAATCAATTCGACGACGCTGCACTACTCCGACAACTCACGAACCATGCAGGATGGCGATATCGTGGTGGTGGATGCGGCGTGCGAGTTCTCGATGTATGCCTCTGACATCACGCGTACGGTGCCGGCCAACGGGCACTTCACGCCTAGGCAGCGCGAGATTTACGACATCGTGCTTGGCTCTCAGAAGGCAGCCATCGAGGCATTCGTTTCTGGAAAGTCCACGATCAACGATCGCGATCACAAGGATCCGAACTCGCTCGACAGCGTGGCCTATAACTACATCAATACGCACGGCAAAGATTCGCATGGAAAGCCTCTCGGCGAATACTGGCTGCACGGCCTGGGTCACATGGTTGGAATAGACGTGCACGATCCGGCAGATTATCCCGCGGTGTTGAAACCGGGGATGGTGTTCACGATTGAGCCCGGCATCTATATTCCCGAGGAAAAGCTCGGCGTTCGCATCGAGTGCGATTTTCTAGTGGGAGCGGATGGCAAGCTGATTGATCTCGATGGCGATCTAGCGCACACCGCCGATGAAGTCGAAGCGGCAATGCAGGGAAAGTAATGCAGCAATGACGCCCAGGAAAGACATGGACCCGCGCGACGCAATGGAACCCGACCAACTGGATACGCTGGCCCGCATCTTTGCGGAGCAGTTGTTGGCCTGCCTCGAAGAATGCTCGCATGGCCGCAACGGTCTCTTCTCCGACTATGCGGCGATGGAGGAAGCACAGAACGCGTGGCCTGAAGCGGGTCGGTTGCGCGAACTGGCACTTGCTCTGCAGGGTGTCTTTGCGCAACAGGATGAGCGCCACGCGCTTTGTGATGAGTTCCTCGATCTCTGCTCGATTCACGGCGAAAGCCATCCCGGCGAATCGCGACTGGCGCGAACTTTTCTTGCGCGCATCGAGCGGGGCGAAGTGGGATCGCCAACTGAGCCTGAGAAAAAGCCGTGGTGATTTTGCGCGCCTTCATGGCGTTGGTAGCAGGCTTCTCCACGATGGCGCTGCTGGTCATCGCGATCACCGCGCTGCTTGCAAAGCTGACGCCGAGCTGGGTTGGCGAACGCGGAAAACCTCAGCCCGCCTACATGTTTGTCAATCTCGGATATTCGTTTCTGGCTGCTGCAGCAGGCGGATACGTATCCGCATGGGCTGCGCAGGGCAATCCCATTGTTCTAGTGCTGGCGTTGGCAATCGCGGTATTGTTGCTGGCTGCGCTGAGCGCGCTGCAGCAACGCGGTCAACAGCCGGTCTGGTACATGCTCACGTTGGTGGGCATTACACCAGTCGGCGTGCTGGCGGGCGGTCTCGTGCGGCTGAGAGTTTTAGGAATCTTGTAAGAGCATGAGCAATTCGCCGGAGCAAAAGATATGGCCGCTCTTTTGAAGAGCGGCCATATCTTGTTTTGGAGAACGAAAGAATTGCAATCGCTACCAGCGCACCCCAAAGGTGACCGGGATAAGCTTCGTGTTCGGTCCCACGGTTGTGGTGCCCAATCCGTTTGGCTGTGTCGTCACGGCGGGCGTTAGCACGTCGAGATACCGAGCTTCGGCGAAGAGCTTCATGTTTCCACCACCCGGCCTGTAGGCAAAACCCATTCCCGCATTCCATCCACCCTGGTTGCTTGAGAAGTGGCCGATAACGACATCGGTGACCGCGATGCCGCAGTAATAGTAGTTGCAGTAAAGAATTTCCTGAGGATTGGTAAAGCTGGTGACTTTGCGGTAGAAGCCGCCGCCGCCAGTCACGTATACATCAATGGGTCCCTTCGGTGTCAGGTCGATCACAGGAGCCATCGTAAACGACCAGATGTGTGCATGGCCGCCATCGGCGCCGGTCTGAGCGATGAGCGCGCCGGGCAACTTGTCAGTGATGAACTGGTACTCGATCATCAGGCTGAAGATGGGGTCGAAGCGATAGCCGGCACCCAACGTCCCGTTTGCTCCCCAGGTGATGTATGGCGACGATTCCTCTGTGGGAGCATTGAATCCCCCGCCAGCTTCAAAGGCCAGATGACTATAGAAACTTGGTTTGGCAGCGCGATTGTCATACTGCCCGCCACCAGACGCACTGGCAACTGGAGTTGCAGGCAAAGCTGCGGATACGAGAGTGTCCGTATCCAGATTGAGTGCGTTGGAACTTGATTCAGATGCTGAAGGAGCAAACGAGGCATCGTGCGAAGTTGAAAGCTGTGCACGCGCGGAACCAAGCGACAAGGCGAGCGTCGCTGACAGGAGCGTCACATTTCGCACAAATGCCATGCGTCGAAAAAAAGACATGCCTGAACCTCATAGACGAATATATGCTGCCGGGGTTTACCCATCAGCAAGGCTTAGACTCCGTTTTGGGCAGGAGGTTGCCTTAGGTACGGAGACACCAAAGGCCGGAAAAAGTTTCCGGCCTTTGGTGAATGTTCTGCGACGTGAGCGATTATCCCTGGATATCGAATTGCTCCGGATGCAGGCTGGCATCGCTCTTGATGAGGATGTTTTTGCTAATCAATTCCTCAAATTCTGAGATCCAACTTGCGTTGTTTGCCTTGAGGACTTTGACTGTCTCAGGATTGACGCGGAGCAGTATATCCGCTCCTTCGAAGTGTTTCTTCATTTTGCGCAACTCGGTGTAGATCTCGTTGCACACGGTTGTCGGGCTCTTGACCATTCCCGTCGCCTGACAGGTGGGGCAGGGGACAGACAAAGTCCGCTCAAGGGACTGCTTGACGCGCTTTCTCGTGATCGCAACAAGTCCGAAATCGTTAAACTGAAGAACCTTTGTCGGAGCGCGATCACTTTTGAGCGCTTCTTCGAGAGCGGCCATGACTTTGAAGCGGTTCTTGCGCTCGTCCATGTCGATGAAGTCGATGACGATGATGCCGCCCAGATCGCGCAGCCGAATCTGCCGCACAATCTCTGGAATGGCATCGAGATTGGTCTTGAGAATCGTGTCCTCAAGCCGCGCTGTCTTGCCTACGTACTTTCCAGTGTTGATGTCGATCGCAACCAGCGCCTCAGTCTGATTGATTACGATGGAGCCGCCACTCTTGAGCCACACCTTTGACCGCAATGCCTTCGAGATTTCGTCTTGAATACCGAAGTGCTCGAAGAGCGGAACCTCTTTGGTGTAGAGCTTGACGCGCCGCACCAGCGAAGGCGAGAAGCGATTCAGGAAGCGCACGATGCGCTCGTAGTCCGCTTCGGAGTCGACCCAGATCGACGAGAAGTTGCTACTGACCTGGTCGCGCAGAATGCGCTCAATCAGTGACAGATCGTGATAGATCAGGGCAGGAGATTTCGAGCCTTCTGACCGTTCCTTGATTTCATTCCAAAGATGAATCAGAAACCGCAGATCGGCGCGCAACTCTTCTTCCGACGCTCCTTCTGCGGCTGTGCGAACGATGAAGCCTCCCGACGCATCGCCCCGCTCATGGGTAAGGATGCGCTTCAGTCTCTGGCGCTCTTCGTCCGAAGCAATCTTGCGGCTTACTCCGACGTGCGAGACGGTGGGCATGAACACAAGAAAGCGTCCCGGCAACGCGATGTGGCTGGTGATGCGGGCGCCCTTCTTGGCGATGGGCTCCTTCGCGATCTGAACCAGGATCTCCTGTCCGGGTTTGAGAAGGTCGCTGATGATCGGCAGGTCGGAGGTCTGCATGGAGCGGCGCGAAGCTCCGCGTCCTTTGCCCTGACCGCCCGGTGCTCCGCGGCCGCGACGGCCCCGAGCGTTGCGATCGCGACGTGGCTGCGCCTGACCTTCGCCGGCGGGTTGGCCGTCGGCGCTGACGGGTTCTTCTTCCTCGTCTTCCTCGCCGTCAAAAGCGTCTTCGGCTTCTTCGTCGCCGTTCTTGCTGTCGAAGTTCAGTTGGATGCGATGGTCGAGGTGCGCCTCCTGCAGCATCTCACCCAATTCACCAGAGCGGATCTGAGTCTGCAGCGTCTCTTCTTCGTACTCGTCGAGGTCGTGCTCGTCAGTCTTGTGATGATGATGCGGAAGCTCGTACTCGTCACCCTCGATTACTTCTTCTTCAACGAGGCCGCTGCCCGGAGCGAAAGCTGAGACAGAGGGAACAGACGCAGCCTTGGGCTCCGCTGGCGGAACTGGTTGAACCGGTGGAGGCTCATCTTCAGACTTCTTCTTCTTGCCGCCCAGACCAAACAGTCTGAATCCGGCCGGTGAAAAGGGATCAACATTGTGAGAAGCTGTGCGGTTACCGTCATCCTCAGTGGACTCATCTTCGGCTGTTTCGCTGTTTGAAGGTCCCACGTGCGACGGATTGGAAGTGTCCTCGCCTTCCACAGTGGCTGTCTCAACCAATTCGTCACTATGTTTCGAAGAAATGGCTTCGCTTGGTTCCGGTGATCCAGAAGCGAGCTCAAATGTTTCTTCAAGAACATCGTCTTCCTCAGGAATAGCGGCGGAATCACCGAGACTTTGAGCGATGCCCGGCTCAAGCGGAGTTGTCTCAACGGGCACAGTCATGTCTTCGACGAGCTGTTCCTCTTCAATCGCGTCTGCCGAAACGGCTTCTGAGTCCAAAGTGGTGTGTAAGAGGGCCGCGGGATTTTCAACCTCCGGCTCTTGCTGCCGGGAACGATGCTTCGAGATCGACTCGCCGGGCAGGAGGCCGCTGCCATCCCACTCGATCGGCGATTGAATCAGGGATGCTGGCTTGAATGTGCTGACCGGCTGCGCCGGCTTTGGCGTCTCGAACGACTCAGATTTGTGAGCATCGCTGACCGGGGTCGCTCCGTACTTTGAGAGCGATTCGCCAGGCAGGACAAACTGAGCTGGAGCGCGGTCCCCGCGAGGAGCGCGCACGGGAGCAGCGGCCGCCTGGATCTCACTCGCGATTTCAGGCGTGAGGTTGCGAGGTCGCAATGGGGTAGCTTTCGGCGGTCTCCTGGGACTGGCCCTCGTTCTCGGGGACACTCCCACTGCCGCCACGGCCGCCGCGACGACGGCGACGTCCGCGCCAACGCTTTGCGCCCGGTTCGCCGCTCGATTCCTGGATATTGTCGGTCTGTTCTGAAATTTGAAGAGAGGGCGGCGCTGCGACTTCGGAATCGGGCGTCTCGGTGGCGCCTTCCGCACCGGGGCGTCGATCACGGCCCTGCCGGTCGTGTCTCTGGTCTGTCTTGGGAGCCGAGCGCTGACTGCGCTCCTGGTTTCTTTCCTGCCCATTGGTGTGGCGGATCTCCCGAGGGGGCTGGTTGCCGCCGGTTGCTGCGGCCTTTTCCAACTCGTCGGTTTCTTCCTGGTCTTCCAACTCGAGAAAGTCAGTTACATACAGGAAGGCGTCGCGCTCGAGTCCGATGTCGACAAATGCCGACTGCATGCCTGGAAGCACGCGGGTGACGCGCCCGTTATAGACCGAGCCCGCCAGAGTGTACTCGTTTTCGCGTTCGTAATAGATTTCCGCGAGTTGATCGTCTTCTAAAATTGCAAGCCGTGTCTCATGCGGCGTGCTGGAGATACAAATTTCCTTTGCCATCGTACCTTTCCGCCCAGTGGCGTTTGCCTGCTGGGGCCTGCGGCAAGGATGGATGGAGACGCGTGCGGGCGGGGATGTGGGGGATGTGCGGAAGGGATGACCTGTGCGTAGCCTGTGTGGCAGGTTCCGGGCGCCTGCCTGCCCCAACCTGGGGCGGCGAGACGCAGCGTATGCCGAGCCGAACGTGCTTTCCGATACAGAGATCCGATAGCAGAGAGTTTGTGGCCGACCACTCGATTAAGTGGAACCAAGCCCATGTCAACCACATGATCGACATGAGCGGGGCCGTTCCACCGCTGGCGATTGCCCGGGCGTGCCGCGTGTCAGGAGCGGAGCCACTAAGCTCCATTACTCCAGCGCGGGCCGCGCAATTTAGTCGCTGCCAACGGTTTTCCCGTCTCTGCGTGCTCATGAACCCAATCCTGCCGAACGCGTGGTCCATCGGGACCTGGCCGGCTTTCGCATCTTCAGAGACTCTGTGCACCGGAGCCTCCTGCCTCGACCCGTCGTAGAAATGGGGAACGACGGAGCTCGACAAAAAACGGGCCACAGCATCCCTTGCGATGCCGTAAATACTTAAAATACTGTCTCTTGAGGACCGGACCTTTCCGGCTAGCCGCAAGAGGTAATTCCCTGCAATCTTGCCTCCGGGCCAAACTGGCCGGAGCGATTCAATTTACAAACCGGCGCATGCGCACGTTCATCACAACGCCCAGCGCCAAGAATGTAAACAGCACCGATGACCCTCCGTAGCTCATTAACGGTAAAGGGATTCCGGTGACTGGCATAAAGCCTATGACCATGCCTACGTTGACCGCGATCTGGAAGGTCAACACAGCCACTATCCCCATAATAATCAGGGAGCCGGGCAGGTCGGCGGCTGTTTGAGCGTTTTGAATCAAACGCATCAATATGGAAAAGTATAGCAGTAGCACAAAGACCGCGCCGACGAAGCCGTGTTCTTCGCCAAATGCGGCGAAGATGAAGTCGGCATGCGGGATGGGCAGAAAATCGCCCTGAGTTTGTGTACCCTTGGCCGCGCCTTTCCCCCAGATGCCACCCGACCCTACCGCGATGAGCGATTGTCGAATCTGGTATCCACTTCCTTTAGGATCGTTGTCGGGATTGATGAAGCTGGTCAGCCGGGCCTTCTGGTACGGCTTCAGCATCTTGCCACTGCTCCACGCGCCAGCCACCAGCACCACGCCCGCAGTGATCAAAATCAGTGCCTGACGAAGGTTAATTCCGCCGAGGAACAGACCAATGATAAGGATGGGCATGTAGGTAAGCGTCGTGCCCAAATCCGGCTGTTTAAGCACCAGAATCATTGGAAGTCCGACGATCGCGAAGGCCTTGAAAATGTCTTTCCAGGTAAGGCTTCGCCCTCCCAGATTGGCAAAGTAACGAGCCACCGCCAGAATCAAAATGAGTTTTACCCACTCCGATGGTTGAAATTGCATGTGCCCGATCCGAATCCAGCGTCTGGCGCCAAGAGCCTTCTGTCCCACCAGGAGCACAGCTGCGAGGGACACGAGGCAGACGCCGTAAGCCCACGGAATCCAATCGATGAGCTTGTGATAATCGATTCTTGAGAACCCGAACATGGCAATCACACCGCCGCAAATCCAGTAGATCTGCTTGGTATGGAAGCCGAGGTACTTGGTGTGCATCGTCGCGGAGTAGATCTCGAGGACGGAGATGGCGCACAGCAGAAGCACCATTGCGAATAGCGCCCAGTCGAAGTCGCGGAAGCTCATGATGCGGCGCATTGTTCTAATTCGCCTTCCGTGCCGGGACAGGCAAAGCTGCGCCAAGTTGCGATGGCGCGAGCGCGGGGTGTGCGGGCTTGTCCGCGGGGTTTGGGAGAGCCTTTGCCGACTGTTCCACGATGGCCCCCTGTGCTCCAACGAAGAAGTGACCAGACTGTAGCCGGGCAGGGTTCGCTTCTGCGTTGCCAGTTGTGGAGGCTGGCGCGGTCCACAAGGCTCCTACCTCCACTGGTGTTGGAGTCTTCGGGGGAGTGAGATTTTTCTCAAGTCTGCGTTTCTTCTCGACGTAGGCCGCGACGACTCGGGCTCCAAGACGCGCGGGGTAGTAGCTGAACTCGCCGTTTTGCCATAGCACCGCGACGACAAGTTCCGGATTACGGCGTGGCGTGACTCCGACAAACCAGACATTCGGGTATGTGGAACGACCTTTGTTGGTGCGGCCTAATGCTTCATGGCTCATCAACTGCGCTGTCCCAGTCTTCCCAGCGAGATCAATACCCTCAAGATGTGCCGAGCCGGCAGTGTGGAAGGCGCCAGGCTGAGTCACCGCTGCCATGCCGTCTGTGATTGTGACCCAGTCATCGGGATTGATGGGAATATCAACGGCGCCGGATCCTGGCAGCATTTCGATCAAATCCTTGTGGAACTCAGCTGGAAGCTGATCTGGGAAGACCACATGGGGCCGGACCATATGACCGCCAGAGGCAATGCCGCCGATGATGCGGGCAAGCTGCAACGGCGTCGCTTCGACAGCCCCCTGACCGATGGCTACGTCGAGGGTTTCATCGGGATACCACTTGCGGCGGTAATACTTTGCCAGCCATTGGGGGGAAGGCATAAGTCCCGCCTGTTCGTTAGGCAAATCGATACCCGTCTTTTGGCCGTATCCGAAACGGGTGGCGTATTGCGCAATGCGACTGATGCCGAGCCTGTCCCCTAGCTGGTAGTAAAACGTGTCGCAGGAATAAGGGATTGCGTTATGAATATCGACCGCTCCATGTTTCTCATCGCAGTGATGAAAGAATCCGTAAGGGCCCCAGCCGCCTGAGCAATTTACCTTCAGATTCTGTGCGATTCCTTCTTGCAGGCCTGCGACGGACATGAGGATCTTAAATGTGGAACCAGGCGCCAGCTGCGCCTGGATCGCTTTATTCATCAGCGGATGATCGGGATCGGTAATCAGCTTGTTCCATTCAGCGCGTTCGATGCGGACCGCGAATGCGTTGGGATCGAAGCTGGGCCGAGAGACCAGCGCGAGAATCTCGCCGTTGCGCGGGTCCATGGCTACGATGGCACCGTTGCGATCGCCGAGGGCCAGTTCAGCGGCGCGCTGCAGGTCGTTATCTATCGTCAGGCGCAGATCCTTGCCAGGAACGGCATGCTGGGTGCCGAGATAACCCACCTCTCGACCGCGGCTATCGACGATTACGTCACGGGATCCGTCTTCTCCGCGCAGCAGTTGGTCATACATCTCTTCCACGCCGCCCTTGCCGACGACATCGCCAGGTTCATATGCGGCATAGCGCGTCTGGTTCAGATCCTCTTCGCTGACCTCGCCGACATATCCAATGACGTGAGAGGCAAACCCATCGCGAGGGTACAGGCGTCGCTCGCCCTCGATCGTTTCAAGTTCGGGCAATTCGTTTCGGTGGGCCTCGATGAAGGCTTGTTCGTCTGCGGTAACGTCTTGTTTGATGGGAATTGGCTGGTAACCTGGCGCAGCGCGATAGCGGCGCAACGTGGCCCGCAATTGCTCAATATCAAGATGCAACCCTCGCGCGATGAGGGGCAGATCAGCGTCGACATTTCGGTTCTGCTCCCGCACGAGAAAACAGGAGACCGAGGGGTAGTTGTCGACGACGAGGCGGTTCTCGCGATCGAAGAGCTTCCCGCGACCCGCGAGCACCGGCACCTTGCGAATGCGATTCTGCTCGGCCAGTATGCGGAAGTTCTCTGCGCCCAGGACCTGCAGTCTCCACAGACCTGCGGACAGCGCCAGCATCAAGGCGAGAATGCTGTATTGAATCGCCGTCAGCTTGACGCTGGAGAGCTTTTCACCGCGTGTGACCTTATCAAAAGCCATGTTTCTCAACTTCCAAGATACCGCTTTGTCGAATTGTCGCGTAAATTCGCGAACCGATTGAGCGGCGTTTCAATTACGCAAAATCCGACGTACTCAATCCCTGATCTTGGTTCGGTCCAGGAGGGGAAACAGCACGACAGCAATGAGAGAGTTGCCGAGGGCTTTGTAGAGTTCTGTTAACCAGTTTGTTTCGAGTGCCATTCCGAGAAGGAATCGGCAGACAAATAGGTAGGTTGCGCCGCCAACAAGGGAAAGCACGAACGTAAGGATGAGTCGGATGCTGAAGTTCTCGACATTGATCAGCACCCCAACCGATGCCGCGATGTAGCCGACGATTGTTTTCGCTATGCCGTTGATTCCGATGGCATGGTGGGTGAGCGCGTCTTCAAAGATGCCGAGCGCCGCGCCCATGAGAGATCCCTGGATGGGATTTCGCCGATTCAGAGCGAAGAAGACAGTAACGACGAGCGGCAAATCAAACCAGGTAAACCGCCCCAACACTCTCGGCAACCATGCCTGCAGCACAAGGGCGGCAAGGGGCACTAGTGCGTAAACAAGTACCGGATAGCGATGGATCTCGTAATCTCGGCGACTATCTACCGTAAGCACTGACATTCTATGGATTCCTCTGTGGCGGGCGGTCTGATCGAGGAGAATCCGTTTGAGGCTTATCAGGTGCCTGAGCCGGCGGACTGCCTGACTTGTCTCCGGCCGGCTTCGCTTTGACAGTCGGGTTCGTTGCCGGCGCACTCTCGGAAGGCGCAGGCGTTGCGCTGGTTGGTGGAGTTACTGCTGATCCCGGACTAAAGCGATCCGGATGCAGCGGCAGCGGCGGGTGAGTTACGGGATTTGGGTTTGAAGTATCGTTCAGCGGCTGCTGGTCAGGTGGGAGTTTGGGATCGATGAGCCCGGGCAGTTTCTCTGCCATTCCCTCGGATGTCTTCTTTTGCTGCTCGATAGCTGCTGCTTCCGCGCCCTTCAAGGACTCACTCGTGGCAATGTCCTGTTGGGCCTCTTGGGGAAACCGCGGTTCAGTCGAGGTAATCACGAGAACTTCGTCGAGGCGGTCGAGATGTGCGGCGGGTTTAACGATCACGTTAATAAACGCATCGCGTTCCGGATCGCGCACCACTCTTTCGACTACGCCGACGGGCAAGCCGCGCGGAAAAATCTGATCGCCGCCCGCAGTCAGAATCTTCTCACCTGGCTGAATGCGATTATCCGCGATTACGTCGACGATCTGGGGCTGTCCCACCGCATTTCCGCGCAGGATGCCGCGGACCCGAGTGGATTCCAGAATCACTCCAGCACCGCTGGTCTGGTCGTTGATGACCAATACCTGCGCACTATGGGGAAAAACTTCGCGCACCTTTCCAACAATTCCATCGGCCGTGATGACCGCCATATCGCGGTCCAGCCCCGCGTCCTTTCCCTTATCGAGGTAAAAGACGCGGGACTGATCGGATCCGCTGGACCCAATGACCTGTGCAGCCACTGTTTTATAGATATATTTCTGCTGAAAGTTGAGCATCGCCTGCAGACGCTGCCCTTGGCGGGCATCTTCAAGTAGGGCAGCCTGCTCGAGGCGAAGCCTGTCGACGGTCTTTTGGAGGTCAATATTCTGTTGCCGGACGTGGCGCAGATCGAAATAGTTCTGCCAGACGTCGGATACTCCCAGCTTGGAGGAGTGGATCATCCGTTCCGGGGGCGTCACCAGGGAGTTAGCCCAAAGCCTCAGCAGACTGACACTTTTTCCGTCGCCGGGGTCGAGCCCTGCCGGCGCGGTGCGAGTTCGACGAACTTGCATGGCGAGGCCAAGGATCTGGGCAACCAGCAAAGCCAGCAGCACCAGTAGATTCCGATAGCGAACGAAGATTGATTCCATGGCCAAGTCCCGTCTGATTTGCGCGATGATAATCAGCGGCGGGGTAGCTTCAGTGTAATTAAAAGCTCGAAATCCCGTTGTGGTTTGAACACAACGGGATTCGCTGAAGTAACGGGGCAGGAGGAGGGCGCCGGGGCCGTGGTCCTCAGTCGATCTTGATTTTGCGCAAGAGCCGGAAGTCCGAGAGCATCTTGCCTGTACCCAAGACGACCGAAGCAAGTGGATCGTCCGCCACCGAAACCGGGAGTCCGGTCTCTTCGCGGATGCGCTTGTCAAGATTTTTGATCAATGCGCCGCCGCCTGTCAGAACGATGCCTCGATCGCTAATGTCGGCCGACAACTCAGGAGGAGTGCGTTCCAGTGCGACACGGATCGCATTCATGATTACGGCAATGCACTCGCCGAGCGCTTCGCGAATCTCGCTGTCGTCGATGGAAATTGTCTTGGGCACGCCTTCAATCAGGTTGCGTCCCTTGATTTCCATCGTCAGCGGCTTATCCAACGGATACGCGGACCCGATCTCGATCTTGATTTGTTCGGCCGTGCGCTCACCAATAAGCAGGTTGTACTTTCGTTTTAGATAGTTGGTGATGGCTTCGTCCATCTGGTTGCCGGCCATGCGCACAGAGCGCGAGTAGACAATGCCAGAGAGTGAAATCACCGCGATGTCTGTGGTTCCGCCACCGATGTCGACGACCATGTTGCCGCCAGGCTCCGTGATGGGCAGGCCGGCGCCAATCGCCGCTACCATCGCCTGCTCCACGAGATAAACCTCGCTGGCTTTTGCACGATAAGCGGAGTCTTCAACAGCGCGCTTTTCTACCTGGGTGATTTCGGAGGGGACGCCGATCACGATCCTGGGATGCACCAGCATCTTGCGGTTGTGCGCCTTCTGGATGAAGTAGTTGAGCATCTTCTCGGTGACTTTGAAGTCAGCGATGACGCCGTCTTTCATCGGCTTGATGGCCACGATGTTGCCGGGCGTGCGCCCGAGCATCTCCTTGGCCTCTTTGCCGACGGCTTCCACCTCACCGGTGTTCTTGTTGATGGCGACGATGGAGGGCTCGTTGACGACGATGCCCTTACCGGCGGCGTATACCAGTGTGTTGGCGGTGCCAAGATCAATGGCCAGATCACTCGAAAACATGCTGAAGAGTGAGCGAAGGCCGTGCGATCGCGTAGAGCGCGAAGGATAACCGTTCAATGACATGGAAGCTGGATCTACCTCATATGCATTGTACGGCTAGCGGGCACAGATGCACGTGATTGGTGTAACAAGGAATCCCGGAGGTCACATTTGACGCCTCACAGCGGTGGGGTAAACTCAGAGATTGTGCCCGGCCCACCGGAAGGACCGTGGGTTTGAGTGATCAGGGCATTCGATGAGGTCCCATGACTTACCCGACTTATCACAACCTGATCGGCGGCGAGTGGATGCCGTCTGTGAGCGGCAAAACGATTCTGAACGTAAACCCGGCCGACGATTCCGATGTTGTTGGCGCGTTTCCCCTTTCAACAGGCGAGGATGTCGCCAAGGCCGTGGCTGCTGCAAAGAAAGCCTTTGCCTCCTGGCGACTCGTTCCGGCACCCAAGCGGGCTGAGATCCTTGTACGCGCGGGAATTCTTCTGCAGCAGCGCAAGGAGCAGTATGCCCGCGACATGACTCGCGAGATGGGCAAAGTGCTCGCCGAGACTCGGGGGGACGTGCAGGAAGCCATCGATGAGGCGTTTTATGTGGCAGGCGAAGGCCGCCGTCTATTTGGGCAAACCACTCCGTCGGAGCTGCAGAACAAATTTGCGATGAGCGTGCGCATGCCGGTAGGCGTTGTAGGCCTGATCACGCCGTGGAACTTTCCAATGGCCATTCCGAGTTGGAAGCTTTTTCCCGCACTTGTCTCGGGAAACACGTGCGTGATCAAGCCAGCTACGGACACACCACTCTCGACTTATAACCTGGTGCAGGCACTTGTCGATGCGGGTCTGCCTGCGGGTGTCGTGAACATCATTAGCGGCAGCGGTTCAGCCACGGGATCGGCTCTCGTTGAGCACCCTGACGTACGAGCTATTTCCTTCACCGGATCGAGCGAAGTGGGATCTCATGTTGCGCAGCGCGCCGCCGCAACTTTCAAGCCAGTATCCCTTGAGATGGGCGGGAAGAACGCGCAGATTGTCCTCGACGATGCCAATCTCGAACTTGCTCTCGATGGTGCGCTATGGGGATCGTTTGGAACCACGGGGCAGCGTTGCACGGCAACAAGCCGCATCCTCCTGCAAAAGGGGATTGCGGCCAAGTTCACGAAGGAGTTTGTGACGCGTGCCAAGAAATTGAAGGTTGGCAATGGGCTCGACGAGTCGATCGAGGTCGGTCCCCAAGTGAACAAGAGTCAGATCGAGACTTCAAAGAAGTATGTGGAAATTGCCAAGGGTGAGGGCGCAAAGATCCTTGCCGGTGGGAATCCCCTTACTGGCGGCGAATATGCGAAGGGCACGTTTTTTGAGCCGACAGTCGTCGGATCAGTTACACCGACAATGCGCATCGCACGTGAGGAAGTCTTCGGTCCTGTCGTCAGTTTGATCGAGTTCGATACGTTCGAGCAGGCGATCGAGATTGCCAACTCCATCGACTACGGCCTTTCGACATCGCTCTATACGAAGGACGTGAATCGAGCCTTTACCGCCATGCGCGATCTCGAAGCGGGCATTACCTACATCAATGCGCCGACGATCGGAGCAGAGGTTCATCTGCCTTTTGGCGGCGTAAAGCACACAGGCAACGGACACCGCGAAGGCAATGGCGCCATCGACTTCTTCACCACGTGGAAGGCGGTCTACGTCGACTACTCCGACAAGTTGCAAAGGGCGCAGATCGATAACGCGGAGTGATGAGGGTTGCGGCTTAAGGTTCCAGGGAGGGGTTTGTAACCTGCGGCGAAGATAGGATTCGTTACTCGTCTAACCTTGCATGCACGGCGGACTGTCCGCCTGCCGAGGTGAGGGCACAGCTCGCATGTTGGTCGCATCGGTAGTGAATGAGCGCGAAATTCGATGCCCAGCGAGAAGCGGTGCCCCGATCCAACGTTTTGTCGATCACGAACCTCTTGCCTGCCTCAGCTTCGAGCAGCGCCTTCCTCGCATCGTATCCGACGACTCTTTCATCCCCCTGGATATAGAAAGCCGACGTGGGCTTTCTTTGGGCCTTTCGGCGGGCTGCGCGGGCTTGTTCCTGCGGATCATCCTCGTGTTGCGCCTTGCTCATTTTGGGATCACGCAACGCTTCTTGTTCTTCAACGGTCGGGAAGTTCGTCGAGAAGTCCCAATAGTTGGCTCGCTTGTAGGCGTCAGCGGTGCAGGGAAGGTCTCCTTGAGCGCTGATTGCGTTGATCATTCCATCTGAGCCGGCGAGATTCTGAAACATGTCCTTACCGCGTTCGCGGTCAGCCTCGGCAGCCTGCAATCGCTGAATCTGCGCGTCGCGTGCCGCGGCTCGTTCTGCGGCCAACTGGGCAGCGGGCACCTTTTTTGAACCGGTATGCGGAACGTCAGGAGGAGGAGGGGTCGACTTTGTGGGATCGAAGTGGAAAAGGATGTCCTTCCCGCATAATGCAAACCCATTTGGGTCGAGCACACGAATATTCACATAAAGCGGCGCCGGCGGTCTGGCAACCACTAATGCAAACCCCGACTCCATTGACGGCATCATGGCTTCGATACGCAATTGGTATTGCAGCTTTCCGTCTTTTGCTTTGCCTTCCCATTGCGTTATCAGATGACCTCTTAGCCCGCTTGCCGCGACAACTCCGGGACCAAGATCGCCGGCCGGTTGGGAGGTGGCCTCCTGCTTAGGCTTGTTCATGAAAAGGAGGGCGACGATCAGTGCAGCAAGAACTCCGAACCCCACCAAGACCAGGGGGAAAGTGCGTTTGGGCTTAGATATTAGAGCTTCCGGAGCTTCCTCATCGTAGAACGAGGGGTCGTGCAGCTCCTGATGGGAACTCGACGATCCAGAATGGCTTGCTTCTGCGATTTCGTCGTGGGGATCGTGCTGGTCAGATTCGAACATTCGTATTTCCCTTTCAATGGTGTCCGAAACTCTGCCCCGGAGGCAACGCCAAAAGTCGAAAGAATTTGGGGGTTACATCACCAATGTACCGCGCCAACGATGGTTTCTGACCGATGGAAATTGACTAGATAGGTTCGCGACGCTAGGTGTGGGGCATCTCAAGGACATCCCTAAGCGCAAAGCTGGTTTCAAGGCGCGTGACACCAGGAAGGCGAGACAGCTCGTTCTGGTGCAGGCGTCCGTAGTCGTCGATGCCGGCTACGCGTGCGACGAGCATGTAATCGTATTGTCCTGCCATGAGATGGCAACTGACGATCTCTTTGCAGTGCCGCACTGCCGTCTCGAAGGCACCGAGTACCGGTGCCGATTGACGCTCGAGAGTGACGCGGATGTAAACCGTCATGCGTTTGCCCAGCATTCGATCATCGATGAGGGCTCGATAGCCGCGAATCGCACCCTCTACCTCAAGTGCCTGAATTCGCCGCGACGCTGCCGAGGCTGACAGCCCAACCGCCTCGCCCACTTCGAAATTGGTGGCGCGGCCGTGGCGCTCCAGATGACGCAGAATTGCAGCGTCTAAGGCGTCGAGATTGGAAGTTTGCCCTGCTTCTCCGTTTCGGGTGCTTGTTTCTTGCACAAAATCATCCCTTCTATCACGTTTTGTTCCCGCGAGGCTGTTTTATCACGAAGATTGCACACATTGGAAGGGGGTTTCGGCATAGGATTCCTGCAACTGGATGTCAGTACTGAAGCCAGTGCCAAAGCCAGTGACAGATGCGCGCCGGAAAAAAGGCCCTCCCCCAATGAAGCAAATCCGGCGCGCTTACTTCCTCCGGACTTCACTACCTTAAAGGGCATTCCATCCTACACAGGAGCTAAGAGATGATCATCGGCGTTCCCAAGGAAATTAAAGACAACGAGGCTCGTGTAGGCGTTACCCCGGCTGGCGTCAAGGCCCTTACAGAGGCGGGACACAAGGTGCTGGTGGAAACCCATGCGGGTGAGCTTTCCGGCTTTGGGGACGCCGATTACCAGGATGCCGGTGCGGAGATCGTTGGGGATGCGGGCTACGTCTGGGGCAAGGCAGAAACCGTTGTAAAAGTAAAAGAGCCGGTCGAGGCGGAATACAAATTCTTCCGGGAAGGACTTGTCCTCTTTACCTATCTCCATCTGGCACCGTTGCCTGGGCTGACCGACAAGCTGCTCGAGTCCAAAGTGATCGGCATCGCCTATGAGACGGTCCGAGATCGCCAGGGCACTCTGCCGCTGCTGACGCCAATGAGCGAGGTTGCAGGACGGATGAGCGTCCAAGTTGGCGCGACATATTTGGAAAAAGAGCGGGGTGGTCGCGGGATACTTCTTGGCGGCGTTCCCGGAGTTCCGCCCGCGCACGTCACGATCATCGGCGGCGGCATCGTCGGAACCAATGCCGCGAAAATCGCTCTCGGGTTTGGCGCCAAGGTGACTCTTGTGGATGTGAACCTAAACCGACTCCGCGATCTGGATGATCTTTTCGCCGGGCGCCTCTACACTCTCGCGTCAAACAGCTACAACCTGGCCAATGCGACTCGTGAAGCAGACCTGGTCATCGGCGGAGTACTCATTCCCGGCGCGACCGCTCCCAAGATTGTTACTCGCGCGATGGTTTCAGCGATGAAGAAGGGCGCGGTCATCGTGGATGTGGCCATTGATCAGGGTGGCTGTGTTGAAACCGCGCGACCGACTTCACACTCCAACCCAAGCTACGTGGTCGACGGTGTGGTTCATTACTGCGTTACGAATATGCCGGGTGCAGTGCCGCACACCTCAACGCTTGCGCTGACCAACTCGACGTTTGCCTATTTGCTGAGGATAGCGAACCTTGGCGCACGCGAAGCGCTCAAGCAAGATGCCGGTCTCGCGGAAGGTCTGAATACGTGGCTGGGTACATTGACGCATCGCGGTGTAGCGGAAAGCCAGCAGCGCGAGTGGACAGCACCAGCGACTGTGATTGCCTAGTGAGATTCAGGCAAGGGCAACGACAGACTCGTCTCGCCATCTAGCATCTGAATTGTTGTTGAAGGACCGAGGTCTGCGGGGGGCGTCCAGGAACGCAGCACCCACACCACCTTCTTCCCGGGCGTTACTTCAATCGCCTGCACGGGCGGATTCGCGCGATCGACCGGTCCATTCCACTCGTTGAACCATTGCGTGATCAGTGTGTTTCCGTTGTTCAGCCGTTTTGCTGTTTGCATGTTTGTGATTCCGTATTCAGGCGCGTCGGCGGCGGTGAACTCCCACACTGTTTCACCCTTTCGATTCACTTCGCGAACATACTTGTTCGTGTTGCCGGAGATCAACACGTTCCCATTTGGCAGCGGTTCCGCATCCCACACGCCGGGCGCATCCACGCTCCACACCTGTTTGCCTGTCACGTCATACTCGGCGACCTTGCCCATGTCCATATGGGCCGCGAGCAAAGTGTTGGAAGACGTCATGCGCGCGCGACGAAACTGACCATGGATGCTATCCGGGTGGCCTGCGGGCAGGGCAAACTCCCGCTCTACTGCGCCATTGCTCTTGTTCATCACGATCGCCTTTGCCGGGTTTCCGTTCTGGACAAAGACCACGCTGTCGTCGCCATATGCCTGTGCCGTGTGAATTTCGGTATTTGACGGCGCATCGTGATTCCACACGGCGTGCCCCTGCAGATCTATTTCGGTTACCGCGAACTGGTGCGCGAACAGAATGTGTCCATTAGGCAGCAGGACAGCATCGCTGATTTCGCCCTTACCCTGATATGTAAAGGACCATGCAACTCGCCCATTGCGAACAATAAACATCCGCGCCTGCTGCGCTTCTCCCGCGTAGAAAAAATCGTGCCTAGCGAGCTCTGCAGCAGGTGGTAGGGCTTTTGCCTCCTGGTCATGCTCGGCTGATTGACCGAAGGCCGTCATCATGCAAGTGCCGAGAACCATCCCAGCGAGTATCAGCTTCGTCAGTGAACCCTTTCCCGTACGGTACTGCCGCTCAGAACAACTCATATTCCCTCGCAGGTGAAACGGAAGTATACCGAAGGAGCACCACGCACTTTCCCAAAGGCTCATACGCAACAACAGTTTCCGCCCATAACTCGACATCCGCACTATAATCGCCCCATGCTTTTGGATGGAGATGCGCGGCGGCGATCGGTAGTCCTGCTAGGGGCCGGCGCTCTGCTTGTTTTCGCCGTGCTGGGGGCTCTCCAGGCCTTCAACCCCATTCCCTTCCTCAATCCTGAGACTTCCGGTGAGACGCTCGCTTTCACTGGCCTTACCGTCGTCGTATTCCTTCTGCTGCTGGTTCTGCTGCTTTTGCTGCTGCGTAACATCCTCAAGATCTACGCAGACCAGAGCAGCAGCGCTCTTGGCGCTCGATTGCGCACGCGCATGGTGCTGGGAGCGGTGATCATTGCGCTCACGCCCGCCGTGTTCATGTTTCTTTTCAGCTTTCAGTTGATGAACCGATCGATCGATCGCTGGTTTTCTCCGAATACTTCGGAGCTGCGCGACGACTCGACTCGAGTCGTGCTTGAACTTGCACAATATGTTGCGAGCAATGCTCGGGTTGAGGCGGAATCGATTGCTTTCACGGGCGTTCCTGATCTGGATCAGCCCACTCTCAAGAGCGCATTAGGATCGCACCGCGTAACTCTATCGGGCGGATTTGCGGTTGTGTACGGGAACGATTTGCGGATGATCGCCAGTTTCCAGGCGCCACCCGAGTCGAGTACGGCGAACCTCCTGCCCTGGCTCAGTGAAAAAGAGCAGGAAAAGCCGGTTCCGTTGAAAGGACCGCTCTCGGCCAGCTTGCTTGCCACCGCCCGGCGCGGCGGAGAAGCGGTGTTGGAAGTAGCGGGACAGGAATATGCCCTGGGAATGGCGGCTACTGGATCGGGCAAGGTGGTCGTAGTCGGATTGCCGATGCCGCGAGGCCTCAGTCAGACTGCGAAGCGCATTCGTGCAGGAGCGGCTGCATACTGGGATTTGTTTCGGACGCGGCACAGTATTCGCGCTACCTTTTTCCTGATGTTGTTGCTGATCACCGTGGTGGTGTTCTTCTCCAGTGTGTGGCTCGCGCTCTTTCTTGCAAAACAGATCACGCGCCCGGTGGAGGCGTTGGCCGATGCCATGGATGCAATCGCAGCCGGCAAGTACGAGCATCGCGTGGCTCTGATCACAACCGGCGAAATGGCCGAACTGGTGCGTTCGTTCAATCACATGGCCGCCGATCTTGATGCCAGCCGGCAATTGGCAGAGAGCTCGTCGGCGCAGCTTACAGCGGCCAACCTGGCAATTGAGGAGCGACGGCGCGAACTTGAGACGATTGTCGAGACAATCCCCTCGGGCGTTGTGACCCTTGACGAGACCGGCACCGTTTTACAGGCCAATCGCGCATTTGCCTTGTTGATGGGTCAAAACGAAAATGCCGCACTCCGGGGTCAGAAACTGGCCGAACTGCTGCCCCAGGATTTCCTGGATGATTTTGCCGGAATTATTCGCCGCGGCCAGCGCATGGGCGCTGCGGCCACCGAAATCGAATTCCACTCGCGGGGCCGCACCATCCATTTGGCAGTCACAAGTGCTCGATTAGAACTGGCGCATGGGAGGCCAGGCACAGTGCTGGTGGTGGAAGACACGTCAGAACTTCTGCGAGCGCAGCGTCAACTGGCATGGAAAGAAGTAGCGCAGCGCGTCGCGCACGAGATCAAAAATCCCTTGACGCCCATTGCGCTTTCAGCGGAGCGGATCGGCAAGCATCTGGATCGCGGGCAAGTGGATTCGCCCTCCATCATTCGCAAGTGCTCAGAGGTGATTCTGGGATGCGTGGGAACGTTGCGTACGCTTGTGGATCAGTTTTCGGCGTTGGCGCAGTTTCCCGCACCCCAGCCCCGGCCCTGCGACATGAATCAGGTGGTGGAGGAATCCCTTGCTCTATTTGCCGGCCGGCTGGATGGGATCACGGTGAAGCGTGATCTTGAGAAGGATCTGCCGATGGTTCTGGCTGATCATGACGCGATCAAGCGCGCGCTCGCCAACTTGATTGACAATGCCGCGGAGGCGATGCAGGGCAGCCTGTTGCGTGTGCTGAACGTTCGCACCAGTCTCAGCGAAGAGGACTGGGCGGTGGAGATCGAAATCTCGGATACTGGCCACGGGCTAACCGATGACATCCGCGAGCGATTGTTCCTGCCTTTCTACTCCACAAAACACCGTGGGACAGGCCTGGGCCTTTCCATCGCCGCAAAAATCGTTCAGGAAGCCGGTGGATCCATTCGTGCCGAGAGCAACAGCCCCAAGGGCGCGCGCTTTCTGCTGAGGCTGCCGCTCATGGAAGCAGGAGATCAGCCGTCTCATGAAGGCAGCACGGCAACACCACTTACGGGGACGCGCTTATGAATCATATTCTGGTGGTGGACGACGAAGGGGAGATTCGCACTTCGCTCGAAGAGATTCTGAGCGAAGAGGGCTATGCGGTGGCCTCAGCGGCGACTGCGGCTGAGGCATTGGTGCTGATTGAAGACGCTCCATACGACGTCGTTCTGCTCGATATCTGGTTACCAGATCGCGATGGTCTTGACGTGCTGGCCGACATTCACGGGCTCGCTGCGGAAAAACGTCCGGAGGTCGTGATTATCTCGGGCCACGGCACGATTGAGGCTGCTGTGAAAGCAACAAAGCTGGGTGCATACGATTTTCTCGAGAAGCCACTCTCGCTGGATCGCACGCTCATCGTGCTCAAAAATGCGGTCGAAGCGCGCCGGCTCAGAAGTGAAAACCTTGAGTTTAAACGTCAGTTCAGCGTCGGCTCGGTGCTCACCGGCGAGAGCGTCCCTGCGAAAGCGTTGCGACAGCAGATTCGACTGATGGCCCCCACGAATGGCCGAGTATTGATTTATGGTGAGTCGGGCACAGGCAAGGAACTCATTGCACGCGCGATTCATGCGGAAAGTCTGCGCCGCGACCGCGTCTTTGTGGAGCTAAACTGCGCAGCGATCCCCGAAGCTCACATCGATTCTGAACTCTTCGGCTACCGACACAGCGCACAGCCGGGTGGCCCGCCGGAGCAGCGTGGAACCCTCGAACGTGCCGATGGCGGTTCGCTGTTTCTCGACGAAGTCGGCGACATGAGCCTCAAGACGCAAGCCAAGGTGCTGAGTGCGCTCGACGATCAGCTCTTTACACCGGTTGGCGGCAGTCAGCCCCTGCGCGTTGATGTGCGTTTGATAGCTGCGACAAACAAGGATCTGGAAGAGGAGATTGCCAAGGGCAACTTCCGTGAGGATCTGTTTTATCGACTCAATGTCGTTCCGTTTTTTGTCCCGCCTCTTCGCGAGCGCAAACAGGACATTCCATTGCTGGTCAGAGAGTTTCTGGCGGATTTTGGCCGCCAATACGGCCGGCCTCGCGTCGAAATCAGCGACGAAGCTCTGGGGGTGCTTGGCCAATATCACTGGCCAGGAAATGTGCGCGAACTGAAGAACATGATAGAACGGGTACTCATTCTCAATCCGCGCACGATGCGCATCGAGCGCAAGCAATTGCCGCCCCTCACACAAAAGGCGGCTTCCTCTGTGACAGAGGATTTCTCAACCCTCCAACAAGCGCGTGACGCATACGAACGGGAATACATCCTCAAGAAAATTGAAGAGGCACGCAACAATGTGAGCCGCGCCGCGGAGATGCTCGGTCTTGAGCGCAGCCATCTCTACCGCAAGATGAAAGCTCTTGGAATTGGCGTGCGGGAGTAGCGGAGTTGAGGAAATTGACGTCCTGAGAGAAACGCACGCTGCTAGTCTTCTGCGCGTCGGCCTCTCGAATGCTTACGTCGATCCCCTCCATTGGTGCGGCGGTCAATTCTGCCCGATCGTTCGCCGATTAACTCGTCGCTGTTCGCAGTAACAATGATGGGCGAGGTTGAACCGTTCGGTTGCTTGTTGATGGCCGCTGAGTACGATCTCGAAGTCACTTTGCCATCGGTCAGCAACTTATTCAGGACCGGCAGATTCACGCGCTGCGTTTCGACAAAGTCGACACCGTCAGCCGTGAGCGTGAAATCGGAGTTATCTGCGCGAGTTATGAACCCCTTCTTAACGAGGTACCACGTCGTGAAGTCGAGATAGTCGCGAGGAAATCCCATGCGCTTCTCGATTTCGGCGAGGGAGACTTCAGGAGTATGAGGATACGATCGACGCCGGAAGTAGAGCACGGCGAGCACTCCAACGCGTCGGTTCAATTCCCCATCGAGGGAATCCATGAAATCGACCGAAGTCGAGAGCGGAGCCGCCTCGGTTTCGCGGCTGCACGAGGCATCATACTCGGAACGAGACGACGGATTGGATAGAACGTCATAGGCCGACTTCAACAGACGGAACATTTCGCTATCCCCAGACTCGGGGTTGTCGGGATGAAGGCGGCCGGCGAGATATCGATAGACGCGATGGATCGTTTCGGAGTCAGCGTTCGGGCTGATCTGGAGGAACTCGTAATAGTCGATCATCCCAAACGTTCCTTTTGCGAGAGCATCGCCGAAGCCATAATTTCCAGAGAGGGGAAGTCTGATTCTAACAGCGTTAAATACCAGCTCGACGACTGAAAATAGAGCCAGCTTCGTTACCGGCGGGCGGTTAAGTAACCATGAGCGCGCGCGGGGGTGAGCGCACACTGACAAGTGCTCTGAATGCGGTTCTGGAGTCTGTCCCGAAGATGCGAATTCAGAAGTCTGCGGGTGTTATTGCTGTCCGGGACCGAACACGCGGTTTCGGAATCGGCCGAGCAGGACCTCGGGTGCAAATTGCCCCGAAGCAATAAAGCTTTATTGGTGAATAGCTTGAGTGCGATTCAAATCGTTCAAGATTTGGATGTCGAATTGCTTGTATATAGCCGCACTTTGCAGGGCGCGGAGGCTTAACGATGGCGTATTTTGAACGGGTTCGCGATGTGGTTTCCGAGCCGTTTAGTCCGGAGATCATCCGGCAGCGGACGGCGAGTGGCTGGCAGATGGTGTCAATCGAGTGGCGGCGCGAGTTGCCCGATTCCGAGGCTCCACCGGAGGGCGGATTCAGCGAAGACATTCCCTACGGTCTTCGTATTTCAACCGATTGCAAGCGGCTGGAGATCGAGCCGAAGGAGAACGACGCCCTGCTATTAATGATGGAGTTGCTGGTGCAAGATTTCTCCTACTCGCACATTGTGAGCGATCTGAACGAGAAGGGCTTCAGGATGCGCGATGGTCGACCTTGGAATCGGGTGGCGGTCTTCAACATGATTCCTCGGCTCATTGAGGTCGGTCCCCGATTTTTCTCGACAGACGAGTGGGACAAACGACGCAAGAAGTTCTCTCATGCGAAAACGCCCGAGGCATAGGTGTAACGGGAAGGGTCACCGCTGAATCGGGCCGATTGACTCCGGGTTGTCCCCAGTCCTGGGGTCGACCCGGAAATCCCAGACGGACTGATTGATGTCGGATGGTGACAGGATCTCTACCAGCGCATACTCTCCGATGAGGAGAGGTTGCACCGGGGTGAGCTTGAGCCAATGCTTGCCGGGCAGAATCTCGACTTTGGTTGGAATCACGTCTTCATCCTGGGTGACGGTTCCCGTCGGGCCGATGTGGATCGCACCTACGATCCGCACTTCCTTGCGTTGATCGACCTTTACGATGGCGAATCCCGAGGTGGATGAGTGGGCACCGTGCTTACGGTTGGCCTGTACTTTGGCTCCGCCAGTGGGGACTGTCACTGCGTGCGAGAGCACTTTTTCTGCGGCGTCTTCAGAAGCAAGGGCAAGATAGATGGCCGGATCGTTGACATGCAGGTGCACTTTGGCTTTTTGCCCTGGCAGTTCAAGACTCGCCTTCGCTCCGGCCAGGGGATTCAACGTGCTCATCCCTTTTTTGCTTTTGGCGTTGATTCCTAATTCTGAAGGAACGAGTTCGACCAGTTCCGGAGTGCCCTGGAAGGTGTCGAGCACGAAGACGCCGTCAGAATCGGGCAGCTCAAGGCCTTTGGCCACTTCCGGGCGTCGCTGCAATTCTTCTAGGCGTTCCGCGATCGCTTCCTTGTCGATGTCCTCGGCTTCTTTCATGGCGGGAGAGGTATCTTCGGGCTGTTCGGCGTGACTTTTCTCCCACTTCGCGGTGGCGTCCCAGTCGACAAGGTTAGCGGGGAGTTCCTCCCAATCGCCTCCACGCTCTAGCGACATGTAGCGAACCCGGTCGCCGACGATCTGATATTGCCTCACGACCTGGTAGGTGCCGTCTTTCAGGATCAGGCGGTGATTTTTGGCCAGGCCGGGAGCATCCGGTTTTATTGGAATGGGTTTTCTCTGTTGTGCGGCTGCGCCGGCTCCGGCCAGCAGGAGGCATGTCAAACACATCCAGATCAGACGCCGCGGGTGGAAGGAATGCCTCATAGTGCCAACAGTTTAGACGAAGAGCCGAGCGCGTCGTTTGTGACAGCTTCGACAGAATCTGTTACCCGCGCGTGACCTCTTTCGGCGTGGCGCATCTAATTCTGTGTATTCTTGATGCAGGATACGTGTCTTGATGGGACGACTTCAGACTCCGAAACATAGCAATCGCCACGCGAAGCCAAGTGCTTACATGGTGGGGATGCTGGTTTGTCTGGCGTTGCTGGCGCTGCTGACCGTTGTACAGGTTGCGCACGTGCATTCCATCGATACCGATGCGGATCACTGCCCCTTATGCGTTGTTCTGCATACGGCTGCTCCGGTAGCAATTGCGGCCGCGATTATCATCCTCGTGCAGATCAAGGCTTCGGCTCCGGACCTCGAGGTTCGAGCGGTCACGAGGGTTCTGGATCCGCAGCATTTTACACGCCCTCCACCTGCACGCTAATCGGCATCTTTTCGGCTTCTCGTCGTGGCCACGTTGCCTTCGCTGAATCGCCCGCTGCAGGGTGAAACTTCAAATCGCCATTGGCCGACCTGGAAACCGAATGATGCCGCCGTTGCACTGACGACGCTGTGCGATTTTTCGCATGGGGTACGCAATTTCAGTCAACCTTCGGAGGCTTTTCAATGCCGTTCAAATGCGACTCCTTCATTCGCATTCTTTGTTTCGCGAGCTTTTTGGTCGCGTCCGTTGCCGCGTCCGCGTCACAAAGCGGAAACGCAGGCACCGTGCGCGGCACTGTTACTGATCCTTCAGGGGCTGTAATTCCGGGCGCAACCGTGCGCATCACGAGCCCGATGAGCGGTCTCGACCGCTCTGTGACTTCCGACGAGACCGGTCAATTTGAAATTGCGAACGTGCCGTTTAACAACTACCAGGTAAAAGTTGGCGCTGCCGGTTTCGCTTCATTCAGCCAGAGTCTCTCTGTCCGGTCTTCGGTTGCCAGCAACGTGAAAGTAGTTCTGCAAGTTGCTGCTGCAGCTTCAACTGTGACCGTGGAGGCTGCGGGCGAACTGGTGGAAACCGATCCGACCTTTCATACAGATGTCGACCGGGACATGTTTATCAAGGTGCCGATGGAGAGCCAGTCCTCTTCGCTCAGCTCCCTGGTGACGGCCACGACGCCGGGTGTCTCAGCGGATTCGAACGGTCTTTTTCACGGCCTTGGCGATCATGCCTCGAATTCGTTTTCTGTCGACGGGCAGGCGATCACCGACCAGCAAAGCAAGGTGTTCTCGAACCAGATTCCTTCCAATTCCATTCAATCCATCCAGGTGATTTCGGGGGCGCCGCCGGCGGAGTACGGCGACAAGACCAGCCTGGTGATTGTGGCTACCACGCGTTCCGGCCAAGGGGTGAGCCGGCCTACCGGCGCCGTCACAACCTCTTACGGCACGTTCGGGTCCGCCTCGGCGAGTTTCGATATGGCTTACGGAGGTAAGAACTGGGGTAACTTCTTCGAGATCGACGGCCTGAACACGGGGCGATTTCTAGATCCGCCGGAGTTCTCGGTGTTCCACGACAAGGGCAACGAAGAGAATTTCTTCGATCGCGTAGACTACGCATTTACTGCGGCCGACTCGATTCACCTTGATTTCAATTACAGCCGTTCCTGGTTTCAGACTCCGAACGCCTTCGATAATCTCAACGTGCAAAACGTGGTGGGCGGAGGCGCGAGCGCGAACCCGCTGTTTGGCAACGTCGGAGATGCAGATCAGCGGTCGCAGATCGGCACCTTCAATATTTCTCCGACTTACACGCGTACTATCGGAAATAGCTCTGTATTCAACCTGGGCGCATTTGTTCGCCGCGACGACTACAACTACTACCCGAGCGGCAACCCGCTAGCTGATCTCGGGCCTGCCAACCTGCAGACATCGTCTATCGCGCAGAACCGCACGTTGACGAACGCGGGAATTCACTCGGATATTTCCTACTCGAAGGGAATTCACACGCTGAAGGGCGGTGTGCAGTTCAGCCATACGTTCCTGCGGGAAAATGACAGCCTTGGAGTTGTTGAAGCGGTCTACAACTCACCGTGCGTCGATGTCTCTGGGAATCCGTTGCCGGGCTACTCTGATCCATCGCAGTGCGTTGCCGGGGGAGCGATTCAGAATCCCGCGTACCTGCCGGTGCTCGCGCCTGTTGATCTGACGCGGGGCGGAAGTTTCTACGACTATGCAGGTCGTGCCGACATTAAACAAACGGCGCTCTACATTCAAGACGAAATCAAGGCTGGGAATTGGCTCTTCAACCTTGGTATTCGCGGCGATATCTACAATGGACTAGCGAGTGCAACGCAGGCTGAGCCGAGGCTCGGTGCGGCATACAACATCAAGCCGACATCCACTGTGCTGCGTGTTTCGTATGCGCGTACGCTGGAGACACCATTCAATGAGAACCTCGTGCTGTCGAGCAATGGATGCTCAAATGATGTGCTGGCGCCTTTGCTCAATTGCACCCCGGGCATCTCAGACACGCTGACGCCCGGCTACCGAAACGAATTTCATGCCGGGCTGCAGCAGGCGTTTGGCAAGCATATAGTGGTGAGCGGCGAGTACATATGGAAGTACACCCACAATGCTTTCGACTTCAGCGTGCTGGGCAACACACCGATCACGTTCCCGATCGATTGGCATAACTCCAAGATCCCCGGCTATGCGCTGCATGTTGAGGTACCCGAAATGCACCACTTCAGCGCCTACGCGGTGATGTCGTCTGTGGCTGCGCGCTTCTTCCCGCCGCAGGTTGCAGGAGCGGGAGCGACGGCGGGGCAGACCGGGCTGCCGTTCCGCATCGATCACGACGAGAAGTTCAACCAGACTTCGCACCTGCAGTACACATGGTCGCGCGGCAAATATATGAGCGGGCTTTGGGGCGGCTTCAACTGGAGATATGACTCAGGCCAGGTATCGGGCGCGGCACCTTGTTATAACCCTCTGTCCAACGATCCGAATAGTGCCTGCGGAGACACTTCGACGACATTGAACGGCCAGCCCGCGGTGGATTTGAGCAGCCTGACCGCGGACCAGGAGTTTCAGGCTGGACTGACGTGCGGCACACAAAGGGCTACTCCGAGCAATCCGCTGCCGGCTGTTTGCCTGGCGTCAGAGTTTGGTTCGACGCTGTTGAAGATTCCGGCGCCGGGGACCGGCAGCAACGACCACAACCCGGCGCGTATCGCTCCACGGAATCTGTTCGATGTTTCGGTCGGAAAGAACAACTTGTTCCATGCGGATCGCTACAAAACAGACTTCGATCTGACAGCGATCAACGTGACGAACACTTACGCGCTTTACAACTTTCTTTCCACGTTCAGCGGAACGCACTATTTGACGCCAAGAACCCTGACCGCGAAGATTACGTTTAACTTCTAGGAAGATTCAAAGTTACAAGCTGCGTCTTGCAAAAGCGGATTGCGTTCCAATCCCTTTTTGCGGTCATGAGTTAATCGCAGCGCAAAGCCTCCATTGGTTCGATTTTGCTGACGCGGCGCGCTGCGAGCAAGCCGGCGACGAGTGCCACGAATGCGAGGAGTAGCGCGACCAGCAAGAACGTGGCTGGATCGTTCGCTCGAGTTCCGAACAGCATGCTGGTCATTAGCCGCGTTAACGCCAGGGAAGCAAGCGTACCTACGCCGATCCCCAGGCCGATAAGTTTGAGGCCCTTTTTCAGAATCATAGCCACCACACTCTCGCGTCGCGCTCCCAGAGCCATTCGAATGCCGATCTCGCGGGTGCGTTCCTCTACGTCGAAGGAGACAAGCCCATAGATTCCCGTGACTGCGAGCAGTAGAGCCATTACCGCAAATGCTGCGAGTACCTGTGTAGCAAAGCGGGTGCGAGCCAGTGAAACGGCCAGCAAGGACTCCATTGGAAGGACGTCGGCCAGCGGCTGATCTTTGTCCAACTGCAACACCGTTTGGCGGAGGGCAGGCGCCAGGGCCGCGGCGTCGCCATCGGTGCGGATAACCAGCGTCATGAATGGAAACGAGAGCTCGGGATAGGGCCAATATGCAGTGGGATGAACGTTTGCATCCAGCCCGGCGTGCTTTACGTCTCCAACCACTCCGATGACTTCGCTGGGAGAATTCTCCCGCTTCATATAGATCGTGACGCGTTTGCCGATGGGATTTTCATTGGGCCATAGCTTTTTTGCCATGGCTTCGCTGATGACCACCTTGTGGGTGGCTTCCACTCCTTCACGTTGGGTAAAGGCGCGACCTTTGAGGAGCGGTATGCCCATTGTCGCGAAGAAGTCCGGCTCAACCAGCGCGACATCGATGGTTGGTTGCCCCGATGGAGGAAGCTTGGGGCGGCCTTCGACGTCAACGCCGGTTCCAGCGATGATTCCCGTGAAGGGAAGAAAGGCATCCGCACTGGCGGAACGAACGTTTGGGAGATGACGGATGTTATCGAGTAGCTGAGCAAAGAACTGATTCTTCCGCTCGTCTTTCTCATACTTTGCGTTGGGCAACTGCACCCACGCGGTCAGAATGCCTTGCGGTCGAAAACCCGGATCGACGGCAATGAGTTTTTCAAAGCTCCGAATCAAGAGCCCGGCGCCGGTGAGCAAGATGAGAGCCAGCGCGACTTCTGTTACAACCATGGCTCTTCTCGCACGACCTTTGGCAGCGCTGCCTCCCGATGCTCGCGCTCCTTCCTGCAGTGGCTCTCGGGGTGCAGTGCGCGCTGCTTCGATCGCCGGGACTGCTCCGAAAAGCAACCCGGTCAAGAGAGCTACGACAGCGGTGAATGCG
Source organism: uncultured Acidobacteriaceae bacterium (assembly GCA_963737915.1). Lineage (GTDB taxonomy): Bacteria > Acidobacteriota > Terriglobia > Terriglobales > Acidobacteriaceae > Telmatobacter. The sequence goes on along the minus strand of CAVTUP010000022.1, from coordinate 162,502 downwards.
AGTACACGCGCGTCGAGATGCACTGACTCGAGCGGTATGAGATTGGCCGGCGCGAGCACCCGCAGGAGGTTCAGTGTTGCCCATCCCAGTCCGAGGCCCGCGATGCCACCTAAAGCGGCAACGAGGCAAGTTTCTGTAAGAATCTGGCGCACCACTCTCGAGGTCGATGCGCCCAGTGCCATACGAATCGCAATCTCATGTTTGCGGGCGGTGGCACGCGCCAGGGACAGCGTGGCGACATTCGCGCATGCGATGAGCAACACCAAGCCCACCGCTGCTAAAAGGAGGCGCAGCCCGGGCTCGATGTCTCCGACGAGCTGGGTGCGCAAGGGGACGAGGTTGACGGCCCAGTTCTTCATGCTCGCGGGGTCTTGCACTTCAAGCTGAGCGGCGAGGGCCGTCATGCTGTTTTGGGCCTGTGTCAACGAGACACCCGGACGCAGCAATCCCAGAGCCTGCAGGTACCTGCCGTGACGCGCGTGATCTTTCGGCGCGAATGTCAGCGGCATCCATAGCTCGCGGCTTCTTCTGTGAAAACGACTGCTGCTTGATGAAGAACTGGAAACCTCGCGGCATCACTCCGACGACTGTGAATGGCTTGTCGTCCACGGTGATTTTGCTGCCGAGAATATTGGGGTTCGAGGCGTAACGGCGCTGCCACAATTCGAAGCTGAGCAGGACAACGCGGTCCGCTCCGGGGCTCCCATCCTGGGACGGCACGAAGACTCTCCCCATTGCTGCGTTCACACCTAACATCGCGAAAAGGTTCGGGGTTACGGTTGCCGACGCGATCTGTTCGGGCGTGTCTCCGCCGGTCAGGACGGATGTGTCGTTGTAGAAAGTTGCCATCTGTTCAAAGACGGTGTTGTCTGCCTGCCAATTGAGAAATGTCGCGGGAGACGTGACGTTTTGTTTCTCACCGTCTGGTTGCTTCGACTCCCAGACCATCACGAGGCGCGACGCATTGGGATAAGGCAGAGGCCGGATTAGCGTCCCATTGACCACGCTGAAGATGGCGGTGTTTGCGCCGATGCCGAGCGCGAGCGTCAGCACTGCCACGACAGCAAAGCTGCGATCTTTGATGAGCATTCGAAGGCCGAAACGCAGGTCGTGCCACAGGATCTCGAGCGGGCCGATACTGTCGTGCTGATGCATGCCCTCGAGAATCCGCGTGACACTTCCCAACTTGAGATGAGCAGCGCGTCGCGCTTCGTCGGGCGACATGCCCCGCTCGATGTTCTCGTCGGTCTCTGTCTGCAAATAGTTTTCGAGTTCGCGACGAGATTCTTCGTTGCGCCTTCTGCGAAGGAAGAAGCGGCTCCACGTCATGTCCTACTCCACTGCCGGCTTGAGGACGCGATTTACAGCGCGCACCAGTTGCTCCCAACGGCTGGTTTGTTGCGCGAGTTGTTTACGTCCTGCGGCGGTTAGTCGATAGAAACGTGCCTTGCGATTGTTTTCAGACGGACCCCAGAGAGAACTGATCCAGCCCCGGTCTTCGAGGCGGTGCAACGCGGGATAAAGAGAGCCGTGTTCGATCTGGAGCACTTCGTCGGAGCGGTGTTCTATGGCATGAGCGATGGTGTGGCCATGTGCGGGGCCCAGCACTAATGTCTGCAGAATTAACAGATCGAGTGTGCCCTGCAACAAATCGGCATCGAGCGGCGGCGCTCCTCGTTTCGGCATGATGAACGGACTCTCCCCAAGATGATCTACCGGATCATCGTTACTCCACTAGATGATCTTTGGCAAGGCTTGAAATCCAGTTTGTGACGGATGGCGCTTTCTGTGTGCACAGCGGGCTTTGTTACGAAATTTGGCGTTCATTCTTCTGGAGATATGTGTCGTGGAAGGCTCATTTTCGCGGCCATCGGGTGAAGCGCGGTTACGAAAGCCTCGCAACTTCAGTGCACAAAGTGGGTCTCAGATTCCTGACGGCGATGTTCCCGCGACCGCCTCGTTAAGGATCCGGCTGGTGCGGGCCCTTGCAGCATGGATCCCATTCCTTCGGTAATGACCCGAGTGCGATTAATCACATGCGGGAGCCCGAAATGGGGGGAACATGGATTAAACCCAAGGGGAAATCTATGAAGTTTCGCCTTCTCGTGCTTTGTGGCGCCCTCTTGATCTGCGCGAACGGCATCGCTCAGGATGTTGATCCGCAGGTCAGGCAGATGAAGAGTGCCTATGCGTCTTCGGGCGGCATCGTTTTGCTTGATGACCACACGCTCCTTATTCAGCCGAATATGCCAGGGCCGATTTGCGCCCTGCCAAGGACGAAAGACGGAAAGACGGACTGGTCGTTCTTCGCGTTTCCTCTTGCTACGATCAAGGTTCCGCTGGGAACGGTGGATGAAGATCTTATCTCGGAAGACATCGTGTTCACGCGGCCCGACGCGACGGAATCGTACAAGCCCGGCGACATGGGTGACGCGACCATGGTGGTGGTGATGGGAGTACCGGGCAAGCGGTTCCACGCAGTCACCTACGACCGCGAGAAACTCGCTCGCCTGGGTTCAGGCCCACACAGCGGGGCATCCTACGGGCAAAGCGAGGATGATGTGGAGGCTTTCGGCCTCACATTTCCCAACCAGCCTGCGGCGCGTGCCTTCATTCTTGCTTTAAGGAATGCAGTGACGATGGTAAAGACGCAGGCGGCCAAGCGGTAAGGCAACTGCCAGATCTGAGCATGCGCTGAACTGCGACTAACCTGGTCTGAATTGATCTGCGAATTAATCTGCAAATTTTTAGACAATATTTTTTTACCCCGGGGGGTGTTTGTCAGGCCTCGTCGCCGGGCGCTTTAGCCTTGGGCTGCAAACGAACCGAAGATAGCGCGACCTGGGCGGCGTAAAGCAGCCTGGTGCTCTCAGGATCATAGATGACGTGCAGAAGCATGGCATGTCCAACGCAAGCGATGAAGTCGCGGATGTTGTCGTATCCCGCGAGCGGCGGCATCGCCTGGCGATAGGCCTCTCCGGCAGCTTCGCATGCGTCAAATTGGCTGGCTTTTTTTGCGAGTTTGGCGGCGTGGACCCTTCTCCAAGCGTCGACGCAGCGCACAATCGCGGGGATTGCGGCAGGCATTTGGCTCGTGTTGTTGGTTGAATTGGTTTCGGGCTGGGGTGCAGGTGCGACTTCTGACATGGTTGCGATGAGCATTACGGCTCCTTATCGGCGACCTGATATTGCCGCTCAATTTCCATTGTGCAGAAAAGGGAGTTAATTAAATGCAAAGTGGAGCGAAGAAAATGGAAGTTATTTTTTGCGGGGGTGTGTTCTGACAAGACGGCGTTTAGGTTCGTGCTTTCCCACTCATGACGCAAATGCGCGTCATGAATGGGGCACCATGATGGCTATTGGCTTCTAGCTTCTAGCCTCTAGCTTCTAGCAAGGTCTGAGTCACGGGAAGATTTGTGGTTTCCCACCCACGCCACGGTGAGGCTGTGTCATGGAAGGGGCACCGACGCTCGGTGTGTGTGATAGGTTCGTGCTTTCCCATGTCTCAAAATCGAGACATGGGGCACCCGGCACCCAGCGGTGTTCTGACAAGACGGGGTTTAGGTTCTTGCTTTCCCGGGTCTCAAAAGCGAGACCCGGGGCACCCGATGTCCCGGTTGGGTTGCGGGCTTGATTGTCGGCGGAATCCAACGGAAGGCCGCGCAGGGAATATCAAGTCGTTCACTGTCCTGTCCAGCTCGGAGTTCGCTTCTCAAAGAAAGCGGTGATGCCTTCCTGCGCGTCATGAGCGACTGCATTTGCCGTCATCACTTCTTTTGCGTAGCCATAGGCTTTGACCTGATCGAGATCAATTTGCCTATAGTATGCCTGCTTTCCCAAAGCCACGACTGAGCCGCTCGCGTCGGTTATTCGGCCGGCAAGTTTGAGAGTCTCAGCCCGCAACTGGTCTGCAGCAACCACCTTATTCACCAGGCCCCAATCTGCAGCCGTTTTCGCATCGATGGCTTCGCCGGTAAGCAGCATTTCGAGAGCGCGCTTGCGCCCGACGGTTCTGCTCAGAGCGACCATGGGCGTTGTGCAGAACAGCCCGATCCTCACTCCGGGCGTGGCAAATGCAGCAGCCTCAGAAGCGATGGCCAGATCGCAGGTGGCGACAAGCTGGCACCCGGCGGCTGTGGCGATGCCTTGCACCTCGGCGATCACTGGCTGTGGAATCGACTGCAGTGTTTGCATCAAGTCTGTGCAGACGTCGAAGAGGTTCTGGTAGTCGTCCCTATCGCGGCCCACCATCTCGGAAAGGTCGTGACCAGAGGAAAAGACGTTTCCGGTTGACGCCAGGATCACTGCACGCAGATCCGGCCGGCTCCCGATCTCACATAGGCAGTGGATCAGCTCTTGCATCAGCGCGAGAGAAAGGGCGTTACGGCGCTGCGGCCGGTTCAGTGTAACGATGGCGATGCTGTCGTGCGATTCATGGCAGATGTTCTCATAACTCATGCCATGATCTTAAGTCCGATTTTCAAGGCAGACAAAACGCGGTTTGTGGGACCGCTTGCGAGCGGCTCTCGTTCTTGGTGTGCCCTTCGGATCGTCCCATTCGCAAGGGGCCGCGCGACGCTATACGCCTTAGCTTTTGCCGTCTTTCACCCTTGCCGAGCCATCGCAAGGTCCACGATCTCCCCGATCATCTGGGTATAGGAGAGGCCGGATTTTTTGGCTGCCATGGCAAACTCTTGTCCGCTGGAGAGCCATGGGTTCGGATTGGCTTCGATGACGTAAATCTCACCCTTGGGCGATACGCGCATGTCAATGCGGCCATAATCGCGAAGCTTGACGGCGCGATAAGCCTTGATCGCGATCGCGGTCAGCCTGGTGACGGTTTCTTCGTCGAGGTCTTCGGCGATTATCGATTTCGTCAGCTTATAGGCTTCGGTGTCTTTATCGAATTTCACATCCTGACTGGCGATCCTGGGCACGCCTTTGGGAAGCTTGGAAAGGTCAAGTTCCACAAGCGGAAGCGCACGTGCGTTCTCGTAGCTGCCGATGATGGCGGCGTAGATCTCGCGTCCTTCGATGTACTCCTCGATCAACGAAGGAGAATCGAATTCCGCCTGTATATAGGAGACGCGCTCCATCAACTCTTTCACGCTGGTAACTACGGCAGCGGCATCGATGCCGATGGATCCATCTTCGGAGGTGGGTTTCACGATGAGCGGAAACGAAATGTCGTGTGCGTGATCGATGTTGCCGCGATAGGCGGTCGCGAAGTACGGCGACTGAATCTCGTAAAAGGAAAACATCTTCTTGGCGATGGATTTGTCCTGCGCAAGGATGTGCGCGTGCGGTCCAGCGCCGGTGTAGGGAATATCGAGCAGATCGAGGAATGCCGTTACCTGCATCTCCTTGGTGTCATCGCCGGCATAGGATTCGGTGAGGTTGAAGATGAGATCGGCGCCACATCTCGCGAGGCCGAGGAGGGATTGCGGGCGGCCGTCGAGAACGTAGTATGACGGCTCATGGCCAAGCTTCTCCAAGGCTTCGAAGATCTCTTCACGGTCGTGCTTTACCGGCTTCTTCTTGCGTTTCTTTTGCCCTTTGCGCCGGCGCGGCGGGGGCACTTCTTCCTGCACTTCAGCAGGTTCTTCTTCCCACAAGTCGTACAGCACGGTGACTTTCAACTTCGTTCCAGTCATGCGACCTCCAACGGCGTTCGGGCAGCTGCCGGCACGCCTCAGGGATGAATGAACTTCCCACGGATCAGGTAATTCATCGAGAGTGCGGTTGTATACACCGTGAACTCCGTGAGGTACTCGGACTCGCGTCGAACGTCCACGCGCAGACCGAGGTCCCCAACACGCTTGCAGATGGCTTCAACGAGCCGCTTGACGATTGGACGTTGCACGCCGCTCCAATACGCGACCTTGTCGACAATGTGCTTCCGATGCTGATTCAACATCTCATGGGCGGGCCGCACCCCCGTGCGTCGCTTGGGGGAGACATTGAAAATGTCTGCCAGGTCGGTATCCAGCGCAAGTTCCTCGACCGGAATCTCCTCCGGAAGGCTGAGGTGATAGAACTCGCCAACCGTAGATTCCATTTCATCGACAGTGATGTCGGTGCGGCCGCGACGCCGGGTGGGTTCGACGTCGCCGATTTTTCGCGCTACGTGATCGACGTATTGGAGTTTAGCCAGCGCCCCCCAATCTTTGTAGCGCTTGCGCCATTGGGAGCGAGGCGTGAGCCAGACCGCAAACGTTTCGGCGAAATCTTCATCGGGATGCTTCTGCGCGTACCAACCGGCCATGTGGCGAACAAACTTCCGCGAGAACGGAATGGGCCGGTAATTATCGCGATAGGCGCGGCGAAACGGACCGAAGAGATCGCGCCACTCAGCCGACTTGTATAGCTGGTAGGCGTAATTGAATGCGTGTCCGGCCTCATGACGCATGTACATCATGATCTCGCGAGCGTCTTCGAGGTCGTTCATATCGTGCTCTAGCTTTGCCAAATCCGGGTTGGCCAGATAAAAGGGAATGCCGATGACGGGCTCGCCCGAGGGACATCCCCATTCATCGGTGAGATAGCAGAGCGGGCGGAACTTGTGGATGCCCTTGGCTTCGAGTTCGCGATAAAGCTGGTGAACGAATCGTTCGAGCGGAGAACCCTCGAGTTTGAGCCCGAGTTCGCGAATGGGCTTGGCGAGTATCTCCTGGAACTCGGTTCGGGTTTTCTCGAAATTGCGCACTGGGCTATTCAGAGTTCTATACCACGGAACCCCCATCGCGCGACGAACGCGCAGCGGTGCCCCAACCTGCTGCGCCTAGCATGGCACCCCAGGGCGAACCGGAAAGCTGCGTGTTGTAAGCGCCCAGGCGCCCAGATGGAGGTGGGTGGTTTTTACTTCTCGCTGTCGAGAACTTTCATTTGCTGTTCTTCATAGCGAGTTCCGGCTACGGCGCTGGGCGGGATGGCGGCTTCGATTGCAGAGATCTCTTCAGGCGTGAGCTTTACGTCGAGGGCGGCGAGGTTTTCGGCTAGCTGGGTGCGCTTGCGCGCGCCCATGACGGGGATGATGGAATCCCGCTTGGCGAGCACCCAGGCGAGAGCCAACTGCACTTGCGTGATTCCTTTGTCGGAGGCGATTTCGCGGAGACGGGCGACAAGCTTTTGATTGTCGGCCTGGTTTTCGCGATTGAAGCGCGGGAATCGGTTGCGGACGTCTCCGGGGCCTGTCGGTTGCGAGGAAGAGAGCAGGCCGCGAGAGAGGACTCCGTAGGCGGTGACGGCGATGCCGAGTTCGTCGAGGACGGGAAAGATTTTGGCTTCGGGGTTGCGGCTGATGAGGGAGTATTCAATTTGCAGGTCGACGATGGGGTGCACGGCGGCCGCGCGGCGGATCGTCTCGGGGCCAACTTCGCTGAGGCCGATGTAGCGCACATACCCGGCTTTGATCATGTCGGCGATTGCGCCAATGGTTTCTTCGATGGGAACGTTGGGATCGAGACGGGCGGGGCGGTAGATGTCGATGTAATCGACGCCGAGGCGCTTGAGGGAATAGGCGAGGGCAGTCTTAACGGCGGCGGGGCGGGCGTCGTACCCGAGCCAGGAGCCGTCGGGACCGCGCTGTGCGCCGAACTTGACGGAGATGAGCACCCGTTCGCGGAAGAAGCGCAGGGCCTGGCCGAGAAGCATTTCATTGTGGCCCATGCCGTAGAAGTCGCCGGTGTCGAGCAGGTTTACGCCCGCGTCGATGGCGGCGTGGATGGTGGCGAGGGATTCGGGTTCGTCGGCGGGGCCGTAGACGCCGCTCATGCCCATGCAACCGAGTGCGATGGGGAAGACTTCGGGGCCGCTGCGGCCTAGTTTGCGGCGCTGAATGGTAGTTGCAGTCGTCATTGGCTGGTTCCTGTCACCAGCATGGTAGGCCGGGCGGAGCGATGCCGCAATAGGGGGTTTTCTGTGGCCTGTTTTCCACACGCGAAGGCGCGAGATGTGTGGATCGCGATTTTCGCGAGCGGCACGCAAGCTATTCAAGATGGGCGTGTTAGTTGCGGTAGCGCGAGGCAGGGGTGCAGACGTTTCATTTTGTATTTCGTTAGCGGGCGGATTTCTGCCATACTTGATTGTGCCCACCAGGTACGTCCAATCCCAACAACTGAATGGCGAGGTTGCATCCATGTCGGCAAAGTATGTCTTTGTGACGGGCGGAGTTGTGTCAAGTTTAGGCAAGGGTCTTGCGGCAGCGTCGATCGGCTGCCTGCTCGAGAGCCGCGGCCTTCGCGTCAACATGATGAAGTTCGATCCGTATTTGAATGTCGACCCGGGAACGATGTCGCCGTTTCAGCATGGGGAAGTGTTTGTAACGGATGACGGGGCGGAGACGGATCTTGACCTGGGGCACTATGAGCGCTTCACTCACGCTCCGCTGTCGAGGGATAACAACCTGACGACAGGGCGCATCTACGAGCAGATCATTCTGAAAGAGCGTCGCGGCGATTACCTGGGAAAGACGGTTCAGGTGATTCCGCACGTGACCAACGAGATCAAGAACGCGATGCGCAAGGTTTCGGCCAATGGCGCAGACGTGACCATTGTCGAGATCGGCGGCACGGTGGGCGATATTGAATCGCTGCCGTTTCTTGAAGCGATTCGGCAGATGCGGCAGGAACTGGGACGCGAGAATACGGTGTTCGTTCACTTGACGCTGGTGCCGTGGATTGCGGCCGCGCAGGAGTTGAAGACCAAGCCCACGCAGCACTCGGTAAAGGAATTGCTGGGGATCGGAATTCAGGCGGACATATTGCTTTGCCGTTCGGATCGCAACCTGAGCCGCGATATGAAGCAGAAGATTGCGCTTTTCTGCAACGTGGAGGAGCGGGCGGTGATTGGCGCGACAACAGTGCCGACCATCTACGAGGTGCCGCTGCGGTTTGCGCAGGAGGGTGTGGATTCGCTGATTCTGAAGTACCTGCACAAGGAAGCTCCCGAGGCCGACTTGAACGCGTGGAAAGACCTGGTGGAGCGGTGCTATCACCCGAAGGATGAAGTCTCGATCGCCATTGTCGGCAAGTATGTGGAGTACGAAGACAGCTACAAGTCGCTGAAGGAAGCGCTGACTCACGGCGCGGTGGCAGAGACTCTGAAGCTGAACATCACCTGGATCGAGGCTGAAGGGCTGGAATCGAAGACTCCTGACGATCTGAGTTACGAGTCGCAACTGGAAGGGTTCGACGGGATTCTGGTTCCGGGCGGGTTCGGCAAGCGCGGCATTGAGGGCATGTTGAACGCCATCAAATATGCGCGGGAGAACAAAATACCCTACTTTGGCATTTGCCTCGGCATGCAGACGGCGTGCATTGAGTATGCGCGGAACGTATGCGGGCTGAAGGACGCGAATTCAAGCGAGTTTGATCCGGCGGCGCAGCATCGAGTGATTTACAAGTTGCGCGAGTTGCTGGGCGTGGAAGAGATGGGCGGGACGATGCGGCTCGGCGCGTGGACGTGCGTGTTGCAAGAGGGCACCCTGGCGGCGAAGGTGTACGGCGCGACGGAGATCAGCGAGCGCCACCGGCATCGGTACGAATTCAACCGCGAGTATGAAGCGCTGCTGACGGGGGGCGGACTGCAGATCAGCGGGAGCACTCCGGACTCGACGTATGTGGAGATCGTGGAGTTGCCGGGGCATCCGTACTTTCTGGGGTGCCAGTTCCATCCGGAGTTCAAGTCGAAGCCGCTGGAGCCGCATCCGCTGTTCCGGGAGTTTATTGTAGCTAGCTACAAGAATCGGCATTTGCGACTGGCGCCACGGTCTGAAATTGCGGAGCAGGCTATCCCTTAGTTTTGGAGATCAAGGGTTTTTATAACCGATATTCTGGGACTCCGTATGCAAGCAAAGCGGAAGAGATTTGTTTATGTCGTGGCCACGCTTGTGACCATGGTGATTTTTTTGCCGTTTCAGGGCCATGTCTGGTCCCTTTACGCGGGCGCCTGTGCTGGATACACCGTTCTTGTCTTCGGGTTGCGGCGAATCAAGAGCAGTTCCGCCGCTGCCCAGAGTAGGGCCGAGAAGTCAACTTCGTCGGTTTTTCTGACGCATATTTGGTTCCTGACAATCGTGGTTGGATGGGTGTGGCTTTTGTTGTTCGTCAAGCCACATCTGCCCTACATCCTTACTACAGAGGACGGCACCCATCCCTACTTTGGACTCGCATTTTTGGGAATACTTGGGCTTCTTTTAATTGAAGCGATCGAGCAACGACGGCTAGCCCCGGAAGCCACCAACAACCCTGTTCATACTGAAACCAAGGCTCCTCAATAGACAGCTGTTCGTCGAGAGACAATGCCTAAGCAGGGTTCGTGCTTTCCCACCCAAGCCGCAAACGCCGCTGATGGGGACCCCGACTGCGCGGCTTGGATGGGGCACCCACGAGTTATCGTCAGGCGTAACCTGAGTACCGGGCATCCAGCAGTCTGCGGCCGGATGGACGGCAGATTTTCGCGGATACGGCCGAGCGGATAGAATCGGCTTCGTGAGTCATTCCTTTGAAATCGGGCCGGTGCATGTTGGCGAGGGGCGGCTTTTTCTGATTGCCGGACCATGCGTGATTGAGTCGGAGGCGCATGTGCGGCGCATGGCAGAGGCGATTCAGCGCGTTACGAGCGATCTCGGTGTTCCCTACATCTTCAAGGCAAGCTACGACAAGGCGAACCGGACGAGTGTGAAGAGCTTTCGCGGGCCGGGGCTGGTGGAGGGGACGCGCATCCTGGGGCGGCTGGCGAAGGATACGGGGCTGCCGGTGCTGACCGATGTTCACGAGCCGGCGCACTGCGAGGTGGCGGCCGAGGCTGTGGACGTGTTGCAGATTCCGGCATTCCTGTGCCGGCAGACGGATCTGCTGGTGGCGGCCGGGAAGACAGGACGCGCGATCAATATCAAAAAGGGACAGTTCGTTGCGCCGTGGGACATGACTCATCCGGTGGAAAAGGTACGGTCGACAGGGAACGAGCGGGTCTTCCTGACGGAGCGCGGGGCGAGCTTTGGCTACAACACGCTGGTGGTGGACTATCGCTCGCTGCCGGTGATGCGCGGACTGGCACCGGTGGTGTTCGATGGAACGCACTCGGTGCAGCAGCCCTCGGCAGCGAATGGCGTGAGCGGCGGACAGCCGGAGTACATTCCGCTGCTGGCACGGGCGGCGGTGGCTGCTGGCGTGGATGGGCTGTTTCTCGAAGTGCATGACGATCCGGCGAACGCGAAATCGGATGGGGCGAATGCGCTGGATTTGAAGCTGCTGAAGCCGCTGCTGGAGAAACTGCTGGCGATTCATGCGGCGGCGCAGGGATAGCCTGCCTGCTTCACGGCGAGGATGGGACATCTTGGCAATTTGAACGGGCATCACACGGGTATTGCATGCTGCCATTCAGGGGATGAGCTGGGTGGGGACCTCGGAGGACAAATGAAAAGGCTACCGTGGGTTTTGTCGGCACTTTTTGTTGCGTGGATGGCATATTCGATTGGACCCGATGTCCGGCGCTATCTCCGAATCAGGGCGATGTAGGTTGGCTCTTGGCGGCTGTGCAACTTCGACCTTTGGGACGAGCGAAGACGAACAGTTCGCGCGGACTAAGATCTTCCGCAGCGAGAGGCTGTAGGCTTCGGCTAAGTCGGCATATTCAATTTTTGGCCAATAGCGGAAATTCCGCAATGTGGCGTTGCCGGAGCCGCAAGCATAAACAGCGGGCCGTACGTCGAGAAAGCCGCCGAGTACGTTGTGATCCATGCCAGAGATTTCTGCTGATTCCTGGGTGCGCTGCCAGGGCTTTCCGGGAATACGGAAATAGAAGTCCACCTCCTGGCGATCGTTGACGATGCGCAGAGTGGCGCGGGTTGCGCCCTTTTCCTGATGCGAATGCGTCGAGTCATTGGCGAGCCGGACACCGATGCCTTCGGGGCTCACCGAGATTCCGGTCGCATGCTCGGGGTTGTAGAAGAGCATCAATCCCGACTCGCATCCAGGCTCGACTTCGATGTCGACTTCTACCGTGTAAGAGTGGCCGCCGACCGCGGTAGTAAGGGCTGACGAATCCGCAAGAGATTTGCCGCGGGCCGCGAGAGTAAGAGAGCCCTTTCCCGTAGTAAATCGCGTTGAATCGTACTCGTGCCAGAAGCCCCATTGGAGACCGAGTTCCGGACTTGTGAAGTCGTCGGACGGATCGGCGAACGGTTGCTGGCTAGTGCCCGCGATGGGCATGGGAATGGCCGAATCCGCTGTGATGCCCGGCGGTACACGAAACCATCCGTCTGTGGTCCACTCCACTGGCAACAACAGCAATTGGCGGCCCAGCGCGCGGTAACCGTTTTCATACGCATGGACGGTCATGTACCACTTGCCGTCGGGAGTGTCGACGAGACGACCATGGCCAAGGCTCAACCAGCGATCTTCGCGCGAAGCGGTACGGACCACCGGGTTGTAGGGGGAGTATTCCCATGGGCCTTCTGCGTGTCGGCTGCGAGCGCTGACGACTGAGTGGCTGGTGGCCGGGCCGGCGGTGCCGCCCTCCGCTACGTTCAAGTAGAAATAGCCGTTGTGCTGGAGCAACTTCGGACCTTCGAGGCAGGTGCATTCCATGCGCGTGGTCGCGGGCACCGGCCATGGTTCGAATACGGTGCGCGGCGGCGTCTTTACGGCGAGTCCGTTCGGGGTAAGCTCGGCCATCTGGCCTCCGACGAGGTAAAGGAAGCGTCGGCCATTCTCGGCGATATGCGCGGGGTCGATGGCGCTGATGCCGAGATCGATGGGCTCGCTCCACGGACCGGTGGGATGGTCTGCATGCACCACCTGGATGTGGCCTGCGGCAGGGAAGTAAATGTAAAAATGCCCTTCATACTCACAGAGGTATGGAGCCCAGACGGTACCGTAATAGCGGCGAAGCGCTGCGGCAACGGGACGCCAGTTGATGAGGTCTCGCGAGTGCCAGATCAAAAGTCCGGGCGCGTAATCGAAGCTGGAGTGGGTGAGATAGAAATCGTCGCCGACGCGGATGGGACTGCCGTCGGGATGGTCGCCGCCCATGATCGGATTGCGATATGTTCCGGCGACAGACTGGGCGAAAGCGAGATGAATTTCAGGAGCGACAGCGAGAGCAGCGGAAACGACGGATGCGTTCCGGACAAAACGGCGGCGTGTGATCATTTCGGGGCAAGTTTATCTTCACACCCGTGCTGAGGGAAAGTGATCCTTGACACTTGTGGTGTGACACTTCGCAATTGAATCGCGGCTATTCTGTTCGATCTGGCCCTCGTTGCGCATTGCCAAAACAACCAAACGTTGACCGGACTGAAACGATTTGCCTGTTTCGAGATGTTGTAAGTTTTCTCAATTGGCGACGAGCCGTCAGAGTGTTACTCAAGTCGTAATTGATGGATAGGTGGTAACCCTACCCCAATGGAGGGAATCTTATCGTACGGCTCGATGTTGGTGGCGTTCAGCGCGGCCCCGCGATAATCGCAGAATTTGCGGCCGCCACCAATGCCCCTTGCTGATCCTTTTCCGGGACAGTAGACGATAGCTTCAACTGGATTTGATACAAGACCCGATCCTCTTTCCACCAGAGGTTCGGTGGTGCACAAGATCCACCGCAGCTAACCGGTCGGAAATAGCCGAGAAATCCCTTAGACAATTCAACCTTGCGAACATTCGGGAGTTCTTGAGGTTCATAGCCGGGGTTAGCTTGTGCTGCGAAGAGCGCAGCGAAACCCGCATTCCCGATGCCCAACTTGTAATACAGCGATATGGCGTATTCGCCCTGCGAAGCTTTCTCGACGACTGCGTATTTCGCTTCTCCAACAGGTTGGGAGAGTTCACTGGGCAAGAGGATTGTGATGTGCGACTTCGTCTTAATGTCTGCAAGCAAAGAACCGAATGCCTTTGGAAGAGATGTGTCTGGCTCGGCTGGAGTCGATGTGCCCAGCGCCTGCGAAGAGCCAAAGTACTCTTTTGCCAAGGCGAGAAGATCAGCATCGGTCATGACGCCGTACTCGACGTGGGGTCTCTTGCCATGTGTGATGAAGTAGTAGCCGGGTGTATCAGTGTTTGGGGTGAACAATCTGGTTTCGCTTCCCAAGCGGATGCGAAATGAGCCACCAAACTGCTCTGTGAATTGAATGCCTTGCTGATTCAGCGGTTCCTTAGCGCGCTCCGTATAAAACTCGAAATCACTCAGGGCCTCGTTCGCGTCCGCATCATCGGAATGTGTCTTCGAGGCATTCGGAAAGAACGCCACAATTGTCGGTCCGTTCACGTCTACGACCGGAACGACAGGCGTGCGCTGTGCATTCAGTATGGCGCTAATACACAATACAGTCGCCGGAAACCACACCAGGGATTTCATTTGATACATCGTAATTGAAGATCATGGTCGGATTGTGGACAACCCCTCCCGTTGCTGAGCAGTAACGGAAGGGTTGTTGGTCGCCAGGAAAGTTCTAAGCCATGTCTCTTCTGTGCTTTTTCAGCGCGAGAATTATGATCTTTTGTTGCATTCATTGTGAAAGAACCCTGCGATGTTTCGGTTGGTTAGAGCTTATCTATTGAAATTGAAGTGAAGAAAACTACCTGCGCCGAAAATCATACTTGCCATGAGAAGCAGACGGAAAGCTTGCCAATACCTTATTGTCCTCAGTTTGAAGATATCTGGCACGGTAATGTTCCAGAGAAATTGAAAAACCAAGGGCACAAAGAAAACCATCATGATCGCGAAACCGACGAGAACCAAAGGCATCATGCAGACTTCCTTGCGGCGTGAATTTTGGCGAGACAATTATAGTGTCATGGCCCATTGTGGAGGCGACCGATTGAGCCCACGGCGGCAACTGCTGTGCGCGTGCGCACGGCTTATAGGATGATCGCCGATTTGGTTGATGCGGGAAAGGCAACTATTCGGTTCGCAGTGCCTGCATGGGCTGGATGCGCGATGCGCGAATTGCCGGCACAGCGCAGGCGAGAATCGCGGTCAGCAAGAGACAACCTACGATCGCGACAAGCACCAAGGGGTCGAAGGGGCTTGTCCCATAAAGGATGGAACGAATCAACGCGCCGGCCGCCGCACCGCCTGCGAGTCCCGCGAGCAATCCGATAAAGACGGGACGCAGGCCATCGAGCAGAACGATGCGAAGGACTTCAGATCGTTGCGCGCCGAGAGCGATGCGGATTCCAATCTCGACTACGCGCTGGGTTACGAGATAAGAGAGCACTCCATAAAGGCCAACGCCGGCCAGCAGCAGCGACAACCCTGCGAAGGCGAGGACCAGTGTGGCGCTGAAGGCCTGACGGGCAGTGTTCTCCCCAACCATCTGATCCATCGTGAATATGTCGTAGACGGGCAGCGCTGGATCGAGCGAGGCGACCTGCTGCTGGACGGGAACGGAGAGAGCAAGCGGGTTGCCCTCCGTTCGCACCACGATGGTTGAAGCGCTGGTTTGCGCGGGAACGCCGGAGAGGATGGGAAAGTACATCATTGCCTTTACTGGCTCGGTCACATCGAACACGGTGTCCGCGACAACACCGAGAATCTCGAAGTCCTCAAGCTTTCCATACCAACCCACATTGATGCGCTTTCCAACGGGGTTCTCACTGGGGAAGAACTGCGTGGCAAATTTGTAGCTGATGATGACGAAGTGGTCGTTGGTGAGGCGTTCATGATCGGTGAAGAAGCGCCCGCTGATGAGCGGGATCTGCATGACGCTGAAGTATTGCGGATCAATGGTGCGATAGATCGCGTCGTACTGGAGGTTGAAGTGCGCGGACGGGCGCCCGGGAATCGTAAAGACGTTATCGCCTTCATAGCCTCCTCCGGGCGGAGTGGAAACAAGGGCCGCGGCACGAACTCCAGGGAGACGGCGAACGCGCTCGAGCAGGGACTCGTGAAAGCCGATGACCTTTTCGCGAGTATCGTATTGCTTCTCAGGAAGGCCGTATTTGATGGTGAGCACGTTTTCGGTTACGCAACCGAGATCGACGGTGCGCAGGTGAAGGAAGCTCTTGAAGAGCAGTCCTGCCGAGACGAGGAGAATGACGGTGAGCGAGATCTCAGCCGTCAGCATCATTTTGCGCAGCGTGGAGCGCGATGCGCTGCCGCCGATGGAGCGGGAGGATTCCTGGAGAGCGGCGAAGACGCCTTTGCCCGTTGAGGAGATGGCGGGGATGAGGCCTGCGAGCATCGCCGCGAAAACAGACAGGGCAATCGAGAAAGCTAGAACTGCGCCATCGACATGGATCGCGTCGGCACGCGGAAGATCGCGCCAGTGACTTGCCAGCCATCGAGTTGAAAGCAGCGAAAGCAGGAGGCCCAGTGATCCACCTGCAACACAGATCAGCAGGCTCTCGGTCATCTGCTCGCGAATGAGAGTCAGGCGGCTGCCGCCCAGAGCGCCGCGCACCGCGACTTCTTTGCGCCGCGATGCTCCGCGTGCAACCAGGAGATTGGAGACGTTGAGGCAGGCGATCAACAACATGCATCCGACGGCGCACAGCAGCACGATGAGGGGCGTCTTTACATCGCGAACCACATCGTCAATCAAGGGACGGTAGACCGCATCTTCGGCCACCGGCTTCGACTGGTTGGCGAGATGAATTTGATACTGGAGCGCGCTTACCTCTTTGGTTGCGGCGGCGGCACTTATTCCAGGTCTGAGGCGGGCGACCACATGGCTCATGTGGGTGTCGTGCATGGCGTAGACCTTGGGTGTGAAGGTCTGCGCGTACGGTACCCAGAGCTGAATCGTCGGTTCAGGATATGTAAATGAGTCGGGCAAAACGCCAATGATTGTGTATGGCGTGGCATCGAGGTGGACCTGTTTGCCGATTACCGATCGATCCCCGGCGAAGCGTCTTTGAAAGAGGCTCCAGGTGAGCATGGCTACGTGGTTTGCTTCGGGTTGATCTTCCTGCGGGGTGAACCAGCGGCCCAGAACAGGTTGAACGCCCAGGACTGAAAGCAGACTTGAGGAGCCTCCGGCAGCGAGCGTCACTTCGGGCAACTCCGCGTGTTCGCCGGTGAGATCGAATCCGTATCGACGCCATGCAGCCATGTCGTCAAAACCGTGGGTCTGCTGACGCCAGTCACGGAAGTCCCCGGGCGCGACAACATTGAATCCGTCACCACCGTTCGCTTCGCGGAAGTGTTCATAGACTGCGACGAGCTTGTCGGATTCTGCAAAAGGCAATGGCTTGAGCAGTACCGCGCGCACGATCGTGAAGAGGGAAGTGGTGGCGCCGATGCCGAGTGCCATGACGAGAATCGATATCAAACTGAAACCGGGAGAGCGCGTAAGGGTGCGTGCTCCGTAGCGCATGTCGCGCAGACATTTTTCGAGCCAGTTCCAACTCCACGTGGATCGCGCCTGGTCTCGCATAACGGATGGGTTGCCGAACGAGCGCATGGCGGCCAGTCGCGCGTCCTCTGGGGAAAGACCGCGCGAGATGTTCTCGGCAATCTGCTCGTCGAGATGAAACTGCAATTCGTCATTGAGCCGCGCCGTTTCAGACTGACGGCGGAAGAGCGCCAGAATAGCCATGCGGAATCGTGCGAGAATGCGCATTTGCGCCTCCTGCTAGATGCTGTCGACGACGAGGTTGATAGCGGTGGAGAGGCGGCTCCAGCTTTGCTTTTCGCGCTCGAGTTGGGCGCGGCCGGCGGCAGTGAGCGAGTAGAACTTGGCGGAACGGCCGGCTTCGGTTTCGCTCCATTTGGCGCGTATCCACCCTTGCTGCTCGAGCCGGTGAAGCGCGGGATAGAGGGAGCCCTGCTGCACTTGCAGAACTTCGTTCGATATTTGCTGAATGCGCTTGGCGATGGCCCATCCGTGTTTGGGTTCGAGCAGGATGGTTTTGAGGATCAAGCAGGTCGAGGGTGCCCTGGACGAGATCGCTTGGTTTGCCCATGCTATGACTATCTACACCATGCGATTGTAGATAGTCAACAATTGAGGGTCAGTGAACAAATCCTGGCTTGACGCTCGGATCGAGTTAACAATTCCGCCAAACGGTCCAGAGCACGAAGATTGCTGTTGACAAATAGATCAGCCGGGCACACAATCCGACAACCCGAGCAAGCTCTCCCGCTCAACCCCGGCTCGGTCACGACGCACAAATGGGCCCTTTTTCGCCTGATGCTCTACATCGGGCGCGGAGGTCATTATGCGCATCCGAAGTTTTCCTGTTCCCATTGCTGTGTCCATCGGTATCGTTTCGGCATGCATTTCCGTCCATTGCATTAACGCAGTGGCACAGCAGCCGCAAGTCAACGCCGGTCAAGCTACAGTCGAAGCTCAGCGCCAAATCGAAATGCGAGGCGCTGATTCCGAATTCCCCCGGATGCCAGTTAGAGGCAACGTAGGCGATGTGAATCCTGGTGTGGACGTGCGAACCCTCTCAGGCCCGTCGGAATCCACGGCGCGACAGATCGAAAAAGAGATGGTCTCGCTGGATAAATCGCGCAAGATCTACCAGGCAAATGGAGATCGCAGGAACGAGGCGATAATTCTTCTGCAGATCGGCAGCGACTACGGCGCGCTCGGGCAAATGCAGAAGGCCATTGACCGGGACGAGGAGGCCCTTCCGATCTGGCGAGATCTAAAGGATTCCGTAGGTGAGGCCACAACACTCGGGCATATAGGCGACGTCTACCGGCTCTGGGGTTTCCCTGATCGCGCCATTCGGTCGTATGAGGCGTCGCTCCCTTACTACGAACTCACAAGTGATGTCGCCAGCCGCGCCGCAGTGGTGAACAACATCGCCCTCTCATACATGGCTTTAGGTAGAAAAAAGAAGACACTCGAAAATCTGAATCATGCTCTTGCCATCTACAAGGTCCTAAAGGACGAGACCGGGGAGGCCGCGACTTTATGCAACTTCGGTTCGGCATACAATGCATGGCACGACGGCAAGCGAGCCCTCCCCTACTTATCGCAGGCTCTCCCGCTTTTGCGGGCAGCCGGCAACCGCGTCAACGAGGCCGCCGTTCTTAACGATATGGGTTTTGCCTATGCCAATCTGCACGACCGGGAGAACGCCCTTGTCCGATATCAGCAAGCCAGGCTGATTTTTCGCGAGTTGCAGGATTCGCAGGGAGAATCAGCCGTAGTCAGAAATATCGATCGCCTAAATTCCGCTACGACCACCTATGCGGCGCTGAGGTAAACCATCGCTGCTGTTCTGAGTTCCTGGCATCGGAACTTCCGGATTTGCCGCTGGATTGCCAGGCTGCCCCTTCGCCTTCCTATTTCTGCGCCGGCGTGAGAGATCAATAGACGATTGAACGGCAGATCGATTTGATGGGAATGAGTCACCGGCAACTCGGGCACTATTCGCCGTGGAAGACCGCAACTGGAAAATAGGCCTTTTGGTGGCGGGAAAGCGCGCGAAGTACAACTGCAGATGTTTCGACTCCGCTTTGCTGCGGTCAACATGACAAGCGCTTTGGCCGTTGTTGGTGGGTGACACAACCGCTTTTCCAATGTTGGTGGGGGACCGGTGACTCGGACATGATTCGCTGCGGACGGGAAAATAAGCATTTTGGCGGATGGAGAGCTCGCGAAGTACAACTGCAGATGTTTCGACGGCGCTTCGCTGCGCTCAACATGACAGGCGCTTTTGCCGTTGGTGGCGCCCGCCTCACGGCATCGAGTCGAGGAAACTCGGCAGCTTGCCTGGTGACTAGCACGCTGGCGAGAGTCACGAACGTAACCTGACCCCAGTAGGCTTGCGTAACGTCATCCGGGTGGTCTGGTGTTTGCCAAATTCTCAAACCGCGTTAAGATTAGGCACTATTTTTCCCCAGGAGCGGACAAATGATCAACAACTTGTATTCCCAGGCACGCATCCTCTTGACGCGTGAAGAAGGCCAGGACCTCGTTGAATATGCCCTGGTTGTAGCACTCATTGCCTTTGGCGCGATAACCGGAATGGGAGCTCTCGCCACCGGCCTCAACAATGCATTCTCACAAATCGCCATCACCCTCACCACCAACGTCTCGTAGTCCGGGTCCCGATAGCACAGGTGGTGATCTGAGACCACCGCCTGTGCTATTTCCTAGCTGGTCCTCCGCCAATGGGGCACATGACCGCTCAAGATTTGTGGTCCGTCTGCGCCCCCTACGACTTCTTCCAAAATGCTATCGTTGATCTCCATGGAGCTTCGCCGCAACTGTGTGCGCGCCATCTGGATCGCTTTCCTCGTCATCTCATCGCAGCTTGCTCACTCTCAAGTCGATGCCTCCCCCGCGACCCTCCATCGAATCGACAGCTATCTAGCTCTGCAGACCGCGCAGGGCGCTTTCCGCGGCTCAGTCCTTGTCGGCGTCAACGGTCATATTGCGTTTGAGAAGGGCTACGGCCTCGCCAACGAGGAATGGTCAGTCGCGAACACCCCTACAACAAAGTTCCGCATCGCCTCACTCACCAAGCAGTTTACCGGCGCCTGCATTCTTCTGCTGCAGGAGCGCGGCCTGCTCAGCGTCCACGACCCAATTTCGAAGTACGTCTCCGATCTTCCCGACGCCTGGAAGCTCATAACATTGCACCAGCTCCTCACGCACACATCCGGCATTGCCAATTTCACCGAAAGGCCGCAGGCGGAAAGCGCCGTCAATCGCATCGGCATCACGCCGCGCCAGACACTCGGCATTGTCGCGTCAGAGCCGCTGGAGTTCGCGCCCGGAACGAAGCTGCACTACTCGAACACCGGCTACATTCTGCTCGGCATGGTAATTGAGAAGGTCTCGGGCATCTCCTATGCCGATTTTCTCCAGAAGAACATCTTCACGCCCCTTGGAATGGAAAACTCCGGCTACGACACTGCAGAGAAGATCCTTTCGCAGCGCGCCTCCGGTTACAAGCGCGACGAAAAAGGCCACATCACCAATGCCGATTTCATTGACATGAACGGTCCCTTCGCCGCGGGCGGTATTTACTCCAACGTTGAGGACATGTACCGGTGGAATGAGGCGCTGACAAAGCCAAGCATGCTCCTCAGCGCAGATTCTCTCCGGCAGATGTTCGCCGTTTACCCCGAGACCACCGCATATGGCGGCCAGAACTACGGATACGGCGTCGTCCTCACGCACAGATTTGGCAAGCTGCTCTACTACCATGGCGGCGGCGTCGATGGCTTCGCGAGCGCGATCCAGCGCTATCCCACTGACAGGGTCTGTATTGTGATCCTCGAGAACCTCGACCCCGCCACGCCGTGGGACGTTGCGGACCACGTTGCATCGGAACTCTTCCACCAGCCACTGCCAGCACACTAGTCTTCGTCGCGATCTCAGTGGCGTGATGGCTATTTAGTAGGTGTCGCTGGCAAGTGATCTTTGGGAATAACCGTTAGTGATTTCGCGCAGACATGAGCATTTTTGTGGCGGGAAGGCTCGCGAAGGACAACTGCAGATGTTTCGACTCCGCTTCGCTGCGCTCAACATGACAAAGGTTCTGCGTTGTTGGTGGATGAGCGGCAGTGACTCGGGCATTACTCGCTGCGGAAGACCGCAATTCGGAGGTACGCATGCTCCGCGGACTGTGAGTTCATTGCAGGAATCTTACGTTGCCTGAGGCGATCTCATAGACGGCGCCAACGAGCTTCGCTCGTTCTTCCTGAACTGCACTTTTCGCCTCGGGCGTTTCGAGTAATTGGTGCATTGACCATCGAACGTTGGCTTCGACGGCTTGTGCGAGGTGCTCGTGGGGGGCAGCCTGCGGATCAAATTCGGGTAAGCCCGGAAGAATATTGTCCACAAGTATCTGAATGCGTGACCGGTGCTCGATGGCGTCGAGTTTGCTGCTCACCGCTGCTTTAACCGCACCGCATCCTTCATGGCCCAGAACGACGAAAAGCGGGGTCTGCAGGTGGGCGCCCGCATACTGCATGCTGCCCATGACTTCAGGCGAAATGACGTTTCCGGCTACGCGAATGATGAACAGTTCGCCGAAATTGGCATCGAAGATCAATTCGGGCGGAACGCGCGAATCGCTACACCCGAGAATGGTCGCATACGGTTTTTGCCCTCTCGCCAGATCGGCGAGCGTTTCTTTGCAGACTGTGGGAAAACGCGCTTTGCCTTGGCGAAATCTGTTGTTTCCTTCGAGAAGCCGCTGAATTGCCTCATCGGCGGAAATGCTGGACTGCTGAAGATGGTTGGAGGCCATGACGTTCTCTTTCTGGAATCGATAACTCGTAGATGATAGCGGAACCGGAACTCACTCGGGCGGCGGACGATCTGATTCATTACTAGCTGGTAGACCTTCTTCAGGACGGGCGGTGTTTGGCGCGGGGGTGAGCTTCGGCCAGGGCTTTCTCGACGACGGCTCGGACGGCGAACGAGAGGATGGCATCCGCCTCCTTGTGGTCGAGGCCCCGAACATCCTTGAGGATGACGAGGGGCTCCCAGCCAATGAGAATGCACAGCGCTGAGACAAGTCGCTGGAATTGCTGGCGAGAGAGCTTGTCGCGCGCCGGTGCGAGTGCCTGCTCGATCCATTGGACGCGTCGATAGCCGCGCCGTGGGCCACCGGACTTGGGCTCTTCGGCTTCGACGGTGAGGCGAATGAGCGCGCGGCCGAGGTGCATGGTTTCACCGGCATGCTCATTGATGGCGCGACTCAACCGCTCGATGCGAATCGCGGGGTCGCTGGAGTCGGAAGCGCCGACCACGGGGTCAATCGCACTCGCGCTCAGAACGCCGAGCGTGGCGTCGATCAGCAGGTGTTCGAGGGTGGGGAAATACATATAGATGGTGCGGCGAGACACCTCGGCCGCTTCAGCAATATCAGCCATGGAGGGCGATCCGCCTTCGGCGACGAGCCGCATCGTTGCGTCGACGATTGCCTTTCGCGTCCGGTTGCGCTGCGCGGTGCGCCCCGGGCCGTTGCCTTTGAGCGCGGCGTTCGATTTTTTGTTGACATTCCCCGCCATTTTTTGTGATTATACACCAGTGCATTTATTGCACACATGTGCAAAGAAGGAAAATGAAAATGAACCGGAGACAATTTATGGAAATATCTTCGTTAGCGGCATTAGGGGTATCACTCAAGGAGACGTTTGCGATGGAACCTGCGAGCCAGGGAAAGACGTCCGCGGGGGCAATGATCATTCCGCCGGAAGAAGCGCATGTGTATAGCATGCTGGGTGGCGGGGAGGCTCACCTGATGATGACCGGGGAAAGGTCGGAAGGAACGTGGTGGATGGGCCGTTTTCGCGAAGATCCCGGATTCATGACCCAGTTGCACTACCATCCCAACACGGACGAGCAGGTCTATATTCTGGACGGAGTTCTCTCGGTATACAGCGATGAGAAGTGGCACGACCTTGGGCCGGGAACTCTCGGCGTATTGCCTCGTGGCAAGCCACACGCGCAGGGCAACCGAAGCGACAAGCCGGTTCACTTTATCGGATCGGGCGCGCCCTCGGGCTTCGAGAAGCTTTTTCCGGCGGTCGATGCGTTGATGAAGCGGATGAAGCCCGGAACTCCGGAGTTTATCGCGGAGTTTCAGAAGATCGCGGCGGGCTGCGACATCGTATCGCTCGGGCCTGCTCCCAAGTAGCGCCTTTCTGATTCAGACCATAGCGCGCGCTGGCCAAGGTTAGAACTTATCCGGTTGATTTGTTGTACCAGCGCAGAACACGGAGCGCGCGCAGTGTATTCCAGCGGCTTGCCCTGCCGACATCGGTCTCCATCTGCAGCGGGATTTGTTCGAGGTGAAGGAGGTTGAGAGGCCAGCGTCCATTCTGGTGACGGCGCTTTATCACGATTTCGATGGCGTCACCGATGCGGCTGTCGGGTTCTATTCCTGCTTCGCGCAGATAATCGAGCGCGCGCAAGACATCGTAGTGCCAGAACATCGGGAACGAGAAGCGCAGCCAGTGTTTGTCGATGACTTTGCCGGTTCGCAGCGAGCGAAACAGGCCGCGCTCGAGCACGGGTTTTGTCAGGAAGGTCCCGGGTTCAAAATGTCAGCTATGTTCCCCGGTCCGTACCATCGAAAATCTGTGGTGCACTGGCCCGGGGCTAACCCAAGGTCTCCTGAGCATTGAAGCGGCGGAATGATTCTATTAGGTCGATTTCTTCCCCTGTGAGGGGCAGGATTCGTACTTGCTGCTCTGAGGGGCACTCTCTTGCATAGTCTTCAAGTGTTTTTATGTACTTCAGCAGTTCGTGCATTCCCGGTATCATTATTCCCGTTTGCCCTCCTAAACTTTATGGCTCTTTGTGTCGGCCGAGCAGCGGAATAGACGCCTTCGCACCCAAAAAGTGATCAGACGCCACGGTAGTTGCTGTGGTCAGCGAAAAATGAGAGTTACCTATATATGAGACAAGATTCATCGGAGAGTCAAGATTTCAGAGCGAAGAGATGACCATTCAGGTAACCGATGGGATCGCTCGCAGATGGTGGGCAAACCGCGGGCTATCCGGTTATTGGCGAACAATCACCTACCGATCAGGGCAGGATCGCGAGTCTTGAGCCAGCATGCCATCTGTTTAAAAGACTTTACTTTTCGATACATGGACAGAACAATCGTTCGGGGACAAGGACCAAGAGAATACTGTGGCCCAAAGGAGACCTACATTTGAAGTTGGATAAGCAAGGCATCAAATGGCGTCAAGTGATCGCGGTTGCAATGATTGCAGTGCCATGGTTTCTTCGTGACGAACTTGCGAGCAGAATGGACCAGCATGCCGCCGATGCGCAGCAGGTTCTGACGGAAAAAGACGAGCAGCAGGAGCAGCAGCAACAAATCAGCGATCAGCGAGACCTGCTTCGTCGTATCGGGCAGGTTCAGGCTCAACTGAGGCTGGTCGATGCCAAGATCGGCTCGAAGGTAAGCGAAGAAGAGCTTGCAGAAGAGACAAGGAAGTCCGACGACGAGTTCCTCGGCAATTTCTTTAAAGAAGCAGGCGCGGACCTGGGTGACACTGCGGACAAGTTCGGCGAACTCATGCAACGCGTGAAGCTGCCTGCTGCCGAGGAAGATCAATTCGGCGTGGTCGCTGAAGCGGCACGTAAGACGGCACATGATCTCGAGAGCTTCGATCCAAATGCCTCGGAGTCGGTGATTGATGCGCAGTTTGATGCGTTGTCCAAAACTCAGGATGGACTGGTCGACGCCTACGAGAAGCTATCGAAGGCTGCCGAACAAGAGCGTGATCGAAGTACGAAAAATGCCAAGATCGCGCGCGAGGTCGCCTGGGGCTTCACTGCATTTGGGGCGGTGTTGTTGGGGAGTTGGAAAAAGCTACTTGGCGGGTCCGACGAGGAAGAGGAAGAAGGCGGCAAGAAATAGTCGGCGAGCGGACGGCGAATGGCTCAGCGCGAATCAATTCATCGCGAAGCTGGGCAATAGTGAAATTGGGCGCCTCGGATCTTCTGTCGGCGGTCCAGAGACAATGTGTGAGACCGGATTGCGGGCACACACCCGAGCAGCGACTGGAGACCTCGATTGCCTGCGCACGTCACCCTTTGTCTAAGCGGTGCCGCAGTGTTCGCCTATGCCCTCTCGGCTGCATCACCGAGCTGGTTAGGACTCTCCTATTCAACTTCATTGCACGCTTACTGGGTGGGATCGATGCGCGTTTCGTAAAGCGGCCGATGATTAACTTTAGGTTTAGAGTGGTTGGTGGCCTATCCGGAAGTTATTCCAAAATTGGGTTATGTCCGGATTGGCGGTCACTCGCCCCCCGTGGACGTGAGAGCATGAAAACAAGACCTTCGAAGATCATACGCATAGAAAATGCAATTGCATCAATCGACCACTACGCAGACAGGTGGGCACGTCTCGAAGAAGTTCGGCGAATTCCGGGAGGCGATTTCTATCCTTCGGCATTCACAAGGGACGGCGTGGGCAGCTGATCGAAGCTTGGAAAATCCGTTGTGCACAAGTGCACATAGCGAAGATCACCGCTTGGGATAGCGGAGGATTGGCTGTCTACTCAAGCAACCATCCTGCCGCACGCGAGTTTTCTGCAAGACAAGCTGAGGATAGGTGGAACGGCACCAGCGATAAAACCTCCCAGATTGGTGCCCTATATAAAGAACACGCCAATGCAGTCGATGACTGGATTCCCTTTGATTCGTATTCGAACGTCGGGATATTTCAAAAGGCAAGTTTTCATTCAAAAGTCCAGAATTCCTCATGCGTGCCTATGCTAAGGCGCTTCGAGCCATTGTGAACACCCGCAACTCATTTTCACACAAAAAAAACGCTGTCCCTAACCTCCACTTTGGAGACTCATACTCGGTGACAACGGTGCGTCCCATTTATTCAAATGTGGCTCCGGTAACTCAGCAATTTCGTAATGGGCGAGTGGTGGGCAATCCGGACATAACCCAATTTCGGGATTACTACTCCCATGCTCCGCCGCCTAAACCCCTGGAGGGTGTAGGGTGAGGAAGGAGGTGTTCCATGGAGATTCGCACGATTGGTATCGATTTAGGGAAGACGTGTTTCACTTTAGCCGTCAACGCACGGGTGAAGTTGTGTTCGCAAGGAGGTTCTCGATCAGCTGCTGCGCTTTACTCGACCTAGGAGTGCCTGATTGGCGTGGAGGCCCGGGGGGTCTCATTTTCTCGGCCGGCTCTGCGGGACGGGCAGATGTGCTGTGCCGGCGCAGTAGTTAAGCGTACGTGAAGAGAACAAAACGACTACATGATGCCGAAGCGGTGCCGAAGCTGTGACCCGCCCCACGATGCGCTTTGTGCCGATCAAGACCGAGACCAGCTCGACCTGCAGTCGCTGCACAGAGTGCGCGAGCGGTGGGTTGTGCGCCGCACCGCGGTGATCAACCAGATTCGCGGGATGCTGTTGAGCGCGGCATCACCACCAAAGGACGCCAGCATATCGAGAGTGTCTACCCGCTATCCTGGAAGACGCGGACAACAAGCTGTCCGGGCATTACGATATTTCTGACCAACTGCGGTTGGAGATGCAATATCTGCACGGCAGATCGAGGAAACGACAAGCTGATCGGCGCATCACGGTGAACTTGAACAGTGCAGGCGCCTGTGCGATCCCCGGAATCGAGCAGTCATGCTACTGCCACGGTGCGGCTATTGGCAACGGGCAAATTCAAGAAGAGCCGAGGGTTTGCAGCGTAGCTCGGAGTGGTGCCTGCGAACATCCAAGGAGGCAAGCAAAAACTGAACGGTACCAGCAGACGAGGAAACAAATACCTGCGCAAACTCTTCGTGCAAAGAGCGCACCAGTCCTGCTGCAAAAAACCAAACAAACACCTGTTCGAGTATGTGGCTGGTTAATCTCGCATCACGTAAGCGCACTCAAGTGCAACAGTGGCATTAGCAAACAAGATGGCGCGCATGGTCTGAGCGGTTCTGTTCAGAAGAGAAGCTTATCGCCCGCCATCATTACCACAAGTGATCGCAGCCTGATGGCCCTGCACATGACGCCTGGCACAAGCGCCAAGCTTGGAAATCGCTAAAGCGATTCCCACATCTGCAGTCCAACAACAACTAATCTGAGTTTAAATTCCTGCCAGGTTTGCTGGCGAAACATGAGATAGCACAACAGTCGAACCCGGCGCAACGAAAACTGCAACCGAAAATGCCTCAAAAAGCAGCGTATAAAAAAAACGAGAGCGCAGCGCATTCCATTCAAGCCAAGAGATCGCTACTCCAACAAAAGCCAGATACAATCGCGCAAACCAAACGGCATCACACTTCGCTAGCAAAGCAGCAGCAAACCAAACATTCCGGATTAAGCAATCATCCACCCGCAACTCGCAATTCGCTGGATTTCATGCTGATCTCCGAGTTCACCGCGATTTATACCGTCTAAAATCCTCTACATCGTGTTGTCGTATATCTACACAACTGACAACTACTGTTTGCTCATCTGTACACAACCTTAAGACACGATCAGTGTGCTGCTTCCAGGAGATCTTTTGCACACGCCAGTTCAAGAGTTCGGCGACATACAGTTCATTCTCCGAAGGACAAGCAATCTCGTGAATCCATCCGAACTGGCCTAGCTGCTTTCCTGACTTGCCGAACATGCCAAGAACCTTTCCGTCCAGACTGAGCTTGTATATTCTCCCCGGAAATGCATCAGAGCTGAACAGCACTTGATGTGGCGGCGGGGTGATGCAAATTGCCCAAGGAGAACCTGGCGTTCTCGAACCAGATGGATGATCTGTTTTGTTGCCAATCGCGGGTCTTGCATCTGGCGGGACGGGAACATCGATAGTGATCTGGCGGAGGAATTTACCATTTCGATCGAATACTTGAATGCGATGATTTCCGCGGTCCGCTACATAAACATTGTCCTGCGCGTCAACAGCAATGCTGTGCGGGGTGTCGAATTGACCTGGCTTGTTCCCTGGTTCACCCCATGACTTCAGCCAATTGCCATCCTTATCGACCTTGGCAATTCTCGAATTGATGTAACCGTCACTGATATAAGTATTGCCTGCGGAATCCCATGCCACATCCGTCACCTGTCTGAATAATCCATCTTCGGGCGGCAAAGGAGGTTGGACTTCTTTCAGTGGCCCAGTCCCATCATCCGACGCTTCCTGCTTGCGACCGAAAACCATGGAGACTCGTCCCTCGGGAGTGAACTTGACGATGACATCCGAACCCTTGTCGGTGACCCAGATGTTGTCCTGCGGATCAATCTTGACCGTGTGTGCATAGGACCATGCATAGAGGTTGTGGCCAATCTCGCGCAGAAATTTCCCGTCAGAGCCGAATTCCAGCAACTGCGCCGCTGCCGCACCATACGCGGGACCAGTTGTATTGCCGCGAGAGAACACGAAGATGTGGCCTTTCGAATTCACCGCGACGCCGGTAACTTCGCCAAAATAGAGGTCGGCCGGAAGGTGCAAGAAATCGGGCACCGAGCGATATTGAATTTCGGGCACGACGGATGTTTGAGCAGAGAGTGAACACGCCGCCAGAAGAAAAACAAAACCGAGCCATCTCATAGAGTCCTCCGCGCAACATCAGTTTCAAATTACGATCGGGAAGCTTGCTATGCATCACTCGCGTAGCTTCTGGGTGCCCGCATCTCAAGCTGACGAGCAAAAGCATACACAACAGCCCGATAATTGCGCATCTACTTGTCGGTTTGGGCAACCGGGAAGCCCGCTCGGATCTGCCGATGAAGACTACTGCGCGGCTGTCATGAGCTGCCAGGAGCCGACCTCACCTGCTTTTTCCGGGGTGTAGTTGGGATCATCGGTGGTGCGGTAGTTGCCGAAGCCGTCAGTGAAGTGATATTGGCCGAGGTTGGAGAGCTGCGTAGTACCTCCAGTGCTCGGATCGTTGACTGTATCAACGCCTCGGATCAGATCGTCCCAATGGTCGGCAGCGCCGCGGGGGCCATCGCGCAGAAAATCGTCATTGACGCCGGGGCTGTTGCGGAAGGCCGCTTCCTGTTTATCGAAGTTTGCCTGGAAAGCTGCCTGATCCCTCATGGTCTGTTCCATGATGGCTTGAGCCGCGCGAAGTTGATCGTAGCCTTGCTTCAGCTTCTGGTTGAAGTCGGCCAGCATCTTGGCGTTGATGGCCTTGGAGAGCCGGACCCACTCCGGATTGACGTACATCGACTTGGCAATCACACAAAACATCGGCATGCGCTTGTCGAGCGTGCCGGCGGGTGCGCGCATGCTTTGCAGAGCCTGAAATCCCCAGTTGGTCTGCTTGATCATGCCTGCGTTCACTCCCGCATTCGCCCCTTGTGAGATGTAGTAAACGCCGAAGAATGCCTCTTCGACGGGTTGGCCGTTGAGGTCGTAGCCAATCTTGATCGCAACGCCGTGCTGGTTGGGCGAAAGGTCCAGCTTCAGGACCTTTGCCAGGTCCGGCAGGTCCTGTTGCCCAATCCATTTGAGATTAGGAACATTGGAGCGGGTCTTCTGGATGAAGGCTGCCAAGGCTTGCATCGGAGGCTGCGGAGGGGAGGAAAGTGCCCCAGTGGGCAGGCGCGAACCGGGCGGAAGGTTGCTGCTCTTATCGTATTGCCTGAATTGAGGCGCAACCTCGGTGGAGTCGAACCGCAAGAGCGGGTATTGGAAATAAGCCTCAGCGTTGTCGGGATTCTCAGCATGAGCGGAATAGGAAAGGGGGTACTCGACCCAGTTATAGTGCCACTCGATCTTGCTCTCGAAGTGCCACTTCTCGGGCACGTGAATGGTCGCGGCGCGCATTCCCTCATGTTCGGTATCCGTGATGACGCGCTCGACGAACTTCTCTTTGGTGGCAGCCGAAGGAGCGGTGGCTGGCGCGGTTTTGGTTGCGGGGGGCACAGGCGAAACGCTCGGCCGAGGAACAGAGCCTGACGATGTAGCTGGGGAACTGGCAGCGGCATTGGCACCGGCAGATGGCGATCCACTGGCGGCGCCGGGCGCAGAACTCTGCTGGGTTCGCAGCTAGACCGGCGGCTTGTTTGCACCGATCGGAGAGGGAGTCTTTGTGCTCCTTGAGGCAGGTTACAATTCTGCCGCCGCCCGGTTGGACTCCGGCGCACAGCTTCCGCGCGTCGTCTGCGCAGGCGGTGCGCATCGCATCCAGTGACGGCTGGCCACCCGCCTGGGCGGCCGAGATGGAAACTGAGGAAATAGTCACAGACAACAGCAGGCACGATGCATGGGCGAATCGTCTTACATTCATAGCGACCTCTCTCGAGTGGCGAGCTAATCCCGATGGGGGAGATTCATGTGGAACAGGAGCCGGAAGCGTGGAGCTGAATTCGACTCCATGCGGCTCTGGCTCGCATACCACCGAATTCCCCAGTCCGGAGAACCATGCGTGTGCACTTGAGCAGGCGCGTTCACAGGACGAAATGACTGAATGTTTTCGAATCAGTGTGAATCGTAGCACCACTCGCAGGCTGGGCGCGCTTTGGGCAGATTCATGGCAGGCGTAGTGAGACCGATTCAACGGTTGAGAGTGGATGTCTGGCCATAGCCGGTTTTGTCGATCAGAAGACAGAAACGCACTACAAGTTTGAGCCGAAGGCCAGCAGACGGCCGTCGCAATCCTTGACCACAAACTCTCGCGAGTGCCATGGCATGTTGGCAAGTTCCCGTGTGAATTCCACACCGTGAGCTGAGTACTCGGCATGAAGCGCGTCGGCATTTTCTACATTGAGGTATGCGTCCAGCAACTCGTCCGCATACTTGTCCGGATTGGGTGTGGGCGGCGCGGCGCAGCGGAAATGAATTGCGTGGTGGTCGCGCGCCACGATGGCGTAGACGGGTGGATCCTGCCACGTCCCCACACACTCGAAGCCGAGCTTTTCTTTGTAATAGGCGAGCGTGCGGGGAATGTCGGTGGTGAAGAACAGAGGTACGATCTGCCGAATCATGGGCATAGTTTACGGCAGCCTCTTCGGGCCATCGCCGGAGATGTCGAGGGCTCGCGGCTACCTGGGACGGCCAAAGAACAAAACGTAGCCGTCGGGGTCGCAGATCTCGAAACCGCGCAGACCGTCGTGCGTGTCCTTGAGCGGCTCGCTGAAGGCTGCGCCATGGTCGGCAAATTCGGCGGCAAGAGCATCGGGTTCCGATGCATAAACGAATGCGTCCCATCTCATGTAGCGATGCCGCTTGGAGTTCGGGAGGGGAGAGACATCTTTGTCGGATTTGATCAGGATTTGCGCTCCGTCGCGGCCGATAATACCGAAAAAAGGATCCTTATCGGGCTCTCGGAGTCTCGTCTCAAAACCAAGCTTGCCGCAATAGAAAGCGATGGTTTGATCGACGTTGCTGACGATGAAGCAGGGTGAAATTGCCTCTGTCTTCGGTCGCGTCATAAGCGTGGATCCCCTTGCTGGGGCGAGCTCCCTTCCGATGGGTCGAGCACACCGCATGGAGCGGTATTGTCCCTCTATTATGCAATGGTCATTGATTGCGGTGGATCGGAACCATCCCGCAGTCAGCCAGAGGCTGTGTACGCTGTTGCTTCCCGGGTCGCAGTTTCGACGCTGCTTGGCAATTGCGGGTAGCTCGGCACGCTTGATGCTCGAGTCTCTCATTTTGCACCAATGGTTTAGGGCGCATCTTAGAATCGGCACTTTCGTACTGTGTTTGATTGTCCGCTCAGGCCTTCGACGTCTGCAATTGATGTTAATATTAAATGAGTAATCAATCAATTTAGAAAATGGCCATGGATGCAAATGCAGCCGGGACTCGCATTCCATCGCTCGCAATCGGAAGCCAGATGCGCCAAAGCTGCGCAATCAAGAGGTCTTACAAACCGTGAATAACGGGCCGGGACTTTTGCGGCTTCGCAGGTGTTTGTTGTCTTGGGTCGATGGCTCCCGTCAGCGTTGTGGAGATTAAAACTGAAACTTGCATTTGGACTTTGCTTTATCCTGTTGGCCTCGAATTTAGGTTTTGCTCAGAGCACACCAGCCAGCCCAATTATTACCCTCGGAACGACCCCTCTGGTCATTGGTCAACCGGCCTCAATTCAGGTATTGGTCACGAATCCGAGCTTTTCTCCTGTGCCCACAGGGCAAGTCAGCGTCGACTTTGGAGATGAAAGCGATCCGGTCTCTCTTACCATTTCCTCGACCCGTGCGGAAACCACGCATATCTATACCACTGCTGGTCAGTTCACTATTACTGCGACCTATTCAGGCGATGCCAACTTTGCACCGGCTAGCAAATCTCTTACAGCGGTAAGCATTCTCTCGTCTCCCGCCTACACGCTTCATCTGTTTGGAGACTCGCTGTCCGCCAAACAGCCAGGGTGGTGGCCAACTTTGCTTACCGGGGTATTAGGGTGGCCGCAAGACAACCACGCATGCGGCGGGTGCAGTACCCCGGACATGGTCCCCGCCATATACAACTCAATCGTCGACGAACATTACGCAAGCACTTGGCTGCTCGGGCAGAATCAGGGCTCGGGACCGCAGTTTGAACACTCCACACTGGCTGAGAACGCCTGGCTCGCAATCCCGGAAGGGCCCGCCAAATTACGCGCTCAAAATGGTGCGGTTACCCGGAGTGGTTCCTGGACCGCAAGTGATCTGTTTCCGACGCTCGGCCTTCGAAGCTCGGCCGCTGGCAGTGCTCTTACTGCATCCATCTCAGGGAGCACCATCTATGTCGGGCTCTCGGCCAAGACCTCGACAGACTTCACCGTGGATATCCTTATCGACGGAGTCGACCAGGGAACAGCCTCTCCCGTTGCCAAGGAGCAGGCAGATACTACTCAACGGACGCCTATGGCCTTCGCTACGTAGTCGGCGGCAGCGCAGATTCCACGCATGTCGTGCAAATCGTATGCCAGAATCCAGGAGCCTCGGGTTGTTATGTCGACTGGATCGGGTCAAACGGGGCCGCGAAACGCCCGAATCTCCCGCCGTATGTCTGGACAGGTGTCAGCTACACGACGCTTCAACCGGTCCCTGTGGATGGCTTCCTCAAAAAGCAGCAGGAGGTTCGTGCCATCGTGAGCGAACTCGAGTCTGACGGTCTCTCCATTCGCGTAGCCGACATCGCTTCCGTTTTCAACATGCCGGCAACCCCCGAGTGTTCTGGAGATGGAGTTCATCCTAATCTATGCGGAAACCAGATCGAGGAGACGGTCTGGTTATCGGCAATGAGTTTTCTCGCCACAGAGGCGCAGCGCATCGATGTGGGGCAGAACTCGCAACTGGTGGTAGGGGTTCCTTTGACTCTCCAGGCGACTGCGACTTCGGGGTTGCCCTTGAAGTATTCGATAATCTCCGGTGACGCAACGGTTAGCGGGAATCAACTGACAACTCAAAAACTCGGCAACGTTGTTGTAGAGGCCGATCAAGAGGGAGATTCAACGGCTCTGCCTGCGGCCCCCGTTCAGTTTTCCTTGACAGCAGTACTCCCAACCACAACGAGTCTGTCTAGTTCTTCGTCTAGTGCCAATCCAGGCGCTAGCGTCACGCTGACGGCGACGGTAACCTCGAATGGGAATCCGGTGAACTCGGGAGTCGTGACATTTCTCAGCGGTACAACATCGTTGGGAACGAGCGCGATGAACAGCAATGGCATTGCGATATTGACGACGACGGAACTTCCCGTCGGCACGGATACCCTGACCGCATCCTACGCTGGAACGACACAGTTCCCTGCATCTGTTTCGACACCAGTCAGTATTCAAATCAATCCGTCCCCGACTTCGATCCTCTCCGGACCGGGCAGCATTCTGGCCAGTTCCAGCGCCACCTTCACCTGGACCGCTGGCACCGGAGTGAGCGGATACTTTCTGTGGGTTGGGACGACGTTTGGCGGCCATGACCTGGTCAACATCGGGCAACTGTCTTTAACAAGCGCCACCGTCAATCTGCCCACCAACGGCGCCTCCATCTATGTGCGCCTCTGGTCTGTGGTCAACGGCAAGCCCTCGAAGTACAGCGACTACACATACAAAGAGGCCAACTTTCCACCTCTGCTGACCGCCCTTGAATGCCACTCCTGGCCGCTAGCGTCACTTCACCTGGACGGCTGGACCAGTGACCGAATGGACTTCCAGTTCCTTGGGACGTACATTTGCGGCCTGAGCTCTTCAACATCGGGCCTGGGTTTAACAAGCGCGGCCGTCAATCTGCCCAGCAATGGCATTGCGATCTATGTGACGACTCTGGTCTGTGGTCAACGGCAAGCCCTCGAAGTACAGCGACTACACATACAAAGAGTGGGGTGTTAACTCGGTCGCGCACTCCTTTTCCGGTGTTCACGCTTTCGGTGACACCGTATACTCGGAGCGGCATCCACGACTTACTCGAAGGGAGCTAACGCCCAATTCTCTCCGTCGTATCGGCGCCGGCTCTGACTTACTCAGATCGATCCGTTCCCGACCTCAACTTGGACTCTTTCTCATGCTGCGCAGCCTGATTACTTCGGCCAGTCGCCGTTTATATCGCAGGTTGGCGGAAATGACCTGGGACTGGTGTGCGGTAACTCGACACCATGGCTAGTCCAATCCTCAGGAGCAAGCGCATTATCTATTTGCTGACGGCGAACCGTACCAGATTTACTTTGCGTCGAACGCTGAGCCTGTCACAACGACCGGGACCTGGACGACGGACAACACAACCTTCGCGCCATCGAATGCGGAGCTTTCCACCGTCGTCAATGGCTCGTGTATCACGTTCATCACGTCTATTCCATCCAACTCGGTGGGAACTGCGCGGTACGGAACAGGGCCGACAACGCCATGGGTGCATGTCATGCGATGGCGGTGCGACTTCAGTACGCTACCCGCGCACGGGTACACGACGATTGCAGAGCAGAACGGCGTTCATCCTACAGCATTCGCAAAGATAGAGACATTCGCAACGAACACGACTCACACCTGTACCGTCACCGCAAGCGCGAGTGTGGGTAATCCGTTTGAGCTTATATACGCGGCCGTACCACCACCCGCAACCAATGCGACATACGGCACCTGGACAGCGAACTGACCTTACGGCTTCATCGGTGGTGCACCGTATGTCCAGAATGGACTATATACATACCAGCTCAATTCTCTCGACGCCCTGTCTCAACAATCCTGGCGACGTTGCACTCTGCCGGATGGACGAATGTTCAATACGTAAACCTTCGCAATTACCTGAACGGGACGACAGATTATGCGAGCGTCCCTGTGACATTGCCTAACGGGTTGACATGTCCTGCGAGCACCGCACCGCCGCTGCATCCGAATGATTGCGGACACCAACACCTGTTTGAAGCTTACATGGCGCCCTGTCCAGCCGATTGCGCCTGGGGTCAGAGAGGGCCATGCAGTTAGCACATCACTCATGGTTACGCCATTGCACGGTTTCAATCAGAGTCTGACGCTGAATTGTGCGGGACTGCCAGCTGGAGCTTCGTGCTCGTTTTCTGCGCCGGTTGTGCAGTCGGATGGGACATCAACGATTCCGCTAACCATCAACACCCGGCCCGTCGCGAATGCGTCCCTGATGTCTGATTTGGAGAGGCCGATCTATGCTTCGATTCCGCTTGGATTTCTTTTCTGGATTCGCCGCAGGAAAAGGCTTGGATCACATCTTCTGCATGTTGGGGCAATTCTAACTTTAACGGCGATCGTGTTCGGGGCGCTTGCCGGTTGCGGCGGTCAGACCAAGCCGACGGTGAGCACTGTGACAATTACCGCGCAATCTCAAACGGGTTCGGCGCACACGGCGACGCTAAAGCTGACGGTCTTTTGATTCGTATCCCCGGCACCAGTAAGCAACTCGTTAATCAGGACTACCCCACCACGCTGCAGAGCCAGCAGGGTGGACGGGGGGATCTTGAAAGACAATCTCGAATCGGGAGCCAGTCTGACAGGCGCTTCGCTCCTGACTCTTCAGTCGAGCCAACAGTGGGCCTGAGCTGCGGGTAACTCAGCCTGATAGCATTTCTTCATGTTTCTGTTCCCTTTTCCTAAGTCTTTGAGCGCGGCTGTGCAGGCTTGCGCTGTCTTTGTTTTGGGCTTCCTTTTGAACCTGCCTTGCGTTTCGGGGCAGAACGCGGATGTCGCCTCTGCGTCCCGTCGAGCGCGCATCGATGAGGCGTTGAAGGGAATGAACCGTGGCAAATCCGTCGGGCAGGTAGCGATTTCGCCGGATGGAAAACGCCTTGCCTGGGTTGAGACTTTTCGCGACGCCGCGGAGATTCGAGTCTCGCCGGCTGGCGATCTCGCGAAGAACGAGCGCGTTACCGTCGCTGCCAACGCGGGCCAGCGCTGCCACGAGGGCGAAATTGCATGGGAGCCGGATTCGAAGGCGCTGGCTTTCTTTTCTGACTGCGCCGATCAGAATCCGCAGGACGGACGCCAAACCGATCTTTATCTTTCGCGCCTGGATGGGAGCGCAGTGCGGCGGCTGACGACGCTGCGGGGTTATGCGGATTCCTCAGAATTCTCTCCCGACGGGAGGAGCGTGGCTTTTCTGTATGTGGAGGGGGCGACCCGACCGGCCGGCGCACTGGCTGCCATGAAGCCGCCCGCTGGGGTGATTGGAGAGGACGGCCTTGAGATTCAGCGGGTTGCGGTGGCGCGGATTGATGTTTCGTCAGCGGCTGCCCCGGCACAGGTGACGCCAAAGGATCTACATATTTACGAGTTCAACTGGTCACCGGATTCGAAGGGGATGGCCTATGTGGCGGGCAATCCTCCGGGTGAGAACAACTGGTGGGTGGCCAAACTTTATACGCAGACGATTGGCGGGCAGCCGCAGGTTGTGCTTGCTCCCAGCGAAGTTTCGGGGCCGCTGCACGGGATGCAAATCGCAGTGCCGCGCTGGTCGCCGGACGGAAAGGCGATCGCGTTTATCGGCGGGCTGATGAGCGACCAAGGATCGACGGGCGGCGATGTCTGGATTATCCCGGCCGTGGGCGGAGAGGCGCGCGATTTGAGCCAGGGGCGGCCGACTTCTCCCGCGTGGATGGAGTGGGAAGGCAACGAATACCTATATGTGAGCGAACTTGCGGGCGGCAACAGCCAACTGATTCGTTATCGGCTTCAGGGCGACCGGGTGAGCGCGGGCGGATCGATCAGTTTTGGTGCGCCAATCTTCAGCATTCCCGGCACGGTGGGGGATGGACGGATGGAGATGAGTCTCTCATCGACGGGCGATCACTCGATGTTTGTTTTCAAGGCAAGTACGTTTGACCGCCCGATGGAGATTTATGCGGCCAAGCCGGGAAAGGTGATGTCGTCAGGACTGGACGGCGTGATTCAACTGTCTCATTTGAATGATGGAGTTGTGCCGACATGGGGCAAGTCGGTCTCGCTGAGTTGGAAGAGCGATTCTTTTCGCGTGCAGGGCTGGCTGATTTTGCCGAAGGACTACGACCCGGCGAAGAAGTATCCGCTGATTGTGGCGGTGCATGGCGGACCGGCGGCAGCGCAAGTATCCCATTGGGGCGGAGAAGGTGGAGTGAGCGCGACGACTCTCTCGACGCTGGGGTACTTTGTATTTGAGCCGAACCCGCGGGGAAGTTTTGGACAGGGCGAAGCCTTCACACAGGCGAACCGGAAAGACTTCGGCTACGGCGATCTGCGCGACATATTGGCAGGGGTCGACGCCGTGGAGGCGAAGTATCCGATCGATCCGCAGCGGATTGGTATCACTGGCTGGAGTTACGGCGGGTTCATGAGCATGTTTGCGGTGACGCAGACGGGGAAGTTCAAGGCGGCGGTGGCGGGAGCGGGAATTGCGAACTGGCAAAGCTATTACGGTCAGAACTCGATCGACCAGTGGATGATTCCCTATTTTGGGGCGTCAGTTTATGACGATCCCGCCGTGTATGCCAAGAGCTCGGCCATCAACTTTATCAAGCAAGTGCGCACGCCAACATTGGTTGTGGTGGGGGATCGCGATGGAGAGTGCCCCGCGCCGCAGTCGTATGAGTTTTGGCACGCCTTGCGCGACCACAAGGTGACAACGCAGCTAGTTGTATATCCCAATGAGGGGCATGGGTTCGTTGATCCTGCACATCGGCGGGACGTGATGGAACGGGCGATCGACTGGTTTGAGCGCTACATGCCTCCGACGCACTGAGGCGGGGCTCTGCTCGCCATCGCAGGCGGGCAGAGTCTATGGAATTGCAGGGGAATGGCGCGGCTGCGGGGCCATGCCCGACGGCCATCCCGCCCTGATACACTTTTCTTTGGAGCAATTAAAGCGTGTTTCGTCGACCGGCGGCTTGGAAGAACGATTGCCAAAGGCCGGTTGTCTGGGCGGATTGTGCCGGTCTCCGGCTATGGCCGGGCATCTCGACGCGACTCGCTGTTAACCCATCTTGCTAACGGATTTGGACAGACCGTTCCGCGGCTAGAGAATGCGGGGCGGGGAGGATTCATGCGGCGGTATTTGACGCTTGTTTTTTTGGTGATTCTAGCAATTCCAACGGGAATATCCTTCTCCGGATGCACGCGCAATCCGGCCGGGAACTATTGCAATGGTCTGGGCTATGGATTGAAGGACACGGATGTTCAATCGATCGACCTGGAACCGAGGACGACGGGCGTGTCAATTGCTTTCGGGCAGACGCGACAGATCAGCGCACCGACCGCCAAAACCTGCAAAGGCACTAACGCCAGCGTGTCGGGCTATTCCTATGGAACCACCAATAATCAGCTTATAGACATTTCGCCGTCGGGCAATATGTGCGCGGGCACCTGGAATCGGAACTCCGGGGGCGGTATTGCGGACTATACGATCTGCAATTTCCCGAGTCCTCTGCCAAACACGAGCGGCTTGCCCTATGGGACGGTTTACATCTCCGCTTCAGCCAATTCGGTGACTTCAAATCCTGTGCAGGTCTTTGTGCATGCGCAGGTGAGTTCGATCAATCTGGCGCTATCAGGGCCACAGCAATGCTTTTCACAGGGCGCCAGCACGCAACTGGACTCCGAAGCTTGCTACGCGGCGAACGGCAAGCAATATGAGTTTTGCGCGCCTTCTTCTGTGACTCACTATTCGTGCTCAGGTGGACTGGCGCCGGGAGTCACTTCGGTTCCCAACTGCTCGACTGCCGTCGGGACCCTGAGCTACTCGGTGGGTACGGGTTCGATCGCCGAACTGAATAGCGCGAACAACGTGATTACAGCGGCACAGCCAGGAACGACGGCGATTAGCGCGTCGGTGGCCGGATCAGGATCCTCTGCGGGTTACTTCTCGACATGCCCACCGAAGACGATCTCGATCACTCTGAACGGTGGCACGGACGCAACGGTGACCCAAGGCGTGCAGCAGAACCTGGTGACTACGGTGATCGATACCAACGGTCAGCCGATTACTGGTCTTACGCTGGACTACCAATCTACGAATCCGCTGAATATCACATCGAGCACGACAGGCGCTGTGTCGGCGAATTTTCCCGGAGAGGCCTCGGTGTACGCGATTTGCCAGCCCGCGTCGTGCAATCCGTCGCCTATCAACCAGGTTGGACTGTACGGTACGGGATTGCCGATCTCGAGCAACCCGGTGGATGTGACAGTACCCGGTACGGTGAGCGCCTTTGTGTGGCTCGCTGCTCCAGGCCGGTCACAATACTTCGTTCCGATCAACCTTGTGAGCGGTACGTCGCTCGGTTCCACGGTGAGGTTGCCGTATGTTCCGAATTCGATGTTGATGGACCAGACGGGAGCGAACCTTTACTTCGGCTCATCCCATGCTCTGATGATCTACAGCACGGCGAACAACTCACCCACGAATCAGCCGGATCCGTCGGTTCCGGGAGTGGTTCTTGCGGTTTCGCCCAACAACAAAACGCTTTTGATCAACGACCCGGTGCGGAAGGTGTTTTACCTCTACAACACGTCGGGATCGGTCGCCGGCACGTTCCCGGGTGTAGGCAACGCAGCCGCCTTTACGCCGGATTCGAAGACGCTATACATCTCGGACAGCGCGTCGCTGGGAGCGAATCACAGTGACACGTTGTATGTGTTCAACGCAAACACAGGCTGGACCACTTACGATCTGAGTGCATCGGGTGGCGCGCAGAGCCTGGCGGTGACAGTTCCTGGTGTGGGCGCATATCTTGGCGGCGATCCTACGGTGGCGCATACATTTTGTCCAACAGGTACAACGGCGAACTACAACAGCATGGTCTTTTATCCGCAAGGAGACACGGTTGCCGCACGCACCGATGTTCTGGCGGCGACCACGGACGGTCAACATATCCTGGGTGCGGCACTGGTCGGCGGCGGCGTTCAACTTTCGGATATTGGCGTGACGATTCCGAACGGCTCGTGCCCGGCGGAGATCGGGAACGTGCTGCAGCCACTGACTATTTCGCATACGCTCAATCAGCTGGCAGTGAGCAGCGTGAATGCAACTGCGCTGAACCAGGTAGTAGCCTCGCCCGCGTCTAACCTGGCCTTTATTACTTACGATGGTACGACGCCGGGGGCAACGCTTCCTTACTACGTGCCGGCGTCGGGAGGCGCAGCGGGCACATTGAACTATGTCACTCTCACT
The DNA here is from genome assembly GCA_963737915.1 of uncultured Acidobacteriaceae bacterium. GTDB lineage: Bacteria > Acidobacteriota > Terriglobia > Terriglobales > Acidobacteriaceae > Telmatobacter. The sequence goes on along the minus strand of CAVTUP010000022.1, from coordinate 121,576 downwards.
GGAAACGCCACCATCACGGCGCCGGTTTCCGGTACGTTCAGTGCGGACGACAAGTTGTTCTTTGTGTCCACATCGGGAGACAATCAGATCCACTTTATCGATGTGCAGACGTTAACGGATACGCAGCAGGTCACCCCGAACCTGCCTGCCTGCACTCCCGGCTCGGATGCAGATTGCCTGTTCACGACACCTGCGACCGGTTCTGTGCCGGCCACTGCGATTGTCGTCAAGCCGCGCGCCACTACTTAATCCGATTGAAAACTCACCGAGAAGGCCGGCTTTGCACCGGCCTTTTCTTTTGCCTCCCCTGATTGTTGGGGGGAGACCGCGCGAGGCTCGCGAACGAGCAGGGACAGAGGGTTGGGCCGCTACAGCACGATAGAATCGAAGAATGATCAAGGGGATTTCCTTTCTTCGCAGGGCCGGGAGCGCCGCAGTCTATGAGAGGCTGGCAAGTTTTTTTTCGGCGCTGGGATTTGCCGGCGGCAAGGGATGGGAAGAACCATCTAGCCGAGGCGCGTCGTTTCTTGCGCCGCTGGGCAACATGGAGTTCGTAGACGGACAATTCCCCGCGACGGCCGATGTACTAGTCGAGGTGACTGCACTGGATGCCGTGCATCAAACTGCAGAAGCGTGGCTGCGCGCGCAAGGAGAGGCGGAGGTGCAGCGTCTTTCCGCGATCACGGAGACGCACTGGAAGTCGCGTATTTTTACGGTGGAGCCGGTGGAGGGATTTGCGTTCAGTTTCTGGGCATGGACGGATCCTGTGACGGGCAAGCCAGTGGCTGTGGAGGGCGATCTTAGCGCGGCGGGCATGAAGTTCGCGATCGTGGTTGCACGCTGGAACGCGGTGGTCACGGAGCGACTGCTGGAGGGTGCGTTGGATGCACTGATGCGCAGCGGGGCGAAACGGAGCGACATTGAGGTGGTGCGAGTGCCAGGCGCCTGGGAGATTCCAGCGGCCGCGCGAACGCTGGCCGATATTGCAAAGAGCGGAAAGAGCGAAGTCGACGCAATTATCACATTGGGATGTCTGCTTCGCGGGGAGACGGCTCACTACGAAGCCATCTACAACGAAGTGTCGCGGGGCATTGGACAGTCGCAGCAGGAGACCGGAATTCCACACAGCTTTGGAGTGTTGACTTGCGAGACGCTTGAGCAGGCGCTGAATCGCGCAGGCATCAAGGCGGGAAACAAGGGATTTGAAGCAGCGGCAGCGGCGATTGAGATGGTGAGCCTGCAGCGTCAGCTTTTGAAAGGCGGCCGAGCTTGAGCGCGGGCACGCGGCGCAAGTCGCGCGAGCTGGCGATGCAGATGCTGTTTCAGGCAGATCTTGGCAAGCAGACTCCAGATGAGGTGCGCGCTACCTTCTGGAAGGCAGGGGATGACGTCGAGCCTGAGGTGCGCGGATTTGCAGAAGATCTGTTCCGGTCAGCGATAGCGCATCAGGAGCAGATCGACGAACTTATCGTGGCCAACTCGCGGCATTGGCGGCTTGAGCGCATGCCCGCAGTCGATCGCAACCTGCTGCGCATGGCAGTAGGCGAGATGCTGGGTTTCAAAGGGACGCCGTTTCCGATTGTGATCAATGAAGCACTGGAGATTGGACGACGTTACTCAGCGCCAGAGTCGATCAATTTTCTAAATGGCATGTTGGACTCGATCGCACGAAGCCTTCTGCCAAAGTAAAGTTGAGAGGATTGTGCCGCACGTGACGCGGCTCACCTGAGCCTCAGCGAAAACGTTGCCCGGGAAAGTCCGGAAAATGCCGTCATTCGGCCGCAGATCAGGAAAAGAAACCATCTCCGAGGGCTGCAAGAAGGACGATAATTTATAACCAGTGCGGCAAGTGCTCCTTATGGAGCCGGGTGCAACTCCCCGATGGACCCCCTCATCATAGTTTCGAGGTTTGATAAAGGGGTTTCGAGGCTTGATAAGGCTTGATGATGATGGCATCGATTCTCGCGATGGCGAGTTTTTGAGGATCGGCGCATATGGCCGCAGTTTGCGGCACACAGTGGAATTTTGATACGCTCAGGCTTCTTAGAAACTGGGCAGAAGGAGACATATCATGAGTGAAGATACAGGCAGAGGACAAGGCGTAGGCGTAGCGTGGTTTTTGGCGGGACTCGGCGTAGGAGCGCTTGTAGGCATCCTGTACGCCCCCAAGAGTGGTCGCGAAACCAGAGAAGATCTCGCACAGCGTGGGCGCGAAGGATCAGAATACCTCCGCAATCGGACTCGGCAGGCTGCCGAGCAAGTGGGCACGATGGTCGACAAGGGCAAGGAACAGATGAACCAGTATGTTGGGCGCGGCCGTGAGGTCGTGGATCGCGGTCGGGCTCAGTGGGAGGATTTTGTTGAGCGGGGCAAGAATCTCGTCAGCGATCAAACTTCCAGGGTCGGTGCCGCTGTAGATGCGGGCCGCGAGGCGTACCGGTCGACTTCTTCTGAAGGTTCTGAGCCTGGAGTCTAACCCGAGAATGGCCTGGGCCGCTGTTCGGTCCAGGCTTTTTGGTTTTGCTTATTCTTTGGATCCGTGTGCGAGCGGCAGTTGAAGAAACGGCGCACCGGTTCTGTGACGGGCGTTTCTCGTTTTGTGGAGGGCGCTGAACAAGCCTAGAACGCAGAGGGCTGCGCAAGATTAGTCGGTGCCATAAATGAATCATGATACCCTCCTGGTGATTTTCGTTGGCCTCACCGCATTTGCACTTCTGGTGCAGGCGATTGTGGTTCTGGCGTTCTTCTTGGCGATCCGCAAACACATTGGGAAAGTGCAGGCAGATATACAGGAGTTGCGGACAGCGGCGACCCCAATTCTGCATAAGTCGCGAGAGATTCTCGACCGGTTATCTCCGAAGATTGATTCGGTCGCGACGGACATGGCGGGATTGGCGCGGGACCTGCGCGAACAGGGTATCCAGGTTCAGGCGACCGTCGGCGACATTCTTGATCGCGTACAGCGGCAGTCGAGCCGCGTCGATACGATGTTCACGTCTGTTGTAGATGGTGTGGAGCACGCGAGCAACTGTGGTGGTCGATTCGGTGAGTAAACCGGTACGCCAGGCTTCTGCGATGGTGGCTGCTGCAAAAGCATTCCTCAATGTTCTAGCGACGGGGAGACGGTCTGCTCGTCCAGCTCGCATCGCGACCGATCAAGACATGTTTGTTTAGCAGACACGCCCAATGATCACGAGAACGTTCTTATCGCGGCTGTTGGGATGCACCGTTTGTGCATCGGCCCTGATGTGTCAGAGCATTGCAGCAGTCGAGGCCCCAAGAGCTTTCTGCTTGCACTCTCAAAACAGGACCACACGCTCTCGATTGTCGAACCGGAGACTCTTCGCATCGTTGCGCAGGTGCCCGTGGGCGATGACCCGCACGAAGTTGTTGCGTCGTCGGATGGGCGAACCGCATACGTTTCCAATTACGGATTTGGCGCTTTCCACACTTTGGCGGTAATCGATCTGGTTGGGCAAAAGCCGATGCCGCAGGTCGAACTCGGAGCCTTGCGCGGGCCGCATGGGTTGATGTTCGCGCAGGGGAAGGTCTGGTTTACCGCTGAAGCGGCGAAGGCAATTGGCAGCTATGATCCTGCGTCTCGGACTGTGGACTGGATCATGGGTACGGGGCAGAATCGAACGCACATGCTGTACGTGCTTTCTGATGCGAAAACATATTGTGACCACAAACGTGAACTCCGCGACGGTGACGATTCTTGAGAAGACGGAAGGCGCAGCAGGAAGAATGCCCGGGCCACCTCCGGGAGCGGGGCCGCCGCCAAGTGCAGGGCAGGGTGGTCCTCCGCGTGGTCCGATGCCTGGTCCTCCGGGAGGCGATTGGAACGAGACGGTGATTGCGGTGGGCGGCGGTGCGGAAGGCTTCGATGTTTCTCCCGATGGCAAGGAGGCTTGGATCGCGAACGCCTGGGACGGGACGATCTCGGTGATTGACCTTGCGAGGAAGCAGGTGGTGGAGACGCTGGCCGCGAATGCGCAGGGAGCAAACCGGTTGAAGTTCACGCCTGATGGGAAGCATGTTCTGGTGACGCCGGGATCGGCGCTGGTGGTTCTCGACGCTGCCACGCGAAAAGAAGTGAAGCGATTGGCGAACGTCCACGGCTCGGGCGGAATTCAGATGCAGCCAGACGGCGCGCGGGCCTACGTGGCTTGCGGGCGCGACGGATATGTTGCGGTGATCGATCTGAAGACGCTGGAGATGGTGGGGCGGATCGATGTGAAGAGTCCAGATGGGCTGGCTTGGGCGGTTCAGAACTGAACTGACGCGGAGTGAATCGGAATGAGCTTGGCCGGGACTTTTGCGAGTCCCGGCCCTTGTTGTGTGCGGATCATTCCGACGCTATTGCTGGTTGAATTCGATCACCTGAATTGCGTAGCCGGGCACCTTGTGCTGGAATTTGCTGGTGACCGCGCCGAGCGTGGTTTCGACCGGAATGATGTGGCGAGGATCGTCGATGGAGTTTGTGGATTGCGTGGAAGGCGCGGTCATGCTGAAGAGTTTCGCTGTGGCAGCGAGTTTCGCGCCGGGCAGGTTGATCTCGAGCGACTGCGGAATCGATGACGCGTTGACGATCTTTAGATAGAGCTTCTTTTTGGTGGCATTGCTTGTGATTGAGTAGAAGAGCTTGGGACCGGCGCCTTCCAACTTTGAGGCCAGCGTGTGGTCGCCGAGGTGCGAGGCGAACATAACCTGCGCGTAGTAACTCGGCGAGCCGTAGCTGTTCATCGTGTTGTAGCCGATCAGGTCCGATTCCCATTGCATGCCACCGGGACTTACGTTGACCAGCAGCGGCGCATAGGCCGCCATCACGATCAGGTCGCTGTTGCGTTCCATCCCGGTCATCCAGGCCGCATCCCCGAGCGCGGAGTTGAAGTTGGGTGTTGGCAGCGCCTTCGCGCGTGGCCCACTCGCCGATGAAGATTTTGGGGCCGTTGCGATCGGTCTTGTCGTAGTGCTCTGCTTCTTTAAAGCTTTGCTTGGCGCGGACGTAGTAGTGATCGTCCTGGACATCGGGCTTCATGTTTTTCAGCGGCATGGTGGCGATGAGTTGCAGGTCTGGGTACTTCGCCTTGATGGCTTTGTAGAACTGCGCGTAGCGATCTTCGTAGGTGTGCGCGCGATCGAAGGTGTCTTCGTTGCCGATTTCAACATAGGTGAGCTTGAACGGAGCAGGGTGCCCGTTCTGCGCGCGGATGGCGCCCCACTTGGTGTCGGTCCCGCCGGTGACGTATTCAATTTCGTCGAGAGCGTCCTGTACGTAGGGCTCGAGGTCGTGGCCGGGCTTCACGAGGTCCTGCATGAGGGAGAAGCCGGCGTAAACAGCGAGAACCGGCTGCATCTTGAGGTCTTCGCACCACCCGAGGAACTCAAGCAGACCGAGGCCGTCGGAGGATTGATAACGCCAGGGGCCGAGGTGAGTGGGCCTGTCGACCAGCGGGCCGATGGTTTTCTTCCAGTCGAAACGCTCTGAAATGTGATCACCCTCGAGGTAGTTGCCGCCGGGGAAACGGAGGAAAGTGGGATGCATGGCAGCGAGCTTTTCCATCAGGTCGATGCGGTTGCCGTTCACGCGGTCGTGGTAAGTGGGAGGGAACAGCGAGACGAGATTAAGCCAGAGTGTTCCCGCGTGGCCAACCGAGAGAACGAGATGATTGGCGGCCGAAGCTTGCATCGATCCGGTCTTGAGGGTGAAGGAGTGCTGCTTCCACGAAGTGGAAACGCGCGGGGACGGTGGCGGTTGCGAGGGTCTTTCCAGTTTCGTCGCTGACCACGCTGATCGTGATTGGGCCAAGATCTACGGAGTCCGCCTTTGCATAAAGGGAGCCCTTGTATGTGGTGGCAGGGCGGAGGGGTATACCCCAATAACCAACATTCAAGACGCCAGCCTGGTTTTTCGGGTCGGCTTGCTCGATTTCAAGCTTGAGGCTCGATTTCAACGCTTCGCTGGGGCCTGTCTTGTCGTCCGCCTGCATCTTCGCAACGGAGGTGCCACCTTCGAGGAGATACCAATAAGGAATGCCGGTCCAATCGGATTGAAAGGTGCGGTTGCGGACGAGCTCCGCGTAGAGGCCTCCGTCGTAAGAAAAGTTGATTTCCTCGGTCATGAGTCCGTAAAGGGTTGGACTCACGGCGCTTATCGGCTGATCCGCATGAATGGTAAGAACTGCGGGAGGAGTCTGCGCGTAAGTGAGGAGCGGAGTAAGGGTGATGGCGGTTCGTACGATGAATCTAGCAAACGTTTTCCCGAGCATGCAAAGTTCTCCCTGAGTGACTGACGGCCAAGTATAACGCGATGGGCTGAGCTGCTGAATCTAGTGGGTAGACTTGGCGGGTTCCAGCCCTGAGGGCTCGGGTGCGACCGGGGGGAAGGAGAGGGCCCAGGCGTCGTATCCGCCGACGATGTTGGCGACCTGAGAGATTCCGGCCGCTTGAAGAAGACTTGCGGCAATGGAACTGCGATAACCGCCTTTGCAGTGCATGGCGATGGTTGCGCCGCGGTCGATTTCGCTGAGCCTTGCGCGCAACTCGGGAAGCGGAATGGAGATTGAACCGGGGATGACGCCATCGGAGAATCGCTCGCTTGGTTCCCGGACGTCAATCACGGTCACGGTGCCGGGCTCAGATTCGAGGATCTGGGCCAGATCCTGAACCGATACCTGGTCGATCCACTCGATGGGCTTTCCGGCTTCGACCCAGGTGAGAATGCCTCCGGCTAATGTGCCGGCTACATTTTCGAGCCCAACGCGGGCGAGGCGGAGGCGGGATTCTTCGGTGGCAGCGTCGTCTTCGGCGACCAGCACGACCTTTGCCTCGATGCCGAGCAAGCGGGCGGCCCACGAAGCGAATTGTCCTGATAAGCCAATGTGAATTGAGCCGGGGATGTGCGCGGCAGCGAATTGAACCTGCGGTCGAGTATCAAGGACGACGGCTCCCGCTGATTTCAACTCGATCAGCTCATCGGGACTCAGTTGGCGAACGGGATCGAGCTTTTCAATCGGAAGCGCACCGGCTCGATTGCGGGCCACTTCGTCCTGGAAATAGCCGGGACGCTCAGGCATTTCAGCAGTGAGGAGCGAAACAAATTCTGCGCGGTCTTTTGGCTGAAGCGCGTAGTTGAGGCGGCGCTCCCGGGCGATGGTGGAACTGTCGTCGCTGCTCATCTGGCGGCCACAAAGGGAACCGGCACCGTGCGCAGGGTAGACGAGGGTCTCATCGGGGAGGGTCAAGAGCTTTTGGTGCAGGCTGTCGAAGAGCATTGACGCCAGTTCCTGCGGAGTTTTGGTGGGGGACAGGTCTGGGCGGCCAACGTCGCCGATAAAGAGCGTGTCGCCGGTAAAGACAGCGAGCGGGTCTTTCTTGCCCGATTCAATGGCGACGATGCAGATGCTCTCTTCGGTGTGTCCGGGTGTGGACAGGATACGCAACCTGGCGCTGCCGAGCGGCAACTCGTCATTCTCTCGGAGATCGCGGTGGTCGAAAAGAGCGCCTGAACCGGCACCGATACAAATGGTGGCGCCGGTCCGGGAGGCGAGTTCGAGGTGGCCAGAGACGAAGTCCGCGTGGAGGTGGGTTTCGATGACCCAATGGATTCGGAGGCCTAGTTGTCGCGCTTCGTCTACATAGAGATCTACGTCTCGCTGGGGATCGATGACTGCAGCTTCATCGCCGTCGTGAATCAGGTAAGAAGCGTGGGCGAGACAAGCAAGATAGAACCGTTTGATTTCCATCTCATGCTCCCGTCGCGAATGAGCGCGGACTTGCGGATTCGACGGCGCCTATTTCGGTTGAGGGACGATGCGCAGGTAGGGCTTGGGTGCGCGCCATCCATCTGGATACTTGGCGCGAGCCTGCTCGTCGGTCACAGAACCGGAGATGATGACATCGTCCCCGACCTTCCAGTTTACCGGCGTGGACACCTGGTGCTTTGCGGTTAACTGGATCGAGTCAAGAACGCGCAGAACCTCGTCGAAGTTTCTGCCCGTGCTCATGGGATAGCTGAGCATGAGCTTGATTTTCTTATCAGGTCCGACAACAAAGACGGTGCGGACGGTGGCGTTTGTGGCTGCGGTACGACCTTCGCTGTTATCGCCGGCTTCCGCTGGAAGCATGTCGTAGAGCTTGGCGACTGCAAGTGTAGGGTCGCCGATCATGGGGTAAGTGACGGCGTGCCCCTGCGTTTCGGCAATGTCGGCTGCCCACCTGGCGTGGTTATCGACGGGATCGACGCTGAGGCCGATGATTTTGCAGTTCCGCGATTTGAAATCGGGGGCGAGACCGGCCATGTAGCCGAGTTCGGTTGTGCACACGGGGGTGAAGTCTTTGGGATGAGAGAAGAGGACGGCCCAGCCGTCGCCGATCCACTCGTGAAACTTGATCGGTCCTTGTGTCGTTTCAGCGGTGAAGTCCGGGGCAGTGTCATTGATGCGGAGCGACATTTTTTGATCTCCTGGGAGAAGTGTAGTCGGAAGGGTACCGCCGGGTGCAATAGGAAAGGATCCTTGAGCGGCTATTTCTGGGCGAGGGACTGCTCACCTGATCTTCTCTCCGTGCTTGTTTGGCGCTACTCCGAGAAAAGCCAATCCGTTGGGTGACCGCCTGCTTGGCGCAACAAAGGGCCAAGTGTAATATTTTTCGATTTGCTCTTGCATTGTACTAGTAGATTAGTACATTATTTAACTCATGAAGCGCACCGGCCTAATCGGAGACTTCGCCGAAGCTCATCCATTCACCTTCCGGCTCGACGAGCACAGTGGCGTCCCCGTTTATCGCCAACTTATTGACCAGGTGCAGGCGGCAATTGCGGCCGGCACACTTAGCGTTGGTGTCCAATTGCCAACTGTAAGGCAAGTAGCAGTCGATCTGACTATCAATCCCAACACAGTTATGCGCGCTTATCGCGAAATGGAAATTCGAGGCCTGCTCGATACAGAGCAGGGAACCGGAACGTTCATTGCGGACCGCAAAATCGAATATTCAAAGGATGACCGGGATCGGAAGTTGAAGCAGCTGGTGGGCGAAATCGTGTCGCGGGCGGGCGCGTCGGGCTTCACACTGAAACAGGTGATGCAAGCCCTGCGCGACATCGCGTCCGATGAAGACGTGAAGCGCAAGTAGCGGAGCGAGGAGGAGATGAACGTGACTCAACATCAGAAATTCAACAACGTCGGCGTAACGGCCCTTTTGCTATGCATTGCATTCGGGCTGGTGAGCGCCAAGCTCACGAACAGTCCGTTGATTGCAATCGCGAGTGGAATTGTGGGACTCTATTTTCTATTTGCCATTGTTGTGGTGGACCAGTGGGAAAAGGTTGCCGTGCTGCGCTTTGGCCGCTATCGTGGCCTGCGCGGCCCTGGCCTGTTCCTCATTATTCCGGTGGTGGAGACCCTTAGCCGCTACGTCGATCAGCGTGTGCGCGTGAGCACGGTGAGCGCCGAATCTACACTGACGCGCGATACAGTGCCGGTGAATGTTGACGCCATTGTTTTCTGGTTGGTGTGGAATGCGGAGAAGTCCATCCTCGAGGTGGAGAACTTTGCCGAGGCCATTACCCTCAGTTCGCAAACGGCTTTGCGCGAATCGATCGGACGGCACCAGTTGGCGCAAATGATCACAGAGCGCGAAACGATGGGCCACGAGTTGCAAAAGATTCTCGATGAGAAGACAACATCATGGGGCATTACGGTGCAGTCGGTGGAGATTCGTGATGTGCGTATTCCACAGGCGCTCGAGAACGCGATGTCGCAGCAGGCCCAGGCGGAGCGGGAACGACAGGCGCGCGTAATTCTAGGTGAAGCGGAGGTGCAGGTGTCGGAGCAGTTTGCCCAGGCGTCACGCGTTTACAACGATAATCCCGGCGCACTGCATCTGCGCGGCATGAACATGCTCTACGAAGCTATCCGTGAAAAGGGCGCGATGGTGCTGGTGCCTTCATCGGCAATTGAAACCATGGGTTTGGGCGGGACGCTCGCTACCACCGCGATTGCCAAACAGCAAGGCTGATCGCAAAGGAGTTGACCATGAAGATTCGAATCGGACTCGTATTCGCACTCGCCGCGCTGTCGGCGATCACCCTCACCGCGCAAACCAAAGCGGCCTCACCAAACTCAGCAATCGTCGGCGTCTGGCGCGCATCCGCAGAAGGCCAGCCATTCCTCACTCTCACCGTTACCGACGAATCCGGAGAATTGACCGGCGCGATTCTTTTCTATCTTCACCGCCGCGAGCCGGGCAAGCCCACGACGTCCACACCCGGCGATCCTCAGCCGATCTTTCATCCCGTCTTCGACGGCCAGACTCTTACGTTTCAGGTCAGCCACCGCCTCGCGCATCCACCCCGCACGCTTTCCGATCCGCCGGTGACCTTTCGCCTCAAACTCGACAGCCCCAACCGAATCCTGTTAGGCAACGAAAGAGAAGGGGCCCCGCCCATCGAGCTGATTCGCAGCGATCAGTAGCAACGCCTTCTAGATGATCCAGCCGCCGCCGACTACTTCGTCGCTGTCGTAGAAGACGGCGGACTGTCCCGGAGTGATGGCGCGTTGCGGCTCGTCGAACGTAGCGACAACTTCGCCGGGGACCGATGGCGCGAGCGTAGCCCAGGCTGGCTCATGGCGATGCCGGATCTTGATTTTGACACGCATGGGGGCGGTCAACTCGGGAATGCTGATCCAATTGAGCTGACCTGCACGCAAAGTCGTCGAGGCCAGTTCGGCGTCGGTGCCCACGGTGACGCGATGGCTGGCTGGGTCAATTTCGAGGACATAGAGGGGTGACGGCGATGATACGCCGAGGCCCTTGCGCTGGCCGACTGTGAAATTGGAAATTCCATCGTGCCTGCCGAGTTTTTCGCCGGAAGCAGTAACCAGTTCCCCAGCGGTGTCGGGCATTTGCTCGCCTTGCTCTTCAAGGTATGCGGTTAGGAACTGCTTGTAATCGCCGCCAGGGATGAAGCAAATCTCCTGCGAATCCGGCTTCTCGGCTAGGGTTAGGCCGCGCTGACGGGCAACCTCGCGGACCTCCGGCTTGGTAAGACGGCCGAGGGGAAAGAGCGTACGGGAGAGCTGATCCTGGGTGAGGCCGAAAAGGAAGTACGTCTGGTCCTTGGCGAGATCGGCCGGGCGCTTCAATATCCAACGGCCACGCTCGGGGTCGTAGTCATTGATTGCATAGTGGCCCGTGGCAATCGAACTGGCACCGATGCTGCGCGCCGTTTGGAGAAGCTGGTCAAACTTGAGGTGGTTATTACATAGAGAGCAGGGAATCGGCGTACGTCCCGCCAGATATTCGCTGACAAAGGGGCGCACCACGTCCTTCTCGAACCGCTCCTGTTGATTTACGACGTAGTACGGAATGGAGAGGTGCTCGGCCACCCGGCGCGCATCATAGACGTCGTCGAGCGAGCAACACCGGCCTGCCTTTGGGGCCTCAGGAATGCCGTGCTTTCCGGCGAGGCGGGTCTGGTCCCAAAGCTGCAGGGTCAGGCCGACAACATTGTCACCGTTTTGGGCGAGGATCGCCGCGACGGTCGAGGAGTCGACTCCTCCAGACATGGCAACGGCAATGGTTTCTTGCAGGGGCATGGGTTCTGCTCTCGTTAGATGTCGCGCCGGTCAGAAACGACGGAAATAGAAGCTTCGTGCCCGTCTTTGAATGCGCGAGATTCGGTTCAGGCCAGGGTTCCGGCAGTTACGGGTGCAAGAGCCCTCAAATTCTGAACGGCCTCGGGGACTACATGTAAGACACGATCGATGTCGGCCTGTGTTGCGGTTTTCAAGAGGCTGAAGCGCAGGCTGGCGCGGGCTCTCGCTTTGTCCAGACCCATTGCCATCAGCACGTGGCTCGGTTCGGTAGCACCGGAGTGGCAGGCAGACCCGCCGGATACGGCTATCCCCTTGAGGTCAAGCGCAATGACCAGAGCTTCGCCTTCGAGGTTATCGAACCAGATATTGGTTGTGTTGGCGACACGGGGAACGGGCTTGCCGTCCTCGCCTGAACCGTTGAGGCCCGTCCCGGGCAAGCGAAGAAGCTCGGTTTCCATGCGGTCGCGCAGTTTGGCGACGCGAGCGATCGTGCCATCTTCCAAGCTGTGCATCGCGAGTTCCGCAGCACGGGCGAGGCCAACTGCGCCAGCGACGTTCTCGGTGCCCGCGCGGCGTCGACGTTCGTGGCTGCCGCCCACCAACAACGGCTCGATGGGCGTTCCGCGACGCACGAACATGGCGCCAACTCCCTTTGGACCGTGCATTTTATGGGCACTTATGGAGAGCAAATGGCATCCGAAACTGCGGACGTCGAATTTCACTTTTCCGGCGCCTTGGACCGCGTCGATATGGAAGAAGACGCCGGTGTCGGCGGCAATTTTTCCAATTTCAGCGACTGGCTGAAGCACCCCGGTTTCATTATTGGCGAGCATCACGCTGATGAGGCGGGTCTGGGGACGGATGGCGCGGAGGATATCCGTCGGGTCGATGAGGCCGCTGGGTCTGGGTGCGACAAAGGTGGTTTCGACACCGCGATGAGCCAGTCGCTGGGCGGCCTGCAGAATTGCGGAGTGCTCGATCGACGTTGTAATCAGGTGGTCGCCAGGGTGCAGGAGGCCGAAGAGGGCGGTATTATCGCCTTCCGTTCCACCGGAGTTGAAGACCACTTCGGCGTCGTGGCAATTAAAGAATTCAGCCAGTGTTTCCCGGGCACGATCCAGAGCGGTGCGGGCCTGCTGCCCGTCCATGTGGATTGAGGATGCGTTGCCGAAATGCTCCATCCAATAAGGACGCATGGCCTCCATCACCTCCGGCAGGAGCGGGGTGGTGGCGTTTGCATCCATGTAAATGCGGGAACCGGCAGTCGTCCCGTTAAGCATGGCGAGGCCTCTATTTTGGAGGTTACCATAAATTTCAATGAGCCCAGGGGCCGCTTTGCAGGCACTCAGATGGGGGTAAATTCGAAAAGGTTGCCTACCTTTATGAATGTTTGCACCTGCTTGCACCTCACGATTATTGAGCAGTAACTGATACTTCGGTGTGCGTTTGTTTTCCGCTCGCATTGGTGGATTTGTTGCTATATTAGAGGGACTGACGACTCACGCGGGTCAGTAGACAATGCAATTGGATGGAAGCGCTTGCTTTCATTCGGTCTAAAAATGAGCTTCTCCTGATCAGTACCTGGCGGCCTGCTGAGCACGCTGACGGCCCGTTAATTTGTGGAAGACTTCACCCAAGTGAGGATGGCGAAGCCTTGCGAAGAAGCGCACTTACTACTCCCCGGAGTGAGCGCGATACCTCCGATATCGTCGCGGAATCCCGCACTGTTCCGCGCTGGTTTGCGGTCTATACCACGTGCCGTCATGAAAAGCGCATCGCTCAGCATTTGACCCAGAGAGGCATCGAGTTTTACCTGCCCCTCTATCGCTCCGAGCGAAGGTGGCGTGACGGTTCAAAAGTTGCGCTCGAGCTTCCTCTATTCCCAAGCTACATTTTTGTTCACATCCATCGGTCAGACCGAGCAAACGTGTTGAGCGTTCCCGGTGCGCTGGCTATGGTTGGCGGCACAGGCGGGGAGCCTGCTCCTCTGACCGATGGTGCAATTGATTCGCTGCGGGCGGGACTACAGGAACGAAAAGTTGAGCCGCATGCTCTTGTCTGGGTGGGACAGCAGGTTCGAATCAGATCGGGCGCATTTGCAGGGATGGAAGGCGTAGTGGTGAGGAAGAAGAACGGTTTTAGAGTTGTGCTCACCCTTGAGCAGATCCTGCAAAGCATTGCCGTGGAAGTAAGTGAAGAGGATGTGGACCCGATAGGCGTGGCTGACCCTTTTGGCAACAACAGCCGGGAAAACTTCGAAATGTGCTTGCAAGGGGCCTGAAGTATCGATGGCGAAGTGTTTCTCATCATTTTGAAAAACTGGTCAGGTCTAATTCCGTTGGATAGATCGCAGAGTCAGCGCCGCGGTTGACAACGGAAGTCTCCTAAGAAAGCGAAAGCAAAGAGCAATCAAGGCGCGGGGTCGTTTCTCCAGCGAGGCACAAGTGTCCATTCCCTGGTAAAGGCTCCGGAGCGGTTTTGTAGCTCGCGGAGCTCCCGAAAGATTTGCAAGTGGATGCATTTTTAGCCTTCCTCAACAAGGTGACGATGAGTTGTCGATGCTGAAATGCAAGTGGGCCCGAAGTCAACCTCGGCTTGTTGGGCAGGCTTTCGAGGGGAACGCAACGTAATTGGTTCATAAACGGGGGCGGAATTTATATGCCAGGACCATCAAGCTCAGCGCGGGGCAGCACGGAAGAGCGTATCTTGACGACGTCTGCTTCTCTTTTTTCGCAGTTCGGGTACAACGGCGTGAGCACGCGTGAGATTGCGTCGGCGGCCGATGTGAATGAAGTCACGATTTACCGGCACTACCCTCGGAAGCGCGATCTCTACATAGCGGTTCTCGGCGCAGAGTTGCAGCGTGTGCACCTGCGCGGGGAACTGCTGACGAGGCTTGCAGAGGCGCAGAGCGGGCGGATTGCGCTGACGTGCACATTCGAACTGATAGCCACAACACTGCAACAGCAGCCGCAATTGCTTCGCTTGCTGCAATACAGCGCTTTGGAATTGAGTGATGATCTCGATCCTTTATTGCGCAGGCATCTTGGCGAGCTCGTGGAAGTGATCTCTCGCTATCTGGAGCCTTGGATTACGCGTGGTGAACTGCGGTGCTCCAATGCGAAGACGCTGGTTCTTACCTTAATCGCAATCGTTCTCAGCCGCGGCCCTTTGCGGCGTGTCTTTCTCGGTGACGCTGACACTCTTAATTCTCTGTTCGAGACATATTCGGAGTTTTGCCTCGCCTGAGGCAGATTTTCTTTGCATTTTCTTGCTATTGTTTGGACGCGCTGCTTCGAGCCGCAGGAAAGCGTGAGACTGGAGAATAATTCTATGAACCAGCCTGTAAAAGAACGGCAGATACTCGGTGTCAATTTCTATGTTGGAGACGCTAAGGGAGCGATTGCACGGATCGCAAATGGTGGATTGTTGGTCGTGCCTTCCGCGCCGACTTTGAAGGATATTGCATCGAACGACCTGTATCGGGAGGCGCTGGTCAATGCCGACCTCGCGATTGCGGATTCGGCGTTCATGGTCTTGATTTGGAATATGCTTCAAGGTGATTCAATCCCGCGGCTGTCGGGGTTGAAGTACTTGCGCGAGTTACTACAGTACCCGGATGTTCGCACCTCCGGGAATACGGTGTGGGTGATGGCGGGTAGCGCAAGCGCGAAAAAGAATTTGAAATGGTTATATTCTGAAGGAATCTCGGTTCCCGAAAACTGTGTTTACGAAGCTCCCATGTACAACGGCAAGATTGAAGATACACATCTCATTGAGAAACTTCATCGACTGCGGCCGCGGCACGTGGTGATCACGGTGGGCGGAGGAACGCAGGAACGATTGGGATTCTATATTAAGCGCCACTTGGACTATCTTCCTGCCATTCATTGCATTGGGGCAGCAATCGCCTTTTTGAGCGGGGACCAGGTGCGAATTCCTCGCTGGGCTGATCGGCTTTATCTTGGTTGGCTCGTTCGCTGTTTGTCTTCTCCTCGGCGGTATGTACCGAGGTATTGGTCGGCACAGCCATTGGCTCCACTTTTGTGGCGTTACAGGGAGCAGCTTCCGGTGCAACAAGGTGTTCACGAGACGCTGGTGCAAGCTGAGGAAGCCGCACGTCGTTAGCGGGTAAATCATTGATGGGAGAAATTGCAGAAATGGATTCGAAGACTCTGCCGGTATCGATCGCCGTTGTTGGCTCTGGGTATGTTGGGCTCGTTGCCTCTGCTTGTTTTGCGGAGATAGGCCATCGCGTTATCTGTGTTGATAACGACGAATCCAAAGTGCGCGTCTTGCGCGAGGGCGGCGTTCCGATCCACGAGGAGCACCTGACGGAGCTTTTGGATCGTCATCGTGGAAACCTGCTTGAATTCACTACGGATCTTCGATCCGCAACGCAGGCAGCGCAGGCAATTTTCATTGCGGTAGGTACGCCGCAGAGCCAAACGGGGAGCGCTGATCTCTCCTATGTTGATGCAGTGGCCAGCGAAATTGCTCGTTCGATGGACTCTTACAAAGTGATCGTTGAGAAGAGCACGGTTCCGGTTTACACCAACGAATGGATTCGGCGAGTCATTGAGCGGAATGGCGTTCCGACGGATCTATTCGACGTGACTTCGAACCCGGAGTTCCTTCGCGAAGGCACGGCAGTCGTGGACTTTCTGCACGCCGACCGGATCGTTATAGGTGCGGCTACGGAGACAGCGGCGAGCTTGTTAAAGCAGATTTATCTACCTTTGACGAGCGGGAGTTACTACAATGTCGCGGGTTCGGTTCCGGGACCTCGCACTTCGATCGATCCTCCGCCGATTCTGCTGACCTCGACGAAGGCGGCGGAGATCATCAAGCACGCATCCAATGCGCTGCTGGCGACGAAAATTTCGTTCATCAACGTGGTGGCCAATATCTGCGAGGCCGCGGGTGCGGACGTAGAAGAAGTGGCGCGGGGAATTGGCATGGATACGCGGATTGGCCCGAAGTTTTTGCGGGCAGGCGTGGGATATGGCGGATCATGCTTTCCGAAAGATGTAGCAGCATTTCGCCACGTAGCGGAACAGGTAGGTGTGGATTTCGGGCTGTTGCGCGAAGTGGAAAAGATCAACGAGGAGCAGAAGCAGCGGTTCTTTCAAAAGATCCGATCAGCGCTCTGGACATTCCGGGGCAAGAAAATTGGCGTGCTCGGTTTGGCGTTCAAAGGTGGAACGGATGACGTGAGGGAATCGCCGGCCCTGGATATTGTGAAGCGGCTGTTGAACGAGGGATGCCTACTCTGCGCGTATGATCCGGCGGCTGCTCATCGGATGAAGGAACTGGTGCCAGCGGGACCATGCATGCGCTACGTCGACGATCCTTATCTTGCGGCACAAGACGCGGATGCTCTGCTGATACTGAACGACTGGCAGGAATTTGCCGAACTCGATTTGGCCAAGCTGCACTACACGCTGCGCTATCCGATCGTGATCGATGGGCGGAATCTCTATGATCCGGCCACAATGACCAAGAATGGGTTCACGTATCTAAGCGTAGGACGACCCGGGCTATCGCAACCGATAGACCCTGTCGCGGCGTTTTTCCTGCCACGACATAAGGATCACGTCAAGGCTTAGGCTTCGCGGCGCGGCAACCTTTGCAGCGCGAAGAGCCTCATAAGTAGTGTTAACTCCAATCGCAGGGCTGTTTTCTTTGTATCCTAGCTTAAGGATTCTGAGCTTAATGATTCTGAGTGCGACTAAAGGGCAAGGAAGGACGTGTGGACGATGCGCGTACTTATAGCAGGGGCGGCCGGGTTTCTGGGGTCTCATCTAACTGATGCGCTAATTGCTGAAGGGCACAGCGTGCTCGGCGCGGACAACCTTTGCACCGGCTCGCTCAAAAATCTAAGCCATCTGGATCACGAATCCAAATTCGAATTTCTGGAACAGGATATTTGCCAGGAATTCGACCCTAAGCGCGTGGATTATGTCTTCAACTTTGCATCTCCGGCGAGCCCCGTCGACTATTTAAAACTTGGTATCGAGACGCTGACGGTTGGTTCGACTGGTACGCGCAACATGCTGGAAATCGCAAAGAAATACGATGCGAAGTTTCTGCACGCGTCAACGTCGGAGTGCTATGGGGATCCTGATGTGCATCCTCAGACTGAGGAGTACTGGGGGCATGTCAATCCCATTGGTCCTCGCTCGGTGTACGACGAGGCAAAGCGCTTCTCGGAAGCGCTGGTGATGGCATATCACCGTTATCACGGAGTGGACACTCGGTTGGTTCGCATCTTCAATACTTATGGCCCGCGGCTTCAGGCAAACGACGGACGAGTCATTTCGAATTTTCTGACGCAGGCCCTTAAAGGCGAGGATCTGACGGTGTATGGGGAAGGCGATCAGACGCGAAGCTTCTGCTATGTCTCCGACGAGATCGAAGGGATACTTGGATTGTCCCGGACGGACGAACATCTGCCTGTCAATGTTGGAAATCCATCGGAATGGACCATACTGGAATGTGCCAAGGCGGTGCTGCGAGTTACGGGTTCGAGCAGCGCGATTGTTAACCGTCCGCTTCCGCAGGACGATCCGCTGCAACGTCAGCCCGATATCAGCAAGGCGCGACGTCTCTTCGCATGGGAACCGAAGATTGATTTGGAGTCGGGGCTCAAGATGAGCCTCGATTATTTCAAGTCCTGCATTGAGGCTACCGTCTAATTCGCTGCCGCGCACAGGTGGATTCACCTGACAAAGCACATTCAATGAATATCCCCGGTGATCGAGAGGCGTTGGTCTTGCCTGGGGCAAAGGAGCATGGAAGATGAAAAGAGCTCTCATTACCGGTGTAACGGGACAGGACGGGGCCTATTTAGCCGAGTTGTTACTTTCGAAGGGATACGAAGTGCATGGGATCAAGCGGCGCACCTCTCTCTTCAACACGAATCGCATCGATCACATCTACGAGGACCCACATCAACTTGGCCGCCACTTCATGCTCCACTATGGGGATCTTACAGATTCAAGCAGTCTGATTCAGATCGTGCAGCGAGTGAAGCCGGATGAAATCTACAATCTCGCTGCGCAAAGTCACGTGAAGGTCTCGTTTGAAGAGCCGGAATACACTGCCAATTCCGACGCGCTTGGGACGCTACGCTTGCTAGAAGCAATCAGAATTACCGGGCTCGAAAAGACAGCGCGCTTCTATCAGGCTTCGACTTCTGAGATGTATGGACTTGTACAGGAGATTCCGCAACGGGAGACAACGCCGTTTTACCCGCGATCTCCATATGCCGTGGCGAAGCTTTATGCGTACTGGATTACGGTGAATTACCGCGAGGCTTACGGGATCTATGCGTGTAACGGAATCTTGTTCAATCATGAGTCGCCGACGCGCGGCGAGACATTTGTAACCCGGAAAATCACTCGAGGGTTGGCGCGCATCAAGGTGGGACTGCAAGACCGCCTTTACCTGGGAAATATGGATGCGTTGCGCGACTGGGGACATGCGCGTGACTACGTTGAGATGCAGTGGCGGATGCTGCAGCAGCAGGAAGCCAGAGACTATGTCATTGCCACAGGAGAGCAACACAGCGTTCGAGAATTTGTAGAGCTTTCGGCGAGCTTTCTCGATATGGATATTACATGGAGCGGCGCCGGCGCTGAGGAAAAGGGCACAAACAAGAGGGGCGACGTCATTGTGGCTGTGGATCCTCGCTACTATCGGCCCACCGAGGTCGAGACGCTTTTGGGCGATGCGAGTAAAGCGCAAAGGGAACTAGGCTGGAAGCCCCGGATAGGGTTTAAGGAACTCGTGAGGGAGATGGTCGACGAGGATCTGAAAACAGCCGAGAGGGACGCCCTGGTGAAAAAGCACGGCTACTCGGTCTTCAACTTCCACGAGAATTAAGCGCGAAGGGGCTGATTATGGAGAGTAACAGCCGGATATTTGTCGCGGGACATCGCGGCCTGGTGGGATCTGCAATACGCCGAGCACTGGAGCAGAGAGGATTCTCGAATCTGCTGCTGCGCTCGCATGCGGAGCTTGACCTGGCAGACCAGAATGCCGTGGAGATGTTTTTTCAACAGGAGCAGCCGGAATATGTATTCGTCGCGGCGGCCAAGGTTGGCGGCATTCTTGCGAACGATACGTATCCTGCCGATTTCATTCGCGATAATCTTCAAATCCAGACTAGCGTGATAGACGCGAGCTATCGCTGCGGTGTAAAGCGTCTGCTATTTCTTGGATCGAGCTGCATTTATCCCAAACTTGCGCCGCAGCCAATCAAGGAAGAGTACCTTTTGACGGGGCCATTGGAACCGACGAATCGCGCATACGCGCTGGCCAAGATTGCAGGGATTGAGATGTGCTGGTCCTATAACCGGCAATACGGGACTCGGTATCTAGCCGCAATGCCGACGAATCTTTACGGGCCGGAAGATAACTTTGATTTGCAGGGTTCTCATGTTCTGCCGGCCTTGATGCGCAAGGTTATTGAGGCAAAAATGTCCGGGCAAAAGAGGCTGGTGGTGTGGGGCACTGGCCGGCCGCGTCGTGAGTTTCTCTACAGCGACGACCTTGCAGAGGCTTGCATTCACCTGCTTAGCTTGCCGGAACAGACGTACGATTCGCTCCTGAAGGCCAACGAGCCACCACTTATCAACATTGGCACGGGCGAGGATCTGACCATTCGCGAGCTTGCGGAACTGGTATCGAGTGTATTGGAATTTGATTGTGAATTGGTCTTCGATACTTCGCGTCAGGATGGGACACCGCAAAAGCTTCTGGATGTGACCCGGATCAACAGCCTCGGGTGGAAAGCAAAGGTCAGCCTTGAGGAAGGGATCCGGCGTACGTTCGAATCGGTTCGCAGTCAGCTTGAGATTGCAACTGGTTGATCGAAAAAGCCGCATCTGTTCTGAGGAGCATGGGAGCCGAATTCAAGATCGCAGTGCATCTTCCTTGTGCTAGGCTGAACTGTCATTCATAGAATGCACTCAGTTTGGCACCCTCTGCTGCGGCTCGCGTTGCGCTTTTTGCGGCGAGTGTAGGGTGCACTGCCTGGAAATCAACGGCCGGATCCGACAAGGCCCGCAACGATATTAGGAGTGCTTCCTAATCATGCCCCGAATGCGTCTCTCTAACATCGATTTGCGAGAAATCACAAACTCAATGTCTTTAAAATCTCTTTTATTTGTCGCCGCTTCGCTCTTGCTCATGCTCCCGCCGATGGTGCTCGGGCAGGCACAACGCCCGGCCGTTATTCCCTCGCAGCAAGGCGGACCGTCGGGTTCTGCATCTTCGGCGACTTCTCCCGGCAGTATCGGGGGACTTTCTGATGGGCCGATCTTTCCAGGCGATACCGTCCACATCATGGTTTTCGATGCTCCAGACTTCTCCGTTACCACTCGCGTATCGCAGAGCGGAGACGTGCCTTATCCGTTTCTGGGAGCGTTTCACATCAGCGGGTTGACGAGTGCTACGGCCTCGGAACAGCTAGCAAAGGAGTTGAAGGACCGAAACCTGATATTGGATCCGACGGTCACGGTAACGGTGGACTCCTCGTCGACCGGAATCACTGTTTTGGGAGAGGTTCGAAGTCCTGGCATATATCCTCCGCCCGGGAAGCATCTTCTTTCAGATCTGTTGGCGCAAGCGGGAGGGTTGACGGCGAACACAGGTCGGTTGATAGAGATTTCAAATAACCTCGCGCCAGACAAGAAGAGCTATGTGTCCTGGGATCCCACAATGCACAACACTGATAACTTTGATCGCCCAGTTTTCGCGGGAGACAGGGTATTCGTACGAGCCTGCGGCATCGTGTACGTCGGGGGGAATGTGAACAAGCCTGGAGCTTATTCCCTTTGCGGATCTCAGAAGATGACACTTTCAGAGGTTGTTGCACTGGCGAGCGGCATTGCACCTTTAACATCCCATTCCCATACTTATCTCGTACGAACACAGCCGGACGGATCGAGAGTAGTTCAACAGATTGACGTTCAGAAAGTTCTAAAGTCGCAGGTCGCGGACCCAGTTATTCAGGAAGATGACATCATCTATGTTTCTCCGAGCCCGATTAAAGCGGTGCTCAAGGCCGCAGTTGCGTTTGCGATAGCAATTAGTCCGAGCCTTTTGTACATCTATCGTCCCTAAATCGGCGGTGATCAGAATTTGGGAACAATTCAGGAGTGTCTCGCTCAGGCCGATGTATGGGAAGGAAACCGAGGTTGCGGCTGTCAGGCTGTGATTTCAAAGCGAGCGTCGTTGTTGAGCGTAGCCGATATCGAGCCTCTGAGGCGCGATCGTGGTTAGTCGATTTCGCTTTATCGTTCCCCTACTCATAAGGTGAAATGGCCCGGACTTACTCGCTCGCGGAGTTTGAAATGGTTAAGGTTTCTGTGGTGACGATCTCCTTTAATCAAGCAGAATTTCTGGAGCGAACTATAAGATCGGTGCTGGATCAGGACTATGAAAATATCGAGTACATCGTTGTGGATCCCGGATCTACGGATGGAAGTCGAGAACTGATTGAATCTTACCGATCGCGAATTGCGCGAATCATTCTGGAACCCGATGCGGGTGCGGCAGACGGCCTCAATAAGGGATTTGCAGCCACGACCGGAGAGATTTTGAGTTTTCTCAATTCAGATGACGTGTTTCTTCCCGGAGCCGTCTCTGCCGCGGTGAATTTTTTTGCCAAGAACTCAGCAGTTGATGTTGTGTCCGGCCATGCGAGAGTGATTGGTCCAGACGATCGAGTGTTGCGCCGGGTTTACTCCGATCGTATGTCCGTTACCAAATACGTTTATGGCGGTGTGGCATTGATTCAACCATCAACGTTCTTCCGCCGCACTGCATACGAGCGAACAAAAGGTTTCAATCCTGGGAATCGGGCGACTTGGGATGGCGAGCTGTTCCTCGATATGGCGCTCGCAGGATGCAGATTCGGATTGTCGCGAGATATCTGGAGCGGTTATCGGTTGCATTCCCAGAGCATTACTTCTTCAAAGAAGGTGGAAGAGAAGGCGCTCACGCTGCGCGAGGAGCAATTTCGCAGAGTTATGGGGCGCCGTCGCACGCGTTGGGACAAGTACCTCCAAGTTGCGTTTCGAATATGGAAACATGCAGCGAATCCCCTCGATACCAAAGAGCGCATTCTCCGCGGGCCTGTTTTTGGTCGTCTTCCTTAGTACTCGTACAGCCTGCGTTTCAGCGACTTGGGTAAGAATCCGCAGTCTTTTTGTTCAATTTGAATCACGTTGTTGCAGAAGTATCTAACCTGTAGTCTGAACGAGTTAGCGTCCAAGGATATTGAGCCAGTGAATAGCAAATCGAATCAAAGTTCTGAACCGACACAGCCGAATCTGGATCAGGCGTTGCAGGGTGCGATGCCCGGGGAATTTCTCGATGAGGACCCCTTCGGCAGATTCGTTCAATTTCTCAAGAAGCGGGGCTGGATCATCGTGGTCACGCTGTTGGTGGGATTGCTGGTCGGGGCCGCAGCGAACCATATCTTGCCGAAGTTATATACCGCCGTGGCAACCATCGAGGTTGAAGGGAGTGACCCCTCATCGCAGTTCCGGTTGGAGCAGGTGCAAGGGTTGACCGCAGGAGAAGATACCAGCCAGCGGCTGGATACAGAGATCGAGATCATTCGTAGTCGTAACCTGGCGTTGGAAACGATCCGCACCCTTCATTTGGAAAGGAATCCGGATTTCGTTCCGCTTCGCGGCGGACGTCCATGGGATATGTCAAACCCGTCGACTCGCGAATTGTTGATTGCGAACTTTAGGAGCGCCCTTGGAGTTTCCCGTTTGGGTCATACAAGCATCGTTCAAATTTCCGTAACATCGAAGCGCCCGGAACTTGCCAGTTTAATTGCCAATGAACTTATCAAGCGGTACGTCGAGCACTCGTTTCACGAAAATTACACGGCAACGGTTAAAATATCGGGCTGGTTAGATACGGAATTGAATGGTCTGAGAGATCAGCTTCAGAAGAGTCAGGCGCGAATCCTTGCTCTTCAACGAGACATTGGCGTCTACAGCATCGATCAATCGCATAGCATCGTAATTGCCAACCTGGAAGAGATGAATAAGCAGTATGCAGATGCCGTCGTGGATCGCTTGCTCAAAGAATCGCGCCTTCAGCAAATCAAGGGCTCCTCGCCAGATGTCATTGACGCGGGATTGGGAGGGCAAGATCCCACACTTCAAGCCTCAAAGCAACGGTTGGCGCAACTGAATGCCGACTATACAAATCTCGCGCAGACTTACGGCTCTGCATATCCCAGAGTGAAGGCGTTGAAGACTCAGATTGATCAGCTTCAACGCGATCTTGTTGGCGAAGAAAGTGCGCTTGTGACCCGCGCGCAAAAGGAATTCGACGCGGCACAGAGCAACGAGGCAAAGCTTCGCGGAGCGCTCGACAAACAGGAGCAGGAAGCATTTGGCAAGGGCGAGAAGTCGATGGAATACGAACTCGCCCGGCGCGACTATGAAACAAATCGGCTTTTATATAACGGCCTGCAGCAACGCTTGCAGGAAGCAGGGATCATGTCGGGCCTGCATTCAACATCGATTCATATTGTGGATGATGCGGAGACGCCATCGTCCCCCAGCCGACCGAGAACGAATTTCAACCTGTCAGCGGGTGGCGCTGTTGGGTTTCTTCTGGGATTGTGTCTTGCAATCGTGCTTGAGGCACTTGATACAAATCTGAAGACGATGACGGAGATCGAACAGGGGCTGCAACTGCCGCTTCTTGCTGCGATCCCAGCCGTAGAAGCGGAAGATCTCTTGCCGGTGCGATTCAGAGAGATCGCGATAACACGAGGCTCCACGGCATGGTCGAAGATTGCCGAAGCTCTACGCGGAATGCGAACTTCTATATTGCTTTCAAGCCCTGGAACACCGCCGAAGGTGATCATGATTGCAAGCACAAGACCCGCGGAAGGCAAGAGTTCAGTCGCTGGTCTCACAGCAATTACGTTTGCGCTGAACGGCTCGCGAGTGCTGCTTATCGATGCGGATCTTCGGCGTCCCGCCATTCATCTTCGGTTCAGGATGGGGAAGGGTCTCGGGCTTTCTTCGATGCTTTCTGGAAAGGCAACTTTCAGGGAAGCAGTTGTTGAATGGCCGGAGTTGCCGAATCTGCACGTAATGCCTTCGGGTCCGGTACCTCCGCTGCCCTCAGAACTGCTCGGCTCAAAGCAGATGGCAGACATGCTGGATGAGGCGCGGCAAGAGTATGACTTCGTGTTTATTGACACGCCTCCAGTGCTCGCCGTTACGGATGCTTCTATTCTGGGCCGATTAGCGGACGCGGCAATCTTGATCATTCGTTATGGTACGGCGCAGAGACAAGTCGTACGGCGTTGCATCGACCTGCTTGAACGTTCAGGCACTCATCTGCTGGGTGTAGCCGTGAACGTCGTCGACTTTACGGCACCTGAGTACTCTGAATACTACGGCAGAAAATACTATGAGTATTACGGGGAACGCAATCCAGAATAGGGGCTAGCGGCCGGTTGCCCGTCAATCAAAACAGGTAACCGGATCGTGAATCTACTAAGCGTGCGCAAGGCTACAAATCGGCAGGCAATCGATATGGCAGTGATGGCGAAAAATCTGAAACCTAATCAGGGCTTCATGAGCCGTCCTTTCGCTTCGCAAGCTGCCGACGTGCTGGCTCTGATTCTTGGCCTTACGACTTCTTTCACTGTGCGATTTGTAGGCGATCTTCCGATTGCCGAAGCGATCTTGATTCCCATTCTCCCGATTCTCATCGTGGTTCATGGCAAACGAGGTTTGAGACCGGCTCTGCGTCCCACCATAGTTCTGCTCGGTCTTTGGCTTTTCGGTCAGATATTGACGGACATCTATCGCGGCATGCCAGCGCCAAAGTGGATGCGCGGCGATGCAGCGATTGTGTTTTTTGCAATGGACCTTATAGGGCTAGTTATACTCCTTAGCAACAACCAGCGGCGAAAGGTTATCTTCTTTATCGGATTGGCAGTGGGCTCAATCCTCTTTACCCGGTTCTTGCCGTCGGAATTTGCCTTGGCTTACCCGTGGAAGTTTGGCTATGCCTACGGAACCACTACACTCGTGGTTCTCGTCAGTTGCTACTTCTATAGCCGACGCTTGTATGCAATTGGCGCTCTTCTCATCGTGGGAGTTGCAGCCGTCAACCTTCTGGAGAATTATCGTTCTCCCGTACTTGGACTTTTAGTCGCAATCGTGCTGGTCTTCCCAGTGGTACCGGAGCGCCTGGGCAGAACGCGGATTCTTCCGCGGGCTGGGACTACGATGCGGGTTGTTGTTCTGGCAGGCTTCGCGCTCGGAGCCGGGTGGGTGGCGGGGAGATTAGTAAGCTATGTGACCTCGGCCGGTCTCATCGGCGAGGAAGCGCAGGCCAAAAACGAAAACCAATCGAAGGCGGGGTTCCTGCTAGGTGGGAGACCGGAGATTCTAGTTTCTGCGCGGGCAGTGGCTGACAGCCCCATCCTTGGACATGGATCCTGGGCCCAAGAATACAAGTACGTCGAGATGTTGTATGACATGGAGATGGAATACGACATAGATATTGACCTTCAAGATCTGGAGCGGGCGAGCCTAGGTCTAATCCCATCCCATTCTCATCTTATGGGGGCCTGGGTGTCGGCCGGAATTCTGGGGGCGCTCTTCTGGGGTTATATCCTTTGGATATCCTTTAAAGCCGTGTTCGTGTCGCGACTCTGCTTCCGGCCCTTGCACCGCTTTATGCCTATGTTAGTTCCTGGGATGATTTGGATGGTCCTCTTCTCTCCCTTCGGTCTGAATGCACGGCTACAGGACGCGTTGACGCTCGTGATCATTTTCGATCTGCTGGAAACTCAGCCCAGTGTTGCAACGAATGCCTGGGTAAAAGTCTCGGATCGCTTTGCGACTACGCGTTGGGTGCGCCGAGGGGCCGTTAGAGTACCTACCTGGCCCCGATGAATGAGGCAAGGTGGCAGGCCTCGGTGCCTATTCGGAAAGTTCTTGAGTCTGGAGTTTCGTCCAATGACCCACATTGAGCAAATTAATCCAAATTCCCGTTGGGTCAAATTCCTTCCGAAACGCCTCCAAGCGCGTTTGTCGGGCCGAAACAATTTGCAGGCAGTTCTTGGCAACAGTGCCTGGCAGGTTACAGACAAAATTGTGCGGATGGGAGTCGGACTTCTTGTTGGGCTGTGGGTCGCACGCTATCTAGGGCCTCATCGATTTGGCCAGTTGAACTATGCGATCGCGTTTACTTCACTTTTCGGCGCTATCGCCAATCTAGGCCTCGATAATGTCGTCATTCGGGAGTTGGTCAAATCTCCGGAGCAGAAGAACATTCTTCTTGGAAGCACGTTTGTCCTTAAGCTCGTCGGCGCTTTCCTCACGCTGTTCACCGTAATCTTTCTCGTCTCGGTCTTGCGCCCCGGTGATAAGTTCACACTTCTTCTTACGGTGTTATCTTCCTCTGGTTTTATATTTCAGTCGATCTCTGTCGATCTCTATTTTCAGTCAAAAGTTCAATCCAAATACATCGTGCTCGCGACCAGCGGCGCATTTCTCCTCATGGCCCTTCTCAAAGTCGCGCTTATCTTGATTGGCGCCCCCCTTATCGCCTTTGCCTGGGCGGGCTTGTGCGAACTCATGCTCGCGGCCGCTTTCTCCTGCTCGCATACCGCATCCAGCATCAAAGCTTATGGCAATGGCGTATTCCACTTCTGTCATGCGGGATCTTCTGAAGGATAGCTGGCCCCTTATCCTAGCCGGTATTTCCGTCATGATCTCTATGCGAGTGGACCAGATCCTCATCGGCCAGATGCTGAACGACAAAGAAGTAGGGCTTTATTCAGCGGCGGCAAAAATCAGCGAGATCTGGTATTTCATCCCTACAGCAATTGCCACATCGACCCTTCCAGCGCTGATCGATCGAGAAGAACAGAACGCTGAAGTCTTTACCAGACGCTTGCAGAAGCTCTCCAATCTCCTGGTTCGTATAGCCGTCGTCGTTGCCGTTGCGATGACATTCCTGTCTGGACCGATCATCAAGCTATTATTCGGACATTCCTATGAAGGTTCGGGGCCGGTTCTCAATATCCTCATCTGGAGCGGCATTCCCTTTTCTTTTGGCGGTGTCTGGGGAAACTGGATGGTGCTTCGAAAACAGAACCCAGACGATGTTTCTCCTTCCACTTGAATGCAGCGGTCGTCAATCTCCTTCTGAACCTCTTGCTGATTCCACGCTTTGGCATTCTCGGATCGGCATATGCCACATTGATTTCTTATTGGGTCCCCCTTGTTCTGACCATGGCGATCATGAAATCACAGCATGAGGCGTTCTTGATGCTCTCAAAGTCACTCATCCCGTTCTCCGTCTCTTTTGTCGCAAGATCACGGCAAAGTGAACAACGGAAGGCGACGCACGATTTTGATCGTTTCAATTCCAATTACAGGGCGTCGCCAAGGTGAATTGATGCACGCCCAATGTAGTTTTCTCTTCAGATAGATCATATCTCGAACACCTTGCAGTTGCTCTTTGCTCACTTTTCAAGTGCAACCCGAACTTGAGCTTAAATGTGTATGTATTCAATACGGACATCGACGAGGCTTCTTGGAGTAGATTGTTAGAACTTGCCGAGCGGTATGGTCAGAGTCTTATCGATATGAAGATCTCCGACTGCGAACTCGCAGGTCTGGTCACAACTTATTACCTACGAAGACCACTTATTATCGTCTGTTCATTCCGGAAAAACTTAGTTTCGATAAGGTGCTTTACCTCGATTCCGATATCGTTGTCAATGGGTCGATCGAGGACCTGTATAACACGGATGTATCCGACAATCTTACTTTGCCGCGGTTGTCAGACCCAGTTCCCAACCGCACAAAGGACCTGGAGATGTCGGAAGACTCGAAATACTTCAATGCGGATGTCATGCTCATCAACCTGCGAAAGTGGCGCCAGAAAAGCTGAAAGAAAGGGTAATTGACCTCACCACGAGCAAGCCATAGGCCATCCAATTCGCAGATCAATGCGCAATCAACTCTATCGTCAATGGAAGAGCGACAGAACTCCACCCTAAATACAATGCCCAGGCCATCTTTTCCAAGTTGAGCACTCCATGTCCCACTTGTACCGGGCAGTCTGCTCCGAATGATTTGACAGACGCGATCAGCCATCCAGTGATCATCCATTACTCTGGGAAAGCGAAGCCATGGCACTTCCTACGTAAGCATCCCTATCGATGGCTCTATTGGAAGTATCTAAGGAAGACACCTTTCAACCATTTCCTACCAAAGGAGTTAACGTTTGCGAGTGTCTTGCACTGGTTCATGTCACGAATGACGCGGAAGCGCGGTCTTTCGCACGCAGGTTGAGTATCTCTTCCGCGTCGCCTCCCTTCATCAGAGGGCCCTGCCGTCTATTTCAGACAGAAGTTCTGATTGATTGCAGATCACTGATACGCCAGATCACGACAAAGGAACACTCGACACCTTGAGAAACGTTTGGAGAACATATGCATTTTGCCAAGAGAGCCATACAGAGTGTATTCCGCCGTGCAGGTTTCGAGCTTTCTCGGATTAAGGATACAAGAGACGACGAGCCACCCAAAGACAAAGAGCAATTCCCCTCGGATTTTGATGCAATGACGCAGGATTTATGCCAGTTTGTGCGTCCTTTTACCATGACCAGCCCAGAACGAATATTTGCGTTGCGTCAAGCCGTAATGCATGTGATCCAGCACGAGATTCCGGGAGACATCGTTGAATGTGGAGTCTGGAAAGGTGGAAGCATGATGGCCGCAGCAAAAACGCTGCACGAGTTAGGCGCCACCGATAGGGACCTTCATCTCTTCGATACCTTTAGTGGAATGCCAGCACCTGGAGAAAAGGACGTCAGTTTCGATGGTAAATCGGCCGCCGAATTGATGTCGAGTTCAGACAAGAACTCGAGTGTGGATATGGGCCTACAGTGCGCTTGCGGAAGTCAAGCGTAACCTCCTGTCTACCGGATATCCAGCAGAGCGCATATCTTTCACCAAAGGAAAGGTTGAAAAAACCATCCCGTTGAGCGCTCCCTCCCAGATTGCTCTCTTGCGACTGGACACAGATTGGTACGAGTCCACATATCATGAGTTGGTCCACCTCTATCCGCGACTGAGCCCCGGGGGCGTTCTCATCATTGACGACTATGGCCACTGGAAGGGCGCTCGCAGGGCGGTCGATACATATATCTCCGAACAAAAGTTGACATCCTTCTCAACCGCATCGACTATTCGGGCCGTATCTGTGTTAAGAGCTAGATTCTGCGTTCCACAAAACTCTTCGTTGTAGAGTTTCGTGGCTACACGTGGATGGGTCGTTGTGCCCTAGCAGGATCACCCTTGGCGAAGGAGACAAGGGAATCGCGTCAGAGAATCAAAACAAAATGGAGATGTCAGTCAAACCGCGATTTTGGCTGGAGGTAGACTTGGGTATTGATTTGAATAGCGCTCAGCTTCTCATCAAAGCGCACAGGAGTGGTGTTTCGTTTGAGCGCATGGCCACCCTTGGCCGCCAGCGCCTTCTTGGTGATCGTGAATCGTGGATTTCACTGCTACGCGAATCGGGATACGAAGTGTCGAATGATTGTGCGCGCAGATTGCTGGATCCTGCCACCGAATACTGCGAAGAGTTTTTCAGGCTTCTCGGAGCGAAAGAGATATTTGCGATTGACTTCAGTGCTTTTGAAGGCGCTCAGATCCTCCACGATATGAATCTGCCGATCCCGGAAACATTAGTCTCTTCGTTTGATCTCGTTCTTGATGGGGGGACACTCGAACATATCTTCGATCTTGCGACGGCGTTGAGGAACGCGACGTTCATGGTGCGACCAAACGGGCGATTCATATCGCTCACTCAGGCCAATAATTTCTGCGGTCATGGGTTCTACCAGTTTTCGCCGGAGCTGTACTATCGATTTCTTTGTCCGAAGAATGGCTATCACCTGGAATACTGCATCGTTTGGGAAGATATTCCTCGATCGATGTTCTATCGGGTTCCCGATCCTGATAGCGTTCAGACACGAATCAATCTCACATCGGAGTTTGGCACTTACATGATTGTGCAGGCCAGACGGTCGGGTGAGGTATCGCGGGAGTTCATTCCACAGCAGAGTGACTACGTTCGTCAATGGGATGGCCAAACTAGTGGCGCCAAAGTGCCAAGTCAGGGCTTCTTCAAAACAATGAAATTGAGACAAGTGTTAAGGCGTATCCCAATTTTGCGCTCCGCGGTCTGGTCTGTGCGCGCGGCTGCTGAGTATCGCCAGCTCGGTATCAAGCGTAATCCCGGGGGAGTGCTGACTCCATTGCAAGGTCTGCACGTGATTCGCTGAGCTACCACGCGTTGTTGGGCGATTCAGAGGTTGTCAACTATGCTGTGTAGCAAGGTTAATGAGAGCTGTATTTCGTATCGGGATGTATTGAGGAGGCAATAGGTGGCGGAGAAGGCGTCTGGACATGTTTTGGTGACTGGTGGCGCGGGATACATCGGCAGCCATACGGCCAAAGCGATGGCTCTTCGTGGGTTCATTCCGGTCACCTATGACGATCTGAGTAATGGTCATCGGTGGGCTGTGCAGTGGGGTCCCTTCGAACAGGGTGATATTGGCGATCAGACGAAGCTTGCGGAGACGATTCGGCGTTATGAAGTTAGTGCGATTGTGCACTTTGCCGCCTTTGCTTACGTTGGCGAATCGATGGTGCAGCCCGAGCGGTATTTTGAGAACAATGTAAGTAAGTCCCTCTCTCTTCTGAAGGTTGCTCTTGAGACTGGCGTTCGCCATGTTGTGTTCTCTTCGAGTTGTGCTACATACGGTACGCCGGAGCGGATGCCGATCACCGAAGATACGCTACAACATCCCGTGAATCCGTATGGGGAAACCAAGCTGGCGATTGAGAGGGCTTTGTATTGGTACTCCAAAACTCAGCGACTGAATTCGGTCGCACTACGTTATTTCAATGCTGCAGGCGCGGATCCGGAGGGAGACATTGGAGAGGCGCATTCTCCTGAGACGCATTTGATCCCTCTTGTCCTCGAAGCTGCAACGGGTAAGCGCGTTCTTGATATCTACGGTGACGACTATTCCACGAGTGATGGGACATGCGTTCGCGATTATGTTCATGTATCCGACTTAGCCGATGCGCACGTACGAGCGCTTGATTATCTTCTTCGAGGCGGAAGTTCCATTGCCCTGAATTTGGGAACTGGCGTGGGTCACTCGATCATGGACGTCATCAATTCGGTGGAGCGAGTTACGGGTAGGAAAGTGTCGCATCGCATTGCGTCTCGTCGACCAGGGGATCCTGCAGTTCTTGTGGCAGCCCCGAGATTGTCTGAGGAGATTCTGGGATGGAAGCCAAATCATTCCCAACTGGATTCGATTGTCAGCACCGCATGGAAGTGGTATTCGGGGCACGAAAATGGATACTCGGCTGAACAGATGAGCCAGCGGTGAATCCCTGGATCTCGCGTCGCAAAAGAGAATGGAACTCCATAGATGCACCTAGATGCCCGCCTCATATTTTAGGGACAGAAAAATGAAACCACTCGAAACTCCTGTTGCACTGATCGTTTTTAACCGGCCAGAGACGACGCGTCGCGTCTTTGCCGCGATTGCCGCTGCCCGTCCAGCTCGTCTGCTGTTGATTGCAGATGGCCCTCGCACAGATAGACCCGGAGAGGTTGAACGCTGTGACGAGGTTAGGAAGATTGTTACCAGCGTCGACTGGCCATGCGAGGTGCTAACGAACTTTGCCGAGGAAAACATGGGCTGTCGCCGTCGTGTTGTCTCAGGTTTGAACTGGGTCTTTTCTCAAGTGGAAGAAGCCATCATTCTCGAGGACGATTGCGTGCCAGATGCAAGCTTCTTCCCTTTTTGCGCGGAAATGCTTGAACGATATCGTCATTAATGCCAAATAGGATTTGTTGTGGGGTCCAATTCTCTCGATGAAGAGCTTCCCCTTCGACTATAGCTACTTCTTCACGCAGCGGTTTCCGATCTGGGGTTGGGCCACATGGCGCCGTGCGTGGCAGCAATATGATGAACATATGGACAACTGGCCAGACGTTAAACAGAGCAGGATTCCTGAAGCGGCTTCTTCCGAGCGAGAAGATGGCTGCTTATTGGGCACAGATCTTCGATGGTATGTACTACGGCACGGGACCGAATACGTGGGATTATCAATTGACATATACGTGTTGGACGCGAAACTGGCTGAACATTCTTCCTGCGAAATTTAATCGAGAACATTGGCTTTGGCAAAGACGCGACGCACACCACGTCCGCCAATCCGGCGGCCGCCCTTCGGCTAGAATCGTTACAGTTTCCTCTTAAGCACCCGCCCGCAATCACTCCGTGGGCTGAGCATATGCTGAAGTTTCATAAACGCTTCTTTGAGCCTGGGGTCAGAGAGAGAATCACTCGCAAAGTGAACAAGCTCCTACGCAGACTCATATAGATACGAGCCTCTCTACGACCAAGCACACGTTGCTGTGCAGGAATGAATGAGAGAGGAAAGTGTCCGGGCGGTTCAGATTTCGTATAGCGTCGAAAGCGGTACCGCAAGGACGGCCATGCCAACATCCCACGCAGAATCCGCCGTAAGCTTAAACAGGCCTTCCTCTCTCCCACCTAGCGATAGGCGAAAAGAGAAGGGTTCGGATGCTCGTCTTCTCGACGAACGACGCTCATATAGGCCTGCAATCCGCACAACAAATGCCCATTTCGGGCGAAACTGTTCTGAACCGCGAGGTCTCTTGAAATGAACGACCGGACGCAAGCGAGCACGCATTATGACGCCGGCTACTTCGACTGGCAAAAAGATATCGGTGTGTTTGCTGGATGGGCTAGCGCCAACACTTTCAAGAAATCGATCAAGCCAAATGACACAGTGATCGATTTTGGTTGTGGCGGTGGGTATCTGTTGCACAACATAGCTTGCGGAAACAGGATCGGGATTGAACCAAACCCAAATGCAGTTACCTCAATCAAGAGGCTCGGCATCTTGCACTTCTTCAACTCGGCCGACGCACTGCACGAATTGGGATCAGGAGCCGCGGACGTCATCATCTCGAACCATGCGCTAGAACACACGTTGAATCCGCTGCAGGAGATCAAAAACCTGCGCCCATTGTTGAAGGACGGAGGGATTATACATTTTGTTGTCCCGTGCGAAACGATAAGCTGCGAGTACAACCCCTCAGACATTAACCACCACTTGTTCACCTGGAGTCCGCTGAATCTTGGCAATCTGTTCACAGAGGCCGGATATAGGGTTGAATACTCCAAGCCCTTTATTCATAAATGGCCGCCCCACTATAGAAAGATCTCCGGGTTAGGCTGGCCTTTTTTTAATCTTGCCTGCCGAATATATGGCCAATTGGAAAGATCGTCGTTTCAGGTGGAACTTAGAGCTATGGCGCCCGCTAGCTAATCAATTCACGGCACGATCTAAAGCTGTTGCTGGAAGTCTATGGCTCGGTAAATTGCCGATTGAAGGCAGGAGAAAGTATGCGGGTGGTTCATGTTTCTTATAGTGTAGGCGGAGGTGCGGGAAGGGCTGCTCTTCGACTGCATCAAAGTCTGGAGAAATTGGGCGCTGACTCCCATATCTTTGCGTTCGATCAAGCGGTTTCGATTCCTCGATCTGATCATGATGTACCTGGCGCAGTCGACAAATTCCTTGCGCATTACATGAAAAATATCGACAAGCTTCCAAACAAACTACGAGGCCAAAGACCAGCTTCGAGTTGGAGCAATAACTGGGCGCCGAATTTTACAGTTCAGCATGTAATGGAGCTTAATCCCGACATCGTGAATCTACATTTCATCGGGGCGGGTACGTTTCCGATCCGTGATTTTCCGCGTCTTAATTGTCCGATTGTTTGGACGTTACACGACATGGCGGCTTTTACGGGCGGCTGTCATTACTCCGGAGGTTGCGAGCGATTCCGTGAGAAGTGCGGATTTTGCCCCGTTCTTACTTCAGAATCTGCGAACGATCTGTCCAGGAGGAACTGGGATCGGAAAGAGAGTGCATGGAAAGATCTGGACCTTGCTATCGTCTGTCCCAGCGAATGGTTGGCATTGGAGGCACGGCGCAGCAGTCTCATGACCCACCAGAGAGTTCAGGTGATCCATAACGGGATTGACCTCACTCGTTTTCGTCCGGTTGACAAGGATGTGGCTCGCAGGACGCTTGGTCTTCCGGTCGACAGATTTTTGATTGCGTTTGGCGCTGCATCCCTTAGCGATTCGCGAAAGGGTTTGGCACTGCTGTGGGAGGCTTTGCGGGGCTTTGAATCGCAAGTGGCCAAGGATCGTTGGGAACTTGTTGTTTTTGGATCGGGAGCCTGGAATAGTCCGGATTCTTCAGTTCCGGTGCGGAACCTCGGCGACATTAGTGATGACGAAAAGCTCGCGCTTGTTTATTCGGCGGCAGACGTGTTCTGCGCGCCATCGCGGGAAGAGAATCTAGCAAACACGGCCCTGGAGTCACTCGCGTGCGGTACACCTGTTCTTGCGTTTAGAATCGGGGGCTTCCCGGATATTATCGATCATCGTCGGTGCGGATATCTGGCTTCTCCTTTCGAGATCGGAAGCCTCGCCGACGGGCTGCAGTATATGTATTCTCGCTCCGAGACGGGAGAAGGGTTCAGGGAAGCCTCTCGAAAGAGGGCGGAGGAACTCTACGACGAGCGAATAGCCGCAAGTCGCTATCTCGAACTTTATCGGAGCCTAGTCACATGAACCTGATTCCTTTTCAAGCTTCATTGAAAGTCTCGTTCAATACCCGGTTGAGGAAGTCATCGAGTAAGAGTATAGCTTTGGTGAACTGAGCACGTGATCGACTACAGTATTTGTGCAAGAAGGCATCGTTAGTTTTCTCAATAGAAAGCGCCGACTATCTTCCTATGAGACTTCTACGCGTAATACGAAGCACAAACCCGGAATCGGGTGGGCCTAGCGAGAGGCTTTTGCGTAGCTCTGAGGCTTTGATTCGTGACGGACACGAAGTGGAGGTCGTGAGCCTGGAGAGCGAAGAAGACGTCGCACCGCGCAAATTTCCTTTTCGTGTGACTGCACTGGGATGGGGAGTCGGCAAGTATGGGTATAACCCGCGCCTTGCTCCCTGGGTGAGGGAGAACGCGAGTCGGTTCGATGCAGTAATCATGCACGGACTTTGGAATTACTCCTCCTTTGGGGCCTGGCTCGGGCTTCGGAAGACCTCGACGCCTTACTACATCTTCACGCACGGCATGATGGACCCCTGGTTTCGCCAGGCGTATCCTCTCAAACACATAGCGAAGCAAGTCTACTGGTGGGTTGCCGAGGGGCGGGTGCTGCGCGACGCGCAAAAGGTCCTCTTCACAACGGACGAGGAAATGATGAGGGCGCGGGATGTGTTCTATGGCCACTCATACAACGAACGCGTTGTGCGCTACGGTACTACAGATCCCGCGGGCGACGAAGTTGCTGAGAAGGCGGCATTTTTCACGGCCTTTCCTGCGTTGCAGGAAAGGCGCTTCTTGATTTTCCTTAGTCGCATTCATCCCAAAAAAGGTTGCGATTTATTGATTCGGGGCTTCGCGGAGATGAGTGAGCAGCTACCCGCGGACCTTGATTTGGTGATTGCGGGACCTGACCAGGTTCATTTGGCTCAGGAATTGCAGAATTTGGCTCAGAAACTCAATGTTGCGCACCGTGTGCATTGGCCAGGGATGCTGCAGGGAGAGTTAAAGTGGGGTGCATTCAGGGCTGCTGAAGCGATGATCCTGCCTTCGCACCAGGAGAATTTTGGAATTGTCGTGGCCGAGGCGATGGCCTGCCGCACACCTGTGCTGGTTAGCGATAAGGTCAACATCTGGAGAGAAGTCGAAGCCTCTGGAGGGGGGCTCGTGGAACCCGATAGTGTTGAGGGAACCAGAAATCTGATCCGACGATTTTGGTCACTTACAGCTGAAGAGCGCTCGAAGATGGCGCAGGCTGCCCGACAAGGCTTCCTAGATTATTTCGATGGCGAGGCGTCAGCACGTGATTTGGCGCAGGTGATCGGGTTTTCGCCTACGAAACTCCGATTCGACATGCCAAAGAAACATAGGGTATTGCATGTGATTCGCAGCACAGATGCTGAATCTGGCGGCCCTGTCGAGGCTCTGAAGCGTTTTTCGGAAACACTTCTTTGCGACAACCATGAGGTTGAAGTTGTCAGCCTGGAGAATGCGAAAGAGATCGCCCATCGGACCTTTCCAGTCACGGTGACTGCTCTAGGAAGAGGAATAGGCAAATATGGTTACAACATGCGGCTTGCTTCGTGGATCAGGAAGAATGCAGGGCGTTTCGATGCTGTTGTGATGCACGGGTTGTGGAATTATTCCTCGTTTGGCGCGTGGCTTGGGCTGCGGAATCAATCGACACCTTACTATGTTTTTCCTCACGGGATGATGGATCCGTGGTTCCGAAAAAAGTATCCTCTGAAGCATATCGCCAAGCTAATTTACTGGTGGCTTGCCGAAGGTCGGGTACTCCGGGATGCCAGGAAGGTCCTGTTTACATGTGAGGAAGAGAAATTCCTGGCACGCAATATGTTCTTTGGCCACACCTACACGGAAAGTGTTGTGGGCTTAGGCACAGCGGACCCGATTGGCGAGCCGAATGCGGAGAGAGCGGCATTCCTGGCAGCGTTTCCTGTATTGAGGAACAGGAATTTCCTTCTCTTTCTTGGTCGCATCCATCCGAAAAAGGGCTGCGATCTCTTGATCCGCGCATTTGCGGATTGCCTATCAGAAACCCCTGCTGATCTTGATTTGGTTCTTGCCGGACCAGATCAAATGGGAATGACGACTGA
Source organism: uncultured Acidobacteriaceae bacterium (assembly GCA_963737915.1). Taxonomy (GTDB): domain Bacteria; phylum Acidobacteriota; class Terriglobia; order Terriglobales; family Acidobacteriaceae; genus Telmatobacter. The sequence goes on along the minus strand of CAVTUP010000022.1, from coordinate 84,091 downwards.
ATTACGGCGTTTGGCCGAAGGGTTTGGGATTGCCAGCCGCGTTCACTGGCTCGGCATGTTGAACGGGGAAATAAAAGGGGGCGCCTTACGGGCTGCCGACGCGATGATATTGCCTTCACACCAGGAGAACTTTGGCTTCGTTGTGGCCGAGGCGATGTCCTGCTCGACGCCGGTGTTGGTCAGCGACAAAGTGAACATCTGGCGAGAGGTCGAAACGTCTGGAGCGGGCTTCGTGGAACCCGATACTTTAGCTGGAATCCGGAATTTGATCAGGCGGTTTTATGCTCTTTCATTCGAGCAGCGCTCGGCGATGAAACGCGCGGCGCGCGACGGCTTTCTGAAACACTTTGTCATCGAGGAAGCGACTCGGGAATTCGAGCGGGCCATCGGATTTCCAACATCATCTGCGGATGAGGTCGATCATTCTCAGCGGCAGCTAACGGGTTGAAATTTGGCTCAATATAGGATTGTGCCTCCGTTCTTCGGGTGGCATCTTCGTTTGAGGGTTCTCGATGGATAAGACGAGCATCGCGATTGTAATCCTGACGTATAACGAATCCGTACATCTTCCGCGTGCACTCAAGCACATATCGGGATTTGCGAAGGAGATCTTCGTGATCGATTCGTTCTCGTCGGATGATACAGTCGCCTTGGCGAGGGCGAATGGCGCTCAAGTGCTCCAGCATCCATTTCAGAATCAGGCGAAACAGTTTGAATGGGCACTCCAGAACGCACCGATCACCACGGAATGGGTAATGCGCCTTGATGCGGATGAGATAGTCGAAGCTGATCTGGCCGAAGAGATTGCTGCGAAACTCCCTGAGCTTCCCGCGGAAGTAACCGGCATAAATCTCAATCGCAAAACGATCTTTCAAGGGAAATGGATTCGGCACGGCGGAAGATACCCACTCACGCTTCTTCGGATCTGGCGCCGGGGCAAGGCGCGTATTGAGGACCGCTGGATGGACGAGCACATCTACATCACGGAGGGAAGGACCGTGACGTTTCGTGGCGGATTTGCGGACCACAGTCTCTTCGATCTGACATTTTTTACTGACAAACATAATAATTATTCAAGCAGGGAAGCGTTGGATGTGCTCAAGAAGCGGATGGGAATGGCTGAATCAGAACCCGCGCTCACTGTGAGATCGACTGCGAGACAGACCAAAGTGAAGCGCGCATTAAAGGAGTCGATCTATAACAGAATTCCATTTGAGATTGCCGCCCCCCTTTACTTTGCATACAGGTTCTTTATCCAATTGGGGTTTCTCGATGGAAGGAAAGGGCTCGTCTACCATTTTTTGCAGGGATTCTGGTATCGCTTTCTTGTGGGTGCAAAGGTGCGCGAACTTGAAGATGCAGTGCGCAATGCATCGAGTAGAGAGGAAGTTCACAGCGAGATAGCACGGCTAACGAGGCAGAAGTTCGAGACAAGCTAGAACTGATCTCGCGGAGAGGGAACGCGCAGCTTCGGGAGCAAAGAGATTTCGCAGGCGCGCGTGTTGATCAGGATTTTGGAAGGAAGTAACATTCCACCGCGCGCATCAAGCTGCGATGGTCGACCTCTGGCTTTTTGCCCTCATACTTGGCGGCCCAACAGATCTGGTTCACAATATCGCGGGGAAAGCATGAGCGCAATTCCTGTTTCAATACGTCCTTGATGAAACGGATGAGGTCCGAGGCAACCCCATCGTCGGTTCGGATGCCGCGCTCCTTGGCAACCCTGTGGAATATTTCGCAGAATTCATCATCGGTGACTGCGCCAATGCGGATTTTGGTTTGAATGCGGCGCAAGAACGCTGCATCCATAAGCTGGTTTGGATCGAGATTCGAGGCAAACACAACCAGCATTTCGAACGGAATTTCGATCTTTCTTCCTCCAGCGAGAGTGAGGAAATCAATTCTGCGATCGAGGGGAACAACCCAGCGGTTGAGCAGGTCGTCGGGACGAACTCGCTGCCGGCCAAAATCATCAATGATGAGAACACCATTGTTGGCCTTCATCTGGACTGGACCGGAGTAGAACTTTGTGGATGGGTTGAACTGAAGGTCGAGCATCTCGATGGTCAATTCGCCGCCGACCAGGATCGACGGACGCTGGCAGAGGACCCACCGGTCATCGTATCCGTGAGGCTCCTGACCTTCCAAGCGCTTGTGGACTGTGGGATCGTAGACGGTGATAATTTGCCCGTCGATCTCGACAGCGTAGGGCAACCACACCGCATCTTCGGCAAGGACCCGCGACAAAGTCTCAGCGATCGTGGTCTTTCCGACGCCGGAGGGGCCATAAAGAAAAATTGCGGCTCCGGAGTTGAGTGCTGTACCAAGCTGCCACAATGTTTCATCATCGAGAACCAGGTGGGAGAAGGCCTGCTTGACGTCTTCCGGGTGAACCTCGACGTTTTCGACCGTCTGTTTTTTGACCTGCTGAACGTAGCTTGCCAAGGGTACGGGAGCGGGTCCAACGTACTGACTCTGTGCAAGCAGTTCCTGTGCCCGAGCCCTTCCTTGCGTGGTTATCGCAAGGTTCTGAATTTGACCGCTCATGCCAGTAACCTGGCAAAGCTGCTCAGTTCGCAGTCTCTTCAGCAACTCGCTTGCGACTTCGAAGCTGAGACGCGTGAGTTTGGATAGCTCAAGGACCGAAAACGGGCCGCTGAGATAGAGAGTCTTCAATGCCAGATCTTCGAGAACCGTCTGGCGCAAACCCAGTTCTGCGATCGACACCGGTTTATGTGTCGGTCCAACGACTGGCTCGGTCTTCATGAATTCGCTTAGGTTGAGCTGGGATTCCATTGGGTGTCGACTCTGGCCCCAGTATACGTCCCCTTTCCAACAACGGTCGAAACGAGTGACTTTATCTCAGCACGGCGGTAACTTCTTGAACTACCCAAGAGTTATCGTCCCGAACTAGAGAGGGCACTGCTGACCTTTGCTGTCCGGGTGGGGCTTCCTAGCCTGGCGCTAACAGTAAATCTCTTGCGGATATATAGGGGATTCATGGGTAGAATTCGATATGCCCTTAGGACGGAAAGTGGCAGTAGCAGCGTCGCCTCTCGCGAGCGAGGCGCCGCAGCCGATAGTTTGCATCGTGACGGCGGACAACGAGTTCCGGGATTTGTTGACTGCCGAGCTGTTGCCCTGGTTTAAGGTGGTCGCCCGAGATAATTACGACAATCTTGCCCGTTGGACGCGCGAGTCGCATGTGTCCGCGGTTGTGCTGGACATCGACACGGAGGGAGAAGATCCATATGGCGGTTTGCCTGTTCTCGGCGAACTTCGCAAGCTGAATGGCAGCTTCGCGCTGATTTCCGTGAGTCGGGCGCGCGCCCGGTCGGTGGAGAAGAATTCTTTAAGCGCGGGAGCCGACGCGCACTTTCGCAGCCCGGTGGATGTTCCTGAACTGCGAATGACATTGGTGGACACTGTACGGTGGCGAACAGAGGATGTAGAGCGCCAGCGATCGCGACAACATGCGATGGAATCGAGCCGTTTTCAGGACTTCATCGGCGCAAGCGAGCCGATGCGGCTGGTCTACGATGCCATTCAGCAAATAGCCCGCAGTAACATCAACGTGCTCATCCGTGGAGAAAGCGGCACGGGTAAGGAACTCGCCGCCCGCGCCATTGTTGCGTTGAGCAGCAGGGCAACGAAGCCGTTTATCCGCTTGAATTGCGCCGCTCTGCCGGAGAATTTGATTGAGTCGGAACTGTTTGGCAGCGAACGCGGGGCATTTACCGGGGCCACGGAGTCGCGTCCAGGACATATCGAGTTGGCTGACGGGGGGACGCTGTTCCTGGACGAGATTGCGACGCTGACGCTGCCGCTGCAAACCAAGCTCCTTCGCGTCCTTGAGGACCATCATGTACAGCGGTTGGGAGGCCGGAGCAATCGCAAGATCGATTTTCGACTCATCTGCGCTACCAATGAGCCGCTAGAAGAGATGGCTCGAACGGGGCGATTTCGCGAGGATCTTTACTACCGGATACACGTAATCCCCATCCATCTTCCTCCCCTGCGGGAAAGAATTGGCGACATTCCGCTGCTCTGTGAGTACTTCCTTCAAATTCACTGCGCGGCAAACGGCGTACACGTGAAGCAATTCACCGATGAAGCGTTGTCGGCGCTTGAGGAGCACTCCTGGCCTGGTAACGTGCGCGAACTCGAGAATCTGATCCAGAGGTTGGTCGTGACGACGCGCCATGAACAGATTGGTTCAAGCGACTTGCCGCCTCGCGTTTTGGCCCAGAGTCTCGCGGCGCAGGAAGCGATCCTGCTGCCGCAGGAGGGCGCCGATTTCGACGAGCAGGTCAGGATGCTTGAAATAGCGTTGCTCAACACGGCGCTTCGGAGAATGAAAGGAAGCAAGACGGGAGCGGCGCGGCTGCTGCGGATTGATTCTCAACGGATGAAGTATCTCTGCCGCAAATATTCTCTCTAGCCGATCGGGTGAAAAATTAAACCACATAGGGTTAATTTTTAACCATTTTGCAGTATTTGGGGCGAGGTGGGTATTGCGGGTATGTTTTCATTAAGGTCAGTATATTCAATGAATTGGCCCAGAGTCATGGAGCGAGCCTGAGTTTGGCATGGCGGTTGCTATACGTAGGGCGTAAAGAAATTCAAACCATTCTGGGGGATAAGAACATGGCAATCACCAAGAAGTCGCTCATCAGCAGCAGCCCAGCCGCAAAGTCAACCACGAAGACCCGCTCCAATGTGGCTTCTCCTGCGGGCGCAGCCAAGCTTGCCACCGCCGCGCGGTTGGCGAAAGCGAACATCGTCAGCGCCAAGCTCATTAACCAGAAGGTCCTCACGACCAAGATTCTCAGCACCAAGGTTATGCAGTAGATTCTTGTCTTCCATCGGAAGCAGGAAAGTCTACCGAGGAGACCTGTGAAGTTGGTTTCTCTCGCGGTTCATTAGCTGACGAAAAAGGTCAGCTGAAGTCGCTCCCCCGGAAGGCTCAACGGCGGTCGCATCAGCGACCGCCGTTCGCATTTCACCAGACGTGGGCTTTCACCAGATTGAATGCCCCGCTTAGGAAACGTTCTGCAAGACTGCGCCGCATCCCAAAAATCTTCGCTTCGCCGGCAAGTCCGAACATCGGATTGCCCGAAGGGGCTGGCAGCGTCATTCGAGAACAGTAAAAGACTGCGAGCTTAATGCCTTTGTAGCTTTGGCTGGCAATGAGGCCAGGTGGGAGGGGGACGGCATCTCCACTCGGTGCGGATAGCGGCATGCGCACAACGTCGAATTGACCGGGAAGAGCGAGTGCTACCTCGGCACCCCGGGAGATGCGGTTGAGCGCGGACGATGGGATGAATATTCGAACGGTGCGGGTGCCGGCATCCGCAAGTTCAAGAAGGGGCTGTCCCGCGGCTACATCCTGATCCAGAAGAAGTGCTGGATTGGAAGTGAGCACTGTCCCGTCCGCTGGAGCGGAGAGGCCGAGAGAGACCTCCGCTTCGTCTGCCAAGCGGGTTAGTCGAGCGGCACCTGTCTGGTTGGCCGCCGAGCTGCCGATACTGTTGCCGTGAAGCTGGGCATCGTAAGCCTGGTATCGGGATGAATCCAACTGCGCGACGGCTGCGGACCGCATCGATGCGGAAAGATAGCTGCTCATATTGAGCAGGGGCTGTCCGGCCTGAACATTTTCTCCCTGGTGAATCAGGACTGCATTGATACGTCCCGGTACCGCGGCATGAATGGTGTGCGAGTGGGTTGGTTCGATGACGAAGAACGCACTCTCACGATCGCGCCACAGGGGTAGAAATAGGACCGCGGCGAGCGTCGCTGCAATCGCGGTATTTATCGGGCTCCAATGGAAGGCAGAGTTGAACTTCTGATCCCAGAACTGTTGTGCAACGCGGCGCAGAGCCCGAAGGCGAGAGCGATAGAGATAGAATGCCAACGCGCCAGAAGGTATGAGAGCGAACTCTTCAAGCCAATGTGAGGCGACGTTGTAAGAGAAACGGACCACGAAGAAAAGCAGCAGATAGCTGTATGTTCCCGATGCGAATGCGTAAAGAACGAACAGCGGTGCCCGGCGCCGGGGCACGATTGGGACGTCAACAGAAATTCCAAGAACGTGGCGTTGGAACCAAGCTGAAAGAAAAGCTGTCGAGCGCTCCTTGAGGTCGGGAATCTCGATGATCTCGGTGAGGAAGTAGTAGCCATCGAGCTTGATGAGCGGGTTCAAGTTGATGGCTACTACGGCAATTCCGGTTAGGAGGATGATCTGATACGCAAAATCGTGGAGCCATTCGCCGGTCAGGGTGTTCGACCAAACGATCATGGCGATGCCGCAGATCGTCATCTCGATCCAGATACCAGCGATGATGGTGGCCAACCGCTGCAGCTTCGTTGCGGAGACCCAGCTTTCGGTCACGTCCACAAAAAAGCAGGGGATGAGGTAGAGGAACATCAAGCCCATGCTGTGCACCTGGCCTCCGAAGTGTTTACAGGTGAGGCCGTGGGCTGACTCATGGATGAAGCCCAGGATGAACATCAGTATCCAGAACTGCGCCAGTTCGAGGAGGCTTTTTCGAGAGAAATTGAAAAAGAGCGCGGTATCCGGCCCGATAAAGCTCCAATTTGCAATGAAGACGGCAGCCTCAAAGACGAACAGCAGGACAACGGCGAGCACACACCATCGGCTGTAAACAAAATCGCCGATGGCTCGGTTCAACCAATCAAGGTAGCGATCGGGGTCCCAGGCAGAGAAACTAATGTGGGCAAAGTTGATTTTCGATTCGCTGCGACGTCCGCGATGAGCAAGAAGCTTTTCGCTAAGCGCGAGATTCTTTTCCTGATGAGTTTTATGCCAAAAGTCGTTTGACTCCATCTGTTCTGCAAAGGTGCGAATATCTTCGGCCTCGATGAGGGCGCCTGTCTGGCCCGTCCACGCGTCTGCGATTTCCTGATAGGAACGGGTCCCGTCAAAGAGCTGCGCAAGATTCCACTGGTCAGGGGAGAGCCGAAAGAAATTTGAAGTGCCGCGCTGGAGAACGCCAACAACTGGCTCACCGTCGAGTACGTCTTCACGGATCACAAGATCGGGATCGAGACGTGGAGGTCGACCGCGCGTCAGGCGGGCCTTGGGTATCTCAGGGAGTGCGGCATCGAGAGCTTCGCTGAGGTTCATGGCGCGAGACGAACTTGCATGGACATGCCGGGTTTGAGGGACGACGAAGGGTGAGTGACTGAGCCAATCACCTGGATGCTTCCACTTGCCGGATCGACCACAGGACTTACGCGAACGATTCGGCCTACCTGCCGAAGATCAGGGAATGCTGACGTCGTGAGTTCAAGGGGCTTGCCAACAGTGAAGGAGGCCATGACGGTCTCAGGAACGGTGAAGAGAACCTGCAATGGGGTCTCTGCCGTGATCCAGAAGAGGACGTCGCTAGTTTTTACTTCCTGTGCAAGACGCACAGAACTGCGCCCGACGACGCCAGCGAAAGGGGCAACGATGCGGGATTGCTCCAATTGAAGTTCCGCCGTCTTGAGGTCCGCTTCGGCGGTCTCGGCATCGTTGCGGTGGCGAGCAACCTCGGCGATCGTTTCGTCAACCCTGTATTTCGCGTGCTCCCAGCTTTCCTCGCTGATGATTTTTTCAGCGCGCATTGAGTTCGCACGTCGGAGATCCGCCTCGGCCATTCTTTGTTCTGCTTCCCACTCCCGGATCTGCGCATGAGCCGATGCGATGCGCGCCTTTTGCGATTCGCAAGCAGAGCGAAGGACACGATCATCAAGGAGCGCCAATACCTGACCCTTTTGTACGCGATCTCCGATTCGAGCCGCGATGTTGACTATGCGGCCTTCTCGTTCGGCCGAGATGTCGGCTTGCTGTTCGGCGACAAGTGGTCCGGTAGTCGTAAAGGATTTTGGATCTGCGGGCTCAGGCGGCTGGACAGGCGCGTGCATTGACGGAGCCTTTACAGCAGGCGGATCCGCGACAACGGCAGCACTTGCCGCTTGTGAAGGGGACTGGGAATCGCAGCCGGCAACAAAAAACAAGACCGCGGCAGAAGTGAGAAGGGCCGCACAGAGGGGATAGATTCGGCGGCAAGAGTTGAGAGTCATTTGCGTCACCACCCTATCCAATTCCATAGAGTCTGCCATATCCAAAGCGCAGGCCGGCGTAACAATACGTAGCCGGCCGGCCGCCAGCCGATCGAAATCTTTGCGCGGCCCGTCATACCTGTGCGGAGACTGCCATCGGGATTTGATAGCGGCACCTCGACATTGAAAGTCCGCTCGCCATCGCCTGCGCCTGCCTCGGGGCTCACCACGGCGACGCGTCCATGCCAAGTTCGCTGTGGGTAGCTATCCAATTTGAGAGCCGCGTTCAGGCCGGCACTCATCAGAGGCGTGTCGCGCTCGGGCACTGCGATCTGAAGCACGGCGGAAGAGAGGTCCAGCACTTGCGCGAACTGCGTTCCTGCATCGAGATGTTTGCCTGCGCTGTTCTGAAGATTGGGCGTGATAACGACTCCGGAGATGGGAGAGCGGAGTTGAGCGCTCTCGACGCGCGTGCGTGCGCGCTCCACCTCTGAGTGAAGGAACTCAACCTGTGCGCGGTCGGGCCCCGCCTGAGCAGATCCGTGGGCCAGGTCGTTTTGCATAATGAGCATTGCCTGCTGGTACTTCGTTTCGCTCGCCGCCAAATTGGTGCGCCATTCCCAGTCGTTCATAGCTCCCAAGACGTCCCCTGCGGAAACCCTCTGGCCTTCATGAGCAAAGACCGCCGTGACGTTGCCGTCTACAGGCGCCGCAATCGTGACCAGATGCTGTGGGGCAATCACCGCATCCCCCGACACTCGCAACGGGAGGGGACAGAATCCAAGGAAGAGAGCGCATTCGCAAAGGACACCGTACGTCATCCAGCGGCTGCGCCTGCTGCTCAGCAAGGCTCGCTTCTTCTTGACCAGCGGTTCGATCAGGCTGATCAGGGGCACTTCGCGGTAGAGCAGTGCATTACGAATTGCGACCGTCGCCTGACCGGCGAGAATCTTGATCATCTCGATGTGAGGCACGTCAAGAAAATCAGGGTCGCTGCTCTCGTAGAGCAGCAGGCCGACACGTCCCTGGTCGTCGGCAAGTGGCAAGGCATACAGTGCCCGGAAGCCGGTTTCTACGAAATATTTTGAAACGGGGGCAGGAAGATCGGCCTGTTCATTTGTGACGGAATCGTCGCGTTTTCGGAGGTGCAGGAGTTCCGATTGGGAAGTAAGCCAGCGCGTCAGTTCGTTGAGGCGTTCAACGCTCACATCGCCAAGGGGTAGAGTTGCCATCCCCGACACGGCCTTAAGTTGCAGCTTTCCACGGTAGTCGAGTGCTATGGCGCAGCGTTCATAGGGCAGGACATTTTGCGGACTATTAACGATGATCTGCAGAAGGCGATCGAGGCGCAGAGTGGAAGTAATTTCTCCGCTGACATGCACGAGCGTCTTCAGGATTTCAAGTTTGCGCTCGGCAAGCAGCAGGCTCGCATTCTTAAGGGCGCTGCTAATTGTCTCGGCCATCGAAGTGAGAAGAAACTGATCATCTTCATCGAACGGCCTGTCCTCTTTGTTGATGGCCTCGACCACGCCGACTTCTGCGTCATCCTGGAGCAGCGGAACCAACAAGGCATTTGTGACTTGCCGAATGTTGCCTGATGGATCCGAAAGAGCGTTGCGCAGGATCAATCGTTCATCGTTAGGGTCGTCGATCAGAAGAGGTTCGCCCTCCTCAGCCATGTCTGCGACATACCCTTCCCCGGCAACCTGCGTAGTGCCAACCACTACAGTGGCATCGTCTCCGCTGCTTGAGACAAGACGCAGCACCTCACCGTCAAAGAGCCAAAGATGGATTGCCTGACACGGCAGCATCGCAATGACTTTGACAGGAATAGATGCAATGACGGCATCGAGTTCGAGAGTAGAGTTGAGAGACTTCTCGAGATCGTAGAGTTGCGACATCCGGTGCACGGAATCGAGGAGGTCTTGACGCTGCAACTCTGTATCTTCTGCAGCCAGGATCGCGGGTGCGGCCAGTTGGGTGATCGGCGCAATCGCTTCCAAATCCTGAGACCGAAGAATCGTCGCGAATGACAGGATCTCGATCGCGCCCACTAAGTGTGCGTCACGGAAGAGTGGAACGTATGCTATCGACGCGATGGAACGCGACACATTTAAGTGCGAATAGTCCTCGCGCCGGATCTTTGCAGCGGGACAGATGACCGACTGTGGTGGATCAGAAAACAGCGACGCGATCAGACGGTTGTCAGCCTGCATTGAAACGCGCTCGACCGAAATCTCGCCAGCCGCGCCGATGACGGTCCACGATTCATCCCCATTTTCAGCTGAGAAGCGGTGTATTGCGCAGGCACATTCAGGAATCTGTTCGACGATCGATGCGACGATGATCGATGCCCGCGATGCCGCGTCGGGCACGGCCAGGAGCAATGCGCCGACTTCTACAGCGGCATCGTTCAACGGAGAGATCATGAAGTATAAAGCCGTTCAGTAAATCTCCCCTTGACAAGGAGATTAGTGGTGGTGATTCTCAAGTAGTTGCATGCTTGGAGTTTCGACATTAACAACTGCAACTTCTCGCTGTAAAGCGAATTCTGGCCTGGAAGATGGGGAGACCGTGGATCTAGACGTAAGACAGAATGGCAGTGTTTGTACTCTGAAGTTGAAGGGGCGGCTGGTGAGCGGAGAGCCAGTGACCCAGTTTGAAAGCGCCTTTCAGTCTGCTCTCGCCAGCGGGCACATTTTTTTGATTCTTGACCTCGAGGCTTTGCCATATCTGGATTCATCCGGTATAGGTTCCATTGTGAACTCGCTGAGAATGTCAACGAAGCTGGGTGGAAATGTGAAGTTGGTCAATCCGAGCCCATTCGTTTCCAAGACTTTCAAAATGGTCGGGATCTTGACGCTCTTTGGCGTTTATCAATCGGAAGAGGATGCTGTTGCCGCCTTTGGCGCTACTTAGACGCCGTTGAATTCGCCTAGTGGAAGCGGGTGGCTGAACAGGTATCCCTGAAACGAATGGCAGCCGAGATGAGCGAGGAAGGCCCGTTGTTCTTCTGTTTCTACGCCCTCTGCGATTACTTGTAACCCCATGGCTTTGCCAAAAGAAATGATTGCCTGTGCAACGGCTCCGCTGATGGGGTCGACCAGAATATCGCCGACGAAGGTTCGATCGATCTTGATTTGATCGAGCGGCAGACGCTTAAGGTAAGACATGGACGAGTAGCCAGTGCCGAAATCTTCGAGCGAAAATGTGACCCCGTAGGATTTCAGTCGGATCATCTTAGCGATGATCTCGTCCACGTTCTCAGAGAACATGCTCTCGCTGAGTTCGATCTTCAGGTTCTCGGGATTCGCGCCGGTTCGATCGAGGGCCATCAAAACGTGATCTACGAACTTGGGTTGGCGAAACTCGCGGGCGCTCACATTGACCGCGACCGAAAGGTGTGCCCCTTGTCTGCGATTCGCCCATGCTGCGATTTGCGTACACGCAGTCTCCATTACCCAACTTCCGAGGGAGAAGATCAGACCAGTTTCCTGGGCCAGGGGCACAAATTCCGTAGGAGACATGAGCCCACGCAGCGGATGCTTCCAACGTATGAGCGCCTCGGCGCCAATCAGCAATCCGCGGTCGAGTTGGGGTTGGTAGTAGAGCGAAAATTGGTTCTCTTTTATCGCGTGGCGCAGGTCCCTTTCCATGGCTGCCCTGGCATTGACGGATGCCTGCAATGCCGGCGCGAAAAAGAACATGGTGTTGCGTCCCGCGGCTTTGGCTTGATACATCGCAATGTCGGCCTGCTGAAGGACCTCATTGGTGCTTTCGCTCTGGTTTCCAAATACGGTGATGCCCATACTGGAGGTCGTATGGCATTCGCGTCCCTCGAGCATGTATGGCTGATCAATCGCAGCGAGAATCTTGGCTCCGACGGTCCTCGCTTGAGTGGCCGCGATCTCCGGAACCTGGCTGAGATCCTCGAGAATTACCACGAACTCATCGCCACCGAGTCGCGCAACCGTGTCAACTTCGCGCACGCAGCTTGAAATACGCTGGGCTGTTTCCTGAAGCATCAGGTCACCGATGTGATGACCGAGCGTGTCATTGAAGGATTTGAAGGCGTCCAGATCCACAAAGAGCAGGGCGTGTTTGCACCCACTCCTAATGCTGGTAATCAAAGCCTGGCGCAGTCTTTCCCAAAGGAGACGGCGATTTGGCAGCGCGGTTAAGGTGTCATAGAAAGCAAGGTTTCGAATCTTTTCTTCGTCGGCCTTGGCAGCGGATACATCGCGAATGAAGGAGAGAATGCTGGATGCGCCCTCGATGTCAGCAAAGGATGCCGACAATTGACCCCAGAAAACTTCTCCGTTCTTCCGCCGCAATCGCACTTCCAGATCCCGGCAACCAAGCTCCTCTTGCAACGCCTCCGCCAACCTGTGGCGATCGCCCTCATCAGCCCAGATATCCAAATCGACTGACGTTCGCCCCACGACCTCTTCGCGGCTGAAGCCCATCATTTCGAGCAATGCCGGATTGGCGTCAATGATCGCCCCATCGCCAATACGGGCAATCAGCACACCGTCAGGGCACGATTGGAAGGCGCTGCGATAACGCTCTTCACTTGTCTGGAGAGCGTCGGCAGTGACTGCCATGGCTGCTTCAGTGGTTCGGCGGTTATTGATGTCTTCGACGTGAGCCAACAGATGGGAGGGCCAGCCCTCCCGGTCGCGAAGCAAAGAAACCGTGAACTTTGTCCAGGTAAGGCCCTTATCCTTGCGAATAAGGCGGATCTCGAGGCTTACCGCGTCCGTAGTGCCTGTCCATAGTCGTTGAAATGCTTCGACGCAGGCTGTTGCATCAGCCTCGGGAGCGATCTGCTGAAACAACATGCCCCGAACTTCCTCACGGGGATAGCCAATGATGTCTGCAAATTCCGCATTGCACCTTAAGATGTGCCCCTCTGGAGTGGCATGAACAATTCCGACAGCAGCCTGCTCAAGGAAATTCCGGCTTTCTAGTCTAGGCTTTTCGGACATTAGGAATTTCCGTTCTCAGGTGTGTGCTCGAATTGTAGCGCTCGTCGACTTGTTTTCAATGACTTGACTTAGTTTCCGGACCGCAAACGCGGCTCTATCGTCACCAATCAGACGCACCGGCGTAATCAGATAAAAAGACCTCTGGGGCACCATTGAGGCTAATCTTGCACACCTCCGGGTGAAAATCACCCGAGAGTCGTACGCTGCTAACTTGGGACCCAAATGAAAGTGTTGGAATGAGGCTTAGCATAGACAAATTGAGTGCACACCGCAATAGGTGAGTGTTCGCTTGAAAATGTTGGTGTGCACCTAAGTCGCAGATGCGCCGTTACTTAGTGGTATCTATTGCCTGCTCTAAAAGCGAGACAGGTAGGCCTTATCCTCTACAGCGGAGATGGTGGAGCTTATCTATGCGTCGGGGCGGTCGTTCCCGATGCTATTTTTACCTCGATCCTACCCGGTGTTCCAGTTCTTCGATCCACTCCTAACCAGGATTACCATCCATCGAAGCCGTCTGATCCGCTGCGACGAAATCCAACGTAGTTCTTTTCGCAGGTGTCGCCAAGCAAGGGTCGCCTCGTCAAGGCCGGCTGTCTATTCCGATTCCAGGTTTGGAAGACGGGCTCAGGACTTCTAAATCTTCGTCGTCTCGGCTCTTCGCATCGACCGTGTAGCATACAAATCAAGCGCGCGCGTTCTCCGCGACATCACGCCATATGCTTCGTGTAGGGTATCCGACAACTTTGCCTGCCGATCTCTTCGGAGGCTTTCCCGATAACGTTGAACTTGTTCCATTAGAAAGCGCTCTCGACCAGGACGTTGAAATCGACATTTGGATACCTGATCCCTATCCCACGCGAGCTATGCGCATTGTTCCGCATCTTCGCGGAGTCAAACTGGTTCTGTCACTCATGGCTGGGACAGAGTGGATTCCGGGCGCGGTGGGGCAACACGTCACGATCTGCAACGCTCGCGGCGCTCACAATATTTCCACGGCCGAATGGACGCTTTCGTCAATTCTCTCGATGTTGAAATACTTTCCACTCTTTTTGGACGTTCAACGATCCGGCGACTGGAAGGGGCGCTTTGGTGCCAGTTCTCACTATGTGGAAATCACAGGAGATGCGCGGCCACTCTATCCGCCGGTGATGCTCGAAGAACTCACAGACAAGAGAGTGTTGCTTGTGGGATACGGATCCATAGGCAAGGAAATTGAGCGGATGCTTGAGCCATTTCACGCGCAGATCACGCGGGTGGCTCGCAGTGCGCGAACGGAGCCGCTTGTTCATGCGGTTGCGGAACTTGATGGTCTATTGCCGAAAGCGCAAATCGTGGTGTTGATACTTCCATCAACTCCTGAGACGCATTGGCTTATCGACGCGCGCCAACTGGACCTGATGAACCAGGGCACGCTGCTGGTTAACGCCGCTCGCGGTCCTATTGTGAACACGGATGCACTGGTTCCTGCTCTGCAGTCGGGCAGGATTCGGGCGGCACTCGACGTCACCGACCCTGAGCCGTTGCCGGTTGGCCATCCACTCTGGAGTTGTCCGAACTTGCTCATTACCCCTCACATTGGGGGATCAAGTCCGCAATTTGCGGTTCGAGCGCTGAAGATTGCAGCTGACGAACTGCGGCGTTATATTGCTGGCGAGCCGCTGCGCAATGTTGTGCAGGCGGCAATCTGATTCCTGGCCGCGGCTCGGCTCCAATCTCGGAGACCAAGAACCGCTAGCGCCACGAGGATGGCCGAAAGGACGGCGGTAAGCCGTAGGTCCTTGTAAACGTACTCGCCGATGTACACGAGGTCGACGACGATCCACAGCCACCAGTTCGCAATGTTCTTGCGTGCCTGCCACCAACTTGCGACGAGACTGAAACTGGCCAGGGACGCGTCGAGGTAAGGCAATGCGGCACCGATTCGCAACATCAGCCATCCCAGCGCCACCGTGCCCACCACGCCAGCAGCGAGTCCCGCGACCAAGCCGAGTACGCTAAGCGGAACAACGCGCACCTCACCCTCATCCCGCGCACCTCGCCACCAGTGCCACCACCCATAGAGCGTGAAGACGATAAAGAATATCTGTAGCAGAGCATCGGAAAAAAGGCGCGCGTGGTAGAAAACAACAAGATAGAAGATATCGGCGGCCAAGATGACTGGCCAGCAAATCAGCAGTCTCTTCGTTGTCAGCCAGATGCCGACCGCAGTTGTAATAAAGCCCGCGAGTTCGATCCAGTGCGCGACGATGTACTGCGCAACTGCGGCAATCATTCGTGCACCGCCGTTCGATTTCGATCGGATGCCCGCTTGCGGAGAGCATCGAGCAGCCTGCTTCCGCACTTACTTCGGAACCACCGTGCATGCCCAACAAGATAGTCATGGCTGGCTATACGAGCCCTCTCCTGGGAGTGAAGCACGCTCAAGAAGTAGTCTGCCTCAGTAAGCGCGAACTCCGCGTGACACAGCGCTGTCATCGGGGCCAGCGCCGCGGATTCCTGCTTGCTAAGGATCCGCACAGACTCATAGCCGTCCAGCAGCGCTCTGAGATGATCGAGGTGAACAGGTACGTTTTCAAAAGAAGTCGAGTCTTGTGGCAGGGCAAGCCACTCCACAATGTTGCGCTCGATCGCCTGCGCCAGGTCGTGGACGGCATTTGTGCGATCGGCGAGACCAAAGTCGATGACTGCGGCGATGTACGAAGCGTCGTTCGCGCCACTCCAAAATAAATTGGACGCGTGTAGATCGTTATGAGTCCATAGAGGCCGCAATGACGGCAACAGGGGCAACAACTCTGCGTGAAATGGCGACAGCAGTTCCAATGCCTGTTCGCAACTTCTGTGCATCAGCGGATCTGCATCTAATGCGGGGCGTGCGGCAAGATATTTGGTAAAGGCTTCAACGGGATGATGCGCGGCGAAGATATTGAAACTTGCGACCAGAGGACGCGGAGGGCGGGCCGGCGCCGCGTAATCACTGGCGTCGACGTGCAACTGCGCGAGAGTTTTACCCGCTGAGCGGGCATGTTCTTCACTTCGAAACGGTGTCCATGATAGCGCGTCTTGATAAAGGTCAACGCCCTCGGGGGTTCTATGGACCTCGTACGTCCACTCACCTGATTCAATGGCGGTATCGCCAGTGGAGGTCGAAAGGACGCGAGGAACCGGCGCGCCCTTCATTTGCAAATGAGCCATGAAACGGTGCTCTTCTCGCAATCCCTCGGCATCACGCACTGAACGATGGTGCCGTTTGACGAAGACGCTCCCTCGGTTGGTGGCAACGACACTGGCTGCAGAGAAGGGTCTAGGACTTACGAAAGAAATCTGCAAGGGTGTCTCGGCGTGTGGAAAGTGGGTGAACACCGTGCGCACTTCGTCGAGCGTCAATGGTGGCCAGTCGGCATCGACCATCGTGCCGTCCATGCCATGCACTCTTGCCTTTGTACTCATCCGATGCTCGACTCCTCGTTCTTCACTTCTCTAAACCGATTAGAAAATATAGTGAGCTGAAAGCTTTACCGTTGTCGGCGCGCCTTGGTGAAGGAATGTGTCGCCGTAGCTTGCGCCTGTGTCTTTCCAATAGCGCTTATTGAAGATGTTCTCGGCATAGAGTCGCAAGATGAGATGGCCTTGTTCGCCCCCCGGCGAGTAACGCGCGCCCAGATTGAAGAGGTTGTAGCCTGGCACACTCACCGTGTCGTTGCGGGTCGCTTCTTTGCTTCCCGTATAAGCCCATCCCGGCATCAGATGCAGACCTTGGGTGTGTGGCAGCACAACATCCGCGAATAGCGCCGTTCGCAGACGCGGAACGTTAATCACTTGTTTGTCGTTGAATTCCGATGTGCCCGTATCCGTTGAGATCGCTCGCATCGCTGTTAGCGACGCGCTCAACTGGATCCAGTTTGCGGCCTTTCCTTGCGCGTTGAGTTCAATGCCATCGTGCGTCTCATGTCCGGCGGACTCGAAGCACAAATCACCGGGATTGCCCTCGGGACAGAATGCGTCAGGCCCCCCGATGACCTTGGGATAGAAGAACGGTTGTCGCATCCTGAAAAAAGCAGCGGTCAGGAGGATTCCGTGTTCATACTTCGCGCCAACTTCCGTTTGCCGAGTGAAGAATGGGCTTAGAAACTGAGCCGAATTGTCGACCCACCATGGTGCTTGAGGTCCAAGCGAGAGGAGGACGCCGTAGTTTCCGTAAATGGTCAAGTCCCGTAAGGGTGAGTAGGTGGCCGCATACTGTGGCAGCCAGATAGAACGCGGTTTCTCATAGTTGAAGTCGCTTACGTCCGCAAATCGTCCGCCGGCCTGCAGTGTCACGCCACCAGGCAAGTGAGCGCGATCCTGGATGATGCCCGAACTTTGGTGGTTGAAGTCTGCCAAGGCCGAAGGGCCTGCCTGCTCGGGAGGGATCTCTTGTGCGTAAGAGATATTTGGCTGGTAGACATTCTCCAAACCAAGCGGGGTGTAGACGGCCGAAGATGACAAATCCACCGAGCGGTGAAAGAGCGATCCACCGCCAACCAGATCGTGCTGCACGGGGCCGGTTCTAAAGTGGCCCAGAATGATGGCCTCGCCGAGGGCATCAATTCGCAGTTCTCCAGGGCTGCGATAGTCGTAGATCTCATAGCTTCCGTTAGGGCAGAAGAAGTAATACGGGGAATCGGGGCATTGCGAATTTCCGTCAGCGTCGAGCGCTGGCCCATACGGCCAGATCACATTGTCGTCAATGAGTGAGTGACTATACGAACCGGCGGCGCGCGCCGTCCAATTTGCGTTGATGGTATGTTCCACTCGTGCGCTCGCATTGAAAACATCAAACGTGTTTGGCTTCGACCATGACTGAAACCCGAGCATCACAGAGGGATAGACAGGAGCCGGCACTGTAGTTCCGCCCAACAATTGGTAGCCCGCCTCCGAGCGCTGCACACGATGCTGGTACTCAAAATCGGTGAGGAGTGTCGTCCCTTCCGTGAGACGCCATCTGCCATCGGCTGCGCCCATGCCGCGCCATCCATCGGCACCTTCCACGTAGGTGTGCATGTTCTCGCCAGCCAAGTTGAAAAGAAGCCCAGATTCGCCGAACTTGCGTGGGATGCCGAATTCGATCGCCCCGTACGATGTTCCGCGTTGATCTGTCGCCATCTCCACAGATGGGCGTTCACTCGCATTCGGCTGCTTGGTCTCGTAATTGATCAGGCCCCCCGCTGATGCGACGCCGCTTTCCAAGCCCGCGATGCCCTTTACAATCTCGACTCGTTGCTTGTTCTCAAGTGGAACGTCCTGCTCGCCTGCGATCGTCAATCCGTTTATCTGTATGCCAGTCGCGAGATCAATCGGAAACCCACGGATCTGAAAGTCGCCGTAGTAGCCAACGGGTGCATAGTCTTCGCCAACCGATGCGTCGTTCTTGACGACGTCAGCCAGCACACGTGCCACTTGATCACTTATCACTGCGTCGCTCACCCCTGTCACGGAAAGCGGTGTGTTTTTGATTAGCGTTCCATCCAAGCTGCCGGCGCGCGCAGCGTCTGACAGGTAGTTATCTTTCACCTCTCCATGAACGACCACAGTTGTCGTTACCCGCGCGGGCCTTTCTTGTGCCTCAACGGCGGGATTCTGTGTATCGACAGAAGGAGGATCCGCAGTCTGAGAGAATGCGCATGTACTTGCGATCGCGCATCCCAGAAGTGCGAGCACAATCGGACTCGCCGGTCGCAGAAAGGCCGTTGCGCGGTCTAATGCCGAGCCGACATATGTGATCTGATTGGACCCGCTATGGACGGAGTTCGAGATGGATGCAGCAAGACGCATGGTTCTCTTGTTCCCACTTTCATGAAACAAGAGCGCTTAACCTGCGAATCGAAGAAGGCCGCCTGGCTTCGAAAGCTTCCCACGCCGGTATTATCCGGATCGGGTTCGAGGGTATCTTCTCAGCTCCACCTCGTGGAGCACCCCTGTTTCAATACATCTGATTGAAACATTCGGCGCATGAAAATAGCAAATGGAGCGGGAGAGTATGTGGCATCTATTCTCCTTGAGCATTCGGTATCAGAGAGGATCGCGACTCACGCGATTCCCAAAACCTGATTTACAAATCCGACGATGTGCTTCCAAATCAGGTAATAGCCGGCCAGAACGGCTGCAAAAGCGGAGGCGATGATGCTGTATGGGATGCTGAGATGCCCGAACCAGATGGCGTGAGCGGCCCCTAACTGGAGGGCGCCGAGTTGAGTGGCGATCCACGTACCCACGGGCAGCATCAGGAAAGGCAAAACGGCACCATGCAGGCCCAGGGGCAGATGGGTGCTCGGATGAGAACACTGCCATAGCATGTTCCAAAGACCCCAGAGTGCCGGTACCAAAGCCATGGGGAAGACCAGTCCGCGCTCAATGGGAGTTGAGATGTGGAGACCAAGACGAAGCACGATGAAACCGACCAGCATGAGAGGCAGGACCAGAGTTGGGACAAGGATGCCTGCCAGGAACGCGCGCAGATAAGGATGGGTATTCATAAGAGCCTCAGCTTTCTACGGGCATCGAGCCCGCGGGTTCACAGGTAATAGAGAAGCACGGGGATGGACGTCGGAGCGCAGGCGGCAAACACGATCAGGCCCGCGACTAAAGCCCAATCAAACCAGGACGGAAGTGCTGGGTGCGTTTTCAGCTTGCTGAGCACCGACGGCCATAGATCCCGAGGTGGCTCGAGTTCTTGCATCGGAGGGATGGCGTGCTTCAGCAATTGCCTCGTGCGTTCTTCGTCGTGTGCATTCATGGTGTGATCCCCTGTTGTTGAAGGTCCTTTCTCAGGCGCCGCATCGCGCGAAATACCCTCACCTTTACGGCTGCGACGGAGACGCCGAGCGCTTCCGCTACCTCCTTGTGTGGCCTCTCTTCGACAACCGCGAGAGTAGCTGCTATTCGCAATTGCGGAGGAAGGCGAGCAAATGCTTGCGCGGTTTTCTGGCGGATTTCGGCGGAGATCGCAGGATCTGAAGTGGCATTAGCGGCTATTTCGGGAGCTGGATCGGAGAAATCCTCGCTTTCGCGCCGATGCGCGCGAAGCCAATCGAGCGCTGCGTGAGTGGCAATGGAACGTGCCCACCCTTCAAATCCGCGGGAGGGCTGGAACCGAGCATGGGCTCGATGGATGCGCCAGAACGTCTCTATGGTCACGTCTTCGGCGGCTGCCTGGTTACGCACAATTTGCATGATCCAGCCATAGACGGCGCGCTGGTGAAGGCGAAAGAGCGTTTCGAAAGCGTCAACGTTACCCCGCCGGAACTTATCGAGGACGTTGCTCTCTCCGTCCCGCATCGCCGTTCCCCTTTCTATCTACTGTTACTCCCCATGCAGCAGAAAGGTTACATGCGCGGGGCTGAAAGGCCAGCAGACGCGAGCGCGGTTGCAGTTGTGGCCGAACCGTCGCCGCCAAGCTGAGCTCCAAAAGAATAAAGCGATTTTCCAAAAGGAAATGCTTGGTTTGGGGGGCTCTTGACAGAGTCTCCGGAGAGCATTAGGGTTGGCTGCCGGAGGGCGGGTGCAAAGTTTTTCGGCCTAAAAAATTCTCTAAGGTGTTTTGCCCGCCTCGAGGGAAGCAATGAAGACATTTGGAATGCGATTTATTTCGGCTGGATTGGCTTGTTGTGCGATGACACTGTCAGGATGGGCGCAGTCGACTCAGAAGCCGGCGTACCTCGACACGAGCCTGCCGCCCGAACAGCGCGCGGCCGACCTTGTGCATCGGATGACGCTCGAAGAAAAGGGCACGCAGCTGCTGAACCAGGCGCGGGCCATTCAACGGCTCAATGTGCCAGCCTACGACTGGTGGAGTGAAGCGCTTCATGGCGTAGCCGTGAATGGAACCACGGAGTTTCCAGAGCCGGTTGGACTGGCCGCAACATTCGATCCAGCGACTATCCACGAGATGGCGATCGCCATCAGCACAGAGGGCCGCATCAAGCATGTGCAGTCAGTGCGTGATGGGCATAGCAACATCATGGAGGGCCTGGATTTCTGGTCACCGAACATTAACATCTTTCGCGATCCTCGATGGGGACGCGGTCAAGAGACCTACGGAGAAGATCCCTTTCTGACTGCGAAGATGGGCGTTGCCTTTGTTACCGGCATGCAGGGCGAAGATCCGAAATACTATCGCACGATTTCGACTCCGAAGCACTATGCCGTTCATAGCGGACCAGAGTCTACGCGTCACTCAGCCGACGTTAAGGTGAGCAAGCACGACGAAGTTGATACGTATCTGCCTGCATTTCGGGCGACCGTGATTGAGGCAAAAGCGGGGTCAGTGATGTGCGCATACAACAGGATCAATGGAGAACCCGCCTGCGCAAATCAGTTCCTGCTTGAGGATCAATTGCGTGGCAAATGGGGATTCAAGGGTTATGTTGTTTCTGATTGCGGCGCGGTAATCGACATTTTTGCGGGTCACAAATTCACCAAGTCGCAGCCTGAGGCCTCGGCCATTTCGCTAAAGCGCGGAATGGACAACGAGTGCGGTGACTTTTTTGCGAAGGTGAACGACGATCACGATTACAGGCCGTATCTTGATGCCGTGAAGCAGGGCTATCTAAAGGAAAGCGACATTGACGTGGCGCTGGTAAGGCTCTATACGGCGCGGATGAAGCTGGGGATGTTCGATCCACCGGAGATGGTGCCCTTCACAAAGATCGATGAAAAGGAGTTGGACAGCGCGGAACATCGCGCCCTTGCGCTCAAACTGGCCAATGAATCGATGGTTCTGCTGAAGAATGATGGTGTCCTTCCGCTGAAGACTTCGGGCACCAAGATAGCGGTGATTGGCCCGCTGGCGGACCAGACGAAGGTGTTGCTGGGCAACTATAACGGCACACCGACGCATACCGTGTCGATCCTTGAGGGACTGAAGAAGGAGTTTGGCAACGCCACGATCAACTACGTTCCGGGTACACAGTTCCTCGGCAAGGATGCGGCACCTGTTCCTGCCGAAATGCTGACCACAGACGGCAAACCGGGCGTGAAGGTCACGTATTCCTCGATGGTCAATGTGGACATCACGAATCCGGCATCCAAGCCGACACCGCTGGCGACCCGTGTTGAACCAACGCTTGACGCGACAGCTTCTGCACTTCCGGCCGAACTCAAAGGCGTATATCCATACGCTATTCGTTGGGAAGCCACTCTCACGCCAACGGAGACCGGTGAATTTAATCTGGGCCTCAAGGCCAGCGGGTTCTTCCGCGTTTCCCTCGATGGCAACGAAGTGACTTCGGCGTGGAATTCCAGCGGCAAGGATTCCAAGCTTGGCCGTGTTCATCTCGACAAGGGAAAGGCCTACAAGCTGGTAGTGGATTACGGTCCGTCAAGGGACACCGGCGCTGACGCCCGGCTGGTGTGGTCAAAGGTCGATCTCAAGCCCAGTCCCGAAGCGGTTGCTGCCGCCAAGGGCGCCGATGTGGTGGTAGCCGTCGTTGGAATCACCAGCGAGCTTGAAGGCGAAGAGATGAAGGTCAATGAAGAAGGCTTCAAGGGCGGTGATCGGACAAGCATCGATTTGCCCAAGCCGGAAGAGGAATTACTGAAGGCGCTTTCGACCGCGGGCAAGCCGATGGTGGTGGTACTCACCAATGGGAGTGCACTCGCAGTGAATTGGGCTCATGAACATGCCAATGCGATTCTCGACGCGTTCTATCCTGGGGAAGAGGGAGGGACAGCGGTGGCGCAGACTCTCTCGGGCAAAAACAATCCCGCTGGACGTCTCCCAGTTACCTTCTACAAGGACGTCAGTCAGCTGCCGCCTTTTGAAGACTACGCAATGAAAGGCCGCACGTATCGCTATTTCGAGGGAAAGCCACTCTACCCATTTGGCTATGGACTGAGCTATTCGAAATTCAGCTATAGCGGGCTGGCGGTACCGACAGACGCGGTGGCTGCCGGCAACCAGGTATCTGCGGAAGTGACTGTCACCAACGATGGGAAGGTCGCAGGCGATGAAGTCGTGCAACTGTATCTCAGCTTCCCGAAGGTCAAGGGCGCGCCTCTCCGGGCGCTGCGGGCCTTTCAGCGCGTCCACCTCGAGGCAGGTGCTTCACAGAAGGTGAAGCTCGAACTACAGCCTCGAGACATGAGCATGGTGACGGAAGCTGGCGACCCGATCATCGCCGAAGGAGAGTATGAAGTATCGGTGGGCGGAGGGCAACCTGGTACTTCTGCCCAAGTGCTGACAAAGTCTCTCCAGGTTAAGGGAACGAAAAGCCTGCCGGAATAAGTTAGGGGAAGGTCAAGTAACAAGGGGCGCATCCACATGGTGGATGCGCCCCTTTCTGCTAATGGAGAATCAGTCGGCCGCTTGCCTGGCCCGGTTGTCCATCACTTCTTTCATTTTCAAGTAGACACCGTTGGTCCAACCGAAGCCGATCACGTTGGCTTTATATCCTGCACTGACCTGCACGTTCGCATCGCCTGAAACGACGTTGTATTTTTCGCGAATGGTTCCGTCGTTTGCGAAGCCGACGTCGACAGTTGAAGTCCACTTTCCCGCAAGGCGCCTTGCATCATCTCGAAATCCTGCGGATACGAGCCCTGCGACACTGATCCAATTCGTTGGCGCCCACCCGAAAGGCTCATCCCACTGTGTACCGGTGTTTGTGTTGCTCATGGACACGCCGCCGGCGCGCTCAAAGAGATTGAGTTGGGCAACGACTTTCTTAGCCTCTTCCCGCGTTGCTACTCCGGCCCAGAGGGGATAGAGAGATGAGACGTATGCATAGTCGGATGATTTGTGGCGAACGAAGTCATAGTCGGCAAAGAGACCTTGCTGAGGCCGCCACAAATAGCGATGGATTGCGGCGTTCCGCTTTTGTGCCCGCCGTGCCCAACGCGTGGATTCGGTTGGTTTGCCTAGCAGCAATGCAATGTGCTGCATGTCGCGTTCGTATCGATAAAGCAGACTATTCAGGCAGACCGGCGCATAGTGATGTGTGGAACCAGAAAAAGGGCCAAAGCGAAAACTGGGATCGAAGCCGGACTCGCGCATAGCGCGGTCGCCGATATAGAAGTCTTTGCTGAGGCGATAACCCTCAGCAAAGGCATGCATGCAGACGACGCTGGCTTTGACATCACAACTGGTCCTCTGCAGACGCTCAGTTTCCGCGGTGTCAGGCTGCACGGATCCTTTGACGAGATAGCCGTTGCCGCCATCGCGAGAACTGGCTGACGAAGGATGTGCGATGAGCCAGCGGATCACATCCGAGTAGTAAGTGCTGTCGTCGGCCATCTCTGGGACGGGACCGGTTCCATAGTCGAAGTAGCGAGCCAGACCTGTGGAGCCCGCTGCGTGTTCAGGTCGTGTCCAAGTGGAATAGTCCTTTTCAGCAAGGGTGTATGCGCGTTGCAGCCATGCTCTCGCTTCGGTGCGCCCTGCGGTGGTGGAGGGAAAACTTGCAGGGTTCTCATATACGGCGCGGATCATGGAGGTGAGAAACGGTGGCTGTGACCGTGTGAGATAGTAGGTGCGGTTTGCATTGAGCACTGCACCAAAGTGGTCAATCTCGAAAAGAAAATTATCGACCATGCCCTTGGCCAGTGCTTCGCGGTGGTCTGCCTCAAGACCGAGAAGGATGAAAAAACTGTCCCAACCGTACATCTCGTTGAAGCGTCCTCCCGGGACTACGTAGGGATTGGGGAGATAAAGAAGCCCAGCGGCGGAAAGTTGGTCGGGGCGCACGTCTCCAAGTTTTTGAATGCGCTGCGGAAGCGAAATGACTTTAACATGGCACTTTTCACTGAGGGCTACAACCTCGGGTGGCGCGGGTGTTTCCGCCGGCATGTAGAGCACGGGATTCGCAGTGACTTTGATGTCAACCAGAGAGTGACAATCCGTCATCGAGCGCGTGAGTGTGTCCCATGCGCCGTGAATATATTCCAGCGTCGCGGCGGGATCGGGTGACTTTTTTGTCGCGTGATCCCGACTCGAAGGGAGCGCGTCTTGAGCCAGCGCAAAAGGCGTTTGGACTGTGGCAGCTGCGATGAGCAACAAGCGAAACAGTTTCATACGAACTCCTGTTTGCAGATGAATCCTCTGGAGTGTAACGCACCCGATGCTTCGCGTGTTCAGTTCTGAGGTGAGGAACATTTCATGCGGGAGCGGTGTCTACATCAGCACAGTGGTTCCGAATGGGATGAACGGAGGGCCTTAAACTCCTGCCCCCGCGCCAACCAGCGCTTGAGCAGGCGAGCCCACTTGCGTTCGCGAAAGGCCTTTCGCCTCCCATTTGGCGCGGCTGAAATGCTCACATGGGAGGCACGGCATGTTTGAAGACTCCACGTTCGAATCCACAGGCAGAATTCACACCCGCAGCAAACGCTGGATGATCGTGACCTTCGTGATCAATGGATCGATTCTGCTGGGGCTGATTTTGATTCCGCTCGTCTTTCCGGATGCGCTACCTCGGCATTCCATTGCAGCGCTTATGGTGGCACCGAATGCTCCCGCATCGGAGCCGACCCCGCCACCTCGCCAACATACGACTCCATTTCATGGCAGACCAGAGATGGCTGATGGGTATTTTTATGCACCACGACGGATTCCCAAGATCATCGCGACGCTTGACCGTCCGGAAGACGCTCCAACTGGAAACCTTAATGGCATGGATTCCGGGCCGACTCTACCTGGCGCAGATGGCATATATCTCGGCGGCAGACCGGCGCCTGTCGTCCATGCCGACGTGAAAGGGCCAGTACGTGTCTCATCGATGGTTGTGGCAGGGCTGTTGATCCGGAAAACTATTCCGCCTTATCCTGCAATCGCAAGGGCAATGGGAATTCAGGGTACCGTAGTTCTGCAGGCGACGATCTCCAAATCCGGAACAATCGAAAACCTGCGCGTTGTCAGCGGCCCTGCGGTGCTGCAGCAGGCTGCTCTCGATGCTGTAAAGACCTGGCAGTATCGCCCATATTTGCTGAACAAGGAACCCGTCGAGGTGGAGACTACGGTGAGCGTGGTTTTCACGATTGCGCGGTGAGTGTGGACGAATGAGACTAGCGTAGAGCGAGCACTATCGGCGACAATCGCTGATGCCATGTCAAATTATCTTCGCCGTGAGTTTCTCGTGAGTGCCTCCGCAGCCACAGTTGGTTTAGCCACCACCAGCTTTGCCGCACCTCTTCGGCAAAGAGTGTTCGTCGCAACAGGCACGCCAAACGGAATTCTCTCGTATGACTGGAATTCCACAACAGGCGAACTAAGCAGCGCGGGTGTTGCTGCGACCGCGGCAAATGTCGATTGGATTTGCTTTTCTCCGGACCGTCAGTTTTTATACGCGGCCTGCGAAGTGGATACCTTCAATGGGAAACCTACAGGCGAGGTGGCAAGCTTTCGCGTGGTGAATGGCGGCCTGGTTCCAATCTCCGCGCAGAATTCAGCGAGCGCAGGGACATGTCATGCGGCGGTAGATCGTACCGGCCGTGTATTGCTGGCGGCCGACTACGGTGGAGGAAGCGCGGCCAGCTTTCTTATCACCGACGGGAAGTTGAGTCCCGCTGTCTGGACCGAGCACTACACTGCTCATGGTCCCAATGCGGATCGTCAGCAGAGCGCGCATGCGCACTTTGCTTCATTCTCACCCGATAATCGCTATGCCTACGTCAATGATCTTGGCGGCGACCTGATCCACATCTACACAGTGAATGCGAAGACAGCAGTGTTGACATCCGCCGGTGAGTACAAAGCGGCACCCGGGGCGGGGCCGCGTACATTGCACTTTCACCCTAACAATCACACCGCTTATTCGGTTAACGAACTGAATTCAACGGTGGACGTGCTGGAGTGGAACAAGGCGAATGGGGGCCTGACGTTGCAGTCGCGGATCGAGATGTTGCCGAAGGACTACCACGGCGATACGCGGGCGTGTGACACAGTTATCTCCCGCAACGGCAAGTTCGTTTATTTCGCTAATCGGGACAAGGACTTTCTGTATACGTGCAAGGCAAATCCGACAACGGGTGATTTGACGCCGATGGAGCGTTCCGACTGCGGCGGTAAGATTCCGCGCAATTTTACGCTCGATCCGACAGAGCACTGGATGCTCGTGGCCAATCAGAACTCGAATTTGCTGGCCGTTTTCAAGCGCGACCCTGATACAGGGAAATTGGCTGAGGAAGGCAAGAGCGTTGAAGCTCCAGCGCCCATGTGCATTCTGTTTGTGTGAAAGATTCTGGACGAGCGGGACAGTTAGATGCCCAGAAAAGCGGGCTTCCGAAGGCTGGCGCGAGTGAGTGTCGTAATTTCGGACTCCTCAGTAGATGCAGCCGAAACTGGGACATGAGCCATTTCCCAGGCTGAACGGTCCTTCATCAAACGCGCGACTAGCGCAGTATGCATCGCGTGACCGGCACGCTCGGCAACTACGTGTCCCTCTATGCGGCGTCCGGCGAGTGCGAGGTCACCAATCAGATCGAGCACCTTATGTCGAACGTACTCGTCGCTGAAACGAAGTGGCCCGTTCTCTGGACCATTCGAACCCAGAACAATTGCATTTTCAGGGCTCGCACCGCGTATCAATCCCATGTCGCGGAGTTTCTTCTCGTCGGCCTTGTAGCCGAACGTTCGCGCCGGCGCGATGAATGTGCCATAAGTTTCGGCAGCCAGATCGATGCTGGATTCCTGGCGGCCAATTGGTGCGGGAAAATCGATGGTGTATTGAATCCGGTAGCCTGAGCCGGGATAAACGCCGATGAATTTGTTTCCTTCACGCACTTCCACTGGGCTGAGTACGCGGATGGATTCACGACGACGACGCTGGGTTTTGATGCCGACTTCTTGAAATGCCTGGACGTATGGCAGAGCGCTGCCGTCGAGGATGGGAAGCTCGAGGTTATCGAGTTCCACAATAACGTTGTCAACGCCCATTCCAATGAGCGCAGAAAGCAAATGTTCCGTGGTCGAGATGAGCACGCCTTGCCGCATCAAGCTGGTTGCGTAGCTCACCTTGGCAATATTTCGTCCGATCGCGGGTATTTCAAAATTGTCGAGATCGGTGCGGCGGAAGACGATGCCTGATCCCGCGGGTGCAGGAAGCAACCGCATAGTGACTGGCGCGCCAGAATGAAGACCGACCCCGATGAATTCCAAAGGGGCTGAGATCGTTTGTTCTAAGTGCGCTGGAGGTACCAAAAATGCTTCTCCGATTTAAAGAAATTCCGGCAAACGTTAGATTAGACGGGAAATAGCGAAACCAGAGTGTGGTATTTTTGCAACACTTCGCTCAACCGATGTGTCTAGTTTTTCACCCGCCATGCCAAAGATTTGCAGAATCAGGCGGCTAGACGGAGGGCCAATGTGTCGGCAATTGGGTTACTAGAGTGCACCAAGACGCTGGCATCGTAGAATCGGTGGGGCCTCGGCTCAAGGCTGAATATCTGAGCAGAGAACGGACGGTAAGCATGGCAGATTTGACCGACAACTCAATATCGATGCGCGCGTTTCTCGCGGGCGCGCGGCGAAAGGAGTCAGCACTTCTTGATCTAACCCGAAGGCTGGTGCTCGCGGAATCACCATCAGACGACAAGCTGTCGGTAGATGCATGCGGGGCTGTGGCCGCAGCAAGAGCAAGGGAGTTGGGTGGACGGATCAAGCTGCACAAACAGCGCAGCTTTGGCGATGTTCTTGAGGTGCGATTCGGCGGAAAGTCAAAGGCGGTTAATGCGGGTCGAACACTGCTGCTTGGACATCTGGATACGGTTTGGCCACTTGGCACGCTGAAGCAAATGCCCTGTCGAATCGGCGAGGGAAGGCTCTGGGGGCCCGGAACACTTGACATGAAGGCAGGAGTGGCGATGGCTTTGACGGCAATCGAAATGATCGTCGAAGCCCGCCTTTTGAGTCGCGAGATCGTTCTCCTGTTGAATTCAGAGGAAGAGCTAGGCAGTCCTGTGTCGCGACCGATCACTGAACGTATTGCCGCGGAGTGCGAATGCGTTTTCGTGCTTGAACCAGCACAAGGATTGGCCTACAAGACTGCTCGAAAAGGGACCGGGAACTGGCGTGTCGACATTCGGGGTGTGGCGGCGCATGCCGGTGTGGATTTCTCCAAAGGAGCCAGCTCAATTCTCGAGTTGGCACGAGTGGTGGAGACGATGAGCGGATGGACCGACGATGCGCGAGGGCTGACAGTGAGTGTGGGAGTTGTTGGCGGGGGAACGAAGACCAACGTAATTCCCGCTGAAGCGTGGGCGGAAGTGGATGTGCGGATTGCGCGGAAGGCGGACGGTCCTCGTATCGAGCGCAAGTTTGCATCCCTCAAGACAAAGGACAGGCGTTGCTCTCTTACGGTGACCGGTGGCATCAATCGGCCTCCGATGGAGCGCACTCGCGGAACGGTGCGACTCTACCAGCGCGCACGGATGTTAGCTGCGGATTTGGGATTCAAGCTGGAAGAGGCAGCGACTGGTGGAGCTTCCGACGGAAACTTCACGTCTGCGATCGGAGTTCCAACGCTCGACGGCATGGGGGCGGTTGGAGAAGGCGCACATGCCAGCCACGAATCGATCCTGATCGAGCACCTTGCGCCGCGGACTGCATTGCTAGCGGCACTTCTGACAAGTTAGGTCCGAGTGAAACGCATTTCGTCCGTCTACGGGTGAACGAAGTAGTTTTGCATGAAGAAGTAACCGGCTGTGACGAACCCGATCATTGCTACGGTCCAGCGCATCGCACGCTGATTGATCTTGCAACTGTAGTGCGCGGCGAGGTAGCCGCCAAGCCCCGCGAGGATCGCCATTTCTATGCAAAATCGCCATTCCACCCGACGAGCGATGATGAACGTCACTGCCGGAATGCCGATGGAAATCACGGCGGTGAGCACTTTCAGCGCGTTCATCTCGTGGATATCGTGGACGCCACAAATGCCGAGCAATGCCATCACGAGAAATCCGCCGCCAGCACCGAAGTAGCCAACATAAATGCTGACCAGAAGCATTCCGACGAGGAGCCAGGTGTTGTAGCGACGCCCACCGGAAAGACTCTGCAACCACCGGCCAAGAGGAAAACTGAGTACGAACATGACTGCCGCGAAGAGCAGCAACCAAGGTAAGAGTTCCCGGAACATTCTGTTGCCAGTTCGCAGAAGAAGAAAGCCTCCGATCTCTCCGCCGACTCCCGCAGCCAACGCAAGGGGCAACAGTGTCCAGCCGTGCCCGTAAAGTTGTTTGCGAAAGGCGACGAGTGAAGTCAATTGGCCTGGCCAGAGAGCGACAGTGTTGGTGGCCTGCAGGGTTACGGCTCCGACTCCAACGACCGCTGCGTTGGCAAAGAGTGCGGGCAGAGATAGAAAAGAACCTCCTCCGGCGATCGAATTGAGGACGCCGGCAAGGGCAGATGCCACGGAAAGCCAGAGCAGGCGGAGCAGATGAAGGGAAGAAGGCGCCATCTACACACTCTACCTGCAAGGTGCATAAAGATTCGTAAGGAGTCGGGGGATTTCGGATTTCCCAACCCGCAAGTGTCGAGTGCAATTTCGTCAGGGAGCGCCTGTTAAACTCCCCATGAGAACGAATCCGGAGTAATCCTACGAAATGAAGCAAACTATTTTAATTCTGCTTTTGGCGATCGGTTCTGTCGTTTCAGTTGCGCAAACCGCCGCGAAGCCGACTATGGCCAAGCCAGCTACTGCAACGCGACCTGCGACAACAGCAACGGGTATCAAGTTGCCGCCGGGAGTTCCAGCTGTCCAGGGCATCGTTAGGACGGCGTTTAGTCTGCGCTACGAGGAAATCAAGATTGGCACAGGTAAAGAAGCGGAGCCGAACAAGATCTATAAGGTGCACTACACTGGGTGGCTGGCCTCTGATGGACGCAAGTTTGACTCCTCTTACGATCGTCGCGCCCCGGTTACCGGCGCCGACGGTAAGCCGGAGATGGGCGCAGATGGCAAGCCGAAGCTTGGCGAGCCGCAGCCTATCAGCGTTCCGCAGGGATTTGGACGAGTGATTCCGGGCTTCGATCAGGGATTCAATGGGATGCGGATTGGGGGCAAGCGTCGCTTGTTCATTCCGTGGCAGCTGGCTTACGGCATGCGTGGTCGGCCGGGTCCCGACGCGGCGAATCCGGGTATTCCTCCGAAGGCAGACCTGATTTTTGATATAGAACTCGTGGCAGTGGATGATCTACAGCTGCCGGCGAACCATCCCGGGATGGGTGGAATGCCTGGCGGCATGCACCCGGTTGTGCCTGGGGGAACTCCCGCTTCGGGAACGTCTGGCGCTCCAGCCGCGCCGAGCACGTCAACGACACCGGCAACATCGACACCAACGTCGACGCCATCCGCTCCGAGTACGACAACTGCGCCACCAGCCGACAAGCCGCAATCGAACTAGTTGCTCTGCCAAAGTCCGGGGTTCAGGCGCTGCCAGTGTTGCCTGCGGCGATCGGCAGTTCCGGCGTGGCCGCGAGCAGTTGGCGCGTGTAGGCTTCTTTGGGCGCCGCGCAAAGTGATTCGGCCTCACCTGTCTCAACGAGGCGACCGCGCTCCATCACTGCGATGCGGGTGCTGAGATAGCGTACGAGCGGCATGGAATGTGAGATGAACAGGTAAGTGAGCCCGTTTTCTCGTTGGAGGCGGCGCAGCAGGTTAATGATCTGCGCTCCCACGCTCACGTCGAGCGCGGAAACCGGCTCGTCCAATATCAGCAACCTGGGGCGAAGGGCCAGAGCGCGTGCAATGTTGATACGCTGTCGCTGGCCGCCGGAGAATTCATGCGGATGCCGACCCAAGGCAGACTCATCGAGGCCAACCTCTTTCATCAATTCTGTGGCACGGGCTCTCAAGCCGACGCTGCCTTTGGCAATTTCCATTGATGGATCCCGTCCGGCACCGAGACCATGAATAGCCCATGGCTCAGTGACGATCTCCAGCACTTTCATTCGTGGGTTGAGCGCAGCGTAAGGATCCTGAAAGACGGGCTGCATCTGACGGCGGAGGCTTCGCAACTCGGAATGAGAAGCGCGCGCAAGATCGACGTTATCCACGCGAATTGTTCCCTGGGTTGGCTTGATCAGTCCGAGAATCATCCGGGCCACGGTGGTCTTGCCGGATCCCGACTCGCCCACAAGTCCAAGAGTCTCGCCAGCCGAGATGTCGAACGAAACGCAATCCACGACCTTGCGCTGGTCGCTGCGAAGTCCTATTCGATGGGAATAGCTTTTTGAGACCTCGGTTACCTCAACGAGCGCCATGCCCAAATGGTACACGGATGAACGGGAGAATTCAGTCGCTGCCCGGGTCTTCAATCCAGCTTTGGATGGAGTTTGTGGAACCCGGTGGCACGTTGGTATGCGAGTGCGAATGCAGCTAGTTTGGCGTCGTGGTAGTGACCTGCCAGGAACGTGAGCGAAACCGGTGTTCCGGGACCACCGATGTCGTCATTATCGCCGTCGTCGATTTTTGGCGGCCTGGGAGCATCAACGCCTCGCAGTCCATTGGGCAAGATGATTGCAGGATGACCAGTGAGGTTTGTCGCCAGTAGCTGCCTGCCCGTTGTTGGCGTGACGATGATGTCGACATCGTGAAAAAGTGCTGAGACCTGTTGAATGGCGAGCGTGCGGGCACGATTGGCCTGGATGTACTCGACTGCGGGATAGAAACGGGCGACCCGGAAGTCGTTGGGCCAGTCTTCAATGCCCTGCTCGGTGAGCAGGCGATCACGGCCGGACAGAGTGAGGTCGTCGAAGGCGGCGGCGGCTTCCGCAGTGAGAAGAGGAACCATGGCGCCGTAGGGTAGCTTCGGTAATTCGACGGGCATGAGGTTAATGCCCATCGCGCGCAGCTTCTCCAGCGCAGCGAGATCATAGCGGCGGTCATATTCCCGTCGCGTACGGGCGGCGGTTTGTTCCGCTTCGTGCTTTTCGCGCCCTTTCTTTTGCTCTGTGGTTTCGTCGGATGGCGGTTCAGAGGGCTTAGGAACCGACGGAGCATCGAATTCGCTCTTCAAATAGCCGATGCGAAGTTTGCGCCAATCCAGGAGTGGGTTCCACGTGAAGCTTGCCGCTGCGACGGAAATGTCTTTGCCGTCGGGACCATGGATTGCGGCGAGTACGATGGCGCAGTCTTCAGCGGAGCGAGTGATAGGGCCGAGCTTGTCCATGGTCCAACTGAGAGCCATCGCTCCGGTGCGGGGCACGAAGCCGAAAGTTGGCCGCAGGCCAGTCACGCCGCAGCGCGTGCAAGGCGAACTAATCGAGCCGAGCGTTTCGGAGCCGATGGCGAAGGCGACGCATCCTGCGGCAACAGCACTTGCAGAGCCTGCCGAAGAACCACTGGATCCTTGATTCGGATTCCACGGATTTCGGGTGCGACCGCCAAACCATTTGTCTCCCATGGCGAGCGCACCGAGTGTGAACTTGGCGACGAGCACAGCGCCAGCGGCGTCAAGGCGTTGAACAACCGTCGCGTCTTCATCGAAGGACTGGTGTTCAAAGCCGCCTGCGCCCCATGTGGTCGGATAGCCCTTCACGGCGAGCAGGTCCTTCGCTCCCCAGGGGATTCCGTGGAGCGGTCCGCGATACTTGCCGCTTGCAATCTCGGCGTCGGCGGCTTTCGCCTGTGCGAGCGCGCGTTCTTCGGTGAGGGAGATAACGAAGTGGAGTTTGGAATCGTAGTGTTTGAGCCGGGCGAGATACATCTGCGTTAGCGCGAGGGATGTGATCTTTGCGCGTGCGAATCAGACCGGCTAGTTCACTGATCGTGGAGAAGGCGAGGTCTTCGATATTTGCGGGCGCTTCAGGAACAGTCTCGGGGGCAACGGAAGGCGACATCTTCGACGAAGCTGAATCGGGCGGAGTTTCCCCTGCCGGCATTGGATGAAAGACGTAGGCAGGGGGGACGGAGTTGGGCAGATGGAGTTTGCGAATGGCTTTGTAGGAGCCGTTGTTATCTACAAGCGCATCGACCATCATCTGCTTCTGTTCTGCCGTGAATGGGCCCAGTCCGGCCAGGACGGCCGCTTGGTCGATCATCTCGGGCGTGATCTTGGGTGGCTTCGACTGGTCGGTATCGGTACTCGGCTCCTGTGCCTGAGCGGCAAGGGTGTAGAGAATGCCGGGTAGCAGTGGCGAAGCGATGCCGACATGGCTGCAGGCGGTCAAGAAGCTGCGGCGATCGAGAGTCATTCTGGGTCCTTTTAGGCGAGAGTTTGTCTTCGCACACTATAGCGAAGTCGCGCAAGAAAATTGTCTTCACTGCTAAGTTGTCAGCCGGTCTGTGGAGATGGTGTTGAGTGGCCAATGCGAAAGCATTCTGGACTGCTTTCCAGTGAACGCGATCTCAAGTTGTGTATCGCCGACCTTGAGATCGTAGACCCGGCTGGTGATTGCCTCTCTGCCCCCGATGAAGGACTCGATGACCGAGCCATCGAGAAACATCCGCAGGTTTGGTCTCGGCCATGGCAGGGAAGGAAGTGGAAACTCCTTTTCGCCGCATCGGACCACGTTCCCGGAAACATCGATCGTAATTTCCCAAGCCTTCTTCCCGCCTGTCAGCAGGCGCACAGTCGATGTTCCCTTTGATAGCGCGATAGACAAGTTCAATTCATGGCGAAGACCATCCAATTTGATCTGATAGGGTTCATTCGCCTTCAGCGTTACTTGTTCCACTGAACCGCGCAGCTTTTCCACTTCAACGGCTGGATTGATCTGAAGCTGCCCCTTGCTGCCGACCGTGAGCACGCGGGGGAGCGCCATCGCGCCTGACCAACCTGCGGCAGCGAATTCCTTTTCAGGGCGAGTCTCTCGAATCCAACCCCACAGGATTCGTCGACCATCCGGAGCGAGAAAACTCTTGGGTGCGTAATAGGCTCCATGGTCAAGAATCCCTTGACGCTTCGGAGCGTAGCGATGTTGCTTCGCATCGTAGTCGCCGGTTGTCCAGATGACCTTGTCTTCGGTGGAGTAAAGCAGGCAATGATGCCCATTCAATTCGAAGAAGTCGGGGCACTCCCACATCTCGCCACTGTCACAAGGATTGGCCGCCACTTTGCCGTTGGGTTTACCTTCGGCCAGTTTGTGCAGATACTCCCAATGGCGCAAGTCGCGTGAACGATAAAGAAGGACGCAACCGCCTTTAACGCGCTCACCCGATCCGATTCCCATGTACCAGGCATCGCCCTCGCGCCAAGGGCATGGATCGCGAAAGCCTGTGACGACCATGCCCTCGGGCGGTGCTGCAATGATAGGCTCGGCCAACTTCTTCCAGTGAAGCAAATTTTCATCTTCCGCGGTGGCAAGCAATTGCGTCTCGCGTAGTTTGTCGCTGCCATCTCGAAGAGTAACAAGATTCGGAGGCGCGTTCTGCACACCGGTGTAAATGAATGTGGGCACGCCATCCATTACGACGGCTGATCCGCTGAAGCAGCCTTCGCTGTCTGGCCCGCCGGGAGTTGGCGCGAGGGCGATTGGCTCATGATGCCAATGCACCATATCACTGCTGGTCGCGTGGCCCCAATGCATGTCGCCCCATACGGCCGCGTGCGGGTTCAGTTGGTAGAAGAGGTGGTATTTGCCCTTCCACCAGATGGGACCGTTGGGGTCATTCATCCAATTGTGCTGGGGAAGCAAGTGGTATTCGGGACGGAGCGGATCCAGGGATGGATTGCTGGTCTCTTCCGTGGCAGTGGCGACGTCGGCATAACTGCGGTTTTGTTTCGTCCATGTTTGCACGAATCCGGTTACAGTGCAGCCACCAAGAATTTTCAGCATGCTTCGACGATCAAGTTCCATGCGATGGATCCTCATCCTTCGCAACTATAGCGCGACGGGTGCATATGAGGGTTGCCGCACGATAGGGACGCGGCAAACCCTCCACGCAGTTTACTTTTCCGCAGGCGTCAATCTAAGCGAATATGCGTATTTGCAGGTCGCGTCAGCCGGCAGTGTTATCGAGAGTGCGTCGGCCGCTTGCGTCCAGGTAACCTTGTCTCCAGATCCAAGCAACTCGACTTTGGCAATCGGCATGGAAGAGCCTTCGTGCGCCCAGCCCAGCGAGTGAATGGTCGCTTTGTGATCTGCGGGGCACGCCATCCCGATCGCGTAAACAGTTGCCCCTTTGGCAGTGAAACGAAAATCATCGGCCGTGTAGGGCTTGGTGTCGGTGTCGTGAAATGCACCGGCCTTGACTTGAGTTGGTCCTTCGCCGAATGTCTTCCAAGGTGTCGTGGCGTAGATGGCTTCGCCATTTACCTTCAGCCATGCTCCCATCTCAAGAAGCGTGTTCCGTACTTCGTCAGGGATAGTGCCATCGGAGCGTGGGCCAAAGTTTAGCAAGAGGTTTCCATTCTTGCTTACGATGTCGACGAGCTGGTGGACGAGAAATTCGGGGGACTTGAATGTGTCGTGTTCGATGTATCCCCACGAGGCGTTGCTGATCGAAGTGTCTGTTTGCCAGTGATCTGGGATGATCTTGTCTAATTGGCCGCGTTCGAAATCGCGCGTGCCGGCTTTCCAGTTCAATGAGTAGTCTTTGAAGTCGACGACGCCGGTGTACCCGTGGGATGCTGCGTAGTTGTAGTAGAAAGCCGCGAACTCTGTAACAGCACGGCGGAAGTTTGGCTGACCGATCCACCAATCGAAGTAGACGATCTCCGGCTTGTACTTTTCTACAAGCTCGGTGTCACGGGCGAGCCAGTCACGCGTCCACGCTTCGCTTACCAAGGTCCAATCATCTTCGAGGCCATGCGCATCTCCACCTGCCTGGAACCACTGGTGCGCGGGGCCGTAAAGGGAAGCAAACTTCGGATCGTTCACATCGGAGCGGATTGCACGGCCGCCATCAAAGAAGAAGTTGTGCTCGGCGCGATGCGAGCTAAGTCCGAAATGCAAACCCTGTGCGCGAATTGCGGTCGCGAGCTCCCCGAGGGTGTCGCGTTTGGGGCCCATCTTTACAACGGTCCAATCAGAAAGGCCTGAGTCGTACATTGAGAATCCATCGTGATGTTCGGCTACCGGCACGACGTATTGCGCGCCTGATTCTTTGAAGAGAGTCGCCCATTCGGTGGCGTTGAATTTCTCGGCGCGGAACAGGGGAATCAGATCCTTGTAGCCCTTCGCGTCCTTTTCAGCAGGGTCTTTTGAGGCGAAGTGTTCCTGGAAATTCTTATAAGCGCCGTCGCCCGGGTGATACATGTTTCGCGGGTACCACTCGTTTTCGGCCGCGGCCACTGAGTAGATTCCCCAATGAATGAAGATGCCAAACTTCGCGTCTTTGTACCATTGCGGTTGCTGGTACTTCATCAGCCCGGCCCAATCCGGTTTATATGGACCCTGGTTTGATATTTTGTCGGCTTCGGCGAGCAGGCGGTTACGCTCTGTGTCGTACTTCGAAACGGACTGCTGCCACTCACGATCAATCTCGACGGCAGATTTTGAGTCCCTTGTCGGAGCGAGAGGGTCTGAGGTTGTGGAAGGGGCCTGCGAAAAAATTACTGGCGCAGAGATAAACAAAAATACGGACAACCATCGAGCGAAGTTATTCATAAGCCTGCATGGTAACCCGCTCCGTTTGCGGTCTGCAAACGCTTTCATTATTTGGCAGAGGGAGGCCGAGCCGCAAGAGGGTAGAAAAAATTATCAGAATTCTTGACATATTCCTATATAGGAATGTATTTTCTAAACATGGCACGAGCGTCTACGACTTCGGATGCGTTTAATGCAATAGCTGAACCCCGGCGTCGGGAGATCCTCGTATATCTCGCGATGCGGGAGAGACCGGTGGGAGAGATTGTCGAATCTCTTGGGATCGATCAGCCGTCTGTGTCAAAGCATCTGCGGGTGCTGCGCGACGTCGGCCTGGTCAGAGTGCGCTGCGATGGCCGTCACAAGTTTTATCAAACGAACGCCGAGGCGATTCGGCCGCTGCATGAGTGGGCGGGGACGTTTGAGCGCTACTGGACCCACCAGTTGAATCGCGTGAAGGAACGGGCCGAGGAAAAGCTGTCGAAAGCCAGCAAGATTTGAATTTCAGAATTTGCCAAGGAGAAGACATGATCACAACAGCACAGAGCCTTGAAGATCTGACGTTGAACATTACTCAGGAAATCCACGTCAATGCGCCCTTGCATGCGACGTTTGAAGCACTACTTGAACAGATTGGGCCGCACAACGAAGGAGCGGAAGGCACAGCCATGCCGATGAAGATCGAGCCGTGGCCCGGCGGCAGATGGTACCGCGACCTGGGCGGCGACGATGGACATCTCTGGGGACACGTTCAGGCGATCAAGAGGCCCACTCTTCTTGAGATCAGCGGCCCGCTCTTCATGTCCAGCCCGGTGGCCAACAACGTGCAGTACAGACTCAGCGAAGAGAAGGGCGTGACAATCATCAAATTCCGCCACTCCGGTTTCGGTTTGATTCTCGACGACCACAAGAAGGGTGTTGTCAAAGGCTGGGGAAACCTTCTCGACCGGATTCGCTTGCGCGCTGAAGCATCGCGTTAAAGATCTCGTTCGATCCGAAAAATGTCCAACTCAAATGAAAAGGAGAATCATCGTGTCGATTGCACAGGAACTACTTGCCGAATTTGAAGTACAAGCACCTGTAACGCGGAGGTTTCTGGAGAGGCTTCCGGAAGACAAATTGACCTGGAAGCCTCATGAGAAATCCATGTCGGCAGGGCAGCTTGCATACCATCTCGCTTTCGTGCCGGGTGGAGTTGTCCGTTTCGTGCAGGACAATCCAGCCCAGGCTCGGGGCTTCAACTTTCCCCAACCAACGAGCCGGCAGGAAGTGCTCGATTTGTTTGAAGAGAGCATTGCCACGGTGCGGGATCTGCTGAATAAATCTGATGACGCCGTGATGAAAGAGACATGGCGGCTCGTCGCCGGCGGACAGGAAGTTCTGGCTCAGCCGCGGGGGCAGTTCTTGCGCGACGTGATGCTAAACCACTGGTACCAACATCGCGGTCAATTCAGCGTGTATCTGCGGCTTCTCAACATCGCAGTGCCGGCAAGCTGGGGACCGAGCGCCGATGAACAGCCGCTATTTATGCAGAAAGCGCAAGCGGCCTGATTCCCTTGCGGGAGAAGTCTATGTGTCCAGTTTGCATTGCAACAGCGGCGCTGATTGCCGGGAGCGCAACCGGGACGGGCGGAGTGATGGTGTTCGTCGTCACGAAATTTCGCAAGGAAAGATCCGCAAGTAAATTCCCCGAACAAGCAAAAGCAGAGGAGGTTCACGATGACAACAGTCATGACGGAGATTAAGCATCCCAAGGCCGTTTCGCACGATGAGTGGCTCGCGGCGCGCAAGGAATTCCTCATCAAGGAAAAGGAATTCACACATTTGCGCGATGAATTGAGCCGGCAGCGACGCGAGCTGCCCTGGGAGAAGATCGACAAACAATATGTTTTCGAGGGGCCAAACGGAAAGGAGTCGTTCGCCGACCTCTTCGACGGACGCAGCCAACTGATTGTCTACCACTTCATGTTCGGGCCGGAGTGGAGCGAAGGATGCCCAAGCTGTTCGTTACTAGCCGACCACTTCGACGGTCCCGCAATTCATCTGGCTAATCGCGACGTGACCTTGGCAGTAGTTTCGCGCGCACGCATCTCAGAGATCGAAGCATTCAAGAAACGCATGGGCTGGCGATTCCATTGGGTTTCGTCGTTCGGGAGCGACTTCAACTACGACTACCATGTATCGTTCAGCGCGGAAGAGCGGGCGCAGGGGAAGGTCCAGTACAACTACGGTCAGGTTGAGTTTCCGAGCGAAGAGGGGCCGGGGTTAAGCGTGTTTCTTAAGGACGAGAACGGGAATATCTTCCACACCTATTCGAGTTATGCGCGCGGCCTCGATATTCTCGTGGGCGCGTATAACTTTCTTGATCTGGCTCCGAAGGGTCGCGACGAAGAAGGGCTTGCGTTCACGATGTCGTGGGTTCGCCACCACGATAAGTACGACAAGAATTACTTTGTCGACAGCACTCAGGGCTACGTGCAACCAAAGAGTGCGAGCACATCATGCTGTTCCGGTGAACACCACGATTGATCAGGGAAAAGTGTCGCGTGCGCCAGCCAGAACGAAAGCGCTCATTCACTGTAAGTAGGACCGGGATTCGGACACCTCGCCGAATCCCGACACAGTGGCTGCTTGGTCCTACTTTTCTACGTCGTGGATCAGTTTTTGTGCCCTGTCCAGTGCATTGAGGCGTCGCTGCGTTTGTACCTCAATTTCGCTGGCATTCGCGTTGTCCTGGCTCATGTGCTTCGCAAAGTCGTCGAGACGTTGCTTGACACTCTGGCTGAGCTTATCTACGGCTGATTGGGCGTGCGGCAGGGTCTGATGGAAGTGCTTCAGTTCATCCTGCGCGCGCTCGGGGTGATACCCAAGGCGATCGCCCGATTGCATCGCATCGATCACAACATCGGGTACGGCACCGACGGGCCATGTCTTCTGCAATGCCTCATAAGCACCGCGCAAGCGAGTTAAAGAACCGGCGAAGCCGTCCAAAGCGCCACGGTGCGCAATTTGAGCAGCGGTGCGATGGACTTCAATTGTGACTTTGGAAGCTACGCTCTCGCTCGCGACGGGGATCACTGTAGTTAGCGTATTGCCTTCAAAGCTCCATCCTCCTTTGCCCGTCGGGTCGGCGCGATTCACTGCGATGCCATTCACGGTGATGGAGGAGGGCGGCCAGTCCGCGGGAAGCTGAAGTGTGTAGCCACGTGTCTTCAACATGCCTGGGTATCTGCCTTGGAGGGGGCCGATTTCCACGCGGAGGGTGTCTCCGGTTTGAGTGGCATTGATGGGGGTGCGCGCGAATAATCCGCGCTGATAGTCGGTGGCCACGCCGGAGTCTTCATAGAGGGTGTAGCTGTTGGCTGAACCGGGGGCGAGGGGCCAGACATTGACGATGAGCGGGTCCACGGATTTTTCGCCGGTGAAGCGCACGGGCGGCTGCATGGGTACGATTGCTCCAGCCTTGACGTAGACCGGCGTCTGTTCGATCGAGAAGCTGCGCTCCATTGTGGCGTTGCCAGTGAGGTGCTTGCCGGTGGGCCACTCAATCCATTCACCATCGGGGAGCCAGACCGTCTCTTTGGCCAGGCCGGAGATCTTGTCTGCTGGCGCGACGATGGGATCGACCAGCATCTGTTCTCCGAAGAGGTATTCGTCTTTGTTGGTGTAGGCCTCGTTCGCTTCGGGCCAGTCGTAATAGAGTGGGCGGAAAAAAGCGACGCCTGTGTCATAGGTTCGGCGGGCTTCGGTGTAGATGTAAGGCTGAAGCGCGTAGCGCAATTGGAAACTGGACCGCAGTATCGAGGAATAAGGCTCGGGATAGGCCCAGATACGGCGCTCGGAGTCGGGATTTTTGGTGGTGTGCGTGCGGAGGATAGGGCTGAAGGTGCCAAACTGAACCCAGCGTGTAAAGAGTTCCGGTTCTACTGCACCAGGCATGTGACCGCCGATGTCATGGCTCCAGTAAGCGTAGCCTACGT
The DNA here is from genome assembly GCA_963737915.1 of uncultured Acidobacteriaceae bacterium. GTDB lineage: Bacteria > Acidobacteriota > Terriglobia > Terriglobales > Acidobacteriaceae > Telmatobacter. The sequence goes on along the minus strand of CAVTUP010000022.1, from coordinate 42,563 downwards.
TGGCTGCGGTGGCTGTAAACCAGGGCTGGAAGGCGAGCGAATCCCACACAGAAACCGTGTCACCGGAGAAGCCAATCTGGTAGCGATGGTTACCGAGGCCGCCCCAGCGGTGGAAGAGGAGCGGGCGTTTTCCTTCGCGCTGCTGATCGGTGAAGTGGACGTAGTTGAGCCACCAGGTTGGCGTCACGCCGGCCATTTTGGTGTTGGGTTCCTGTTGCCAGTCGAGCCACCAGAAGTCGATGCCCTGCTTCTCGAGCGGATGAAGGACAAGGTTGAAATAATTCGTGGTGAATTTCTTGTCGGTGATGTCGAAGGGCACATACTTGCGGGTTGCGGGATCAATGCCCATGGCTTTTGCCATGGCGGGATATTGTGATTCCCAAGGCTGGATCCCTGAGGCGGGATGGAGGTTCAAACTCGTCTTCAAGTGCTCGGAGTGCAATTTATCGAGGAATTGGTCCGGATCGGGGAACAGGAGTTTATTCCAGGTATAGCCGGTCCAGCCCAGGGAATGATCTGACTTGTCTTGCTCTCCCGCTGCTCTTAGCTGTTCGATGTTGAGATGCCAATCCATGTCGATTACGAAGACATCGAGGGGGACGTCGTTCTCGTGGAAGCCGCGAATGATCTCTTCGATTTCCTGGTCGCTGTATGCCCAGTAACGGGACCACCACGTGCCGAAGGCGAAACGTGGCGGAAGAGGAATGCGGCCGGCGACCCGAGTGTAGTCTCCGAGTGCCTGAGAGTATTGATGGCCGTACCCGAAGAAATACAGGTCCTGGCGGTCGCCTTCGGGGCGTTCGATGACCCAGGGCCACGGACTCCTTTCGCCCTCGAGAAAGCGAAAGTCTGCGGAGTCGAAGAGGGGGCGAGTGGAGTCGTCGACGAGTGCCCATCCAGAACGAGAGACGAGGCCCTGTTCGATGGGCTCCTTCGTCTTGGAACCGAGGGCGCCGTCGAGGGTGCGCGTAGTGCCTTGCAGGTTTTCGGGATCGGATTGACCTGGACGCCATGTGACGGGTTTGCCGTCGACCGTAAGTTGGATGGAGAGATTGCTGGCCGTGAATTTGCCGTCGCCAGAGGGCGAGTAATTGAGCGTAAGAGCGCTGGTCTTGATTGCAATTGTTTTTGCTGTTCCCGCGTTGAGTTCTGTCCGATCGAACTTCGGCACGGGGAGACGGCGGTTGATGAACACGAATGAGGCGTGGTCCTCGAATTTGCCATCTGCCGCCCACTCCATGCGAATGAGTTGGGGAGTGAGAACGGTGAATCGTGCCTTGCCAACGATGACTACGGCTTTTGGATCTGCGACTGGATTGGCTGCGGGCTCCGAGAGCGATGGCTGAGTGGGCGGATGGGACGCGGCTTGCTGCTCAGGCGCCTGTGCCGTGACGGAGATTGTCGACCCCGCTGCGATTGTGATTGCTGCGATTGCGGCAAAGTGATGCAAGGAAATAGGCATGAATCCCCCTGATTTTGAAGTCCACGAAAAGGCTACCACCGGGGGTAAGAGATGGCTTGTGATTGGGATGCGGGAGGGAACCGGAAGAATCAGAAAGAGCGGGTATTGACGCTTAGTTGGTGAATTCAGGATAAACGTTCTACGTTCCAGGATAGTTGCAACATCGCTGAGAACATCAGTGGGAGCATTTGCGTCCCGCATGATCCGCTGAACTGAGTTTCGTACAAACCTCACGACGTGGCAGCACTACATGGCGGCGACAAAGTCGGGGAGCATATCGGGTGCGCTCACTTGCAAAAGCTGCGCCATGCGAGCAGCCATCCCGGTGTACATGGATGCCACCTGGAAAGAATTCAAACGAACATTCTCACTCGCCCGATTGAAGGCGAACTGTGCAAGGGACTTGAGAACTCCGATGCGAATCTGGGTGGCGTCACTGCGAAGGGCAGCAAGAAGTTCCGTATCAATCGTCTCGCAATTCCGCGCAGCATAGTCGGCCATCTCAAGCATGACGCCGGCGTTGCGGTACATGGCGCGAAGACCGCGGGCGCCTTGGATATGCTCCCATGTTTCGTCTGGTGTTGAGTTAAGACCTTCCCTGGAAAGGAAATGATCGCTCAATGCGGAAGCGGTCCATCCGGGTGCCAGTCGAGTGAGCAACGAGTCCCAAGATTGCAAGTTCCGACGGCTCAGACTGATTCTGCCGCGGACGAGATAGACCGTCACGATTGCCACAGGCGCGATTTGGATAATCGGAGAGATCATCGGTAACTATTTATTAATACATGAGTAACATAAAGTAACTTGCCGGGCGGGTAAATGGCACTTCTGGATGGGGCTCTGCAGCCTTTTGGGGAGGAGATGGATTTGAAGGTCCCGCGAACTCCTCTCGTACGTGGCTCTTAGCCGGGTCCGGCTTCTTTGTGGTTGCTTGGGAGAGGATTATGAGACAGAGGGTAGTCGTGGACCAGAGTCTGAATCGCCTCCATAAGATTGACCAAGTACACCGGGCCGGGGAGAAGCTTAAAGTCCTGTTCAGCTGCGTAGGCGTTTGGAAGCAGAGCGTTTGTAGATGGGAAACTGGAGAAGAGCAGGACTTTGCAACGTGGATTGTGAGTGCGCATTTCAATCGCCAGCTCTGTGCCCGAGAGCGGTAACAGAGTGACGTCTGAGATGAGAATATCCGGAGGCTCCGTGAGGGCGACGTACAAGGCCTCAAGCGGGCCAGGGAAGGACCTCGCGTCATGGCCCTCCTGGCGCAGGAATTGGGCTAATGTCGATGCGAAGATGTGCTCTTCGTCGACGACAAATACCCGGAGTTGACGGTTCGAGTCGGAACTCATCGCGATCTTTCACAAGCATCGAAACCCGTGCGGCTGCAATGTGCCCTGGCTTGCGGATGGCTCGATTTGCAATGCGAGGATCATAGGCGCAATTCGGTTCTACACAACTGGCAGATGTGCTAGTCGTGGAGTTCGCGCCTAGTGGAGGGGATTGGGAAGTGGGAATTCCGACGCGAAGCGACGCTGCGCGGGGATCCTGAATGGGGGTATCGCGACGGGGGCGTTATGAACGCAGGTTGAGCCAAGGGCTCCATCAACGATCGGAGCGCTTGTGTCGATAGGGTCTGAGCGCCCATTGAATGAACGCCTAGTGAATAAGTTACCGGTTGTGTCGACTATTGGTGCGACGCAACCGGTAACTGTCGCCACGGAGCGGGCAAGCTTCGGGCTGACGGGGAGAATTCTAACGGAGCTTTGGCGGGCATTTGGTGATGGTCGGCACCGATTGCGGTGACACATGCCAGGCACCGCAATCGGTGAGGTCAGAAACCGGGGCCCGATTTCATTGGTAACTAACCTGAAGAGAGCGTATCTGGGTTTAACCTCAACGCGAATAGCCGTTTCGGGTCAACGGGTGGACAGCTTGTGTTAGTTTTCTGCCGGGCATCGCGCAGATTTCGTCAATTTGACTGAGTTTAGCGCCAAGGTCGGGTCGAGGCTCAAAGCGCCTGCTGACTCGTGACTCCCATTGACGGGTTGATGTGGGTGGCGGACGAATCTTCCGAACTGTTGTATTCGCGCTTGGTCACATACCAGATGAGTATGACGAGAGCAATGAGGAAAAGGACGAAGCCGGCAAGCCGCCAGGGGCGCTCCTTAGCTGAATAAATGAGATGTTGAATCAGCATCGCTCCTCATCATGAAGGTAAAAATTGTTGGACACGGTAGCGAGGCCTCGAGCGCCGCAACCAAGATTCGCCTCCATAGTAGATGCATCTCGCGGGAAAGCAACTAACACTTAAGGGAGTTACTTTTCAGGGAGACGCGCGAAGACCTCTGGAGCCAAAGCGACAATAACTTGACTGTCAGTTTTACCAGTTGTGGGAACGGGAGGGGTGGCTCAAGACTGATCTTGCGCATGGATTGTGGAACCGTGAACCTTTGGTCCGCTGGCGTTCGCGTGTGAAACGCGGCTCGGCGGTGCCACAGAAGTGCACCCTTTGTTAGTCCGGACAAAAGTGGAGACGCGATGAACCTCTTGAACAAGATGCTCTCAGGCTCGAGTGCCCCTAGGAACGGCCGTGATGGTGGAACCGTTCGAAATGCGACGTTGCTTGGCATAGTCGCGCTCGGAGTGTGTTGCATCTTCTGTGGCAACTTTGCAGCGAGCGCGCAGGATCAAGGTCAAGCGGCACAGGGAGATCAGGGAGTGCCGGCATCCGCCCTGGTCAAGAAGACGGTGCAGGCAGTCGGTTACCAAGTAGGTGCTGGAGGGACAAAGGTCGATCTCGTGGGCACAGACTTGGCGGCCAGCGCCAAAGGGGATGTGAAGGTCGAGATCAAATCGAAGGCGGGAGCAGCCAGCATCGACATCAGCGTTAAAGGACTGGCTCAGCCAACGACTCTTGGCGCGGAGTTTCTGACTTACGTGGCCTGGGTCGTCACGCCTGAGGGCCGCACCGGCAACACCGGAGAATTGCTCATCAACAAGAATGGCGATGGCAAGCTCAGCGCAACGACGCCGGCTCAAACCTTTTCGGTGATTGTGACCGCCGAACCCTACTACGCAGTTCGGCTTCCGAGTGAAATTGTGGTGCTGCAGAGCCAGGCGCGGAAGAATACGGTGGGAAAAATCTTCCCGGTGAGCGAATACACCCTAATGAAGCGCGGTCAATATGAGGAACTGGGAAATCCGCTAGGAATGGGGCTGGATCCGAAGATTCCATTGCTGATGTATGAGGCACGAAATGCGGTGCTGGTGGCCAAGTCTCGTGAAGCCGAGAAATACGCGCCGGAAGTTTTCTCCAAAGCTGAGTCGAGCCTGAAGATGGCGGATAACGCTCTTGCCAGCAAGGACAATAAAGACGCCGTGATGTCCACGTCCCGCCAGACGATTCAATTCGCAGAGGACGCGCGCGCCCTTGCGGTGGAACGCCGGGAAGCGGAGCGCATCAAGCAGGAGCGTGAAGCTGCTGCTGCAAAGGCGAAGTCAGAGGCCGAAGCCAAAGCAGCGACGGAAGCTGCGGAAGCGAAACGCGCCGCGGACGCCAAGGCGGCAGCGGCGAAGCGTCAAGCGGATGCAGAAATGGCAGCGGCGCAAGAGAAGACCGACGCAGAGACCGCAGCCAGGAAACAAGCGGAGCGCGAGAAGCAGGAATTGCGCGCACGACTGCTCGCGCAGTTTAATCGTGTGCTGCCGACCACGGATACGGGTCGAGGGCTTGTCGTGAATATGGGCGACGTTCTATTTGATACCGGGAAAGCTGATCTGCAATCGGATGCGCGGATCGCACTCGCAAAGCTAACTGGAATCGTGCTGAACTATCCGTCGCTGCGTTTGGCGATTGAGGGATACACCGATAGCACGGGCGGCGCAGATTTCAATCAGGCTCTCTCAGAGAAACGCGCGGATGCAGTGCGCGATTATCTCGTCTCGCAAGGGCTGGATGCGGGTTCTCTAACGGCGCGAGGTTTGGGGATGGCTGATCCGGTGGCCGACAACGCGACGGCACAGGGACGGCAAAAGAACAGGCGGGTGGAGATCATCGTGTCCGGCGAAGTAATTGGAACGAAGATTGGGGTTTCTGGAAATTAAGGAAGAACTCGGTGATTTCGACATGGTCTCCTGCCGGTCCAACGAGCCGGGCAGGAGACTTTTGTTTGTGCGGAGTAGATTGGGACCGCTCACGCGCGAACGTCCAGCTCGATTGCGTCAATAAGCGGCACGAGCCACTTAAGCAACGCCTGATGGGACGGATGTTGGACATACGCATCAAGAGCGGCCTGGTCTTTGAACTGCATGATGCCACCGAATGTATAGCCTTTTCCTCGCGGCGAAATGTTGGCCCCGACGTGAGTTTGGAGAAGACCCGGGATATTTCCCTGGAAGGCTGCTATATCTTTCGCTGCCCGAGTTTTCTCAGCGTCCGTCGTTTCTGGCTTCCATTGGAATGCGAAAACATGAAAGACGCTTTCAGGATAATCATGGGATACCTGGGCAATGGTTGCAGGACCGAGTGTCGCTGCGGAGGCTACGAGGCCTCCCTTGCGCAATAGAGATCGCCGGGTGATGTCGGGCATTTAGATCCTTTCTGAACAGCTTTTTCAATTCGCAAATGTCGGCGGGAGTGCAGGGAATGAATCTCTCTCTCGCGACGTTCGAGGTTCAAGGTATCTTTAGCACGTTTTATCTGACGCAGGATTCGTTGTTTGCGATGGATCGAAACGGAGAGGTCATTGGATTGGCTGCAAGAAACGCTTCAATGCTTTGGCGTCGGTTCCTTTTTCGGGCAGTAGATCGAGGCTCTTTCGTTTGAGGGATTCTGTCATGACGAACTGGTGGCCGACACCATTTGGCCCGATGCGAACGACTCTAGCCAGCACGGTGATCGAGTGCCTCGGATTCCCCTCTTCTTTGTCGGGTCGTTGCAGGGTGACCCGAAGCATGGTTTGAGGCGTCCAGAGTTCCTCCGTGAGTAGGTAGAATCCTGTGTCGCTTATGTCTACAACCTGGTGTGGCTTCGGCGATCCGCCGCTCCAGTAAAAGGCAACCAGCCCGGGCGAAGTAGTTCGGGGCGCTCTGCGATGATGCTTCCCGCTTTCATCGAGCCAGCGCAGCATGCGCTCAGCGAAAGTATGCTTCTGCTCTGCGGTTCGCTCCGCTTGCTGTGGAGCGGGCTTTGTTTTTGCGGGAGCCGGCACTTCTCTCTCCGGCTCTGCAATTCGAGAGACCGGTTGGGCCGGCTCCGGGGCGATCTTTATCGGTATGACCTTTGACTTCTTCGCTGTCCCTCTCTGCTTTTCTTTCTCCTTCTCGGTGATCCGCTGAATGAGGGCGCGCAATTCAGGGGGGAGTTGGGTAGAGCTGCGCGTCTTGAAGTCTTCCGCCTTTAAGTCGCCGGTCTCAGGAGTGGTCGTGATCTTTTCATCTGAAGTGTCCGAGGCGGGATCGAAGAAACGAACCCGCGACGGAACGAAGAACCGCGGCTCGTCGGGGGCGGACTCTGCGCCAGGGGCAACTGGAGCCCCTGGGCCTGAGACCGGGGAACTCTGTTGTGCAGTTCGGGAAAAATCGGCGGGCTGCGAGATTTCGGTATGGAGCGGGTAGGCTGGGCGCTTGCGCAAGAATTTCCTGACTACAGATTTCTTCCGGGCGGGCGCCGAGGTTTCGACCTCGCGACTTGTGGGCAGATTGGTTAGAGGATCTGTGGGTTGGCTTGCAAGGGTAGAGTCAGATGGATTGGAAATGCTCGCAGTTTCGAACTGCTCGGTTTGTTTTTCGCCATGCACGTCGGAAACTGACTGGGATGGTATCCAAACGGCTTGGATTGGGGGCTGTTCGACCGGAGGTTGCGGACCAGCATTGGCCTGAGGTTGGGTGGCGGGAGCAGAGGGACGCTTCTTTGCTTCCGATATATGGGCGTGGTCGCGAACGGGGACGGCGGTCTCAGAAGTGGTGATTTGCCAGCCTGTAGCCAGAGACCGCGTTGTTTGAACGCTCCTGCTGGGAGGAATCGGGGTTGCACGGAGGGCGATTGCCGGGCGTTGAGCACTTTCTTCTGACACTGCGATAAACTGGGCGGCAATCGGCGAAGCAGAGACCGGAGTTGTCTGGACCGGCGCCTCTACTGATACCTCCACTGGAGTCGCTGTCCCCTGAGCTGGTGCGGCGATGGCAGCTGCGGATACAGTCGATTCCTGGGTCAATTCGACCGGAGATTCCGCGACGGCGACAGGAAGTTCCACAGGGGGTGCTTGCGGTCTCGGCGGCGGCTCGAGCAACGCGAGCTCGGCGCTACGGGATCCTTGCGCATCGGCGGCTGGCATGAAGACAAGCGGGCTCGGAAACAGCTCGTATGGGGATTCCACATTCCGGGTGACTTCGATTGGAATGGGCTCGAGCAGAACACGCGGTCTTGATGATGGGAAGAGCGGGGCATCCTTGCCCTCCGGGAATGGATCGGCGATTGGTGCGGCGGAGTTGCTCTTAAGTTGAGCCGCCATATCCTCGTCGTTGCAAATTCTAAGTTGATCGCAGGGATGTGTTTGCCTGGTGGCGAGCGTACGTTCGGGAAGAACGAGTGCGCTTGCGAACTGAGACCTGAAGGGAGGCAGAGCGGCTCCGGGTACTACGGAAAGCGCCTCCACGATCCGGTTATCCCGGTCAAGGTAAGCAATATCAAAGGGAAAGAGGCGGGGTAGCTGAGGGGAAGTTGTGAGAGGTGTCAACCAAAGGGCGGATTCGGAATCGACGCCAAGCTCGTCAACGAATACCTCGAGGACTCTCAAAGGCTCGAGCGCAGCATCAGCAATGGTGACTTTCAGGCTGAGGAAAGCATCCTTGGACAGGTTGTAAGCGCAATAGTTCCTGGTATCCATTTGTCCTCTATCTCGGGGAAGATGAACGCTATGAGGACTTTCAGGGCGTACCTAGTTTCGATTTCATTCCTTTCGTTGAAATCTCGCCAGCACCGGGATTGTCTCAAACCGGTATGGCAATTTCAAACGAAACCGGGCCCATGAGTTGACAATTTGCAAGGCGACTTCGTTGATTGGATGTTTTGATACCGCTAAGGGATATCTGGCATACCCAAGTGGAGGCAATTTCATCCCATCTACCTGGGCAATATGAAGCAAAGCGGAATCAGGCTGAGAGATCAAGAAGCCAATAATCCCAGGATGCGCGCGTTCAGCATTTTGGGATCTGGATGGCAATCTTAACCTGGTCTTTGGGCGGTGCCTCTGGGGAGCGAGTCTCCATCTATCCCCAAAAAACAGATCTATGAATTGGCCGTCGAATGTGTCGGGCCCGCGGCGAGGCTGGGGTTCGCACGGACGAGATCCTCGACATCTCCGATCTTGTCAGCGATGAGGTTGAGCTTTTGAGAGAGTGCCTGGATCTCAGATTCCGCCCGGCGGTTGACATCAAAGTCGAGTTCGCTGCGAAGGCGGTCTTTGGTGTCCTGGCGGTTCTGGCTCATCATGATCACGGGCGCCTGGATAGCAGCGAGCATGGATAAGAAACAGGTTGAGGAGGATGAATGGGTACGGATCCCATGCACGCCCCTTGAGAAGGATATTGAGGCTTGAATAAGTGACCAGCACGATCGCAAACGAGATGATGAAGTTCCACGAGCCGCCAAAGCGGGCGACGGCGTCTGCTAGACGTTCTCCGAAGGTCGCTTCTTCTTCGATCACTTCATTGGCGTTGCGGCCGGCTCGGAGTTGAATAAGCCTTTGCGATGCGTGGAACTGGCGTCCCAACACCGTGAGCATATCGAGACCCGCCAGGGGTTTGCGCTGCAACAGGACGGTAATGTCATTTCGATCGAGCTCGACGCAGACGGTTTCCTGCATAGCCATGGCATTCGACTGATGAGGAGTCTCGTCGAGCATTGAGGCGAATCCGAAGAAGCCGCCGTGCCCGGGCTCGTCGATCAGGACCTCCTGCTGGTCTTCGTCAACAGTGGTGACGCGCACACTGCCGGACAACACGACATAGGCCTGCCTGGATGGGTCGCCGATTTTGAAGATGCGCTGGCGAGGAGCGAATTGCTTCAGATCGACCTGCGCGGCGAGGACGGCGAGTTCCTCATCGTCGAGCAGTTCGAATAGGGGGACGTGTTTCAACTCTTCCGGGTCACAGGGCATGAGTGATCTCACTTTCGGGACATCTTGGTGAGTTTATCGCTCGTGCGGCTGAGAAGTCAGGGGCAGAATATGAACAGTTTGTACGCAGTGAGCACTTGTCGTTCTTTGACAAGAGTCGGCGGGAGGCGGGAGGTCGGAGGGGGCTCGTTCCGCTATGATTTCTCCGCGAGCTGAGATGTCGTGCGGAGCAAAAGGAGAAAGCCCCATGGGGGACGATTCAAATGCGGCAAACGAATTTGGCGTAACGCGGCGATCCTTTCTGGGACGCACACTGGGAGCGGCGGCCATTGGTGCTGCAAGTACGGTTTCAACTCTGGCGGAACCGAGAGGGTCGGGCCAAGAGAAGCGCGGCGTCTCGTCGTGTGTGGATGTGGTGCGGATTCCGGATAGCGCAACTGCATATGGGGGCCTTGGACATCGTGTCGATTTGACGCGGGCGCAAACGGCGTGGCAGGCAAGCGGGATCGAAGTGAATTTCAAAGCAGACGGCAGACAGATGCCGATCCGCATTTCTGCACCGGGAGTGGCGGTGACGCATCTGCATCTGCGGTGGCATGCGGAGATCGCGCCGACTCTGCGCTGCATGGGGGATCACTGGGAACGCAGTTATGGAGACCTGTCGTGGCGAGGGATCGTGCCGGAGCGCGTGATGCCGTGGTATTTCACAACGTACGACGGCGCTAAGTGTCATGGCTACGGGGTCAAGACAGGCGCACGTGCACTTTGTTTCTGGCAACTGGATCCGGAAGGCGTGTCTCTCTGGTTGAACCTGTGCAATGGGGGAGACGGCGTTCAGTTGGGCAGCCGTCAACTGTTGGCGGCGACGGTGGTGTCACGTGAAGGTGGCGTCGGTGAGGGAGCGCTGCCGGCGGTTCGCGCGTTCTGCGCGGTGATGTGCGAGAAGCCTCGTCTTCCGCGCGAGCCGATTTACGGATCGAACGACTGGTACTACGCGTACGGCAAGAACTCTGAAGAGCAGACGCTGCGCGATGCCGACATGGTGGCCGAACTGTCGGCTGCGAACGCGGTGCGTCCTTTTGTCGTTATCGATATGGGGTGGGAGAACTCCGCTGCATTTCACGACATGGGTGCGTTGGCCGCGGAGATGCGTCGTCGGAAAGTGAGGCCGGGAATCTGGATAAGGCCGCTGCTGGCGCCGTCGAAGGCTGATCGCGGATTGCTGATTGCGGATGCGCGATTTGGCAAATTGAAGGAACGGGCTGCGGAACTGGCCTATGACCCGACTCATCCTGAGGCTCTGGAGTTGATTACTGCTAAAGTGCGGCAGGTTGTGAAATGGGGATATGAGCTGGTCAAACATGACTTTTCGACCTATGACCTGCTGGGCAAGTGGGGATTTGAGATGGGAGCAGAGCCTACATTTGCCGGTTGGAGCCTGCACGACCGAAGCCGCACGAATGCAGAGGTGATGCTGGATCTGTACGAGGCGATTCGAAAAACGGCGGGAGAACAAACTTTGCTGCTTGGATGCAACACGGTTGGGCATCTGGGCGCGGGGATCTTTGAGTTGCAGAGGACCGGAGACGATACGAGCGGCGAACACTGGGAACGAACAAGAAAGATGGGTGTGAATACGCTTGCCTTTCGGCTTGTGCAGAACGGGACTTTTTTCGTACAGGATGCGGATTGCGTCGGGATCACGAAGGCGATTCCGTGGGATTTGAATCGGCAGTGGCTTGATGTGCTGGCCCGCAGTGGGACGGCGTTGTTTATTTCGCCTTCTCCTGACGCGACGGGTGCAGAGCAACGAAAGGCAATTGCGGAGGCGTTTGGCATTGCGGCCTCAGGTGGAAAGAAGGTTATTCCCGAAGACTGGATGGAAACGACAACGCCGGAGCGGTGGGGGCGCGTCGGTGCTGGGAATGGGGAGAAGCGGTACAGATGGTGCGAGCCAGGTGGAGCCTTTCCGTTTGCATCGTGAAGGGGACGGAGGGTTGAAGGTTGCCAAGCCCGGAGGCGAGACATGGCAACCGCCAAGCAGATGGAAGACTGGCTGGTGTTGCTATTCGTCGCGGAGGACGGCAAGCGGATCAACGCGCGTGGCACGGAGCGCGGGGATCAGGCTTGCTCCGAACGATACGACAATGAGGAGCATCGTAACGGCGAGAAATGTCGCGAGGTCAGTAGAACTTACTCCGTAGATGACGCTGCTGGCGATGCGGCCGAGGGCCACGGCTGCTGCGACTCCGATGGCGATTCCGGCGAGCGTGGGCTTCATGCCCTGGATGATAACCAGGCGTGCGACGTCGCGCATGTTTGCGCCGAAGGCGATGCGCAGGCCGATCTCTCTCATGCGGCGTTTCACAGAGTATGCGAGCACGCTGTAGATGCCGATGGAACAGATGACGAGAGCAAGCAGACCGAAGATCGTGAGCAACTGCATATTGAAGCTGTGCTGCGTCAGGGTTGCTCCCACGAAGTCTTCGAGGGACATGACGTTGTCCACAGGTATGTCTTTATTTACCTGGCTGACGGCGCTTGTGACGGCGGTGGCGAGCTTCTGTGGAGGGGTAGTGGTACGAACGATGAGAGTAAGGGGATTGGCTCGCCAGGGACCCATCGGGGAGGCTGAACCCTGCGACAGCGGCCAATAGAGGGTGGCGACCCCGGCTGCGCTGTCGAGTCCGATCTGCTTGACGTCGCCGACGACTCCGACGACTTCGCGATCTTTGTCGGGAAAGAACGTGAGCTTCAGGTGGCGACCGATCGGGCTTTGGTTGGGCCACAATTGTTTTGCCATGGACTGGCTGACGACTACCACGGAGCCGGAATCCGCTGTGTCGCTGGCGGTGATGTCGCGGCCCTGAAGGACGGGGATGCGCATGGCTTCGAGGTAGCCGGGGGTGATGACTCGAACGGAGACTTCGGGCTGCTCGGACATTGGGACAACGGGACGCCCCTCGACCGCAACCGGCTGGTTGGAGCCACCTGCTAGCGGCAGATCGTCAATGGCTCCGGCGGATTTGACGCCGGGCAATGCGCGAACCCGCTGAAGTACCTGATCGAAGAACTGCGCTTCCTGCGTGGGCTCGGTGAATTGATGCTTGGGCACCATTACGGACATGGTGAGGACATTTTTCTCGTCGAAACCAGGGTTTATGGTTTGCAGGTTCCAGAGGCTGCGAACCATGAGGCCCGCTCCGATGAGCAGGACGACGGAAAGAGCGACTTCGACGACGACGAGAGCGGAGCGTGTCTTTCCGCTTCCCGTGTCGGCATCCATGCGGCCCAAGCCTTGTTTCAAGGCTTCGTTCACATCGCCTTTGGTCATGGAGAAAGCGGGCACCAAGCCTGACAGGATGCCGGTTGCGATGGAGAGCGTAAATGTAAAGGCGAGCACCGGAGGATCGAGGCCGATTTCACCCATGCGCGGCAACTTGTCTGCGAAGAACTTGAGCAGAAGCTCAATGCCAAAGTGGGCCGCGACGAGGCCAAGGAGGCCTCCGCAGAGAGAAATGATCACGGACTCGCTGAGCAACTGATAGACAACGCGAGGGCGGCTTGCGCCGAGTGCGGCGCGAATGGCGATCTCTTTGCGGCGCGCAAATGTGCGCGCGAAGATCAGGTTGGCAACATTCGCACACGCGATCAGAAGCACGAATGCAACGGCGCCAAGCATCATGAGCAGCGCGGGGCGAACTTCGCCGACTGTTTCTTCGCGCATCGTGTTGACGGTCGCGCCCCATCCTTTGTCGTCATCGGGATAGGCTTGCTCGAGTCGTTGCGAGATGGTGTTCATCTCTGCCTGTGCTACGGGGAGAGTGACGCCGGGCTTGAGGCGCGCTATCGCCTGAAAGTGATGTTCGCCGCGAACGGACGCTTCTTTGCTTGTGAGGGCAAGAGGAGCCCAGAGCTGCGCGAAGTCGGGCTTGGTCATCTTGGGACCCATCACGCCGATGATCGTGAAGGGTTGCCCGTCAAGGTTGATGGACCGACCGAGAACGTTGGGATCTGAGCCGTAACGAGCCTGCCACAGTTTGTAACTGAGGATGACTTCATGATTGCTGCCGGGGCGATCTTCGTCGGGTCGAAAGACGCGTCCGTGAAGAGGCTGAACGCCGAGCACCGAAAAGAAGCCATCACTCACGAGAGACGCGCTGATCGCCTCCGGTTTGCCGTTGCCGGTGATGTCGAAACCGGTGCCATGGTAGAGAGCCATCTGCTCGAAGACATCATTTTGTTTTTGCCAATCGAGGAAGTTCGCTGCGGAGACAGAGAAGCGCGTCATTCCGGGGAAACTCGTCTGGGGCGGGACATGCCAGAGTTGGACAAGCCGATCGGCATCGCGGAAGGGCAAGGGCTCCAAAAGGACGGCGTGGACCACGCTGAAGATGGCGGTATTGGCGCCGATACCGAGGGCCATGATGAGGACGGCAACCAGGGCAAAGCCGGGGCTCTTAAGCAGCCGCCTGAATGCGTATCGCAGATTTTGCAGGAATAGGGCCACTTGACGCCTCCAGGCATAGGCGCAGCACTTTCGGTTCCACTCCCTTACTTCGAAAGAGTTGTGGAATCAGCGGATAGGGAGGATGCGGGGTTGAGTTGGGTGTTCAGTATCGAGCACGGATGTTCGAGAGCGGACAGGAGCGGAGAGCGGAGAAGCCGGGGCGAGCAGTCAACTTACGTGAACGATAGGTCGATGTGCGATGTCGGGGACTGCCTTACGAACGACTTCATGGGTCAGCGGCGCTGTATCGCCTTCGCCAAGGAACAGGAATTCAATGATATTGGCGACTGGGTTGCCCTCTTTCCACTTGAAGTAGATGTGGGGTGCGCGGCCTGTGGTCTTTTCGACGTGAATGAGAAATGCGGCGATGGCGTTGGCGACGATGGGGCTGCTGGCACGGAGGATGCAGTGGTTGGCTATTCTTTCACCCTGGACTGAGAGGTGCTGATCGAATTCGGAGGCGTCGGTCCGCTCCATTTCGAGGAAGACGATTTTGGCGTGGGGAGGCAGTCCATGGATGGTGCGAACCAGCTTGTCGATTCGGTCGAGGTCCTGAGGATTGGTTGCTTTGGGCCGCCGCGGAATGACGCGAACTACTTCGTCACAGGAATTTTTCAAAATGTCGTCGGCCACTTCCGAAAGGTGAACACCGGTGATGCGGAGTTCCGTGGAGCGTGTAGCGCGGGAGACGAATGAGACGAAGAGAATTGACGCTATGAAGAAGGTGGAGATCTTCAATCCTTCTGGACGTTCCCAGATGTTCATTGCGGAGGTGTAGATGAAGATCAGGGTTATGGGGAGGTATATCCATCGTGCGCCGGTGTTCCACACGGAGAGCGTTACAGCGCACGCGGCTGAGGTGATGAGTACGAGGACGCCGGTGGCATATGCACCGCCTTGCGCGTCAACATTGGCATGAAATGCGACGGTGACAAAGAACGCGACGGCCATGAAGACGAGGACAAGAGGCCGGGAGGCACGAGCCCACTCGGGCGCCATTCCAAATCTGGGGAGATAGCGCGGGATCAGATTCAGTAACCCCGCCATCGCCGATGCGCCTGCAAAGGCAAGTATGAGGATGGTGCTGATGTCGTAGAGGGATCCGAAGGCGTTGCCGAAGTATTTGTGGGCGAGGTAGGCGATGGCGCGGCCGTTAGCCTCGCCGTTATCAGCGAATGCCTCAGATGGAATGAGAACCGTGGTGACGAAGCTGGTGGCGATGAGGAAGACGCTCATGAGACCGGCGGCGGTGATGAGGAGCTTTCGGGTATTGCGAATGCGAGCGTCCTGGTCGGCACCGGAAATAAGCGGCATGACCGCGACGCCTGTTTCAAAGCCGGAGAGTCCCAAGGCCAAGCGCGGGAAAAGAAGAAGGCAGATGCCAAGCATCCCGATCCAGTTCGGATGCTGCGTGAAGAGTGCGGTCTTCCAATTTGAGACGTAATGGGGGTGATGGAGGACCTCGATTACAGCTCTGACGGTGACGATGGCGTTCAGGATGAGATAGGTGGCCACGAGAATGACGGCGATGCCGATGGCTTCTCGGAATCCCTTCAGAAAGATGATGCCGAGGATGCTCAACAACAAAAGGGTGACGAACATTTGGCCGGTGAGCCATGCCGGAGTGAAAGGGTTGTGGACGAAGTGCGCCGCCGCGTCGGCCGCAGACAGGGTCATAGTGATGATGAAGTCTGTAGTGGCGAATCCGAGGAGGACGAGGACGAAGATCTTGCCACTCCATTCTGGAAACAGGCGTTCCAGCATAGCGATGCTGCCTTGACCGTTGGGACTGGCTTTGGCCACGCGTTGATAGATCGGGAGTGCGCCGAACAAGGTGACGAGTACGAGGACGAGGGTCGCGAATGGAGAAAGGACACCGGCAGCGAGGAAAGCAATGCCTGGCTGGTAACCAAGGGTGGAGAAGTAGTCCACGCCAGTGAGACACATGACGCTCCACCAAGGGTGAACAGGATCGGGCTTGGAGTGCACGCCTTTGGGCAGTCTGAGGTCCGCCAGCAGCCAATCGGTCAAAGCTGTCTTCGTCATCGAGGTCGGGCACCTGCCTGAAGGATCGTCAAGTGGGTTGGATGCCGAGTTTGAGGAATCCCGGAGTGAAATTGGGAAACTCGCGCCGTCAATAGCACTTGGCTCTGTCGTACGTAATGGTTCATCCTCAGAACTTTCTTTATCTCAGCACTTCGGCGGGGTATGCTCTTGTTCATGTATCAATTAACTCTGCCTTATGCCCGGTCGGGGGTGTATGGCCATGCGTTCCGGCGCAGTGTGTTTGCGCTCTTCCTCTTTTGGGGTCTTTGTGCGGGATTGACCGGGCCTGCTTTTGCCGCTGTCTCTGCATCGGGCGGGTCACCGAGTACTTCTGCTGTGCTGAAGATTGAAGGATTGGGGAAGGGATCAGTGCCGCTGGACGGCGCCTGGCAATTCCACCTTGGTGACAATCCGGCGTGGGCTGCACCCGATGTGAACGATGCGACTGGGCATGATGGATGGCAGCAGATCGCTGTCGACGGGCCTTGGGGCACTGTGGGCCATGCGAACTATACCGGATATGCATGGTATCGACGCCGCGTCGAGATTGCGCCGGCTCCGGGAGCTTCGCAGGATCTGGCGCTGTTGATTCCGGCTATCGACGATGTCTACGAGTTCTATTGGAACGGGAAACCGATGGGACGTCTGGGCTCGTTCCCTCCTCATTTGAATGCTTTCATAGGCGTACCCGCACAGACTTACGGACTTGGTCCTGTGCGGAGCGGAGTCCTGGCCTTCCGCGTGTTCAAGTTGCCGCTGGCTTCGAATGACGATGGCACTGCGGGCGGCTTTGAGGGTCCGCCAATTATCGGGAGCCCGGAGGCGATTGCGGCAAAGAAGGACGCGCTCGATTACCACTGGCTGCGCGGGCAGCAATTTCGATTCGGATTGACAGGGCTTTACGCGTTGGCGTCGTTGCTTGGCTTGTTGATGTGGCTTCGCGATCGCAGGCAATGGCTCATCTTCTGGATGATGGTGTACACGTTCATGCCGCCGCTCGAGTTGTTGCTGAACGGCATTCGTTTGCCTGTGTCCTACATAACGCTGACGTTTCTGATTCAGGCTTCGATCCAGATACGCGAAATTTCGCAATGGTTCCTGCTTCTCTGGCTGCTGCAACTGCACGAGAACGGAAGGCTGATGCGGTTTGTTCGCGCGATCGCGATTTTCACGTGTTTTTTTGGAACGCTGGACGGATCGCTGGGATTCTTTTATTCGAAGTTGGGAGAGCATCCGTTTCAGATCACGGATGCGATTCTCACCTTCTTTATTTTGCCGGGCGAACTGATTCCGGTATTTCTGGTTATCTACGCTGCGGTGCGGAGAAAGCGGCTCGACTTTGCACGCTGGCTGGTGGCGAGCGTTGCTCTCATCAATGGAGTGTTCTACTCCATCTCAAATATCGCCGCGCAGGGGATTCGGTTTACACATTGGACGCTGGCGCCGAGGATGAACACTCCGCATTTCGTTCTGTTCGGCAGCGTGATGCCGATTCAGACAGTGCTGCGAACCCTGCTGTTTCTCTCAATTCTCTATGCCGTGGTGCGATACGCGATCGACCATCGCAGTCGGCAGGCGGCATTAGAGCAGGAGTTTGAGAATGCGCGCGAACTTCAACAGGTATTGGTCCCGGAGACGTTTCCGGCTATTCCGGGATTTACGTTAACGAGCGCGTACAAGCCGGATCGCGAGGTGGGCGGTGACTTCTTTCAGATTATTGCGCTGGAAGGGAACTCGACACTTATCGTGCTTGGGGACGTGAGCGGTAAGGGGTTGCGCGCGGCGATGGCGGTTTCGCTGATCGTGGGAGCGATTCGCACTTTGGCGGATACGACGTCGAGTCCGGCGGAGATTTTGCACGGGCTGAACCGCAATCTGTGCGGACGCTTGCAGGGCGGTTTCGCAACTTGCATTGCGGTGCGGCTCGATCCGGGAGGAAAGTGCGTGGTTGCGAGCGCGGGGCATCCGGGACCTTTTGTGAACGGCAGGGAACTGGAGTTGCCGGGCGCGCTGCCTGTTGGTCTGACGATGGATGCAATCTATGAAGAGACGCGAATCGGACTCGAGATCGCGAATCACTTCGCGCTTTACACTGACGGACTGCTGGAAGCGCGCAATACTACCGGTGAGCTTTATGGGTTCAGTCGCATGCAAGACCTCTTCAGCGGCAGCCCAACCGCCGCGCAGGCTACAGAGGCGGCGATTCAGTTTGGGCAGAACGATGACATCACGGTGGTGACACTGACGCGTCAGGCTTTTGGCAAGGAATCAAGCAACGGCAAGATTGAGACCGCGCTAACGTCGTTGGGTTGAGTCGGCGGGTTTGCGAGAAGCGAGTAGGGGGGAATCACGGATGTGTTAAGCCGGGCTATCCCGCGGGGAAGCGATACCGCGGGATAATAGCCCGGTTGAATTAGATGTCGAGATTCTTGACGTCGAGCGCATTGTCTTCGATGAATTTCCGGCGCTTGTCGACGTCTTCTCCCATGAGTGTGGTGAAGATCTCGTTGGTCTCAACAATGTCTTCGAGCTTGACCTGAAGGAGCGTGCGACGTTCGGGGTCCATGGTGGTCTCCCAGAGTTGAGGAGAGGTCATTTCGCCCAGGCCCTTGTAGCGCTGTACCTGGTAGTCCTTCTTGCCCTGTTCAACGATGAATGCAAAGAGTTCGCGGGCGGTCTGCTTTTCGACGGGCTCGCGATTGAGGCGCGCGGTGCGACTCGCCTTGGTTTCGGCGCGGGTTTCGAGGCTGCCGGGAGATGGAGCTCCTTCGGCATCTGGCTCCTCTTCCTCTTCGGCAGCGGCAGCTTTGGCGGCGGCCTTGGCTGCGTATTCGATGAGGAAGGGAGGCTCGAGGTACTCCTTAATCTGCGCGTACTTCGACATCATCTGGCGGAATTCGGGGCTTGAGGCGAGTACCCAGTCGATGCAACGCGAGGCGCCCTGATTGTCGGTAAAGCAGAGGGACCAGGTGTGATGTTCTTCGTCCTCGACAGGTTCGTGGACTTTGAATTGAAATTCGTCGGCAAGCTCGAGAAGCTGCGCATGAAGCTCGGCGAGTTTGGGCGGAAGATCGCTCTCTGCCTTGGAGGCGAAATCGGCGCGATGGGTCAGTTCGGCGCGAGCGAGAAGCTCGGTGAGCCTTTCGTTCCTGATGCGCTTGTCCACCTTTTCGACGAAACCCAGGTATTCATTGAGGAACCCCATGAATCGCGTGAGTTCGGCGCCCTCGATGCGGCTGGCGCTTTCGCCGTGGCGAACGATCATGCCTTCGGAGGCGCGCTTGACGGCAACGATGTTGAGTTCGCGTTCGTCCTTGACGTATTGCTCGGAGCGGCCCTTCTTAATCTTGAAGAGTGGCGGTTGAGCGATGTAAATGTTGCCGCGCTTGATGAGCTCGGTCATGTGGCGGAAGAAGAACGTCAAGAGCAGGGTGCGAATGTGCGAGCCGTCGACGTCGGCGTCGGTCATGAGGATGATTTTGCTGTAGCGAATCTTGGCGGGATCGAAGTCGTCTTTGCCGATGCCGCAGCCTAAGGCGGTGATCATGGCGCGGATTTCTTCATGGCCCAGCATCTTGTCGTAGCGGGCTTTTTCGACGTTGAGGATTTTGCCTTTGAGGGGAAGGATGGCCTGGAAGCGGCGATCGCGACCCTGCTTGGCGGTGCCGCCGGCGCTCTCACCTTCGACGAGATAGAGTTCGCAACGCTCGGGATTGCGCTCGGAGCAGTCGGCCAGCTTGCCGGGCAGACCGCCGCCGTCGAGGGCGCCCTTGCGACGCGTGAGGTCACGAGCCTTGCGGGCGGCTTCGCGCGCGCGCGCCGCTTCGATCGCCTTGTTGATGATCTTGCGCGCAATGGGCGGATTCTGCTCGAGGAACATGCCGAGGCGCTCATTGACAAAGGCCTGCACGATGCCTGCGATGTCGGAGTTGAGCTTGCCTTTGGTCTGGCCTTCGAACTGCGGCTGCGACAGCTTCACGCTGATGACCGCGACAAGGCCCTCACGGACATCGTCGCCGCTGAGATTCTCTTTCACATCCTTGAAGAGCCCGAGAGACTGGCCGATGGCGTTGATGGTCCGAGTGAGCGCGGTGCGGAAACCGGAAAGGTGGGTGCCGCCGTCAACAGTGTTGATGTTGTTTGCAAAGCTGAAGACCGTTTCGGAGTAGCTATCGTTGTATTGCAGCGCGATTTCGATTTCGACGTTGTCGCGCGAGGCTTCCATGACGATGGGCTTTTCATGCAGAACGGACTTGCCGCGGTTGAGATGCTTTACGAATTCTGCGATGCCGCCGGCATATCGGAACTCAGCGCGGCGGGCTTCGCCGGTTTTGGGATCGGACGTGCGCTCGTCGGTCAGCGTGATTTCAAGGCCCTTATTGAGGAAGGCCATTTCGCGCAGACGCTGGGCAAGGGTGTCGTAGTTGTATTCGGTGGTGGCGAAAATGGTCTTGTCAGGAAGGAAGTGCACCTTGGTGCCGCGCTTCTTGCTTGTGCCGGCCTTGCGCAACTCACTGGTGGGAAGGCCGCAACTGAAATCCATCTCCCATGTATGGCCATCGCGCCAGATCTCGACGTTGAATTCCTGCGAGAGAGCGTTGACGCAACTGACTCCGACGCCGTGGAGGCCGCCAGAGACTTTGTAGGTGGAGGCATCAAACTTGCCGCCGGCGTGAAGCTTGGTGAGAACGACCTGGACGGCGGGCATCATCTTGCCATCGCCGACGGGCATCATGTCGACGGGAATGCCACGGCCGTCGTCGATCACCGTGATGGAGTTGTCGACATGAATGACGACTTCAATTCTTTTGGCGTAGCCAGCGAGGGCCTCGTCGACGGAGTTGTCCACTACTTCGTAAACAAGATGATGGAGGCCCATGTCGCCGGTCGAACCGATGTACATGGCAGGGCGGAGGCGTACGGCCTCTAGGCCTTCAAGGATCTTAATGTTTTCGCCGGTGTAATGGCCGTTGTCCTGCGGAAGAGAGCTTTCGTTGGGGATTTCAGTAGCCATAGATTTCCATTCGCAGATTCTTCGCCTTGGACCCAAGATCATGCGGGTGGCCGGAGCCTGACTCCGAAGGCCTGATTCAGGGATTAACCGCTTGAAAGACGAGGGCTTTGAGCAAATCTGACTATGTCTATTTTATCATGCGGGCGCAGCCGAAATCGGGGGATTGAGGCGATTGCCAGGAGCGCGGGGGCATTAACGAGTATGGTTACCAGTGGGTAGATTACCAATGTATTATATGACTTTAGTCACCACTCTATGCGATACTTTTGATGTAGCTGAAAAGGCTGGACTTAGTCCTGAACTTGCACTACCATAAAAGTTGTAGGTAACAAATACGTTCTACCAAGAACTTTTGTAAGGGGTAACTAATTATGAAACTCGCGATCCGTGTCTTGGTTCTCTCTGTTGTCGTTGGCGGCGTTGCTGCTGCTTCTGTTTCTTCCACTCCGAAGCATGCATTCAGCAGCCACGCATCGGCCACCTCTGGTCTGCCCGTCCCGGGCTGCGGACCAGGCATGGGATGCTCGACAACCACTAAGTAAAGTGATTTATAGCACCAAAGTGCTATACATTCGGGCAATCTTTTATTTGGATTTTCAACGTGCATGGGGCTATTCTGAGAAGACCCTCAGAACGGAAAGGCCCTTGTATGCCTTTGAGCTTTGCAATGTCGCTGATGAGCGCGGTTGAGTTTGTGTTGTGGACCGCCCTCGGCGTGGTTTTCTGGACTAAAGGCCTACATCGTCGCTTCCCCGCGATGAGTGGTTATCTGGCTTTGCGCGTGGCTTCCATGCCCGTGCTTATGGGGCTTCTCTATTTGCAGGGAAGGCCCGGCGGGAACGCTGAGTTGTTTTATCCGCTGTACTTCTACGCACATTGGGCCGTCTACATCGCTAGCGCAGTGACGCTGTTTTTCGTCACGTTTGAGATTTTCCGCTCGGTTCTGTCGGCATTTACTGGACTCCTTCGGTTGGGAACGATGGTGTTTCGCTGGGCCGCGCTGGTTTCGTTGATCGCAAGCCTGGCCACGGTGTCGTACACCCATATAAGCGTGATGTTGATTCCCGACGTCGCTTACGCACTGATGCGGTCGGTGAGCATTCTCGAACTTTGCCTGCTCGGTTTCCTTTGCCTCTGCCTGAACGCGTTGAGACTTTCGATGCGGGACCTGGCGTTTGGAATCGGCCTTGGTTTCGGACTCATGTCTGCGAACGACTTCATTTTTACCGCGTTGAATACGGCGTCATCTTCGCTGAACACGCCACTGCAGATTGCATATCAATCCGGCATTCTGTTCTCGCTGGGAACGTGGCTCGCGTACTGCGCTCTGCCTGAGCCTGCAAGGAAGCCCGTAGTGATGCCGGCGAACTCCACGATTTATCGCTGGAATGAAATTGCGGCGGCCCTCGGGCACGGAACGCAGGTTGCCGTGCAGCAGCCTGCCAACAGCTTCTTCCTTACCGACGTAGAGAGAGTTGTGGAGAAGGTGCTGACGCGTAACCTGCAGGGAAACGAGTCGAAGTAAAGATCACGCGATGGTTTGCAGCAGAAAGGGCCGAACCTTCCTGGGTTCGGCCCTTTCTGCGTTTGCCTGAGCGGGGCATGAAAAAAGGTCACGGCGCGATGCCGTGACCTTTGATTGGATAATCGATTCGAATTACTCGATGGTGGCGGGCTCGATGGAGGCAAAGCGACCGTGGTTGCCGCGATCAACGAACTTCACGCGGCCGGTGACCTTGGCGAAGAGGGTGTCGTCAGAGCCGATGCCGACGTTGAGGCCAGGCTTGATGCGGGTGCCGCGCTGGCGCATGATGATGGAGCCGCCGGTGATGAGCTGACCGGCGAAGGCTTTGACGCCCAGCCTCTGTGCATTTGAATCGCGTCCGTTTGTGGAGCTGCCTCCACCTTTTTTATGTGCCATTGCCGAATCCCCTTCTGAATTTGCCGCGCTACTTAGCGTCGGTGTAGGTCACGCCATCGGCTTCGATAGCCTTGATGCGAACCTCGGTAAAGTTCTGACGGTGTCCCTGGAGCTTCTTGTACTGCTTTTTGCGCTTCAGGTGGAAGACCAGGATCTTTTCGCCGCGGCCTTCGCCGAGCACTTCGGCCGTGACCTTGGCGGCAGAGGGCTGGGCCACGCCGGAATCACCGCTGACCAAGAGAACATCACTGAATTCAATGGTCTTGTTCTCAGAAGCAACGGACTCAATCTTGACGACGTCGCCAGGAGCGACTCGATATTGTTTTCCACCGGTACGAATAACCGCGTACATAAATCCTCCAGCGCGGTCCTCGTCACACGGGTGCGCTTACCTCAAAATATTGCTCGGGCGGAAACTTCCGCGCTGCGGTACGCTCAAGCGCCTTGTTTCGGGCGCGAACGTCTGGCTCCACAGCGACAGGCAGGAATCGCCAAACTAGAGTAGTTTACCGGCTTTGGAGGGGAAGGTCAATGTTTCTAGCCTCCCGAGGGGGTATGATTTGTGCCTTTCAGGGCTCAAGAGATGGACCCGGTGCGGCGCAAAGTTGGTCAGACCGGCGGCGAGATGCCGCTAGACAGAGACGGCGGATTAGCGGGCTACAGGCGTCGTGGAATGGCAAATCGATTGGCTTTAATCGACGACAACTTAACCGCTGGGCTATTATCCCGAACAATGAAGAAGCGGTTCTATGTATGTTCGCCGCGCTACGGGTCGGAAAGAGACGAGCGCTTTCCACACTTCCGCTAAAGATATTTGTGTTCCTGGTCTCCGTGCTTCCGATTGCCAGGTGGGCGATCGCACAGAAACTCGTTACGCCGGGTTATCTGTTCAACTCAGACCCGACCTGCCGCGAGATCGACGGCCGTTTCTACCTTTTCACGACTCAAGATCCGTTCACAACACGGCTTGAGACGGAAAACAAATTCTACAAAGGCATGTATGCATTCCATGCGTTGAGCACGACCGACTTCGATAACTGGACCGATCACGGGTCCATACTGACGTCACGCGAAATCAGGTGGAATACGGGCTTTGCCTTGTGGGACGGCGACGCGGGAATACCGGCCAACGGGAAGTACTTCGCGTATGCTCCTTTTCGGATGAATTCCAGCCAGGAGGCAAATTACGGGATATTCGATGTGGGCGTATTTGTTGCCGACCGAGTGGGAGGACCGTATCGCGACGTGTTGGGTGGCCCGATGAAAAACGTTGACGGATCACCGCTGGAAGCACTGAGTCCAACTGTCATCAACGGAGATGACGGATCGCGCTACCTGATTTGGGGATCGGGCGATACAGCAAAGCATGAAGCGATGCTCGCGCGCCTGGAGCCGGACATGATTCATTTGGCCGAGAAGCCACGCCAACTTGCGGTGCAACAAAAGGACGCGTGCGGCAACCTCGAGTACTTCGAGAGCCCGATGCTCTTCAAGCATGGATCCAAGTGGTACCTGACCTATGTCGCCTACAAGGATAAGGACGGGCCGTCGTGTGACCGGAAGGGATCGTACGTGGAGTATGCCGTTTCGGACAGCATGTTCGGACCCTTTGATGCTCCCGCCCGGCACCTGGTCTATCCTTCGGCGGGAGGCGAAGAATCGGTGCAGCAAGGCGTATGTCAATATCGCGGAAAATGGTATCTTGCGTACCATCTGCCCTACGACAACGTTGCACCGTACAACGATCATCATCGCCAGGTTGCTGTGACTCAGCTCGAATTCAACGCGGACGGAAGTTTGCGCGCAGTGAACCCGGACCGCGATCCGGGAGTCGGCACGCCGGGAGTAACGTCGCTTAGCCTGGACGCATTCGCATCGCGCCGTGAATCGGCCGAGTTTCATTTGCGAACCAAGGCCGAAGCCACACCGGCGCTCGCGGGCGAGTACGCGATGAAAATGAAAGACGGCGGATATTTGCAATTCGAGAAGATGGACTTCGGTGAAGGAGGCGCAGCGGAGTTCCATGTCGAGGTGAAGTCGGACGTTGTGAAGACACAGGACTCATCGCTGGAAGTGCGGCTCGATAACCCTGCCGGACAGGTCATCACCACTGTTTCCATTGCCGGTGGCAGCGGTGGAGCAGATTATCGAGTTCTTTCAGGCAAAGTCGCTCAAAACGTGCGCGGTGTCCACAATCTTTGCCTGGTTGCTCGCGGTGAAGATGCCCCTGCTGATGGCTATCTGTTCAGCGTCACCTGGTTCAATTTCACGAAACACCCGCAGTGAATGCGGGGCACAAATTACCCATTTTTAGTGCATTCGGTTGGCCACCAAGCTTGACATCAGTTTCTGAATTCGCGTTGGTTTCCCCGTAATTTCCTTCTGTTTCACAATTGTGAGTAATTGCCTGCAAACTTTTTTGCATTTATGGTTACCACCCGTTAGGGGGGTGGGTATTTCATCTTTTGGAGCAGATGAAAATAGACGGGCTGAGCCAAAGGCATCCAGAGATGTGGCATGGTCTGCGATATCCCCGCAACGCCGTCATATCCATGGTGCGCCAACCGGGGTTAATTATCTGCAAATCTGAATCAAATTTATTTTTTCGTCCCACGCAGTCGCCACATCAGGTATGCGAACTGTGTTTGCCTTGTGCTCGTCTTGTGCGAATGTGCTGAGCACGACCAGTAGTAGCCCGGTGTGAACTGCACTTTTCATGGTCTTGAGTATAACTTTTGGCGTCCCGGAATCGATGGTAGGCAAACAAGAGATAGGTCCATTTTTGGGTTACTTCCTGTTTGGCGGTGACTCGGGCGAATATGAAGAATGGGGCCAGAAGGGACCACCTGTCGCTCAGGAATCAGAAACGGAATCCATTTAGATCATGCGCCCTTAGAGACACGAGGTGTTGTCCTGCTCCTTCGGCGGAATCCGCTTATCAGCACCTTGGTTCCGATCAGAAAACCCGCGACGGAATAAATCCAATCTGCGGTCGCGTGCGATTTGATGGCCAACCCTAAGCAAGCGATTCCGCAAAGAAGAAAGAAGCAGCCGAACACCCAAGCGCCCACCCGCTGAACGAGTGGTGCATTGGGATCGCCGCGAAGTAACAATGCGTCTACTCTTCGTGCGTTCTTCACCGTATCGGGAAAGACGATGTTTCTCTGTCTCTGTCGCACTTCATCAGTAATGGAATTCGGCTCTGGTTTCATGTGCGTGAATTCCTTCGAAGCAAGTGTAACCGTTTGTCCTCCGAAGGGAGTCGCGGGCGTATTGTGGACTACTCTTCCCTATGCCGGTTCTTCGGCTGCCCAAAATTGAGTAAGGGGAGAGTGGGCGGTCACTCGACCGCAATCGCCAACCCGGGGCTACAGGAGCCGAAGGCACTCGCGACTTCACCGACAACCAGATGGTTCTGGCACAATGTGTGGATGCCGATTTCCACTCGCGATCTCTCGCAATTGCCGAGCATTGACAGGCTCGAAAAGATCACTCAATCAATTGCAATGCTCGATGCCATCGTGTCTCCAAATTGGGAGGATCGGTACTTTTCGTTCAATGCGGGGTAGGACGCATCACGCGAGGAGAGAATGGCTTCAATGAGTGATGGATCGGGAGATGACTACTTCATGGTATTTAGCCCGAAAGGTGCGATCCTCAAGGGGTTCGGCCATGAGTCCCCGATGAGTCCCTGGCAACGCGATCCGGTCGCAGTCTGGCCGGGGGTCTTAGATGGTGTTCCCGAAGCTTTTGCTACGTTCTTGACTGAGCCAGCATTCAGCATGGGCGACTGTACCTTCTGCATCTGGAGAGAGCCAAGTGACGAGCACTGGCAGCATGGCCCGATTGTCTTTCCTGACACTGACGCCGACGATCCAGACGGATCGGAAGAGTTGCTGTGCATGTTTGACGGCAAGCCCGAGACCTACGTCGATTTTGCGTCGGAGTATTACGAGAAGACATTGGACATCAATGTGGTTCGGAAGATATATGCTCACGACCCCCTTTCGTCGCTTATGGTCGCCGAATTGAATCCACAAGCAGACTGGGAGAGCACCGCGAAGGATGCCGAAGAGATTCACTTTCCCGTTGCTTAAAGAAGATTTCCTCCCGCCGGTTCGATGGTGAATGACACTGCTACGGACGGCGTTTGCTGTTTTTCGGCAGGATCGTGGGCAATGAGGAAGTAATCCCGTTTCACGGCAGAACTGCACGGATGCGGACCACAAAGATCAGGAACGCAATCACAACAAAGCCGGTCCCGATGAGCAACAGGGACCAGCTAGACAAGACGTTGATAGGCAGCACCAAAGGGCCAATCCTAAGCCGAAGTGACTGTGGCACCATTCGCATCAGAAGAAGGGCACCTATCGATGTACAGAGTGAAACAACGATGCTCGACACCAACAGGAGTCGCATAGGTTTCATACCTCGCTCAGTTTTCCAGCGATTATCGCACTGCGGTTCAGACCGCGGGCGAGTTGTGGGCCAATCCGGACATAACCCAATTTTGGGGCTGCTTCCGGGGTTGGCGGTAATACGCCCGGAAAGCTGAACAATTCCTTCAATCGCGAAATCCGCAGCGATGCCAATCTGGTTGCGCAGATGAACCAGCTTGCCAACGTTAGGATTTGGCAAAGCAAACGTTGGCTTCGCTTCATTGGCAGACAATCTCCGTAAGGGCATCTGCCAACTCATCGGGCGCGGATAAGAATGGCGAATGATCTGTATTAATTGAAAAGGTCTTGCGGCATGGAGAATACCTCTGCATCTCCTGCTGTAACCGCAGGGTGATTGCGTGGTCCTGTTCGCATTCGATGTAGTAGCGTGGTATGCGCCCCCACCGTTCGGCCGTGGTGACGACCGGAGTCCCGAAGGGCGCCGTGGACTGGTCCACTAACCGGGACAGTGCAAGAGCAACCTCTTCGTCGCTGCATTGCAGATAGAACGCTTCCCGGGCGTGCTCTCGCCTGAAGGCTACTACACCTTCTGAGCGAGGCTCCGTTGTCTTCGGATTCACCATGCTTTCGCGATCCTGCATGGCCCATGTCATCAGGCTCTCTCCATTGCGCGGCAAAAAGGCACAAATATAGACAAGAGCGGCGACATGCTCTGGACACTCCTCTGCAGCCTGGGTAATAACGACCCCGCCCATGCTGTGACCGGCCAAAACGACCGCTTCCTTCTGCGCACTGGCAAGGGTACAAATTCGGTCCGCGTAGCTTTCCAGTGTCACTGTCGCCGTTGAAGTATTGTCGTCCCCATGGCCTGGCAGATCGGGCGCAATCACTTTATGTCCTTTGGCTACGAGCAGAGATGCAGTCTTCTCCCAGCACCAACCGCCGTGCCAGGCACCATGAACCAGCAGAAATGTTGACATGTTGCGCAGTCTAAAGGCCGCATTTGGAACGTGCAACACAATATCGGTAAAGTACTCGAATAGAGTTCCGGTCGAATTGTGGGTAATTCGGAAGGAACCCCATTTTGGAGCAACTTCCGGGTTGGCGGTTATCCACCCGGAACCTCATTTGCCTCCGCGAGAGCGCGTTATGACATCAGATTCCATCCGCGTGCTCGTGGCTGCAATCTGAAGAATCTTTCCTACCTCTTTTGATTGAGGTGCCCGTCCTCCTTTGAGTGGATACCAATGGTTCACTGCATTCAGTAATCTCCGCGTGAGGTCGAAATCCCCATGCCCACAGACCTTGGAGGATCGTCATCGCGTGCACATTTTGTACATCAAGCAACCAAACGGAGTTTCCTGCCGAGGTGAACATTCACTTTCCCGGCTGCTTCAGGAATTCGGATACGGTCGGGGTCTTTGTATTTCCGAGACTTCTGGTCTGCCTTGAATGCGGCTCTTCCTCGTTCATGACACCTGCTCCCCAATTGGTGCAGCTACGCGCTGCTGACGAACCGCTTGCCTGACACGGCGTCAATAGCCAGCAGCGCCCAATCCCGGCCCCAATCATCGATAATGATGCCGATGAGGGGAAGCATGCACATCCCACCCTTAATATTGTTCAACGTTTTCGTCGTCCTGGTCATGTTTTCGATCGGGTTGCGCGTCAGGGGCAGTGATTTGCTCGACGTGATGCGCGACCGGAACATCCTGATTCGCACTCTCGTGGCCAACTGCATCCTGATTCCTGCGATTGGCCTCCTGCTGGTTTCCATCTTTCCGCTCCCACACGACGCGATGATCGGCCTGTTGCTGCTGGCAGCGATTCCGGGAACGCCGATCGCGATGCAATTCACGAGCAAAGTCCAGACTCGATTGGCCTTTGCCGCCGGGATGACGGCTGTTCTGGCGCTGGTCAGCATTGTGATGACGCCTCTGGCGGTTGAGATATTTCCGCAGGCGGCAAGGGACAATCAGCGCCCGCTTCTGTCGCTGCTCAGCGTGATATTCGCGTACATTGCATTGCCGCTGTGTGCGGGACTGTGGGTTGGCCGGCGCGCGCCAGGGATTGCGCCGAAGCTGGTGTTGCCGCTCGTGATCGTCGCCACCGTTGCTTTCAGCTATGCGATGTGGGAGACGCGCGTAACTCGCAGGGAGGCCCTTCTCGCCATTGCCGGGCACGGAACCATCCTGTCTCTTGCCCTCTTGTTCCTCTCGTCCATGCTGATCGGCTGGATGATCGGTAAAGATGCCGACACCCGGCGCGTGCTGGCAACATCCACAAGCATGCGCAACATCGTCATCGTGTTGTATATCGCTCGATATTGCTTTTCGGGAACCGGCGTCTACATGATGCCGCTCGTATACCTGTCCATCATGGTGCCGGCAAACACGATCTTTTATCTTTCCTTTGAGGTGTGGCGTCGATTCCACCGCCCCAAACACGCGCAGGTGACGTGAGACGGCACGAGTTGATACCGTGCGCTCGACCGGGCCGGACTGTGCCGTCCAATGTTGTCGCCAATCTCACTAAAGCCTACTTGATCGTCTTCTACCTCGTGATGTATTCCATGTTCCACATGAGATAACCATCTCTGTGACGCACCGTCTTTGGCGGCGGATTGGCGTTGGTAGGCCACTCGTCATTACCACCGAGTAAGAGAAGGGTAGGCAGTAATGCTCGAAGACGTCTCGGGCAGTGGCAGTTGCGGCTTATTCCGCATCAAAGAATTGATCTCATCGCGGCGTCAGAGGCGTCTGTCGCCATCTGCTCCAGCAACTCCGTCCGAGGTAGTTCGCCGAGTAGGAGAAGCGGGAGCGACTGAATGGAGAAGTATGCGCGTCACTGTATCGCATAACAGTCGGAAAGAGGAAATTGTCCGGTCTGTCGATCGCTCATTTGACGATCTATTTAAAGGCTTCGGAACTGTTCCGATACAGATCGTGAATGAATCGAGGAAGTGGACGGGGAGCAGAATGGATTTTTCTTTCGACGCGAAGGTGGGGATCGTCAGCGCGCCGATTAAGGGGTTCGTCGATGTGACGGATAAGGACGTAACGGTGGATGCAGATCTGGGGTGGCTGGAAAGACTGTTTCCCGCAAAGCAGGCGCAGGCAGCACTTGAGGGGCGGGTCAAGGGGTTGCTGACTTAGACGCAGCTATTCATGGCGAAGCAGGCTGGAAATTCCTGAGCACCTGACGCCTGAGCCGGGGTTAGGGAAGAGTAGGGGTGATTCACCAACGACATCAGAATCGGGCCAATTTGAATTGATGTGTCGTACCCGAAGAAGCACGAATTAGCATGGTAGCGGAACGAGATAGGAAGGGCTGGGCTGGTGCCAACTGATTATGCAGCGCGTTGAGCGTCGAACCTTCACATTATTCAAAGCTACTTCCTTGATGGCAGTTTTGTTGCTGGTCGCATGCACCCGCCAGCAGTCGGCGACGCTCTTCCCGAACGGCGACGATTGGCTGAGATGGAATGAATTCGAGAAAGAGCAATATGTAAGCGCCTACGTTGAAGGAATCAACGAAGGTTTTCGACATGGATGTGAGACTGCACTTGAGGCCACGCTGCCGCCAGCAAATGGCCAAAAGCTCCTCGACGCCAATGCTCACTGCGCGGAGCACGCGCCATTCTCAGGCCGTGACTTGAACGTTTTCGTTCCGTCCATCACCTTGTTCTTCCAGAGATATCTAGAACACCGTAACCAGCGAAATCTAGGCGTGTCTACAGTCCTCCGGAGACTCGATGCTGGAAAGACCGTGGAGCAAATTCATGTGGAATTTTCGCCGCATCCCTGATCAAGGCGCATTGCTCTAGGCGGGTTCGGAGCGAATTGTGGACTACTCTTCCCTATGCCAATTCTTCGGCTGAATATCAGGGCGGTCTGCCAAGAAAATTGAGTAAGGGAAGGGGGTAGGCGGTCACTCGGTCAGATTGGCTAGATGCTCCCCTTGATAGTCCAAACGACCAAGGAGGCTATGCCGATACTCCTCAACTCCTCCACGATTGAAACCGGGATGTCACGGTAGACCTCTCTCCTGCTTTCATCGACCAGCAGGTAGACCCTAAGAACACTTCCGCCTCCTCCTTCACTAGTTGACTCTCCCGCACTCCACCACTGCCTCACCTTCTTTGGCGTAAGAATGGATTTGAATACAAGGGCATTGTCAGTTGCCTTGCTAGGCGATGAGCTAAGGGTTTTCCCGACTTCGTTAAGCGTCTCGACACGGCTGACACGAATTGATGAGTCTTGCAGGGTTAGGCACAATTCGAGCGGAACTTCTCCCATAGCTTCACCCTCAACAGAGATGGATATGCGCTGAACCTGAAGTTGTGGGGCTTCCTGCTGAGGTTGAGCCTGTGAGGCCTCCCGCTGAACCTGAAGCTGTGGGGCTTCCTGCTGAGGTTGAGCCTGTGAGGTCTCCCGCTGAACCTGAAGTTGTGGGGCTTCCTGCTGAGGTTGAGCCTGTGAGGTCTCCCGCTGAACCTGAAGTTGTGGGGCTTCCTGCTGAGGTTGAGCCTGTGAGGCCTCCCGTTGAGGCTGCGGATGCGGTTGAACTTGGGTATCGATGCTCAAAATCTTGTTGCTGAAATGCTCAACGTGCTGCGTGTTCTGCTCCACCCGTGTCAGGTCGCGCTTGGTTGCTGCCTTTTTAGCGTAGAAGGCAGCAATGTTCGCGTAAAAAGCAGCAAAGATGGCAGCTAGTGCAGCAACGATACTGACGAGAAGGCTCGTGAAGGCCATGGTGTCGGTATCCAGTTTGATAAGCATCAAGAGGTTATTCGCCATAAGTTCACCGACCTTGTCACACTGCAACGGAGCACATCTCAAGACGCAGTTCGTTGCGATTTCGCATGTGCCGCGATTGTAACGCGGGTGCCAATGTGGCGTGGGCCATACAGTTTAGTTCAGTTGCGAGTGTGTGGTGGCCTGCGCTTCCCTATGCCAATTCTTGCCAAGGCGGGCTGTCCCAAGATGCAGTAAGGGAACGGTAGGCGGTGTTTCGGCCGGAACGCGCGAATCGAGTCAGTTCTCATCGCCTTAGTGTTCGATGAGTGCATTGGCGATTTGGCGCGCGTTGTGAACCGTTTGGATTCGCTTCCGGAAAGCGAGTTTAGGGGAGGTATCAGGTCAGCTTCGGGATCGCGACTACTTCATGTCTGCGCGGAACTTCGCCGCACCACGCTCTGGTCCGTCACGCATCAGACGTGTGCCTACCGCGCTATCGGCGACCCACTTGCGATCTGGCGCACTGGAACTCCCCGCCACCCCGGTGCACCGTCCTCCCATTGGTTGTCCGTGAGTTGTTCGACGCCGGTGCCGTCAAAGCGCATCACGAAAATCTCACCGTATGGTTGAGGCGCGTCTGTGTAGGCTGCTTCATCCTTAAAGCCCATCCTTGAACTTGCGAACGCAATGTACTCGCCATCAGGCGACCAAGCCATGTGGGCGTCATTGCCACTCCCGTTCGTCAGACGCTTCAGAGAGCTGCCATCGGGGCTGATTGTGTAAACGTCATATGTTCCCCCGGACAGGCGTGCAAACATGATGAGGTCGCCGCGTGGAGACCACAGCGGAAAATTGTCAAATCCGCCGGTGAGGTTTGTAACGGCCCTGGTTTCCAGATCCATGATGCGTAGTCCGTTACCTTCGCGGTTGAACGTTCGATAGACGAAGCGTTTTCCATCGGGCGAAAATGAGGGGAATGCATTATTACCCGCACCGCCCGTGAGTTCCTGAAATCCGGTTCCATCGGCATTGACGAGCGCCACCCTGGCGCCACCCTCGATGTGAGCGCCCGGTGTCAAAAACTCAGAATGGAAGCCATCAAAAAATGCCGCAAACCCACCAATGCCGAAGATGATCCTGCGGCCGTCGGGGGACCATGAGCCCGCCAGCGCATTGCTGGTTTTGTCACGGTAAACGATTTGTGAGACGCCCGTTGCCAACGTAGTCACGGTGATAGCAGAGAGGCTTGCACGGCCATTCGGGAAACCGGTCGTTACGACCTGGGTGCCCGACGGATTGAACGACGGAAGGCTGCCGCCGCTCGCGATTTGCAGCTCGTAGTTCGAATTCGTGCTGAAGGCGTTCCGCAGGGGCATTGGCGCTCCGGGAACACGTTTGTGAAAGACGACGAGTTTCCCGTCGGGCGACCACGACGCTGTTCGGATGGGACCTCGGGGACCCCGCCGGCCACTCAGATAGTAAATGCCGGCATCCGGCGTGTCCTTGCGTATGTAGCCCATCTCGTTCTGGCCCAGAGGAGACGGATTGATCTTCACACCGGCAGCCTGCAATTCGGTGGAAGCGCCTGTCATTGTGTCAACTGATATCAGGCGGGTGTCGTTGCCGGGGCCAGGATTTGCGATCCGGTTGGCAAGCGTTTGTTGAGCAGTCATGCAATACGCCACGACGTGACGGCTGTCTGTCATCCACTTCGGACTTCCACAGAAATCCTGATTCACGGGGATCTTTTTCAGACCAGAGCCGTCAGGGTGCACGATATAAAGATCAGCCAGTTGAAGGCGCTCCCACCGGCCCTCGCTGAACGGCATTGGTTTCCCGCTTCCTGACGAGAACGCAATCCATTTCCCGTCCGGAGACCATGACGGTCGATAATCTCCGCCCGCCCCCGCGGTGAGGCGCTCCGCGCGGAGCGACGTCAGATTCATGATCCAAAGATTTGCGGTCCCTCCCTCGCGCGTGCTGACGAAGACCAGCGTCTGACCATCGGGGGAGAATGCAGCCTGATCATCGTACGCCGGATCTGTTGTCAATGCCTTGAGTCCGCTGCCATCGGGATTCACCCGGAAAAGATCTGCCGATCCATTTCGCTCGGAAGTGAACACGATCGATTTGCCATCCGGCGACCAGATGGCGTCATAGTCACGATCAGGTTTAGGGAGCAGCGGATGTTCGTCGCTTCCGTCGGATGCAGCAACGAAAATCTGAGGCTGGCCAACTTCTACGCGGTTAAACGCGATGGTAGGTATACCAGGCCCCTGGGCCCCCAACAGCATGAGGCCAGTGACAGCAACCAGAAATGAACGCATCCCGAGAGTATATCGTTGCGCATCTCGTATCGTCTTTTCGAGCTGCTCTCATGCTCTGCAAGCCAGATTGCAATCTGGACGTGGTGTGGGGCTGCACCGGCCGGTACATAAACCGGAGATGTCGGTGTGGACGGGCTCTGTATCTGAATATCAATAGATGACGCGTTCAATTAGCGTGTAGCGTGGACAACATGAACGCCAGCGTGTCCGGGCGCGAGTCCTTGAACGGCGCGGCCGAACCTGGACGCGATCTCCTGGAAACTGATGTCTTCGATGGCACAAAATCCGTGCGAGCGAAGAATTGCTGCAATGCCTGCCGGCTCGAAACGGCTGGCCGAACGCTCGCCAATTTTCTCAAGCTGTTCGACGCGCGCCTTTTCCATTTGCCTTAGCTCTTCTGAGAATGCCTCGGGAGGTTCCATGTAGTCGAACACCACCTCCGCGTTCGGAACTGACGACATGTAGTCCAGAGTGCGGGCGATAGCGCCTTGTGTCAGATATGGGACAACCCCGAGCCAAGTGAAAAACGCGGGCGAGTTCTGCTGAAAGCCTGCGGCGACGAGCTTCTCTGCCACATCGTCCTGCTCGAAATCGACTGGCACGAAAATAAGCCATGGCGGAAGTGCGATTTGAGCTTCAGCCAGGCGATCGAGTTTCCATTCCTGCGTCGCGGGGTGGTCGACCTCATAAATCTTTAGTTCGTCATGGGGATTCCGCAGGGCGAACGTGTCGAGTCCGGCGCCAAGGATGACGATCTGCCGAACCCCTCTTTCGACAGCTCTTGACAAAGCATCTTCCGCAATCCGGCTTCGCGCGGTGGTGATCAGGCGTCCAATGCTGGCCAAGGGATGTTGGTTTGCAAATTGAAGCACGTCCTTCTCGTCTTCACGCAGAATCTTCATGGCAAATGGGTCATAGAGTATTGAGCCATGATCGAGCACCTGATGAGCAGCTCGTTGTCGGGCGATCATCAGCGCTGTGCGGCTGGGTTCATCAGGCTTCATGTTTCGAGGCCTCCGTTCTCATCAATGGCTGATCGCACGAGTTGTCGTGCGCGACCGCTCGGGGCGCGAATCACACCACAGAATGCTCATCGATGTGGACAGCCCGGCCAGCAGCACGGCCGCCGTATGCCTTCTTTGAGCTCCGAGCACACCCTTTCGACATGCTCCCGCCTTGTCTCATCTTTCTTGACGGAGATGGTCCAGCAGATCCACTCGTTGCGCGCGAGCGGCGTTATGTCTTCCCAGGCCGCCAGTGCCTTCGCGTCGGACGCGAGCGCCTTTCGGAGATCAGCCGGAAGGTCATGTACGACTCCTTCGGAGATTCGAACGGTTGTCATAAAGTTATCCCGCAGGCTAGAGGATCAAGGATCTGATACGAGAGTACAACTCGGATTTCAGGACTATCGTGCGCAAACAGGAAGTAACCGCTGTCCGGCGAGTCCGGCAGCGCTTACTCCTGAAGTCCGTCCCACGACCAGCGTGGAATGCTTAGGCCATTCGGCACGTCATCGGCAGACTGGTGGTAGCGAGACATCGTTGTCGTGGTCGCCCAGGCAAAGTAGTCGTGCAGCACTTGTCGCAACTTACCGTCGCTGGCTAGTCCGACATCGGCCAGAGCCTGGTCGAAGCAGGCAATCGCACGGCGATCCATTTCATCATGCTCTCCGTTCCCGCTGTGCATCCTGACTACGGTGGTCTCGTCACCATAGGAATCGGAATACGTGGTCGGGCCGCCGAGTGCCTCAGCCCAATAAGCGGCGAGTCGCTCGACGTGCTGGGGATGGAAGCCGTGGCTGAACGCGTGGGCGACGACGTCGTCGGCCATCACCCGACTGTGCCAGGCGTTGGCAAGACGGCGCAGGCCGTCGATGCCACCCGCCGCCTCGAAGACAGTTAGCATGCATCCATGATGACAATCCTTACGTGCCTATGCAAGGCAAGGCGTGGGTCACGGAGCGGAACCGAGAATTGATCTCGAGATTCAACTCCTCAGGTTGGTTCACCTCGCTCTTAATGGGCTGAGAACCTCACGCAGAGATCAAGCGAATCGAGCGGCCAAGCGGTCAAGCGATCAGAGGAGGTAGGGCACGAGGGCAGCGGTCTGACGAGCATATGCGGCATACGCCGCGCCGAACTGGGAACGCATCCACTGCTCCTCCATGCGGAGCTTGATCCAGAACGCGAGGAAGATGAGAACGAAAACGATGAACCCGCGCACTTGGGAGATGGCAATCGCCATGCCAAGGAAACCGGTGAGAATACCGGTGTAGATGGGGTGACGGACGATGGCATAGGGACCGGTGGTGATCAGTTCGTGGCCCTGCTTAATGGTCACGGAGCGGCTCCAGTTGCTGCCGAGGTGCTCGCGCGCCCAGACAGCGAACAGAAGTCCGGCGATGGTAACGGCAGCTCCCAACCAGAAGGGCAATAAGCCAACCGGCCAGAGCTGCAGGTAAAGCCAGGGCAGCGGGATGCGAGTTGTCGAGAGGAGGGTGACCGCGATCAGGAAAATGAAGACGCGAAGGATGCGGGAGGCAGCCGGCTCGAGGCGCTGGGTGGTTTTGGTATTGACGGCTTTGATCTGCCAGTAGAGAAGAAAGGCAATCCAGACCACGGGAAAGAAGGATTCATAGAACCAGAGCATGCAGGACCTCAGAGCGCCGACGGTGTTTACGCAGATGAGCGAGGGTCGCTTGCTGAGCACGCAACACCTGCGAGGGGCCTTGTCGCTGTGCTTTTCGCATTGATTGTCGGATCCTTAACCACCTTCGTCAATATTTCTTAGGTTGAAGGCCACTCATCGCCGACAGCAAGGCGCTCAGGGAGCAACTGAATGAGTCGATACGATTTCATATTCGGTTACGCGCGACTTGTGGGGGGCAGGTCACGATCATGTCAGCATTCCAGCGGCTTTGGAATTCGAGTTGGTTTGGGCAACCCAGACATAACCCAATTTTGGATTACTTCCGGGTGGGCGGTAATACGCCCAGCGATTCTAGTATTGGGCACGATATCGTCGAAAGCGTCTAGACTTACTGCCGACAGTCCTTTGCAAATCTTGCTGCACGACAGGGGGTGGCATGGTCCGCTGCCTAAGTCCAGGTTGGGCGGTCACTCAGAACGTTTGAAGCGCAGCAATTCGAGTCGGCTTTTTGCGTCTGAGTTCTGGCCTTCTGGGAATGCAAGTACCGTCTCCAAAAACGCCTTGACGGGTTGCGTTCCAAGCGTTCGCGCCGCTAACGCATCGGCATCGGCTTCCATCCCTGGATCGCGAATGATGTAATCATTGCAACCGTGCGCCGCGTTGTCGCTAACCAAGTGCGCCATCTCGTGTCCCAGAAAGCCTCTGAGCGCAATGACATTAAACAACTCGGTCGCCTGCTGGCCAACCAGGATTTTGCCTCGCCCGTCTACAGTAGTGCTGCCAGCGATATAGATCATGTTCCAACTTCCGGGAAAGATATAGATGTGAGGAATTGCTGCCCGACCATACGCCGACGCTAACTCGGTCAACACGTTGTAGGTCTTGCCCGAGAAGACCTCGCGCGCGTCGGTTTTATGCAACATCTCGGTTTCGCAGGCGGATTGCGCTTGGATGTTGAAGTGTGATGTAGAGCCGGTTGCGTTCCCTTTCTCCTGCCCTGCCTGCTCAAAATCGGTCTTGGTCAGACCTCTGGTGGCCAACTGCGCATCGACTTCCTGCTTGATCTGTGCATCCAGAGGTGTAACCGACTGCGCGATCGCTGATGGCCGCAGCCATGTCGCAATGAAGGCGAGCAGCAACATGGCAAATGCCCTTTGTGTTGAACTACGTTTGAAATAGATAAAAAACAGGGCTATAGCGTTCTCACGCAGAAAAGTGCTTCGCGACATGGAATCCCCAAGACAAAGAAGTTCATCCGATGCGAAATCGGGGGACTGCTCAGCCGTGCGAGATCTGGGCGGATCCTGCCGAAACTCATGAAGGGTGTTCTTTATATTTTGCCAGAGAGCTGACTCACTGACATGTGACCGAAGTCATGTATCTCTCCGTCGACGAGGCGCTCGCGAATGTATCTGAAGAGGCTGCCGACGTCCATTCTTAACGGCCTACGGTGACTGTTCGCGCATTGTTCCCGGATGGCGGCCAACTCGGAATGTATGGTCCGCCGCCGTTTTGCAAGCGAAAGATGAAGATGACAGAATTGGTCTGCGCGAATGTATTCGGCCTTTGTCGGAGTAGCGATCTCCTGGCCTGAATGGAATGCGCTGCGCCCTCGTCCTTTTTAGTAACGCTGCCTTTTAAGGCATTTTCCGAGTACAGGTTCTCGAGAGCGCCGGGATCGACCGTTGTGCCATCTCATGTTTCGCCAGCAAACCTGGCAGGAATCTCAAAACTCAGATTAGTCGCCGTTGGACTGCAGATGTGGGAATCGCTTGAGCGATTTCCAAGCCTGGCGCTTGTGCCAGGCGTCATGTGCAGGCCATCAGGCTGCGATTACTTGTGGTGCTGTTGGCGGGCGATAAGCCTCTCCTTTGGCAAGCAGTACCCAGGCCATGCGCGCCATCTTGTTAGCTAGCGCCACTGTTGCCACCTGCGGGCGCTTGCGTGCGGTGAGATTGACCAGCCACGTACTCAAGCCGGAAGATTGCTTGGTTTTCTGCAGCAGCACAGTGTGCGCTCCCTGCACGAAGAGCTTGCGCAGGTATTTGTTTCCTCGTCTGCTGGTGCCGGTCAGCTTTTGCTTGCCTCCGGTGGAGTGCTCGCCAGGCACCACTCCCAGCCAGGCAGAAAATCCGCGCCCCTTCTTGAAAGCTGCACCGTTGCCGATGGCTGCCACTGTGGCCGTGGCTGTGATCGGTCCGATTCCGGGGATCGCGACCAGGCGCCTGCACTGTTCAAGTTCGCCACAGATGCGCGCGATCAGCTTGTCGGTTTCCTCGATCTGCCCGTGCAGGTACTGCATCTCCATCCGCAGCTGGGTCAGAAGTACGCGCAATGCGCCTGACAGCTTGTTGTCCGCGTCCTCCAGGATACTGGGCAGAGACTCCTCAATATAATGGCGTCCCTTGCGGATGGTGATACCGCGCTCCAGCAGCATCCCGCGCATCTGGTTGATCACCGCGGTGCGGCGCACAACCCACCGCTCACGCACGCGGTGCAGCGACTGCAGGTCGAGCTGATCGTCGGTCTTGATCGGCACAAAACGCATCGTCGGGCGGGTTACGGCCTCGGCGCACGCTTCGGCATCAATGTAATCGTTCTTGTTCGTCTTTACGTATGGCTTCACATACTGCGCCGGCATCAGGCGCACATCATGGCCTTGTTCCCGCAATGCACGGCCGAGAAAATGAGATCCTCCGCAGGCCTCCATGCCGATCAGGCACTGAGGAAGGTTCGCGGTAAAGCGCAGCAGCTGAGTCCGCGAGCCCTTCCTGCGAACCACAACTTCGCCACGTGCGTTGACGGCTACAAAGTGAAACACTGTCTTCCCTAAATCGACACCAATCGTGCGAATCTCCATGGAACACCTCCTGTGCTTACCTCTACACCTTCGGGAAGGTAGGCGGCGGACCATGCCAGTAGTAATCGCTAGAGCGGATCTGATTGCCGGCATTTTCGACCGAATACTCTGTTAGGCGACACGAGAGTCAGCTCGGTGTTAGCATTTGCGCGACTTAGGTTCACGTTGCAGTCCGACCGAACGGATTGCCAGATGGAGGATTGCTTTGGCCGACAACGACCTGAAAATCGTGATGTGCAGGCTCTACGATGCGTTTAACGCAAACGATCAGCATGCCCTTGACGCGGTATTAGCCGATGCGTTCGATCGAGCACGAGGAGACGCCTGGTAATCCCGCCGGGGAAGGACGGTCTGACAGCAATTCGTGGCAAATCTGCATAAGGCGTTCCTCGGATGTTGCATTCGAAGTGGCAGACATGGCGTCCGAGGCGGACAAGGTCTGGGCCCGGGTTGTCGCAACCGGCACCCAGCGTGGCGAGTGGTTCGGAATTCCGCCGACGGGCCGAGCGACCAAGATCGAAGTGTTCGATATCTGTCGCATCGCCGGTGGCCAGATCACCGAGCACTGGGGGCTTGCCGACAATCATGGCGAGTAATGCGCCAGTTGGGCGTCCTTCCGGGGCCCCCAGCAACTAGCGTCTGAGCGATTACTACTGGCATGGTCCGCCGCCTACCTTCCCGAAGGTGTAGAGGTAAGCACAGGAGGTGTTCCATGGAGATTCGCACGATTGGTGTCGATTTAGGGAAGACAGTGTTTCACTTTGTAGCCGTCAACGCACGTGGCGAAGTTGTGGTTCGCAGGAAGGGCTCGCGGACTCAGCTGCTGCGCTTTACCGCGAACCTTCCTCAGTGCCTGATCGGCATGGAGGCCTGCGGAGGATCTCATTTTCTCGGCCGTGCATTGCGGGAACAAGGCCATGATGTGCGCCTGATGCCGGCGCAGTATGTGAAGCCATACGTAAAGACGAACAAGAACGATTACATTGATGCCGAAGCGTGTGCCGAGGCAGTAACCCGCCCGACGATGCGTTTTGTGCCGATCAAGACCGACGATCAGCTCGACCTGCAGTCGCTGCACCGCGTGCGTGAGCGGTGGGTTGTGCGCCGCACCGCGGTGATCAACCAGATGCGCGGGATGCTGCTGGAGCGCGGTATCACCATCCGCAAGGGACGCCATTATATTGAGGAGTCTCTGCCCAGTATCCTGGAGGACGCGGACAACAAGCTGTCAGGCGCATTGCGCGTACTTCTGACCCAGCTGCGGATGGAGATGCAGTACCTGCACGGGCAGATCGAGGAAACCGACAAGCTGATCGCGCGCATCTGTGGCGAACTTGAACAGTGCAGGCGCCTGGTCGCGATCCCCGGAATCGGACCGATCACAGCCACGGCCACAGTGGCAGCCATCGGCAACGGTGCAGCTTTCAAGAAGGGGCGCGGATTTTCTGCCTGGCTGGGAGTGGTGCCTGGCGAGCACTCCACCGGAGGCAAGCAAAAGCTGACCGGCACCAGCAGACGAGGAAACAAATACCTGCGCAAGCTCTTCGTGCAGGGAGCGCACACTGTGCTGCTGCAGAAAACCAAGCAATCTTCCGGCTTGAGTACGTGGCTGGTCAATCTCACCGCACGCAAGCGCCCTCAGGTGGCAACAGTGGCGCTAGCTAACAAGATGGCGCGCATGGCCTGGGTACTGCTTGCCAAAGGAGAGGCTTATCGCCCGCCAACAGTACCACAAGTAATCGCAGCCTGATGGCCTGCACATGACGCCTGGCACAAGCGCCAGGCTTGGAAATCGCTCAAGCGATTCCCACATCTGCAGTCCAACGGCGGCTGATCTGAGTTTTGAGATTCCTGCCAGGTTTGCTGGCGAAACATGAGATGGCACAACGGTCGATCCCGGCGCTCTCGAGAACCTGTACTCGGAAAATGCCTTAAAAGGCAGCGTTACTAAAAAGGACGAGGGCGCAGCGCATTCCATTCAGGCCAGGAGATCGCTACTCCGACAAAGGCCGAATACATTCGCGCAGACCAATTCTGTCATCTTCATCTTTCGCTTGCAAAACGGCGGCGGACCATACATTCCGAGTTGGCGGTAATCCCCCCAGAATTCGTTCAGAATTTCTTCCCAGCTAATCAGAATTTCACGGCGCTAATCATTTCGGAGCGTTTGCTCTGACTGTCGAATTTCAATCACCCGAAACTCGACCGTGACTGAACCACTGTTCCGCAATCGAAATGGCTTTCCTTTCGGCATGAGAGTCACGGAATCCTTATCCAGCGATACATGCCGGAAGGGTGTCTTTTCGTTCAATAGATCGCCTCCATTGATACCAAGAATCAAATAGTCAGAAAGGGCATTCGGAGAATCCAACGATGTGGATGGTGGACTACTCTTCCTATGCCAATTCTTCGCCTGACTTCCAAGACGCGCTGCGCCAACGTTGAGGAAGGAAGAGTTGGTGGTTATCCAGGCATTACACCGGAGATGGTGATTCAGTCGCTTGCCGAGTACTCGCGGCGTATG